>NZ_VSEY01000002.1 GCF_008086045.1 Nonomuraea sp. PA05 | reverse complement strand
ATGGTCGGTTATACCGGCTACAGGGCTCACCCCGGCTACAACAGGCTGGCGGTCACAACGGCCGCAGAATGACGGGTCACACCGGCCGTAGGACGAACACACCCCAGCCGATGTAGTCACGGCCGTACTCCAAGTGGGATCGCCGTGCCTGCCTCAGGAAGTCACGCATCGCCGGCACATCAGGGTCATCGGGGTTCTCGCGCAGCCAGTCGCTGATCGTCCACCACTGGCTGGCCACGTACCTGTCCCAGCTGTCGGGGCTGGCGAGCACCATTTCCAGTAGCTCGAAGCCGGCCGCTTCGGCGCGCTCGGTCGTACCCGCCAGCGAGGTGAAGGAACCTTCGTCGATGCTCAGCGAGGCGCACGCCTCGGGCGGCGGCGGCGACGTCCAATAGCACTCGCCCACCAAGACGATGCCGTTGGGGCGCAGCCAGCGGCGCATCAGCGACAACGTCCCCGCCAGACCGCCGCCGATCCAGGTCGCGCCGATGCAGGACACGACGTCGTACGACTCGGGAGTGTCCTCGTAAGCCGCCGCGTCCGCTTCCACGAACTCGACCCGATCGGCCACACCGAGCTCCTCGGCACGTTTTCCGGCGGCGCCCAGGAAAACTTTGCTGATGTCGACACCGACGCCCTGGACGCCGTAGTCGGCCGCCCAACGGGAAAGGAGCTCGCCTTTTCCGCAAGCCAGGTCCAGGATGCGGGTGCCGGGCGCGAAGTGGCAGATCTCGCCGAGCAGGTTGAGTTTGTCGTCCGTGATCGGGTTCAGAATACGGTGACGGGACTCGGCGATTTCGTGGAAGCGTAGTGACATGGCGAGCAGTCTCGCCGACCCGGGGTTCGCGGTCCAATCAATATCGGGGTGCGACGGGCTCATGGACGTTCTGTGACTTGCTAGGCTGGAGAGACCGGGCCACCCCCACGGGTGGCCTTCGTCGCGTAAGGCCCGAGGGCGGGCGGCGACCAGCCACGGTGGACCGTCGTTGAGAGTCCGCTGGGTGAGCCAACGAAATGGACCAGAAGTGAACAGAGATAACGGATCGGACGGCGGACAGCGCGGGCGCGGCGACTACGGTGACAGGCGCTCAGGCGGAGGTGGCAGGAGCGGCGGCTACGGCTCTCGCGGGCGAGACTCCGGCGGCGACCGTCCGTTCCGTTCCGATGACAGGTCGCGTCCCTACGACCGCGGTGAGCGCGGTCCTCGGCGCGACGATCAGCGAGACGACCGCGGCGGGCGCCGCGAGGGCGAGGAGCGCCGGCCGTACCGCGACCGTGACGACTCCGGCCCCCGCCGTGAGGGCGGATACCGCGGCCCCAGGCGCGAAGGGGACGATCGCGGGCCCCGGGGTGACGGCCGCCGTACCTATCGGGACAGAGACGATCGCGGTCCGCGCCGTGAAGGTGGCTACGGCGACCGGCGCGAGAGCGGCTCCTCCGGCGGTGGCCGGCGCGAGGGCGGGTTCCGCGACGATCGCGGCCCCAGGCGTGAAGGCGGCTTCCGTGACGATCGCGGCCCCAGGCGTGAAGGCGGCTTCCGTGACGATCGCGGACCGCGCCGTGAGGGTGGCTTCCGCGACGACCGCGGGCCGAGGCGTGAAGGCGGCTTCGCCGGGCGTCGTGAAGGTGGTTACGAGGACCGGGGTCCGCGTCGGGAGGGCGGCGAGGAGCGCCGTACCTACCGCGACCGCGACGACTTCCGGCCGCGCCGCGAGGGCGGCGGCGGTGGCGGTTACGGGCAGCGGCGTGAAGGCGGACCCCGCGAGGATCGTGGTCCCCGTCGTGAGGGCGGGTTCCGTGAGGATCGTGGTCCGCGTCGTGAGGGCGGGTTCCGTGAGGATCGTGGTCCGCGTCGTGAGGGCGGGTTCCGTGAGGATCGGGGTCCGCGCCGTGAGGGCGGGTTCCGCGACGATCGGGGTCCGCGCCGTGAGGGCGGGTTCCGCGACGATCGGGGTCCGCGCCGTGAGGGCGGGTTCCGCGACGACCGCGGCCCCAGGCGTGAAGGCGGGTTCCGCGACGACCGTCCCAGTAGAGGCGGTTACGGCGAGCGGCGCGAAGGCGGCGGCTATGCCGACCGCGGCCCCCGTCGCCAGGGCGGTGACTACTCGGACCGTGGCCCCCGCCGTGAGGGTGGCGGCTTTGCCGACCGCGGTCCCCGTCGCGAGGGTGGCGACTACTCCGACCGTGGCCCTCGTCGTGAGGGCGGCTACGGTGACCGGCGTGAAAGCGGTGGTTACGGCCGTCGCGAGGGCGGGTTCCGCGACAACCGCGGGCCGCGCCGTGAGGGTGGCGACCGCGGCGGCTACGGTGACAGGCGTGAAGGCGGTTTCCGCGACAGGGGCGACCGCGACTCCCGCCCGTTCTCCCGGGAAGGCCGCGACGAGCGTCCCGGCGCGGGGACCCGCGCGAGGTACGGCCGCGGCGACAGCGAGGGCGCTGCCGAGGCGCCGCAGCGCGAGAAGCTGCCCGAGGTGGCGCCCGACATCACGGTGGACGAGCTCGACAAGGAAGTTCTCGAGGAGCTGCGTTCGCTTCCCGGCGACCTCGCCGACCTCGTCGGCCGGCACCTGGTCGCCGCCGAGCGGGCGCTGGAGGAGGACGACCCGGACCGGGCGCACGAGCACACGAAGGTGGCGCGCAGGTTCGCGGCTCGCATCGGTGTCGTACGTGAGGCGGCGGGCATCGTCGCCTACCGTGCGGGCCACTTCTCCGAGGCGCTGAGTGATCTGCGGGCGGCCAGGCGGATGACGGGCTCGGACGCGTACCTGCCGGTCATGGCCGACTGCGAGCGCGGCATGGGCCGTCCGGAGCGGGCCATCGACCTCGTACGTTCGCCCGAAGCGGAGCGCCTCGACCGGGCCGGCCGCATCGAGCTGACCATCGTCGAGTCCGGCGCCCGCCGCGACCTAGGCCAGCACGACGCCGCCGTGATCACGCTGCAGCGACTGCCCGAGCTGCGCGACCCGCAGCCCCGGCCGTGGTCGGCACGGCTCGCGTTCGCGTACGCCGACGCGCTGGCCGACGCCGGGCACCAGGACGCTGCGACGGACTGGTTCGGGCGGGCGATGGCGTTCGACGAGGACGGCGAGACGGAGGCGGCCGAGCGGTACGCGGAGCTGACCGGCGCCGTCATCGAGGACGTCGAGGAGGAGTTCGACTACGAGGACGACTCCGACGACGCCGGAGACGTGGCCGTGGTGGAGGGGGAGGCGGACGACGCCGCCGCCCTCGCCGAGGCCGGCGACCTCCTGAGCTCCGAGGTCGCCTCGGATGTTGACGTGGACGAGTCCGCCGAAGAGGCCGATGAGCCCGGCACTGCCGAGTCTTCGGAGGCTGATTCCGCTGAGGGCGATGACGACTCCGAAGTCGTTGCGTCCTCGGAGGAAGCTGCGGAGGAGGCGGAATCTGCAGAGGCCGCCCCGGAGTCCGCCGAAGTCGCGCAGGCTTCTGAGGCGGCGCAGGCTCCGGAAGCTGGCGAGGAGGCTGAGGCTTCGCAAGCTGCGGAGACCAGCGACGCTGCTGAGGCCGACGAGGCGGTGCCGGCCGACAAGGCTGACGAGCCTGAGGAGGCGAAGGAGCAGGCGGCTGGGGTGCCTGGGATCACGCCGGCGTTCATTGAGCCGAACTTCGGTGACGTCCTGAACGATGATGCCGAGGGGTCTGAAGACAAGCCCAAGAGCGAGTAGAACCGCTGCGCCCGCCGCATGGGTCTTCCCTGTTGAGGAAGGCTCGTGCGGCGGGTTCGCCATTTCACGGCGCTGGACGTCACGCTGATATGTCATCACGCCTTCCGCCGTCACGCGCCGGTCACGCTCGCCAAGCTGTCAATCGCGCCACGCCGTCGCACAGGCCACGCCGCGTCGCACAGGCCAGGCCGCGTCGCACAGGCCAGGCCGCGTCGCACAGGCCACGCCGCGTCGCACAGGCCACGCCGCGTCGCACAGGCCAGGCCGTCGCCCAGGCCAGGCCGCGTCGCACAGGCCACGCCGCCACAGCCACATTAGCCACAGGCCACGGTAGCCACATGAGCCGAGTAAGCCACGGAACCACGTGGGCCACATGAGCCACGCTGGTCACGTCCGCCACATACGCCATGTCAGGCACGTCGGCCACATAGGCCACGCTCGTCACATTGTCATGGAGAGCTGCGATCCAGCCAATGCAGGATCCCTGCGACATTCGACGACACACCGCTCAGCAACTCGACCTGCTCAGCCCTGGCATCATCCGACGTCGCCCCGTAGCGTTCATCGACGCGCTCCCTCACCATGGCAACAGCATGATCCAGATCCATGCCCTCCGAACGAGCCTGCCGAGTGAGATCAACCCAAACCCGAAGTTCCTCCGCCGACCGCTCAAGCGTCTCCTGAACGGCCTGAACCGGCCCATAGTGGCTGAACAGCAACCTCTGCGGCCCAAGCGCCCCGAACAGCGCAATCGAATCCAGGGCGGTCTTCAGATCGAAGTCCGGCGGCGGAGTGGCGGGACGCAGATCGCCGGTCTCAGGCAGGTAGACACCAGCCGCATCACCGACATACAGATCACCGGTGGCGGAATCGACCAACCCCACATGATGCTTCGCATGGCCAGGCGAGTAGTGGCTGTTCAGCGTGCGCCCGTTGCCCAGGTCGATGGCGCCGGTGTCGCCGAGCGCAACGATGCGTTCGGCCTCGGTGGGGGTCAGCTCCCCGAAGAGCGTGTCGAGCCGATCACCCCACACCATGCGCGCGCTGGCCATCAGCCGTGACGGCTCCGCGAGGTGGCGGGCCCCCTTCTCATGTACGACGACCTGCGCGGACGGAAAGAACCTGGCGATGTCGCCGACGCCCCCGGCGTGATCGAGGTGAATGTGAGTCACCACGACCGTGGCCAGGTCGTCGGGGCCGACACCGAGCGAGGCGATCGCATCCCGTACGACGGGGGCCGAGGTCGAGGTACCGGTCTCCACGAGGCAGGGCCGGTCACTCAGGATCAGATAACCCGCCGTGATCCCCGAGAACCCGGCCATCTTGGTGTCGATCTCATAAACGTCGCCGCCGAGCGCGGTGATGTTGTCCACAGGCACTCCCAAGCCTCCCGCCGTTATCCCCAGAACGGCGTTCAGCCGATCCGGCCACCCCCTCATCGTAGAGAGTGATCTCGACCGCAGCACCGATCGGAGGACGACCGTGGATCGAAACGAAGTCTTGCTGGTGGGAAGGCTGTCAGCCCCGGCCGAGGACCATCCCCTGCCGAGCGGCGACACCCTGACGAAGTGGCGCATCATCGTCCGACGTCGCCGCCACAGACGCGGGGCGACACTGAGCGACAGCATCCCGTGCATCACGTTCGACGCGGACACGGCCGCCGTCGTCCGCGCCATGAAGCCCCGCGACCTGCTTGAGGTGATGGGCTCGTTCCGCTGCCGGGTCTACGGCCCATCGACCGGCAAGAGGTGGCGCTATGAGGTCGAGGTCAGCTCCGCCAAACCGTACGAACAAGCCGAACCAGCCGACCCCACCACCACCCCGGCGGACGCTGCTGCAGCCGAGCCCGTCACCATCTCGGCGTCCGACGCCGTGGCCGCGCCCGCTCACCGCCTCGCCGACCTGATACCGCTGCAGGTGCCATACCTGGCACCGACCGGCTGATCTGGCTTATCCAGCGGGTCTCCGCGATGAGCGCGATCGGTCCGGAGGAGCACCGATCGGGGATGGGGACACCGGAGGGGCGGGGCCGGTGCCAAGGCGAGGCCTAGCAGCCTGGGGGCGGGATGCTGAGCTTGAGGGCTTGAGGGCTTGAGGGCTTGAGGGCTTAGGGGCTTGGGGGCTGGTAGGGCTGCGGCCGCGCAGGAGGACCGGTCTGGCCTGTGCTGACGGGGCCGACGCGGCGGGATCGTCCGGCTGGGCTGATCCGGCTGGGCTGACCCTGCGGGCTGACTCGGACGGTTGACCCGGAGAGCTGGTCTGATGGCGAGCCTGGCCTGGCCTGGGCTGGGGAGCTGGCCTTGGCGAAGGGGCCGGCCTTGGCTGGAGAGCTGGGCCTGTCTCAGGGGTGGGCTGGAGGGCTGGCCTGGCCTGCGTCGGAGGGGGTGAGCTGGCGTGGGCTGGAGAGCTGGGCCTGCCTTGGGGGTGGTGGAGGACCGGGTTGACCTGCGTCGGAAGGCCGGGCTGGATCTGGCCTGCGCTGTGCTGCGCTGTGCTGCGCTGTGCTGCGCTGTGCTGCGCTGGCTGGGCTGTGCTGCGCTGGCTGGGCTGGAGGCTGGGCTAGCCCTGTGCTGGCGGACTGGGCCTTGCTGGAAGGCCGCGCCGTCGAGGGCTGCCTCAACCGGTGGCGAACGTACGGAGAACCAGGCCGGTCCGTGGCTTAGGGCCGAAGGAGGTGGATTTGCGGGGCACTCGCTCGCCGCCGGCGGCAACCGCCAGCACGTCGTCGATCGCGAGCGGTTTGAGAAGGACAGCGGTGCCGCCGGTACGAATGGCGAGTTGTACAGCGGCGTCCGTGTCGTGATGGACGATGCGTACGGTCTGATCGTTGTCGCGCATGCCCCACACCACAGGAAGCACAAACTCGGAGAGTACGGAGGTGTTCAGGGAGTTCCACCGGTCGGAACGATCCGGCGGCATGGCACGGGCGAACTGCACCGGGTCCGGGTCGGTGAGCAGGTGCGAGCCGTCCTCACCGGCGAGCAGGAACGCGGGCTCCGAGGCCCTCTCAAGCGCGGCCAGGCCGGCCGACAGGTCCTTGTAGTCGTGCACCTGCCACGACGTCTTGGCCCTGGACACCGCCTCGTCCAGGGGAAGGCCCTGGATGACTCGGTGGATGGCCTTGAGGTCGGGCGGGTACGCGCGGGAGTCGACGAGCAGCGCAAGCCCGAAGTCCCACGGGCCCAATGCCGACGCGACGTACTTGTGCAGGTCGTGGTGGGTGGCACGTTCCTGGCGTTGAAGGACGCGGTAGGTGGCGTAGCGGTGGTGGCCGTCGGCGATCAGGGCTTGGCGAGCCTGGAGGTCGGCGTTGATGGCGGCGATCTCCTCCGGGGCGGTGATCGCCCAGAGGCGGTGTGTGAGGCCGTCCTCGGTCTGTGCGGAGACGAGGGGGTGGCGGGTCGAGGCCACCTCGTCCACCAGGTGGGTGGCTGTGCCGTCGTCGCCGTCGTAGAGGAGGAAGATCGGCTCGAGGTTGGCCTGGGTGGTGCTCATGAGAGCGAGGCGGTCGGCGATGGGGCCGGGGAAGACGTCCTCGTGGGGGAGGATGATGCGCTGTCCGGGGTCGGCCAGGCCGACGTCGCCGATCAGGCCGCGCTGCAGGATGTCTGGGCCGGTCTGCTCGTAGACGTAGAGCGCGGGCACGTCGTCAGGCACCAGCACGCCCGAGTCCAGCCACTCCTTAAGAGTGTCCCTGGCCACGGCGTAACGGGGCTGGAGAGGCAGCGGAGACGCGGGGTCTGTCTCGGGAGTGGTGATTTGTGACGCGGAGTGTGTCACAGGTGCTGCGACGGTCGGTGACGCGGAGTGCGCTTCGTCGGTGGTGGTTGGAGGTGTGGCGTCGGTGTCCCTAATGTCCCTGGTGTCTCTGGCGTCGCTTGGGCCGGTGGCTGCCTGGGACGCCGGGTGGATTTCGGTGGTGGGGGGGGAGGAGTTGCTCGGGGACGAGCAGGGAAGGATGAGGCGGACGACGTTGTTCGGGTGAGCGTCCAGAAGGACCTCTACGTCGGCGTCGGAGATCAGGTCGTACGGCGGGGAGGTCACCTTGGCGGGATCTTCGACAGCGAAACGCACGCCTCGGAAGGGCCGTAGCACCAGTCCAGCAGGTACCGGCAGTTCAGGAGTCCCCATACCGGGCATGCTCCCATAAATGCTTGCGCCTTCCAGAAGTCGCCCCGTGGTTGCAGTCGTGTCCGTTCGTGGCAGGTCGGAGCCAGGTCGCCGTCAGCGATGAAGGAGTTCTCACGCATGGGTCAGGATGGGAATGTTCGAGATGAGAGTGCGGGTGCTCCGTGGGGTGGCGTTTACGACTGGTATCAGCGTGGGGTGAAGCTGCTGCAGGAGGGCAGCCCCGCTGCTGCGGCGGCGTTGCTGGAGCGGGCCGCCGCGGCTGAGCCCGAGTCGCGGAGCATTCTGGAGGCGCTGGCGCGGGCGCAGTTCAATTCCCGGCAGTATGCGGAGGCTGCGGCCAGCTTCCGGCAGATTGTGGACGCCAATCCGGCCGAGGATTATGCCTACTTCGGGTTGGGGTTGGCGTTGTGGCGGACTGGTGACGTGGAAGGGGCTCAGGAGCCGTTGGCCATCGCTGTTGCGATGCGGCCTGATGAGCGGAATTACGTGTCGGCTCTGAAGAGTGTGCGGGCGACTTTGCGGGCTCGTCGGGAGATGTAGGCGGGTGTTTGAGCGCGGGGTCGGTGTGGGGGCCGGGGTGGCTGGCTTGGATGGGTCCGTCCGGCTACCTGCGCGACGCAACAGCCGCACCTCAGGTCACGGAACGCACGTAGCTCCGCCACACCGCATCTCGCCCCAGAATCGCATCACATCTCGCCCTTGACTGCACGCAGCACCGCATCACGTTCCGGGCTGTACGAAGCACCGCATCACGTTCCGGGCTGTACGAAGCACCGCATCACGTTCCGGGCTGTACGAAGCATCGCGGCGAGTTCCGTTCCGGACTGCGTGCAGCGCCGCATCGGGTCCCGTCCGAGCCGCGCGCAGCACCGCACCACATCCTGCCCTGAGCCGCATGAGGCCGGACGGCACCTTCTCACGCTCCTGGGTGGCAGTCCGCATGAGCCGCTTTGGGCGCGCTCTCGCGCCGGGCCCTCGGGCGGCACACGCAGTACTCCACGAAGGGCGACTACTAGGCGAATTCGATATCGGCACCCGGGTTCGGTTCTCGGTTACGGGGTTGCGAGGTTGGGATGTTGAGGGCCCGTACGACCCGGAGGCGTGGGCTGAGGGGTGGTGGGTCAGGTGTCGTGGCGCTGGGCGTTGGCGGTGATGGCGGAGCGGAGGTAGGCGGCCAGGCCGGGGGTGGTGGCGTCGAGGGAGGTGGTGAAGCGGGGATCTGAGACGTACAGGTCTCCGAGGCCGCGGTGGATCTCGTAGGTGCACTCGTAGAACCAGCGGGAGATGTGGGCACGATGTTCTTCCGCCAGGTCCATGGCCACGTCGCCGTCTGCTGGGGCGCCCGAGCGGAGGGCGTTCGCGAGGCGGGTGCCGAGGTCGCTCGCCTCCGCTTTGAAGCGCTGCCAGTCCTGCTTGGTGTAGGAGGACGAGCGGCGCTTGGCGTCCGCCCATGCGTCCGTGCCGCCCCAGCGTTGCTCCGCCTCGGCGGCGTGGGTGTCCGGGTCGAAGTCGCCGAAGAGTTCGGCGCGGTCCTCGGCGGTGAGGTTGAGGTTGGCCGACATGGTCGTCCCTTCTCTGGGTGGGTACGGGGGCGACGCTAAAGTCTCACGCAACGTGAGAGTCAAACGGGAAGAGGCGTTGTGCTGATCGACGGCTATGACACCCTGCTGCTCGACCTCGACGGGGTGGTTTATCTGGGCAGTCACGCGGTGCCAGGGGCTCCGGAGGCGCTGGAGGAGGCGCAGCGGCGAGGTGCGCGGCTGGCGTACGTCACGAACAACGCCTCACGCACGCCGGCGGCGATCTCCGCTCATCTGCGGGAGCTGGGTGTGCCTGCCTCGGCCGAGGACGTGGTGACCTCGGCGCAGGCGGCCGCGCGGTTGATCGCGGAGCGGGTGCCGGCCGGTGCGAAGGTGCTCGTGGTCGGTGGGTCCGGATTGCGGCTGGCGGTGCGGGATCGGGGGCTGCGGCCTGTTTCGACGGCTGCCGAGTCGCCTGTCGCGGTGGTGCAGGGGATCGCGCCCGGGTTGTCGTACGGGCTGCTGTCGGAGGGGGCGCTGGCGGTGCGGCAGGGGGCGTTGTTCGTGGCGTCCAATGCTGACAGCACCATGCCGACCGGGCGAGGGGAATTGCCGGGGAACGGGGCGATGGTGCGAGTGATCGCGCATGCTACCGGGGTTGAGCCGATTTATGCCGGTAAGCCGGATCCGCCTTTGCACCGGGAGTCGATGATTCGTACGGGGGCGCGGCGGCCGCTCGTTGTCGGGGATCGGCTTGATACCGATATCGAAGGGGCCTCGAACGCGGGGGTCGAGAGTGTGCTGGTCTTGACCGGGGTGGCGGCGGCGGTTGATGTGCTGACTGCTGAGCCTCGGCATCGGCCCACGTATGTCGGGGAGGATTTGGGGGCCTTGCTTGTGCCTTATCCCGAGGTGCGGGATGGGGCTTGTGGGGGATGGCGGGCCGAGTGGCGGGACGGGGTGCTGCGTCTTGAGGGGGAGGGCAGCCGGATCGATGGGTTGAGGGCTGCTTGTGATGCCGCCTGGGCGGTGGCGGGTGAGGGGAGGGTTGAGGAGGACGCGGTCAAGCCGGTCCTCGATCGGGTGGGGTAGGGGGCGGGGCTGAGAGCTGCCGGGCCGGGCGAGCGGCGGGCGGGGTGAAGTGGTGCCCGGTCGGGCCGGGCGAGGGGCGGGCGAGTGAAGAGGGCCTGGCCGGGCGGGGTGAGCGGCGGGCGGGCATAGAAGGTGATCGGGTGAGCGGCGGGCGGGCCTAGAAGGTGATCGGGGGAGCGGCGGGCGGGCCTAAAAGGCGATCGGGTGAGCGGCGGGCGAAGTGGTGCCTGGCCTGGCGAGTGGCGGGGCGGGATGGAGGTGGCTGGTCGGGCCGGGTGAAAAGAGGCCGGGGGGTCAGGTGGTGCGGTGGCTGGTCTGGCGGGTGAACTGCCAGGCGCCGATCGCCAGGAGCAGGGCCGACGCCAGAGCCAGCACCCCCAGCGACGAACCCACCACCCCACCGCCCCACCCCCGCAACACCAGCACCCGAATCGCCTCGATCGCGTACGTGAGCGGATTGACCCGAGCCACCCCCTCCATCCACCCAGGCATCGCAGACAGCGGAACGAACGCGTTGCTCATGAACAGCAGCGGCAACGAAACGAACCCTGTGACGGCGAAGAACGTCCCGTGCGAAGGCACCGCGCAGGCCAGGGTCATCGCCGCGGCCGTCAGCGCCAGGGTGAGCAGCCCCGTGGCGACCAGGATGGCCAGTACTCCGAAAGGCCCGGCGGCCGGACGCACACCCAGGGCGAGCGCCACGAGCAGGATCACCAGCACCTGCGCCGAGTTCAGCCCCACCTGGAACACGAACCGCGACACGATCAGCGAGCTGCGCCTGATCGGCATGCTGAGCAGCTTGTCCAGGTACCCCGTCTCCTTGTCGAACAGCAGCGGCATGGCCGCCGTCACCCCGTTGCCCACCACGGTGAACGCGATGACCCCCGGCACCGCGAAGGCGATGTAGTCGTCCGTCCCGACGACGCGGGCGTCCACCGCGCCGCCCATGCCGCCGGCGAAGAAGACCAGCCATACGGCCGGTTGGAGGACGCTGAACAGCAGGTTCAGGCGTTCCCGCAGCGTCATGAGCAGCCAGCGGCGCGACAGCGCCAGCACTTCCTGCGACCACATCAGCGCGGCTCCTCCCGCAGTGCGTGCCCGGTGTGGCGGAGGAACACCTCGTCGAGGGACGAGGCGTCCAGCGCGGCCTTCAGTTCGGCGGGCGTGCCCGTGACGACCTGGCGGCCGTCGTCGAGGATCGTGAGCCGGTCGCAGAGGCGGTCGGCCTCGTCCAGGTAGTTGGTGGCCAGGAGCACGGTCATGCCGGCGTCGCACAGGGCGCGGACGTGCTCCCAGACGTGGTGGCGTGACTGCACGTCCAGGCCGAGGGTGGGCTCGTCGAGAATCAGCAGTTCGGGCCGGTGCAGGAGGCCGCAGGCGAGGTCGAGGCGTTTCTGCATGCCGCCCGAGTAGTGCTGGACGGGCCGGTCGGCGTGGCGGGTGAGGCCGACGAGGTCGAGGGCCTCGGCGACCCTGGCCTTCAGCCGCCGCCTCGGCACGTGGTACAGGGCCGCCTCGATCTCGGCCTTCTCCCTGCCGGTCAGCAGGTAGTGGCCCATCGGGGAGACCTGCTGGGTCACGTAGCCGATGCGGGCGCGTACCTCGGAGGCCGCCCGCACCACGTCGAACCCGCACACGCGTGCGGTGCCCCCGCTCGGCGGCAGGAGGGTGGCGAGCATCCTGATCGTGGTCGTCTTGCCCGCGCCGTTCGGGCCGAGGAGGCCGAAGATCTCGCCGGGACGGATCGCCAGGGCGTCCAGGGCGACGGCCGGCGGGTCGGTGCCGAAGGCGCGGGTGAGGTGGCGGGCGTCGATGATCAGACCCATGGTGCTTCATCCGTCGCATAATAGTTAATGACTTCATTAAATATTTGGGCGACGGGACGCGTCAAGAGTCCGGCCGAGGCCCTGGGACGCCCGGCCGGACGTTCAGATCAGCCGGCGCAGGCGCAGCAGGTCGCCGAAGCTCGCGTCGATCTTCACCCGCCCCCCGAGCAGCGCCCGGGCCAGATCGAGCTCCCCGTCGACCAGTGCGATCAGATCGTCGCTCACGATCGTGAGCTTGACGTCCGCGGCCTTGCCGTCCGCCGGCGGCTGCTCCGTGAACGGGTCCAGCCCCCCGTGGTGCAGCCGGCCGTAGAAGATCACGTCGAGGTCGGACACCCGGCAGCTGACCGTGCGCTCGACCACGTGTTTGGCACGGTCCGCCTCGTCGATCTCGTCGAACTGTGCGACGAGCTTGACCAGTGCCGCCCGGCACTCCTCGACGCTTGCCATGATGCGCATCCTTTCTTCCCTTTGCGGACGGTAGCGTTCCACATCAGTAGCACCCCCGTATGTGCTTCAACGCGTGACACGCCTGCCAAGGTCCCGGCCGCTCGCGGGAGGCGTTACGGTCGAGTCATGAGTGTGGTGCCGGAGGAGACCGGTGACGAGCGGGTCGACGCCATCGTGGCCGGCCTCGGGCGGCTGGGCGAGCTGCCCGTGAGCGAGCACGTCGCGGTCTTCGACGAGGCGTTCTCCGCGCTGGAGAGCACCCTCGCCGCCGTGGACGGGACGACGCCGGGAGAGTCCGTCCGGTGAGTCGCAGGATCCGTCTCGACAGCGAGCTCGTCCGCCGCGGCATGGCCCGTTCGCGGGAGCAGGCCGCGCAGCTCATCGAGGACGGCCGGGTCAGCGTCGGCGGCCAGCGGGCCCGCAAGCCGGCCACCCAGGTCGACACCGCCTCCGCCATCGTCGTGGCCGCCTCGGACGACGGGCCCGACTACGTTTCGCGCGGAGCGCACAAGCTGCTCGGCGCGCTCGACACGTTCGAAACCCTGGAGGTGGCGGGCCGCCGCTGCCTCGACGCGGGCGCGTCCACGGGCGGGTTCACCGACGTGCTGCTGCGCCGCGGCGCGGCGCACGTGCTGGCCGTGGACGTCGGTTACGGGCAGCTCGCCTGGTCGCTGCGCAACGACGAGCGCGTGACCGTGATGGAGCGCGTCAACGTGCGCGACCTGACCCCCGAGATGGTCGGCGAGCCGCCGGCGCTGATCGTGGGCGACCTGTCGTTCATCTCGCTGCGGCTCGTGCTGCCCGCGCTGGCCGGGGTGGCCGCGCCGCAGGCCGACTTCGTGATGCTGGTGAAACCGCAGTTCGAGGTGGGCAAGGACCTCGTCGGGGCGGGCGGCGTCGTGCGGGATCCCGAGCTGCGCGCGCGCTCGGTGCGCGACGCCGCGGCCAAGGCGCTGGAGCTGGGGCTGAGCGTGCGCGGCGTGACCGCCAGCCCGCTGCCGGGGCCGTCGGGAAATGTGGAGTATCTGCTCTGGATGGGTAAGGGGGAGGGCGCGCCGCAGGTCGCCGACCCCGACGCCGACATCCAGCGTGCCGTCGCGGAAGGGCCGCAATGAATCGGGCCGCAGTGAATCGGGCCGCAGGGAATCGCACCGTGCTGGTCGCCGTGCACACCGGGCGCGGCGCCGCCGTCGAGAGTGCCCGGCTGGTGATCAACCGGCTGGTCGACGCCGGGATCACCGTCAGGGTGCTCGACACCGAGTGCGAGGAGATCGGCTGCGGCGGGGCCGAGGCGGTGCCCGCCGATCCGGGCGCCGCCAAGGACGCCGAGGTCATGATCGTGCTAGGCGGCGACGGGTCGCTGCTGCGCGCCGCCGAGCTGGCCAGGCCCGCGGGCACCCCGCTGCTGGGCGTCAACCTGGGGCACGTCGGGTTCCTGGCCGAGGCCGAGGTGGCCGACCTGGCGGCGGCGGTCGACAGCGTCGTGGCCGGCCGCTACGACGTCGAGGAGCGGATGACGGTCGATGTTCTCGCCCGGCAGAACGGCCGGGTCCTGGCCGACACCTGGGCGCTGAACGAGGCCACCGTCGAGAAGCAGGAGCGCATGCTGGAGGTCGTCGCCGAGATCGACGGCCGGCCGCTGTCCAGGTGGGGGTGCGACGGGGTGATCTGCGCCACTCCCACAGGCTCCACCGCGTACGCGTTCTCCGCAGGCGGGCCCGTCGTCTGGCCTGAGGTGGAGGCGTTGCTCATGGTGCCCATCAGCGCGCACGCGCTGTTCGCCAAGCCGCTGGTCGTCTCGCCCCGCTCCACGCTGGCCGTGGAGATCCTGCCGGACACGCCGGGCGGGGTTCTGTGGTGTGATGGAAGGCGCAGATTCGAACTCCCGTCCGGAACCCGGGTCGAGGTCCGCCGGGGCGCCGAGCCGGTGCGCCTGGCGCGGCTGCACGGTGTGGAGAGCACCGGCGCGCCGTTCACCGACCGGTTGGTGGCCAAGTTCGAGCTTCCTGTCCAGGGGTGGCGCGGAAGGGCGCGACCCTGAGTGAATGGAGATAAGAGCGCGTAGGATCACGTGGGCAGTGACGGGCCGCCCGCGAGCGGTCCGTCGAAGGCAGCGGCGTCAGACACGGCAGTGAACGGGAGTGGGCAGTGCGACCGAGGGTCGAGGAGGTCCGCATCCAGGGGCTCGGCGTCATCGACGAGGCCGTGCTCGAGCTTTCGCCTGGCTTCAACGTGGTCACCGGCGAGACGGGTGCGGGCAAGACGATGGTCGTGACCGGGCTCGGGCTGCTGTTCGGCGGCCGGGCCGACCCCTCGCGCGTGCGGCCGGGGGCCGACCGGGCGAGCGTGGAGGGCACGCTGGTCATCGAGCCGGGCGGGCGCGTCGCCCAGCAGGTCGAGGACATCGGCGGTGAGGCCGAGGACGGCGAGCTGATCATTTCCCGTACGGTCTCGGCCGAGGGCAGGTCCAGGGCGTGGCTGGGCGGGCGCACGGTGCCCGTGGGCACGCTGACCTACCTGGCCGACGACCTGGTGGCGGTGCACGGGCAGATGGACCAGCAGCGGCTGCTGCAGCCCGCCAGGCAGCGGGCCGCCCTCGACCGTTACGCCGGCAACGACCTGGTCAAGCCGCTGCGCGCGTACTCGCAGGCGTACAAGCGGCACAAGCAGGTCGCCGCGCAGCTCGAAGAGCTGACCACCAGGGCCAGGGAGCGGGCCCAGGAGGCCGACATGCTGCGCTTCGGGCTGGAGGAGGTCGAGAAGGTCGATCCCAAGGCGGGCGAGGACAACGAGCTGCGCGGCGAGGAGGAGCGGCTCTCGCACGCCGACGCCCTGCGCAGCGCCGCCACGACCGCGCACACGGCGCTGCTCGGCGACCCGATGGAGGCCGCGGGCAGCCCGCACGACGTGATCTCGCTGCTGGGGGAGGCGCGGGCCGCCGTCGAGGCGGTGCGCGACTTCGACGCCCAGCTCGCCGGGGTGGCCGACCGGCTGGCCGAGGCCGGATACCTCATCTCCGACGTGGCCACCGACCTGGCGGCCTACGCCGAGTCGATCGAGGCCGACCCGGCGCGGCTGGCGTCCGTGCAGGAGCGCCGCTCGGTGCTGTCCAGCCTGATCCGCAAGTACGCCGAGGACAGCGCGGGCGTGCTGGCCTGGGCGCAGCAGGCCGCCGCCCGGCTGGCCGAGCTGGAGGGCGACGACGAGCGCATCGACGAGCTGACCCGCGAGTACGACGAGCTGACCGCCCGCCTCACCGAGCTGGCCACCGAGCTGACCAACGTGCGCCAGGCCGCCGCCGAGCGATTCGGCGAGGCCGTCACCGAGGAGCTGACCGCGCTGGCCATGCCGCACGCCAGGGTCGTGGTCCAGCTCACCCAGGCCGAGGATTTCGGCCCCGAGGGGCGCGACGAGGTGGAGCTGCGGATGGCGGCGCATCCCGCCGCGCCGCCGCTGCCGCTCAACAAGGGGGCCTCGGGCGGCGAGCTGAGCCGCGTGATGCTCGCGATCGAGGTGGTCTTCGCCGGCGCCGACCCCGTTCCGACGTTCGTCTTCGACGAGGTGGACGCGGGCGTCGGCGGTAAGGCGGCGGTGGAGATCGGGCGCAGGCTGGCCAGGCTGGCCCGCACCGCGCAGGTGATTGTGGTCACACACCTGCCGCAGGTGGCGGCGTTCGCCGACCAGCATCTGGTGGTCGAGAAGGCGAGCGACGGCAGCGTCGTGCGCAGCGGTGTCGTGACGCTCAACCACGAGGGCCGCGTACGCGAGCTGTCCCGCATGCTGGCAGGCCTGGAGGACTCCGAGCTGGGCCGGGCGCACGCGGAAGAGCTCCTGGGGCTGGCGGCAGCAGACAGGTGATCCTGGGTGACATAGCGGACACGCCGCGTCATGCGTGGCCTCCGCGCTGTTTCGCTCTGGCAGGATGGTCTTGATGAAGGTTCCGGGAAGCAGATTGCCGGGCCTCCGCGGCAGGAAGGTCGAGGGCCTTCCCGGTGTAACGGCAGTGGCGAGAATCGACCGGCGGACCAAGAGGCTCACCAAGCGCCTCCAGCCCGGGGAAATTGCGATTATCGACCACGTCGACGTTGACCGGGTCAGCGCGGAGGCGCTCGTCGCGTGCGGCGCCGCGGCCGTGGTCAACGTCGCCAGCGGCATCAGCGGCCGTTACCCCAACCTGGGGCCACAGATTTTGCTGGACAGCGGCGTGCCGTTCGTCGACAACGCCAACCAGGAGCTGTTCGAGCGGATCAAGGACGGCGACGTCGTCCGCGTCTGCGAAGGGGTCGTCTACCTCGACGACGACGTGGTCGGCAAGGGCGAGCCGCAGACCATGGAGACCGTCGAGTCGGCCATGGCCGAGGCGCGCGCCGGTCTCGCCGTGCAGATCGAGGCTTTCGCGGTCAACACGATGGAGTACGTTCGTGGTGAGGGCAAGCTTCTCATCGACGGAGTCGGCGTGCCTGAGATCCGCACCCCCATGGAGGGCAGACATGTCCTCATCGTGGTGCGCGGTTATCACTACAAGGAAGACATCGCCACGCTGCGCCCGTACATCCGCGAGTACCGTCCCGTCCTCGTCGGCGTGGACGGCGGCGCCGACGCGCTGCTGGAGGCCGGCTACCTGCCCGACGTGATCGTCGGCGACTTCGACTCGGTCTCCACCAAGGCTCTCACCTGCGGCGCCGAGCTCGTCGTGCACGCCTACCGCGACGGCAGGGCGCCCGGCCTGGAGCGCGTGCACCAGCTCGGCCGCGAAGCGGTCATCTTCCCCGCCACCGGCACCAGCGAGGACATCGCGATGCTGCTGGCCGACGACAAGGGCGCCGAGCTCATCGTCGCGGTCGGCACGCACGGCACGCTGGAGGAGTTCCTCGACAAGGGCCGCTCCGGCATGGCCAGCACCTTCCTCACCCGGCTGATCATCGGCAGCAAGCTCATCGACGCCAAGGGCGTCAGCAGGCTCTACCGCAGCCGCATCACCACCTCCCAACTGCTCCTGCTCGTGATCACAGCACTGATCACCATGGGGGTCGCGCTGGGCCTGTCGCCTCTCGGCCGCACCTGGCTGAACGGCCTGCAAGACCTCTGGAACGCATTCATCTTCTGGCTGGTCGGACTCTTCTCGTGATCGATTTTCGCTACCACCTCGTCTCCATCGTCGCGATCTTCCTGGCCCTCGCGGTGGGGATCGTCCTGGGCACCACGCTGTTGCAGGGGCCGGCGGTCAAGTCCATCGAGGAGGTGACCGCGGGGCTCACCGCGTCCAACGACGAGTTGCGCGCGCAGATCGACACGCTGCGCGGGCGCGAGGCGGGCAACGACCAGTTCATCATCTCCGCCACCGGTGACCTGGTGGCCGGTGACCTGGCCGGGCAGCGGGTGCTGCTGGTCGAGTCGCCCGGCTCGAGCAACGCCGTGCGCGAGGCCTCCGAGCAGGTGCTCGACCAGGCGGGCGCCGAGGTCTCCGGGCGCGTCGCGCTGAGCGAGAAGTTCTTCGACCCCAAGAACAAGGGCGTGCTCGACGGCCTGGTCAACCAGCTCAAACCGGTCAACATGGTCTTCCCCGCCACCGCCACGAGCTGGGACAGGGCCGCCGCGCTGCTCGCCGCCACCCTGGTCACCACCGACCAGGCCCAGGGCGGCACGCCCAACCCGGCCACCGCCGACGTCGTCAGCACGTTCGAGGCGGGCGGGCTGCTCACCACCGAGGGCGACCCGGTCAAGCGGGCCACGCTGGTGGTGATGTTCGCGCCGGAGAAGGCGTACGAGGGCGAGAACGCCGAGACGCAGGCGGGCGCCATCGTCTCCGTCGCCGACGGGCTCGACGTCGGCAGCCAGGGCGCCGTGCTGGCCGGGACGGCCGACGCCGCGGCCCCGGCCGGCGACGCGATCAGCGCCGTACGTGACGAGGGCGAGGTCTCCAAGCGCGTGTCCACGGTGGATACCGCCGACATGCCCGTGGGGCGCGTCGCGATCGTCTACTCTCTGCGGGAGCAGCTGTCCGGGCGTGCCGGCCAATACGGCGTGGGCAAGGGAGCCTCGGCCCCCATCCCCGCGGTGACGTCCGCGACTCCGTCACCCACCACCACGTCAGGGAGCTGACATGCCTGCCAGCCGGGCCCGTGGCCTGCTGTACGCCATCGCCGGAGCCGCGATCGGCGCCGTGGCCGCCCGCGCCGCCTACGCGGCGTTCACCCGCGACCGGCCCGCCGACCTGAGCGGCCGCTGGACCAGGAAGAACCACCGCGGCGAGCCCATCACCCTGCTCGAAGGCCCCGCGTTCGCGGCCGGAGCGGGCGCCGCGGCCGCGCTCACGCCCGGCCTGCCGCCCAAGGTCCGCGCGGCCGCGCTGCTCGCGGTCGCCGGCAGCGGCGCCGTCGGGGCCTACGACGACCTGTACGGCACCACCTCGTCCAAGGGCTTCAAGGGGCACCTCAGCGCGCTGGCCCGCGGCGAGGTCACCAGCGGCGCCGTCAAGATCCTCGGCATCGGCGCCAGCGGCCTGGCAGCCGCCGCCCTCGTCTCCGACGGCCCCGCCGACACGCTGGCCAACGGCGCCACCATCGCCGCCACCGCCAACCTCGCCAACCTCTTCGACCTGCGCCCCGGCCGCGCCATCAAGGTCGCCCTGCTGACCGGCGGGCCGCTGCTGGCCGCTGCGCTGCTGCGCGGCAAGCCCGCCACCGCCGCGCTGGTCGCCGCCCCGCTGGGCGCCGCCGCCGCGCTGCTGCCCGACGACCTGGGCGAGCGCGCGATGCTCGGCGACGCCGGCGCCAACGCCCTCGGCGCCCTGCTCGGCCTGGCCGCCGTCACCGGGCTGAACAGGCCCGGCCGGTACGTGCTCCTGGGCACGGTCGTGGCGCTGACGGCGGCGGCGGAGAAGGTCAGCTTCACCAAGGTCATCGCCGGCAACCGGGTGCTCAACGGCATCGACATGCTCGGCCGCCGCCCGGTCGACCCCGTGTGACCCGCGTTCCGCGATTGTCGGCCCGGCCTGCCAGGATGTCTGCGTAACGTGGATGGCTGAGGGAGGCCGGGTGGGTGCGGTGACGGCGCGGGGCGTCGCGGGCGGTGCGATGCTCATCGGGGCGATCACCGTGCTGGCGCGCGTCATCGGCTTCGCCAAGCAGTACGCCTTCGCCGGCACCGTCGGCACCAACTGCCTGTCCACGGCCTACATGACGGCCAACCAGATCCCCAACATCATCTTCGAGGTGGTGGCGGGGGGTGCGCTGGCGGGGATGGTCGTGCCGATGCTGGCCGGCGCGGCCGGCCGGGGCTCGCGCGAGCGGGCGGGCTGGATCGGCTCGGCGCTGCTGACGTGGGTGCTCGTGCTGCTCGTCCCGGTCGGCGTGCTGCTCGCGGTCTTCGCCGCGCCGATCACCGGGCTGTTCTTCGGCGGCGCCGTCGCCGGGTGCGACGTCGGTGATGTGAGCGCCGTCGCCACCCGCATGCTCGTCGTCTTCGCCCCCCAGATCCCCCTGTACGGCGTCGCCGTGGTGCTCTACGGCGTGCTGCAGTCGCACAAGCGGTTCACCGGGCCCGCGGTCGCGCCACTGGTGTCCAGCATCGTGGTCATCGTCGCGTACCTGCTGTTCGTGCCGCTCAGCGGCGGGACGAGCGACCCCGGCTCCCTGCCGGAGCCCGCCGAGCTGGCACTGTCGGTCGGCACCAGCCTGGGGGTGCTGTCGCTGGTGCTGGCCGTGATCGGGCCCGTGGCGCGGCTCGGGCTGCGGTGGCGGCCCACCTTACGGTTCCCCGACGGGGTGGCCGGGCAGGTGCGCAGGCTCGCGCTGGCGGGCATCGCGGCGCTCCTCGCCCAGCAGGCGGCCATGATCGTGGTGCTGGTGCTGTCGAACCACGCGATCGGCAACGGGGCCATCGCCGTCTACAACTACGCGTGGGCGATCTACCTGGTGCCGTACGCGGTGCTGGCCGTGCCCATCGCCACCAGCGCGTTCCCCCGGCTGTCGGCGCACGCGGACGATCCTGAGGAGTTCGCGGCGCTGGCGGCGCGCACGACCCGGGCCGTGGTGCTGGTGTCGGGGCTGGCGGCGGGGGTGCTGGCCGCCGCGTCCGGTCCCGGTGCGGTGGTGTTCCTGGCGAACAAGAGCGAGGTTCCGGCGGAGGAACTGGCGGCGGCCATCGCGCTGTTCACGCCGGGGCTCGTGGGTTATGGGCTCATCGCGCATCTGAGCCGGGTTCTGTACGCGGCCGGGCGGGGGCGGGCGGTCGCGGCGGGGACGGTGGCCGGGTGGGGGGTCGTGATCGTCGCCCAGATCGTGTTCGTGCTGGTGCTGCCCGATGGGTGGAAGATCGGCGGGATGGCGCTGGGGATGAGCGTGGGGATGAGCGTGGGGGGCGGGCTGCTGCTGCGGTCCGTGGTGCGGGCGCGGGGCGCCGCGGCTGTGGCCGGGCTGGTCAGGGCCGGGGCGGCGGCGGTCGGCGGAGGCGTGCTGGGGTACCTGGCGGGGGCCGGGGTGGTGGCGCTGCTCGGGGTGAGCGGTGTGTGGGCGAACGTGGGGGCGGCCGTGCTGGGGGCGGTCGTGGCGCTGGTCGTGGGCGGGGCTGTGGTGGCTCTGGTGGACCGGGCCGACGCGGAGGCGGTGACCGGGTTGCTGCGGCGGGGCGGAAACGGGTGAGGCGCCGGTGAAGGTTGCGGCCGGGGATGTGCCGCCGTGGCTGAGGCTCCGGTGATGGACGCGGGCTTCGGCGGTGGATGTGGTGCGAAGCTGCGGCTTCGGTGATGGGTGCGGTGCGAAGCTGCGGCTTCGGTGATGGGTGTGGCGAGCGGATGAGGAGGGATCGGGGCGTGCGGGTGGCTTTCGTGCTGGGCACCGCGTCCGGCGGCACCGGGCGGCATGTGCTGATGCTCGTGGAGGGCCTGGTGAAGCTGGGCCACCAGGTTTTGGTGATCGGGCCGGGGAGCGTCGGCGAGCAGTTCTCGTTCGGGGAGGCGGGGGCGAGGTTCGTGGAGGTGCCCGTATCCGACCGGCCCGACCCCGTGAACGACGTGCGGGCGGTGTTGGCGATCCGGCGGCTGACCCGGGGCGCCGACGTCGTGCACGCCCACGGGCTGCGGGCGGGGGCGCTGGCGGCGCTGGGGCGGCGCGGGCCGGTGGTGACGCTGCACAACGCGCTCACCACGGGCGGGTTCGTCGGGGTCGTGTACGGGGTGCTGGAGCGGATCGTCGCGCGGCGGGCCGGGCACGTGCTGACCGTCTCGCCGGACCTGGGCGAGCGGATGCGGCGGCTCGGAGCCAGGGACGTGCGGGCGGCCCTGATCGCGGCGCCCGTGCCGAGACCGGCGAAGCGCACGCCTCAGGAGATCAGGGACGAACTGAAGGCGGGAGAGCGGCCCATCGTGCTCACCGTCGCCAGGCTCGCCCAGCAGAAGGGGCTGGAGACCCTGCTCGACGTCGCGGCCGGGCCGTGGCAGGAGGGTCGCGAGCCGCTGTTCGTGGTGGCCGGGGGAGGGCCGTTGCAGGGCGAGTTGCAGCGCCGGATCGACGCCGAGGGGCTGCCCGTCGTGCTGCTGGGCAACCGGGACGACGTGCCCGACCTGCTCGGCGCCGCCGTCGCGCTGCTGATGCCGAGCCGGTGGGAGGGGCAGCCGCTCACACTCAGGGAGGCGCTGATGACGGGCACACCCGCCGTGGCGTCGGATGTCGGCGGAATTCCTGAGATTCTCGGGGACGCCGGGATTCTGGTGCCGTACGGGGACACGGGGAGGTTCCGTGACGCCGTACGAGAGCTGCTGGAAGAGCTGGGAACTGCGCGGACACTGGCGGAGGCGGCCGGGCGGCGCGGGCGGGAGATGCCCGACGGCGACGACGCCGTGACGAACGTGCTCGGGGTGTACCGAGCGTAAGCCCCCGAGGATGATTACGCGTGCTCGGCGCGTTCTCATATACTGCCTGGGTTAGGGAGGGGAGTATCCCTTCGCGACAGCCTCGTCATCACGGTGCAGCCCCACTCCACGGGGCCCCCGGGGCTGCCGGTCCGCGGATCATGGCGGGCGGGAGAGACCTCCGGCGCTGAAGCATGCATGCCGGAGGGTCTGAGTGACTGAACCCCTGTGGGCCTGGATCGCCGTCATCGGCGGTCTCCTCGTTGTCCTTGCCATTGACTTGTGGATCGTCGACCGCGGAGAAGCACGCGAATTCTCCATGCGGCAGGCCGGCTACTGGGTCACCTTCTACGTCGCTCTCGCCGTGGCGTTCGGCGTGCTCCTGTGGTTCACCTCGGGGGGTGACAGAGCCGGCGAGTTCTTCGCTGGTTACATCACCGAGTACAGCCTGAGTGTCGACAATCTCTTCATCTTCTTCATCATCATGAGCCGGTTCGCCGTGCCCAAGGCGTATCAGCACAAGGTGCTGCTCGTCGGCATCCTGCTCGCGCTCGTGATGCGCGGTATCTTCATCGCTCTCGGCGCCGCGGCGCTGGAGCGGTTCAGCTGGCTTTTCTACGTCTTCGGCGCCTTCCTCGTCTACACGGCGATCAACATCGTCCGCCAGCATCTGAAGGGCGAGGACGAGGAGTTCAACGAGAACGTCGTGCTGCGGTGGGTGCGCAGGGCCTTCCCGACCACCGAGGGGTACGTCGGCTCCAAGGTCACCGTGAAGATCGACGGCAAGCGCATGGTGACGCCGATGCTCATCGTGATGGTCGCCATCGGGAGCACCGACCTGCTGTTCGCGCTCGACTCGATTCCGGCGATCTTCGGGCTCACCAAGGACCCGTTCATCGTCTTCACGGCCAACGCGTTCGCCCTGATGGGGCTGCGTCAGCTCTACTTCCTGCTGGGCGGGCTGCTGCAGCGGCTCGTGTACATCAGCTACGGTTTGGCGTTCATCCTGGGGTTCATCGGGGTTAAGCTCGTATTGGAGGCGTTGCACTCCAGCCATGTCTCCTGGGCGCCCGAAATTCCCATCTGGGTGTCGCTCTCGGTCATCGGCGCCACCATGGTCATTGTCACCGTGGCGAGCCTGCTCAAGGCCCGTATCGACGCGCGCAAGGGCGAGGAGCCGCATCCGGAGCAGGTCTAGCGAAATGGGCTTCGAGGCGCTTTGCTTGTGTAGTTGTGCCGTGTAATAGTTGCTGGTTCTGTAACATCACGGCAAAGCGCCCAGTCCAGTCACCACCAAAGGTTGTACGTGTCAGACGATTCTGCTAAGCCGAGCCGCATGAGGCTCGCGCGCGGGGTCTCCCCGTGGCTCCTCCCGACGGCGGCCGCGGCGGCCGCCACCGCTCTGCTGACGCGCCGGGACCGGCGATGGGCGTTCGCGGCGGTGCCGCTGAACGCGCTCACCGGGGGCATGCTCTGGTTCTTCCGCGACCCCGACCGCACGCCGGGCGAGGGCCGCGTCCTGTCGCCCGCCGACGGCGTGGTGCAGAGCATCGACCCGTGGCCGGACGGCCGCACCCGGGTCGCGATCTTCATGAGCCCGCTGAACGTGCACGTCAACCGTGCCCCCCTTGCGGGAAATGTCACCTCCGTGCAGCATGTGGCAGGTGGGTTCCTGCCGGCGTTCAACAAGGACAGTGACCAGAACGAGCGCGTGGTGTGGCATTTCGAGACCACGCTGGGCGACATCGAGATGGTGCAGATCGCGGGCGCGGTGGCGCGCCGGATCGTGCCGTACCTGAGCGCCGGGGCCAAGGTCGAGCAGGCCGAGCGGATCGGGCTCATCCGGTTCGGTTCGCGGGTCGACATCTACCTGCCCGAAGGGATCGTTCCCGCGGTGTCCGTGGGCCAGAAGACGGTTGCGGGGGTGACCAGAATTGACCGCGGCTGACGCCGGTAGTTGGCAGGCGGACGAGGAAGAACCTCGGGGTCCGGTCGGCAAGGCGTTCCGCCTGTCCGCCGCGGACTCGCTCTCGCTCGGCAACGCCGTCTGCGGGTTCCTGGCGGTGTGCGTGCTGGCCTACTCGGCCATCCAGCAGCTCCAGGTCGACGGTGGCCGGTTCACGCCCGCGCCCAGCTACTTCGCGACCGCCATCGTGCTGCTGCTCATCGGCGCGACCTGCGACCTGTTCGACGGGCTCGTGGCCAGGCGCTTCCGCGCCTCGGCGATGGGCGCCGAGCTCGACAACCTCGCCGACGTCATCAGCTTCGGGTTCGCGCCCGCGTTCATGATCGTCATCTGGGGCGGTTTCACGCAGCAGGTGCCGTTCATGGCGGTGCTGGCCGCGGCGGCGGCCGTGCTCGTCGCCGGTGTGGTGCGCCTGGCCAGGTTCGCCTGCGTCAAGACCAAGAGCGGCGACTTCATGGGCCTGCCCATCCCGATGGGCGCCATGACCGTGATCTCCATCGTGCTGCTGTTCCAGCCGAGCATCTGGTCGCTGCTGGCCGTGCTCGGAGTGGCGTGGCTGATGGTCAGCCGCATCGAGTACCCCAAGCCCAAGGGGCAGCTCGCCGCGGTCGTGCTCGGCTGGATCATGGTGAACGTGGCGTTTCTCACGTTCTGGGTGGCCTGGCCCTCGGGCGGCGACCTGCCCATCAAGATCGGGGCGACCATGCAGATCGCGCTCGTGGCGGCCATCCCGCTGCGGGTGCTGTTCTACAAGCGCGAGCAGCGCAGGGAAGCCGAGCGCATCGGGCACTACAAAGGCTAAGCCGATCCGCAAGTGACGGGATTTTTCGTCATACTTCGGCTTTGATGGAGCCATGTCGGCCACGCCGCGCGAGCACACGCGCACGTACCATCTCGGCAAGCTGGCCACGGAGCTGGAGCAACGCGGGCTGACCGCCCTGCTGCGGTCGCACCCGCCCGCGTTGCGGGTCAGCCACCCCGACACCGTCATGCTGGCTGAGACCGTTGACTGCGTGCCGTTGTCCGAGGGGTGGTTCTATCGGTGGTCTTGGGGGGAGCTCGTCGGGCTTACCGATGATCCCGCCCTTGCGGCCGATCGGATCGTTCATGTGCTGGCGGTCCGGCCCTGAGCTCGCGGACTGGCCTTGACCTGGAGGCTCGGTCGGTTCTGAGCCGGCGGTGTCTGGTCCTGTGTGGGCCGTCTGACCCTGGGCTGGCGGCTCGCCCGGCCCTGAGTGGCCCGTCTGACCCTGGGTTGGCGGGCCGCCCGGCTTTGCGGTCCGTCTGACCCTGGGCTGGCGGGCTGCGCGGCCTTGCGGTCCGTCTTACTCGTCCGCGTTGTCCAGTCGCGCCTGGGTGGCGTCATGTGTCGGCCGGCGTCCGAATCGCGTCATGCCTCATGCACGCCCGCGCTTGGGCATGTGTGAAGCGGCGTGCGTGAAGAAAGCGTTGTGGGTCGGGCGGCGCGTGGGGGAAGCGGCGTGGGTCGGGCGGCGCGTGGGGGAAGCGGCGTGGTCGGGCGGCGCGTGGAGGAGCGGCGTGGGCTGGGCCGCGCGTGGGGGAGCGGGGCCTGGGGGAGTGGCCCGTGGGCGGGCGGCGCGTGAGCAGCCCGCCCTTGGGCGGTCGCGATGGTTACCAGCCCCTGGCCTTCCACTCCGGCAGTGCGGGGCGTTCTACGCCGAGCGTCGTGTCCTTGCCGTGGCCCGGATACACCCACGTCTCGTCGGGCAGCCGGTCGAAGATCCGCTCCACCACGTCGGTGTAGAGGCGGGTGAAACGCTCGGGGTCCTTCTGCGTGTTGCCGACGCCGCCAGGGAACAGCGAGTCGCCGGTGAACAGGTGATGGCCCGCCTCACCGCCGTCGTACAGCAGCGCGATCGAACCGGGCGTATGCCCCCGCAGATGGATGGCCTCCAGACTGACCGCGCCGACCGTGATCGTGTCGCCGTGCTCGACCGTGCGATCCACGGGAACGGGCAGGCCGGGCGCGTCGAGCGGGTGGGCGACCACTTGCGCGCCGGTCACCTTGGTCATCTGCTCCAAGGCCTGCCAGTGGTCGCCGTGCTGGTGGGTGGTGATGATCGTGGAGACGGGCTGGTCGGCCATCAGGGCGAGCAGGCGGTCGGAGTCGGCGGCGGCGTCGATGAGCAGGCTCTCACCGGTCTCGGCGCAGCGCAGGAGATAGGCGTTGTTGTCGTACGGGCCGACGGCGAGCTTGCAGATCGTCAGCGCGGGCAGCTCGCGCACGTCGGCGGGGCCGCCGACCTGGACGTCACCTGTGTAGGTCATGGGTAGTCCTTCGGGGGCGTCGCGGGTAGATCAGCGGGGGCCGTCATCGACAGCCACGGTGGCGGCTCTGGAAGATCGACGCCCCCGGGACCTGGCACATGCGACTGCCCCGCGGGCAACAGACTAACGCCCTGACCCCCGGACCTGCCGGTGAGCCAGGCAAGCAGGTCTCGTGGCGTGCCCGTGACGGCAGGTCCGTGACCGAGGCCGGGCCACACTTCGGCCGTCCCGGCGCCGGCTGATGACGCGACGCCTGGTGCCCTGCCGCCTGCCGCGCCGGGGGCCTCGCCGCCCAGCGCGCCGGTGGGTGGTGCCGCGTCCGGTGCCCTGCCGCTTGCGGGGCCGGCGGGCGGTGCCGCGTCCGGTGCCCCTACGCCTGCAGCGCTGGAGGGTGGTGCCGCGCCTGGTGGCCTGCCGCCTGCCGCGCCGGCAGGTGATGCCGCGCCCGATGCCCGGCCTGCCGCGCTGGAGGGTGGTGCCGCGCCGCCTGTCGTGCCGGTGGGCGATGGCGCTCCCGGCCTCTCGCCGTGAGTCGCCGCGCCGCCGGGCGGTATCCCGCCCGTTCCGGTGCCGCCCGGGGCGCGGTCCAGGATCACGATCTCGCCGATCGTGCCGTGGTCCGGCGGCCAGGTGCGCAGGCAGTCGTGCAGTTCCCTGCGCACGAACGAGGCAGGCCAGTTCCCGGGGCCGAACCCGGCGCCCAGGTCCACGTGGTGGAAGCCGACCTCGCGCAGGCGGCGGACGAGCACGTACCAGGCGGGATGGGGAGGAGGGCGCATGCCCTGCACCGGCGCGCGCCAGGCGTGCTCGGGCAGGTCGCGGACGGCGGCGGCGAAGCGGGCGGCGCCGTCCTCGACGTCGGCCAGCAGGCGGGCCGCAGGGCGGCGGGCGGTGGCTTCGATCTCGGCGGCCCTGGCCTCGCGGGAGGCGTATTGGGGCGTGCGGACGCCGGTCTTGGCCCAGGTCAGGAGGTTGACGTAGGAGTCGGCGTTCCTGGCGAGGTGGGTGAGGACGTGTCCCCTGGTCCAGCCGGGCAGGAGGGAGGGGGCGGCGACGTCGGCGTCGGAGAGCGACGCGGCCGTGGCCAGCAGCTGGTTCGTCGCGGCGGCGAGCTCGGCCTGCAGCGCAGGTAGGACGGTCATGTTCACGGATTTTGTCATCTAGGGTGACTGTGGCAGGGCGGGCATAAAACCGCAGGTCAGGAGGTTGAATGTTGAAGGGCTCCGTCCTGTGGGGGAGTTGGCCGTAACCTGTGAGGGACGGATTTTCGGGGGCCGCGAAGCGGGCCACCGAAATTGTCGGAGCCGCCGTCTACCATCCCCCGTGGACCTATCCGCCTTTCGACTTCCGGGATCGCCGTGGCAGACCGCCTCATCGTGCGTGGTGCACGAGAACACAACCTCAAGGACGTCTCGCTCGACCTGCCGCGAGACTCGCTGATCGTCTTCACCGGCCTGTCCGGCTCGGGCAAGTCGAGCCTGGCCTTCGACACGATCTTCGCTGAGGGCCAGCGGCGCTACGTCGAGTCCCTGTCGGCGTACGCCCGCCAATTCCTCGGGCAGATGGACAAGCCCGACGTCGACTTCATCGAGGGCCTGTCGCCGGCCGTCTCGATCGACCAGAAGGCCACCAGCAAGAACCCCCGCTCGACCGTCGGCACGATCACCGAGGTCTACGACTACCTGCGGCTGCTGTGGGCGCGCATCGGAAAGCCGCACTGCCCGGTGTGCGAGCGGCCGATCGCCCGCCAGACGCCGCAGCAGATCGTCGACCGGGTGATGGAGCTGGAGGAGGGCACCCGCTTCCAGGTGCTGGCGCCGGTCATCAGGCAGCGCAAGGGCGAGTACCTGGAGCTGTTCCGCGAGCTGCAGACCAAGGGCTTCGCCAGGGCCAGGGTCGACGGCACCGTGGTGCGGCTGGAGGAGCCGCCGACGCTGAAGAAGTACGAGAAGCACGACATCGAGGTCATCGTCGACCGCCTGTCGGTCAAGGACACGGCGGTGCGCAGGCTCACCGACTCGGTCGAGACCGCGCTGCAGCTCTCGGGCGGCACGATCACGCTGGAGTTCGTCGACCTGCCGGAGGGCGACCCGGGCCGCGAGCGCTTCTACTCCGAGCACCTCTACTGCCCCTACGACGACCTGTCGTTCGAGGAGATGGAGCCGCGCTCGTTCTCCTTCAACTCGCCGTTCGGCGCCTGCCCCGAGTGCACCGGCCTGGGCACCAAGATGGAGGTGGACCCCGACCTGGTGGTGCCCGACCCCGAGCGTGAGCTGGGCGACGGCGCGCTGCACCCGTGGTCGGGCGGCCACACCAGCGAGTACTTCGCCAGGCTGATCGAGGCGCTGGGCCACGCGATGGGCTTCACGCTGGAGACGCCGTGGGACCGGCTGCCGAAGAAAGCGCAGAAGTCGCTGCTGTACGGCCACGACGAGCAGGTGCACGTCCGCTACAGCAACCGCTACGGCCGCCAGCGCTCCTACTACACCACCTACGACGGCGTCATCCCGTGGGTGCAGCGCCGGCACGCCGAGGCCGAGAGCGACGCGGCGCGTGAGCGCTTCGAGGGCTACATGCGGGAGATCCCGTGCCCGGCCTGCAAGGGGGCCAGGCTCAAGCCGGTCAGCCTCGCGGTGACCGTGTCGGGCAGGTCGATCGCCGACGTGTCGTCCATGTCGATCGGCGAGTGCGCCAAGTTCCTGGCCACGCTCAAGCTGTCCGACCGCGACATGCAGATCGCCGAGCGGGTGGTCAAGGAGATCAACGCCCGCATGGGCTTCCTGCTCGACGTCGGCCTCGACTACCTGACCATGGACCGCGCCGCCGCCACCCTGGCGGGCGGCGAGGCGCAGCGCATCCGGCTGGCCACGCAGATCGGCTCCGGCCTGGTCGGCGTCCTGTACGTGCTGGACGAGCCGTCCATCGGCCTGCACCAGCGCGACAACATGCGGCTGCTCGACACGCTGATCAGGCTGCGCGACATGGGCAACACGCTGATCGTCGTCGAGCACGACGAGGACACGATCGCGGCGGCCGACTGGGTCGTCGACATCGGCCCAGGCGCGGGCGAGCACGGCGGCCAGGTCGTGGTCTCCGGCACCGTCCAGGACCTCCTCGCCAGCGAGGAGTCGATGACGGGGGCGTACCTGTCGGGACGCAGGAGCATCGCGATCCCCGCCAAGCGCCGCAAGCGCGACAAGAAGCGGCAGATCACCGTCAAGGGCGCGCGCGAGCACAACCTCAAGGGCGTCGACATCGAGTTCCCGCTCGGCGTGTTCACGGCCGTCACCGGGGTGTCGGGGTCGGGCAAGTCGACGCTGGTCAACGACATCCTGTACAACGCGCTGGCCAAGGAGCTCAACGGCGCCCGCACGGTGCCCGGGCGGCACTCGCGGATCAACGGCATGGACCAGGTCGACAAGGTGGTCCACGTGGACCAGTCGCCGATCGGGCGCACGCCGCGCTCCAACCCGGCCACCTACACCGGGGTCTTCGACCACGTGCGCAAGCTGTTCGCCGCCACGGCGGAGGCGAAGGTGCGCGGCTACCAGCCGGGGCGCTTCAGCTTCAACGTCAAGGGCGGACGCTGCGAGGCGTGCGCGGGCGACGGCACCATCAAGATCGAGATGAACTTCCTGCCGGACGTCTACGTCCCCTGTGAGGTCTGCCACGGCGCCCGCTACAACCGGGAGACGCTGGAGGTCCACTACAAGGGCAAGACGATCGCCGAGGTGCTCGACATGCCGATCGAGGAGGCCCTGGGCTTCTTCGAGGCGATCCCCGCGATCAAGCGGCACCTGCAGACGCTCAACGACGTCGGCCTCGGGTACGTGCGGCTCGGCCAGCCGGCCACCACGCTGTCGGGTGGCGAGGCGCAGCGCGTCAAGCTCGCCTCCGAGCTGCAGCGGCGGCAGACCGGCCGGACCATCTACGTTCTCGACGAGCCGACCACCGGCCTGCACTTCGAGGACATCCGGCGGCTGCTCGGGGTGCTCGGGCGGCTGGTGGACGGCGGGAACACGGTCATCGTCATCGAGCACAACCTCGACGTGATCAAGACCGCCGACTGGATCATCGACATGGGGCCCGAGGGCGGGTCCCGCGGCGGCACGCTGGTGGCCAGCGGGACTCCGGAGGAGGTGGCGCTGGTGGACGAGAGCCACACGGGCCGCTTCCTGCGCAAGATCCTCGCTCACTGAGCGGCCGGAGCCCGCCCGTCCCGAGGGGGAGGGGCGGGCGTGCGGACGGCGCCGCGTCCGGCAGGGGTGAGCCGGGTGCGGCGGCGGGCGGCGTCGCCGCGCTCCAGCCACCACTCGGCCACCAGCAGCGGCAATGTCCAGCCGAGCCAGGCGGCCAGCGCGGCCACCGTGCTGACGAACAGCGCCACGTCACCGTGGAAGGTGGTTTCGAGCTGTGGCTCCAGCATGATCACGATCAGCGCCGTCCACAGCCGGTTGGTGATGATGGACATGGTGAGCGCGAAGCTGCGCACCATCCACCGGCGGTGATCGACGAACCGCCGCTGCCTGGCCATCCGCCACCCCGCCAGCGTGCACCCCAGCCAGAGCAGCGCCAGCATGACGTCGCTGACCCTGGTGACCGGCCCGTACGGCGTCGCCAGCCCGACCACGAGCCCCAGCAGCCCGCTGGGCAGGCAGCCGCCGAACACGTACACGCGGCCGATGAGCCGGTGCGCGCGGGGATGGCGCGCGCGTAACCACGGCCAGATCTGCAGGCAGCACGTGATCATGGCGATCGAGCCGAACAGCACGTGCATGGACAGCATCACGAAGTGCGGCGGGAAGAAGCCGGGGTCGGGCACCCGTGACCGGCCGGGGTCGAACGACAGGTACGGCGGCAGCGAGAACGCCAGGAACGCGACCGCCACCACCATCAGCGGCGCCACCCACGGCCGCCGCCACAAGCGGGGACGAGCGGGCGGGCGTTCGGTTGGAAGAGTCATGCGGGCAGCCTGCGGCCCGCGGCTGACGACGGGCCTGCCACGCGCTGACGACCGGCCTGCCACCCGCTGACCGGACCGGGGGCCTGCGTCAATACCCTGGTAACGCCCGCACCTACGGGGGGCAAAAGGCGACACGAGGTGCGGGCCTGTACGGATCACACGATCGGGGGCGGAGCCATGTCGGAAACCGGGCTGGGACGTCGGGAGATGCTGGGCACGGCGGGTGTCGCCGCATGCGGGCTGGCGCTGACGGCGTGCGGAGCCGGCGGCGCGCAGGCGAAGCCGAACCTGAAGGGCAAGGTGCTGGCAAAGACGGCGGAGGTGCCCGTGGGCGGCGGCAAGCTGATCGAGGACCTGAAGGTCGTGGTGACGCAGCCCACGCAGGGCGTCTTCAAGGCGTTCAGCTCGTCGTGCACGCACAAGGGCTGCCAGGTGTCCACGCCGAAGGACAACGTGATCAGGTGCGCCTGTCACGGCAGCGAGTTCGCCGCCGACAGCGGCAAGGCCACCAAGGGCCCGGCGACGGCGCCGCTGGCGTCGTTCCTGGTCAAGGTGGAGGGCGACGGGATCGTGGTGGCCTGAACAGGTAATTGTGCGTAGTTGCCGGGATTGGCCTCGGGCACGCTGAACCAGCGCGAGGGCGCTGGCCGTACCTGAAGAGAGAGCCAATCTGGGAGGACGCACCATGACGGAGACGACGCGCCGGACGGTGATGCTCGGCGCAAGCGGCGCTGGGCTCGCGGCGGTTCTGACGGGCTGTGCCAGCTACGGCTCGCCGACGACGGGAGCGGAGGTCGAGCCGCCCGCGGAGGAGGCGTCGTCCGAGGCGCCCAAGAAGAAGAGCGAGTCCAAGGCGAAGGCGCTGGCGAACACCAGCGACATCCCCGAGGGCGGCGGGAAGGTCTTCAAGAACCAGAAGATCGTGGTGACGCAGCCCACGGCGGGGGAGTTCAAGGCGTTCAGCGCGGTCTGCACCCATCAGGGCTGCACGGTCGACGAGGTCGCCGACACGATCAACTGCCCCTGCCACGGCAGCGCGTTCAGCATCACGGACGGTTCCGTGGCGAACGGGCCCGCCAGCGAGCCCCTGGAGGAGAAGCAGATCAAGGTGGACGGGGAGAAGATCAGACTGGCCTGAGAAAGGTCTCATGAATTTCTCACCTTGGTTCGCTTGGGTGAGCTGCATGGCAGATGACCTTCAGAGCCGCAGGGCGGTGTTCGCAAGCGTCGGAGCGGGTGGCCTGGCGCTTGCGATCACCGCGTGCAGCGGCGGTACCGACACCGCCACGACGGCGGGAACCGCCACGCAATCAAGCACGGAATCAAGTGCGCCGCAGTCCAGCGCGCCGCAGTCCAGCGCGCCGCAGGCCGGTGGCGCGCTGGCCAAGACCGCCGACATCCCGGTCGGCGGAGGGACGGTCTTCAAGGACCAGAAGGTCGTGGTGACGCAGCCGACGGCCGGGGAGTTCAAGGCCTTCAGCGCGCTGTGCACGCACAAGGGCTGCCCGGTCACCAGCGTGGAGAACGGCGCGATCGTGTGCCCGTGCCACAACAGCACGTTCGCGATCGCCGATGGCGCGGTCACCGGCGGCCCCGCCGAGAAGCCGCTGGCCGCCCAGCAGATCAAGGTGGAGAACGACGAGATCATGCTGGCCTAGGCGAGGTGTGCCCGCCGTACCGTTCGCGAAGAGTACGGCGGGCAACCTTGTCGGTGCGGGCTACTAGGCTGACAATGTGGCGAGATCAGCGGGTAGCACCTTGAGTTTCCGGCCCAGGCCGGGCTCCATCCCCGAATCCCCCGGGGTCTATCGGTTCAGGGACGCGCACGGCCGGGTGATCTACGTCGGCAAGGCCAAGAGCCTGCGCCAGCGGCTCAACTCCTACTTCGCCGACTTCTCCGCCCTGCATCCCCGCACCCAGACGATGCTGACCACGGCCGCGGACGTCGACTGGACGGTCGTCGGCACCGAGGTCGAGGCGCTGCAGCTCGAATACTCCTGGATCAAGGAGTTCGACCCCCGCTTCAACGTCAAGTACCGCGACGACAAGTCCTACCCCTATCTCGCGGTCACCATGGGCGAGGACTTCCCGCGCGTGCAGGTGATGCGCGGCGCCAAGCGCAAGGGCACCCGCTACTTCGGGCCCTACTCCCACGCCTGGGCCATCCGCGAGACGGTTGACCTGCTGCTGCGGGTCTTCCCGGTGCGCACGTGCAGCAGCGGCGTGTTCAAGCGGGCCGGGCAGATCGGCCGGCCGTGCCTGCTCGGCTACATCGACAAGTGCTCGGCGCCGTGCGTCGGCCGGGTGACCCCGCAGGAGCACCGCGACCTGGCCGAGGACTTCTGCGACTTCATGGCGGGCAACACCGGCCGCTTCATCAAGCGGCTGGAGAAGGAGATGCGCGAGGCCGCCGCCGAGCAGGAGTACGAGCGGGCGGCGCGGCTGCGCGACGACGTGCAGGCGCTGCAGCGGGCGCTGGAAAAGCAGGCGGTGGTGCTCGGCGAGGGCACCGACGCCGACGTGATCGCGCTGGCGGAGGATCCGCTCGAAGCCGCCGTCCAGGTCTTCTACGTGCGCGGCGGCCGCATCCGCGGCCAGCGCGGCTGGGTGGTCGACAAGGTCGAGGAGACCTCACCGGGCGAGCTGGTCGAGCAGTTCCTGCTGCAGATGTACGCCGAGGCCAGCCCCGACTCCATGCCACGCGAGGTGCTGGTGCCGGCGCTGCCGCCCGACAGCGAGGCGGTCGCCGAGCTGCTGACGGAGCAGCGCAGGGCCAGGGTCGAGGTGCGGGTGCCGCAGCGCGGCGACAAACGCTCGCTGATGGAGACCGTCGAGCGCAACGCCAAGGAGTCGCTGGCCCAGCACAAGGTGCGCCGCGCCAGCGACCTGACCACCCGCAGCAAGGCGCTGCAGGAGATCGCCGACGCTCTCGACCTCGACCAGGCGCCGCTGCGCATCGAGTGTTACGACGTCTCCCACTTGCAGGGCGAGAACGTGGTGGCCTCCATGGTGGTCTTCGAGGACGGCCTGGCGCGCAAGGGCGAGTACCGCCGCTTCGCCGTCAAGACGAAGGAGGGCGACGTCGCCTCGATCCACGAGGTGATCATGCGCCGGTTCCGCCGCTACCTGGAGGAACGCTCGGCCACGGGTGAGCTGGCCGCCGACGACGACGACGGCCACGGGCCGATCGACCCCGAGACGGGCCGGCCGCGCAAGTTCGCCTACCCGCCCAACCTGCTGGTGGTCGACGGCGCGGGCCCGCAGGCGGCCGCGGCGCAGCGGGCGCTCGACGAGCTCGGCATCGACGACGTGGCGGTGTGCGGGCTGGCCAAACGGCTGGAGGAGGTGTGGCTGCCCGGCGACGACCAGCCGGTGATCATGCCTCGTTCAAGTGAGGGTCTCTACCTCCTGCAACGGGTCAGGGACGAAGCACACAGGTTCGCCATCACCTACCATCGTTCCAAGAGGTCCAAGACGGTGAAGGAGAGCGCGCTCGACGGCGTGCCCGGCCTCGGGCCGGCGCGCAGGCAGGCGCTGCTCAAACACTTCGGCTCCGTGAAGAAGCTACGCGAGGCCACTGCCGCCGAAATCTGCGAGGTTCCCGGCATCGGCCCGTCCATCGCCGAGGTCATCGTGTCGACGCTGAAGGGAGAGTCACCTTGATCTCGCCAGGATGCCAGGGTGCCGTCCGCACCGGTCACGAGGTGGGGCGATGAGCACCGAGCCCGCGTTCGTCATCGTCACCGGCATGTCCGGGGCGGGGCGCAGCACCGCGGCCAAGGCCCTTGAGGACCTGGGCTGGTTCGTCATCGACAACCTGCCGCCGGGTCTGCTGTTCGCGATGGCGGAGGAGGCCGGCAAGGTCAAGCTGGCCGCCGACAAGGTCGCGGCCGTGGTCGACGTGCGCAGCCTCGCCTTCACCACCGACCTGAACGCGGCCATCGAGGAGCTGGAGGGGCGCGGCGTGCGGGTGCGCGTCGTGTTCCTGGAGGCCAGCGACGAGGAGCTGGTGCGCAGGTTCGAGAACGTGCGCAGGCCGCACCCCTTGCAGGGCGAGGGGCGGCTGGTCGACGGCATCACCCGCGAGCGGGGCATCCTGCGCGAGGTGCGGGCCAACGCCGACCTGGTCATCGACACCTCCGCGCACAACGTGCACGACCTGCGCAACAAGATCGTCGCCTACTTCGGCGGGGAGGACCGGCCGGGGCTGCGGCTCAACGTCGTGTCCTTCGGCTTCAAGTACGGCCTGCCGGTCGACGCCGACCTGGTGGTCGACTGCCGGTTCCTGCCCAACCCGCACTGGGTGCCCGAGCTGCGGCCGATGAACGGGCTCGACCCCTCGGTCAGCGACTACGTGCTCGGCCAGCCGGGCGCCAAGGAGTTCCTCGACGCCTACGAGGAGGTCCTGGAGGTCGTCGCCGCCGGATACACGCGCGAGGGCAAGAGCTACGCGACGCTGGCGGTCGGCTGCACGGGCGGCAAGCACCGCAGCGTGGCCATGGCCGAGCAGGTGGCCGCCCGGCTGCGTGACCGCGGCATGGAGGTCCAGGTGAGCCACCGGGATGTGGGGCGGGAGTGACCGATGAGGGTTTCGAGGCCGTCGCACCGGTAGCCGGCGAGACGAGGTACGCCGGGTTCGGGCCGTCCGTCGTGTCGCTGGGCGGCGGGCACGGGCTGTACGCGTCCCTGTCGGCATTACGGATGGTCACCGACCGGTTGACCGCCGTGGTCACCGTCGCCGACGACGGCGGCTCCAGCGGGCGGCTGCGCCGCGAGCTGGGCGTGCTGCCGCCCGGCGACCTGCGCATGGCGCTGGCCGCGCTGTGCGGCGACGACGAGTGGGGCAGCACCTGGAGCGAGGTCGTCCAGCACCGTTTCCGCAGCGAGGGCGAGTTGCACGGCCACGCCGTCGGCAACCTGCTCATCGTCGCCCTGTGGGAGCTGCTCGGCGACCCGGTGGCCGGGCTCGACTGGGTCGGCCGGCTGCTGGGCGCGCACGGCCGCGTGCTGCCGATGGCCTCGGTGCCGCTCGACATCGTGGCCGAGGTGGAGCTCGACGGCGTCATCTCGACCGTGCGCGGGCAGGTGGCGTGCGCCCTGACCCCCGGGCGGGTGCAGGCCATCTCGCTCGTGCCCGAGGACCCTCCGGCGCGCCCGGAGGCGGTCGCGGCGGTGCTGGAGGCCGACTGGGTCGTGTTCGGGCCCGGGTCGTGGTTCACCAGCGTGCTGCCGCACCTGAAGGTGCCCGAACTGGCCAGGGCGCTGCACGCGACCAGGGCCAAGCGGCTCGTCACGCTCAACCTCGCCCCGCAGCCGGGCGAGACCGACGACTTCTCCCCCCAGCAGCACCTGGAGGTGCTCCGGCAGCACGCACCTGATCTGTCGATCGACGTCGTGCTCGCCGACACCGGGGTCGTGGACGATCCCGACGCGCTGGACAAGGCCGCCGCGGCGCTCGGCGCACGGCTGGTGATGGCCGACGTCGCCGCCGCGGACGGCTCCGCGAGGCATGACCCACGACGTCTTGCCTCCGTCCTGGACGAGATTTTCCTCTCGAAGCGTTGATCCTGGTCGGCGTGCCGCGAAGGTGCGAGAGACTCGAAGGAGCCGGTCTGAATGGGGGAGAGGACTAACGCATGGCGATGACAGGTGTGGTGAAAGACGAGCTGAGCCGCCTGCCGGTGCTCAAGCCGTGCTGCCGGAAGGCGGAGGTCTCGACGTTGCTGCGGTTCGCCAGCGGCCTCCATCTGGTGGGCGGGCGGATCGTGATCGAGGCGGAGCTCGACACCAACGCCACGGCACGGCGGCTGATCAAGGACATCGGCGAGGTGTTCGGCCACAAGGCGGAGGTGCTCGTGCTCGCGCCCGCCGGGCTGCGCAAGGGCTCCCGCTACGTGGTGCGCGTCTACCGCGACGGTGAGGCGCTGGCCCGGCAGACGGGCCTGATCGACAATCACGGCCGCCCGGTGCGCGGCCTGCCCCGTCAGGTGGTGGCGGGGGCCTCCTGCGACGCAGAGGCGGCCTGGCGCGGCGCGTTCCTGGCGCACGGCTCGCTGACCGAGCCGGGGCGGTCCATGTCGCTGGAGGTCACCTGCCCGGGGCCGGAGGCGGCGCTGGCGCTGGTGGGCTCGGCACGGCGGCTGAAGATCCACGCCAAGGCGCGCGAGGTGCGCGGCGTGGACCGGGTCGTGGTGCGCGACGGCGACGCGATCAGCGCGCTGCTCACCCGGCTCGGCGCGCACGACAGCGTGCTGGCCTGGGAGGAGCGGCGGATGCGCCGCGAGGTGCGCGCCACCGCCAACCGGCTCGCCAACTTCGACGACGCCAACCTGCGCCGCTCGGCGCGGGCGGCGGTGGCGGCGGGCGCGCGGGTGCAGCGGGCGCTGGAGATCCTCGGGGACGAGGCGCCGGAGCACCTCGTGGTTGCGGGGCGGCTGCGGGTGGAGCACAAGCAGGCGTCGCTGGAGGAGCTGGGGCAGATCGCCGACCCGCCGCTGACCAAGGACGCCATCGCGGGGCGTATCCGGCGGTTGCTGGCGATGGCGGACAAGCGGGCGTCCGATCTGGGGATTCCCAACACCGAGGCGAACCTCACCGTCGACATGCTTGCACCTTGATCTTTTACGGCAAGCCGACCAGGGCCCACCCACCGCACGTGGCTGGGCCCTGTCCAGGGGGACGCTCCTGCGGTGGAGGTGGCGGGGCGCCGTCACGCGCGCACAGCGGGCCGTGGGCGTGGGTCAGTCCCTGGCCGGGTCGCGAGGGGTGAACAGGTCCGCCGATGGCTTCGGGGTGGGCTGCTGGGCGGGCTCGAACGGGGCCCGGTACTCCGGTTCCGGCTCCGCCTCTTCGGCGGCCCGCTCCGCGCGCAGTGCGCGGCGTACGCGGGTGACCCGGAGGGTGACCAGGGCGAGGGCGGCCAGGGCCGCCACGGCGATGCAGAGCCAGGCCGCCCACGTCTGCGTCAGGGCGCCCCGGTAGAGCGACAGGGCGTCGCCGAGGCCCGCGTTGAAGTTCTCCAGAGTGACGTCCCCCACGGTCACGTCCATGGTGGAGCGCTGCGGCGTGCGCAGGGCGGCGCCGTCCATGACGGCCTTGCCGGTGATCTGGCCGGCCGCCACCGCGCCGCCCGCGTACAGGGCGGCGAGGGGGAGCAGGGTCAGGCTGCTCGGGCGGACGGCGCCGATCGCGAGCGCCACCACGACGGCGATCAGCAGCGACAGCGCGAGCGAGACGGGCAGGCCGCCGCCGAAGGTCATGACGGCGGCGGGAAGGCGCTGCTGGAACAGGATGGCCGCCCCCAGGCCGGCCGCGCACAGGAGCGCGGCGAGCAGGCCCGTGAGGAGCCCGGAGAGCAGGCCGGACCGCTTATGTGACATCTCAGCCCCCAGAGAATGCACGAATTTACTCCGACGAGTCGGGCACTTTACTCGAACCTCGCAAAACGTGCCGCCAGAACGGTGATTCGCGCCGCGGGACCTGCAGTGGTCTAAACCAATTTGGGTCCGATAAGGTTCGTGGTTGAGGTTTCAGCCCGCCATCTGTTCGAGGAGTTCGGTTCCCGTGAGCATCCGCGTAGGCGTCAACGGCTTCGGCCGCATCGGTCGCAACTTCTGGCGCGCTGTCGCCGCCAGCGGCAAGGACATCGAGATCGTCGCGGTCAACGACCTGACCGACACCGCGACGCTCGCGCACCTGCTGAAGTACGACAGCATCCTCGGCCGCCTGCCCTACGAGGTGAAGGCGTCGAGCGACGAGATCACCGTCGACGGCAAGGCGATCAAGGTCTTCGCGGAGCGCGACCCGGGCAAGCTGCCCTGGGGCGAGCTCGGCGTGGACGTCGTGGTGGAGTCGACCGGCCTGTTCACCGACGCCACCAAGGCCAAGGTGCACGCCGACAACGGCGCCAAGAAGGTCATCATCTCCGCCCCGGCGAAGAACGAGGACGTCACGGTCGTCATGGGCGTCAACGACGGCACCTACGACGCGGCCAAGCACACGATCATCTCGAACGCGTCCTGCACCACCAACTGCCTGGCGCCGCTGGCCAAGGTCCTTCACGACACCTTCACCATCGAGAAGGGTCTGATGACCACGATCCACGCCTACACGCAGGACCAGAACCTCCAGGACGGCCCGCACAAGGACCTGCGCCGCGCCCGCGCCGCCGCGCTCAACGTGGTGCCCACCTCCACCGGCGCCGCCAAGGCCATCGGCCTGGTCCTGCCCGAGCTCAAGGGCAAGCTCGACGGCTTCGCCATGCGCGTGCCGATCCCCACGGGCTCGGCCACCGACCTCACCGTCGAGGTCGGCCGCGACGTCACCGTCGAAGAGGTCAACGCCGCGTTCAAGGCCGCCGCCGAGGGCCCGCTCAAGGGCATCCTCACCTACACCGAGGACGAGATCGTCTCCTCCGACATCGTCACCGACCCGGCCTCCTGCATCTTCGACGCCGGCCTCACCAAGGTCATCGGCAACCAGGTCAAGGTCGTCGGCTGGTACGACAACGAGTGGGGCTACTCCAACCGTCTGGCCGACCTGATCGAGCTCGTGGGCCGCGGCCTCTGAGCGCACGGCTGAACGGGAGCATGAGCATGCGCACGCTCGACGAGCTCGACGTGAAGGGGCGGCGCGTGCTCGTGCGCGCCGACCTCAACGTCCCCCTCGACGGGGAGACGATCACCGACGACGGCCGCATCCGGGCGTCGGTGCCGACGATCAAGGCCCTGGTGGAGCGCGGCGCGAAGGTCGTCGTCTGCGCCCACCTGGGCAGGCCCAAGGGCCAGGTCAACCCGAAGTACTCGCTCAGGCCCGTGGCGGCGCGCCTGGGCGAGCTGCTCGGCCAGGACGTGGCCTTCGCCACCGACGTGGTCGGCGACAGCGCCCGCAGCACGGTCGATGCCCTCCAGGACGGCCAGGTGGCCCTGCTGGAGAACCTGCGCTACGAGCCCGGCGAGGAGTCCAAGGACGACGCCGTGCGCGGCGAGTTCGCCGCGAAGCTGGCCGGGCTGGCCGAGCTGTACGTCGGCGACGGCTTCGGCGCGGTGCACCGCAGGCACGCCAGCGTCTACGACGTGCCCGGCCTGCTGCCGCACGCCGCGGGCGGGCTCGTGGTGGCCGAGGTCGAGGTGCTGAGGAAGCTGACCGAGGACACCGAGCGGCCCTACGTGGTGGTGCTGGGCGGCGCCAAGGTCTCCGACAAGCTCGGCGTCATCGCCAACCTGCTGACCAAGGTCGACCGCCTGCTCATCGGCGGCGGCATGGCCTACACCTTCCTCAAGGCCCAGGGCCACGAGGTCGGCAGGTCGCTGCTCCAGGAGGACCAGCTCGACCAGGTGCGCGGCTTCCTCAGCGAGGCCGAGGAGCGCGGGGTCGAGCTCGTGCTGCCGGTCGACGTGCTGGCGGCGGTCACCTTCGCCGCCGACGCCGAGCACGACGTGGTCGAGGCCACGGCCATCCCGGCCGACCGGGAGGGCCTGGACATCGGGCCGAAGACCCGCGAGCTGTTCGCCGCCAAGCTGGCCGACGCCAAGACCGTGTTCTGGAACGGGCCGATGGGCGTGTTCGAGTTCGACGCGTTCTCCGGCGGCACCAAGGCGGTCGCCCAGGCGCTGATCGGCTCCGACGCCTTCACCGTGGTGGGCGGGGGCGACTCGGCGGCGGCCGTGCGCAAGCTGGGGTTGCCCGAGGACGGCTTCTCGCACATCTCCACCGGTGGCGGGGCCAGCCTCGAATACCTCGAAGGCAAGGACCTGCCCGGACTCGAGGCTCTGGAGGACTAGTTGACTCAGCGGAAGCCGCTCATCGCCGGCAACTGGAAGATGAACCTCAACCACTTCGAGGCCATCAAGCTGGTCCAGAAGCTGGCCTTCGCGCTCAACGACAAGGACTTCGACAAGGTCGAGGTCGCCGTCCTGCCGCCGTTCACCGACCTGCGCAGCGTCCAGACCCTGGTCGACGGCGACAAGCTCAGGATCGTCTACGGCGCCCAGGACCTGTCCCAGCACGACGCGGGCGCCTACACCGGCGAGGTGTCGGGCGCCATGCTGGCCAAGCTGGGCTGCACCTACGCTACGATCGGGCACTCCGAGCGGCGGCAGTACCACGCCGAGGACGACGACCTGGTCAACGCCAAGGTGCTGGCCGCCTACCGGCACTCGGTGACCCCCATCCTGTGCGTGGGGGAGCCGCTGTCGGTGCGCCAAGAGGGGGGCCACATCGCGTACTGTCTTGCCCAACTCGACGGCGCGCTGCGCAAAATCAGCGCCGAGCAGGCAAAATCGATAGTGGTGGCCTACGAGCCGGTGTGGGCGATCGGCACCGGCGAGGTGGCCACCCCGGAGGACGCGCAGGAGGCCTGTGGAGCGTTGCGGGTGAGACTCGCTGAGCTCTACGACGCCGAAGTGGCCTCTGGCATCCGTATCCTTTACGGTGGCTCGGTCAAGTCAGGCAATATCAAGGGGATCATGGCTCAGCCGGATGTCGATGGCGCCCTCGTGGGTGGTGCGAGCATCGACGCCGACGAGTTCGCGAGGATCTGCCGATTCTCCGATATGCCCGGCTAACTGAGCCGTTCCGGGGGTGCGACTTGACATCAGGTCGTACCCTCAAGAGGCAAGTCTGAATCGTCACGCGTAACAGAGCATTGAAGGAACAGGCATACCGTGGAAATCGGAATCTCCATCGCCCTCATCCTGGCGAGCCTTCTCATGATCCTGCTCGTCCTGCTGCACAAGGGCAAGGGTGGTGGCCTGTCTGACATGTTCGGCGGCGGCTTCTCGTCGAACTTCGGTGGTTCCTCGGTGGTGGAGCGCAACCTCGACCGGCTTACCGTGATCACGGGCACGGTCTGGTTCGTCTGCATCATCGCTCTCGGCCTGCTCATGAGGCCCTGAGCAACAAAGTCAACGCGTGACAGTGATTCTCCCCCCGTGTCTGTACGCGGGGCGATCGAGCGAGGAGTTCATCCGTGGGTAGTGGCAACGCGATCCGTGGCAGCCGAGTCGGCGCCGGCCCGATGGGGGAGGCCGAGCGCGGCGAGGCGGCTCCGAGAGTGCGGGTCTCGTTCTGGTGCGCCAACATGCACGAGACGCGCCCCAGTTTCGCCAGCGACGCGGCGGTCCCCGAGACGTGGGACTGCCCCCGTTGCGGCCTTCCTGCTGGACAGGACGAAGCGGCGCCGCCTGCCCCGCCGAAGAACGAGCCGTACAAGACGCACCTGGCTTACGTGAAGGAGCGCAGGAGCGACAAGGACGGCAAGGCGATCCTCGAGGAGGCACTGGAGCGCCTGCGGAACAACAAGTCCCCCTGGTAGTCACAGGCGACGACGAAGGGCCCCGGGAGTGACTCCCGGGGCCCTTCGTCATGATCGGAACGTCTCGTGGGCGGGCGCGCTCGGCGTGCTGGTGCGCGCGGGTGCACGGCGTGCTGATGCGCGCGGGTGCACGGCGGCTCTCGTGCGTGCGTCCGGCGCGTTCGGCGGCTCGCGTGCGCTCGGCGCGTCGTGCGAGGGCGTGTGTTTCAGGGCCGCTCGTACACCGGTTCGCCGTCCACGAACGTCATCCGTGCCCGGGTGGTCCAGATGTCGCCGGGCGGGAGCTCGAACGGGTCGCGGTCCAGCACCACCAGGTCGGCCGGGCGGCCGGGCTCGACGGCGCCGGCGGGCGAGCGGTTGATCCAGGCCGACCCCGCCGTGTACGCGGTCATCGCCGTGCCCAGGTCGAGGCGCTGACCGGGCAGGAACGGCGTCTGCGCGGTCGGGTAGCCGGCGTGCACGGAGCTGCCCGGCTCGGTGCGGTTGACGGCCACGTGCATGCCCTGCAGCGGGTCGGCGTCGGAGACCGGCCAGTCGCTGCCCGCGCAGAAGCGGGTGCCGTGCGCCAGCAGGTCGGCGAACGGGTACTGCCACGACGAGCGCGGCTCGCCCAGGTAGGGCAGCGTCAGCTCGTCCATCTGGGCGTGGTGGGTGGCCCACAGCGGCTGCAGGTTGGCCGTGACGCCGAGCGCGGCGAAGCGCGGCACGTCGGAGGGCTCGATGATCTGCAGGTGGGCGATGTGGTGCCGGTTGGCGGGGTCCGTGCCCTCGAAGCTGTCGAGCGCCTCGCGCACCGCGCGCTCGCCGATGGCGTGGAAGTGCACCTGGAAGCCGTGCCGGTCCAGCTCGGCGACGTACTCCCTGAGCTTGGCGGGGTCCACGTACGACAGGCCCGTGCCGCCGCACAGGCAGTACGGCTCCAGGGTGGCGGCCGTGAAGTTCTCCGTGATGCCGTCCTGCATGATCTTGACGGAGGTGGCCGCGAAGCGGTCGAGGCCCTCGGCGGAGGCCCGGCGCGCGATCAGGTCCTCGATCTGCTCGGCGCCCCGCGTGCGGTCCCACCACAGGGCGCCCACCACGCGGGCGCGCAGGCGTCCCGAGCGGGCCGCCTCCAGGTAGGTGGGGAGCTGGTCGTCGGAGCCCGCGTACGAGCCCACGATGGCGTCCTGCCAGCCCGTGATGCCCAGCGAGAACAGGTGCCGCTCCGCGTCCGCGAGGGCGTCCAGCAGGTCCTGGGCGGCCGGGCGCGGGGTGAGCAGGCCGACGAGGTCCATGGCGCCCTCGTGCAGGACGCCGGTGGGCTCGCCCGCGGCGTCACGCTCGACGCGGCCGTCGGCCGGGTCGGGGGTGTCGCGGGTGATGCCCGCCCTGTCGAGCGCGGCGGTGTTGACCCAGGCGGCGTGGTGGTCGCGCTGGATCAGATAGACGGGACGGTCGAGGAAGTCGATCTGGTCGCGGTGCGGAAGGCCGCCCGGAAATGCCGACATGTCCCAGCCGCCGCCATCAATCCACTCTTTATCAAGATTTTTAGCGGCATAGTCGGCGATCTTTTCTATGTAGGCGTCAAGGCCGAATACCCCTGACAAATCACACTTCGCTCGTTCGAGCCCGGCCTGAACCGGATGCAGGTGCGCGTCCGTGAAACCCGGCGTCAGCAGAGCGCCGTTCAGATCCACCGTTTCGTGCGGCTCGCGCGCCAGCTCCCGCTCCGGGCCGACGGCGGCGATCACGCCGTCGCGCACCAGCACGGCCTCGGCCAGGACGCCGCGCGGGGTGAAGACGCGCCCGCCTCGGAAGAGCAGGTTCATGGGGGGTTTCCCTTCTGGCGAAGAAGTCAGTGTCCCGTGATCAGGTCGGCGAAGCGGGCCAGCACCGAGGTGCGCGGCATCGTCCGCTCCCGGTGGTCGGCCACCCGGTACAGGCGGTACATCGTGTGCACGCCCAGCCACCGCAGCGGCTCCGGCTCCCACGACCGCACCCGGCGGCCCACCCACGGCAGCGACGTCAGCTCCGTCTCCTCGCCCAGTATCAGGTCGCGCAGCGTGCGGCCGGCCAGATTGGTGGTGGTCACGCCGTGCCCGGTGTAGCCGCCCGCCCAGCCGAGCCCGGTGGCCTGGTCCACGTGCACGGTGGAGCACCAGTCGCGCGGCACGCCGAGCACGCCGGACCAGGCGTGCGCGATCGAGGAGGAGCGGGCGGCGGGGAAGAACTCGGTCAGCAGCCGCCACAGTGCCTCGACGGTCCACTCGTGGGTGTGGCCGCGGGCGTCCACGCGGGAGCCGTACAGGTAGGGCCGGCCGCGCCCGCCGAAGGCGATCCGGTCGTCGGCGGTGCGCTGGGCGTACATGTAGTAGTGGGCCATGTCGCCGAGCAGCTCGGCGCCCTGCCAGCCGACCTCGTCCCAGAAGGACGCGGGGAGCGGCTCGGTGACGATCATGGAGCTGTTCATCGGCAGCCACTGGCGGCGCAGGTGCGGCAGGCGGGCCGTGAAGCCCTCCGTCGCCCGGATCACGTGGCCCGCCGTCACGGTGCCGTACGGGGTGACGGCCCGCTGCGGGGCGATCTCGGTCACCGGGGTGCGCTCGTAGATGGGCACACCCAGGTCGCGCACGGCTCTGGCCAGGCCCTGGGCCAGCTTCGCCGGTTGGATGCGCGCGCAGTGGGGGCTCCAGGAGCCCTCCAGGGCGCCCGCGACGCGCAGGTGGTCCGAGGGGTCGACCAGGCGCAGATCGGCCTCCTCGATGCCCCAGGAGCGGGCCGAGGACACGCTCTCGCGCAGCCGGGCGGCCTGGGCCGGGGTGCGCGCCACGTTCAGCACGCCGCCCTTGACCAGGTCGCAGTCGATGGACTCCGTCTCGCAGACCGCGATGACCTCGTCGATGGAGGCGTACATCTCGCGCTGCAGCCGCCGCGCGCCCGCGCCGTAGCGCTCGTGCGAGCCCGCCAGGTCGCCGGTCAGCCAGCCGCCGTTGCGCCCCGACGCGCCGAACCCGGCGAACTCCTGCTCCAGCAGCACCACGTTGAGGGAGGGGCGGGCGCGCTTGAGGTAGTACGCGGTCCACAGGCCCGTGTAGCCGGCGCCGACGATGGCCACGTCGGCCTGGAGGTCGCCGTCGAGGCGGGGGCCGGGGGCGGGCAGGCCGGACCGGTACCAGAAGGAGACGTCGCCGTTCACGTACTCGGACGACAAAGGAACACGCACGCTCATGGCGACATATCCTCCTATATCGGGATAAGTCGGCGCATCTTGCGACGAAATACGCAATGAAACACGTCGTTAGCGGCCGCGTAACAGCCGCCGTGCATGCTCGGACGCATGGGATTCTTGCGCATCCGCACCACCGTGGACGAGCGACCCGGCCGGCTGGCCTCGCTGGCGGCGGCCCTGGCACACAGGGGCGGCAACATCCTCGGCCTGAGCGTACAGTCCGACACCGACGGCACCGTGGACGAGTTCGTCGCCGACATCCCCGCGAGCCCCGAGACCGTGCGAGAGGCTCTCGAAGCGGCCGGGGGCCGCAACGTCAAGGTGGTGCCCGCCACCGCCCACGAGCTGACCGACGAGCCCACCAGGGCGCTGCTGCTCGCCTCCAGGCTGCGCACGATGCCGTGGCGGCTGCCCGAGCTGCTCGCCGAGCTGCTGCGCGCGGACGACGCGCGCTGGGTCTATGGTGAGGCCGTGAGTGATCTTCCCGACCCGACCCAGCTCGTCGTGCCCGTCGCGCCGCGCAGAGCGGTCCGGCTGCGCCGCGCCGACCTGCCGTTCAGCCTGACCGAGGCGGCCAGGGCCGCCTCCTTCGCCCGGCTCGCCCAGCCCGCGACCGAGCAGAGCGGCGCCACCGACGGAGCGGTCAAGCTCGCCGACGGCGTCGAGGTCACCGTCCGCCCGCTCACCTCCATCTACCGCGAGGCCGTGCGCGACCTGCACGACAGGTGCTCGCCGGAGTCGCGCAGGTTCCGCTACTTCACCTCGATGCCCGCGCTGCCGCCGCGCATGTTCGACAAGCTCTGCGACAAGAACAGGGGACACTCGCTGGTCGCCGGGCACGACGGTCAGGTCGTCGGCATGGCCAGCCTGATGTTCACGAACGATCCCGGCACCGCCGAGATGGCTTTCCTGGTCGAGGACCGCTGGCAGGGGCGCGGTCTGGGCACGGCGATGGCCCGGATGCTGGTGCGGGCGGCTCGCGACCTCGGATACGCCGAGGTCAGGGCCACCATGCTGGCCGACAACGTGCGCATGCGGCGGCTGCTGCTGTCGCTGGGCGCCACCCTCGGCTACACCGAGGACCCCGGCGTGATCGAGGCGCGGCTGCCGGTCGGCGCGATGGTGCCGGCCTAGAGGCCCTGTCACCGGCGCGGGCCGGGGCGGTGGTGCCGGCCCAGAAGGCGTCAGCCCAGGGCCTCGCCCTCGCCCTCGCGGGGCTCCTCGCCCGCCTTGTCGCGGGGCGGCGGCGTGTCGCGTTTGATGCCCAGATGGCGCTCGATGCGGTCGAGGCTGTCCTGGATCTGGGTGAGCCGCTCGCTCAGCACGGAGCCGCCCGCGAAGAACATCTCGCTCGGGCGCTCCTTGGAGCCGCGCCCCACGCGGTCCAGGACGCGCTGGCGCACGTCGATCAGGTCCGTGCCCGCGTCCACGAGCGCCTGGGCGGCCAGGCCCTCGCCCTCCCTGATCAGGCCGAGCAGGATGTGCTCCGTGCCGATGTAGTTGTGCCTGAGCTGCAGCGCCTCGCGCAGCGACAGCTCCAGGACCTTCTTGGCGCGCGGTGTGAACGGGATGTGCCCCGCCGACGCCTTGGCGCCGGACTGCCGGGTGCCGCCGGGCGCGGCCGCGTCGCGGCCCACCTCGCGCTCGACGAAGGCGCGTACGTGGTCGAGCTCCACGCCGCAGCTTTCGAGCACGAGCGCGGCGAGCCCCTCACCCTCGTGGATGAGGCCGAGCAATATGTGTTCCGTGCCGATGTAGTTGTGGTGCATCATCCGCGCCTCCTCCTGGGCGAGGACGACGACCCTGCGCGCACGGTCGGTGAAGCGTTCGAACACCGGGGGGCCTCCGTTCGGCTGGCGCTGCCTCCACTATGCGCTAGAAGGGCGCGCATGTGGGGTATTTGTCCTGTGTGGATCTTGACGAGGTGGCGGACCGGCTGTACGCGCTGACGCCGTCCGAGTTCACCGCCGCACGCACGGCCGAGGCCCGTGCGGCCAAGGACGCGGGCGACGCGCGCCTCTCGCGCGAGATCGCGCGGCTGCGCAGGCCGACGGTGTCCGCCTGGGCGGTGAACAGGCTCGTCCGCGAGCATCCCGGCGAGCTCGCCGAGCTGCTGGACGTGGGGGAGCGGCTGCGCGCCGCCTGGCAGGAGCAGGACGCCGACGCGCTGGCCGAGCTGACCCGGCGCCGAGGCGAGGTCGCGGCCAAGGCAGGGCGGCTGGCCAGGCAGGCGGGCGGGCTGTCGGCGGCGGCCGGCACCGAGGTGGACCAGACCCTGGACGCGGCGCTGGTGGACGCCGGGGCGGCGGCGGAGGTGCGGCAGGGGCGGCTGGTCAAGCCGTTGCGGTACAGCGGGTTCGCGCCCGCGCCCGTCTCGCGCGCGCCCGTCTCCCGGAACAAGCGCAGCGAGCAGGAGCGGGCCGAGGAGGAGGACGAGCGGGCGCGGGCACGTGAGGAGGCCGAGGCCAGGAAGGCACGCGAGCGCGAGGAGGCGGAGGCGGCGCACCGGGAGTGGGTGCGGGAGGTGGACGCCGCCCGGGCCGAGCACGAGGAGCGGGCGGAGAAGGTGGCCCGGCTGGAGAAGAAGCTGGGCAAGGCGCGCAAGAAGCTGGACGAGGCCAGGCAGCGGCTGGAGGTGACGCAGCGCGAGGAGCGGCATGCCCGGCAGCGGCTGGAGCGCTAGACCGGCCGGCGCACGGGGGACGGCGAAGGTCCGTGCCGGCCGGCGTTCGGTGGGGCGTCAGACGGGGAAGCGGGGGTGGCGGCGGGCCGCCATTCCGCGGCGGGCCATCGCGCGCCGCGCCATCCGGCGGGCCGAGCGGCGGCGGTGCGTCCAGGAGCGTTGCCGGGTCCGCCTGCTCCCCGCGACCCAGCGGGACAGCGCGAGCGGCCCGTACGCGGCCAGCACCGCCCCCACCTCCACGGCCCGCCCGGCAGCCGCGGGAACGGCCAGAGCGGCGGCGGTGGTGAGGGCGTACACCATGGAGAAGCGCGCGGCGGAGCGCACGCGCACGGCGGCGCGCCGGAGCCGGGCGACGGTCCACCGGCGCGGGACCGCGCCGCTCACCAGGAAGGTCAGCGCGACGGCGCCGAGGTTGGTCGCGACGGGCGACCAGAACGCGCGCAGGCTCAGGTAGACCAGCGCGTACAGCACGCAGGAGGCCGCGTTGACCATGACGAAGGAGAGGAAGGTGGCCTCGCGCGGCCGGGCGACCACCGCGTCCGGGTGCCTCGGCCTCGGCTCGGGCCGCGCCACCTCGACCCTGGCCCGCCCGCGGCAGATGGACCAGGCGACCCTGGCCAGCCCCTTCAGGTCGTCGATGGCGGTCCTGACGACGCGCACCCGCGAGTCGGTGTCCTCGATCCAGTCGACGGGGACCTCGTGCACGCGCAGCCCGTTGTGCTCGGCCAGCAGCAGCAGTTCGGTGTCGAAGAACCAGGCGTCGTCCCGTACGTGGCCCAGCAGCGGCCTGACCACGTCGGTCCTGGCCGCCTTGAAGCCGCACTGGGCGTCGCTGAAGCGCACCCCGAAGCCGTGCCTGAGCAGGGCGTTGTAGCCGCGCGACACCACCTCGCGGCGCAGCGAGCGGCGGGTGCGGGCGCCGGGCGCGAGCCGGGTGCCGATGGCGATCTCCGAGTGGCCGCTGGCCACCGAGGCGACCAGCGGGAACAGGGCGTCGAGGTCGGTGGACAGGTCCACGTCCATGTAGGCGACGATGTCGGCCGTGCTGTCCTGCCAGGCCGCCCGCAGCGCCGCGCCCCGGCCGCGGATGTCGAGCCGGCGGGCGTGCACCTGCTCCAGCTCGTTCGCCAGTGAGGCGGCGGCCCGCCAGGTGCCGTCGGTGCTGCCGTTGTCGACGATCGTGATGCGCCACGGCAGCGGGAAGCCGCCGAGGTAGGCGGCCAGCGTCCGGACGCAGCCCGGCAGCGCGCGCTCCTCGTTCAGTACGGGGATGACGATGTCCACGCTGACCGGCGCGGCCGCGGGCGCGCCGTGCCACGCCCGCGGCCGCCGGCGGGCCGGCGCGTCGGTCACATGCCGGACCACGGCCGGACGGGAACGACGTAGAAGCTCTGGTTCACGTTGCCGTGGCAGCGGTAGGCGACGATGGAGGCACCGTCGCCGAGGCTGCCGTCGCGCACGTCCAGGCACTTGCCGGCGGAGGTGCGGATGGCGAACCGGCCTCGGCTGACGGGCGTGAACCGGAAGCGCTGGTTGTGCTCGGCGTGGCAGCGGAACTGCACGAGCCGCGCGCCGTCGTCGCTGCTGCCGTGCTCGACGTCGAGGCACTTGCCGCTGAAGGTCTGGATGGCCACCGAGCCGTCGGGCAGCCGGCGGAGCCGGAAGCGCTGGTGGGACTCGTCGTCGCAGCCGTACTGGATGATGGGCGTCCGGTCCTCGGCGCTGATGCCCGCGACGTCGAAGCACTTGTCGGCGTGCGTCTGGATCTCCACGACGTCGCCGCCGTGCCGCGGGTCCGCGACGGCGGGCGGCGCGCTGAGCGTGGTGAGGGCGATCGCCGTGACGGCGCAGCTCGCGGCGGCGCGAGCGGTGGTGCACAACCTCATGGTGGGTCCTTTTTTGTCATGAATAGCCGGTTGACGCCCGGCGACGTGAACATCGCGAATATCGCGAAGTCATGCTAACGGCGGGCGTGAGAATTCTCCGGATGTGCGCTGGGTGTGTCGCGATCGGCGCCGCTTTTCGAAATATCGGACATTTCCCATCGTGTGGGGGCGATATGACTCTTTGCCAGGCTTTTGGGAGTGAGATCAAGGCTCTGAGCTGCTGCAACAGTGATAATCGGTGTCGGGTTGGACGGTACGGGCAAATCTCCTGACCCCGTGAATTCTGGCGACCCGTGGCCCTATCGGATCGCATCGTTGGAGAGACATGACTTGTACGGGTGTGCGCGTTCTGCGATTCGGTGTGACGGCGGGCGAATGCGTTAAATTCGGATATTTCCGTACGATATTTGCCGCCGGCGCGGCGCCGAGGCGGTGAGCGCGGCATGCCGTCCCAGGAACATCCGCCAGGGCTGAACCCGGTCGGGAAGGACGACTCGGTCGCCGTCGTCTTCCCCGCGCGCCCCCGTCCCGACGACCTCGAACACGGCGTGGAGGCGCTGCTCGCGACGCTCGCGGAAGCGGGCCTGGAGCACCGGATCGTCATCGTCGGCCGGCCGGGCGGCGCGCCCGGCGCTTTGGACGCGCTCGCGTCGCGCTATCCCGACCGCGTCATCACCGTGCCGCACAACGGGCCGCCCGACTCGCCGGAGGCCGAGCGCGCAGGGATCCTGGCCGCGCTGGAGCGCACCGACATGCGGCGGCTCGTGCTCGTCGGGCCGGGCGACCGGATCGACGCCGCCGACCTGCCCGTGCTGCTGCGCGTGCAGCGCGAGGAACGGGCCGACGCCGTGGTCGGCACGCCCGAGCGGACCCGCTCACGCTCCCGCCGCGCCACTGTGCTGACCTGGGCCGCGTGGGAACGCCTGCTGCCCAGGGGCCGCACGCGCGGCGGCGCCTGCTCCTACCGGCTGCTCGACAGATGGCTGCTGGAGGAGCCGGAGCACGGCGGGGCGGCGCGGCCCGCGCCCCTGGAGACGGCCGGGCGCGGGGACGTCAGGATCGTCGAGCTGCCCCTGTCGCCGCACGGCCGCACCCCGGCGCCGCGGGCCGTCTCGCGAGCCAGGGCGGGCCTGCGCTTCGACGGCGGCCGGCCCTGGCTCGCGAGACGCCCCGCCTGGCGGATGCCACGCGACCCGCTGCTCGCCGTGGTGACGCTGGTCAGCGTGGCGCTGTCGATCATCGCCTGCCTGTACCACCTGGACCTGGGCACCGTGCTGGCCTACAAGGACAGCGGCTCGCACCTGCTCATCGCCCGCCGGGTGCTCGACAGCCCGACCCCGGGGCTGGCCCAGCTCGGCGGCGTCTGGCCGCCGCTGCCGCACCTGCTGGCCCTGCCCCTCATCTGGCACGACGCGCTGTTCTACTCGGGGCTGGCGGGCTCGCTGATCTCGATGGTCTCGTACGTGGTCACCGTGCGGTACGCGTACCTGATCGCCGCCGGGATGGCCGGAACCGACCGCACGCGCCGCAGGGCGGCAGGGCTGACGGCGGCGGCGCTGCTCGCGCTCAACCCCAACCTGCTCTACCTGCAGAGCACCCCGATGACGGAGCTGCTGCTGTTCGCCTGCATCGCCGCGGCGGTGCACCACCTGGCGCAGTGGTGCCGCACCGGCCGGTACACGCAGCTCTCGATCGCCTCGGCGGCGACGCTGCTGGCCACGCTGACCCGCTACGAGGGCTGGGTGCTGGCGGTGGCCATGACGGTCGTGGTGGGGTACGTCTCCTTCCGCCGCTGGCGCGGGCTCGCCCGCCTGGAGGCGCACCTGATCTTCTTCGGGGTGGTCGCGTTCGCCGGGATCGCCGGCTGGGTCGCCTGGGCCTGGCTGATCTTCGACGACTGGCTGTACTGGCACTCCGGCGAGTACGCCAAGCCCGCGCTGTGGGTCGCGTCAGGCGATCCGAACATCGGCGCGGCGGGCGTCGCCCTGAGCACCTACGCCTACGCCATGGCGCACGCACTCGGCATGCTCACACCGATCGCGGGCGCGGCCGGGGTGCTGGTGTACGCCTGGCGGCGACGGCTCCAGGTGGAGGCGGTCGCCCCGTACGCGCTGCTGGTCTTCCTGCCGTTCTTCGTCCTGGCCCTGTACCTGGGGCAGCGCCCGCTGCACGTGCCCGAGGTGCACGGCGGCGGCCTCTACAACGTGCGCTTCGCCCTGGTGATGGCGCTCGCCGCGGCGATCTTCGCCGCCTACCTGGTGTCGCTGATCCCGCCGCGCCGCCGCTGGGCGCCGGCCGCCGCGGCCTGCGGCATGATCGGCACGGTGCTGGCGGTGCCGGGCACCGCGACGCTCGCCGAGCCGCTGCACTGGGACGCGGGCCACGAGGGGCGCGTCGCCGCGGGGGCGGTGGCCTGGCTGCGGCGCCACTACGACGGCGGGCTGGTGCTCATGGAGAACCACGGCAACGAGATCGTCGCCTTCGACTCGCGCGTCCCGCTGGGGCGCATCGTCTACGAGGGCAGCTTCCGGCTGTGGCGCCCGGCGCTGAAGGACCCGGCGGGCAGCGGGATCCAGTGGATCTACGCGCGTACCGCACCGGGCAAGGAGGACCGCACCTGGCGCGCGCTGCGCGACCGGGCCTCGCTGACGCATGACTTCACGCTGGTCTACCGGGACGCCGCCCAGCGCATCTACCGGAGGCGAGTGTGATGAGCACCTCACATCGTGAGCGCGACGGCCAGGCGGGCATCGGCGTCCTCGACGCGGACCTGAGCGCCCGGCGCCTGCTCAGCCGGGGGCAGGCGGCCGTCGCCGTCGCCGTCCCCGGCGTGATCGCCGTCGCGCTGCTCGCGCACGTGGCCTTCGGGTGGGGGCCGTCGCCGCTGTGGTGGTGCCAGGCCGCCATCGCGCTCGCCACCGCCGTCTACCTCGTCGTGCTCGCGTTCAAGACGGTCGTGGTGCTGGGCGCGTGGGAGGCCGAGGTCATCGACCTGGACGAGGCGGACCTGCACCGGCTGTCCGGCGAGGCGCTGCCGCCCTACACCGTGCTGGTGCCGCTGTACCGCGAGGCGGCGGTGCTGCCGGCTCTGCTGGAGCGGCTGGCCGGGCTCGACTACCCGGCCGAGTCGCTGCAGATCATGCTGCTGATCGAGGAGGACGACGAGGAGACCCGCGCGGCGCTGCCCGAGCTGGACGCGCCGTTCGAGGTGGTGCTCGTGCCGCCGTCCGCGCCGCGTACCAAGCCCAAGGCGTGCAACATCGGGCTCGCCAGGGCGCGCGGCGAGTACGTCGTCATCTACGACGCCGAGGACCGGCCCGAGCCCGACCAGCTCCGCAAGGCCGTGCTCGCCTTCCGCGCGCTGCCCGGCAGGGTCGTCTGCGTCCAGGCCGAGCTGCAGTACTGGAACCCCTGGACCAACTGGCTGACCCGGTGCTTCGCCGCCGAGTACGCCACCCACTTCAGCCTCATGCTGCGCGGCCTCGACCGTTACCGGCTGCCGATCCCGCTGGGCGGCACCTCCAACCACTTCCGCGCCGACGCGCTGCTCGCCCTGGGCGGCTGGGACCCGTACAACGTCACCGAGGACGCCGACCTGGGCATCCGCATCGCCCGCCGGGGCTGGGACGTGCGCATGATGGTCTCCGTCACCGAGGAGGAGGCCAACAGCCGCCTGGGCAACTGGATCCGCCAGCGCAGCCGCTGGATCAAGGGCTACCTGCAGACCTGGCTCGTGCACACCAGGCACCCGGTGCGGCTGTGGCGGCAGCTCGGGACGCGGCGGACGTTCGCCTTCCACCTCACGATGGGCCTGTCCACGATCACCACGCTGGTGAACCCGTTCTTCTGGGGCCTGACGCTGCTCTACCTGTGCACCGGCACCAAGTACGTGCAGGCGCTCTTCCCGCCCGTCTCGCTCTACTGCGGCGCCGCCGCCATGGTGATCGGCAACTCCCTGATGATCTACTGCATGATGGCCGGGTGCCTGGAACGCGGGCTCTTCCCCGCGGTACGGGCGATGCTGACCATCCCGCTCTACTGGGCGCTGATGAGCGTGGCCGCGTACAAGGCGCTGTGGCAGCTCGCCCGGCCGGACCAGCGGCACTTCTGGGAGCTGACGGAGCACGGGCTCGTGGAGGGCGAGAAGGATCTCCGGCCCGCGCTGCGGTGATCTAATGGGGGCAAACGGTCTTGTCCCCCGGAGTGACGATGACGACGTGGACCCCCGCCTCCATGCCCGACCTGACCGGCAGGAGCGCCGTCGTGACCGGCGCCAACAGCGGCATCGGCCTGCCGACCGCGCTGGAGCTGGCCCGCCACGGCGCGCACGTCGTCGTGGCCGCCCGCGACCCGGCCAAGGGCGCCGGGGCCGTCCGCCTGATCCGGCGCGAGGTGCCGGACGCCCGGGTCGAGTCCGGCCTGCTCGACCTGGCCGACCTCGCCTCGGTCAGGAGCTTTGCCGCCGGCGTGCGCGAGGTGGACCTGCTCGTCAACAACGCGGGCGTCGGCCTGATCCCGAAGGGGCTGACCAAGGACGGCTTCGAGACCCACTTCGGCACCAACCACCTGGGGCACTTCGCGCTCACCGGGCTGCTCCTGCCCCTGCTCGCCGCCCGTCCCGGCGCGCGGGTGGTGACCGTGTCCAGCGACGCGTACGCCGCAGGCCGGATCGACTTCGACGACCTCGGGCTGGAACGCGGCTACGGGCGCATGGCCGCCTACGCGCGCTCCAAGCTCGCCAACCTGCTGTTCGCGCTGGAGTTGCAGCGGCGGGCCGACCGCGCGGGCGTGGACCTCAAGAGCGTCGCCACCCATCCGGGGACGACCGCCACGAACATCGTCAAGGTGGGGCCGCTCCAGCCGCTCGTCCGGCTGCTGCTGAAGCCGCCCGCGGCCGGGGCCGTGCCCTTGCTGTACGCCGCCACATCGCCGGACGTGCGCGGGGGTGAGTACTTCGGGCCCAAGGCGCGGCTGCTGCGCATCGCGCGGGTGGCGCAGTCGGAGGAACTGGCGGCCCGGCTGTGGGAGGTGTCGGCCGAGCTGACGGGCGTGCGGTTCGAGCAGCTCACCGGCCGCTGAACGACGTGCGGTTCGAGCATCGCCGGTCGCTGAACGACGTCACTTGACGGCGCGCGCGAGGTAGGCGCAGACGGGGAACCCGTCCCGCTCGTACGGGGCCGCGAGCCGGGTGTACTCCGCCCGGATGCGCCGCACGACCTCCGGCGGCTGGTAGCCGATCATCCCGAACCGCGGCCCGCCCACCTCCACCACGTCCGTCCACCACGCCGCCACGTCCACCTGGTGCCGCCACCGCACCGCCTCCACGGCCGCCTCCCTGAACCCCGCCCCCTCCAGCAGGGCGGTGAACAGCGGCGGCGTGTCGTGGGCGGAGAAGGGGCGGGGCGGCGGGTCGTAGGGGACCCCGGACGCGGCGATGGCCTCGCTGAACACGCTGGTGGCCGTCATCTCGTCGGACTTCCACCAGCTCAGCGCCACGGTGCCGCCCGGCCGCAGCACGCGGCGCAGCTCGCTGAGCGCGGCGGGCGCGTCGGGCACGTGATTGATGACGAAGTTGCCCGCGACGCAGTCGAAGCCGCCGTCCTCGAACGGCAGCTCCGGGAGCGCGGCCCGGCGGATGGTCGCGTACGGGTGCCGCCGGGCGAGCAGCTCCAGCATGACCGGGTCGCTGTCGACGGCGGTGACCTCGGCGCCCAGCGTGAGCGCCGCCGCCGTCACCACGCCGGTGCCGCATCCCACGTCGAGCAGGCGGCGGGCGCGGCTCTGGCGGGCGGGGGCGAGCAGGTGGCCGACGGTGTGCGAGCTGAGGTGGGCGAAGCCGCGATCGTACGCTTCGGCGTTGGTCACCGGCCCAGCCTAGCCGAGCCACGGAACCTGACAATCTCAGGTGAGATTCAACCGCAAAGCCTGTTTTTTCGGGAAATGTCGGCCATAAGGTCGTCGGCATGACCTCCATCGACGCCTTCATCGACGCCCTGCCCAAGGTCGAACTGCACGTCCACCTGGTGGGCTCCGCCTCGGTCGCGACCGTGCTGGAGCTGTCGCGCCGCCACCCGGGCAGCACCGTCCCCACCAGCGAGGAGGAGCTGCGCCGGTTCTACCGGTTCGTCGACTTCCCGCACTTCGCCCGCGTCTACCGGGCCGTCAACGCGCTCGTCCGCGAGCCGGAGGACGTCGCCACCCTCGTCCTCGGCCTGGCCCGCGACCTCGCCGGACAGGGCGCCCGCTACGTGGAGCTGCAGGTCACCCCGTACGCCCACCACATGGTCGGGATGCCCGCGCGCGAGGTCACCGAGGCCCTCGACCTGGCCGCCGCCCGCTCACTCACCGGCCACGGGGTCGAGATGGCCTACATCTTCGACATCCCGGGCGAGTACGGCGAGGAGGCCGCGAAGGTGACGCTGGAGCACGCCCTCCAGGAACCTCCCGCCGCCCTGGTAGGTTTCGGCATCGGCGGAATCGAACAGGAACGTGCCAAGTATCGGGACGCCTACCGCTCCGCCTTCTCCGCCGCCCGCGCCGCCGGCCTGCACAGCGTTCCGCACGGCGGCGAGATGACCGGCCCCGAGACGATCTGGGAGGTCATCGACGGGTACGGCGCCGAGCGCATCGGCCACGGCATCAACTGCCTGTCCGACCCGCGCCTGGTGGCCCACCTGCGCGAGAGTCAGCTCCCGCTGGACGTCTGCCCCACCTCCAACGTGTGCACCGGCCAGGTAGGGCGCATCGAGGACCATCCGCTGCCCAGGATGCTGGAGGAGGGCCTGTACGTGACGCTGAACAGCGACGACCCGCCCATGTTCGCCACCACGCTGGCCGAGGAGTATCGGGTGGCGCACCGGGTGTTCGGGTTCGGCAAGCCGGAGCTGGCGGAGTTCGCGCGCAACGGGGTGCGGGCGTCCTACCTGGGGGAGGGGCGCAAGCGGGAGCTGCTGGCCGAGATCGACACGCTTGCCGCAGCGGGCTGATCCCGGCCGGGCCCCTCTCAGCGCCTCACGGCGACGCCATGCGCCCCAGCTCGGGCGGGATCTTGCTCGCCGCCCTGCGGTCCAGCAGGAACAACGTCCGCCCCCGCCCCCGCGCGCCGGCGGCGGGCACCTGCACCGGCCCGGACTCCGACAGCGCGAGCCGTACGGCCCCCGACTTCTCCTCACCGGCCGCCACCACCCACACCTCGCGGGAGGCCTGGATGGCGGGCAGCGTCAGGGAGATGCGGGTGGGCGGCGGCTTGGGCGAGCCGTGCACCGCCACCACCGGCCGGGTGTCGTAGAGCGCGGGCATCCCGGGGAACAGGGACGCCACGTGCGAGTCGGGGCCCATGCCGAGCAGCATGACGTCGAAGCTCGGCACCGGCCCGTGGTCCTCGGGCCTGGCGGCCCCGCGCAGCTCGGCGGCGTACGCGTCGGCCGACTCCTCGGCCGTCATGCCCGAGTCGGGGCCGCGCATGACGTGCACCCGCGCGGGGTCCACGTCCACGTGGTCGAGCAGGGCGGCGCGGGCGCCGGTCTCGTTGCGCTCCTTGTCGCCGGCGGGCACGAAGCGTTCGTCGCCCCACCAGATGTCCAGGCGCCGCCAGTCGACGGCGTCCCTGGCCGGGGTGGCGGCGATGGCCGCGAGCGTGGCGATGCCGACGGTGCCGCCCGTCAGCACGAGCGACGCCGAGCCCTTGGCCGACTGGACGTCCACGAGACGGGTGATGATCCGCGCGGCGACGGCCTTGGCCAGGACGTCGGCGTCGCGGTGCACGACGATGCCGGGAACGCTCATGGTCGTCTCCCCTTGAACTGCCGTCATCCCTTGTACGTCCTCGCGAACCGCTTGACCGCGGCCTCGTAGATCTCGTCGGTGTCGAGCCTGCGCAGCTCCTCGGCCATCAGCTCGGAGGTCTGCCGCCTGGCCAGCGCCACGTTCCTGTCGGGCTGGCCGGGCCGGGACAGCGTGGCCAGCCGGGCGTCGGTCCTGACGACCGCCAGCTCGCCGTCGGAGACCTGCAGACGCACGGCGGTCAGGCCGGGCCCCGGCGAGTCGACGACCTTGATCGGGGCGCCGAGCCGCTCCGACAGCCACGCGGCCAGCAGCGGCGCGCTCGGGTGGCCGGGGGAGGCCTCCACGGTGCCCTTGCGCACCTTGCCCACCGGCTGGTCGAACGCGGCGGCCAGCAGGCTGCGCCACGGCGTCAGCCGCGCCCAGGACAGGTCGGTGTCGCCGCGCGCGTAGCCCTTGGCCCGGATGACCAGCGACTTGACGCCGCCGTCGTCGAAGCCCTTGGCGTCGGTGATGCGCCGCTGCGCCAGCGCCCCGATCGCGTCCTTGGCCGGCGCGTCGGGCGCGGCGCCCGGCCACCACGCCACCACCGGCGTGTCGGGCAGCAGCAGCGGGCTGACCACGGAGTCGGCGTGGTCGGTGAGCTCGCCGTACAGGCGCAGCACGACGACCTCGCCGGGCGTGTTCTCGCCGATGCGCAGCTCCGCGTCGAGCCTGATGGCCTCCTCCGGCTCGCGCTTGATCACCACGATGATGCGCGACGGGTGCTCGCGGGCGGCCTCCGTGGCGGCGCGCAGCGCGTCGTACTGGTGGCGCTCCTCGCTGACCACGACGAGCGTGAGCACCATGCCGATGGCCGGCGCGCCCATCTGGTGACGGAGATGGGTGAGCTGGGCGGCGATCTTGCCCGCCGTCGTGTCCGTCAACATGAACGTGGTCATCTAGAGCCTCCTCCACACGCGGCCGTCGCGGGCCATCATCGCGTCGGCCGACTCGGGCCCCCACGAACCGGACTCGTACGGCTCCGGCTGCCCCTGCGTGGCCCAGAACTCCTCGATCGGGTCGAGGATGTTCCACGACAGCTCCACCTCCCGCTGGTGCGGGAAGAGCGGCGGATCGCCGATCATCACGTCGAGCAGCAGCCGCTCGTACGCCTCCGGCGACGACTCCAGGAACGACTCGCCGTAGGCGAAGTCCATGGACACGTCACGGACCTCCATGGCGGTGCCGGGCACCTTCGAGCCGAACCGCACCGTGATGCCCTCGTCGGGCTGCACGCGGACCACCAGCGCGTTCTGGCCGAGGATCTCCGTGTCGTCCTTGCTGAACGGCAGGTGCGGCGCCCGCTGGAACACCACGGCCACCTCGGTGACGCGGCGGCCCAGCCGCTTGCCGGTGCGCAGGTAGAACGGCACCCCGGCCCAGCGCCTGTTGGCGATCTCCAGCTTGATGGCGGCGTAGGTCTCGGTCGTGGACTGCTGGGAGATGCCCTCCTCCTGGAGGTAGCCGACGACCTTCTCGCCGCCCTGCCAGCCCGCGGAGTACTGGCCGCGCGCGGTGTTGAGCCCCAGGTTGGCGGGCAGCCGCACGGCCTTGAGCACCTTCTCCTTCTCCCGCCGCAGCGAGTTGGCCTCGAAGGAGGTCGGGTCCTCCATCGCGACGAGCGCGAGGAGCTGGAGCAGGTGGTTCTGGATCACGTCGCGGGCGGCGCCGATGCCGTCGTAGTAGCCGGCCCGGCCGCCGATGCCGATGTCCTCGGCCATCGTGATCTGCACGTGGTCGACGAAGCTGCGGTTCCAGATCGGCTCGTAGAGGTTGTTGGCGAACCTCAGCGCCATGATGTTCTGGACGGTCTCCTTGCCCAGGTAGTGGTCGATCCGGAAGATCGAGCTCTCCGGGAAGGCCGAGGTGGTGATCTCGTTCAGCTCGTGGGCCGACTGCAGGTCGTGCCCGAACGGCTTCTCGATCACCACGCGCCGCCACGACCCGTCGGGCGCGTCGGACAGCCCCGTCCGCTTGAGCTGCTCCACCACCACGGGGAAGAACTTCGGCGGAACCGACAGGTAGAAAGCGTAGTTTCCGCCGGTGCCGCGGGTCTCGTCGATCTCAGCCAACGCCATGGCCAGCGCGTCGAACGCCCCGTCGTCCGAGAACTCGCCCGGCACGAAATGGATGCCCTCGCGGATCTGCTTCCAGACCTCCTCGCGGAACGGGGTCCTGGCGTGCGCCTTGACGGCGTCGTGCGTCAACTGGGCGAAATCCTGGTCTTTCCAATCGCGCCGGGCGAAGCCGACCAGCGAGAAGCCGGGCGGCAGCAGCCCCCGGTTCCCCAGGTCGTAAATCGCCGGCAGCAGCTTGCGCTTGGCCAGGTCACCCGTCACGCCGAACAACACCATCACACACGGCCCGGCCACCCGGGGCAGCCGCTTGTCGCGCGGGTCGCGCAGCGGGTTGGCGGCTGCCACTTCCTCAGTGGTGGCGGTGCCCGCGACGGCCGCCGCAACGGTGACGGCTTCCTCCGCGGGTGCTGCCGGGTCTGTCATCTCAAGCCTCCTGTGCGGCCTCGAGCAAACGCGCGACACCCGCCGCGCGGTCGGTCAAATGCAGGCGTACGGCCGGACGCCCGCGGGTCTCCAGCGCCGCCAGATCCCCCAGGGCCTGGGCGAGCTGGAGCCTGCCCAGGCTGTACGGCCTGCCGGGCACGGCGACGTCCTCGGTCACCACCCCCGTGATCTGCAGGAACACGCCGTTCTGCGGCCCGCCCTTGTGGTACTGCCCGGTGGAGTGCAGGAACCGCGGCCCCCAGCCGAACGTCACCGGCCGGCTGGTCCGCAGCGCGAGCAGCGTCCGCAACGTCAGCGGATCGGCCATCATCCACGCGTCGGTCATCTGCTCGAAGTCGGCCCCCTCCGGAACCGGGGCGTCGAAGGCGGCCAGCCGGTCCAGGTAAGCCATGATCGCCAGGTAGCCGTCGCCGGGGACCGCGTGCAGCAGCTCCGCGAACAGCCCCGGCAGGTCCTTGGCCGTCGCCGCCCCGTACACCTCGACCGGGCCGTCCGTGAACGCGGGCGCGCCGGTCGGCAGGTCGGGCAGGGCCAGCAGGGCGGTGGTGTTCTCCTTCGACTCGGCCACCTGCGGCTGGTCGAACGGATCCACCTCCAGCAGCAGCCCGGCCACCGCGGTGGCGTACTCCCAGACCAGGAACTGCGCGCCCAGCGGCCCGTCCACGCGCACGTCGCCGACGTCGGACTCGATCGCGACGACCAGCTCGTCGCCCGACCTGTTCGGGTCGGCGCCGACGACCGGCAGGATGCCCCTGCCCTGCTTGCCGGTGGACTCGGCGACGAGCTGCTCGATCCAGTCGGGCAGCCCGAAGATGGGCGAGAGCTGGTCCTCCAGGAGCAGCTTGTCGCGCCCGGCCAGCGCCGCGCCGCCGAGCGCCGCCCCCAGGTCCAGCCCGGGGTTGCCGGTGTCGAGCGACAGCAGCGGCAGCACCTCGGCGGCCTCGTCGAGCAGCCCCGCCACGTCGGCCCCTGCCAGCGCGGCGGGCACCAGCCCGAACGCCGACAGCGCCGAGTAGCGGCCGCCCACGTCGGGCGGCGCGAGCACCAGCTCGTGGCCGCCGTCGGCGGCGAGCTGCTCCAGCGGCGAGCCGGGGTCGGTGACCACCACGACGCGGCCCGCGGGGTCGAGGCCCGCGTCCGCGAAGAGCCGCTGGTAGATCCGCAGATGGCAGTCGGTCTCCACGGTCGAGCCGCTCTTGCTGGCCACCACCACGACCGTGGAATCCAGGCGGTCGGTCAGCGCGCGGCGGACCTGCCCGGGGTCGGTCGTGTCGAGCACGGTGAGCGGCACGTCGGCGGTGGCGCAGATGACCTCCGCCGCCAGCGACGAGCCGCCCATCCCGGCCAGGACCACGTTCGTCAGGCCCTCGGCGCGGGCCCTCGCCGCGAGCTCGCCCAGGGCGGGCAGCAGCTCGCGGGAGGAGCGGGGCAGGGTCAGCCAGCCGAGCCTGACCGCCGCCTCCGCCTCGGCGTCCTCACCCCACAGCGTGGGGTCGCCGCCGGCGAGCCGCGCGGGCACGCCGTCGGCGACGAGGCGCCCCGCGACGGAGGAGGCGGCCGAGGCCACCCCCTCCTCGCGGTAGGACACCTCCATCACGGAACCAGGTTCTTGGTGACGCTCTCGAGCAGCTCGTTCCAGGACGCCTCGAACTTCTCCACGCCCTCGTCCTCCAGGACCTTCACCACGTCGTCGTAGTCGACGCCGGCGTCCTTGAGCGCGGCCATGGTGTTCCAGGCCTGCTCGTAGAACGGGCGGACGGTGTCGCCGGTGACGTTGGCGTGGTCGGCCGTGGAGTCGAGCGTCTTCTCCGGCATCGTGTTGACGGTGCCGGGGGCGACGAGCTGGTCGACGTACATGGTGTCGGAGTATTCAGGGTTCTTGACGCCGGTCGAGGCCCACAGCGGGCGCTGCGGCCGGGCGCCGGCGGCGCGCAGGCTCTGCCACCGCTCGGAGTTCATGACCTCCTCGAACGCCGCGTACGCCAGGCGCGCGTTGGCGATGCCCGCCTTGCCCTTCAGCTCCGGCTTGCCGAGCTGCTCCAGGCGCTTGTCGATCTCGGTGTCGACGCGGCTGACGAAGAACGAGGCCACCGACTCGATCGAGGCCAGGTTCAGGCCCTTGGCCTGCGCGGCCTCCAGGCCGGCCAGCCAGGCGTCCATGACCGCGCGGTAGCGCTCCAGGGAGAAGATCAGCGTGACGTTGACGCTGATGCCCTCCGACAGCGCCTGCGTGATCGCGGGCAGGCCCTCGACCGTCGCCGGGATCTTGATCATCAGGTTGGGCCTGTCGACCAGCCACCACAGCGCGCGGGCCTCGGCGATCGTCTTCTCGCTCTCGCGGGCCAGCCGCGGGTCCACCTCCAGCGACACGCGGCCGTCCACGCCGCCGCTGGCGTCGTAGACCGGGCGCAGCACGTCGGCGGCCCAGCGGATGTCGTAGGCGGTGAGGGCGCGTACGGCCTCGCCCACCTCGACGCCGCGTACGGCCAGGTCGTGCAGCTGGCTGTCGTAGGCGTCGCCCTTGCTGAGCGCGTTGGCGAAGATCGTGGGGTTGGAGGTGACCCCGACGACGTTCTTCTCGCGGATCAGCTGCTCCAGGTTGCCGCTGCGCAGGCGCTCACGGCTGATGTCGTCGAGCCAGATGGCAACGCCCTGGCCGGACAGCTTCTTGAGGATCTCGCTCATCTCTTCTTCAGTTTCCCGTCGTCTCGCCCTTGTCCTGACCCAGCTTGGCCAGGCTCGCCTTGGCCGCCGCCGCCACGCGCTCAGCCGTCAGCCCGAACTGCTCGTACAAAGTCTTGTACGGCGCAGAGGCACCGAAGTGTTCGAGGCTGACCACCTCGCCGCATTCGCCGACGTACTCGTGCCAGCCGAGCGCGATGCCCGCCTCGACCGCCACCCGAGCCCGGATCGACGAGGGCAGAACCGTCTGCCTGTATGCGGTGTCCTGCCCGTTGAACCACTCGACACACGGCATCGAGACCACTCGCGTGGGGATGCCCTGCGACTCCAGGAGCTCGCGGCCGTTCAGCGCGATCTCCACCTCGCTGCCCGTGGCGATGAGGATGACCTTCGGCTGGCCGTCGGACGCCTCACGCAGCACGTAGCCGCCGCGGGCCACGCCCTCGGCGCTGGTGCCCTCGACGACCGGCAGGTTCTGCCTGGTCAGCGCCAGCGCGGCGGGGCGGTCGGTGTGCTCCAGCACGGTCTTCCACGCGTACGCCGTCTCGTTGGCGTCGGCCGGGCGCACCACGTCGAGGCCGGGGATCGCGCGCAGCGCCCACAGGTGCTCGATCGGCTGGTGGGTGGGGCCGTCCTCGCCGAGGCCGATCGAGTCGTGCGTCCACACGTAGGTGACCGGCAGCTTCATCAGCGCGGCCAGCCGCACCGCGGGCCGCATGTAGTCGGAGAAGACCAGGAACGTGCCGCCGTACGGGCGGGTGCCGCCGTGCAGCGCGATGCCGTTGAGGATGGCGCCCATGGCGTGCTCGCGGATGCCGAAGTGCAGCGTGCGGCCGAAGCGGTTGCCCTTGAAGTCCTTGGTCTGGAACTCCTCGGGGATGAAGGACGGCTCGCCCTTCATCGTGGTGAGGTTGGACTCGGCCAGGTCGGCCGAGCCGCCCCACAGCTCGGGCAGCACCGGCGCCAGCGCGTTGAGCACCTCGCCGCTCGCCTTGCGGGTGGCGACGGAGGAGCCCTTCTCGAACGACGGCAGCGCGGTGGCCCAGCCGGCCGGCAGCTCGCGGCGGGAGATGCGGTCGAGCTCGGCGGCCCGCTCCTCGTTGGCCAGGCGCCACTCGGCGTAGGACTTGTCCCACTCGGCGTGGTCCGCGCGGCCGCGCTGGGCGACGCCGCGGGCGTGCTCCAGCACCTCGGCCGGCACGTCGAAGGTCTTGGCCGGGTCCATGCCCAGCACTTCCTTGGTGGCCTTCACCTCGGCCTCGCCCAGGGCGGAGCCGTGGATCTTGCCGGTGTTCTGCTTGTTGGGGGCCGGGTAGCCGATGATCGTGCGCAGCCGGATGAACGACGGCCGGTCGGTCTCCGCCCTGGCCGCCTGGAGGGCGTCGTAGAGGGCCTGGACGTCCTCGACGTACTCGCCGGACTCGGTCCAGTCGACGCTCTGGGTGTGCCAGCCGTAGGCCTCGTAGCGCTTGACCACGTCCTCCGACAGGGCGATCTGCGTGTCGTCCTCGATGGAGATGTGGTTGTCGTCGTAGACGACGACGAGGTTGCCCAGCCTCTGGTGGCCGGCGAGGGAGCTGGCCTCGTGGCTGATGCCCTCCTCGATGTCGCCGTCGCTGACGAAGCACCAGATGTTGTGGTCGAACGGCGAGGCGCCGTCGGCGGCCTCGGGGTCGAACAGGCCGCGCTCGCGGCGGGCCGCCATGGCCATGCCGACGGCGTTGGCGATGCCCTGGCCGAGCGGGCCCGTCGTGGTCTCCACACCCGCCGTGTGCCCGTGCTCGGGGTGACCCGGCGTCAGGCTGTCCCACTGCCGCAGGCGCCTGAGGTCGTCCAGCGTCAGGCCGTAACCGGACAGGTAGAGCTGGATGTAGAGCGTCAGGCTGCTGTGGCCGCACGACAGGACGAAACGGTCACGGCCGAGCCAGTTGGGGTCGGTCGGGTCGTGACGCATCACGCGCTGGAACAGCAGGTATGCGGCGGGGGCCAGACTCATGGCGGTGCCGGGGTGACCCGAGCCCGCCTTCTCCACTGCGTCCATCGCCAGTGCTCGAACGACGTCGACCGCCTGCTTGTCCAGGTCGGTCCATTCAAGGGCTGGCACGAGTTCGGTGCTCAAGTGCTCGATCTCCGGAATCTAGTTGTCATTGGTCGTACCGGTGGCTGTCCCGCCTGCGGCGGCTGGCCGCAGGTTGCGCTGCCCGCGCCTACACGGAACCCTAACCGGGTGGAGCTGGCGATCGATTCCCATTCCACCTTCGCGTGTCCATGTACTGCATGTACGGCGCAAGCCCCCCATTGGCCGGACCGGCCGCCCCTGCGACTACAGTTTGTTTGTTCGCAGGGGCGCCACCGGCGCCCGCCCATGGATCCGCTCTCATCAGAGGTTACGCGTTGACTTCCGACAGGCTGGAAGCGCCTTGACGGTGCTGACCAACAGGCAGGCGACGGCCCCATCACCGCAGGTGAAGGCGCCGCGCTCGATCGGCATGATCGTCAAGGCCTACATCGCGCTCACCAAGCCGCGGATCATCGAGCTGCTGCTGATCACGACGCTGCCCGTGATGTTCCTCGCAGCGGGCGGCCTGCCGCCGCTGTGGACGTCGATCGCGGTCATGGTGTTCGGCACCCTGTCGGCGGGCAGCGCCAACGCGCTCAACTGCTACGTGGACCGCGACATCGACCAGAAGATGCGCCGCACCCGCCGCAGGCCGCTGGCCAGGCACCAGGTCTCGCCGCGCGGCGCGCTGATCTTCGGCATCGTGCTGGGCGTGCTGTCCACGGCCGGCCTGTGGCTGACCACCAACTGGCTGGCCGCGGTGCTCTCGCTCGGCGCGATCCTGTTCTACGTGCTGGTCTACTCGATGCTGCTCAAGCGCCGCACGGCGCAGAACATCGTGTGGGGCGGCATCGCGGGCTGCATGCCGGTCATGATCGGCTGGGCGGGCATCACCGAGCGGCTCGACTGGGCGCCGCTGGTGCTGTTCGGCGTGGTGTTCTTCTGGACGCCGCCGCACACCTGGACGCTGGCCATGCGGTACAAGGAGGACTACGCGGCGGCCAAGGTGCCGATGCTGCCGGTGGTGGCCACCGAACGGCGGGTCATCCTGGAGTCCATCGCCTACACCTGGGCCACCGTGCTGTGCTCGCTGGCGTTGTGGCCGGTGGCGGGCACCACGTTGTTCTATCCGATCGTGGCGGCCGTGCTGGGCGCGATGTGCCTGTGGGAGGTGCACCGCCTGCTGGCCAGGCTCAACTCCGGCAAGAGCGGTGTGGACCTGCGGCCGATGCGCTTCTTCCACTGGTCGAACGCCTACCTGGCGCTGCTGTTCCTCGCGGTCGCGATCGACCCGCTGCTGGCCTGATCGTGCAGAGCCCGGCCGTCGCGCCGGGCTTTTTCGCGTTCCTGTGATGCACATGTGAACAGCTCTTCAGGTGTTGTGACGCACTTGAGGGAGACGGGATGAGCGGGGGACACGGGCGCGGTCACACGGCCGACGCAGTCCGGCTGACCGGCTTCCGCCAGGCCGGCACGATCGCCGCCCTGGTCGTGGCCGCTCGGCGCGACGTGGAGAAGGTGCACGACCTCCATGTCCGGACGGTGACGAGTGGCTACCCGGCCCTGTCGGCCCACGTGCTCGTGGCGCGCGGCGCCGGCTGCCACCGGGTGCGCACGCGGCTCGCCGACCTGCTGCACGAGCGGTTCGCGATCGGCCACACCACGCTCCAGGTCGATCACGGCGTCCCCGGCCTGGAGCGGCACTGCGTGGACCCGCACGGACCCCGGCACCCTGATCCGTTAAAGTCACCCTATGGCGAGCCGTGATCCACGCTGGGTGTTGAAGGACCGCCCGTCGTTCGCGTTGATCATCGGGCTGGTCCTCACCGGCATCTGCGCCCTGGTCTCGTTCTCCTTCGACGTGTTCAACGGCGCGCCGGTGCAGTTCTTCATCGCGCTGGCGCTGGCGCTCGCGCCGGTGCCGCTGCTGCTGGCGGCCGTGCTGGCGCTCGACCGGATGGAGCCGGAGCCGCGCAGCAACCTGATCTTCGCCTTCGCCTGGGGCGCGGGCGTCGCGGTGCTCGTGGCCGGTGTGATCAACTCGCTCAACCTGCACTACATCATCGACACCGCCAAGCTGTCGGAGGCCAGCGCGCGCAACCTCGCGGCCACGTTCGGCGCGCCGGTGGTGGAGGAGACGATGAAGGGCCTGGTGCTGCTGGGCCTGCTCCGCTTCCGCAGGGCCGAGCTCGACGGGCCGACCGACGGCATCATCTACGCCAGCATGGTCGGCCTCGGCTTCGCCATGAGCGAGAACGTCAGCTACTACCTGGGCGCGCTGTCCACCTCCGGGGTCAAGGGGCTGGCCGTCACCGTGGTGCTGCGCGGCATCCTGTCGCCGCTGGCCCATCCGCTGTTCAGCTCGATGATCGGGGTGGCCGTCGCGTACGCGGCCCAGCGCAGGGGGCCCGAGCGCAGCACGTACGTGCTGGCGGGCTGGACGGCGGCGATGATCCTGCACGGCCTGTGGAACGGCCTGGCCTCCTACGGCGGGTTCCCCGGGCTGGTGGTGGCCTACCTGACGCTGCTGGTGGTGCTGGTGGTGCTCATCGGCGTGGTGTTCAGGGACCGGCGGCGCATCGTGGCGCTCATCCAGCGCTACCTGCCGGCGTACGAGCCGACCAAGCTGGTCACCCAGGCCGACATCTTCATGCTCTCCGCCTTCGCCAGGCGGCGGCAGGCCAGGCAGTGGGCCCGCGCGCACGGCGGCAAGCCGGGGTTGCGGGCGATGCGCGACTACCAGCTCGCCGCCACCGAGCTGGGCCTGCTGCACGAGCGGGCGGCCCGGCACATGGTCGACGAGCACACCTTCCACGAGGAGCAGCGGGCGCTGCTGGAGTGCATGAGCACCGCCCGCGCCGACTTCCCGGTGCCGGAGATGCACGCCAGGTCGGTGGCCAGGGGGTCGCCGCCCCCCGGCTACGCGCCCGGCGCGCCCGGCTGAGACGGGACGCGGGTGACCTGCGCGCCCGGCTGAGACGGGATGCGCGTGGCTACGCGCCCGGCTGGGACAGGATGCGGGTGAGCGAGACCTCGCGGGGCCCCGGGTAGACCGGGTCGGAGTTCAGGATCAGGGCGTCGGTGAAGGCCTTGGCGGTGGCGAACAGCTCGCGGGCGGCGTAGGCGTACGTGGTGGTGGCCCAGCGCCTGGAGGAGTCGTCACCGGCGCCGAACGTCTCCAGCCCGGCCGTCCTGCACAGCGTCACGGCCCTGGGGATGTGGAACTCCTGGGTCACCACGGTCACCCGCTCGGCGCCGAACACCTTGCGCGCCCGCACGCACGAGTCCCACGTGTCGAAGCCGGCGTAGTCGAGCACCATCACCGCGTCGGGCACCCCCTTGGCGCGCAGGTAGTCGCGCATGGCGGTGGGCTCGTCGTACTCCTTGCGGCTGTTGTCACCCGACAGCAGCAGCGCCTTTACCTTGCCCGCCAGGTACAGCTCGGCGGCGATGTCGAGCCTGCGGGCCAGCATCGGGGAGGGCTGCCCGGCGAACAGGCCGGCGCCGAGCACCAGCGCCGCCTGCGTCTCGGGCACCCGCCGGATCCAGCCCGCGTCCTCGGCCATCGCCCGGTGTCCCGAGCTGCCGAGCCAGGCCCACGTCATGGGCGCCAGCGCGAGCACGCTGGCCAGCACCAGCCCCTGGTACGCGCGGCGCAGCGCCTTCCGGGAGAGGCGGACTTTTCCCCGCAAAGCACACCCCTTCCTGGCCGGGGGAGTGGCGAATGTAACACCACATACCCTGGCATATCCGCTCAGGCGACGGCGGCTGCCTCGGTGGGGGAGTGGGCGGCGGCGGACGGCTCGGGGTCGCGGGAGCGCAGCGAGGTGGCGACCCTCAGCGCGGTGATCCAGACCAGCGTCGAGCCGAGGACGTGCAGCAGGACCAGCACCGCGGGCACGGCCAGGAACCACTGCGTGTAACCGATCACGCCCTGCAGCAGCACCACGCCGAACGCGGCCATCGCCGCCCGCTTGGCCAGGCGCGGCGCGTCCGTCACATGCAGGGCGAACAGCAGCGCGAACGTCAGCCCCGCCACCACGTAGGCCACGTCGGCGTGCAGCCTGGCCACGGTCTCGATGTCGAGGTCGAAGCGGGAGGCCATCTCGTCGCCCGAGTGCGGCCCCGTGCCGCTCACCACGACCCCGATCACCAGCAGCGCGAACACGGCCGCCACCAGCAGGTGGCCCAGCACGCGGATGTTGCGGTGGACGACCGGCCGCGCGGGCCCGTCGCCCTCGCCCGCGCGCGCGTACAACATCCAGCAGGCCGCGATCAGGCCGCTGGAGATGAGGTAGTGCGTGCCGACGGTGAACGGGTTGAGCATCGTGTTGACCACCAGCCCGCCCCACAGGGCCTGCGCGATGATCCCGATCGGCTGCAGCCAGGCCAGGCGGATCAGGGAGACGCGGCGCGGACGCATCCGCACGGCGGCCACCCAGCAGGCGACGCCCACGGCCAGCACCAGGAACGTGAGCAGCCGGTTGCCGAACTCGACGGCCATGTTCAGCGGCGAAACCTCGGGATGCGCGACCGGGATGAAGCTGTCGGGCGTGCACCTGGGCCACGTCGGGCAGCCGAGCCCGGAGGCGGTGACGCGCACTCCGGCCCCGGTGAGTGTGATGCCGGCGTTGACCACCACGGAGGCCAACGCCCAGACGCGCATCGAGCGCGTGGTCGGCGCCCAGAAGGACCGGACGAAACGCGCGAGGAGGTGGGGGTTGTCCGTGGGTAGCTTCACGTCATCGATGGTAGGGGCCCCACTGGCCGGTCCGGCCATCGGGCTTGTGGGGGCTGCGGGCTTCTCAAGCATCCAAGGTATGTGACATATTACTGCCAGGAGGTGGTGATGTCCGACGTGATCGTCGTCGGCGCGGGAGTGGTGGGGGCGGCCTGCGCCTACTACGCGGCGCGCGCGGGCCTCGACGTGACCGTGATCGACCGCGGCCCGGTGGCCGGCGGCACGACCGGCTCGGGCGAGGGCAACGTACTGGTCTCCGACAAGGAACCCGGCCCCGAGCTGGACCTCGCCGTGCTGTCGAACCGGCTGTGGCGCTCGCTGGCCGAGCTCGGCGGGTTCGAGTTCGAGCCGAAGGGCGGGCTGGTCGTCGCCGAGACCGAGGACGTCCAGCGGCAGCTCACCGAACTGGCGGGCAAGCAGGGCGTCGAGCACACCCTCGTGCCCGCCCCCAGGCTGCGCGACTACGAGCCGCACCTGGCGGAAGGCCTGGCAGGAGGCGTGTTCTACCCCCAGGACGCCCAGGTGCAGCCCATGCTCGCCGCCGCCGCCCTGCTGCGGCACGGCGCGGAACGCTTCGGCCACGGCACGCTGCGGCTGCGGCTCGGCGCCACCGTGACCGGCGTCCTGCGCTCGGGAGACCGGATCACGGGCGTGCGCACCACGGACGGCGACGTCCTCGGCGACGCCGTCGTCAACGCCGCCGGCACCTGGGGCGGCGAGGTCGCCGCGCTCGCGGGCGTGCACCTGCCGGTGCTGCCCAGGCGCGGGTTCATCCTCGTCACCGAGCCGCTGCGCGAACCGCTCATCAGGCACAAGGTCTACACCGCCGCCTACGTGACGAACGTGGCCAGCGACTCCGCCGGGCTGGAGACCTCCGCCGTGGTGGAGGGCACACCCGCCGGGACCGTGCTCATCGGGGCCAGCAGGGAACGCGTCGGATTCGACAGGACCACGTCGGTGCCGGTGCTGGCGCGGCTGGCCGAGCAGGCGGTCGCGCTCTTCCCGGCGTTGCGGGAGGTGCGGGCGATCCGGTCGTACTGCGGGTTCCGGCCGTACTGCCCCGATCACCTGCCGGTCATCGGGGCGGACCCGCGGATGCCCGGGTTGTATCACGCGTGCGGTCATGAGGGGGCGGGGATCGGGCTGGCTCCGGCCACCGGGCATCTGCTCGCTCAGCTTCTCGCGGGGGAGCGGACCGACCTCGACCTGCAGCCCTTCCGCCCCGACCGTTTCCCCGCACCCTCGCTCTCCTCCGAGGAGGCCTCGTGACTTTCCACATCACCGTCGACGGCCGCTCCGTGCCCGTCGTGCCGGGGCAGACCATCGGCGCGGCCCTGCACGCGGCCGGGGTGCGGTCCTGGCGCACCACCCGCTTCGGCGGGCGGCCGCGCGGGCTGTTCTGCGGGATCGGGGTCTGCTTCGACTGCCTGATCTCGGTGAACGGGCGCCCGCCCGAGCGGGCCTGCCTGCTGGAGGCCGAGCCGGGGGACGAGGTGACGACGGCGTGACGTACGACCTCGTGGTGGTCGGCGGCGGGCCCGCCGGCGTGGCGGGCGCGCTCACGGCGGCGCTGGCCGGGCTGCGGGTGGCGCTGGTGGACTCCGGGATCCGGCTCGGCGGCCAGTACTTCCGGCACGCGGCCGAGCCCAAGCGCGCGCCGGGGCTCGAACGGTTCCTGCGGCAGGCGCGGGCGCTCGACACGCGCGCCGACGTTCTGCTGCGGCACCAGGTTTGGGCGGTGTCCCGCGAACCGGACGGCGACCTGCTGGTGCACTGCGCGACCAGAGGCACCGGGCCTGCGGCGACCGGCGCGCCGACGTCCTCGGCGACCGGCGCGATGGCGTCCTCGGCGGCCGATGTGATGGCGTCTTCGGCGACCGGTGCGAGGGCGTCCTCGGCTTCTGGTGCGATGGCGTCCCCGGCGGCCGCGAGGCCGGGCGCCGGTGGCGACACGGGCGCTCGTGAGGAGCGGGCGGTGGTGTTGCGGGCGCGGCGGTTGCTGATCGCGACCGGGGCGCACGACCGGCCGCTGCCGTTCCCCGGCTGGGACCTGCCGGGCGTGCTGACCGCCGGCGGCGCGCAGGCGCTGCTCAAGGGCGGCGGAGTCGTGGCGGGCCGCCGCATCGTGGTGTCCGGCACCGGGCCGTTCCTGCTGCCCGTCGCCACAGGCCTGGCGGGCGCGGGGGCGCGGGTGCTCGGCGTGTACGAGGCCAACGGCGGCCTCGGCCTGGCCAGGCACCCCGTACTGGCCCTGGGCAAGTCCGGGGAGGCGGCGGGATACGCGGCCGCCCTGGCCAGGCACCGGGTGCCGTACCGGACGAGACAGGCGGTGGTGGCCGCCCACGGCGAGCACGAGGTGGAGGCCGTCACCATCGCCCGCCTCGACCAGGACTGGAACGTCACCGCCAGCCACGTCGTCGAGTGCGACGCGGTGGCCGTCGGGTACGGCTTCGTGCCGCAGATCGAGCTGGGGACACAACTCGGCTGCCAGACCCGCCACGACGTGGACGGCAGCCCCGTCCTGAGCGTGGACGCCACCCTCAGGACCACCGTGCCGGGCGTGTGGGCGGCGGGCGAGCCCGTCGGGGTGGGCGGCTGGCGGCTGGCCGAACTGGAGGGCCGTCTCGCCGGCCGCGCCATCGTCGCCGACGCGCGCGCCGTCCGCCTCGCTGGTGGCGCCATCGTCGCGAATGCGGGCACCGGCCGCCCCGCTGGTCGCGCCGACGTTGCGGATGCGGACGCCGATCGCCTCGCTGGTGGCGCCGACGTCGCCGATGAGCGCGCCGTTCAGGCGGCTGTCGTGCCGCCGTTGTTCGCGCGCAGGCGGGAGCGGTGGCGGGCGTTCGGGGAGGCGCTGCAGCGCGCGTACCCCGTCAAGCCCGGCTGGCAGGGGTGGCTGCACGACGACACGCTCGTGTGCCGGTGCGAGGAGGTGCCGCTGGCCCGGGTACGCGAGGCGCAGGCGCTCGGCGCCACCGACGCGCGCGCGGTCAAGCTGCTGGCCAGGCCCGGCATGGGCTGGTGCCAGGGCCGCGTCTGCGGCTACGCCGTCTCCTGCCTGGCAGGCGAACGGCCCCAGCCGCCCCGCCGCCCGATCGCCCAGCCCGTCACGCTCGGCGCCCTGGCCTCCCTCACCACCAGCGCCGACGCCAGCGCCGACACCGGCGCCGATACCAGCGCCGACACCAGCGCCGACGCCAGCGACATTCCCCCCGACGACCCTTCCGCTCACTGACCCCCCGACATCTGGAGGACCTCCCCATGGAACACCGCAGCAAGCCCTGGCAGGGCGTCATGGTCGCCACCGCGCTCCCCCTGCGCGACGACCTCTCGGTCGACTACGACGGCTACGCGGAGCACTGCCGCTGGCTGGTCGGCAACGGCTGCGACGGCGTCGTACCGAACGGCTCGCTCGGCGAGTACCAGACGCTCACCCCGCAGGAGCGCACGAAGGTCATCGAGACCGCCGTCGCGGCGGTCGGCGGCGGCAACGTGATGGCGGGCGCGGGCGCGTACGGCGCCGCGGAGTCGCGGCGCTGGGCCGAGCAGGCGGGCGAGGCGGGCTGCGGCTCGGTCCTCCTGCTGCCGCCGAACGCCTACCGGGCCGACGAGCGGGCGGTCGTGGCGCACTACCGCGAGGTCGCCAAGGCCGGCGTGCCGATCGTGGCCTACAACAACCCCTACGACACCAAGGTGGACCTCACCCCCGCGCTGCTGGCCAGGCTGCACGAGGAGGGGCTGATCGTGGCGATCAAGGAGTTCAGCGGCGACGTGCGCAGGGCGTACGAGATCGCCGAGCTCGCACCCGGGCTGGACCTGCTGATCGGCTCCGACGACGTGCTGCTGGAGCTGGCCGTGGCCGGGGCGGTGGGCTGGATCGCCGGCTACCCGAACGCGCTGCCCGCCTCCAACAGCGCCCTGTACCGCGCGGCCGTGGCCGGTGACCTGGAGACGGCGCTGCCGCTGTACCGGACCCTGCACCCGCTGCTGCGCTGGGACTCCAAGACGGAGTTCGTCCAGGCCATCAAGCTGTCGATGGACCTGGCGGGCCGCCATGGCGGCCCGTGCAGGGAGCCCAGGCAGCCGCTGACGGACGAGCAGGCCGCTATCGTGCGTGCGGCGACCGAGAAGGCACTGGCAGAAGGGCTGCGATGAGGACCAAGCGCGTTTTCCACGCCGTCGACTCCCACACCGAGGGCATGCCCACCCGGGTCATCACCGGCGGCATCGGCGTCATCCCCGGCGCGAGCATGGCCGAGCGGCGCGTGTACTTCCGCGACAACCTCGACCACATCCGCACCCTGCTGATGACGGAGCCGCGCGGCCACTCGGCCATGAGCGGCGCCATCCTGCAGCCGCCGACCAGGCCGGACGCCGACTACGGCGTGCTGTTCATCGAGGTGTCGGGGCTGCTGCCGATGTGCGGGCACGGCACGATCGGCGTGGCCACCGTGCTGGTGGAGACCGGCATGGTCGAGGTGGTCGAGCCGGTCACGACCGTGCGCCTGGAGGTGCCCGCCGGGCTCGTCGAGGTGGACGTCGCCGTCGAGGACGGCATGGCCATGTCGGTGACGCTGCGCAACGTGCCGTCCTACTGCGACAGGCTGGACGCTAGCGTGACCGTGCCGGGCTTCGGGCAGATCCCGTACGACCTCGCGTACGGCGGCAACTTCTACGCCGTCGTGAACCTCGACCACTACGGCCTGCCGTTCGACCGCAAGGCCAAGAACGAGATCATCGCCGCCGGCCTGGCCACCATGGAGGCCATCAACGCCGCCGACGAGCCCGTCCACCGCGAGGACTCCCGCATCCGCGGCTGCCACCACGTGTACTTCGCCGCCCCCGGCTCCGACGCCCACCACTCGCGGCACGCCATGGCCATCCACCCGGGCTGGTTCGACCGCTCGCCGTGCGGCACCGGCACCAGCGCCCGCATGGCCCAGCTGCACGCCAGGGGCGAGCTGCCGCTCGGGCGGGACTTCACGAACGAGTCGTTCATCGGCACCCACTTCGTCGGGCGGCTGCTGGAGGAGACCACGGTGGGCGGGCAGCTCGCGGTCCTGCCGTCCATCACGGGACGGGCCTGGATCACCGGCACCGCCCAGTACTTCCTCGACCCGCGCGACCCGTTCCCGGCGGGGTTCGAGCTCTGATGCCGACGGGCCAGCCGTTGACGGGCCGAATGTTGACGACGGTCGACTACCACACGGCAGGGGAGCCGTTCAGGATCGTGACGGGCGGGGTGCCCGAGATCCCCGGCTCCACCGTGCTCGACCGCCGCACCACCGCGATGGCCGAGCTCGACGACCTGCGCCGGCTGCTGTGCAACGAGCCGCGCGGGCACGCCGACATGTACGGCTGCTTCCTGGTGCCCCCGGACGACCCGGGGGCGCGGTTCGGGGCGCTGTTCTGGCACAAGGACGGCTTCTCCACCGCCTGCGGGCACGGCACGATCGCGCTGGGCGTGCACGCGGTGCGCGAGGGCCTGGTCGAAGCCGCCCCCGACGGGGTGACGGACGTGGTCGTCGACGTGCCGTCGGGCCGCGTCACGGCCCGGGTGCGGCTGTCCGGCGGCCGGATCGAGGGCGTCACCTTCGTCAACGTGCCCTCGTACGTGATCGCCCGTGACGTGCCCGTCGCGGGCGTGCGCGCCGGCGTCTCCTACGGCGGCGCCATCTACGCGTCCTTACGCGCCGCCGACCTCGGCCTGACGGTCGAGCCCCGGCACGTCAACGCCCTCATCGAGCACGCCCGCCGGATCAAGGCCGAGCTGGCCGGCCACCCCGCCGCCAGGCACCCGTCCGACGAGCGGCTCTCCGGCGTGTACGGCGTGATCTTCCACCAGGACCTGCCCGACCTGGACGGCGTCAGGCGGCAGCGCAACGTCACCGTGTTCGCCGACGGAGAGGTGGACCGCTCGCCCTGCGGCTCCGGCACCGCCGCCAGGATGGCGCTGCTGCACGACGCGGACAAGACGGCCGGCCTCGTCCACGAGAGCATCGTGGGCAGCGTGTTCACCGCCCGCGCGCGGGAGACGACCGAGGAGGGCGTGATCGTGGAGATCGACGGCATGGCGTACCGGACCGGGCGGCACGTCTTCGAGCTGGACCCCGGAGACCCGTTCCCGACCGGGTTCACGCTGCGATGAGCGGGCTGCCGTACCTCGACGCCGCCACCGTGGAGCGGCTGGTGCCCATGGGGCGGGCCGTGGACGTGCTGGAGGAGGCGCTGCGGGCCGGGCTCGACCCCGAGACGACCCCGCGCCGGCCCATCGTCGACCTTCCCGCCGGGCAACTGCTGCTCATGCCCGCCTCCACCCGGCGGTACGCGGGCGTCAAGGCCGTCAGCATCGCGCCCGGCAACCCGGGGCGGGGGCTGCCCCGCATCCAGGGCACGTACCTGCTGTTCGACGGCGAGACCCTGGCCCCGCTGGCCGCCCTGGACGGGATCGCGCTCACCTCGCTGCGCACGCCCGCCGTCTCAGCCCTCGCCGTCCGGCACCTCGCCGATCCGGGGGCGCGGCGGCTGGTGGTGTTCGGGAGCGGGCCGCAGGCGTACGGGCACGTGCTGGCCCTGCGGGAGGTGCGGCCGGTGGAGGACGTCACCGTGGTCGCCCGCGACCGGCGCCGGGCCGAGGCGCTCGCGGGCTGGTGCCGCGAGCTCGGCCTGACCGCCCGCGCCCTCGCCGCCGACCCGCCCACGCCCGCGGAGGCGGTGGCGGAAGCCGTGGCGGGGGCGGATCTGGTCGCGTGCTGCACCACGGCCAGACACCCCCTGTTCCCCGGTAAGCTCGCCCGCGACGGCGTCACCGTCGTCGCGGTCGGCTCGCACGAGCCCGACGCCCGCGAGCTCGACGGCGACCTGATCGCCCGCGCCACCGTGGTCGTCGAGGCCAGGGCGGCCGCCCTGGAGGAGGCGGGCGACATCGTCGTCCCGATCCGCCAGGGTACGATCACCTCTCATCATCTCGCCGGGAACCTCGCCGACCTGATCGCCGGAAGGGTGGTCGCCGGGCCGGGGCCGCGCGTGTTCAAGAGCACGGGCATGGCGTGGGAGGACCTCGTGGTCGCGGCTGCCGCCCACGAGGCCGCACAGCAGGGCCCGGGTACGCGGGCACAGGCATGAGGGTGGACAGAGAGAGGGATGGGCCGATGGCTGCCGAGGACCGGCTCGACCTGCCGATGGTGGGGGAGCGGCTCAGCTTGCGCGAGCAGGTGGCGCACGCGCTGCGCGCCGCGCTGATCACCGGTGAGATGCGGCCGGGGGTGGTCTACTCGGCGCCGGTGCTGGCCGCCCAGTTCGGCGTCTCGGCTACGCCGGTGCGTGAGGCGATGCTCGACCTGGCCAAGGAGGGCCTGGTCGAGGCCGTGCGCAACAAGGGGTTCAGGGTCACGGAGCTGTCCGACCGCGACCTGGACGAGCTGACCGAGATCCGCCAGCTCATCGAGGTGCCCACGGTGGCGAGGCTGGCCGACAGCTCGCGGGCGGAGGAGTTCGAGCGGCTGCGGCCGATCGCCGAGGAGATCGTCTCGGCCAGCGAGCGGGGCGACCTGCTCGCGTACGTGGACGCCGACCTGCGCTTCCACGTCGAGCTGCTGTCGCTGTGCGGGAACGCGCACCTGGTGTCGGTGGTGCAGGACCTGCGCAACAGGGCCAGGCTGTACGGCCTGTCGCAGCTGTCCGAGCGGGGCACGCTGGGCGACTCGGCGAGGGAGCACCTGCAACTGCTGGACGCGCTCAAGAGCGGCGACGGCGCCGCCGTCGGGCACCTGATGGCGGAGCACATCGGCCACGTCCGCGGCATCTGGGCCGAGCACTGACGGTAAACGGCGTCAAGTTCTGACATTCGGGGATCGGGCACTCCCCGATGGCGGTAATCTCAATGCGGACCGGCCGGGCGACGCCTGGCGCGAGCGCCGCCGGTCCCGCGTCCCCGGTCCGCAACGGACCGGCCCTTTCCGGCACATGCCTGGTCAAGCGGACACCCGCACTCCGCTGACCTTCATGGGCTCGGCACACCCCGCCCACCGAGCCGAGCCCACCGCCGCGCGCCCGAGACCCCATCCCACGGGCGCGCGGCGGCCCTCATCTCACGGTCATCCCCGGTTGCGCGTGCGGGTCGAGCCCAGGCTGGCGGCCACGATGCAGATGATCGCCGCCCACTGCTGGACGTGCAGGATCTCGCTCAGCAGCAGCACCCCGATCAGCGCCGCCACGGCGGGCTCCAGGCTCATCAGGATGCCGAACACGTGCTTGGGCATGCGCCGCAGCGCCTGCAGCTCCAGCGAGTACGGGATCACCGACGACAGCAGCCCCACCCCGAGCCCGATGAGCAGCAGCTCCGGCTGCAGCAGGTCGGCCCCGCCCGTCGTGACGCCGACCGGCAGGATCGCCAGGGCCGACACGATCATCGCGAACGACAGCCCGCTCGTCCCCGGGAAGCGCCGCCCGGCCGCCGCCGACAGCAGGATGTAGGCGGCCCAGCAGGCGCCCGCCACCATCGCGAACCCGATGCCCACCCAGCTCACCGACGCCGACTCGCCCCACGGGGCCAGCAGCAGCACGCCGATGGCGGCCAGCCCGACCCACACCAGGTCGATCCGCCGCCGCGAGGCGGCCACCGCGACGCCGAGCGGCCCGAGGAACTCGATCGCCACCGCGATGCCCATCGGCAGCCGCGCCAGGGCCTCGTAGAAGGTCAGGTTCATGACGGCGAGCGTCAGGCCGAAGCCGACCCCCACCGCCCAGTCGCGCCAGGACAGCCCCCTGAGCCTGGGACGCGCGACCGCCCCCATGATGAGTGCCCCGGCCGCGATGCGCAGGAACACCACCGCGCTCGGCGGCAGCGTCGCGAACAGCTCCTTGGCGAACCCGGCGCCGAGCTGTACCGAGAAGATCCCCAGCAGCACGAGGCCAGAGGGCGGGATGCTGTCGGCGGCGCCGCGGAGCAGCTTGCCCGGCCGGGGAAGGGCCGGCCCCCGGTCGATGGGGTCGTCGAGTGCGAAGGCGGTCACGGAACTCCTCGTCAGGAACATGCAGAGCAACCTTCAGAGCCTACTCAACGCGCCCGATATTCCCCCCTTTAAGGTGGTACTACTGCCGACTGGATCATTCATCCGGACAAATAGAACATGGACGTATGAAAGCCCCCACCCCCTCCGTTAGCCTCACCCGCCCGCCGCTGACCCTGTCCGTGGCCGGGTTCGTCAGCAGCTTCGACCGGTTCGCCGTGAGCCCCATGCTCGTGCTCATCGCCGCCGACCTGGGCGTCCCGCTGTCGGCCGCGGTCGCCGCCGCCAGCGGCTACTACCTGGCGTACGGGCTGACGCAGCCGCTGTGGGGCCTGCTGTCCGACCGTTTCGGACGCGTGAGCGTGATGCGGTGGGCGCTGTTCGGCGCCGCGCTGGCGGGCCTGGCCTCGGCGCTGATGCCCATGCTGGGCACGCTCGTCGTGGCCAGGGTGGTGACGGGCGCCTGCTTCGGCGCGGTGATCCCCACAGGGCTGACGTACGTCGGCGACACCGTCGAGCCCTCGGTGCGCCAGCGCGCGCTCACGGACCTCATGGCCGCCGCCGCGCTCGGCACGGCGCTCGCCACGGGGCTGGGCGGCGTCGTCGCGGGCCTGGTGGACTGGCGAGTGGCCTTCACCGTCCCCGCAGTCTGCGCGCTGGCCTGCGCGCTGTCACTGCGCACGCTGCCCGAGCCCCCTCGCCACGAGAACGCGGGCAACGGGGTGCTCGGCCACCTCGGGGCGGTGCTCGGGCAGCGGTGGGCGCTGCTGGTGTTCGCGCTGGCCTTCACCGAGGGGGCCATCATGCTGGGCGTCATGCCGTTCCTGGCTCCCGCGCTCCAGCACACGGGGCTGGCCGCCGCCGTGGCCGGGCTGTCGATCACCGCGTACGGGCTGGGGCTGTGGGGCTTCGCCAAGCTCGTCAAGCACCTGTCGGGACGCTGGTCCGCGCCCCTGCTCATGGTCGTGGGCGGCGCGCAGCTCTGCGCGGGGTTCGCCATCGTGGCCGTGCACGTCAGCGTGCCCGTCGTGGTCGTCACGGCGCTGCTGCTGGGCGGGGGCTGGTCGTTCCTGCACTCCTCGCTGCAGACCTGGGCCACCTCCGTCGTGCCCGAGGCCCGCGGGACCACCATCGCGTTCTTCGCCTGCGCGTTGTTCGTGGGCAGCGCGGTCGCCTCATGGGCGGCGGGGCCGCTGGCGCAGGACGGGCGGTACGGGCTCCTGTTCGGGCTGGCGGCCGGTGCGGCCATCCCCCTGACGGCGGTGGCCGCACTCACCCGCCGCCGCTACGGCGCCCTGCGCCCAGAACCGCCCCGCCCCGAATGAACGCGGCCCAGAACCGCCTCGCCCCGAATGAACGCGGCGCTCATTCCCAGCGGAACGTACGCGAGACCAGCCCCAGCGACACCACCGCCCACGCCGCCAGCACGAGCACCGGCACCAGCGGAAGCGCCGCCCCTTGGGCGAGCACCGCGCGCAGGCCGCTCGTCAGCGCGGAGATGGGCAGCGCCTCCAGCACCGGCCGCACCCCGTCGGGGAACTTGGACAGGGGGAACATCACCCCGCCCACCCCCAGCAGCACCAGGTAGACCAGGTTGGCCGCCGCCAGGGTGGCCTCGGCGCGCAGCGTGCCGGCCATCAGCAGCCCGAGCCCGCTGAACGCCGCCGTGCCCAGCACGATCAGCACCACGGCGCCCAGGAACGAGCCCTGCGGACGCCACCCCAGCGCCAGCCCCACGGCCACGATGACCACGGCCTGGATGAGCTCCACGCCGGCCACCGCCGCCGTCTTGGCCAGCATGAGCCCGCTCCTGGACAGCGGGGTGGCGCCGAGCCGCTTGAGCACGCCGTAGCGGCGCTCGAAGCCGGTGCCGATGGCCTGCCCGGTGAAGGCGGTGGACATGACGGCCAGCGCGAGCACGCCCGGCACCAGGAAGTCGACGCGCCGCCCGCCGCCGACGTCGATCAGCGGCGCGAGTGAGAAGCCGGTCAGCAGCAGCACCGGGATGATCATGGTGAGCAGGAGCTGCTCGCCGTTGCGCAGCATGGCGCGGATCTCCGCGCCCGCCTGCGCCAGCACCATGCGCGGGAACGGCGCCGCGCCGGGAGCGGGGGTGAGGTCGAGGGCGGTCATCGCAGCTCCCTGCCGGTCAGCTCCAGGAAGACGTCTTCGAGGGTGCGGCGCTCGATGCGCAGGTCGTCGGCCGTGACGCCCTCGGCCGCGCACCAGGCCGTCACCGTGGCCAGCAGCTCGGGGCCCACCAGGCCCTCGATGATGTAGTGGCCGGCCGGCGACTCCTTGGCCGCGCTGCCCGCCGGGAGCGCGTTGAGCAGCTCCTCCAGCGCCAGCCCCGGCCGCGCCCTGAACCTGAGCTGCCGCTCCGCCCCGGTGAGCGAGGCGGGGCTGCCCTCGGCCACCACGCGCCCCCTGTCGATGATGACGACGTGGTCGGCCAGCCGCTCGGCCTCGTCCATGTGGTGGGTGGTCAGCATGACCGACACGCCGGCGGCGCGCAGCTCGCCCACGAGGTCCCAGCAGGCGTGCCTGGCCTGCGGGTCGAGACCGGCCGTCGGCTCGTCGAGGAAGACCAGCTCGGGCCGCCCGACGACGGCCGCCGCCAGGGACAGCCGCTGCTGCTGGCCGCCCGACAGCCGCCGGTACGGGGTGCGTACGTGATCGGTCAGCCCCAGCCGTTCGAGCAGCGCGCCCGGATCTAGGGGGTGCGCGTAGAAGCGGGAGACCAGCCGCAGCCACTCGGCGCAGCGCATGGCCGGCGGCACGCCGCCCGCCTGCAGCATGACGCCCACCCGCGCGCGCAGCTCCGGCAGCGCGGGCGCGAGGCCGAGGACCTTGACCGTGCCGGCGTCGGCCTTGCGGAACCCCTCGCAGATCTCCACCGTGGACGTCTTGCCCGCGCCGTTGGGACCGAGGACCGCGGTGACGGCGCCGCGCTCGGCGCGGAAGGTGAGGCCGTCGACGGCGGTGCGGCCGCCGTAGCGTTTGACCAGGTCGACGATCTCGACGGCTGGGGAATCCATGGCCACGAGTTTAGGGACTCCCGCAGGCGGTCCGGGCCGCAGGTAAGCATGACCGCATTGGCCTGGTCATGCATCCCATCGGATGAGATTTCGGGAAATATCTGATGACTGGGAATTCGGAGGACCGGAACATGGTTTGACCACTCGGCCCTCGTGGGGCCACAGGCCTACGAGGGAGAGGGGTACACGCATGTCCGTGGCTGAAATCGCCACGTCCGCCGCCGTCGTCCAACCGGAGCGCAAGAGCCGCCGCGGAGTGCTGCTGCTGATCCTCGGCGCCCTGTCGGCGATCGGCCCGCTGTCCATCGACATGTACCTCCCCGCCCTGCCCGCCATCACCTCCGAGATGCTCAGCGGGGAGGCGCAGGTCCAGCTCACGCTCACCGCCTGCCTCATCGGCGTGTCGCTCGGCCAGGTGATCGCCGGGCCCACGAGCGACGTGCGCGGCCGGCGGGCGCCGCTGATGATCGGGGTGGCCGGGTTCATGGTCGCCTCGCTGCTGTGCGCGTTCGCGCCGTCGGTGCCGATGCTCATCGTCTTCCGGCTGCTGCAGGGCATGCTGGGCGGCGCGGCGCTGGTCATCGTGCGGGCGGTCGTCCGCGACCTGTACGACGGCGCCGCCATCGCCCGCATCTTCGCCACGCTGATGCTGGTCAGCGGCCTGGCGCCGATTCTGGCGCCCATCGCCGGCGCGCAGCTCCTCGCGTTCACCTCGTGGCGCGGCGTGTTCGTGGCGCTCAGCATCGCCGGGCTCCTGCTGCTGCTCGCGGTGGTGGCGGGCGTGCGCGAGACGCTGCCCGCCGAGCAGCGCGAGAGCGGCGGCCTCAGGCACACCGTGAGCACGTTCTGGCAGCTCCTGCGCGACCGCTCGTTCATGGGCTACGCGCTGACCGGCGGGCTGGCGTTCGCGGCCATGTTCGGCTACATCTCGGGCTCGCCCTTCGTCCTCCAGGACGTGTACGGCGCCACGCCCCAGCAGTACTCCCTCATCTTCGGCCTGAACGCCTTCGCCCTGATCGCGACCTCCCAGCTCGGCGGCCGTCTGTCGGGCCGGGTGCGGCCGGGCCTGCTGGTGCGCGCGGGTCTCGGCGTCGCGCTGCTCGGCGCGGCGCTGCTGATGACCGCGGCGCTGGCGGACCTCGGCCTGTGGGGCATCGTGAGCGGGCTGATCGTCATCATGCTGGGCCAGGGCCTGGTCCTGCCGGGCACCGGCGCGCTGGCGCTGGGCTCCCAGCCCGCGCAGGTCGCGGGGAGCGCCTCGGCGCTGACCGGCGTGCTGCAGTTCGCCCTCGGCGCGGCATCCGCCCCGCTGGTCGGACTTGCCGGAACCGGCTCCGCGGTGCCCATGGCCTGTGTCATGCTCGGGCTCTTCATCTGCTCGGCCCTGGCGTTCACGATCCTGGGCCGGACGAAAGTTAGGTAAGGCTACCCTGCGTGACAAATTCCATTCCCGCCCCTGCTCAGATCCGTTTGTGAAGCGGGAAGGAATTACGGCACACTGATGTTGTGAAAAACATGCCCACGATGGAGCCCGGTGGTGAGCGCGGCACCCGCGCCCGCGTCGCCAGGCTGATTCTTGAGCATGGTCCCGTCGCGGCCGCGGCACTCGGCGAGCGGCTCGGGCTCACGCCCGCCGCCGTCCGGCGTCACCTCGACGCGCTGCTGGCCGACGGGATGATCGAGCCTCGTACGGTACGCCCGCGCGGACAGCGCGGGCGCGGGCGGCCCGCCAAGCTGTTCGCGATCACCGACGCGGGGCGCAGTGCTTTCGAGCACGCCTACGACGACCTGGCCGGGAGCGCGCTGCGTTTCCTGGCCGAGCGTATGGGGCGAGAAGCCGTGGCAGACTTCGCCCGCGAGCAGGTGGCCAGCCTGCTCAGGCGGCTGGAGCCCGTCATGGCGACGGTGCCCGCGGACCAGCGCGTGCAGGTGCTGGCGCAGGCGCTGTCGGCAGAGGGGTATGCCGCCTCGGCCAGCAAGGCCAAGTCGGGCGGCGACCAGCTCTGCCAGCACCACTGCCCGGTGGCGCACGCGGCCGCGGAGTTCCCGCAGCTGTGTGAGGCCGAGACGGAGGCGTTCGCGCAGCTGCTCGGCACCCCGGTGCAGCGCCTGGCCACGATCGCCCACGGCGACGGGGTGTGCACGACGCACGTGTCCCCGCAGTCATTGGCCGATTCCGCACATAGAGACAAGAGCAAGGAGACCGGAAGGTGACTGTCACCGACCGCCCGGAGCTGGAAGGCCTCGGGAATTACAAGTTCGGCTGGGCCGACCCGGATGCCGCGGGCGCGGCGGCCAAGCGCGGCCTGTCCGAGGAGGTCGTCCGCAACATCTCCGCGCTCAAGAACGAGCCGGAGTGGATGCTCGACCTTCGCCTGAAGGGCCTCCGCCTGTTCCACAAGAAGCCGCTGCCCACCTGGGGCTCCGACCTCACCGGCATCGACTTCGACAACATCAAGTACTTCGTGCGCTCCACCGAGAAGCAGGCCGCTTCCTGGGACGAGCTGCCCGCCGACATCAAGAACACCTACGACAAGCTCGGCATCCCCGAGGCGGAGAAGCAGCGCCTCATCGCCGGTGTCGCGGCCCAGTACGAGTCCGAGGTCGTCTATCACAAGATCCGTGAGGACCTCGAGGAGAAGGGTGTCATCTTCGTCGACACCGACACGGGCCTGAAGGAGCACGAGGAGCTCTTCAAGGAGTACTTCGGCTCGGTGATCCCGGTGGGCGACAACAAGTTCGCCGCGCTCAACACCGCCGTGTGGTCCGGTGGCTCGTTCATCTACGTGCCGCCGAACGTCGAGGTCGAGATCCCGCTGCAGGCCTACTTCCGGATCAACACCGAGAACATGGGCCAGTTCGAGCGGACCCTGATCATCGTCGACGAGAACAGCTACGTGCACTACGTCGAGGGCTGTACCGCGCCGATCTACTCCTCCGACTCGCTGCACAGCGCGGTCGTCGAGATCATCGTGAAGAAGAACGCCCGCTGCCGTTACACGACCATCCAGAACTGGTCGAACAACGTCTACAACTTGGTGACCAAGCGCGCCGTCGCCTACGAGGGCGCCACCATGGAGTGGATCGACGGCAACATCGGCTCCAAGGTCACGATGAAGTACCCGGCCGTCTACCTGATGGGCGAGCACGCCAAGGGCGAGACGCTGAGCGTCGCGTTCGCGGGCGAGGGCCAGCACCAGGACGCCGGCTCCAAGATGGTGCACCTGGCGCCCAACACCAGCTCCAGCGTCATCTCCAAGTCGGTGGCGCGCGGCGGCGGCCGCACCTCCTACCGCGGTCTCGTGCAGATCGAGGAGGGCGCCCACGGCAGCGCCAGCACCGTCAAGTGCGACGCCCTGCTGGTCGACCAGATCAGCCGCTCCGACACCTACCCGTACGTCGACGTCCGCGAGGACGACGTCTCGATGGGCCACGAGGCCACGGTCTCCAAGGTCAGCGAGGACCAGCTGTTCTACCTCATGAGCCGCGGGCTCGACGAGGACGAGGCGATGGCGATGATCGTGCGCGGCTTCGTGGAGCCGATCGCGCGTGAGCTGCCCATGGAGTACGCGCTCGAGCTGAACCGGCTGATCGAGCTGCAGATGGAAGGAGCCGTCGGCTGATGGGCCTGAACGAGAAGCCCCTGTCGACCCTGCACGAGAAGGCGTCCTACGAGCTGGGCGACTTCGAGGTCCCGACCGGGCGCGAGGAGGCGTGGCGCTTCACGCCGCTGTCCCGCCTCAAGGGCCTGCACAACGGCAAGGCCGACGCGGTCGGCCACGTCCGCGTGGACGTGGACGCCGCCCCCGAGGTCACCGTCGAGACGGTCGGCCGCGACGACGCCCGCGTGGGCAAGTCGTTCATGCCGACCGACCGGGTGAGCGCCCAGGCCTGGAACAGCTTCGAGAAGGCCACCGTGATCACGGTGCCGCGCGAGGCCGTCACCTCCAAGCCGACCGTGCTGACGCTGACGGGCGAGGGCGACGGCGCGACCTACGGCCACATCGTGGTCAAGGTCGAGCCGATGGCCGAGGCCGTGCTCGTGCTCGACCACAAGGGCAGCGCCGTCTACGCCGACAACATCGAGTTCGTCGTCGGCGACGGGGCCAACCTCAAGGTCGTCAGCCTCCAGGACTGGGAGGACGACGCGGTCCACGTCTCCCACCACCACGCGCAGCTCGCCAAGGACGCCACCTTCCGCAGCTTCGTGGTGACGCTCGGCGGCGACCTGGTACGCCTGTCGCCCAGTGTCACCTACACCGCGCCGGGCGGCGACGCCGACATGTCGGGTGTCTACTTCGTCGACGCCGGGCAGCACCTGGAGCACCGCCTGCTGGTCGACCACTCGCAGCCCAACTGCAAGAGCAACGTCGACTACCGCGGCGCCCTCCAGGGCGAGGCGGCGCACGCCGTCTGGATCGGCGACGTGATCATCAGGGTCGAGGCCGAGGGCACCGACACCTACGAGCTCAACCGCAACCTCATCCTCACCGACGGCGCCCGCGCCGACTCGGTGCCCAACCTGGAGATCCTCACCGGCGAGGTCGCGGGAGCGGGGCACGCCTCCGCCTCCGGCCGCCTCGACGACGAGCACATCTTCTACCTCCAGGCCCGCGGCATCCCCTACGACGAGGCGCGCCGCCTGGTCGTCCGGGGCTTCCTCGGCCAGCTCGTGGAGAAGATCCAGATCGAGGAGATCCGCGAGCGCGTCATGGCCGCGCTGGAAGCGGAACTGAGCCGATGAGCACGTTCGAGAAGGTGTGCAAGGTCGAGGACATCCCCGACGGGGGCGTCATCGGCGTCGAGGTCGGCGCGGAGGAGACGCCCGTGGCGCTCATCCGCAAGGGCCAGGAGGTGCACGCCCTGCACGACGTCTGCTCGCACGCCGAGGTCAAGCTCAGCGAGGGCGAGGTGTACGACGGCACCCTGGAGTGCTGGCTGCACGGCTCGTGCTTCGACATCAACACCGGCAAGCCCACCGGGCCGCCCGCCACCCAACCCGTGAACGTCTACACAGTGAAGATCGACGGCGATGACGTCCTCGTCTCGCTCTCGAAGGAGTCCTAAGCACATGTCCACCCTTGAGATCCGTGACCTCCAGGTCGCCGTCGAGGACAAGGAAATCCTGCGCGGCGTCAACCTGACCGTGAAGGCCGGGCAGACCCACGCCATCATGGGCCCCAACGGCTCGGGCAAGTCGACGCTCGCCTACGCCATCGCCGGTCACCCCAAATACACGATCACCGGCGGCCAGGTGCTGCTCGACGGCGTGGACCTGCTTGAGCTGTCCGTCGACGAGCGCGCCCGCGCCGGCCTGTTCCTGGCCATGCAGTACCCGGTCGAGGTCCCCGGCGTCTCGGTGTCCAACTTCCTGCGCTCGGCCGTCACCGCCGTCCGCGGCGAGGCGCCGAAGCTGCGCGAGTTCGCCAAGGACCTCAAGAGCGGCATGGACGCCCTGTCCATCGACCCCGCCTTCGCCCAGCGCAACCTGAACGAGGGTTTCTCCGGCGGCGAGAAGAAGCGCCACGAGATCCTCCAGATGGAGCTGCTCAAGCCGAAGATCGCGGTGCTCGACGAGACCGACTCCGGCCTCGACGTCGACGCGCTGCGCGTGGTGTCGGAGGGCATCAACCGCTTCCGCGCCTCGGGTGAGACCGGCGTGCTGCTGATCACCCACTACACCCGCATCCTGCGGTACGTGAAGCCGGACTTCGTGCACGTCTTCGCCGCCGGCCGGATCGTCGAGGAGGGCGGCCCCGAACTGGCCGACAAGCTCGAGGCCGAGGGCTACGAGCAGTACACGAAGGCATCTGCATGACTTCGAACAGCTTCGATGTGGAGAAGATCAGGAAGGACTTCCCGGTCTTCTCCCGCGAGCTGCCCGACGGGCGACCGCTCGTCTATCTCGACTCGGGCAACTCCTCACAGAAGCCCAACCAGGTCATCGAGACCATGCGGGAGCACCTGGCGCTGCACTACAGCAACGTCGGGCGCGCCATGCACGTGCTCGGGGCCGAGTCGACCGACGCCTACGAGGGCGCCCGCGACAAGATCGCGGGCTTCGTCGGGGCGCCGTCGCGCGACGAGGTGATCTTCACCAAGAACGCCTCGGAGGCCCTCAACCTGCTCGCCTACTCCTTCGGGCGTAACACATGGCGCGCCTCCGGCACGACCGATGCCAACACTGACCCGCGCTTCACCCTCGGCCCCGGTGACGAGATCGTCATCACCGAGATGGAGCACCACTCCAACATCGTGCCGTGGCAGCTGCTCGCGCAGCGCACCGGCGCGAGCCTGAAGTGGTTCGGCGTCACCGACGAGGGGCGGCTCGACTACGACCCCGCCCTGATCACCGAGCGGACGAAGATCGTCTCGGTCGCCCACCAGTCGAACGTGCTCGGCACGGTCAACCCGGTGGCCGCGATCGCCGCGCGGGCGCACGAGGTCGGGGCGCTCGTCGCGCTCGACGCCTCCCAGTCCGTGCCGCACCACCCGGTGAACGTGACCGAGCTGGGCGCCGACTTCGTGGCCTTCACCGGCCACAAGATGGTCGGCCCCTCGGGCATCGGCGTGCTGTGGGGGCGGGCCGAGCTGCTGGAGGCCATGCCCCCGTTCCTGGGCGGCGGCGAGATGATCGAGGCGGTCTGGATGGACCGCTCGACCTACGCGCCGATCCCGCACAAGTTCGAGGCGGGCACGCCGCCGATCGTCGAGGCCATCGGGCTCGGCGCGGCGGTCGACTACCTCACCGGCATCGGTCTCGACGCCGTCGAGGCGTACGAGCGGGAGCTGACGGCGTACGCGCTGGAGGCTCTGCGCGAGGTGCCCACGCTGCGCTTCATCGGCCCCGATACGCTGGAGCAGCGCGGAGCGACGGTGTCCTTCACGCTGGAGGGCATCCACCCGCACGACGTCGGGCAGATCCTGGACGACCAGTTCGGCGTGGCCGTCCGCGTCGGGCACCACTGCGCGCGCCCGCTGCACCTGCGGTTCGGAATACCCGCGACCACGCGGGCGTCGTTCTACCTGTACAACACCACGGGCGAGATCGATGCCCTGGTCCGCGGCCTCCATCACGTTCAGAAGGTGTTCGCATAGCCATGATCGGCGAGTCGATGTACCAGGAGCTGATCCTGGAACACTACAAGCACCCGCAGGGGCGGGGGCTGCGCGAGCCGTACGACGCCGAGGTTCACCACGTGAACCCGACGTGCGGCGACGAGATCACGCTCAGGGTCAAGGTGGGCGACGCCGGCAAGATCCTGGACGTGTCCTACGAGGGCCAGGGCTGTTCGATCAGCCAGGCCGCCGCCTCGGTGCTGCACGAGCTGACCACCGGCTCCACGGTGGACGAGACGCTCTCGGTCGTCGACGAGTTCACCCGGCTGATGCAGGGCAGGGGGCAGGTCGAGGCCGACGAGGAGGTCCTCGGCGACGCGGTCGCGTTCGCGGGCGTGGCCAAGTTCCCCGCGCGCGTTAAATGCGCGTTGCTTTCGTGGATGGCCTACAAGGACGCTGTTGTGAGGAGTGCTGGGCAATGAGCAAGCCGACGGAGACGCCGACCGGCTTCGATGGTGACACGACCGTCGAGGAGGTCATGGAGGCGCTCAAGGACGTCGTGGACCCCGAGCTCGGCATCAACGTCGTGGACCTGGGCCTGATCTACGGGCTCAACCTCGACGCGGCCGACGGCGGGCAGCCCGTGTGCACCATCGACATGACGCTGACCAGCGCGGCCTGCCCGCTGACCGACGTGATCGAGGACCAGGCGCACTCGGCGCTCGACGGCATGGTCTCCGACGTCAAGATCAACTGGGTCTGGCTGCCGCCGTGGGGCCCTGACAAGATCACCGACGAGGGGCGCGAGCAGCTCCGTATGCTAGGCTTCAACGTCTGATCTTTCTGCTGTCACCCCTGGCGGTAAAACGTCAGGGGTTTCAGCGTGCCTTGCGTTTTCGCAAGGTCCGCCACGCATAGCCGGGGAATATCCGATAACATCCCCGGCGTTGAGTGACAGGTACACCTGACGTCTCATCACGCGTATCGCATCGCCTGCGGCCGATGCCCTGGGTGTCCCCCTCATCTTCACCCCGCCCCCATGACGGCGGGTGCCCTTGAACCTCGTGCGGCCTCTGGGGCCGCACGCCCTGGCTCGTCCTTTCGCAGAAGTGACGCGCCACTTCGACGGAAAGGCACGACTTTCGTGACCATGCTTGACGCTGTCATGCCCGAGCTCGGCGACACCTCCGCTGCCGTGGACAACACGGTGGAGGCCCCCGTGGCCGAGCCCGGCCCGTCCGAGTTCGAGCTGCTCGGCCTGCCGAAGCCGCTCGTGAACGGGCTGGCCAAGCTGGGCTTCGACAGCCCGTTCCCCATCCAGAGCGCGACGATCCCCGACGTGCTCGCAGGCAACGACGTGCTCGGCCGCGGCCAGACCGGCTCCGGCAAGACGCTCGCGTTCGGCCTGCCCACCATGGCGCGCATCGCCGGTGTGAAGCCCGCGCCCGGCCGCCCCCACGCGATGATCCTCGTGCCCACCCGTGAGCTGGCCCTCCAGGTGCACGACGCCCTCGAGCCCCTCGGGCGCGGCCTCGGCCTGCGCATGAAGGTCGTCGTCGGCGGCATGTCCATGGGCAAGCAGATCGAGGCGCTGCGGCGCGGCGTGGACGTCGTCATCGCCACCCCGGGCCGCCTCGGCGACCTGATCAGGCAGGGCGAGTGCTCACTGGGCGACGTCGAGGTGAGCGTGCTCGACGAGGCCGACCACATGTGCGACCTCGGCTTCTTCCCCGTCGTCACCGACCTGCTCGCGCAGACCCCGGCCGACGGTCAGCGGCTGCTGTTCTCCGCCACCCTCGACGGCGACGTCGACAAGCTGGTGCAGCGCTTCCTGAAGGACCCGATCACGCACTCCGTGGCCCCGGCGACCTCGCCGGTCGACACCATGGAGCACCACGTGATCCAGGTCACCCGCGACGACAAGTTCGACGTGACGGCCGAGATCGCCAACCGCGAGGGCCGCACCATCATCTTCGTCCGCACCCAGCACGGCGTGGACCGGCTGTGCAAGCAGCTCGCCCGCGTCGGCGTCAAGTCCGGCGGCCTGCACGGCGGCAAGCGCCAGAACCAGCGCACCCGCATCCTGTCGGAGTTCCGCGAGGGCTCCGTCAACGTGCTGGTCTGCACGGACGTCGCGGCGCGCGGCATCCACGTCGACAACATCAGCCTGGTGCTGCACGTCGACCCGCCGCAGGACCACAAGAGCTACCTGCACAGGGGCGGCCGCACCGCCCGCGCCGGCGAGAAGGGCACGGTCGTCACGCTGGTGCTGCCGAACGAGCGCCGCTCGACCGACGCGCTCACCCGCCGCGCCGGCATTCACCCGTTCCGCCTGAAGGCCACGCCAGGCCACCCCAGGGTCGCCGAGGTGACCGGGGCCCGCACGCCGAGCGGCGAGGCCATCCCCGTGTGGGAGCCGGACGTCCGCAAGCCGCTGCGGCCCCGCCGTGACAACGGCACGTCCGAGCGCCGTGGCCGCCGTGGCCGCCGCGACTTCGACGGCGAGCGCCGCCCGCGCCGCCACGAGGACGGTGAGCGTCCGTTCAACTCCGGTGACGACCGCCGCCCGCGCAGGCACGAGGACGGCGGGCGTCCCTTCGGCGGCGGCGACGACCGTCGTCCGCGCAGGCACGGCGAGGGCGAGCGGCCGTTCGGGCGCACGCAGGAGCCGCGCACGTTCGGCGACGACCGCCGGCGTGACGGCCAGGGACGCGGCGGCTACCGCTCCGACGACCGGCCGTTCCGCCAGGACGACCGCGGCGGCGACCGTGGCGGCGACCGTGTCGGCGATCGGGGCCCGCGCTACAACTCCGACCGTGGCCGCCCCTTCGCGGGCGACCGCGACCGGGGCTTCCGCTCCGACGACCGCCCGGCCCGTGACGGCTACCGCTCCGGTGACCGTCCCGCGCGTGACGGTTTCCGTTCCGGCGACCGCCCGGCCGCCCGTGACGGCTACCGCTCCGGCGCCGGCCGCTCCGACGAGCGCGGCAACGGCGGCGGCTTCCGCCGCAACTCCGGCCGCCGCTTCGAGCGCTGACCGGCCGTAACGCACTACCGGCTGTACCTGACTGCCCGCCGCACCCTTCCCGGTGCGGCGGGCAGCGCCGTTTTCAGCCCTTCAGCCCGCTCAGCGCGATGCCCCGGACGAAGTACCGCTGGAACATCAGGAAGAACACGATCGTCGGCACCGACGCGATCAACCCGCCCGCCATGATCGCCCCCTGATGATCCGGCCCCGCGTAGTACGAGTTCAGCCGCGCCAGCGCCACCGGCAGGTTGGCCATCTCGTCGCTCTGCACGATGATGAGCGGCCACAGGAAGTTGTTCCACTCCCCGAGCACGATGAAGATCGACATCGCGGCGAGCGCCGGCCGCAGCAGCGGCAGCACGATCCGCCACCAGATGCGCCACTCCCCGGCCCCGTCCACCCTGGCCGCGTGAATCAGCTCGTCCGGCAGCGACTGCAGGAACTGCACCAGGAAGAACAGCACGAACGCCTTGGCCAGCGCCGGCATGATGTAGCCGGCGTAGCTGTCCAGCCACCCCAGGTTCCGCATGATCACGTAGTTGGGGATGAGCGTGGTCTGCCACGGCACCATCATCGAGGCGACGACCAGCAGGAAGATGACCCTGCGGCCCTTGATGTCGTGCTTGGCGATCACGTACGCGGCCAGCGAGCAGATCAGCAGCGCCCCGACGGTGATGACGCTGGTGATGAACAGGCTGTTGAACAGGAACCGCCAGAACCCGAAGTCCACCTGGAACCGCTGGAAGATGCCCTGCAGATGGCCCGGGTTGACGCGCTCGGCCGACCATTCCACGTCGTGGAAGTTGGCGAAGGTGGGCGACTGCGGCACGAACGACGGCGGCGTCCTGGCCAGCTCGGCCGGCGGCTTGAACACCGTGATGAGCAGCCAGTAGAACGGCACCACCATGGTCAGCGACAGCAGGTAGAACGGCAGGCGCAGCAGATGCCCGCCGGCCCGCGACCGGCCGGGGGCCGCCGGAACCGCGCGGGCCGCCGGGGCGGCGGAGGCCGCGGTGGCCATCACAGCTCCTTCATCGCGCGGCCCAGGCGCAGGTTGACGAGGCTGAGCACGAAGATGACCAGGAAGAGCACCCAGGCGATGGCCGAGGCGTAGCCCAGCTTGAAGTGGGTGAACCCCTGGTCGTACAGGTAGGGGACGATCATCAGGCCGGAGTCGAGCACGCCGCCGACGCTGTTGGTGCCGCGGAAGACGATGTAGACCGCCTCGAACACCTGGAAGGCGCCGATCAGCCCGGTCACCACCACGTACGTGGTGACGGGCCGCAGCAGCGGCAGCGTGATGTGCAGCAGCCGCCGCCAGGCCGAGGCGCCGTCGATCTCGGCCGCCTCGTAGTACTCCTGGGGGATCGAGCCGAGCCCGGCGACGTACAGCACCATGCCGTAACCCATGCCGCCCCACACCGCCATCAGCACCAGGATCGGGATGGTCAGCCCCGGCGTGGCCAGCCAGGCGACGGCCGTGCCGCCGAACCAGCGCACGATCGTGTTGGCCAGGCCCACGTCACTGGGGAACAGCACCCACTTCCACATGAGCATGAGCGCGATGGAGGAGGTGACGGAGGGCAGGAAGAAGATGGTGCGCATGATGCGGTGCGTCCAGCTCGGGCCGCCGAACGCCAGCGCGAGGCCGAGCGACAGCAGGGTGCCGATGAGGACGGACGCGACCACGTACACGCTGGTGTTGCTCAGCGCGTGCAGGAAGCGGGTGTCCTCCGCGAGCCGCCGGAAGTTCTCCAGGCCGGTGAAGGCGGCCGGGTTGATGCCGTCGAACGTGGTGAAGCTCAGGTAGAGCGAGTTGGCCAGCGGCCAGATCAGGAACGCCGCGAACAGCGCGAGAAAGGGCAGCAGCATCGCGTACGAGGTGCCGTAGCGGCGCAGCCTGCTGCGCAGCGGGACGGGGTTCGCCATGTGGGGGCTCCTCCTCAGCCGGCGTTGCGCTCCATCACCTTGGCGGCCTCGGCCAGCGCGGTCTTGACGTCCGCCTTGCCGAGGATGGCCGACTGCAGTTGCTTGGAGACGTCCGGGGCGCTCTCGTCCCAGCCGGGGCAGCCGGGCGCGGCCTTGCCCGTGCTGAACGCCTGCTCGAACACGCGGGCCTGGTCCGGCGTGAACGACGAGGAGTCCACCACCTTGTCGGGGCGCGGCGGGATGTAGGGCAGGTTCCGCTTCCTGGCCTCGTCCACGATCGCCGCGATGGCCTCGTCGCTGTACATGAACTTCACGAAGTCCGCGCCCGTCTGCGCGTGCTTGCTGAAGGACGTCACGCCGATCGCGCGCCCGCCGATGAACGTGGTCGGCCCGGCCGGGCCCGCGGGCAGCGTGGTCATCGCCCACTTGCCCTTCAGCTTCGGCTTGTTGACGTCGATGCCCTTGGCGATCCAGTTGCCGCCCACCACCAGCGCGGTGCCGGTGTCGAGCGCGTCGGAGGCCTCCACGCTGGCGGTCGGCGCGCCGTGCTCGCGGTAGAGGTCCACCCAGTACGCCAGCGCCTGCTCGGCCTGCGGGGTGCCGAGCGAGGGCTTGCACTCGGGCGTGTAGAAGGTGCCGCCCGCCTGGTAGAGGTAGTTGAAGTAGCCGATCCAGTCGAGGTTGCCCCAGTCCTGGCTGTACGGCTTGGCCACCCCGGCCGCCTTCAGCTCGCCGATGGCCGCGGTCAGCTCCTCCCACGTCTTCGGCGGGCCGTCGAGACCGGCCTTGTCCAGCAGGTCGGTGCGGTAGTAGAGGGCGAGCGTGGACATGTCCAGCGGCACGCCGTACACCGAGCCGTCAGGGGAGACGGCCGACTCCCACTGCGCGGGCTGGGCCTGCGCCTTGAGCGACTCCAGACCGTGCTTGCGCAGGTCCACCATGGCGCCCCTGGCGCCGAACTGGATGGTCCAGGTCATGCCGCCGGAGATGACGTCGGGGCCGCTGCGGCTGGTGGCCGCCGCCAGGAGCTTGGCGTAGGCGTCGTCCCACGACAGGGTCTGCACCTTGACCGTCACGTTGGGGTGCTGCTGGTGGTAGAGGTCGGCCGCCTTCTGGAAGATCGCCGTCTCGTCGTCGCCGCCGGTGGACCAGAAGGACAGGGTCGCGGGGGCGTCACTGTTCGCCTGCTGGGTCTGGGGCTGACCGCTCGTGGCGCAGGCCGCGCTCACGAGCGCGAGCAGGACCGTGGTGCATGCCGCCGTCGTACGTCGCATGGGGAGCCATCCGATCTCTCGCCGCCTAATGTGCGGAATCTCATCACTTAAACGGGTAAGTGACAACTCTGAGTCATGTAAGTTTCATCGGAGTGTGAGCGGCGCGGCGCTGGCCTGTCGAGATGCGCTTTTGGCACGATGCATGGCCTGCTGGGGGTGGCTTTCCCGGTTCAGGGCCTGCGGGTAGGGTGGCGCGATGTTCGTCGACATGCCCCTGCCGCGACTGCGCGAGTACCTGCCCGATCGGGACGAGCCCGCCGACTTCGACGCCTTCTGGGAGCGGACGCTCGCCGAGGCCCGCGCCCACGACCTCGCCCCCGCGTTCGTCCCCGTCCCGACCGGCCTGACCGTGGCCGACGTGTTCGACGTGACGTTCGCCGGCTTCGGCGGCCACCCCATCAAGGGCTGGCTGCTGCTGCCGCGCCACACCACGGGGCCGGTGCCGTGCGTGGTGGAGTACCAGGGGTACGGCGGCGGGCGCGGGCTGCCGATCGACTGGCTGCTGTGGCCGAGCTTCGGGTACGCCGTGTTCGCCATGGACAGCCGCGGCCAGGGCGCGGGCGGGTGGCGGCGCGGCGACACCGCCGATCCGTACCCCGGCACGGGGCCGCAGACGCCGGGCGTGATGACCAGCGGCATCCACGACCCCGACGCCTACTACTACCGGCGGCTCTACACCGACGCCGTGCGCGCGGTCGAGGCCGCCAGGGCGCATCCGGGCATCGGCGCGGTCGCGGTCGGCGGGGCGAGCCAGGGCGGGGCGATCGCGCTGGCCGTGTCGGCGCTGGTGCCCGATCTGGCGTGCGCGCTGCTGGACGTGCCGTTCATGTGCCACATCAGGCACGCCACGCAGATCACGCCCGAGTACCCGTATGCCGAGCTGGCCGCCTACTGCCGGGCGTTCAAGGATCAGGTGGAGCGGGTCTTCGCGACGCTGGCCTACTTCGACGGGGTCAACTTCGCGGCCAGGGCGCGCACGCCCGCGCTGTTCTCCGCCGGGCTGCAGGACGGGATCACGCCGCCGTCCACGGTGTTCGCCGCCTACAACCACTACGCGGGGGAGAAGGACATCAGGGTGTACCCGTACAACGGGCACGAGGGCGGGGAGTCCGCGCACGCCATGGAGCGGGTGGCCAGGGCGAAGAAGGCGCTGGGGTGAACAGCGGGATGAACAGCGGGTGGCGCCGTCTCGCGTGGCGGACGCGGGGCGGCGTCACCCCGTGACGCAGACTAGGCTTAACAGGCACGTCATCCGACCGACGAGAGAGATCATGAAGACCTTCGAAGAGCTGTTCGCCGAGCTGTCAGAGAAGGCCCGTACCCGGCCCGCGGGCTCGGGCACCGTGGCCGCGCTCGACGCCGGCGTCCATGCCATCGGCAAGAAGGTCGTCGAGGAGGCCGCCGAGAGCTGGATGGCCGCCGAGTACGAGTCAGACGACAGGGCCGCCGAGGAGATCTCGCAGCTCCTCTACCACGTGCAGGTGCTGATGATCGCCAAGGGCATCGGCCTCGACCAGGTCTACAAGCATCTCTAGGGCGCCGCGGTGCGCCCGCCACCAGAGATAGCGGAAGGCACACACACGTAAGGACCTACGGACATGCTGCGTCTGGCAGTACCCAACAAGGGCTCGCTCAGCGAGGCCGCCCAGGACATGCTGAAGGAGGCCGGTTACCGGTCCCGCAGGGACAGCAAGGAGCTCGTCGTCGTCGACGAGGCGAACGGCTGGGAGCTGTTCTTCCTGCGCCCCCGCGACATCGCCGTCTACGTCGGTGAGGGCACCCTCGACGTCGGCATCACCGGCCGCGACATGCTGATCGACTCCGGCGCGCCGGTCGAGGAGATCATGCCGCTCGGCTTCGGCGCCTCCACCTTCCGGCTGGCCGCCGCGGCCGGCACGATGTCCTGCGCGCAGGACCTCAACGGCAGGCGCATCGCCACCTCCTACGCGGGCCTGCTCGACAAGTACCTCTCCGACCAGGGCGTGGACGCCCGGGTGATCAAGCTCGACGGCGCCGTCGAGACGGCCATCAGGCTGGGCGTGGCCGACGCCGTGGCCGACGTCGTCGAGACCGGCACCACGCTGCGCAACGTCGGCCTGGAGGTGTTCGGCGACCCGATCATGAAGTCGGAGGCCGTGCTGATCAAGCGGCACAGCGCGCCCGACACCCCGGGGGTCGGCCAGCTCATCCGCCGCTTCCAGGGCGTCGTGCAGGCCCGCGACTACGTCATGATGGACTACGACATCCGCGCCGAGCGCATCGAGGAGGCCATCGCGCTGACGCCCGGCATGGAGGGGCCCACGGTCTCGCCGCTGCACCGCGAGGGCTGGGTCGCCGTGCGCGCCATGGTCCGGCGCAAGGGCCACCAGCAGGTGATGGATCAGCTCTGGGACATCGGCGCAAGGGCCATCCTGGTCACCGACATCTACGCCTGCCGCCTGTGACTTCTGCCCGCTAGGCCACCGGCCCGGCGGGCATACCGGAACCGTGCGTAACGAAGCGGTCGCTTGGCGTGGTTCCGCCAGGCACATGTGGTCCTTACTCGAACAGGGCAACCGGCGCTGGGCGGCGGGCAAGTCCGCCCACCCGCACCAGGACCCGCGACGCCGGAGACAGGTCGCCTCCGGGCAGCAGCCCCGGGCGGTCGTGCTCTCGTGCATCGACTCCCGGGTGCCGCCCGAGGTCGTCTTCGACGTCGGCCTCGGCGATCTGCTGGTCGTCCGTACCGCCGCCCACACCCTCGACTCCCTCGTCACGGCAGCCGTCCAGTACGGCCCGCAGGACCTGCGGGCCAGCCTCGTTGTCGTCCTCGGGCACCAGCGCTGCGGCGCGGTCACGGCGGCCGCGCGGGCCTTACGCAGGCGCCTCACCCTGCCCGGCGAGCTGCCCGCGATCGTCGAGGCGCTCGAACCCGCCTACACCACCTCCAACGGCCGCGTCGAACCCATGGTCCACGCCCACATCCAGCGGACCGTCACCTGCCTGAGAGCCGACTCCCTCCTGTACGGCAGCGCCACCGTCATCGGCGCCTACTACAGCCTCGACACGGGGCTGGTGAGCCGCGTGATCTGACAAATGTCACCGCCAGAAGCGGAAGGAACGCACTGCCGCCGGCCCGCGGGCCCGGCCTAACGTTCCTGGCATGACCGGCATCGTGTTCGACCACGTCAGCAAGCACTACGGGGACGTGCTCGCCGTGGACGACCTCTCACTCACCATCGAGCCCGGCACCACCGTGGCCCTGCTCGGGCCCAACGGCGCGGGCAAGTCGACCTCCATCAACCTCCTGCTCGGCCTGCTGCGGCCCAGCCGGGGCACGATCGCCGTCCACGGCCGTGCCCCGGCCAGGGCCGTCGCGGCCGGCGAGATGGGCGCCATGCTGCAGGACGGCGCGCTCATCCCCGAGCTGACCGTCAAGGAGACCGTGGACCTCGTCCGGAAGCTCTACCCCGGCCCGCTCGCCCTGGACGAGATCCTCTCCCTGGCCGACCTGACCGAGATCGCCGGGCGGCGCGCGAACAAGCTGTCCGGCGGGCAGACGCAGCGCGTCAGGTTCGCCCTGGCCGTCGCGGGCGCGCCGCGCGTCCTGCTGCTCGACGAGCCGACCGCGGCCATGGACGTGGAGTCCAGGCTGCGCTTCTGGGCCGCCATGCACGACTACGCGGCCGGCGGCAGGACCGTGCTGTTCGCCACCCACTACCTGGAGGAGGCCGACGAGCACTCCGACCGGGTGATCGTCATCGCCAGGGGACGGCTGGCCGCCGACGGCACCGCCGCCCAGATCAAGGCCGACGCCGGCGGCCACACCGTCAGCTTCACGCTGGGCGCCCAGCCCTCGGCCGCGCTCGACCGGCGCACGCCCGCAACCGCATCGAGGCGGTGCGGCGGGCCAGGGCACAGGGCTGGGTGTAGGCGTCAGCGTCAGTAGCGCAGCTCGGCCAGTACCCCGTAGTGGTCGGAGCCGGGCTCGGGGCCGTCGCCGACCACCTCGCAGCGCGTCGGATGCCCCGCGCCGCCCGCCCTCGGCCAGGCGCTCAGCACGTAGTCGAAGCGCCGGTCGGGGTAGAGGCCGGGCCGCGCGTACGGGTTGGCGTCGCTCCAGGTGTGACCGGGACCGCCGTCGCCGGCGACCTCCCACGCGTCGTAGAAGACCAGCCCCGGCACCGGAGTCGCGGCGCGCCCGGTCAGCATCCGCATCTCGTCGCTGTCGGGCGGCGCGTTGAAGTCGCCGCACACCAGCGTCGGATGCCTGCGGGAGGCCACCTCACCGACGAACGCGGCCAGCGCCCGCACCTGCTCCTGCCGTGCCTGCGAGTCGCCCAGCCGGTAGGCCCCGATCATCACGCTGAACACCTGTAACGGCCCGTGCGGCCCGTCCAGCTCGCAGAACTGCGCCCGGCCGGGCAGCACCCCGCCCGGCTCGCCCTCGGGCGGCCCGCCCGGCAGCAGGCGATCCGCCTGCCGCGCGATCGGCCAGCGCGACAACACGGCGACCGGCGCCGCCGCGGTGACGGCCGCCACGTGCTCGTAGCCGAAGCTCTGACCGGCCCACTCCTGTAACGCCACCACGTCGGGCGTCAGGTCGCGCACCACCTTCTCGACGCGCGGCGCCCGCTCGGCGTACGGGCCGAGCTCGCCCCACACGTTCCAGGTCAGCACGCGCACGCCGGTTCCGATCAGCGGCCCGTACGGCTCCGCCCAGTTCATCTCAGCCCCTCCACCGCCTTGATCGCCGCATCCACCTGCTCGGGGCCCGTCACGATACTCGTGCCGAACCGCAGCAGCGAGGGGTTGTACGGCGTCACGCTCGCGACCACCTTGCGCTCGTGCAGCCGCCGCACCGCCTCGAACGGCTCCATCCCGGCCACCGAGCAGCACACCAGCCCCGCCGACAACTCGGGCGCCTGCGGCGTGGCCAGCGTGATGTGCGGGATCCCGGCCAGGCCCGCCTTCAGCCGGGTGGCCAGCTCCTGGGTGCGCGCCCGCACCCGGTCCTTGCCGATCGCCGTCATGAACGCGAACGCCTGCGGCATCGCCCACCGGTGCTCGAACGCCTTGTACCCGCCGGGCGTGACCAGCTCGGCCGTCGTGGCGCCGGGTGAGCCGCCGCCCTGCCAGGCGGTGAAGGCGGCCTGGCTGAAGCTCGGCACGATCGGGGCCACCGCGTCCCAGGCGCGGCCCCACACGATGCCGGTGCCGCGCGGCCCGAACAGCCACTTGTGGGTGCCGCTGGCCAGGAAGTCACAGCCCAGGTCGGCGACGCCGTCGTCCATCGCGCCGAACCCGTGCACGCCGTCCACGCACAGCAGCGCCCTGTCGTGTTCCGCGCGGCCCTTGTTCGCCTCGGCCAGCATGCCGGCGATGGCGCGGATCGGCACGCGCACGCCGGTGCTGGAGTGCACCCAGGTGACCGCCACGACGCGGGTGCGCGGGCCGAGCCCCTCCTTGATCGCCGACACCATGCGGTCCGCCGAGGCGCGGGCCGGGTCGTCGTACAGGCGGACCCTGCGCACCTTCGCGCCCGTGCGCGCGGCCAGCAGGCGCAGACCCTCGTGGGTGGCCAGGAAGTCGTGCTCGGTGGTCAGCACGTCCTGGCCGGGGCGCAGGACGAGGCCGGAGTAGAGCAGCGCCAGGCCCATCGTGGTGCTGTCGGTCAGCGCGATCCCGCCCGGGTCCGTTCTCAGGTAGCGGGCGGCGGCCTCGCGCACGGCCCCGTCGGGGGAGCCGTCCGGGGAGCCGCCGCCGGGCGGTGTGTACTCCGGGTCGGCGTCCAGCCCGTCGCGGTGCGTCCTGATCGCCTCGCGCACCTGCGCCGGGGCGGGGGCCAGCACGAACGCGGCGAACTGGCCGTACGCCGGGTCGAGCGCGAACTGGGAGCGCACCGACGCCCAGTCGGCCGGATCGAAGCTCCGTGGCGGAGCGGACGGCGGGGACGGTTCGGCGGTGCACGCCGACGCCCCGGCAAGCAGCCCCGCACCGAGCAGGGTCCGTCTGTTCAGCATGCCTGCTTCCTACCCGCATGCGTCGGCCATGCTTGCTTCCTGCCCGCATGCGTCAGCCATGCTTGCTTCCTGCCCGCATGCGTCAGCGATGCCTGCTTCCTGCCCGCATGCGTCGGCCATGCTTGCTCCCTGCCCGCATGCGTCAGCTGCGGATCGCGGCGATCTGCCTGATCAGGTCGGAGACGCGGACGATGCCCAGGCAGCGGTTCAGCTCGTCGGTGACCACCAGGTCGTCGTAGACGCGGGTCGCGTCCCGGCCGGCCGCCTGCATGGCGGCGATGGCCGGGGTGGTGCGGGGCACCGTGCGCGGCGGGTCGGCCAGCCGCTGCGCCGGCTTCGAGCCGTGCAGCGCGTGCCCGTAGCGGGCCGCGAACGACAGCAGGAACCGGCTGCGGTCCAGGCTGCCCTTGGGCCGCTGGAACTCGTCCACCAGGATCACGCTGGTGATCGTCGGCTCGTGCCCGAACGCCGCCACGGCGTCCTCCGCCTTCGCCTCCGCCGGCAGCGTCACGGCGGGCAGCAGCAGCTCCTGCACGCGCGGGCCGAGCATGACCGTGGCGGGCGACTCGTCGGTGATCGGCAGCGGCACCCGGATCTTGCCGTCGGGGCCGGGCGCCAGCAGCGGGCCGTGCGCGAGCCGCACGCCCAGCCCGCGCGCCGTCGCCACCTGCGCCTCGCGCTCCACGCCCGGCGCCATGACGTGCGCGCCGATCCCGCGCGCCAGCGTCACCACCGCCCGCGCCACCGCGATCGCCCGGTGGTCGCCCGGGACGCGCGAGACCACCTCGGGGTCGAGGGCCAGCAGGTACGGAGCGGAGTCGGTGATCAGGTCCAGGGCCGCGCCCGCGGTGCCCACGTCCGCGAACCCGAGCAGGTAGCCGATCGTGCGCAGCCCGTCGAGCCCCACCTTGAGCAGCGGCCTGTCCTGCTCGTGGCACGGTCCAGCCAGCAGCAGGATCGCCTCGCGCGGATGCCTGCCCGCTCTGCGCAATGCCTCGTGCAGCGGCGCCAGCGCGCCCGCGCCCGACAGCACCACCCGGACCGGCAGCTCCAGCACCATGGGGAGCGGGACGGCGCGGAGGGTGCCGGTGGCGTCCACGATGGCGGGGTGCGCGATGACGGCCCCGGTGTCGAGATCCACCAGGGGACTCGTGAGCAGGGAGGACACGTACAGATGGTGCTCCTGTCACAGGCGTCTCAAAAGCCCCGCGAAACAGAATTAACCGACATTTCCGCTTTGGTTCCCGAGCGCGGCTCTGTTCCGGCGTGCGGCGCTGTTCCCGGGTGGGGCTTGTTCTTGCGTGGGGCCTGTTCCCGCGTGAGGCCTGTTCCCGCGTGGGGCTTGTGCCCGCGTGAGGCCTCTTCCCGCGTGAGGCTTGTTCCCGCGTGAGGCCGACCGGCGGGGGTCCGCTAGCCTGCGGGGCATGAGCGCGCGTCCGGCGAGGGGCGGCGGGCGGTGGGTCACCGTGCCGCCGGAGCGCCTGCATCCGTGGATCGACGGGTTCGCCACGCGCCACGGGCCCTTCTCGGCGAGCGGGGACGAGCGGGTCGTGCGGCTGGTGGCGGGCGACGGGGCGGTGGCCGAGCTGCACGTGCCGTTCCCGCCCATGACGCCGCCGGGGCCGCCGCACGTGACCCGGCTCGTCGCGCACGCCGGCCGGGAGCGGCGCATCGGGGTGTTCCTGGTACGGCTCGGCGGGTACGCGGCGGGGGTCTTCCACGGTGGCTCGCTGGTGGCGTCCAAGGTCGGGTCGCGGCTCGTTCAGGGGCGGACGGCGGCCGGGGGGTGGTCGCAGCAGCGGTTCGCCAGGCGGCGCAGGAACCAGGCGGCGCAGGCGTTCGACGACGCGGTGGGCACGGCGGTGCGGGTGCTGGCGCCGTACCTGGGGGAGCTGGACGCGGTGGTGCTCGGGGGTGATCGCAGGGCGGTGGACGCCCTGCGCGCCGACCGGCGGCTGGCGCCGGTGCTGGCGCTGGAGACCGAGCCCTTTCTGGTGGTGCCGGATCCGCGGCTGGCCGTGCTGCGGGACACGCCCGCCCTGTTCCGCGCGGTACGCGTCCGCGTCGTCGACCCCGGCTGACGCGCCCAGGCGATCAGGACCGACGCTCCCCAGACGATCCCGCCCCAGACGACCCCGCCTCATGCGCCCGCCTCATGCGCCCGCCTCATGCGCCCGCCTCATGCGCCCGCCTCATGCGCCCGCCTCATGCGCCCGCCTCATGCGCCCGGCTGGGGTGCTCAGGCGAAGGCGTCCTTGTGGTCGGTGAGGAAGTCCTGCCACGTGCGCGGCGCGTGGCCCGTGACCTCCCGCACCACCCCCGTGGCCGGCGCCCAGCTCCCATCCCCCGTCTCCGCCTGCAGCTCGGCCAGCTCCCCCGCGAACGGCTGCGGAACGCCCCGCCCCTCCAGATGGGCGGCCATCTCGGGCACGGACAGGTTCACGTACCGGACCTCCCGCCCGAGCACCTCGGCGGCCTGCGCGGCGATCGCGTCGTGCGACAGGGACGGCGGGCCGGTCAGCAGGTACTCGCGGCTGGGGCCCACCGGCGAGGTGAGCAGGGCGGCGGCCACGTCGGCGATGTCGCGGGTGTCGATGTAGTTGACCGGGGTGTGGCCGTAGGAGCCGTACATGGTGCCGTCGCGGAAGTCGCGCGGCAGGGTCTGCATGAAGCCGCTGGGCTGGAGGATCGCGTACGGGACGCCCGATTTCCTGAGGTGGGCGTCGACGAGGCCGTGCATGCCCATGCCCAGCCGCGCGCCCGGCGCGGCGCCGCGGACGGAGACGGCGACGATCTGCGCGACGCCCGCTTCGGCGGCCAGGTCGATGACGGCGCGGTGGGCGTCGACGAAGCCGGGCCAGATGCCGCTGTTGAGGAAGAGCCGGTCGCCGGGGGAGAGCAGCGCGCCGATGGTGCGGGGCTCGTCGAAGTCGGCCGGCGCGTACGGGCTGCCCAGGTCGTCGGCGGGGCGGCGGACGACGGCGAGCGTGTCGTGGCCGTGGCCGTGCAGCCGCCCGGCGAGGGCGCGGCCGATGTTGCCGGTGGCACCGGTGATCACGATCATGGGAGTCCCTCCGGTAAGTGGAATCTCGGATTCCGGTTGTCTGGACGGTACACTAAGCGGAATCGGATCGTCCACTTGGAGGTCGTGGGTGCGAGCGGATGCCAGGCGGAACCTGCACAAGATCGTCGAGGCGGCCGCGGAGGTGGTCGCCGAGCGCGGCGTCAACGCCCCCATGGAGGCCATCGCCAAGCGCGCCGGCGTCGGCATCGGCACGCTCTACCGCCGCTTCCCCGACCGCGACGCGCTGATCGCGGCCGTCGGCGACCACTACATCCACACGATGGCCGAGGCGCTGGACACTGCCGCCGCCGGCTCCGCCGACGCCTGGAACGCCATCCGGGAGTTCGTCTCCTGGGTCGCCGAGCCGGGACGCGCCGCGCTGTCGACCGCGCTGGCCGTGCTGCCGGAGGAGGCGATCGTGGAGCGGGAGGAGTTCGCGCGGGTGCGGGCGGGCTGGGTGGGGCAGTTCGACGCGCTCGTCAGGAAGGCTCAGGCCGAGGGCTCGATGCGGCCGGACGTCGGCGTCGAGGACCTCGTCCACCTGCTGAACGTCTTCACCTGCCACCCGGACCAGCTTCCCGCCCCGGTCGCCGCCGATCCGGGGCGGTACCTGCTCCTGATGCTCGACGGGATGAAGTCCGGCGCCGCCACGCCTTCCGGAGCGTGACCACCCCGAGTCGTTGAGACGATTCAAAACAATCTTGAATGCCGCTATGATGAGCCGAAGTTCACGGTGAACCGCAGTTGGCGGTTCGCCGTACGCAGCGAGTCCTGCGTTTTATCACTCTGGATCGACGTACTTCTTTTTGCAGCACGGCCTCGTGAGGATCGATGGCGACCAGGAACATCAAGGAGGTCGCGCAGCTGGCGCGCGTCTCAGTGGGGACGGTGAGCAATGTACTCAACCGCCCGGAGATCGTGTCCCCCGCCACACGCGAACGCGTCTTCGAAGCAATCAAGAAACTCGGCTTCGTCCGCAATGAGGTGGCCCGCCACCTGCGGGTGGGCCGCAGCAGGACGGTGGGGCTCGTCGTGCTGGACGTGTCCAACCCTTTCTTCGTGGACGTCGCCCAGGGCGCGGAATCCGTGGCCGACGACCACGACTCGATGGTGGTGCTCTGCAACAGCGCCGGCGACACCGGCCGCGAGCGCCGCCACCTCGACCAGCTCGAACAGCAGCGGGTGATGGGCATACTGATCACCCCGGTCGAGACGGAGAGCCCGTGGGTGGAGGAGCTGATCGCCCGCGGCACCCCGGTCGTGCTGGTCGACAGCCCCGCGACAGGGCTGCAGTGCTCGGTCGCCGTGGACGACCGGCTCGGCGGGCAGATCGCCGGCGCGCACCTCATCGAGCGCGGGCACCGGCGGATCATGTTCGCCGGCGGGCCGATGTCCATCAAACAGGTGGCCGACCGGCACGCGGGCGTGACCAGCGCCGTCGCCGCCGCGGACGGCGCCGTCGAGCTGCTCACCTCCAGCGCGCCCACGCTCACCGTGGCGGAGGGGCGGGCCATCGGCGAACGGGTGGCGGCGCTGCCTCCCGACGAGCGGCCGACCGCCGCCTTCTGCGCCAACGACATGATGGCGCTGGGGTTCTTACAGGCCATGGCCTCGCAGGGGCTCCGCGTGCCCGAGGATCTGGCGATCATCGGGTACGACGACATCGACTTCGCGGCCGCCGCGGCCGTGCCGCTGTCCTCCATCCGGCAGCCCAGGGAGCTCCTGGGACGCACGGCGATCGACCTGTTGCTGGAGGAGGTCGCCGATCCCGAGCAGCATCGGCACCGCCAGGTCATCTTCCAGCCTGACCTGGTGATCCGGGAGTCGAGCGCGCTGCGCCGCGACGCCTGAACGCGGGGTGGCCCCACCGCCGGGCGATGGCTGCCGGTCGTTCAATCGTTTGCCCCGCACAAGGGAGCACCTTCATGAGAGTTCTCTATGAGAATTCCCTGTCCACCCCTCAGGACCTGGCCGGTTTCCGCATGGAGGGGGACGGCGCCGTGTCGTTCCCGCAGGGCAGGCTGAGGCTGGAAAGTCTCCGGCCGCCGTCCGACGGCCAGGCGGCCAACCTCGTCCTCTGGTGCCCGGAGGAGTTTCCGCAGGACATCCGGATCGAGTGGGACTTCTGGCCGATCAGGGAGCCGGGCCTGGCGATCATGTTCTGCCATGCCCGGGGGAGGAACGGCGAGGACCTGTTCGACCCTGCCCTGGCGCCCCGCAGCGGGCCCTACGAGCAGTACCACCACGGCGACCTCGACGCCTACCACGTGTCGTACTTCCGCCGGATGTGGCCCTCGGAACGGGCCCTGCACACCTGCAACCTGCGCAAGAGCCATGGCTTCCATCTGGTCGCCCAGGGCCCCGACCCGCTGCCGGCCGTGCTGGACGCCGACGGCCCCTACGCGATCCGCCTCGACGTCGAGGCGGGTGCCGTGACGTTCGCAATCAACGATTTGGTCTCGTTCCGCTGGGAGGACGACGGGTCCATCGGCGGCCCCGCCCTGGCAGGAGGCAAGATCGGCTTCCGGCAGATGGCTCCGCTGATCGGAGAGTACGCAAATCTCCGCGTATCTCGTCATTGACTTTGAGTCGATTCAACACTAATTTCGCACCAACCGCCGTTCACTCGCTTGTAACTGGGCAGGAACCACGGTGCAATACTCCACCCCCGTATCCGTGCACATGCCACGAGAAGGTGGTGCCGGATGAACCATCCCGCCATGTCGATCAGGATCCAAGCTGCCTGCTCAGAGGTCATCTGGGCGGCTCGCCTGAACCTGATCTGGCTCGTGTTCACCCTCGCGGGAGGCGTGATTCTCGGGCTCGGGCCCGCTACCGTAGCCGCCTACACCCTGGCGCGGAGGCATGCCCGGAATGAAACGTTTCAGGCTTGGAGCGAATTCTGGACCGTCTACCGACGGGAGTTCGTCCGGGCCTCGTTGCTGGTCCTGCCGGCGGTGCTGGTCGCCACCGTGCTGGTCGGCAACTACCTCTACTTCTCCGCCCTGGGGCCTGACCTCGGAGCGCCGCGAATCGCCAGTTTCGTGGCACTCATCGTGCTCGCGGGTGTGGGGGCACATGTAGGGCCGCTTTACGCGCACTACGACCTGCCGCTCTGGGCCTACTGGCCCAAGGCGGTCCAGCTAGCGCTGCTGCGTCCGGCGTCGTCCGTGATCTTGCTGCTAGCGCTCTCGGCCATCGCCTACGCGACCTTGGCGCTGCCCATCCTGGCGCCGCTGATCAGCTTCGGCGCGTGGATCTATCTCAACACGTGGCTCTGCCAGCGCTTCTTTCAGGAGAACGAGGCGCGCTTGCATTCGAAAGGGAACTCATGAGCGCATCCCGTCGTCGGCGGCTTCTCGCCGGTGTGTTAACGCTAACGGCTGCTCTCACCGCCTCGGCCTGTTCTGGAGGTGGCGACGCGGCCCAGTCCGACCCGAACACGATCACGTTCATGGCGAAGCTGTTCGGCACCGCGCCCGAGCCCACCGGCGAGCTGCAGCAGGCCATCGAGAAGTTCCTCGGCAAGAAGATCAAGGTCACCTGGGTCCCCAACGCCGAGTACACCGAGAAGATGAACGTCACGCTGGCCTCGGACAGCATTCCGCAGGTCGTCGTCGTGGACCCGAAGATGCCGGCGTTCGTGAAGTCCGCCCAGGCCGGTGCGTTCTGGGACCTGACCGACAAGCTCGACAAGTATCCGAACCTCAAGCCGGCGGACGAGCGGACCGCGCTCAACGCCTCCGTCAACGGCAGGATCTACGGCCTCTACCGCATGCGCCCCCTGCTGCGTTCGGCGGTCGTGATCCGCAAGGACTGGCTGGAGAAGGTCGGCCTCAAGGAACCGACCACGATCGACGAGTTCTACGAGGTCGCCAAGGCCTTCACCGAGAAGGACCCGGACGGCAACGGCAAGAAGGACACCTACGGCCTCATCATTCCGAAGTGGCCGTCCAGCTCCTACGCCAGCGCCAGCCCGTTCGACGTGGTCGAGACCTGGTTCGGCGCCCCGACGGGCTGGGGCGAGCGCGACGGCAAGGTCATCCCCGGCTTCGACACGCCTGAGTTCGTCGAGGCCAACAAGTTCCTCAAGAAGATGGTCGACGAGGGCCTGGTCAACCCCGACTTCGCCACCCTCGACACCGCCAAGTGGAACGAGCCGTTCTTCCACGGCCGCGGCGGCATGATCATCGACGTCAACATCCGCTCCCGCCAGGTCCTCGACCTGTTCAGGGAGGACGGCGACCAGAACTACGGTGACAAGGTCACCATGGTCGGCAATCTGGCGCGCTCCGACGGCAAGAAGTTCTCCTACCCGTTCAGCGGCTACGCCGACTCCCTGGCCATCTCCAAGCAGAGCGTGCGGACCGAGGCCGAGCTGGACAACGTGCTGAAGACGCTGGACAAGCTGGCCACCAAGGAAGGCCAGGTCCTGCTGCAGAACGGCATCGAGGGCCGTAACTTCAAGGTCGAGAACGGCGACACCGCCACGCTGATCAACGTGGACGACCCCGCCGTCAGGACCGTCCAGGACAACGTGGACGACGCGTTCACGCAGCTCAGCACCAAGGGCACGATGGACATCGGCGGCATCGCCTACCAGCGCATCCCTCCGGGCCAGCCGTACCGGGACATCATCGCCAAGCAGAAGGAACTGGTCGAGGAGGACCTCAAGACGGCGGTGCACAACGTCGCGCTGCCCGTCGTGGCTCCCGCGCAGGTCGAGAAGGGCCCGCAGATCGACAAGATCATCGGTGACGCGCGGGTCAAGTTCCTCTCGGGCGCGATCGACGAGGCGGGCCTGAAGGCCGAGATCCAGAAGTGGCACGCCGGCGGTGGCGACCAGATCATCACCGAGGTCAACGACCTGCTCGCCAAGCTCCCCAAGTAGAACGACCCCCCGCGTGAGGGGCCCGGCTGCTGCCGGGCCCCTCACATTGAAAGGAGGCCGCTGTGGCCACCGACCTGGCGACGCCTCCGAAGGCGGCGCCCAAGGCGAAGAAGCCGAAAAGGGCCGACAAGGTGCCGCTCGGCACCGCGGTGCTGCGTTACCGCTGGCTCTACCTGATGCTCCTGCCGGGCGTCGCCTACTTCGTGATCTTCAAGTACCTGCCGATGTACGGCGTGACGATCGCGTTCCAGGACTACCTGCCCTTCCTCGGTTACTCGGGCAGCCCCTGGGTCGGCCTCAAGCACTTCGAGCAGCTCTTCTCCGGGCCGGACTTCGCCCGGCTGCTGGCCAACACGCTGATCCTGGCGGCGCTGCACATCATGTTCGTCTTCACCGCGCCGGTCATCGTCGCGCTGATGCTGAACGAGCTGCGGGTCAACATCCTCAAGCGCTCGATCCAGTCGCTCATCTACATCCCGCACTTCCTGTCGTGGACCATCGTCGCGGCGCTGACGTACGTGCTGTTCGCGGCCGACTTCGGGGTGATCGCCGCCTGGATGCGCGATCTGCTGGGTGACACCACCAAGATCGACTACATGGCGCAGGAGCAGTGGTTCCGTGAGATCGTCATCCTCCAGCAGCTCTGGAAGATGACGGGCTGGGGCACGATCATCTACCTGGCCGCGCTGGCCGGCGTGGACCCCAACCTGTACGAGGCCGCCCGCATGGACGGCGCCGGCCGCTCCCGCCAGCTCTGGCACGTCACGCTGCCCGCGATCCGCCCGACGGTCGTCGTCATGGCCATCCTCGCCTCCGGAAACCTGCTGGACTCCGGCTTCGAGCAGATCTGGCTGATGACCACCTCCCTGAACCGCGAGGTCGCCGAGGTGTTCGACACCTACGTCTACTACGCCGGCGTCCAGAACGGAAACTTCAGCTACTCCACCGCGGTCGGCCTGTTCAAGGGCGTGGCCGGCGTCATCCTGATCTTCGGCTCCAACTGGCTGGCCAAGCGCATGGGCCAGCGGGGACTGTTCTAAGGGGCCCCGGCAATGACCACTATGACTGAGACCAAGCCCAAGAAGCTCGCGGTCAACAACAACAGCTCCGTCGGCAGCCGCGTCTTCGACGTCCTCAACGTCGTCGCGCTCGTCGGCCTGGCGTTGATCACGGTGCTGCCGCTGATCTACGTGCTGGCCGCGTCGCTCGCCAGCGAGCCCGAGATCGCCTCCAGGCCGTTCTTCCTGTGGCCGGAGAAGATCGTCACCGAGGCGTACGAGTACATCTTCGCCACCCCCACCTTCATCCGGTCCCTGCTCACGACCGTCGTCGTGACGGCGGTCGGCATGGTGGTGCAGGTCATGCTGACCTTCACCATGGCCTACCCGCTGGCCAAGCGGTACCTGCCGGGCCGCACGCTGGTGCTGAACCTGGTCATCTTCACCATGGTCTTCTCCGGCGGCATGATCCCCACCTACCTGGTGGTGCGTGACCTGGGGCTGCTCGACAGCTACTGGGCGCTCATCCTGCCGCTGGCGATCAACCCGTTCTACCTGATCATCGTCAAGAGCTTCTTCCAGGAGCTGCCGCAGGCGCTGGAGGAGGCGGCCAGGATCGACGGCTGCAACGAGATGGGCGTTTTCTTCAGGATCGTCCTGCCGCTGTCGAAGCCGATCATCGCGACGTTCTCGCTGTTCTACGCGGTGGCGATCTGGAACGACTACATGTCGCCGCTGCTGTACATCACCGATCCGAACAAGTGGACGCTGCAGATCCTCGTCCGCCAGCTCGTGGCCACCGACCCCGCGGCTGCCCTGTCGCAGATGGACCGCACCTGGGTGCCGCCGGAGCAGGGCGTGAAGTTCGCGATCATCGTGATCGCGACGCTGCCGATCCTGTTCTTCTACCCGTTCCTGCAGAAGCACTTCGCCAAGGGCGTGCTGATCGGCGGCGTCAAGGAGTGAGCCAAGGAGTGAGCCCGCGCACCGTGCTGCTGGCGGGGGACTCGACGGTCGCCTCCTGCCCGGCCTTCGAAGCACCGATGTCCGGATGGGGGGCGCAGCTCGGGTCGTACGTCGGCGGCCCGGTGCGCAACCTCGCCAAGGGCGGCGCCACCACGGCCAGCCACCGCGCCGAGGGGCTGTGGGCGGCGCTGCTGCGCGAGACCTCGCCCGGTGACGTGGTGGTGATCCAGTTCGGGCACAACGACCAGAAGGAGCCCGAGCTGCCGTACCGGGAGAACCTGCGTGCCTTCGTCGAGGAGGCGCGCGCGGCGGGCGCGCTCCCGGTGCTGTGCACACCTGTGCAAAGGCGCAGGTTCGAGGACGGGCGGCTGGCGTCCACGCACGGCGACTACCCCGACCAGGTGCGCGAGCTGGCCGCCGCCGGGGACGTACCGCTCATCGACCTGACGCGAGCCACCACCGAGCTGTACGAACGCCTCGGCCCCGAGGGGTCGAAGGCCCTGTTCACCCACTTCCCGCCGGGCACGCATCCGCTCTATCCGGACGGCGTGGCCGACGACACCCACTTCTGCTTCCGCGGCGCCGACGAGGTTGCCGCGATCGTCGCCGGACGACTGAAGGGAATCGCATGACCGAGCTGCGCTGGCTGGACCGACCGGGAGAGCAAGGAGTGACCTGGGGAGTCCCGTGGCCACGCGGCACGGTCGAGCGGGGCACGCCGTTCGCGCTGGCCGACGGCGACGGCCGCCGGGTGCCGGTGCAGAGCTGGGTGACCGCCACCTGGCCGGACGGCTCGGTCAAGTGGACGGCCCACGCCATCGGCGCCCGGCCCGCCGCGAAGGAGTACCGGCTCGAACCCGGCGCGCCCGCCGCGAACGAGCACCGGCCGGAACCGGGCGGCGCGCCCATGGCTCTCGGCGACCAGGTCGCCACGACGGAGTACCAGTCCGGACCGGACGGCGTGCCCACGGCCCGCGGCGGTGCCGTCACGGTCACGCACGAGGGTCGCGACCTGGTCGTGGACACGGGCGTCGTCACCTGGAGGATCGGCGGCGGCTCGGTGGCCCGGTCGATCTCGCGCGGGAGCCGCGAGATCGTCAGGGACGTGCGCCTGATCAGCCTCCGCCAGGCCGAGCCCACCCCCGACGAGGGCGGCCACGTCGCCCGCGAGCAGGCGGAAGGCGTCGTCGAGAGCGTCACGGTCGAGCAGGACGGACCGGTCCGCGCCGTCGTCAGGCTGGAGGGCAGGCACGGCGGCTGGCTGCCGTTCACCGTGCGCCTGTACTTCTACGCGGGCGCCGAGCAGGTGCGCGTCCTGCACACCTTCATCTGGGACGGCGACCCCGAGCGCGACTTCCTGGCCGGCCTGGGCCTGCGCGCCGACGTGATCATGCGGGACGAGCCGCACGACCGGCACGTGCGGCTGGCCGGCAGCGACGGGTTCCTCACCGAGGCCGTGCGCGGGCTGACCGGCCTGCGCGTCGATCCGGGAGAGGCCGCCCGCCGCGCCCAGGTCGAGGGCCGCCCGGCGGGCGAGCTGGACCCCGAGGTCGCGAGCCGCCTGCACCTCATCCCCGCCTGGAACGACTACACCCTCGACCAGACCTCGGCCGACGGCTACACCCTGCGCAAGCGCACCAAGGAGGGCCACTCCTGGGTGACGATCCCCGCGGGCGCCCGCTCCCAGGGCTACGGCTACGTGGGCGGGGCCGGCGGCGGGCTCGGCTTCGGGCTGCGCGACTTCTGGCGGCTGCACCCGTCCCGGCTGGACGTCAGGAACGCCGCGGGCGACGTCGCCACCGCCACCGTCTGGCTGTGGTCGCCGTCCGCGCCCGCCATGGACCTGCGGTTCTACCACGACGGCATGGGCCAGGACACGTTCGAGGAGCAGCTCGAAGGCCTGGAGATCACCTACGAGGACTACGAGCCGGGGTTCGGCGATCCGCGCGGCATCGCCCGTACGCACGAGCTGAGCCTGCGCGTCCACGACGCCACGCCGTCCGCGCGGGACCTGGCCGCGCACGCCGCCGCCATGAACGAGCCGGGGCTGCTCGTCGCGAGCCCGGAGCGGGTGCGCGAGGCGGGCGTGTTCGGCGTGTGGGGCCTGCCCGACCGCTCCACGCCCGCGCACGCCGAGATCGAGGACCGCCTCGACTTCCTCTTCGACCTGTACGTGCGCGAGCGCGAGCAGCGCCGCTGGTACGGGTTCTGGGACTACGGCGACGTCATGCACACCTACGACGGCGACCGGCACACCTGGCGCTACGATGTCGGCGGCTACGCCTGGGACAACTCGGAACTGTCACCCGACCTGTGGCTGTGGCTGCAGTTCCTGCGCACCGGCCGCGCCGACGTCTTCCGCTTCGCCGAGGCCATGACCCGTCACACCGGCGAGGTGGACGTCTACCATCTGGGCAGGTGGAAGGGCCTGGGCAGCCGCCACAACGTGCAGCACTGGGGCTGCAGCTGCAAGCAGTTGCGCATCTCCAACGCCGCCTACCGGCGCTTCTACTACTACCTGACGGCCGACGAGCGCGCCGGCGACCTCATGGACGAGCTGAGCGTCCCCGAGGAGACGTTCCTGGCGATCGACCCGCTGCGCAAGGTGCGCGAGGACGTCTACACCCCCGACCCGTCCGCGCTGTCGGTCGGGCTCGGCACCGACTGGGGCTCGCTGGCGGCGGCCTGGCTGACCAGGTGGGAGCGGCACGGCGACGAGCGGGCCAGGGACCGGCTGCTCGGCACGATGGCCGACATCGGCGCGATGCCGCGCCGCTTCCTGTCGGGCGAGGGCCGCCTAGACCTGGACAGCGGGCGCTTCGACACCACCCGCGACCAGATCTCCATCTCGCACCTGTCGTCGCTGTTCGGGCTGCCGGAGATGTGCGCGGAGCTGATCGCGCTCGACCTGGGCGTGCCCGGCTTCGAGCAGGCGTGGCTGGAGTACTGCCGCCTCTACCTGGCGCCGCCGGAGCAGCAGGAGGCCGAGGTGGGGCAGCGGCTGAGCGGGATCTCGCTGATCCAGGCGCACAGCAGGCTCACGGCGTACGCGGCGGCCCGCACCGGGGACGCGGAACTGGCGGCCTGGGCGTGGCGCAAGTTCCGCCTCGGGGAGGGGGACCAGCTCAACCGCAACCCGTTGCAGCATCAGGAGAACTGGGAGCTGACGCTGGTGGACGGGCCCGAGGTGCCGCATCCGGTGCACGAGGCGCCGTTCGTCAGCACCAACAGCGCCGCGCAGTACGGCCTGGCCGCCATTCACAACCTGGTGCTGATCGGCGAGCACCTGCTGAGGCGTTAACGAGAGGTGGGGCTCCCGCCGGGAGCCCTACACTGATCGGTATGCATACTCCCGATTGACCGGCGGCGCACGCCCAATCCTTGTTTCCTAGCTCGGGAGTGTTCCGGTCACCATGATCATCGCTAATGATATCGAGCTGCGCGCGGGCGCGCGCCTGCTCATCGAGAAGGCCTCGTTCCGGGTCAATCCCGGCGACAAGATCGGCCTCGTCGGCCGCAACGGCGCGGGCAAGACGACGCTGACCAAGGTGCTGGCGGGTGAGGGCATCCCCGCCGCGGGCACCGTCACCACCACGGGCAGCGTCGGCTACCTGCCGCAGGACCCGCGCACCGGCGACCTCCAGGTGCTCGCCCGCGACCGCATCCTGTCGGCGCGCGGCCTCGACGAGGTCATCCGCAAGCTGCGCGAGGCCGAGCTCGGCATGTCCTCGGCCGACGACCGCACCAGGGAGAAGGCCGTCAGGCGGTACGGCCGGCTGGAAGATCAGATGCATGTCCTGGGCGGGTACGCCGCCGAGTCGGAGGCCGCCTCCATCGCCTCCAGCCTGGGGCTGCCCGACCGGGTGCTCGGCCAGCCCTTGCAAACGCTTTCCGGTGGCCAGCGCAGACGCGTGGAATTGGCACGAATTCTTTTCAGCGGGGCGGAAACTCTCCTTCTAGACGAGCCCACAAACCACCTAGATGCGGACTCAATCGGGTGGCTTCGCGATTTTTTGCGCAGTCATCAAGGTGGCTTGGTGATCATCAGCCACGACGTCGGACTTCTTGAAGCGACGGTCAACAAGGTCCTGCACCTGGACGCCAACCGCTCGGTGATCGATCACTACAACGTCGGCTGGAAGGCGTACCTGGCCCAGCGGGAGACCGACGAGAAGCGCAGGAAGCGCGAGCGGGCCAACGCCGAGAAACAGGCCGGCGCGCTGCTGGCGCAGGCCGACAAGATGCGCGCCAAGGCCACCAAGGCCAAGGCCGCCCAGGACATGATGCGCCGCGCGCACCGCCTGCTGGCGGGCACCGAGGAGGAGCGGCAGAGCGACAAGGTGGCGCGGCTGCGCTTCCCCGAGCCGCAGCCGTGCGGGCGCACCCCGCTGACGGCCCAGGAGCTGTCCAAGTCGTACGGGTCGCTGGAGGTCTTCACCGACGTCGACGTGGCCATCGACCGAGGTCACAGGGTCGTCATCCTGGGGCTGAACGGCGCGGGCAAGACCACTCTGCTGCGCATTCTCGGCGGCATCGAGCAGCCCGACACCGGCGAGATCAGGCCGGGCCACGGCCTCAAGATCGGTTACTACGCGCAGGAGCACGAGACCCTCGACTCGGACCGCACTCTGCTGGAGAACATGCGCTCGGCCGGGGGCGAATTCACCGACACCGAGTTGCGCAAGGTGCTCGGCTCGTTCCTGTTCACCGGCGACGACGTCGACAAGCCCGCCGGTGTTCTGTCGGGCGGCGAGAAGACTCGCCTGGCACTGGCGATCTTGGTACTGTCGAGCGCCAATGTCCTCCTTCTCGACGAGCCCACGAACAACCTCGATCCGGTCAGCCGCGAGCAGGTTCTCAACGCCCTGAGGTCGTATTCAGGAGCAATCGTCCTAGTCACACATGACGAGGGTGCCGTTGACGCCCTGTCACCGGATAGGGTGATCTTGCTACCGGACGGAACTGAAGACGCGTGGAGCGACGAATTTTCCGATCTTGTGGCACTTGCCTGATCTTAATTTGAGTGGGTACGGATCTTTTCCCGTGGAGTAGGTAGCCGATCCCGCTGAAATGACTGATCATGGCGGAGTAACGCTGCGGAAGTCCGGCACTACAGGAGGTACTCGTGGCCGAGACACTGAAGAAGGGCACCCGGGTCACCGGGGCCGACCGGGAAAAACTGGCCGGCGATCTCAAGAAGCGCTACGCCGCGGGCGAAAGCATTCGCGCCCTGGCCGCTTCGACCGGTCGGTCTTACGGGTTCATCCACCGCATCCTCAGCGAGTCCGGTGTGACTCTGCGCGGGCGCGGCGGGGCGACCCGAGGCAAGTCCAAGCGCTGACGGCCGCCTCGGAACGTGCGACCGCAGCCGCCCGTCCCTAGTCAGCCGCCGTCGCGCCCGTGCCAGAACGATATTCTGTAGGCTCGGGCGCGACGGTCAGCACTCCGGACGAAGGAGCGGGCGATGGCGGAAGCGCAGGCGCAACAGCGCGGGGGGTATGCGGACGACGGCCCTGCCACGGCAGAGGGCGGAGTTCGCTTCGAGGTGGACGGTGAGATAGCGACGATCACGCTGGCCCGGCCGGAAAAGCGCAACGCACAGACGTTCGCGACATGGTCGGCACTGGCTCGCATTGGCGACAGCCTGCCTGAGCAGGTACGCGTCGTCGTCGTGAAAGGTGAGGGACCGTCCTTCTCGGCAGGGATCGACCTGCGAATGTTCACACCTGAGGGGGTGCCCGGACAGGGCTCGTTCAGCTCGGCGGCCAGAAGCGAGGGCGCCGATTTCGAGCAGCGCATCAGACAGGCCCAAGCGGGGTTCCTGTGGCTGCGCCGCCCGGAGATCGTCTCCGTCGCCGCAGTGCGAGGGCACGCGATCGGGGCGGGATTCCAACTCGCGCTCGCCTGCGACCTGCGGATCGTGGCCGACGACGTCTCGTTCTGCATGAAAGAGCCCGCGCTGGGCCTGGTGCCCGACCTGACGGGGACCAAGCCCCTGGTCGAGCTGGTCGGCCTGGCCAAGGCGATCGACATCTGCCTGACCGCCAGGACCGTGCACGCCGACGAGGCCATGCGCATCGGCCTCGCCGAGAGAGTGGTCGCCGGGGGCGACCTGGATGACGCTGTACGTGAGAAGGTCGCGCAACTGCTGTCCACCAACCGGGACGCGGCCGTGGCGACCAAGCGGCTCCTCCAGGGAGCGCAGGCACGCACCCTGGAGGAGCAGAGTGTGGCCGAAGGGGTCGAGCAGGCGGCGCGGATCAAGGCCTTGTTCGGCTGACTGCCCGGCTGATTGTTCGGCTGATTGAACGGTCAAGGAATCTGCGGTTGACGTGCGTCGGCGGCGAGCGCTTTCCGGCCGCCGCCGGGCCGTGAGGGGGTCTGTGCCGTCCTTATGCCGATTTTGTGCCCCGTCTATGGAGGCGCGGCTGTAGGGCGCTCAGAGGGGGCTTCGAGGGGCGCTGAAGGGGTGTTCAGGGCGTTCCGGGTGCGGTGCCGTCAGTGGGGTGCCCGTCGGGCCGGGGCCGGAGTTTCGCGGTGAGCTGAGCCGGGAATCCCCATGCGCTCCGGCGGCGCTGTCTCCGGCGGAGTAGGAGGGGATCCCCCGGATGGCGATGATGGGCGGCGGCTTCGGCCCCGGCACGATGATGTCCCTGCGGCGCGACGGTTCGGTCACCAAGCAGCGGCTGCGTCCAGGCACGGTGCGGCGCATCGCGCGCTACGCGCGGCCGTACACCCGGCAGATTGCGGCGTTCCTGCTGCTCGTCGTGGCGGGCGCGGTGATCGTGATCGCCAACCCGCTGCTGATGAAGGCGATCATCGACGACGGCATCCTGCCCGGTCGGACGAGCGTGGTGATCGGCCTGGCCGTGGCCATCGCGGGGCTCGCGGTGGTGGACGCCGTGCTGACGCTGGTGCAGCGGTGGTTCTCGGCGCGCATCGGCGAAGGGCTGATCTACGACCTGCGCACCGAGGTGTTCGACCACGTGCAGCGCATGCCGGTCGCGTTCTTCATGCGCGCGCAGACCGGCGCGCTGGTCAGCAGGCTCAACACCGACGTGATCGGCGCCCAGCGCGCGCTGACCAGCACGCTGTCCTCGGTCGTGTCCAACGTGGTCAGCCTGGTGCTCGTGCTGGGCGCGATGCTGGCGCTGTCGTGGCAGGTGACGCTGGTCGCGCTGGTGCTGCTGCCGATCTTCGTCGTGCCCGCCAAGTACGTCGGCCGCCGCATGTCGGCGCTGACCCGCGAGCAGATGCAGCTCGACGCCGAGATGAGCTCCGTCACCACCGAGCGCTTCAACGTCGCCGGCGCCATGGTCGCCAAGCTGTACGGCAGGCCGGAGGACGACGCCGCCGTGTTCGGCGCCCGCGCGGCCAGGGTGCGCGACGTCGGCGTGACCGTCGGCATGTACGGCACCGTGTTCCGGGTCGCGCTCGGCCTGGTCGCGGCCCTCGCCACCGCGCTGGTCTACGGCATCGGCGGGGTGCTGGCCGTGTCCGGGGCGTTCGAGCTGGGCACGCTGGTGGCGCTGACCGCGCTGCTGATGCGCCTGTACGGGCCTCTCACGTCGCTGTCGAACGTGCACGTGGACGTGATGACCGCGCTCGTCAGCTTCGACCGGGTCTTCGAGATCCTCGACCTCAAGCCCATGGTGGCGCAGAAGCCGGACGCCGTGCCCGTGCCGGAAGGGCCGGTGACGATCGAATTCGACGACGTGCGCTTCCGCTACCCGGCCGCCGAGGAGGTGTCGCTGGCCTCGCTGGAGTCGGTGGCCAGGCAGGACAGCGGCCCGTCGTACCCCGTGCTGAAGGGCGTGTCGTTCACCGCCGCGCCCGGGCAGCTCATCGCGCTCGTCGGGCACAGCGGGGCGGGCAAGACCACGATCACCTCGCTGGTGTCGCGGCTGTACGACGTCAACGAGGGCGCGGTGCGGATCAACGGGCTCGACGTGCGCGACGCCACCCTCGACTCGCTGCGCGACACCGTCGGCGTGGTCATGCAGGACGCCCACCTCTACCACGACACGATCGGCGCCAACCTCCGCTACGCCAGGCCCGGCGCGAGCGACGAGGAGATCTGGCAGGCGCTGCGCGCGGCGCAGATCGGCGAGCTGGTCGAGAGCCTGCCCGACGGGCTGGACACCGTGGTCGGGGATCGCGGCTACCGGCTGTCCGGCGGCGAGAAGCAGCGGCTGGCGCTGGCCCGGCTGCTGCTGAAGGCGCCCCGCGTGGTCGTGCTCGACGAGGCCACCGCGCACCTCGACTCGGAGTCGGAGGCCGCGGTGCAGGTGGCGCTGAAGACCGCGTTGCGGGGGCGTACGTCGCTGGTCATCGCGCACCGGCTGTCGACGATCAGGGAGGCCGACGAGATCCTCGTCATCCACGACGGCCGGGTGGCCGAGCGCGGCGGTCACGAGGAGCTGCTGGCGCGCGGCGGGCTCTACGCCGAGCTCTACCGCACCCAGTTCAGCTCCGCGGGCAGTCCGGCCGCCTGAGTCGCGCGCCCGGCTCAGCTCTGCTGGTAGCCCAGCCGCTTGAGCTCCTCCCTGGCCACCTTCTCCACCAGCTCCAGGTCGGCGCGCCGCAGCCGGGTGCGGTAGACGCCGACCTTGGGCACCGCGGTGTCGTACAGGACGACCTTGGACACCCGCGTCTCCAGGAACTCCGCCAGCGTCGCCACCGACTGCGGCGGCTGCTCGACCAGGTCCTCGTAGCGCAGCGTGAGGAGCTGCGGCTCCGGCAGCGCGCGGCGCAGCTCGGCGCTCATCCGCACGGCGCTGCGCCAGCGCAGCGCGCTCTTGCCCGCCGCCGGCATGGTCTTCCAGCGCTCCAGGTGCTCGTCCTTGTTGACGCCCAGGAACGCGTTGGGGAACTCGGTCTGCTCGCTCAGCATCGCCGGCTTGAACCAGGCCAGGCAGGCCGGGTCGCCCAGCATGCCGGTTACCACGTCGCGGCCGTCGCGGATGAGCTGGACGAAGCGGGCGTCCGGGAAGGCCTGCAGCAGCACGGGCGCGCTGTAGAGCAGGTCGGGGCTGCCGTCGCCGAAGCGGATGACGTCGTTCGCGGCGACGCAGGGGCCCGCGCCGGTGACGCCGCCGGCCTCGCGGCACGGCTCGGCGCACTCGGCGCAGGAGCGGGGCAGCACCTGCCACGACTCGGCCAGCGCGTCGCGCAGGACGCGCACGGCTCCGGACGTGCGGGCGATGGACGGCTTGCGGGCGAACGCGTACACCACGTGCGCCACGCTCGCGCGGCCCATCGTCACGTGGAAGCCCGGCGAGCGTTTCAGGGCGCGGGCCAGCAGGTCGACGCCGGAATGCGGAGCTCCGAGCAGGAAGACAGGCCGGCGGACCTTGATGCCGTTGACCACGAGGATGTGGGGCGGAAGTCGCATACGGAAAGCAAGTGTGACACCGTTTGCCACGTGAACGAGCCAACCTCAGTGTCGGTGCTGACCGGTGCGGGCATCTCCACCGACTCCGGCATCCCCGACTTCCGGGGGCCGCAGGGGGTCTGGACGAAGAATCCGCAGGCCGAGGCCAACGCCACGATCGATCGTTACCTCGCCGACCCCGACGTCAGGCGCGCCACGTGGCAGGCCAGGCTGGAGTCCCCGGCGTGGCAGGCGAAGCCGAACGTCGCCCACCACGCGCTGGTCGAGCTGGAGCACGCCGGGCTGCTGCGCGCGCTCATCACGCAGAACATCGACGAGCTGCACCAGCTCGCCGGCTCCTCGCCCGGGAAGGTCATCGAGCTGCACGGCACCATGCGCCGCGCCGAGTGCCTGTCCTGCGACCTGATCACCCCCATGGAGGAGGTGCTCGCCAGGGTGGCCGCGGGTGAGGACGACCCGCCGTGCCCGCGCTGCGGCGGCATCCAGAAGTCGAACACCATCTCGTTCGGGCAGAACCTCAAGCGCGAGGTGATCGACGCGGCGCTCGACGCGGCCCGCTCGTGCGACCTGTTCGTGGCGGTCGGCACCTCGCTGACCGTGCATCCCGCCGCCGGGCTGTGCGGCGAGGCGCTCGACGCCGGCGCCCGGCTGGTGATCGTGAACGCCCAGCCCACCCCGTATGATCCGTTCGCCGACCGGGTCATCGCCGAGCCGATCGGCCAGGCACTACCCGCTCTCGTCAAGGAGCTGATCGATGCGGCCAGGTGACACCGTCGCCGTCGTCTCCCCGTCAGGACCGCCCAACGCCGTGCTGCTCAGGCGCGGCATCCAGCGGCTGGAGTCACTCGGGCTCAAGGTGATCGCGGGCGAGCACGTCCTCGACCGCCAGGGTCTCGACTACCTGGCGGGCGACGACGCCGCCAGAGCCGCCGACCTCCAGGCCGCCTGGTGCGACCCGGCCGTCTCCGGCGTGTTCTGTTCCAGGGGCGGGTACGGCGCCGCGCGCCTGCTCGACCTGCTCGACTGGGACCTGATGCGTGAGGCGGGCCCCAAGGTGCTGCTCGGGTCGAGCGACATCACGGCGCTGCACAACGCGTTCGCCATCGAGCTGGGCGTGGCCACCCTGCACGGGCCGATGGCCGCCTGCGACGTCATCGCGGGCGACGAGAACGGGCCGGAGCCGCGGACCTGGGAGAGCCTGCGCGCGGCGCTCTTCGGCACGCCCGGCACGCCCGGCACGGTCGCCGGTGACCGGGTGCTGGCGCCGGGGCGGGCCGAGGGCGTGGTGCGCGGCGGGAACCTGTCGCTGATCGCCTCCATGTGCGGCACGCGGTGGCAGCCGTCGTTCGACGGGGCGATCGCATTCCTGGAGGACGTGGGGGAGGAGCCGTACAGGATCGACCGCATGCTGACCCAGCTTCTGCAGGTCGGCGTGTTCGACGGGGTGCGCGGGATCGCGCTGGGGTCGTGGGTGAAGTGCGGCGATCCGTACCCCGTTCTGGAGGACCGGCTGAAGCCGCTCGGAGTGCCGATCGTGGCGGGGCTGCCGGTCGGGCACGGCTCACCGCAACACAGTGTCTGGTTCAACGTACTTGGTGGTATCGATACCGAATCGTGCTCGCTAACTGGCGCGATGCGGAATGAGGAGCAGGCAAGGTAGGAGGGACGAATCCGACAGAAAGGGACACGACGCGTGAACTTGTTCAGGCGTGAGCCCTCTCGCCGGCCGGTCGAGGACGTCGATCTCGACTCGTTGCTCGCTCTCGTCGCGGAATCCCTCGGATACTCCTTCGAGTTCGCCCCTGACGGGTCCACCGTGACCCTCGGAGGGCCGCAACCGCTTGTCGTCCAGCTGAAGGGGCTGCGGCGCGAGGCCGGGCGCAGGGCCAGGGAAGACTGGCCCATGCTGGTCTCCGAGCACCTCGCGCACGCCGTGGCCACCGCGGGCGACCGGCTCGACGTGTGCGACCTCAAACAGGTCCGGTCCCTGCTGCGCACCCGCGTGGAGGCCGTGGACGAGATCCCCGACCTGACCCGCGTCGTCGGCCGCCACCTCAACGCCGAGCTCGTCGAGCTGCTGACCGCCGGGTCGCGGCTGGTGCGGCCCGAGGAGTCCGGCTGCTGGCCCGTGCCCACCGGGCAGGCCCTCGACCTGGCCGTCGCCAACGTGCGGGCCAGGGAGCGGCTGCGGGTGGAGCACATCGAGCTGTCCGGCACGCCCGTCACCCGGCTCACCGCGTCCAGCCCGTCGGCCGCCACGCACCTGCGGTGGCTGTCGAGCTACCTGGCGGTGCCGTCCGACGGGGTGCTGGTGGTGCTGCCCGATCCGTACACGTTGCTGCTGCATCCGGTGGACGGGATCGGGGTGGTGCGGGCGATCGAGCGGCTGCGGGTGCACGCGGCCCGTACGGACGGGCTCAGCTCGCAGGTCTACTGGTGGCACGAGGGGCGGCTGACGTTGATCAGGGCCGACATCGTGACCAGGGACGGGCAGACGCGGCTCGTGGTGGCGCCGCCGCCGGACTTCGCCCGCGTGCTGGCCCGGCTCGCCGTCTGAGCACCGGCTCCAGCGCGTACGGAGCAGCACGGCCGCCGCATCAGTGCGCCGGGCACCGCCATCCTGTGCCACAGGGCCGGACGTGGCGCTGTCCGTCGCTCAATGGCGCTGTTCACGCGGTCCCGTGCAACCCGGCATGTGGGCTCCCTCGCCAGGAGGGAGCCCAGCGGGTTCAGCCGTGGTTGACGTAGTCGCGCAGATGGATGGCCGTCAGCGACGTCCCGTCGGCGACCAGCTCGCCGGGGGTGCCGGAGAAGACGACCTGCCCGCCGTCGTGCCCCGCGCCGGGCCCCAGGTCGATGATCCAGTCGGCGTGGGCCATGACCGCCTGGTGGTGCTCGATGACGATCACCGAGTTGCCGTCGTCCACGAGGCGGTCGAGCAGGGCCAGGAGCTGGTCCACGTCCGCGAGGTGCAGGCCCGTGGTGGGCTCGTCCAGCACGTACGTGGTCCCGTTCTTGGCCATGTTGATGGCGAGCTTGAGCCGCTGCCGCTCGCCTCCCGACAGGGTGGTGAGCGGCTGGCCGAGGCCCAGGTAGCCGAGGCCGACGGAGACGAGGCGGTCGAGGATGGTGCCGGCCTGGCCGGTGGGGAAGAAGTCGCGGGCCTCGGAGATCGGCATCTCCAGCACCTCGCTGATGTTCTTGCCGCGCAGCCGGTACGTCAGCACCTCGGGCGTGAACCGCTTGCCCTCGCACGTCTCGCACACCGACGCCACCTCGGCCATCATCGCCAGGTCGGTGTAGATGAGGCCGATGCCCTTGCAGGCCGGGCAGGCGCCCTCGGAGTTGGCGCTGAACAGGCCCGCCTTGACGCCGTTGGCCTTGGCGAAGGCGGTGCGGATGGGGTCGAGCACCCCGGTGTAGGTGGCCGGGTTGCTGCGGCGCGACCCGCGGATCGGCGACTGGTCGGCCACCACCACGCCCTCGCGGCCCGCCACGTGGCCGTGGATGAGGGAGCTCTTGCCCGAGCCCGCCACGCCGGTGACCACGGTGAGCACGCCGAGCGGGATGTCCACGCTGACGTCCCGCAGGTTGTGCAGGGTCGCGTTCCTGATCGGGAGCTGTCCTGACGGCCGGCGGAAGGTGTCGCGCAGCCGTACGCGATGGTCGAGGTAGCGGCCGGTCAGCGTGCCGGAGGAGCGCAGCCCCAGCAGGTTGCCCGAGTAGCAGATCTGGCCGCCCGCCGTGCCCGCGCCGGGGCCGAGGTCCACGACGTGGTCGGCGATGGCGATGGTCTCCGGCTTGTGCTCGACCACCAGGACCGTGTTGCCCTTGTCGCACAGCGCCAGCAGCAGGCGGTTCATCCGCTGGATGTCGTGCGGGTGCAGGCCGGCGGTGGGCTCGTCGAAGACGTAGGTCACGTCGGTGAGGCTGGAGTTGAGATGGCGCACCATCTTCACCCGCTGCGCCTCGCCGCCGGACAGGGTGCCCGACTCGCGGTTGAGGCTCAGGTAGCCGAGGCCGATCTCGACCAGTGAGTCGAGCGTCGAGCGCAGGCCCTCCAGCACCGGCCCGACGCGGGGGTCGTCGATGCCGCGGATGAAGTCGGCCAGGTCGTTGACCTGCATGGCCGAGCAGTCGGCGATGTTCCTGCCGTGGATGCGCGCCGCGCGGGCGGCCTCGTTCAGCCGGGTGCCCTCGCAGGCGGGGCAGGGGGCCAGCTTGATCGCCCGGTCGGCGAACGCCCGCGCGCCCGGTTGCATCGAATCCCGGTCCTTGCCCAGGTAGGCGCGCTTGACCCGGACGAGCAGGCCCTCGTAGGTGAAGTTGCTGGTGCCGTACTTGAACTTGGTGGCCGGCTTGTGCAGCAGGTCCGCCCACTGCTGTTCGGTGAAGTCCTTCAGCTTGGCGTCGGGGTCGAACAGGCCGGAGCCGGCCACGATCTGCCAGGGCCAGCTGTCCACCGCGTAGCCGGGGGCCGTGATCGCGCCCTCGTTGAGCGACAGCTCCCTGTCGACGAGCGCGTCCACGTCGATCTCGGTCGCCTTGCCCAGCCCCTCGCACTCGGGGCACATGCCCTCGGCCATGTTGAAGCTGAAGGTGGAGGCGGAGCCGACGTGCGGCTCGGCGAGGCGGCTGAAGATGATGCGCAGCATGGTGTGCGCGTCGGTGGCGGTGCCCACGGTGGAGCGGGCGTTGGCGCCCATGCGTTCCTGGTCGACGATGATCGCCGCGCTCAGGTTGTGCAGCGCGTCCACGTCCGGACGCGACAGGCTCGGCATGAACGCCTGGATGAACGCCGTGTAGGTCTCGTCGATCAGCCGCCGCGACTCCGCGGCGATCGTGTCGAAGACGAGCGAGGACTTGCCGGAGCCGGACACCCCGGTGAAGACCGTGAGGCGCCGCTTGGGGACGTCGACGGAGACGCCCTTGAGGTTGTTCTCCCTCGCGCCGCGCACCTGGATGCTGTCGTGGCTGTCGGCGGCGCTGTGATCGCGAGTCTGGACGGTGCTGGCCTGGTGGCTGGAGAGCACGGAACCCTTCCATCGTCGGCTGACTGTTTATGGTGTAAAGGGATTGGCCGGGACAGCTTACCCCCAACCTGGACGCGCCGGGCACCTCTGCGGGCGGGCGAACATGTCGTGAACTCGGAGCGACGCCCTGCTCAGCGCCTGCCAGGCGGGGTTAGCGTGGCAGGCGCCACCAGAGGAAATCCGTCGGAGTCACATCGAGTTGCGCAGGAATCATCGGGAGCCCGGCGTGCGCGCCGTCCTTACGAGGGGAAGGCTCGTCGCGGTCGGGATCGACCCCTGGCTGATGCGCGAGCCGCCAGAGACCGTGGCCGCCCAGGTGGCCGAGGCGGTGGACGCCGCCTTCGCCGGGGAGTCGCCGGTCGACGACGCCGTGCCGTTCGTCGAACCGCTCGCCCTGGCGCGCGAGCTGCGCGCCGTGCGCGCCGACCTCGACGCGCGGATGGCGCGCGTGACGGCCTCCATCGAGGTGAGCGCCGCCGCGCTGTGCGCCGGCGCGGGGGTGCCGCTGCTGGACTTCGGCGAGCTGTTCGACCGGCTGATCGCGATGCTGGAGACCATCGGCGGCGTGCCGGACGGCGACGTGCGCGGCACGTCCGAGGGGCCGGTGAGCGCCGTGTGCGCGCCAGGGCCGCGGCTGGTCGCGCTGAACGTGACGGCGCGGGCCATGTACGGCGGCTCGCGGCTGCTGGGCGAACGCGTGGTGGACGGGGTCAACATCGCCCTGGACGACCTGCGGCACGGCCTGCTGCGGCGGCGCGCCGAGGCGGGCGCCGGCACCGAGCAGATCATGGCAGGGGTGGAGGAGCTGCGGCGGGCCGGGGCGTCGCGGATGCGGGGGTACGTGCGGGACATGGCGGCGATGATGGACCAGGTCAGGGCGGCCGGCGTGGTCGGGGGCGACGTGTCGGAGGCGGTGTGAGGTCGTGAGTCTGGAACTGCCCGCCGCGCTGGCGGCCGTCGAGGAGTTCCTCGGGTGGTCCTTTCCCGAGGGGGACGAGGACGCGCTCGTGCGGCTGGGCGACGGGTACGAGGACGGGCTGGTGCGGCCCGGTGGCGGGCACGAGGTGCGGCCCGGTGCGGGTGCGCTGGTCGAAGGGCTCGGGCTGAAGGCGTCCGCCGGGCTGGTGCTCGCGCGTAAGGGCGTCACGCTGCTGCAGTACGGGCTGACCGCCGCCCTGCTGGCCGAGACGCTCGCGGCGGGCGGGGCGCCGGCACAGGGGTTGCGGCGGGTCTTCGACGCCGTCACGGACGGCGACGGCGCTTCTGTGACGGACGGCGGCTGATCGCGCAGGCTTCGCCCGGTGCTCACCCCGCGTACGCCCGCCCGTCCCCGTCATGCCCGATCTTGTCGCGAGACCAGCATCTCTACGGGGACGGAAGAAAGACATGAAGAGATGGCACGCGCTCGCCGCGACGGCGGCCCTGGCGCTCGCGGCCCTGCCCGCCGGCACCGCTTCCGCCGGCACTGCTTCCGCCGGCACTGCTTCCGCCGGCACTGCTTCCGCCGGGACGCGGGGGCGCGACTTCGACCTCCAGGCGCACCGGGGCGGGCTCGGGCTCGTGGTGGAGAGCTCGCTGCCCGCGTTCGCGAACGCCCTTGAGCTCGGCGTGAGCACGCTGGAGCTGGACGTGCAGATCACCGAGGACGGCCAGGCCGTCGTGACGCACGACCGCAGGATCAGCGACAGGAAGTGCCGCGACACCGCGCCCGCCGTCGAAGGGGACCCCGAGTTCCCCTACGTCGGCAAATACGTCAACACGCTGACCCTGCGGCAGGTCAGGACCATGGACTGCGGGACGCTGACGCTCGCGGAGTTCCCCGGCCAGCGGGCCGTGCCCGGCGCGCCGATGGCCACCCTGCGCGAGGTGTTCGACCTGGTGCGGCGCTACCGGGCGCACGGCGTCAAGCTCAACGTCGAGACCAAGGTGGAGGCCGGGGCGCCCAGCGAGACGGCGCCCAGGGAGCAGTTCGTGCAGGTGACGCTGCGCGAGATCCGCCGGGCCGGTCTGCTGCGGCAGGTGACGATCCAGAGCTTCGACTGGGGCGCGCTCATGCGGATGCGCGAGCTGGAGCCGCGCCTGCCGCTCGTCGCCCTCACCAACCGCGACTTCCTGCAGACCGGGCAGGCCGGCGCGTCGCCGTGGCTGGGCGGCCTCGACATCGACGACTTCGGCGGCGACCCGCTCAAGGCGGTCAGGTCGTTCGGGGCGCAGGCGTTCTCTCCGGTCCACGGGTTCCCGCAGAACGGCAAGGTCACCGACGCGAACTACCAGCCGTACGTCACCAAGGAGATGGTCGACCAGGCCCACGCCCTCGGGATCAAGGTGATCCCGTGGACGGTGGACGACGAGGCGACCATGAACAAGCTCATCGACGACGGCATCGACGGGCTCATCACCGACTACCCCGACCGGCTGCGGCAGGTCATGGACGCGCGCGGGCTCAAGCTGCCCAAGCGCCACCACCTGCGCGGGCCGGGCGGGAAGGCGTAGCCGGAGGTCCTCGCGAAGGGTTTCGCACGGGCCGCTACGCGGAGATCGAGTTCACGGCCCGGTGATGCAGGCCGATCACCGGGATCTCGTGCAGGCTGCCCGAGTACAGGAACTGCGTCATGCCGATCAGCAGCCGTCGTACGTCCTCCTGAGGGCGTACGACGAGCCGCAGGAACTGGCTCGTCGTGCCGAGCTTGTTGCCGCACTCGCGCACGTACACCCCGTGCTCGGCGAGCAGGTGGTCGCGCAGCGGCACCCCGTCGTGGCCCGGCGGCAGCTTCACCAGCAGGAAGTTGCCCTGCGAGGCGAACACCGACAGCCCCGGCATCGTGCTGAGCTGCTGGAACATCGCCCTCCTGTCGTTGCCCAGCCGCCTGAGGCTCTCCTGGTACTCGGGCATGAACTGCCGCATCATGAACACCACGACCTCGGCGAACGAGTTCAGGTTCCACTTGGGCAGCGCGTCGCGCACCCGTCCTGCCAGGGCCGGGTTGGCGACCATGTAGCCGAAGCGGATGCCGTGCAGGCCGAAGTTCTTGCCGAGGCTGCGCAGCACGATCACGTTCGGCCGCACGGCGGCCTCCGTCGCGATCCCCGGGTACGGCTCGGCGTCCACGAAGTCGCCGAACGACTCGTCCACGATCACCAGGTCGAGATCGATGAGCTGGTCGAGCAGCCGCAGCACCTCGTGCTTGGGCAGGTAGCCGCCGTCGGGGTTGTTGGGGTTGCAGATCACCGCCACCCGCGAGCCGCGCGTGCGGATGAACGAGACGTAGTCGTTCACGTCGAGCGTGAAGTTGCGGCTCTCCTGCAGCGGATACATGTCCACCCGCTTGCCCGTCTCCAGCGGCTGGTCGGTCCAGCGGCCGAAGGTCGGGATCGGCACCGCGAGGCTCTCGCGGACCAGCAGATGGTCGATCCAGGTGATCAGCTCCGTGGAGCCGTTGCCCATCGCGACCGTCTTGGGGTGGAGCCCGAGCGTGGAGCAGAGCTCCTCGGTGATCGTGCCCGCGTCGCTCGGATAGAACTTGAGTATCGTCTCCAGATTTCTCCCGAGGTGCTCGAAGATCTCCGGTGTGGGGAAATACGGGTTGCAAGGGATGCAGAAGTCCACCGGGGCGCGCTCTCCCGACGAGCTGCGCAGGAGTGAGAAGTACGACGGGCTGTGCGCTTGCGCCCGCAAGAGACTGAGCTCCACGACACCTCCATGGACCACGTGTCCGATGTGTGTAGGTACGCGCGGGTGTCGTCAGTGGTTCATGAAGACGGGTCGGTTCTGCGGAGCGTGAGGATCGCGATGTCGTCGCGCGGCGCGGTGCCGGTGAAGACCCGCAGGTCGGCGTCGATCCTGGCCGCCAGGCCGCCGGACGGGGCGCGGGCGTAGGAACGCAGCCGCGCCTCCAGCGGGTAGAAGGCGCCGCTGGGGTCGCGGGCCTCGGTGACCCCGTCGGTGCACAGCAGCATCGTGGCGCCGGCCGGGAAGGTGAACCGCGTCCCCCTCCTGGGCTCCGACGACAGGGCCGCCAGGCCGAGGGGCACGGCGGGCTCGCCCAGGTCGGCCTGGATCGCGTCGCCGTCGTGGATGACGAACGGGGCGATGTGGCCGCAGTTGACGGCCTCGACCGCCGGGCCCCTGCCGATGTCCAGCACGAGGGCGGTGACCAGCCGCTCCGGCTCGCCGGTCTGGGTGGCGAACGCGTTCTGCCTCACCACGGAGTTCTCCAGGGCGGCCACGACGCCGGTGAGCGTGTGCTCGCGGTAGGCGGCCTCCCTGAACGAGCCCAGCACCGCCAGCGCCGTGCCGATCGCGGGCAGTCCCTTGCCCTGGACGTCCGCGATCAGCACGCGGGTGCCGTGGCGGGAGGCGGCCACCTCGTACATGTCGCCGCCGACCATCGCGTCCTCCTCGACCGGCTGGTAGAGGCCGTTCACCACCACGTCGGCGGTGCGCAGGGGCAGCGGGCGCACGATCTGCCGTTGCAGCGCCGCCGCGGCCGAGCGCAGCCGGGACACCTCCTCCTCGCGCCGCACCCGGTACCGGCAGCCGAACACGCTCAGCCCCCCGAACAGCACCATGAACCCGGTCGCCAGCAGGATGTCGTCGGTCTCCGCGCCGAGGTAGAAGCCGGTGCCGATCTCCCACACGATGACCCACACCGAGACGAGCGCCGTCTGCCACACCTCGCCGAGCGCCGAGACGATCGCCGGCAGGAAGATCAGCAGCGGGAACAGTCGCACCGCCGTGCCCGTGGCCACGTCCAGCGCGACCACCACGAGCGTGACCAGCAGGCACACCGCCACCAGCACCGGCGTGCTCAGCCGCGGCCCGTCGCGGTGCCGCAGTCTCACGTCGTCCGTCACCGCTCTCCCTTCACCTCATGTCACCTTCTATCAGTCCGTTTCTCCTCTTCGGCGCACTGGCACGCGCCCTTGACCGCACCTTGCCCTGGCGTGCGAATGGGAACGCCTTCGAGCGCATTAATATCCGGGCGAACGTCCCGCGGTGATTTGAATGGCGGGGAAATCGACGGGCGGCGCGGCGCATTGGGAAATGCGCTTTTCAGAGCGGTGTTGACGCTCTGTGCTGCAAGGATAGGCGGGCTGGCTACGGAAAGTAAACAGTGCTGCCCTTTATGGTGGGATTTGCCGTTGTTGGTGGGCGGGGTTTCCTGGTTCTCATTTTCTTCTAATCTCGGTATCCATTGACACACGAAAATGATCTTGTAAATATCTGAGTTGAGACGCGGAACAACAAATTCATGTCTGGATAGGGAGCCGCCCATATGGACATCGAGCACGACTGGAACCTGCTGCCGGCCGTGGTCGTCCGGAGCGCCGGGTTTTCCTGGGAGCTCGTCATGTCCCTCGTCTACTCGCGGGCGGCGGAGAGTGCGGTGGTGGTCGCGGGGCTGGAGCGGGAGGCTCGCGAGTTGCTCGCCGAGCCGCCTGGCCACGACACCGACGCCCGCCCGTCCCACGCAAGCCCGCCCGACGCTGGCCCGCCCGACGCAAGCCCGCCCGACGCTGGCCCGCCCGACGCGTCCCCTGGGCGGGCGGGAAGCGGCTGGGCGGGGAGCGGGCGGTTGCCGCGTGGCCTGCGCGGACGCCTGCGCGCCCTGCGGCCCCTGCCGGACGGCACGCCCGCCCCGGCCGGCTGGCTGGCGGCGTGGAACGAGGTGACCGGGCGGCTGGAGGAGGCCAGGCTCACGCTGTCCGGCCTGGTCACCGGGGACGCCGCGCTCGGCAGGGCCGCAGTGGCGGGGATCGTCGCCGACGAGCGCTTCCTCGACGCCCTCGTGTGCTCCGCGCCCGCCCTCTACCGCGACCTGCGACGCGGCGCCAAGAGCGGCAAGATCCGCCGCGAGCTCGCCGAACAGGTACAGCGGCTGTCGGCGTCGTGCGAGACGGCGGGCTGCTACGGGCCCGTCAACTACGGAGTCGTCGCCCCGGGGGAACGCGGCGGCCACACGTGGGCGGGCGCCGCCGAGTACGCGCGGCGGGTGGCGTTCCCGGCGGCGCGGGTGGGCGAGGCGTTGCAGCAGCGCGTGCTCGCCGAGCCCGCGCTCGTCGCCGGGCTGGTGCCGCGCCGCAAGACATGGACGGGGGAGGTGCTCGACGGGGCCGCCTTCGTGGGGCACTGCGACGGCGGGCGCACGCTGGCCGAGATCGCGGCCGAGACGGGGGCGGGTGTGGAGCGGGCCTCGGCGGCGATGGCCGTGGCGGTGCGGCGCGGGCTGCTCACCCACGACCTGTGCCCGCCCGCCACCGTCTGCGACACGCTCGGGTGGTTGCGTGAGCGGCTGGTCGCCAAGGGGGTGCCGGTGGCGGGGGGTGACGAGGCCCGCGAGGGTACGGCCCGCGACGGTGTGGCGCGTGACGGTGTGGCGCGTGACGGTGTGGCGCGTGACGGTGTGGCGCGTGACGGTGTGGCGCGTGACGGTGTGGCGCGTGACGGTGTGGCGCGTGACGGTGTGGCGCGTGACGGTGTGGCGCGTGACAGTGTGGCGCGTGGTGACCGGGCGCGTGACGGTGTGGCGCGGGGTGAGGGGATGCGGGCCAGGGCGGCTTCGGGCGCTTGCGAGTGCGGGTGCGCCGAGGCCGAGGGCCGTACCCGGAAGGGCCGTGGCCCGGGGGAGGAGAGCGCGGGCGGACGGGAGGCGCGCGTAAGCAGGATGCTGGCCTCGGGAGTACCCCGAAGACCGTTCGTGTCCCGCCCCGGCGTACCGGCGCAGCGCGCCCGCGCGATCATCGGCACCCGCCCCGCCCAGGACGCCGACCTCCCGCTCGGCAGGCGCGTCGGCGAGATCAGCGAGCTGCTGGCCCAGTACCCCGGCGCGTCACCCGACGTGAAGCTGGCCGTGCAACGCCGGATCGAGGCGCTGGCCGGCGGCGGGCGCCGCGACGACCGGGCGATCGTGCACGAGGCCGCCGCCGGCACGCTACGGGTCACCGTCGGCGACGGGCTGGCCGCCGACCTGCGGGGCCGCGTGCCGAGGGTGCTCGACCTGCTCGCCGAGGAGGCCGAGCTGACCAGGCAGCGCACCAACCGGCTGCTGGCCGGAAGGCTCGGGCCGGGCACGTACGAGCTGGCCGAGGTGCTGCGCTCGACCGGCGACCTGGAGATCGAGCACGGCGACCGGCTGGACGAGCGCATCGCCGCCCTCGTCCGCGACTCGCCCGCCGGCACCACCGAGCTGAACCTCGCCGGACTGCTCCCCGCACCGGCCGCGCCCGCCGCCCCGGTGCTCTGCTCGGCCGACGTCATGGTGGCCGCGCCCGCGCTGGAGGCGTACGAGGCGGGGGTGACCCCGCTGGTCCTCAGCAGAATTCACGACGCGGTGCTGCTCACCCCGTGGGCGTTGCAGTTCCACGAGGAACGCGCCGCGTGCCTGGCCGAGCGGGACACCGGGATCAGGCGGGCGCTGTCCGGGTTCACCGTGCTGAACGTCGTCTCGCGCCGCTCCAACGGCGTTCCGCCGCTGGAGCTGCCCGGCCCTGTGCTGGAGCTCGGCGGGGTGGCGGCCGACCCGAGGCGGCGGCGGATCGGGCTGGACGAGCTGTACGTGCACAGCGACGGGCAGCGGGCCGTCCTGTACGCCAAGGGGATGGAGGAGCCGCTGCTGCTGCACAACGGCGAGCACGACACGGCGTTGCACACGGCGTTCGCGCTGCCCAGGGTGCGATTGCCGAGGCTTCGCGAGCTGGCCCGCGTGCCACGGCTGACCTGGGACAACGTGGTCTTCTCGCGGCGGCTGTGGCGGGTGGGGCGCGCCTCGTTCGAGGCGCTGGAGCAGGCCGGGGGCGATCGTGAGCTGCTGGTGGCGATGGCGCGGCTGCGGGAGGCCCACGACCTGCCGGTGGCGTTCTTCGCGTCCACGGCGCGGGAGCGGCGCTCCTTCTACGTGGACACGCGTGCGCCGGCGCTGCTCGAAGGGCTGGCCCGCCTGGCCGCCTCCGCCGACGAGGTCACGGTGACCGAGGTGTTGCCGGGGCCGGGGGAGTGCTGGCTGCGGGAGGGGGAGCGGCGGTTCGCGGCCGAGTTGCGGTGCGTCTACCTGCGGCCTGCCGGATCTCCCGCGCAGGGCGGGGAGAGGGCGGCGGCCGGGGAGCGTGCGGCCGGGGAGCGTGCGGCCGGGGAGCGTGCGGGTGGTGGCGTGCGGCCGGAGGTGGCCGGTGAGTCGCGAGGGCGTGACGGCTCCGCTCAAAGGACGAACCGGTCCGTACAGGAGGTGCGGCGGTTGTCCGGGCCGGTCCAGCAGGCTGTCAGAGGTCTGCGACAGCCCGCGCAGCCGTCGCGAGGGGCCGCCGCCGCGCGGTGGATGGAGCGGCGCGGGGCGGCGTGGGAAGGACAGCCGCAGCTCTCCGGCCCGCGCACCACGGATCGGCGCCCCAGGCTGGACGACCTGCGGCCCCGCGCGGATGACCTGCGGCCCCGCATGGATGACCTGCGGCCCCGCACGGACGACCTGCGGCCTCGCGCGGACGACCTGCGGCCCCGGCCGGAGAACTTGCGGGGCCGTCCGGCACACCCCTACCCCTGGCCCGGAGAGGGCGGTTGATGGAACTTCTGGTCATCCCCCCGTTCACCGACTTCACCACCGAGATCGTCCCGCCGCCCGGCACCGAGGTGCTCGACCTGGGCACCCGCGTCGTCGAGCGCCTCGCCGACCCCTCCCTCCTGCGCGCCGCCGCAGGACGCCCCGGCGGGCCGCACACCGCCCCGGCCGGGCGGGCGGCGGCCGTCATCGAGCGGGCAGGCTACGACGACGCGCACCTGCGAGCCGTCGGCACGGCGCTGCGCCTGGCTGGCGACCCCGCCCTCCGGCTCAGCATCGACGGGCTCGAACTGGCCGAGGGCAGCACGCAGAGCAGCCGCGACGTGCTCACCGCCGCCGCCAGGTGCGAGCTGTTCCGTCCCGAGATCGACCAGGCGGTGGAGGCAGCCAAGGAGCGGCGCGTGCACGTCGTGGTGGACGGCGAGCGGCAGCTTCCCGCCGCGTTCGCGCTGGTCCGGGCGCTCGGCGCGGAGCGGGTGACGCTGTGCGGGCGGCTCGTGGCCGAGCAGGTCGCGGCGCTGCGGCGGGTCCCCGAGCTGGCCGGGGCCGAGTGGCTGAGCTGGTCGCCCGAACGGGTGATCCGCCCGAGCTGGTACGCCGGCGGCTCCCGCACCCACGTCCGCTGGCTGACCGGAGGCGACGCGCCGCCCCCGAGCGGCCCGTGGGCGGGCAGGCTGGACGCGGTACGGGTGGCGCGCTTCCCCCTCGGCACGCTGGCCCGCTGCCTGGGGCTGACCATCATCGTGACGCGCATCGACTTCCTGGCCGCCGTGACCGGGCTGAACGGCATGACCGTCAACCTCCGCCGCCTGCTGGCCGCGATCCCGATGCCGGCGCCGGTGACGTGCGAGCTGGCGGTGGGCGCGCCGGGGATCGACGCGGGTGTGGTGGGGGAGTCGCTGGAGCTGCTGGCGGACGGGCCGGGCGGGGTTCGGCTCGGGGGGTTGCGGCCGTACCGGATGGGGATCCGTACGGTCTGGGCCGGGCACAGCGTGCGCTTCCCGCCGCGTGCGGGGGACGACCTGACGCGGTGGATCGAGTTCGACGCGCCAGAGACCATGCGGGCTTGGGAGGTGGCGAGCACGATCAGGACGTGGCGCGACCGGCTGCACGACCTCCCGCCGGGACGGCTCGCCGCCTGCACGGTCGCCGGGGACACGGCCGCCGGTGGGACGGTGGCTGGGGGCGCGGTTGCCGGGGGCGCGGCAGGCGGCGTGGTGGGCGGCGCGGTGGGCGGTGCGGCAGGCGGCGTGGTGGGCGGCGCGGTGGGCGGTGCGGCAGGCGGCGCAGCGGGTGGTGCAGCGGGTGACGCGTGGCGTGGCGTGGCGGGTGGCGGGGCCGAGGCGTCGGGGAGACGCGGGTGAGCGGGCGGCTGGGGGACGGCGCGGTCGGCGGGCGGGGAGACCTCGTCGTCGAGCTGTGCCCGTGGTTCCTGCTGCGCACCACCGGCCTGCCGGTGTCGCTGCTCGACGGCCTGGGCCATCCCGGCCTGCGGCGGCTCACCGAACGGCTGCTCGCCGCCGAACGCCGCCTGACCGCCGAGCGGCGGGCCTTCGAACGCCTGGCCGCCCCCATGCGCGGAAGCGTCCTGGGGCTCGTCCCCGAACGGCGCGCACAGGCCAGGCACTGCATCAGGAGCGTGCGCACCGGGATGCCGCTGTCCGGGGAGGAGCTGGGGCTGCTGGAGTCGCTCGGGCTGGGGGAGTGGGCGCGGCGGTGGCAGTCGGCCGTGGTCGTGGCGGGGGCGGCACGGGCGGCGGCCAGAAGCGCCTACGCCGCCGCTTGGCTCGTGACGCGGCGCAAGGTCGCGGAAGCCTACGACGAGGAGTCCGTACGGGAGGCCGCCTTTCTCGCCGATCCCGCCTTCTACCAGGCGATCGTGCGGCATCCGCTCGCCCGCAGGCCGGGGGACGGCACGGCCAGGCGCTCCCGGCTGCTCAGCGCGGCGGCCCACCGGCAACTGCGGCGGTTAACGGTCGGAGGCGGGGGCGGCGGGCCCGTCCTGTATGCGCGGTTCGAGCCGGGGGACGGGCGGGCGCTGCGGGTGGGGGAGCCGGGGCCCGAGCGGGTGGTCGTCGAGGCGGGTGAGTGGCTGGCGCGGCACGTCGGGGACGCGGGGCGGGTGGAGGAGCTGCGGGCCCGGTACGCGGACGCGCCCTGGCCCCGGCGGGCGGAGCACTTCGAGGACGCTCGGCTCGAAGCGCTGGACTCGGCCGGGAGATGCGCTCTTGCGGGGGACGGGCCTTCGAGAGGCGCGACGGCGGGGGACGGGCCTGCGCGGGGCGGGGTCGAGGGGCGGCCGCATCCGCACGGGTGGGGCGGGCGGTCGCGGGACGCTGAGGCGCGGGGGCCGCAGCGTCACGAGGTGTTCCGCGAGGCGCGCTCCAGCCCGTACAGCGAACGCGTCACGATAGGCGGCGGCGCGCTGACCGGGCTGCGGGCGGCGCTCACGGCGGTGTTGCCGCTGTGGCACCTGGCCACGCTCCTCGCCGACGACCCCGCGCACCTGCACGCACTCACCACGACCCTGGAGCGGCTCGCGTCCGACGCGCTGACCCGCAGCGAGCGGCGGCTCGCGGCTGAGGCGCTGACCCACAGCGCGCCGCACGTGATCAAGCTGACCAGCCAGGACGTGGCCCGCGCCACCACCCACCTCTGGACCCGGACCCAGGCCCGCCCCACCCTTCCCGGCCCCGACCTGATGGCCGTCGGCCCCACCCTGGACGAGGCGACGTGGCTGCTGTGCGGCGTACGCGCCGACTGCCGCCCCCTCCACGACCCCCTCCCCGCCCAGCTCCGCCCCACCCGGCACCCGCTCCCCGGCCCGCCCATCCCACCGGGCCCCGACCGGCCCCCGCCCATCCCACCGGGCCCCGACCGGCGCCCGCTCCCCGACCGGCCGCCCGAGATCGACCTGGGCGCCCACACCCCCCGCATCCTCCTGGACGACTTGATCTACCAGCGAGCCCGCTGGCGCGTCCCCCTCCCGGCGGAGCGCGGCGCGGACGCGTTCGACCGCTGGCTGGCCATCCACCGCCTGCGCCGCGAACGTGACCTGCCCCGCCACGTCTTCGTCCACCACCCCGCCACCCCCACCCCCTTCTACGTCGACTTCTGCGACCCGTTCGCCGTCGAGGACCTGGCCAGGCACGACCCGGCAGAGGTGCTGATCACCGAGATGCTGCCCGCCCCTGGGCAGCTCTGGTGGCGGGTGGACGGCCGGGAGCAGTGCGCGGAGCTGCGGCTGGGCTGCGTCGTACGTCCCGCGCCCCGCTAAATTCGGTTGCCGGGCGAGACCGGGGCCTGGTGTACTCCCGGACGAGAAGCGTGCCCACCACCGTGAGGAGGCCCGAGATGGCTGCAGTGTTCATGATCCCTCAGCTCAGTGACTCCTCCGACGCAAAGGGCATGACGCTTCTTGAGCTCGATCGATACCGGGGCCTCTTCCGCATCGACCTCTGACCTCTCCGTACTACGACTGCTCCGTCCAGGACCGGGCGCCGGCGCGGCGCTGACCGCCGCGATCGCCGCCGCGACCGCGCTGCCGCTGGCCGCGCCGCAGGTGACCCGGCGGTTCGTGGACGACGCCATCGGCGGCGCGAGCACCCGGCACCTCACGCTGGTCGCCCTCGCCTACCTGGGGCTCGCGGTCGCGGGCCAGGCCGCCAGGATGGTGACGGCATGGCTGGCCAGCAGGCTGGCCTGGGACGGCACGAACCGCCTGCGCGAGCGCCTGACCGGCCACGCGCTCGGCCTCGACCTGGCCTTCCACGGCCGCCACACGCCCGGCGAGCTGATCGAGCGGGTGGACGGCGACGTCGTGGCGGTCGCCGACTTCGTGGTGGCGTTCCTGCTGGACGTGGTGGCCAGTGTGCTGCTGCTGGCCGGCGTGATCGTCGTGGTGTTCGCCGTCGACTGGCGCATCGGCGCGGTGCTGCTGATGTACTGCCTGCTCATCGGGTACGGCATGGCGCGCGCCCAGCGGCTGGCCGTGCCGTCGGCGGCCCGTTCCCGCGCCGCGAGCGCCACGCTGTTCGGCACCCTGGAGGAGCGCCTGGCGGGCGCCGAGGACCTCAGGGCCAACGGCGCGGGCGAGCACACGGTCCGCCGCTTCCACCAGGTCGCCGCCGCCTTGTTCCAGGCCGAGCGGCGCGACGCCCGCATCGGCACCACGCTGCTCGCCGGCACCTCGGTGGCGTTCGCCGCGGGCACGGCCATCATGCTGGGGCTGGCCGCCTGGACGGTGCAGGCGGGCACGCTCACGGTCGGCACCGCCGTGCTGCTCTTCCAGTACACGCTCATGGTGCGGGCGCCGTTCGAGCGGCTGATCGACCAGATCAGGCAGTACCAGGCGGCCCTGGCCGGGCTGGCCCGCATCGCGGCGCTGCTCGCGGAGCGGCCCGCGCTGACCCCCGGCACGCGCCCGCTGCCCGCCACCGGGCCGCTCGGGCTGCGCGTCGAAGGGGTCGCGTTCGGCTACCCGGACGACGACGAGCAGGTGCTGTCCGGGATCGACGTCACGCTGGCGCCCGGCGAGACGCTGGGCCTGGTCGGGCGGACGGGCAGCGGCAAGACCACGCTGGCCAGGCTGGTGCTGCGGCTGCACGACCCCGTGGAGGGCGCCGTCCGGGTGGGCGGCGTGGACCTGCGCGAGGCCGACCCGCACGCGCTGCGCACCAGGATCGGCGTGGTCACGCAGGACGTGCAGCTCTTCGCGGCCAGCGTCCGCGACAACCTGACGCTGTTCAGGCCGTCGCCCGGCGACGAGCGGCTGATGGAGGTGCTCCACGGCGTCGGCCTCGGCGAGTGGGCGGCCGGGCTGCCCGACGGGCTCGGCACCGAGCTGCGCGGCGTGTCGGCGGGGCAGGCGCAGCTCATCGCGTTCGCGCGGGCGTTCCTCGCGGACCCGGGGCTGGTCGTCCTCGACGAGGCGTCCAGCCGCCTCGACCCGGCCACCGAGCGCCGCATCGAGGACAGCGTCGGCCGCCTGCTCCACGGCAGGACCGCGGTGATCATCGCGCACCGCCTGTCGTCGCTGTCCCGGGTGGACAAGATCGCGGTGCTCGACCACGGCAAGATCGTCGAGTACGGCCGCCGCGACGAGCTCGCCGCGGACCCGGACAGCAGGTTCGGGCGGCTGCTCGACCTGGCGGGGGTGAGCCGGTGAGGCCCGTGATGCTGGTGGCCACCCGGCTGGCCACGTTCGACCTGCGCAGGTACCTGATCGGGGCGCTGCTGTGGCTGCCCGTCCACGTGATCCCGCTGGCCGGCGGGCTCGTCCTGCAGCAGGTCTTCGACCGGATCAGCGGGCACCGGCCGGCCGCCCTGGAGGCCACGCTGTGGTTGTGCGCCGCGTTCGCCGGGGTCGAGCTGGTCCGCGGAGTCGTGATCGTCGTAGCCTGGACGTACGGCGTGTACTGGTGGAACGCGGCGGCGACGCTGCTGCGCGCCAACGTGCTGCGCTCCGTGCTGACCGCGCGCGGCCCCGCCGCCGCGCGGCTGCCGCACTCCTCGGGCGAGGGCGTCGCCCGGCTGCGGGACGACGTGGCCGACGCGGTGGACTTCACCGACGAGAGCGTCAGCCTCGTCGGAACCACGCTGTTCGCGGCCGTCGCCCTGCCGATCATGGCCTCGATCGATGCGTTGATCACCCTGGTGCTGGTTCTGCCGATGCTCGCGGCCGGGGTGCTGAGCAGGTCGATGCACCGGGTCGTGGCCAGGCTGCACCGCCGGGCCAGGCGGCTCGGCGCGGCCGTGACGGCGTACGTGGGCGAGGTGTTCGGCGGCGTCCTCGCGCTCAAGACCGCGGGCGCCGAGCTCGCGGCCCTGCAACGGCTGCGCGAGCACAACCGGCGGCGGCGCGACGCGGCCGTCCGCGACCGCATGGCCACCGACCTGCTGGACGCCGCCACCATCACCACCGTCGAGCTGAGCACCGGCCTGGTGCTGCTGCTGGCCGCGCCCGCCATGCGCGGCGGCGACTTCACCGTGGGGGACCTGGCGCTGTTCACCAGCTACCTCGGCTGGCTCACCGCGCTGCCTCGCTCCATCGGCACGACCCTCTACCGGCTGCCCCAGGCGGCGGTCGCCACGGAGCGGCTCACCGCGCTGATGGCGCCGCACGAGGACGCCGGCACCCTGTCGCGGGGCGCCGACGTCTGGCTGCACCACGACCCACCGCCCGCCGCTCCGCCGCCCCCGCACCCCGGTCCGCTGCGAGTGCTGGAAGCGCGCGGGCTGACCGTGCGCGGCGCGCTGCACGGCGTCGATCTGCGGCTCGAACGCGGCTCCTTCACCGTGATCACCGGGGCCGTGGGGGCGGGCAAGAGCACGCTGGTACGCGCCCTGCTCGGCCTCCTGCCGCTGGACGAGGGCACGATCGCGTGGAACGGCGCCCCGGTCGCCGACCCGGGCACGTTCCTCGTCCCCGGCCGTACCGCGTACGCGGGCCAGGTGCCCCGCCTGTTCTCGGCGTCCCTGCGGGAGAACCTGCTGCTCGGCAGGCCCGCGAGCGACGACGACGCCCGGCGGGCGCTGGAGCTGGCGGTGTTCGAGCAGGACCTGGCCGAGATGCCCGACGGGCTCGGCACGGTCGTCGGGCCGCGCGGGGTGCGGCTGTCCGGCGGGCAGGTGCAGCGCGCCACCGCCGCCCGCGCCCTCGTCCGCGAACCCGACCTGCTGGTGGTGGACGACCTGTCCTCCGCGCTGGACGTCGAGACCGAGCGGCTCCTGTGGGAGCGGATCGCGGGGCGCGGCCCGGAGACCGTGCTGGTCGTCTCCCACCGGCAGGCCGCACTCGAACGCGCCGACCAGGTGATCGTCCTCGACCGTGGCCGCGTCGCCGGGCGCGGGCGGCTGGACGAGCTGCTGGACGGCTGCCCCGAGATGCGGCGGCTGTGGCACGCGGAGCTGATCGCCGAGCTGATCACGCAGGAGGAGCAGACCGGAGCTTAGGGCACCATGGAAGGGTGACACCAAGCACCACGCCACGCACGACGAAGGTGACGGGGCTGGCCGAGCTGGCAGAGCTGGTCGCCCGCGGCAGGGTGGCCGTGCTCAGCGGGGCCGGGCTGTCCACCGAGTCGGGCATCCCCGACTACCGGGGCCCGACGGGCCGGGCCAGGCGCGCCGAGCCGATGACGTACCAGCGCTTCGTCGGCAGCGCCGAGGCCCGGCAGCGGTACTGGGCGCGCAGCCACGTCGGCTGGCGGCAGATCGGCGCGGCCAGGCCCAACGCCGGGCACCGCGCCGTCGCCGAGCTGGAGCGGCACGGGCTGCTGGCCGGCATCGTCACCCAGAACGTGGACGGCCTGCACCAGGCGGCCGGCGCCCAGCGCGTCATCGAGCTGCACGGCGGCCTCGACCGCGTCGTCTGCCTGTCGTGCAGGGAACGCACCCCCCGCGCCGAGCTGGAGCGCCGCCTGCGCGAGGCGAACCCGTCCTGGGAGGCCGCCGGCGGCCAGATCAACCCCGACGGCGACGCCGTGCTCACCGACGAGCAGGTGGCCGGGTTCCGGGTGGTCGGCTGCGCGGGCTGCGGCGGGGTGCTCAAACCGGACGTGGTGTTCTTCGGCGAGAACGTGCCCAGGCCGCGCGTGGACGAGTGCTTCGCCGTCGTGGGCGGGGCGCGGGCGCTGCTCGTGCTCGGGTCGTCGCTGGCGATCAAGTCGGGGCTGCGGTTCGTGACGAAGGCCGCCTCGCTCGGCATCCCCATCGCCATCGTCAACCAGGGGCCCACCGGCGGCGACGCCGACGCCACGCTCACCCTGGACGCGCCGCTCGGACCCACGCTGACCGACCTCGCCGCCCAGTTCGCCACGGCCTGCTGAGGCGGCAGACCTGAGGCGGCGGGCTTGAGGCGGCGGGCTTGAGGGGACAGGGCTGAGGGGGCGGGCTTGAGGGGGCGGGCGCACCCTCGTGCGCAGGGCAGAATGGAGCCCATGCCTCCTCGTGCCTGCCTGTGCGGCCTGCCCGCCCCCTACCAGGACTGCTGCGGCCGCTTCCACCGCGGCGAGGCCGCCGCCGCCACCGCCGAGCAGCTCATGCGCTCCCGGTTCAGCGCGTTCGGCGTGGGCGACGAGGCGTACCTGCTGCGCACCTGGCACCCCGCCGCCCGCCCGCCCCGGCTCGACCTGGACAAGCGGGTCACATGGGTGCGGCTGGAGGTGCTGGAGAGCACCGGGGGCAGCGTCGTGCACACCGAGGGCACCGTCCGCTTCCGCGCCCACTACGTGGAGCGCGGCAAGGCGGGCGAGATGGAGGAGAACAGCAGGTTCGTCCGCCTCGACGGCCGCTGGGTCTACGCCGGGACGAAGGACGGCTGAGCCGCCCCTCCTCACTCCACGCAGTGCGTCAGCGTCCGGACGGTCTTGGTGATCCGGTAGTCGTGGTCGATGGTGACGACGGCGTTCCCGGGGCCCCAGTCGATGTTCTCGCAGGTGTCCTCGGAGCTGACGGCGCCGAAGTCCCACGCCTCATGCACGATCTTGTTTCCTGAGACCTTCCACTTCGGGCCGGAATGCCATTTCAGGAGAAGGCTGTAATTGCCGCCGGCCACGAGATTGTCGGACACGGTCACCGCGCTGAGGTTCTTGTCCACCAGATTGATCGGGTCGGAATGCTCAGGCGCCTGCCGCTGGTCGATCGTGTTGTGGTCGAACACCAGGCCGCTGCAGACGATCTTTCCGGGGCAGTAGGCCTGGATGCCGTCGGAGTGGCTGGTCGGCGGGCCGCACAGTTTCACGTACGAGTCGCGGACGACGATGTTCTTGCCCGACATGCGGAACCCGTCGTCGAACCCGCGCACGCTGATGCGCTCCGCCTTGAAGTTCTTCTCGCCGACGGCCTGGTTGATGATGCAGCCGCTGGGCGGGCCCACCGTGGAGTCGGTGATGGTGAACGAGCCGCCCGTCTCCCAGTTCGTGATCAGGCCGTCGATCTGGCTGTTCCTGATGACGACGTCGCCGGCCGTGATGATGAGGTCGCCGGTGATGTGCTGCCCCTCGATGACCTGGCCCTGCTTGGCGGCGGTGACGTTGCCCTTGACGGTCGTGAGCCTGGTGCCGGGCGGGACGCCGGTGCAGGACGGGTTCGGGTGACGGGGCAGGTCACAGCCGGCCCGGCCCGTGGGCGAGGGCGTCGGGGTGATCGTGGGCGTCACGGACGGCGTCGGGGTGACGGTGGGCGTCACGGACGGAGTCGGCGTGACCGTCGGCGTGGGCGTGATCGTCGGGCTCGCCGTCGGAGTAGGTGAGGGCGAGGGTGAGGTGGTCGCCGGTTGGAAGGCCACGTCGACCAGATAGTTGTGCTTTCCCGCACTCGCTCGCCTCGGAAAAGCACTGGAATCGTAGACGTACACCCCGTTGCGCGACTGCGCCCGCAACGATTCGGTACGCGGCGAATTCCGCGTGAAGTAACCCGGTACGACGGCGTAACGCCCGTCCGCGCTGAAATACGACACCGTGTAGGTCCTGCCGGGCGACAGTGCGACCGCCTTCGGCAGCCGCACCTCCTGCCAGCCCTGGCTGCTCTCCACGGTGAACGACGCCTTCGCCAGGCGGTTCCCCCGGTCGTCCCAGAGGCTTGCGGTGTGGCCGTCCGAGCTTCTGGGGTGCTTGTAGAAGCGCAGGGCCGACACGGAGCCCGCCCGCGAGGCGGTGAAGCGCATCCCCAGCTCCACGGGGCGCCGGGCGTTCGACAGCCGCGGCGACAGCGAGCCGGAGGCGGCCCAGAAGCTCTCCTCCGCCGTGCCCGTGCCGGGCAGCGCCGCGGCCGGGTCGATGATCGCGAGCCCTCCCGCCAGCAGGCCCGCCACGAGCGCGGCCAGGCCCGTCCGCCGCAGGCGGAGCCGTACGCGCCGCGGCGCTTTCTGATCGACGTGCAGTGACCCGTTCACGAGCGAGCCTCCATGGCAGGCAACACGCACCGGAAATCCCCCGACCGAGAATCGCGCCCATCGTGCCATGCGCCGTCAGACGCTCGCGGTGGTTATCGCCATTCATAAGGAAAATGGGCCGTAAACGGACGGCGCTAAAACCCCGATTATCTTTCGGCCGCAGTCAGGGCTTGCGGGCGACCGCTCCCACGAACGTGTGGTACGTGATGCCCGGCTCCGCCTGGTCGCCGGAGTCGGGACGCCATTCCGGCAGCGGCACCAGACCGGGCTCCAGCAGGTCCAGGCCGTCGAAATAGGTCATGATCTCTTCGCGGGTGCGCCAGCGGCCCGTCCCGAGCGTCTCGTTGAAGATCTTCTCGGCCGCGAACGCCTGCCTCGACACCTCCGGGTAGGCCAGCCCCGGGTTGTGGAAGTGGGAGACCGCCAGGTAGCTGCCCCGCGCCAGGCGGTCCACCATGCGGGCGGCGATGCCGGCCGGGTGCTCGTCGTCGGTCAGGTGGTGCAGGATGGCGAACATCAGCAGGCCCACCGGGCGGTCGAAGTCGATGAGCCGGCGCACCTCCGGGTGGTCGATGATGCCGTCCGGGTCGCGCAGGTCGGCCTCCACGACCGTGCTGTGCTCGTCCACGGCGAGCAGGGCGCGGCCGTGCACCAGGACGATCGGGTCGTTGTCGACGTAGACGACCCGGGTGCCGGGGGCGGCCGACTGGGCGATCTCGTGCACGTTGCCCTGCGTGGGCAGGCCCGAGCCGATGTCCAGGAACTGGCGGATGCCCGCCTCCGCGGCCAGGTGCCTGACCACCCGCTTCAGGAACTCGCGGTTGGCGCGGGCGGCCTCGGGGGCGTCCGGGGCGATCTCCAGGGCGCGCTGGGCCATTCGGCGGTCGGCTTCGTAGTTGTCCTTGCCGCCGAGCATGAAATCGTAGACGCGGGAGACGTTGGGCCTGGTCGTGTCGACTCCGTAGGGTGCCCGCTCCTGCCCGTTCTCGGCCACTCTGGGCTCCTTCGGGTGCGGAAACTCAGGCGATCGTACTACTGCGGGTATGTGGAAATTTCGGGAGAGTCGCGCAATTGCTCCGCCGGGTGCCGGGTGCCGGGTGCCGGGTGCCGGGTGCCGGGTGCGGGGTGCGGGGTGCGGGTGCGGGTCAGGCTGAGGAGCGGATCACCAGCTCCGTAGGCAGTATCACCGGCTCCACGGGCCCCGCCCCGTCGATGAGCGCCAGCAGCAGCCGCAGCGTCTCCTGCGCCATCTCGGCCAGCGGCTGGCGGATGGTGGTGAGCGGCGGGTGGGTGGAGACGGCCACGGAGGAGTCGTCGAAGCCCCCCACCGCCACGTCCTCCGGCACCCGCCGCCCCGCCGCGCGCAGGGCCGCGAGGGCGCCGGCCGCCATGAGGTCGGAGGCGACGAAGACGGCGTCGATGTCGGGGGTGCGCTCCAGCAGCTCCGTCATCGCCCGCTCGCCGCTGGCCTGCGTCCAGTCGCCGTGCGCGATGAGCCGTTTGGTGGCCTTGCGGCCGAGGACGTCGGCGAAGCCTTCGAGGCGCTGGATGCCGCCGGGCGTGTCCATCGGGCCGGTGATCATGGCGATGCGGCGGCGGCCGAGGCCGACGAAGTACTCGGTCATCTGGCGGGCGCCGAGCCGGTCGTCGGCGGCGGCGTACGGGATGACGGTCTCGCGCCCGATGACGGCGCCGCAGGAGACGGCGGGCGGGCCGCCGCCGAGCGCGTCGAGCAGCGGGTCGCCCGCGTGCGTGGAGACGAGCAGCACCCCGTCGGCGTGGCCGCCGCGGACGTAGCGCACCACCCGCTCCCTGTCGCCCTCGTCGCCGGCCATCATCATGACCAGCGACAGGTCGCGCTCGGCGAGCATCCTGATGGCGACGCGGATGAGGGTGCTGTAGTTGGGGTCCTCGAACAGCTTCTCGTGCGGCTCCGACAGGACCATGACGACCGATCCCGTACGCTGCGTGACCAGGCTGCGGGCGGCGCGGTTGACGACGTACCCGGTCTCGGAGATGGCCCTCTCGATGGCCACGCGCGCCGCCGGGCTCACGTACTTGTCCCCGTTGAGCAGGCGGGAGACCGTGCCGCGGGAGACTCCCGCGGCGGCGGCGACGTCGTGGATCGTTGGGCGTTTCATTTGACCGCTCCCGAGGACAGATCGGTCCTCCAGTATCGCTGCATCGTGAGGAAGAGCGCGATCAAGGGCACGATCGACAGGAAGGCGCCGGTCAGGATCAGGTTGTAGAGCGCGGGCTGGTTCGCGCCCGCGGCCAGCAGCGTGTAGAGGCCGACCGTGAGCGGGAACTTGCCGTCGTCGCCGAGCATGATGAACGGCAGCAGGAAGTTGTTCCAGATCGCCACGAACTGGAACAGGAAGATCGTCACCATGCCCGGCACCATCAGCGGCATCGCCACCCGCGACATCAGCCCGAACTCGCCGGCGCCGTCGATGCGGCCCGCCTCCAGCAGGGAGTCAGGGATGGCGGCGGCGGCGTAGACGCGGGCCAGGTAGATGCTGTACGGGTGCAGGATCTGCGGCAGCAGCACGGCCCAGTAGCTGTCGGCCAGGCCGATCCTGGAGAAGAGCAGGTACTGCGGGATGGCCAGCACCACGGCCGGCACCAGGATGCCGCCGATGAGCAGGCTGAAGATGAGGTCCCGGCCGGGGAAGCGGTACTTCGCCAGCGTGTAGCCGGAGACCGCGGAGACGGCGGTGGACAGCAGCGCGCCGCCGCCCGCGTAGAGGAGCGTGTTGCCCGCCCACAGCCAGAACACGCCGTCGCGGTAGGCGAACAGCTCCGTGACGTTGGTGAGGAAGCCGGTGCCGAAGGAGAGGGTGGCGGTGCTGAACAGCTCGCCGGGCGACTTGGTGGCCGCGATCAGCACCCAGCAGACCGGGAACAGGCAGTAGACGGCCCCGATCAGCAGGAGGGCGGTGGGGACGGCGCCGATCGGGCGTCCTGCGCCCACCCGGGTGCGGCGGCGGTGGCGGCGGGAGGTGGCCGCGGTGGCCGTGGTCATCGGTTCTCCCATGAGGTGCGGGGCATGACCGTCAGCCCTCTCTGAAGGCGTGGTTGCGTACCACGCGCAGGAATCCGAACGACAGGACGAGTGAGATCGCGGCGATGACGATCGAGGTGGCGGCGGCCGAGTACAGGTCGCCGGTGACGAACGCGTCGCGGTAGACCTTCATCAGCGGGCTCCACGTGGAGCTGATGGTGTTGGTCAGCGGGCGCAAGGTGGTGGGCTCGGTGAACACCTGGATCGTCGCGATGATGGAGAACACAGTGGTCAGGACGATCGCCGGAGCCAAGATGGGGATCTTCACCCGGACGGCGATCTGGAACTCCGAGGCGCCGTCGAGCCGCGCGGCCTCGTACAGGTCGCGGGGGATGGCCCGCAGCGTGGTGTAGAGCACGAGCATGTTGAAGCCGACCCCGCCCCACACCGCCACGTTCGCCATGGAGTACGTGACGGTGGTGGCCCCGAGGAAGTCGACGTCCAGGACGTCCCTGATCGGGCTGAGCGAGGGCAGGTAGAGGAAGCCCCACAGCAGGGTGGCCGCCACGCCGGGCACCGCGTACGGCAGGAAGATCGCGATCCGCGAGAAGCGGGCCAGCCGCACCCGCGCCGAGTCGAGCATCAGCGCGAACAGCAAGGCCAGCCCGAGCATGACGACCAGCACCAGCGCCCCGTACCCGAGCACGCGCAGCCAGCCGCTCCACAGCTCGGCGTCGGCCAGGGCGGCGGCGAAGTTGTCGAACCCGACGTAGACCTCCCGCCGCGCGCCCTTGCCCAGCCCGAGACCCGACACCTTGGTACGGCGCATCGCCAGGTAGACGGTGTAGCCGATGGGCACCGCGAGGAACAGCGTGAAGAGCACGATCGCGGGGCTCAGGAACAGGTACGGCCACATTCCCCGCTGCGAGGGCTTCATGAGGCGATCGTGAAGCCGGACTTGCGCATGTCGGCGACGGTGGCGTCCTGCATGCCCTGCACGGCGTCGGTGAACGGGGTCTTGTCCTGCAGCGCCTTGTCGAAGCCGTCCTTGAAGGCGTTGTAGGTGACGCCGACGTTCGGGCCGAAGGTGAAGCCGCGGGCGCCGGCGGAGACGGCGGCGGCCTGCTGCCAGAAGTCGGGCTGGTTGGCGAAGTACTCGGGCGGCGCGCCGAGCGCCGACTGGGCCTTGGTGGCGGCCGGGTAGATGGCGGCCTCCTTGACCAGCAGGCCGGTGGCGGCGGGGTCGGTGTTGAGCCAGGTGGCGAACTGGGCGGCGGCGGCCTTGTTCGGCGTCTTGGCGGACACGGCGGTGGACGAGCCGCCCCAGAACCCGCTGTAGTTCTCGCCGGCGTTCCACTGCGGCAGCGGCGCGACGGCCCACTTGCCCTTGGCCTTGGGCGCGTTGCTGGACAGCACGCCGGGCGCCCACACCGCGGACGGCCAGGTCAGCAGCTTGCCGTCGTTGAGCGCCTTGTTCCATTCGGGGGTGAAGTACGGCATGTCGTCGATGGCGCCCTCCTTGACGAGGGTGTCCCAGTAGTCGGCGACCTTCTTGGTGGGCTCGTCGGCGATGTTCACCTTCCACGACTCGCCGCTGATCGCCCACCACTGCGCGCCGGCCTGCTGGGCGAGGCCTGTGAACGCTCCCGGGTCCTTGCTGGAGAACGTGCCGAGGTAGGCCTTCGGGTCCTTCTTCCTGAGGGTGCGGGCCGCCTCGCCGTACTCCTGCCAGGTCTTGGGGACGGCGATGCCGTGCTTGTCGAACAGGTCCTGGCGGTAGAAGAGCATCATCGGGCCGCTGTCCTGCGGGATGCCGTAGACGGCCTCGGTGCCGAGCGTCACCAGACCCCACAGGCCCTCGGAGAACTCGCCCTTGATCGAGGCCGTCTCGGCCTTCAGGTCGGCGACCGCGTCGGCGGCGATGAACGAGGGCAGGTGCTGGTATTCGGCCTGGACCAGGTCCGGAGGGTTGCCGGCCTTGGCCGCGGTGAGGAATTTGGCGGCGGCGTCGTCGCCGCCGGCCTGCTTGCTGACCGTCACCTGGATGTCGGGGTGCGCCTTGTTCCAGACCTCGACGATCTTGTCCATGTTGGGGGCCCAGGTCCAGTACGTGAGCTTGACGGGGCCCTGCGGCGAGGCGGGCCGGCTCTGCGCCGCCTCGGGGCTCTGGGCTGGCTCGCCGGAGCCGCAGCTCGCGAGGGTGGCCGTGAGTGCGACGGCCAGGGCTGCTCCAAGGCGGTTGGCGCGCATTGCGTACCTCCAGGGGGGTTCTGTGAACGTGCACAGAGTGGAACAGCGTCGAAACAGCCGTCAAGGGGTCGTTACGTTCTCGTTAATGTCCTGCAAGAGCATGAAATTTGGCAATAACTGTTCCCTAGTGGCTGCCGTGAGGCTTACTGTGCACGTTCACAGAAGCTTTTCAAGGGGGATGGATGTATCCGGAGCGTCCTGCCGGGATCGCCTATGGCGGCGACTACAACCCGGAGCAGTGGCCGCGCGAGGTCCTGGAAGAGGACGTGGCGCTCATGCGCGAGGCCGGGGTGAACCTGGTCAGCCTGGGCCTGTTCTCGTGGGCGCTGATGGAGCCGGCGGAGGGGCGTTTCACGTTCGGCTGGCTGGACGAGATCATCGACCGGCTGCACGCGGGCGGCGTCGCGGTGGACCTGGCCACGCCGACCGCCGCCCCGCCCGCCTGGTTCGTGGCCCGCCATCCCGACGTGCTGCCGGTGACCAGGGAGGGCGTGCGGATCGGGTTCGGCGGCAGGCAGAGCGCCTGCTCCAGCGCCCCGGCCTTCCGCGAGGCGACCGCGCGGCTGGTGCGGGCGCTGGGCGAGCACTACAGGGGCCATCCCGCCGTGGTCATGTGGCACGTGCACAACGAGTACGGCGCGCCGCTCGGCGAGTGCTACTGCGAGCACAGCGTGGCGGCCTGGCGCACCTGGCTCCGCCAGACATATCGTGATATTTCCGCTTTGAACGACGCCTGGGGCGCCACGTTCTGGGGCCAGACCTACACCGACTGGTCCGAGATCGACGCTCCCCGCGCCAACCACACCGCCGTCAACCCCGCCCAGCGCCTCGACTACGCCCGCTTCAGCGACGGCCAGCACCGCGAGCACTACGCGTTGCAACGCGACATCCTGCGCGAGCTGACCCCCGGCATCCCGGTCACCACGAACTTCGCGGGCACCGTCAACTGCAAGTCCACCGACCTGTGGCAGTGGGCCCGCGAGCTGGACGTGGTCGCCAACGACCACTACCTCCAGGCCGAGCGGCCCGACAACCACATCGACCTGGCCATGTCCGCCGATCTGGCGCGGTCGGTGGCGGGCGGCGCGCCGTGGATGCTGATGGAGCACTCGGCGGGCGCGGTCAACTGGCAGCCGCGCAACCTGGCCAAGCGCCCGGGGGAGATGCGCCGCAACAGCCTCGCGCACGTCGCCAGGGGCTCGGACAGCGTGCTGTTCTTCCAGTTCAGGGCCTCGCGGTTCGGCGCGGAGAAGTTCCACTCCGGGATGGTGCCGCACGCCGGGACCGGCTCCGAGCAGTGGCGCGAGGTGGTGCGGCTCGGCGCCGACCTGCGCAGGCTCGCCGATCTGCGGGGCAGCCGGGTGCGGGCGGAGGTGGCGATCGCCTGGGACTGGGAGTCGTACTGGGCGCTGGAGCTGGACTGGCGGCCGTCGGTGGACCTGACGTTCAGGGAGCGGGTGGACGCCTTCTACGAGGCGCTGTGGCGGGAGCACGTCACGGTGGACTTCGTCCACCCTTCCGCCGATATTTCGGGGTATCGGGTGGTGGTGGCGCCCAGCTCGTACCTGCTGACCGAGGCGTCCGCCAAGAACCTGCACCGGTACGTCGAAGCGGGCGGCCACCTGCTCGTGTCGTACTTCTCCGGCATCGTGGACGAGCACGACACCATCCACCCGGGCGCCCACCCCGGCGCACTGCGCGAGCTGCTCGGCCTGTCGATCGAGGAGTTCCACCCGCTGCCCGAGCACGCGACGGTGACGCTGACCGGGGGAGAGGTGGCCCGCGTCTGGTCGGAGCGGGTCCGCCCGGCGGCCGCCGTCACGGTCAGGCGGTTCGCCGAGGGGCCCGACGCGGGGCATCCCGCCGTCACCCGCCACGACCTCGGCGCCGGCGCCGCCTGGTACCTGGCCACCGCCCCCGTCACCGGCCTGCGCGAGCTGCTCGGCCAGGTGCTCGACCACGCGGGCGTGTCCCGCCCGCACGGCCTGCCCGACACCCTCGAACGGGTGCGCAGGGGCGGCCACGTCTTCCTCATCAACCACGGCGACCAGCCGGTGACGGTCGAGGGGGTGAGCGGCGTGAGCGTGTTCGACGGCGTGCGGCACGACGGGCCGGTCACCGTCCCGGCCGGAGCGGTCGTGGTCGTCGCGGAAACCCCCCAACCCTAGGGAGACCGATGAAACGCATCATCCTCACCACGCTGCTGTTACTCACGGCCCTCGCCGCCCCCGCGCACGCGCAAGCTGGCCCGGGCCGCCTCCAGATCAGGGGCGCGGACGTCTCCAGCCTCGCCAAGTCCGAGGCTCTCGGCGGCGTCTACCGCGACACCCGCGGCCGCAGGGGCGACGCGCTGGCCATCCTGTCCCAGGCCGGGCTCAACTACATGCGGCTCAAGGTCTGGGTGAACCCGGCCGACGGCTACAACACCAAGGCGCGGGTGCTTCCGGTGGCCAAACGGGTCAAGGCGCTCGGCATGGGCCTGCTCATCGACTTCCACTACTCCGACACCTGGGCCGACCCGGGCAAGCAGTTCAAGCCCGCCGCGTGGGAGGCGCTGCCGTTCGCGCAGCTGCGGCAGGCCGTGTACGACCACACCTACGACGTGCTCGACGCGCTGCGCGACCAGGGCACCACGGCCGACATGGTGCAGGTCGGCAACGAGATCAACGGCGGCCTGCTCTGGCCGGACGGCTCCAACTCCAACTGGGCGAACACGGCGGCGCTGCTGAACGCCGGGTACGACGCGGTCAAGGCGGTCTCCGGCTCGACCCGGGTGGTGCTGCACCTGGCCAACGGCGGCGACAACGGCCTGTACCGGTGGTGGTTCGACAACGCGAACGCCAACGGCATCCGCTACGACGTGATCGGCCTGTCGTACTACTCCTACTGGCACGGCACACTGGCGGCCTTCCAGTCCAACCTCAACGACGTCGCCGCCAGGTACGGCAAGCCCGTGGTCGTGGTGGAGACCGCGCACCCGTTCACCACGGCCGACGACGACGGCTGGCCGAACATCATCACCGCCGCGGAGCCGTATCCCGGCTACCCCGCCACGCCGCAGGGGCAGTCGGCGATGCTCGCCAAGGTGGCCGAGATCGTCCGCGCGGTGCCGAACGGGCGCGGTCTGGGCCTGTTCACCTGGGAGGCGACCTGGACAGGCGTGCGGGGCAACGGCTGGGACCCGGCCGACCCGTCGTCGGGCAACGGCTGGGAGAACCAGGCCCTGTTCGACTACAACGACCGCGCGCTCCCGGCGATGGCGGTGCTGGGCCGGCTCTGACCTGGTGACCGGCGGGCAGCGCCTACCGTAGAGGCATGCGGCTGACCGCCTTCACCGACATCGCGTTGCGCATCGTCATGCGCCTGGCCGTGGCGCGGCCGGACGACCTGCTCACCACCCGCGCCGCGGCCGGGATGCTCGACGTCCCCTACACGCACGCGGCCAAGGCCGTCGCCCGGCTGAGCGAGCTGGGCGTGGTGGAGGCCAGGCGCGGGCGGGGCGGCGGGCTGCAGCTCACCGCGGCCGGGCGCGCCGCGAGCGTCGGCGCGCTGGTGCGGGAGCTGGAGGGCGCGGGCGACGTGGTGGGCTGCGAGGACGACCCGCCCTGCCCGCTGCGGGCGGCCTGCCGGTTGCGGGGCGCGCTGCGCCAGGCGCAGGAGGCGTTCTACGCCTCGCTCGACGGGGTCACGGTCGCCTCGCTGGTGGACGCGCCGACCGGGCCCGTGCTGCTGTCGTTGACGCCCCCCGGGAACAGGACCGGCGACCCCGGAAACAGGACCGGCAACCCTGGAATTTAATATGAATCTCAGATGCTTATTTAAGTGTCCGGGATCCGCGCCGCCGTCCGCGCCGTATGACTCCCAGACACCCTGATGACCTGTCTGGAGGTTCCCCCATGCTGTCCGCCAAGGCCGCCGAGCTCGTACGGGCCACCCTTCCCGCCGTCGGAGCCGAGCTGGAGACGATCACGGCGCGGTTCTACGACACGATGTTCGCCGACCACCCCGAGTTGCTCGACGGGCTGTTCAACCGCGGCAACCAGCGCAGCGGCGAGCAGCGCAAGGCGCTGGCGGGCGCCGTCGCGGCCTTCGCGGGCGCGCTGCTGAACAACCCCGGCGAGCGCCCCGACGCGCTGCTGGCGCGCATCGCGCACAAGCACGCCGCCGTCGGCGTCACCGACGACCAGTACGTGATCGTGCACAAGTACCTGTTCGGCGCCATCGCCGAGGTGCTCGGCGAGGCCGTCACGCCCGAGGTCGCGGCGGCATGGGACGAGGTCTACTGGCTGATGGCCGGCGCGCTGATCGCCATGGAGGCGCGCATCTACGCCGAGGCGGGCGCGCTCGACGGCGCGACCTGGCGGCCCTGGCAGGTGGTCGAGCGGCACGAGGAGACCGCGGACGCGATGTCGCTGGTGCTGCGCCCCGTCGGCGACGACCCCGTGCCGCCGGCCCGCCCCGGCCAGTACGTCAGCGTCCGCGTGACCATGCCCGACGGCGTGCGCCAGCTCCGCCAGTACTCGGTGTCCGGCCACGGCGCCGACGGGCACCGCAGCATCACGGTCAAGCGGGTGCGCGCCGGCGAGCGGCCTGAGGGCGAGGTGTCCACGCTGCTGCACGCCACCGTGCGGGAGGGCGACGAGCTGACCCTGTCCGCGCCGTTCGGCGACGTCGCGCTGGAGGACGGCGACGCGCCGCTCGTCCTGGTCTCGGCGGGCATCGGCTGCACCCCGATCGCCGCGATGCTGCGCCACCTGGCCGACACCGGCTCCGGGCGCCGGGTGCTGGTGCTGCACGCGGACCGCTCCGCGGCCGACCACGCGCTGCGCGAGCGGATGGAGCGCCTCACCGACGCCCTGCCCGGCGGGGAGCGCCTCTTCTGGTACGAGAGCGGCGAGGGCGACCGCGCCGGGCGCATGGACCTGGCGGGGGTCGAGATCCCCGAGGGCGCGGTCGTCTACATGTGCGGGCCTGTCGGGTTCATGCGGGCCGCGCGTGCCGGGCTGATCGGGGCCGGGGTCGCGCCGCGCGACATCCACTACGAGGTGTTCGGCCCGGACCTGTGGCTCGGCGCCGCCTGAGGGCATGATGGCCGCATGACGATCTCAGCGGACGAGCTGCTCACCACGACGCGCAGCGTACGCAAGCGACTCGACCTCACCCGTCCCGTCCCCATGGAGCTGATCAGGGAGTGCCTGGAGATCGCCCTCCAGGCGCCCAGCGGCGGCAACGCCCAGTCCTGGCACTGGATCGTGGTCACCGACCCCGGCAAGCGCAAGGCGATCGGCGACTACTACGCGCGCTCGTGGAACACCTACTACGGCTCGGGCGGCTCCGCCAGGCAGCTGTTCAAGGACGACCCGGAGCGCGCGGCCACCCAGCAGCGGGTCTCCGACAGCGCCGCGTACCTGGCCGAGCACCTCGGCGACGTGCCGGTGCACGTCATCGGCTGCATGGCCGTGCCGGGGCTGCCCGAGGGCAACCAGGCCGGGATGTGGGGGTCGCTGCTGCCGGCCGCGTGGAGCTTCATGCTGGCCGCCCGCGCGCGGGGGCTGGGCTCGGCGTGGACGTCGCTGCACCTGGCTTACGAGAGCGAGGTGGCCGAGCTGCTCGGGCTGCCCGCGAACGTCAGGCAGGGCGTGCTGCTGCCCACCGCGTACTACACCGGCGAGACCTTCAAGCCGGCCAAGCGGCAGCCGCTGGACGAGGTGCTGCACGTCGACGGCTGGTAACCCGCGCAGGGCGACGGCTGGCAACCCCCCGCACGCCGACGGCTGGTAACCCGCGCACGACGCGCGCACAGTGGAGGTCACGACCGACGTGAGGGAGGGCCCCCGTGATCTCCTTGCCGCTGCTGCCTACGTCGCTGGTCGGGAGCTACGCCCAGCCGGACTGGCTGATCGACCGGGCCAGGCTGGCCGGGCGGTTCCCGCCGCGCGTGCGGGCCAGGGAGCTGTGGCGGATCCCGCCGGAGCTGCTCGGCCAGGCCCAGGACGACGCCACCGAGCTGGCGATCAGGGCGCAGGAGCGGGCCGGGCTGGACATCGTCACCGACGGCGAGATCCGCCGCGAGAGCTACTCCAACCACTTCGCCACCGCCCTGGAAGGCATCGACCTGGACAACCCGGGCACCGCCCTGGACCGCAGCGGCCATCCGAACCCGGTGCCGCGCATCGTCGGCCCCATCCGGCGGGCCCGGCCCGTCGAGGTGGACGACCTGCTGTTCCTGCGCGCGCACACCGGCCGCGTGGTGAAGATGACGGTGCCGGGGCCGTTCACGATGAGCCAGCAGGCGCAGAACGACTTCTACCCCGACGCCGAGGCCGCCGCCATGGACTACGCGGCCGCCGTCAACGCCGAGATCCGCGACCTGTTCGCCGCCGGGGCCGACATCGTGCAGCTCGACGAGCCGTACATGCAGGCCAGGCCGGACGCGGCGCGCGCGTACGGGCTGGCCGCGCTGAACGCCGCGCTCGACGGGATCACCGGCACGACGGCGGTGCACATCTGCTTCGGGTACGCGGCGATCATCCACGAGCGGCCGGAGGCGTACTCGTTCCTGCCGGAGCTGGCCGGGTGCCCGGTGCGGCAGGTGTCGATCGAGACCGCGCAGTCGGGGCTGGACCTCGGGGTGCTGTCCGACCTGAAGGACAAGACGGTCGTGCTCGGCGTGATCGACCTGTCCACGCCCGAGGTGGAGCCCGTGGAGGTGGTGGCGGGGCGGGTGCGCGGGGCGTTCGAGCGGGTGCCGCCCGAGCGGATCGTCATCGCCACCGACTGCGGGATGAAGTACCTGCCCAGGCGCTCGGCGGAGGGCAAGATGCGGGCCATGGCGGGCGCCGCCCGCCTGCTGCGGGAGGAACTGGTCGGAAAACCTTAAATCCTCCTGAAGTTCACGCCCGGACCTGGTGCTCCGCCTTAGGATCATCGCGCTGACCCCCTGATCCAGCGAGGAGCCCGAAGTGCCCGGAAGCGAGCAGGAAAGCGCGCCCAGCGGGATAGACACCAGCAAGCCGAGCGTCGCCCGCGTCTACGACTACATGCTCGGCGGGAAGGACAACTACGAGGTCGACCGCCACGTGGCGCAGGCGGCGCTGCGGATCGCGCCGGACGCGCCGGAGGCCGCCCAGGCCAACCGCGAGTTCCTCCGCCGCACGGTGCGCTACCTGGCCGCCGACGCGGGCATCCGCCAGTTCCTGGACATCGGCTCCGGCCTGCCCACGCAGGGCAACGTGCACGAGGTCGCCCAGTCCGTCACGCCGGGCGCGCACGTCGTCTACGTCGATCACGACCCCATCGTGCTCGCCCACGGCCGCGCCCTGCTGGCCGTGGACGAGACCACCACGATCGTCGACGCCGACGCCCGCGAGCCCGAGAAGATCCTCGACGACCCGCGCACCCGCGCCCTCATCGACTTCGCCGAGCCGGTCGGGCTGCTGCTGTTCGGCCTCCTGCACCACCTCAAGGACGAGGAGGACCCGGCCGGCATCGCCGCCCGGCTCATCCGGCCGCTGCCCTCCGGCAGCCACGTGGTGATCTCGCACTTCCACAACCCGATGGGGGCCCACCCCGAGGTGTCGGAGCAGGCCTTCACGGCGGAGAAGCTCTTCAACGAGCACCTCGGCACCGGCCGGTGGCGCACCCGCGAGGAGATCCTCGCCTACTTCGACGGGCTGGAGCTGGTGGAGCCCGGCCTGGTGCCGCTCCCGGAATGGCGTCCCGAGACGGGGGACCACCAGGCCGCGCCCGGCATCACGTACCACACCTTCGTCGGCGGCGTGGCACGCAAGCCGTAGCCGACCGAGTCAGGCCACCGGCAGCTTGCCGGTGGCGACCACGTCGCGGTACCAGTGGGCGCTGTCCTTCCAGGTGCGGGCCATCGTCTCGCGGTCCACGCGGACGATGCCGAACCGCTTGGCGTAGCCGTGCGCCCACTCGAAGTTGTCCATCAGCGACCACACGAAGTAGCCGCGCACGTCCGCGCCGCCCGCGATGGCCTCGCTGACCGCCGTCAGGTGGCGGTGCAGGTAGTCGACGCGGTCGGCGTCGTGCACGACCCCGTCGGCGGAGACCGGGTCGGGGAACGCGGCGCCGTTCTCCGTGATCATCGTCGGCATGTCGGGGTAGTCGCGGTGCAGGCGCAGCAGCAGCTCGGTCAGGCCGGTCTCGTCGATGTTCCAGCCCATCTCGGTGTACGGGCCCGGCTGCTTGACGAACTCGATGTCCTCGCAGGCGATCCAGGGCGAGGCGGCCCCGTCCTGGTGCCCGTCGGCGGTCTCCTTGGAACTGGCGCCGTCCCACTGACGGACCAGGGTCGGGTTGTAGTAGTTGACGCCGAGCACGTCCAGCGGCTGGCAGGCGGCGGCCTCGTCGCCGTCGCGGACGAACGACCAGTCGGTCACCTTCGCCGTGTCGGCGATCAGGTCGCGCGGGTAGGCGCCCTCCAGCATCGGGCCGAGGAAGGCCCGGTTGGACAGCGCGTCCGCGCGCCGCACCGCGTCGGCGTCGCGCTCGGACACGCCGCGCACGTGGTGCAGGTTGAGCGTGACCGACATCTGCGCGCCCCTGGCGGCGGTCGAGCGCAGCGCCTGCACGGCCAGGCCGTGCCCCAGGTTCAGGTGGTGCACGGCGGCCAGCGCGGCGGCGGGGTCGGTACGCGCCGGGGCGTGCACGCCGGAGGCGTAGCCCAGGTAGGCCGAGCACCACGGCTCGTTCAGCGTGATCCAGGTGCGGACCCGGTCGCCCAGCGCCTCGCCCATGAGCCGGGCGTACTCGGCGAAGCGCAGCGCCGTCTCGCGCTCCGGCCAGCCGCCCGCGTCCTCCAGCTCCTGCGGCAGGTCCCAGTGGTAGAGCGTGGCCACCGGCGCGATGTCCCTGGCCAGCAACCCGTCCACCAGGCGGTTGTAGAAGTCCACGCCCGGCTGGTTCAGCTCGCCGCGCCCGCCCGGCTGCACGCGCGGCCAGGAGATGGAGAAGCGGTACGCGCCGACGCCCAGCCCGGCCAGGATGTCGAGGTCCTCCTCCAGGCGGTGGTAGTGGTCGCAGGCCACGTCGCCCGTGTCGCCGTTCGCCACGAGGCCGGGCGTGTGGGAGAAGGTGTCCCAGATCGACGGGCCGCGGCCGTCCTCGTTCCAGGCTCCCTCGACCTGGTAGGCGGCGGTGGCGGTGCCCCACAGGAAGTTCTCGGGGAAGGCAGGCATGTCACTCCTTGACGCTGAGCGTGATCTCGATGTGGTCGGTGTCGGGGGACGCGGCGGCGTGCGCCGGCGCGTGCCGGAGGCTCCAGGGGGCCGGTGCGCCGCCGGCCCGGCGGGCGCTCAGCCGGTCGCCCCGGCGGGACACCTCGAAGACGGCCGCGGGGCCGCCGTCGAGCGCGGGGACGGTGACGGTGCGGGTGGCGCCGTCGTCGAGGTGGTAGGCGTCGAGGGTGACGCCGTCGGCGTAGTCGTAGTCGGGCCGGTCGTCGCGGGCGCCGGTCGCGAGCACCGCGCCCGGCCGCACCAGCAGCGGCAGGCTGCCGAACCCGTGCCGCTCGGTACGCCAGCCGGGCCCGCTGACGGTCCCGCCGTCGAGCAGCCGGGTCCACACCCCCTCGGGCACGTAGTACGAGACCTCCCCGTCCGCCGACAGCACGGGGGCCACCAGCAGGTCGGGGCCCAGCATGTACTGGGCGTCCAGGTGGTCGCAGGCCCGGTCACCGGGGAACTCCAGGTGCATGGCCCGCATCATCGGCAGTCCCTCGGCCGCGGCCTGCACGGCGGCCCCGTACAGGTACGGCATCAGCCGCGCCTTGAGTTTCGTGAAGGCCCGCAGCACGTCCACGGATTCCTCGTCGAACAGCCACGGCACCCGGTAGGAGCCGCTGCCGTGCAGCCGGCTGTGCGACGACAGCAGCCCGAAGGCCACCCACCGCTTGAACACGGCCGGATCCGGCCGCCCCTCGAAGCCGCCGATGTCGTGGCTCCAGAACCCGAACCCGCCCATGCCGAGCGACAGCCCGCCGCGCAGCGACTCGGCCATCGCCTCGAACGTCGACTCGCAGTCGCCGCCCCAGTGCACCGGCAGCCGCTGCCCGCCGACCGTGGCCGAACGGGCGAACAGCACCACCTCGCCCGGCCCGCGCCGCTCGGCCAGCACGTCGTGCACGGTCTGGTTGTACAGGAGGCTGTAGTAGTTGTGCATCCGCTCGGGGTCGGAGCCGTCGGCGTAGGCCACGTCCGTGGGGATGCGCTCGCCGAAGTCGGTCTTGAACGCGTCCACCCCCATGTCGAGCAGCTCGCGCAGCTTGCCCGCGTACCACTCTCGGGCGGCGGGCGAGGTGAAGTCCACCAGCGCGCGCCCGGCCTGCCAGTGATCGTCCTGCCAGACCGTCCCGTCGGGCCTGCGCAGCAGATGCCCGGCCGCCGCGCCCTCCTCGAACAGCTCCGACGCCTGCCCGATGTACGGGTTGATCCACAGGCACACCCGCAGGCCGCGCTCCTTCAACCGGCGCAGCATGCCCTCGGGGTCGGGGAACACCTCCGGGTCCCACGCGAAGTCGCACCACCGGAACCGCCGCATCCAGAAGCAGTCGAAGTGGAAGACGCTCAGCGGCAGGTCCCGCTCGGCCATCCCGTCCACGAACGACGTCACCGTCGCCTCGTCGTAGTCCGTGGTGAACGAGGTGGACAGCCACAGCCCGAACGACCAGGCGGGCGGCAGCGCCGGGCGGCCGGTCAGCGCCGTGTAGCGGCGCAGGATGTCCGCGGGCGACGGACCGTGGATGATCAGGTACTCCAGGTCGTGCCCCTCGGCGCTGAACTGCACCCGCGACACCGTCTCCGAGCCGACCTCGAACGACACCCGGCCCGGATGGTTGACGAACACCCCGTAACCCCGGTTCGTGAGGTAGAAGGGCACGTTCTTGTAGGCGATCTCGCTGCTGGTGCCGCCGTCCTCGTTCCAGACGTCCACGGACTGGCCGTTGCGGACGAGGGGGCCGAAGCGCTCGCCGAGGCCGTACACCAGCTCGCCCACGCTCAGGCGGAGCTGCTCGACCATGAAGTGCCGCTCATCGGGGTCGCGCATCGCGCCCAGGCTCTTGCCGGCGCTGCGGGTCAGCTCCCGCCCGCCCGCGCTGAACGTCATCTCCCACGGCGCGTCCCTGCGCACCCGGACGGTGAGGTCGCCGCTGGTCAGGGCGGCCTCCCCGGCGTCCACGGCGATCTTCACCTCCGGCCGGTCGTCGCGCACGGCGAAGGCGGGGGAGGCCGGCACGGACCCGGCGAAGTGCACCGTGCGGACGCGGATCACGTCCGGCATCGGCGAGGACAGGTCCACCCGCAGGACCGGCCCGTCGATGGTGTCGCCGCGGCGGCTGATCTCCCGCGTCGGCGCGAGGACGCGCAGCGAGCCGTCCCGCGCGGTCACGTCGTACGCGGCGGCGGCGTAGTCGCCGCGCACGCCCGGACGCATCCGCCAGTAGCCGTCCTTGAACTTCATGCCGGGACGACCTCCGGGCGCAGGGCGACGACGGCGCGCGGCGCCAGCGTGACGTGACCCTCGGCGGGCGAGCCGGTCAGCAGGTCCACCCCCGGCTCGGGGATCGGCACGCGGACCGTGGCGGCGCCGTGGTTGAGCAGGAACAGCACCTCGCCGCGGCGCACCGCCTCGACGCCCTGCGGCAGGTCGGGCAGCACGCCGCGCACGCCCGCGTCGGCCAGCGCCCGCCCGGCCAGCGCGGACAGCGCGGCGGGCTCGGGCATCGTGCCCACGTACCAGGCGACGCCCTCCCCGGACGGGTGGCGCAGGATCGCCGGCCGCCCGGCCAGGTCGCCCTCGGCGAACTCGGCCACCACCTCGGCGCCCTCCGCCTGCAACAGCTCGGTCCAGCTCTCCGCCGCGAACCCCGCCCCGCCCTGCCACGCGCACGCGACGGGCCCCGCCACCGGCTGCCACTCCTCGCCGGAGGCGCCCAGCACCTCGCGCAGCGGCGCAGGGAACCTGCCGGTCCGCACGTGCGCGTTCGGGTCCACCACGCCCGAGAACGGGCCGACCACCAGCACGCCGCCGCCGTTCACGTACGCCGTCAGCGCCGCCGCGTGCTCGTCGCTCACCAGGAACAGGTTCGGCACCACGACCAGCGCGTACGCCGACAGGTCCGCGCCGGGCGGCACCACGTCCACGCTCACCCCGCGCTCGAAGAACGGCACGTAGTAGCTGAGGAGCTGGTCCACCGCGTTGAGCCGGTCGCTGGGCCGTCCGCGCTCCTCCAGCGCCCACCAGCTCTCCCAGCCGAACACCATCGCCACCCGAGCGGGCACCGGCTCGCCCGCCACCCCGGCGAGCGTGCGCAGCTCCTGCCCGTGCTCGCGCACCGCGGCGTGCAGCCGCGTGTCCGCGCCCGCGTGCGGCACCATCGCGGCGTGGAAGCGCTCGGCGCCGAACCGGGAGGCCCGCCACTGGAAGTAGCACAAGCCGTCCGCGCCGCGCGCGACCGCCTGCAGCGACTCCAGCCGGAACTGGCCGGGCGGCTTGGGCAGGTTGTGCTCGCGCCAGTTGACGGCGCTGGTGGCCTGCTCCATCAGCAGCCACGGCCGCCCGCCGGCCAGGCCGCGCATCAGGTCATGGGTCAGGGCCGTCCTGGCCGGGGTGAGCGGGTTGCCCGGCTCCGGGTAGCAGTCGTTGGAGACGACGTCCTGCTCGCCGGCGAACGACCAGTAGTCCACCCGCTTGAAGAAGCCCATGAAGTTGGTGGTGACCGGCACGTCCGGGGTGCGGGCGCGCAGGATGTCGCGCTGCTCGCGGAAGTGGCCGAGCAGCTCGCCCGAGCAGAAGCGCCACCAGTCGAGGCGCTGGGTGGGGTTGATGATGTACGGGGCGCGGCGCGGCGGCACGACCTCGGCCCAGTCGCTGTAGCCCTGGCTCCAGAACGTGGTGCCCCACGCCTCGTTGAGCGCGGCCAGGTCGCCGTAGCGGTCACGCAGCCAGGCGCGGAACGCCGCCGCGGACTCGTCGCAGTGGCAGACCTCGCCGTACTCGTTGCCCACGTGCCACATGGCCAGCGCCGGATGGCCGGCGTACCGTTCGGCCAGCGCGGTCGTGATCGACTGGGAGCGCTCCCGATACAGGGCCGAAGAAGGGCAGAACTGGTTGCGGGAGCCGTACCAGAGCCGGTGCCCGCCCTCGTCCACCGGCAGGGTCTGCGGCCAGCGGTGCCCCAGCCACGGCGGCGGCGAGGCCGTCGGGATCGCCAGGTCCACCGCGATGCCGTGCCCGCCCATCAGGTCGAGCACCCGGTCCAGCCAGCCGAAGTCGTACCTGCCCGGCTCCGGCTCCAGCCGCGCCCAGCTGAACACGCCGACCGTCACCAGGTTGACCCCGGCGTCCCGCATCAGCTTCGCGTCCTGCTCCCACACCTCCTCCGGCCACTGCTCCGGGTTGTAGTCCCCGCCGAACAGCAGCCCACGGCCCTCGGTCACCGTGTGCATCCCGAGTGTCAAGATCCGCCCCCTTCACGCGGTGGCGCGGAGCTGTCCCCGACCACCAGACGGCAGGGCACGAGCCGCTGTCGCGGCGGCCCGTCACCCTGCAACCGGTCAATGAGCATGCGGGCGCCGAGCCGGCCCAGCTCCGTGCTGGGCGGTTCCAGCGTCGTGAGCCTGGGATGGAACATCTCGGCCACCCGCGCCGACGACAGCACCAGCAGCAGCGTCAGGTCCTCAGGTATGCGCAGGCCGCGCCGCGCCACGGCGGTGATCACGCCGACCGCCGCGCGGTCGTCCATCACGGCCAGCGCCGTCACGTCCGGATGGGCGTCGAGCAGGTCCTCGAACGCCTTGCCGCCCTCCTCGGCCGAGCCGGGGCGGAAACCGGCCACGTAGGCCAGCCCCCGGTCCTGCGCGGCCCGGGCGAACTCCTCGCCTGCGCGGACGGCGGGGCCGTACCTGGCCGGGTGCCCGTCCTCGGCCAGGTTGAACAGGGCCAGCTTGCGATGCCCCAGCCCGGCCACGTGCGCCAGGGCGTCCCTGGCGGTGGCGGCGAAGTCGATGTCGGCGTAGTCGATCGTGCCGGGCTCCCGCGTCCGCCCGATCATCGCGAACGGCACCCCGGCCTCCGCCAGAAAGCGCGGGCGCTCGTCGTCCAGCCCCACCTCCATCAGCAGCACCCCGTCCACCAGCCCCAGGCCGGTGATGTGCCGCAACTCCTCGATGGGGCCGGCGCTCTCGGGGGACAGCAGCAGGTGATACCCCAGCTCGCTGGCCGCCTCGGCGGCGCCGGTCGCGAACTGCATCTCGGTCAGCCCGAAACCGCTGCGCGGCGCGGGGAACAGCAGGGCCAGGATGCGGGTGCGCTTGCTCTGCAGGCCCCGGGCCAGCAGGTTGGGCCGGTAACCCAGCTCGGCCGCCGCCCGCTCGACCCGCCGCCTGGTCGCCGCCGCCACCGGACGGGTGCCGTTGAGCGCGGCGGACGCGGTGCTCACGGCCACCCGGGCGCGCTCGGCCACGTCACGCAGAGAGGTCATGGTGCTCCGGGGACCGTTGTGGCGGGTCGAAACGTTTCGCACCACGCTAAAGTCCGGTTTGTGGGGATGTCAATGGGGTGAATTCGGAGGCCCGAAACTGGGGCTACCGCGCGGATGATCCTTCCCCTGCGCCGAAGATCGTCACCGCCTTCGTCTGTGTGAAACCGAGCAGCTCCTCCACGCTCTCCTCACGCCCCACCCCCGACGCCTTCACCCCGCCGTACGGCACCCCGGGGAAGTGCCGCGACACCCCGTTCACCCACACGAACCCCGCCTCGAAGCCCGCCGCGAACCGGTGGGCGCGGATCAGGTCGCGGGTCCACACGGATGCGGTCAGGCCGTAGTCGACGGCGTTGGCCAGGCGCAGCGCCTCCTCCTCCGTCGTGAACGTCAGCACGCTCAGCACCGGCCCGAAGATCTCCTCGTTGGCGGCGCGCATGTCCTGCGTGACCCCGGTCAGCAGCGTGGGCTCGACGAAGTGGCCCCGGTCGAGGTGGGACGGGCGCCGGCCGCCGGTGGCGACGACGGCGCCCTCGTCCTCGGCGGTGCGGACGGCGGCCAGGACGCTGGCGGCGTGCGCGGCCGAGACCAGCGGCCCCACGTCCGTGTCCGGGTCGAGGGCCGGGCCGACACGCAGGGCGCGCATCAGGCCGCGGACCCGCTCCGTCACCTCACCGGCGATGCTCGCGTGCAGCAGCAGGCGGGAGGTGGAGCCGCACGACTGGCCGGTGCTGGCCGTCAGGTTCATGCCCTGGACGGCGCCCCGGGCGGCGGCCTCCAGATCGGCGTCGGGGAAGACGACCATGGCGTTCTTGCCGCCCAGCTCCAGCGTGACGTGCTTGACCGCCGCCCACGCCGCCGCCTCCTGGATGGCCCGGCCCGTGCGCTCACCGCCGATGAACGCGATGCGCCGGATGCCCGGGTGCGCGGCGATGGCCGCCCCCGGGTCGGGGCCGACGCCGGTCACCACGTTCAGCACGCCCGGCGGCAGCAGGCCGCCGAACAGCTCGCCCATGCGCAGCGCCGACAGCGGGGTCTGGTGGGCGGGCTTGACGATGACCGTGTTCCCCGCGACCAGCGGCGCGGCGATCTTCCCGGCCGCGAACATGATCGGATGGTTGTACGGCAGGATCCGCCCGACCACCCCGTACGGCTCGCGCACCGTGTAGTGCAGGTGCTCCGCGCTGGCCGGGATCACCTCGCCGCGCAGCTCCAGCGCGCAGTCGGCGAACAGCTCCAGCGACTCCGCGGCCCGCTCCACGTCCAGCAGCATCTCCCGGTACGGGCTGCCCAGGTCGAGGGCGTCCAGGGTGGCCAGCTCCTCCCGGTGCTCGCCCAGCGTCGCGGCGAGGCGGCGCAGGAAGCCGGCCCGCTCGCGCGGCGGGACGGCGCGCCAGGCGGGGAACGCGCGGGCCGCCGCCTGGTAGGCCGCCTCCACGTCGTCCTTGCCGCCGTCGGGCACGCGGGCGAGGTACCCCTCCGTGCTGGGGTCGGCCACCTCGTACGTGCGCCCGCTGACGCTCGTCACCAGCGCGCCGCCGACAAGCATGCGCCACGAACGGTCACGCGGGCTGTTCACTTCGACCTGCTCGCCGGTAGCGGGATGACGCCCGGGGGCAGGCCCTCGTGCCGGTCCTGCACGACGTCCACGATCGCCGGCTTTCCTGACGCGAGGGCCCGCTCCAGGGCGGGTACGAGGTCGGCGCCGCAGGTCACGCGCTCACCGTGGGCGCCGTGCAGCCGGGCGAAGCCGGCCAGGTCTGGGTTGTCATGGAAGACTCCGAGATATCGGGCTCGGTGGGCGGTGCGCTGGCGGTCCCTGGTGTTGCCGTACGCGTAGTTGTCCGCCACCACGGTGACCACCGGGATGCGCTCGCGGACGGCCGTCTCCAGGTCCTGGGCCACCATCCAGAAGCTGCCGTCGCCGCTGAGGCAGATCACCCGCTCGTGGGGGCGGGCGAGCTGGATGCCGAGCGCCGCGGGGAAACCCCAGGCCATCGCGCCGCCCGAGGAGGCGAAGTGGCTGCCCGGGCGGGTGAAGTCGAGGTGGCGCTGGATCCAGACGCCGGTGCTGGGGGCGTCCACGACGAGGGTGGCGGGGGTGCGGGCGAGCGTCTCGGCGAGGGCGCGGACGAGAGCCGCCGTCGCGACCGTGCCGGGAGGCGGCGGGCCGGCGTCGGGGAGGCGGCGGTCGCGGGTGCGGGCGGCGCGGAGCCCGGCCAGCCAGTCCGATGCGGACGGTGACCGCGCGGTGTCGTCGATCCAGGTGAGGAGGTCGGCCGCCGCCAGGGTCGCGTCGGCGTGCAGGCCGACCTCGGGCGGGTATACCTTGCCCAGCTCGGCCGGGTCGATGTCCACGTGCACGAGGCGGGTGCCGGGGGAGAGCAGCGTCCATCGCTTGGTGGTGAACTCCGAGAAACGGCAGCCGAGCGCCAGGACGGCGTCCGCCTCCTTGATCGCGCGCTCGGTGGCGGGGAAGGCGCCCGCGCCGAGGGAGCCCAGGAAGTTCGGGTGGTCGTTGGGGAACTGGTTCTTGCGCGACCAGGTGGTGACGGCGGGCGCGCCGAGCCGCTCCACCAGCGAGGTGATCGAGCAGGGGAAGCCGCCCGCGTCCGGACCGCCCGCTGCGGCGGCCGTGCGGACCCCGCCGCCGATGATCACGGCGGGGCGCTCGGCCTGGGCGAGGACGCGGGCGGCGGTCCTGGCGTCCGCGGCGGCCGGGCGGGGCAGGCCGGGACGGAAGCGGGGCTGCGGCCTGGCCTCGGCGCCGGCGCGCAGCACGTCCAGTGGCAGCGAGACCAGCACGGGCCCGGGACGCCCCGACACGGCCCGGCGGACCGCGCGCTGCAGCAGCTCGGGGATGCGGCCGGCGCGATCGATCTGCGCCTGCCACCGGGTGATCGGCCGGAACAGCGTCAGCACGTCCAGCTCCTCGAACGCGTCGCGCCCCGCCACGTCCCCCGGCACCTGCCCGACGAGGGCGAGCAGCGGGACGGACTCGTCGAAGGCGTTGCCGACGGCGGTGGCCAGGTTCATGGCGCCGGGGCCACGCGAGGCGACGCACACCCCGAGCCGGCCGGAGCCCCGGGAGAAGCCGTCGGCCATCGAGGCGGCCACCTGCTCGTGCCGGACCGACAGGTAGCGGATCCGGTCCTGGCGGGCGAAGGCGTCGAGCAGGTCCATGATCGTGGTGCCCGGGATGCCGTACACCTGGGTGACGCCCTCCGCGGCGAGCACCTCCACCACGAGCCCGGCCCCGTTCACGTCAGATCACCACGTGGATCAGCCAGGTGGTGAGCGGCGCGACCAGCACCATCAGGTGCGGGGTGACCGCGAGCGCGCCGAGCGCGCCGACGCCTACCCCGGTGATGGCAGGCAGGGTGGCCGTGAGCACGACAGTGGGGGGAGGCCCGGGAGCGCCGCCGCCGCCGGCCGCGGCCGAGGGAGGGGTTGCCGGATGACCGGCGGCGGCGACTTCTGCCCCGGGGCCGCCGTCTCGGGGCGGCCCCGGGGAGATCTCGTCGGCCGGCCCCGGAGAGATCTCGGGGACCGGCCTCGGACACACCTCGGTGCGGGGCTCCTTCATCAGCGCGCGCCCGCCGAACAGCAGGAACGTGGCCGCCCCGAGCGCCAGGCTGAACACGAAGCCGCCTGCCCGCGGCCACAGGTTGACCGGCCGCAGCGTGCCGACCACGAACACCGCGAGCGGAACGATGACGGAGACGACGTGCAGGGACATCGACGATCCTCCTCGCGTGCCGGACGCGACGCGCAGGCTGACCGTAGATCGGGCCGTAAATGTGTGTCAATAGTGACTTATTTGGGGAGGGTGCCGCCGTCCTCCAGCCGGTCGATCAGCTCCAGGCCGCGCTCGGCCCACTCGATCTCCGTCCTGGCGCGGGCGATGAGCCCCCGGTAGGCGTGCACCTTGTAGGCCACGATGGCGTCGTGCGACTCGGCGGGCGAGCCGGCCAGGCGGCGCCGCAGCAGCGCGGTCTCCCGGCGGGCGAGCTGGTCGACGTGCAGCTCGTAGCGGTCGCGCAGCGCCTCGTAGTGCGCGCGGTGGGCTCTGAGCTGCGTGCGCGCCTCCTGGAAGGAGCCGTACTCCAGGTAGGTGGCCTTCACGTACGCGGAGTCGCGCGTCGCGGGCGGCTCCTCCACCTCCCGCACCCACCGCCGCAGCTCGGCCAGGCCCGCCTCGGTCAGCGTGTACGCCCGCTTGGTGGCCAGCGCCTTGTCGCCCCTGGCCAGCGTCTCCGCGACGACCAGCCCGCCGGCCTCCAGGCGGCGCAGCTCGGTGTAGATCTGCGAGTGCTGGGCGTGCCACACGTACGCCACCGACTGGTCGAACTGCTTGGCCAGCTCGTAGCCGGTCATCGCGCCGGCCTCCAGCAGGGCGAGCAGTGCGTGACGCAGCGACATGGGGACGAGTATGTCATAGTTGACATAAATTTCACGGGAGGTGCGTGGGGTCATGGCGGAGCTGTCCCTGTCGTTCGCCTGCTGGGACTACGACCGCACCAGGGCGCTGCGCGAGGGCCGGGTCAAGCCGGAGGGCATCGAGCTCAACCAGCTCACGCTGCCGGTCGAGGAGACGTTCTACCGGCAGCTCCGGCACCGGGAGTTCGACGTCAGCGAGATGAGCCTGTCGTCGTACGTGCTCACGCTGAACGAGCCCGAGCCGCCGTTCGTCGCACTGCCCGTCTTCCCCTCCCGCTTCTTCCGGCACCAGTCGATCTACGTCAACGCGCGCAGCGGCGTCGAACGCCCCGAGGACCTGGCGGGCAAGCGGGTCGGCGTGCCCGAGTACCAGATGACGGCCGCCGTGTGGCAGCGCGGGATCCTGGCCGAGCACCACGGCCTGCCGGTGGACGCGGTCACGTACTGGACCGGCGGGCTCGAGCAGGCGGGGCGGGAGGAGAAGCTCCCGCTCGACCTGCCCGAGCACCTCCGCGTGCGGCCCGTCCCGCCCGGCGCGACCCTGTCGGAGATGCTCGCCGCGGGCGAACTGGACGCGCTCTACAGCGCCGCGCAGCCGTCGTGCTTCGGCCGCGAGCCCGCCGTCAGGCACCTGTTCCCCGACTTCAAGCGGGTCGAGCAGGACTACTTCCGCCGCACCCGGATCTTCCCGATCATGCACGTGGTGGTGGTCAGGCGGGAGCTGTACGAGCGGCACCCGTGGATCGCGCGCTCGCTGTACAAGGCGTTCGACGAGTCGCTGCGCCTGGCGCTGGAGGACCTCCTGCACCGCAACGCGCTCAAGGTCATGCTGCCCTGGCTGCACGACCACGTCCGCGAGACGCTCGACGTCCTCGGCGACGGCTACTGGGCCTACGGCCTGGAGCCCAACCGGCACGTGCTCGACCGCTTCGCCGCCTACTCCCATGAGCAGGGGCTGGCCGCGCGCCGGTGGGCGCCCGGGCAGATCGTGCTCGGGCAGGCCTCCGAGAGCTACGTGCTCTAGTACACGTACGGCCAGCCGGCCGAGTCCCAGCCGAGCAGGTTGATCCCCAGCTTGGGAGTGCCGTTCGCGTTGCCGTCGTAGTAGTGGTAGACGAGCAGGTCGCCGTCCACGTCGGACATGACGCTCTGCCCGCCCGGCCCGACGACGCTGCCGTGGGTCTCCAGCACCATCGTGCCGCCGCCGCTCAGCATGGAACGGCCCGAGCGGTCGGTGTACGGCCCTGTGGGGCTGGTGGAGCGGCCGACCTTGATCTTGTAGGTGCTGTCGAGGCCCGCGCAGCAGCGGTCGTAGGAGGCGAACAGGTAGTAGTAGGAGCCGTGCCGGACGATGTCCGGCGCCTCGACCGCGTAGGGCGCGTCGGGGCGGGTGGCCAGGTGGTGGAGGGTGCGGTCGGAGGAGTGCCGCTTGCCGGTCGCCGGGTCGAGCCGGATCATGCGGATGCCCGTCCAGTACGAGCCGAAGCTCAGCCACCACCGGCCGGAGGCGTCCACGAGCAGGTTCGGGTCGATGGCGTTGTGGTCGTTGCTGGTCGTGGTGGCGTAGACGACGCCCTGGTCGGTCCACGAGCCGGGCTGCCCGGTCGAGCTGGTGGCCAGGCCGATCGCGGAGTTGTTGGAGCCGAAGCTGGAGACCGCGTAGTACATGAGGTATCTCCCGCCCTGCTGGGAGATGTCCGGCGCCCACGGGTCGTTGCCTGAGGAGTAGGTCCGCCACCACGAGGGCGGTGTGCGGAAGGCCGAGCCGGCCCGGGTGAAGGTGATCCGGTCGGTGGAGGTGCGGGCCTCCAGGTAGCCGTGCGTGGAGTACAGCACGTAGTTGGACGAGGTGCGGATCATGGTGGGGTCGTGCACGACGACGTCGCCGGCGACCCTGCCGGGGTTGGGGTAGGCGAACGAGGCGCCCATCAGCGCCAGCGCGCTGGCGGCGGTGGCGGCGAGACGGAACAGGCGGCGCAAGAGTCCTCCTCGGGTGGGTGGGACGCTGCGCCGGTGCGTCGCAGGCAATGTAGGCGCGGGTTCGCGGGAGCGTCAACCCGGCTGTGAAAGTTACATGCGGCTGGACGGGCGAAGTGCGGCGATGCGGGTTCGCGGCGAGTGCGCTCTTGACAGGCGTTGTCAGCGTTCGTAGATTCGGGCCGCTTTCCATTCGTGATGTTAACGCTAACATCAGCGCTGCGCCCGCGCTGTCCCATCCGGCCGGACCATCGGGTCCGGCCGGTCCCCCCGGCCTGGGAGGCTCACCTCAGTACGCGGTACCAGATGTTCGTGGCGCCAGGCACGTGGCTGACGCTGACCTGTTCGAGCCGGACGCTCGCGCCGCCCGGCTGCTCGAACAGGCGCACGCCGTCGCCGAGCAGCACCGGCAGCACGATCGTGAGGACCTCGTCGACCAGCCCCGCCAGCAGGCACTGCCGCGCCACGTCCGCGCCGAGAATGCTCACGTACTTGCCGCCGGCCGCGGCCCTGGCCGCCGCGACCGCACGGTGCAGGTCATCGTGGAAGGCGACGTCAGGCTCCGCGGTGTCCGGGACGTCGTGGGTCAGCACGAACTGCGGCCCCTGCCACGCGCCGCTGAACGCGCCCTCCTCGTCCGTGCCCTTGTTCGGGTCGTCGCCCCGGTAGGTGCGGTTGCCCACGAGCAGCGCGCCCACCTTGCCGGGCAGCTCGTCCATGGGCGGGTTCGGCGCCAGGTGCGCGGACATCCACGACATGTCGCCGCCTGGCCCGGCGATGAAGGCGTCCGCCGACATGGCGACCGAATACAGCAGTTTGCTCATGACCTGTAGACGATCGCGCACGGCGGAACTCATCGTCCAGGGGGCGCGGTGGAGCGGCGCTGGATCAGCTCTATCGGCCCGGCCAGCACCTCCGCCACCGTGTCGTCCGGCTTCAGGCTGCCCAGCAGCGTCACGCCGCGCCGCCCCAGCTCCGCCAGCGGCATCCGCACCGTGGTCAGCGCCGGGTGCAGGTAGCTGGCCAGGTCGAGGTCGTGCACGGCGACGATCGACACCTCACGCGGGATCTCCAGCCCGGCCGCCCGCGCCCCCTCCATCGCCCCGATGGCCGAGGCCACGTTCGCCACGAAGACGGCAGTGGGCGGGTCCTGGCCGGCGAGCAGCCGCGCCATGGCCGCCGCCCCGCCCGCCGGGGTGTAGTCGGCCGCCACGATCGGGCCCTCCGGCAGGCCGGCGTCGCGCATCGCCGCCGAGTAGCCGGCCGACCTGCGGGCGGCGGTGTCGGCCCGCGACGGGCCCGCCAGGTGGGCGATGCGGCGGTGGCCGAGGCGGACCAGGTGCTCCACGGCGAGGGCGGCGGCCCGCTGGTCGTCGAGGATGACGTACCGCTTGACGCCCCTGCTGCGGTTGTTCAGCATCAGCCACGGGATGGCGGCCTGGTCGAGCTGCTGGGTGAGCGAGGTGTCGTCGCCGGTTCCGGCCAGCAGCAGCCCGTCGATGCGGCCCTGCCCGATGCGGTCCATGTACTCGCCCAGACCGGCTCCGGTCGCGCTGCCGGTGACCAGCACATACCCCTGCGCCGCGGCCTCCGCCTCCGCGCCCTTGATGATCTCGGCGTAGACGGGGTTGGCGAAGTCGGGGATGAACAGCCCGAACATGTGCGCCCGCGACGTGCGCAGGCTGCGCGCGGCCACGTTGGGCCGGTAACCCAGCTCGTCGATGGCGGCCAGCACCCGCTCGCGCGTCTCCTGGCGGATGTTGAGCGTGGGGTCCTTGTTGACGACACGCGAGACGACGGCCCGATCGACCCTGGCCATCGCGGCGACGTCCGCGAGCGTCACGCGGGAGCGCTTCATGCGGACGATCCTGGACGCACGCTCTGCCCGCTGTCCATCGAACGGTAGAGCGCGTCGAGCAGCCGCAGCGTGCCCAGGTTGTCGCGGCCCGACGTCTCCGGCTCGCCGCCCTCGGCGACGGCCCTCAGCAGCGAGCCCATCGGCCCGGCCACCGCGTCGGGCAGCCAGCGCCGCGTCACCGGGTACGGCAGCCAGCCGTCCGTCGGCAGCACCCGGCTCTCCACCGCCAGGGTGTCGGGGCGGCCGTGCGGGTAGTCGTACAGCAGGCCGAGCGTGCCCTTGATCGCGCCCTCGGTGCCGTCGATGCGGAAGGACGCCTCGCCGTCGCCGGAGCGGTTCTCGTGCGTGGCGTGCACCAGCGCCCGCACCTCGCCCGGATAGACCAGCGTGCTCATCGTGCGCGTCTCACCCTTGGCGAGCTGGCCAGGGGTGCGGCTGCCGGCGCAGAAGACCAGCTCGGGGTCGCCGAGGATCGAGCGGATGGCGTCCAGGTAGTGGATGGAGTGGTAGACGATCTCCAGCCGGTCGGTGGTGACCAGCCAGTCCCACGCGCTCCAGTCGGTGAGGATGTTCACGGTGAACGTCATCGCCGTCGGCTGCCCGATCCACCCGGCGCGCACCATGGCGCGGGCGGCGGCGATGCCCTCGTCGAAGCGGAGCTGCTGGTTGACCGCGATCTTCAGCCCGGTGGCCGCCGCCACGTCCACCAGCCCCTGGCCGGTGGCGACGTCCGGCGCGAACGGCTTCTGGCACAGCAGGTGCTTGCCCGCCGCCAGCGCCTGCCGCGCGACGCCGGGCTGAGCGCCCGGCGCGACCGCGATGTCCACGACCGCGACCCGCTCGTCGGCCAGCAGCTCCTCCAGCGACGCGTACGTCCTGGGCACCCCGTGCCGGGCGGCCACCTCGGCGGCGCGCCCGGCGTCGAGGTCGAACAGCCCGGTCACCTCCAGCCCGGCCTGCCGGTAGGCGGGCAGGTGGGCCACGTCCACGATCGCCCCGGCGCCCACGATCGCGATCGGCCGGCGGTGCTCCGCCGGGATCGTCAGATCGGCGGCTGCCGCGATGGGCACGAACACGTCGATCAACGCTCCTCCATCCGGTAGAAGTGGGCGGCGGTGCCGCCGAGCACCATCGCGCGCTCGGCGTCGTCCAGCCCCGACAGCGCCACCTGGGTCTCGCGCCACACCTTGGCGTAGTCGCCGGCCAGCGTGGCCACCGGCCAGTCGCTGCCGAACATCAGCCGCCCGGGGCCGAACAGCTCCAGCGCGTGCTCGACGTAGGGCCGCAGGTCCTCGCCCGTCCAGGTCGCGGCGTCGGCGGCGGTGTTCAGCCCCGACACCTTGGCGTACACGCCGGGGCACCCGGCCGCGCGGGCCAGCAGCGACGCCCACGGCTCCCAGCCCTTGTCCCTGATCGGCGGCTTGGCCAGGTGGTCGATCACCATCCGCAGCCCCGGCACCCGCTCGGCCAGCACCGGCACGTGCTCCAGGTGCCGCGGCAGCACCGCCACCACGTCGAACGGCACCTCCGCCTCGGCCAGCAGCTTCAGCCCCTCGATGACGGGCTCCTGGAGCACCCAGTCGGGGTCGGGCTCGTCGTGGATGAGATGCCTGATCCCGGCGAACTTCGGGTGGCGCCGGTAGCGCTCCAGTGCCTGGGCCGCCTCCTCGGGCCGGAGCAGCGGCACCCAGCCCACCACCGCGCCGACGACGTCATGGGCGTCGGCCTGCGCCAGCATGGCGTCGGTGTCGGCGTAGGAGTCCATCGACTGCACCAGGACCGTGCGGTCCACGCCCGCCGCGGCGAGCTGGGGGATGAGCTCGTCCGGCTCGAACGTGCGGAAGATCGGCCCGGCATCGGGCGTCAGCCAGGGGTAGGAACCCGTCTCCAGGTTCCAGAAGTGCTGGTGGGCGTCGATGACGGTCATGCGGCCCCTCCTCCCAAGATCAATCGTTTGAGCGTCACAAACTAGCAGGAGGTTGGACGAGCTCCAGCGTGATCTCGTCGGGGTCGAGGAAGTAGCAGGCGTAACCGCCCTTGTTCACCCCGGCCGTGATCTCCTCCGGCGGGTTGACGAACCGCACCCCGGCCGCCGACAGGCGGGCGTGCTCGGCTCGCGCGTCCTCGACCGTGAGGGCCAGGTGGGCGGCGCCGGGCAGGTGGCGGGCGGGGTCACGGGGCTCGCCGCGCGGCACGACGTACTCGACGAGCTCCAGGTCGTGGGTGGAGACGCCGCGCGGCTGGCCGGGCACGGCGAGCTGGGCGACGCGCAGCACGGCGTCCGGGTAGCCGACGAGCCTGCGGGTGTAGTCGTTGTCCTGCTCCTGCCGGTGCACCAGCGTGAAGCCGAGCAGGCCCTGGTAGAACGCCACGGACCTGTCGAGGTCGGCGACGGTGAACGAGAAGTGCCAGACGCCTCTCATCGCAGCGCCTCCTGTCTGACCGGTACCTGCGGTTTCGATGTTTCCCTCACCCGTTTGACCTGCCGCTGGCGGCCGGCGACGGTGTAGATGGCGGCGGCCACGACGACGACCGTGCCGACGATGACCCCCTGGTAGTTGGCGCCCAGGTTGAGCACGTTGAAGCCGTTGTCCAGGGTGAACAGGATGAGCGCCCCCACGACCGATTTCAGCACGCTGCCCAGGCCGCCGAAGAGGGAGGTGCCGCCGAGGATGGCCGCGGCCAGCACGGTCAGCTCGGTGCCCTGCAGCCCCGTCGGGTTGATCGCCAGCAGCTTGGCCGCGAACAGGATGCCGACGAAGCCGGAGCCGAGCCCGTTCAGCACGAACGCGCCGATCTTGTAGCGGTTGACGTTGATGCCGGACAGGCGGGCCGCCTCGGCGTTCGCGCCGACCGCGTACAGGCGGCGGCCGATCACCGTGTATCGCAGCACCGCCCAGGTGATCGCGGCGATCACGATCAGGTAGTACGTCGGCTTGCTCAGCCGCAGCTCGAACCCGAGCAGCGGGCTGAGCGCGATCGCCACCACGCCCGCGGCGACGATCGCGATCCCGGCGGCGCGGGAGCGGCCCGGGGAAGGACGCAGCAGCACGAACACGCCCGCCGCGACGGCGAGCGCGCCCAGGACGGCCAGGACGTGGGGGATCGTCCAGTATCCGGCCTGGAGGGCGATCAGCGAGCTCTGCGCGTCCGGGTCGGAGGCGGTGATCGTACGGCCGTCGGTGAGGATGAGCACCAGCCCGCGCACGGCCGTCATGGTGCCGAGCGTGACGATGAACGCGTTGATGCCGACGAGCTGCACGATCAGCCCGTTCACCGCCCCGCACACCAGCCCCGCGCCCAGCGCGATCGCCATCGCCAGCGGCAGGCCGAGCGGCGCCACCAGGCTGAGCACGGTGGCCGCCGAGAAGGCCGCCACCGACGCGACCGACAGGTCGAAGTTGCCGCTGATGAGCACGACCGTGGTGAACACGGCGAGGATGGCGATCAGCGACGACTGGTCCAGGATGTTGATGAGGTTCGTCGCCGACAGGTAGGGCGGGCGGCCGAGCTGGGCCGTCAGCAGCGTCAGCACGGCGACGATCAGCAGGAGGGCGTAGACCACGCCCGCGTTGCCCGGCCGCAGCGCGGCGGCCAGCCGGGAGCGCTCGTCATGCGGCATGGTTCGCACCTCCCTCGCCGAATCCGTTCGCCAGCATCAGCAACTCCTCCTCCGATGTCTCGTGCGCCGCCCGTTCCGCCACGACGCGGCCCTCGCGGACGACCAGCACCCGGGTCGCCACCGCGAGGATCTCCTCGAACTCGCTGCTCACCACGAGCACCGCGCCGCCGTCCGCGGCGAAGCGGCGCACCAGTTCGAGGATGTCGGCCTTGGCGCCGACGTCCACCCCGGCGGTGGGCTCGTCGAGCATGAACACGCGGGCGCCGCCGTACAGCCACTTGCCGAAGACGACCTTCTGCGCGTTCCCGCCGGACAGCTCGGTCGGCAGCGCGTCCGGCCCGGCGCAGACGATGCCGAGGTCGGCGATGGCGCGCGCGGCGCGCTCGTGCTCGTCCGGCTCGCGCGGCAGCGACCGGCCCGACGACAGGGACGGCAGGTCGGGCAGCGAGATGTTCTTCCAGATGGGGAAGGTGTTCACCAGCCCCTGGGCGCCGCGGTCCTCCGGCACCAGCGCCATGCCCGCGGCCACGGCGGCGCGCGGGGTGCGGCGCACCGGGCGGCCCTCGACCAGCACCTCGCCGGTGGCGCGCGGGTCGGCGCCGTAGACGGCGTGCAGGATCTCGGAGCGGCCCGAGCCGAGCAGCCCGGCCAGCCCGATCACCTCGCCCGCCCTGGCCTCGAACGACACCTCGCGCACGCCCGACGGCGAGCCGAGCCCGCGCACCGACAGCAGCACGGGGGCGTCCGCGGGGACCGGCTCGGCGCCGCGCCGCTCGGCCTCCAGCAGGTCACGGCCCACGATCACCTGGACGAGGCGGTCCTCGTCGTAGCCGGCGGTATCGCCCTCCTCCACGACCGTGCCGTCCCGCAGCACGGTGACCCGGTCGGTGAGGGAGAGCACCTCGTCCAGGAAGTGCGAGACGTACAGGAAGGCCGTGCCCTGGGCGGACAGCCTGCGCACCACGTCGAAGACCACCTGCCGCTCGCCCTCGGCGAGCGAGGCGGTCGGCTCGTCCATCACGACCAGCTCCGCGCCGGTGGCCAGGGCCTGGAGGATCGCCACCATCTGCCGCTCGCCGATGGCCAGGCCGGCCACCTCGGCGTCGGGGTCGATGGCGTAGCCGACCCGCTCCAGCAGCCGGGCGAACTCGGCGCGCCTGGCCTTGGGCAGCCGCCACGGCCCCGGGGTGCCGAGGAAGACGTTCTCCAGCACGGTGAGCGTGGGCGCGAGCGGCACGTGCTGCATGATCGTGGCCACGCCCGCCTTGTTGGCGGCTCCCGGGGTGCGCCAGACGACCTCCTCGCCCTTCCAGCGCACGACGCCCGAGGTCGGCGCGTGCGCACCCGCGATCACCTTGATCATCGTGGACTTGCCCGCGCCGTTCGCGCCGACCAGGCCGTGCACGCTGCCCGGCAGCACGGTCAGGCGGGCGTCGCGCAGCGCGACGGTGCCGTTGGGGAACTCCTTGCCGACGCCCGTCAGGGACAACAGGGGCGTCACCATTGCGGCGTGCAATCGGCGAGGTTGTCCTTGGTGATGGCCGGAGTGTCGTAGCTGACGAACGCCGCGTCCTGCTTCTTCTCCCCGGTCAGGTGCTTGTAGAGGGTGTCCAGGGCGAGCTTGCCCAGATCCTCCGGCTTGTAGCAGACGGTGCCCGCGATGGCGCCCGACTTGACCGCGTCGATGCCCAGCTTGCTGCCGCCGATGCCGACGATCTTCGCCTTGGAGCCGGCCGCGGCGACCGCCTTGGCGCAGCCCGCCGCCATGTCGTCGGACTGGGCGTAGAAGAGCTGGGTGTCGGGGTTGGACGAGAGCATGTTCTGGCAGGCCGACTGGGCCTTGTCCTGCACCCAGTCGCCGGGCTGGCGGGCCACCACCTCGTACGTGGCGCCCTTGGCCGCCGCCGACTTCGGGAAGTCCTGGTAGCGCTGCACCACCTCGGCGAACCCGGCCTGCCCTTCGACGATCGCCATCTTGCCGCCGCCGGGCACGACGCTCGCGGCGATCTCGCCCGCCTTGCCGCCCGCCGCGTACTCGTCCTGGGTGACCAGCGCCACCAGGCCCGGGTAGACGTCCTTGAGCCGGCGCGACTTGGGGTCGCCGACCTGGGAGGCGACGGCGACGGTGGGGACGTTCGAGGCCTTGAGCCGGTCGGCCAGGCCCTGCGCCACGCCGGAGTCCACCGGCAGGATGAGCACGCCGTCGGGCTGCTGGGCGATGAGGTCCTGGACGTCGTTGCTCTGCTTGTCGGCCTTGCCCTGGGCGTCCAGCTCGACGATCTTCACGCCGAGCCTGGCCGCCTCCTCCTTGACGCCCTTGCCGATGGCGGCGGGGAAGGGGAAGCTCAGGCCCAGGTTGGAGACACCGATCGTGTACTCCTTCTTACCGTCGCCGGCCGCGGTCGTGGACCCGCAGGCCGTCACGCTCAGGGCGAGGGCGGCGGCGAGGATTGACTTCTTCATGAGTTCTCCAAGTCAATCGTTTGACTATGTGGGTGTCAGCCCTTGACCAGGGCCCGTACATCCCCCGTGATGCGCGCGGCGTCCGGCACCAGAGCCTGGGCCAGCGCCGGCGCGGCCGGCATGCGCACGTCCGGCGCGCCGATCCTGATCGGCGGCGCGGACAGGGGCGCCCCCGCCCCCGCGACGCGGGCGACGACCTCCGCGCCGAAGCCACCCGTGACGTTCGCCTCGTGCACGACCGCGAGCCGGCCCGTCCTGGCCACGCCGGCGAGCACCGCGTCCGTGTCGAACGGGTTCAGCCACGGCGTCTCCAGCACCTCGGCCTCGATCCCCTCACCGGCCAGCGCCTCCGCCGCCTCCAGCACCCGCTGCGTCATCGCGCCCCAGGTCACGATCGTGACGTCGGAGCCCTGGCGGCGGGTGCGCGCCCCGCCCATCGGCCGGACCGGGCCGCCGGTCTCGACGGGCTCCTTCCGGCCGAAGTACAGGGTGCGGTTCTCGATCACCAGCACCGGGTCGTCGCAGTGCACGGCCGTCACCAGCAGGTCGTAGGCGTCCTGCGGCGTGCTCGGCATGCACACCCGCAGGCCGGGGACGTGCAGGAACAGCGCCTCCAGGCACTGCGAGTGCTGCGCGCACGCGCCCGGCGCGTTGCCCTGCTGGGTGCGGATCGTCAGCGGGGCCTTCAGCCGCCCGCCCGACACGTAACGCACGTTGGCCGCCTGGTTGACGATCTGGTCCAGCGCGACCAGCGAGAAGTCCGCCCACATGATCTCGACGATCGGGCGGCGGCCGAACATCGCCGCGCCCACCGCGCTGCCCAGGATGGCCGACTCGCTGATCGGCGTGTCGAAGGCGCGCTCACCGTACTGCTTGCGCAGCCCGCGCGTCACCCCGAACACGCCGCCCGGCACGCCCACGTCCTCGCCGTAGACGAGCGTCTCCGGCAGCTCCTCCATCAGCCGGTGCAGGGCCGCGTTCACGGCCTCGCCGTAGGTCATCTCACGCATACAGGTGCTCCAAAGCTGTCGCGGGGTCGGCCAGGGGCGCCTGCCGCGCGGCCTCCGCGGCGGCGTCCGTCTCGGTGCGCGCCCGGCGCTCCACCGCGTCGATCTCCTCCTGCGGCACGCCGTCGGCCAGCAGGCCCGCGCGCAGCCGCGCGATCGGCTCCCGCCGCTTGACGCGGTCCAGCTCGCCGGGCTGCCGGTAGGTCTCGGCGTCGCCGATGTAGTGGCCGACGAGGCGCTCGGTCATGCACTCCAGCAGCGTCGGGCCGCCGCCCTCGCGGGCCACCTCCAGCGCGTCGCGCACGTGGAAGCGCACCGCCTCGGCGTCGTTGCCGTCGATCCGGTACCCCGGCATGCCGTACGCGGCGGCGCGGTCGGCCAGGCGCGGGCTGCGCACCATGTCGGCGATCGGCGTCAGCTCGGAGTAGCGGTTGTTCTCGCACACGAACACCACCGGCAGGCTGAACGCGGCGGCGAAGTTCATCGCCTCGTGCACCGCGCCCTGGTTCATCGCGCCGTCGCCGAACACGCTCACCGCGACCCGGTTCGAGCCGTCGTGCCGTCCCGCCAGCGCCGCGCCGCACGCGATGGGCGCGCCCGCGCCGACGATCGAGTTCTCGCCGTGGAAGCCGTACTCGGCGGCGGTGAAGTACGCCGACCCGCCGCGCCCGCCGTTGACCCCGGAGGCCCGGCCCATCAGCTCGGCGAACAGCGGCTCCGCCGGAACGCCCCTGGCCAGCGCCCACCCGTGGCCCCGGTAGGTGGCGAACAGCGCGTCCTCGGACGCCAGCTCGCCGCACGCCCCGACGGGGATCGCCTCCTGCCCGGCGCACAGGTGCACCGAGCCCACGATCGGCCCCTCGGCCCGCAGGTCACGCACCTTCTCCTCGAACGCGCGGATCCGCCACATGGCCAGCAGGTCCGCCAGCCTTCTCTCACTCATGCTCATTCCTCCAGGCGTGCAACGCGGCGGCGCAGACGGCCTCGGCGTCGCCGATGTAGGACTCGGGCGGGATGGGCAGCTCGCCCAGGCTCTCCAGGTCGCCGGGCCCGGCCACCTCGCGCAGCGCGTCGGCCAGCTCCCGCCCGTGTTCGCGCGCCTCGTGCGCCGCCTTGTAGACCAGGTCGTGGGCGCGCTCGCGGCCCAGCGCCGGTGCCAGGCGCATCATGTACGCCTCCGCCATGATCAGGCCGCCCTCCGCGCCCAGGTTGGCGCGCATGGCCTCCGGATAGACCCGCAGACCGGCCGCCACGTCCACGGCCGTGGCCAGCGCGCCCGCGGCCAGCTCGGCCAGCAGCGGCACGACGTACCACTCGACCTGCCACTCGCCGGCCGCCCGCTCGTGCCCGGCCTCCATCGCGCGGAACAGGCCGGAGCTGAGCGCGCCCGCCGTGCCGGACATGCCGATCACGGCCTCGCAGCCGATCGGGTTGGCCTTCTGCGGCATCGTCGAGGAGGCGCCGCGGTGGTGGCCGCCTGCCTCGCGCACCTCGCCCACCTCGGTCCTGGACAGGTCCACGACCTCGCGGGAGAAGCGCGCCGCGGTCGCCGCCAGCGACGCGCACGTCACGCCGAACTCGGCCACGCCGTCCCTGGCCACGTGCCACGGCACCTCGGTGGTGCGCAGGCCGAGCCGCCGCGCCATCCCCGCCCGTACGGCGGAGGAGCGCTCGCCCATCGCGGCCGAGGTGCCGCCCGCGCCGAACAAGGACACGACGCGCACCTGCCGCGCGGTGGCGGCGACCCGCTCGCGCTGCCGCGTCACCTCCGCCAGCAGCACCGCCATCTTCGCGCCGAACGTCGTCGGCACCGCCTGCTGCGCGTGGGTGCGGGCGGCGACGACCGTGCCCGCGTGCCCGGCCACCAGGGCGGCGACCGCGTCGCCGAACGCGCCGAGCAGCCCGGCCAGCCGGTCGAGCGCCTCGCCGAGCTGCAGGGCCAGGCCTGTGTCCATGATGTCCTGCGTGGTCGCGCCGTAGTGCACGCGGCCGTTCGGCCCCTCGGGCAGCGCGGACGAGATCATCCGGACCAGGGGCAGGATCGGGTAGCCCACGTTCACCGCCTCCGACCACAGGCGCGGCAGGTCGATGTTGGCCGGCACGCACGCCGCGGCGATCGCCTCGGCGTCGCCGGCGTCGATCACCCCGGCCTCCGCCTGCGCCCTGGCCAGCGCCTCCTCGGTGCGCAGCCAGGCCAGCACCGTGCGCTCTGCGGAGAAGATCTCGGCCATCCCGCCGTCGCCGAACAGCTCGGGCAGCAGCTTGAACGTCTGCCTGTTCAAGGTCAGTTCATCTCCAGTCCGCCGTCGACGTTCAGCGCCTGGCCCGTCACGAACGACGCCAGGTCGCTGGCCAGGAACAACACCGCAGAGGCGACCTCCTCGGGCCGCCCTGGCCGCTTGAGCGGCGAGCGCTCGCTGACCTCCTTGAGGTAGCCGGCGCCCGCGTCGGGGCCGAAGCGGCGGTCGCGGTCGCTGATGATGTCGTCCCACATGGCGGTCAGGAAGACGCCGGGGCAGACCGCGTTCACCCGCACCGCGGGCGCCAGCGCCTCGGCGGCCGACTTCGTCAGCGACAACAGCGCCGTCTTGGTGGCCGAGTAGTGGGCGGCATTGGGCCGGCCGGAGCGGGCGGCCACCGAGGCCAGCGTCACGATGGAGCCGCCGCCCTGCTCGGTCATGCGCCGCCCGGCGGCCTGGGTGAGCCAGAACGTGGCGTTCAGGTTGACGTCCACGATTCGCAGCCACTCCTCCGGCTCGATGTCGAGCAGGGGAGTGGTGCGCATGATCCCGGCGCAGTTCACCAGCACGTCGATCCGGTCCAGCCCGTCCACCAGGGCCCCGGCCCGGGCCCGGTCGGTGAGGTCGGCCGCCCGCTTCGCCGCGCCCAGTTCGGCCGCCGCGGCGTCGAGCGCCGGGCCCTCCAGGTCGGAGAGCACGACGTCCGCTCCCGCGTCGGCCAGCGCGCGGGCGCAGGCGAAGCCGAGACCTCCGGCGCCGCCCGTGACGAGCGCGGTGCGACCCGTCAGGTCGATCGTGACAGCCATCCCCGATGGTCTCCTCACGGTTGGTCAAACGATTGACCTGAAGATAGCAGGGCGCTCACAAACCGAACAAGAGGGAGGTCAATCGTTTTTATTAGGAAATTTCCCCACCTTTAACGGAGGCCCAGCCCAGCTCGGCGTAGAAGGCCGCACGGGCACGCTCGAACGCCGCCCGGTCGAGCACGGCCCCCTCGTGCGGGCCCTCGGTCACCGGCTCGTCGTGCAGCCGCGCCGGCAGCGCCTCGTCGAGCGGCCCGCCGCTCTCGCGCAGCGCGTACGCGCGCATCCCGTCCAGGCGGGCCTGCCCCGCCGCCAGCAGATCCTCCAGCGTGAACGGCTCACCCAGGACCGCCGTCACCAGGGCGGTCAGGTGGTCGATCGTCAGCGGGCGGGTCGGGGTGGAGGCGAAGACGCACAGGTTGAGCGCGTCCAGGCCGCTCCACAGCCGCAGCAGGCGGGCGCTGCGGGCGCCCCGCTCCTCGTCCAGGTCGTGCGCGGGAGCGACGCCGGCCCCGACGCGGGCCGCCTCGGGGAAGCTGTAGGCCAGCCCGGCGACCGGGTCGAAGTCGAGGTCGTGCTCCAGGGCGTCGTAGCGCGGGCCGCCGGGGGCCAGCGCGTAGCCGAGGCCGATGCCGGGCTGCGGGCGCGGGTCGAAGCAGGGCAGCTCCGCGTCCTTCACCGTCATCGCGTACGCCTCCGCGCCCCGCCCGACCCGCCGCGCCGCCCGCGCCGAACCCTCCGCCAGCAGGTCGCCCAGCGCGCCCGACCGGGTGGCCACGTCCTCGATCAGGCCGGGCAGCGCCGCCGCGTCCCCGAACGCCGGGCCCCCTGGCAGCAGGCCGCGCGCGGCGCACTCCATCGCGAACGCCAGCGTGCCGCCCAGCGAGACCACGTCCAGGCCGAGGTCGTTGCAGCGGGCGTTGGCGGCCAGGATCACGTCCAGGTCGTCGATCCCCAGGTTCCAGCCGAGCGACAGGAACGCCTCCTGCCCGAGCCCGCCCGAGCGGTCCCCGTACACCTTGAGGCAGTCGTTCGGGCAGCCGGGGCACGAGCCCGCCACCGACACCGCGCGGCCGTCGTAGTCACGCGCCGAGGGAACCCGCAGGCCGGGCGCGCCCGGCACCGAGAAGTTGCGCACCGACGCGTAGCCGGGGGCGATCGGGTCGTCCGCCCAGCCCGCGAAACCCGGCAGGCCCGCCTGCAGCGCGGCGAGCGGGTTGGTGGCCAGGGAGTCGCGGTAGTAGGCCGTCAGGGCGGCGATCGCCTCCGGGTCTGCCACCTCGGCGGGCGTGTCGCCCGCGCACACGACGGCCTTGAGGTTCTTCGCGCCGAAGACCGCGCCCAGCCCGTACCGGCCGGCGGCGTAGGCGTGGTCGGTCACCACGCTCGCGTACCGCACCAGGCTCTCCCCGGCGGGCCCGATCGCCGCCACCCGCGCCCCGCCGCCGTGCCGGGCGCGCAGCGCGTCCGTCGTCGCGGCCGTGCCCAGCCCGCGCAGGTCGCCCGCGTCATGCACCGTCACCTCGCCGCCCTCCACCAGCAGGTACGACAGGCGCGGCGCCCGCCCCAGCACGGCCAGCGCCCTGGCCCCCGCCCCCCGCATCCCCGCCGCGAACGGCCCCAGCGCGTGCGCCTCCCCGGCCACCCCCGTCAGCGGCGACTTCGCCAGGAACACCGCCTTGGCCAGCCCGGGAGCCGCCGTCCCGCCCAGCATCCCGGCCGCCACGTACAGCAGCGCCTCCGGGTCGAACGCATCCAGCCCGGCCGGCGTCCGCTCGGCCATCAACCGCAGGCCCAGGATGGTGCCGCCGTAGTGGCCCTTCTCCTGCGATCGGTAATCCTTGGTCACGTTTGCGCTGGTCAAATCCACAATGAACGGCATGACAGGGCCTCCTAGGAGCCGGAGAGGGGTTCAGGAGCGGCACCACATCACACATCACCCGGCACACGCAACCCTCGCCACTGGACGGGCGGGCCTCCTCACAACATCATGAGACGGGGGGTGAACGGACCAGTCAGAAGGAGCTGTCCGCCATGGTCACCGTCATCGCACTCGCCACCGCCCTGTTACTCACCGGCACACCGGCCCTTCAGCCCGATGCCGTCCAGCACCGTGACCGGCCGGTGGCGCGCACCGAGTCCGGGCTGGTGCGCGGCGCCCGCGCCGACGGCGTGGACCGTTTCCTCGCCCTCCCGTACGCCGCCCCACCCGTCGGCGACCTGCGCTGGCGCGCCCCGCAGCCCGCACCCGCGTGGACCGGCGTGCGCGCGGCGGACGCCTGGGGCAACCGCTGCCCCGCCGCCGTCAGCGGCAACGGCCCCCGCTCAGAGACCGAGGACTGCCTGTACCTCAACGTGTTCCGCCCGGAAGGCACCCGTCCCGGACAGCGGCTGCCCGTCCTGTTCTGGATCCACGGCGGCGGCCTGCTCAACGGCTCGGCCAACCAGCACGACGGCACGCTCATCGCCCAGCTCGAGGACGTCGTCGTGGTGAGCGTCAACTACCGGCTCGGCGTCCTGGGCTACCTCGCCCACCCGTCGCTGACCGCCGAGGCGGGCCAGTCGGGCGACTACGGCCTGCTCGACCAGCAGGCGGCCCTGCGCTGGGTGCGGCGCAACATCGCCGCGTTCGGCGGCGACCCCCGGCAGGTCACGATCGACGGCGAGTCGGCGGGCGGCTTCTCCGTCTGCGCCCACCTGACCGCGCCGGGCTCGGCCGGGCTGTTCGTCCGCGGCATCATCCAGAGCGGCTCCTGCGTCAGCCGTCCGGTGGAGGAGGGCGAACGCACGGGCGGCGGCATCGCGGTCGCGCACGGCTGCCCCGACCCCGCCACGGCCGCCGCCTGTCTGCGCGCCCTGCCCGTGGGACGGCTGGTGGACGGCCCCCAGTACACCTCGTTCACCCACGGCGTGCCCGCGCTCCCGGAGAGCCCCGACGCGGCCGTGCGGGCGGGCCGCTTCCAGCGGGTGCCGCTGATGATCGGCTCCACCCGGGACGAGGGCCGCACCTTCATGCAGGGCAACCGGGGATGGACCAGGGAACAGTACGAGGAGTGGGTGCGCACGCTGTTCGGCGACCGCGCCGCCGCCGTCCTGGCCCGGTACCCGTGGCCGGACACCTCCGACCAGTTCACCCCGGCCTACCTGACCGGCGCCATCGTCACCGACTCCGGCCTCTTCGCCGGCATCGGCGGCTGCCCTGCCCTGCGCTTCGTGCAGGACCTGTCCGCCCACACCACCGTGTACGGCTACCGCTTCGACCACCGCACCGGCCCCGGCCTCAGCCCGCAGCCCGCCGGGTACGTGTGGGGCGCGGGGCACGCGGCGGAGCTGGCGTACCTGTGGCCGAGCTTCGACAACGGCATCCCGATCGCGCCCACGTTCGACGCGGGGGAGCGGCGGCTGGCCCGCGACATGGTGCACTACTGGGGCGCGTTCACCCGCACCGGGCACCCGTACGCCAAGGCCTCCGCCCGGTGGCCGCAGTTCGGCGGCTCGCTGCTGTCGCTCCGGGCCGCGGGGCGCTCCACGCCGGTCCCGGCGGGGACGATGGCGGCCGAGCACAACTGCGACCTGTGGCAGAGCGGCTGAACCGGGGCCTGGGCTCGCGGCATGGGGAGGCCGGTCAAGCGCCCCGCAGGACGAATCCGGCCCGGGTGGCATTCCCTGGCCCGCGCGTCTCGGCGCGACGGCGGGTGTGGACCGGGCCGGACCCTCGCAGCGCGAGGAGCTCGTAAAACGCCGGGCATCCGCGGAATTTACGCCCGCTCACCGCAGATGTCCGCCATATTTCGGGACGATAGATCTGACTTTTAATTCTTGTCAACATAAGTCAGCCGATTTCCGAAGTAAGGTAGGGCCATGCCAACCAACGGCCGGCACGCGGCGGGGGCGGGGGCACTGTTGGCGATCCTGCGGGACGGGCGGCCCAGAACGAGGGGCGAGCTGGCCCGGCTCACCGGCCTGTCCAGATCCACCGTCTCCCAGCGGCTGGACGGGCTGATCGGTTCCCGATGGGTCGTCGAGAGCGAGGGCGGGATCTCCTCCGGGGGGCGGCCCGCGGCCGTGTTCGCGTTCAACGGCGCCGCCCGCGTGGTGCTCGCCGCCGACGTGGGCGCCACCCGCGCCCGGCTGGCCGTCCTCGACCTGGGCCTGAACGTGCTGGCCGAGCGGGTCGCCGACCTGCCCGTCGAGCTGGGGCCCGAGCCGGTGCTCGGCGGGGTCGCCGACGGGTTCCGCGAGCTGCTGGCGGCAGCCGGGCGCGACCCGGGCCAGGTGTGCGGCGTCGGGGTCGGGCTGCCCGGCCCGGTCGAGCACCGCACCGGACGCCCGGTGAACCCGCCGATCATGCCCGGCTGGGACGGCTTCGCGGTGCCCGAGTGGCTGCGGGCCAGGCTGGGGGCGCCCGTCCTGGTCGACAACGACGTCAACGTCATGGCGCTGGGCGAGCACTGGGCGGCCCGCCCGGCCGTCGACCACCTCATCTACATCAAGATCGGCACCGGCATCGGCTGCGGCATCATCTCCGGCGGCGCGCTGCACCGGGGCGCGCGCGGCGCCGCCGGGGACGTCGGCCACATCCGGGTGCCCGCCTCGCAAGCGCCGTGCAGGTGCGGCAACTCCGGCTGCCTGGAGGCGGTCGCGGGCGGCGCGTCGATGGCCGCCACGCTGCGCGCCGCCGGGATCGAGGCCAGGGGCAGCAAGGACGTGGTCGCGCTCATGCGCGCGGGCGACCTTCGGGCCACCCGCCTGGTACGGCAGGCAGGCCGCGAGGTGGGCGCCGTGATGGCGGCGATCGTGAACTTCTTCAACCCGTCCGTCATCGTGATCGGCGGCGACGTCGCCGAGGCGGGAGAGCAGGTGCTGGCGGGCGTGCGCGAGACGATCTACAGCCGGTCGCTGCCGCTGGCCACCCAGCACCTCGCCATCCGGGCGGGCGCGCTGGGCGACAGGGCGGGCGTCGTCGGCGCGGCGGTCATGGTCGTCGAGCACGTGCTCGCCCCCGCCGGCATCGACCGGGCCGCCGGAGCCTGAGCGCCGCCGAGCACCATTGACCCTTTCGCGACGGCGGCGTAACAATGGTGATCGTCCGGGCTCCGGGGCGGTGGCATGCCCGCGGGAACCGGCACGGATCCGCTGCGACGTGGTCGGCGCACGCGTCCCTCAGGGAAGGGAACCCCTCGCGTGAGCCCTCACCATGCCTTACCTGATCCCGCATCCGACCGTGACATCCCTGATCACCTCCACGAGGAGCGCGAGCGCGCCGAGACGCTCCGCCACCGGCTGGGCCTGAGCCGCCGCAGCCTGTTCGCCGCCACCACCGGCCTGGCCGCCGCCGCCGCGATCCCCCTCGCGCAACCCGCCGCGGCTGCCGAGTCAGGCAGGCACAGGCCGCTCATCCCGCCGGGCAGACGCGGCATCATCCTCTACACCGTCCGCGACGCGATCACCCGCGACCCGGCCACCACCACGTCACCGACCGGCTTCCGGCGCGTGCTGGAGGCGCTGTCGGCCATCGGCTACCGGCAGGTCGAGTTCGCCGGCTACCGGCAGCACGCCGCCGCCGAGGGCGGCGCGAGTCTGGAGACCGTCGAGGGCGCCAGGCTGCTGCGGAGCTGGCTGGACGCCTACGGGCTGCGCGCCCAGGGCAACCACGGCTTCATCCCCGGCTCGTGGCCGCTGACGACCGCCGACCTCGACCGGTTCAAGCAGTCGCTGGAGATCGCCGGCATCCTCGGACTCGGCCACATGGGCACCGGCGCCGACCCGACCGGCAGCGCGTACAAGGCGGACTGGGACGTGGCGGCGGAGAAGTGGAACGCGCTCGGCGCGATCGCCCGCGACGCCGGCATCAAGCTGTACACGCACAACCACGACGCCGCCTACGCGTTCCTGCTGGACAGCGGCCCGCTCGACGAACAGGGCAGGCCCACGCGCTCGTCGGGCATCCGCAAGCTGGAGTACTTCTTCCGGATCAGCGACCCCAGGCTCGTGCACTTCGAGATGGACATCTACTGGGCGCACGTCGCGCAGTACAAGCACCGCGCCTACACCGCGCCCGACGGCTCCACGTGTACGGACGTCTTCGACCCGCTGCGCACCGTCAGGGCGCAGGAGAAGCGCTTCCCGCTCTTCCACGCCAAGGACGGCGCGTCGAACCCGGCCGTGCCGAACGGCTACGACATGGTGCCGTTCGGCACCGGCGACATCGACTACCGCCGCTTCTTCTCCCGCCTGCGATCCCCCGGGTACCACAACCCGATGTACGAGCAGGACAACGCCTCCGGCGCCGACCCCGCGCAGTCACTCCAGCTCGCCGAGGTCAGCTACCGCAACATGGCCGCCCTGCGCGGTTAGCCGCGCGGACCCCGGCACGAACCGGACCGCCACGAGCACCCCGCCGTTGGCCCGGCAGGCGTGGCGGCCCGGGATCTGACACTCCTCGTCCTAGGAGCAGCATCACCATGCAGCGTACCCTCGCGGTGCTCGGCGGCCTCGTGCTGGCCGGCGCCTGCCTGTCCTTACCGGCCCGGGCGCACGACCCGGCCACCACGTGGTCCAGCTACGAGAAGATCACTCTGACCAAGAACGTCGGCGAGCCGATCGACCTGGCCGTCCTGCCCGACCGGCGGGTGCTGCACACCGCCCGCAACGGCGACGTCCGGCTGACCGACCCCGCCACCGGCGTCACGAAGATCGTCAACACCATCCCCGTCTACGCCAACTCCGAGGACGGCCTGCAGACGGTCTCCCTCGACCCCGGCTTCGACGAGAACCGGTGGGTCTACGTCTTCTACGCCCCCAGGACGATGACCGCGCCCTACCCCGGGACCACCCCCGCCGGTTCGGCGCCGACCACGCTGCCCGCCGGAGCCGACGAGACGTACTGGAACCAGTGGAAGGGCTACAACCAGCTCTCCCGCTTCAAGTGGACGGGCAGCGCGCTGGACCTGAGCACCGAGCAGGTCATCATCAAGGTCGAGACGCAGCGCGGCCAGTGCTGCCACGTCGCGGGCGACGTCGACTGGGACGCCGACGGCAACCTCTATCTCGCCACCGGCGACAACACGCCCGCCGGCACGCCCGGCGCCAACGGCATGGCGCCCAACAACGACGCTCCCGGCATGAACCCGGGCCTCGACTCGCGGCGCGGCGCGGGCAACAGCAACGACCTGCGCGGCAAGATCCTGCGGATCAAGGTGGCGGCGGACGGCACGTACACGGTCCCGGAGGGCAACCTGTTCGCGCCCGGCACGGCCGGCACCAGGCCGGAGATCTTCGTGACGGGCGTGCGCAACCCGTTCAGGATGGAGGTCGACCCCGAGACGGGCACCCTGTCCTGGGGCGACTACGGCCCCGACGCCGGCACCGGCGACCCCGCCAGAGGTCCCATGGGGTACGTCGAGTGGAACATCACCCCGCTCACCAAGCCGATGAACAGCGGCTGGCCGTACTGCACGGGCGACAACTTCAACTACAACGACTGGAACTTCGCGACCGCCCAGCCTGGCCCGTGGTTCGACTGCGCGGCCGGGCCGCGCAACACCTCACGCTGGAACACCGGCCTGGCCCAGCTCCCGGCCGCCGTGCCCGCCGACCTGTACTACGGCGACAACAACACCCACCAGCCCGCCGCGTGGGCCGGGCTGACCGACTTCGACCCGCAGGGCGGCCAGGGCCCGATGGGCGGCCCCGTCTACCACTACGACCCGGCCAACCCGGCGCCCGGCAAGCTGCCCGAGTACTGGGACGGCAAGGCGTTCTTCGCCGAGTTCTCCCAGGACTACCTGGCGGCCTTCACCTTCACGGGCGCCGACGGGCCGGTCACCGCGATCGAGCACTTCCTGCCCAACAGCGCGCTGCGCACCGCCGCGCAGCCCATCACCGACAGCCCGATGGACCTCGAGTTCGGCCCCGACGGCTCCCTGTACGTGCTGGACTACGGCGACGGCTTCTTCCGCGCCAACCCCGACGCCGGCCTCTACCGCATCGACTACACCCCGGCCAACAAGACGCCGCAGGCCAGGATCGCGGTCGACAGGTCCTCCAGCAGTGCCGCGCCGCTCACCGTCGCCTTCGACGCCACCGCCTCCACCGACACAGAGCCGGGGACGCTCACCTACGAGTGGGACTTCGACGGTGACGGCGACTTCGACGCCACCGGCGTCACCGCCACCCACACCTACGCCGAGCTGGGCCAGTACGCGGCCCGGCTGCGCGTCACCGACTCCGGCGGCCGGGCCGGGCTGACCTCCGTCGAGATCACCGTGGGCAACACCGCGCCCGTGGTGACCGTCAGGACGCCGCCGAACGGCGGGTTCTTCGACTGGGGGAACGCGCTGCCGTACCAGATCGGGGTGTCGGACGCCGAGGACGGCGACAACCCGGTCTGCTCGCGGGTGCAGTGGACGTTCGGACTGGGGCACGACACGCACGCGCACCCGGAGACGCTCGGCACGGGCTGCTCGGGCGCCTGGCCCACCCCGGCCAGCGCCCCCGAGCACGGCGAGACCGAGAACATCTACGGCGTCGTCGTGGTCAGCTACCGCGACAACGGCGCGGGCTCCATCCCCGGCGCGGTCGGCGAGGCCGCGCTCACCCTCAACCCCAAGCTCGCGCAGGCCGAGCACGCCGACGAGAGCAGCGGCGTCACCGAGACCCCGGACGACACGGCCTCCGCCAAGGCCAAGGTCACCTCGTTCGACGCGGGCGACTGGATCGCCTACGACCCGGTCCACTTCGCGGGCATCACCGGCGTGCAGACCAGGGCGTCCGGCGCGGGCACGCTGTCGCTGCGGTGGAAGTCGGCCACGGCCGAGCCGTTCGCCACGGTGAGCGTCCCGGCGGGCGACGGCTGGCAGACGGTCACCACCCCGCTCACCGGCCTGCCGGACGGCACCGGCCGCCTGTACGTCACCTCCTCGGGAGGCGTGGACGTGGACGCGTTCACCTTCCAGGGCGGCGGCGTCGCCGACACCACCCCGCCGTCCGTCACCGCCACCCTCACCCCGGCCCAGCCGACCGGCGCGAACGGCTGGTACACCGGCAACGTCACGCTCGCCGTCACCGCCACCGACAACGGCACTGTCGCCTCGCGGCAGTACTCCCTGGACGGCACCACCTGGTCCAACGCCAGCAACCCCGTCACGCTCAGCGCCGAGGGCGCCAAGGAGGTCCGCTACCGGGCCACCGACAACGGCGGCAACGTCTCGCCCGCCGGCACCGTCACCGTCAAGATCGACAAGTCCGACCCGACGCTGACGGTCACCGGCGTGCAACCCGGCCCCTACGGCGACTCGGCCACCATCATCCCCGTCCTGACCGGCGCGGACGCTGTGTCCGGCGTGGCAGGGGTCAAGGCCGGGATCGACGGCGCGGCGGTCGCGGCAGGCAAGCCGGTGCCGTTGTGGACGCTGCCGCTCGGCGAGCACCGGCTCGTCGGCACCGTCACCGACCAGGCGGGCAGGACCGCGTCCACGACCGTGACGTTCGTGACGACCACGTCGTACGCGGACGTGCGGGCGCTCGTGTCGCGCTTCCGCCAGGCGGGGGCGATCACCTGGAAGGCCGCCGCCGACTTGCAGGAGCAGCTCGCGCAGGCGGAGCGGCACGAGAAGAAGGGCAAGCCGGGGCTGGCGGTGGCGGCGCTCGAACGGTTCGTGAAGATCGTGGAGAAGCGCGGCAACGTGCGGGACGCGGCCGTCAGGTCGGCCCTGGTCCGCGACGCCCGCGCCCTCATCGACCGGCTACGCCCGGCCTGACCCACCCCGGTGGTCTCCCCGCACCCAGCGGGGAGGCCACGGCACCGCTGCCCCTTCCTGCCGCACCGGCGGCAGGAAGGGCCCCCTTGAAGGACCTCCGCCGCAGTACGGTGGACCGCCCAAAGGGGGATATTCGGCGATCTTCCGGGCAGTAGCCCGGCGATGTCCACCCTCGACCTCATCCTGGCCCTCGGCGGCGCCGCCGCGCTGCTCGCCGCGATCCTCCCGGAGTTCCTCGCCCGCCGCGCCGTCTCCCTCCCGCTGGTCTACCTGCTGGCGGGAGTGTTCCTCTTCGCCCTGCCCATCGGGTTACCGACACCCGACCCCATCGCCCACCGCACCGCCCTGGAACACATCACCGAGCTGTGCGTCGTCATCTCCCTCATGGGCGCCGGCCTGGCGATCAACCGCCGCACGGGCCCCCGCGGCTGGTCCACCACGTGGCGGCTGCTCGCCCTGGCCATGCCGCTCACCGTGGCCGGGGTGGCCGCCGCGGCCGTCGCTCTGCCGGGCTGGCCGATCGCCGCCGCGCTGCTGCTCGGCGCCGTGCTCGCCCCCACCGACCCGGTGCTCGCCTCGGACGTGCACGTCGGCGAGCCGGTGGACGCCCAGAACGCCGACGACGAGGTCCGCTTCGCGCTGACCTCGGAGGCGGGGCTGAACGACGGGCTGGCCTTCCCCATCGTGTACGCGGCCATCGCCGTCGCAGCGGGCACGGCCGGCTGGGCGGGGGAGTGGGCGCTGACGGACGTGCTCTACCGGACGGCCGCCGGCGCCGTCCTGGGGCTGCTGATCGGACGCCTGCTCGGCAGGCTGTTCTTCCGCGCCCGCTCGGACGGGCTGCGCCTGTCGGAGCGCCGGGACGGTTTCGTGGCGCTGGCGTGCACGTTCCTCGCGTACGGGGTGACGGAGCTGGCCCACGGCTACGGGTTCGTCGCGGTGTTCGTCACCGCGTGCGCCATCAGGAGCGCCGAGCACGGCCACGGCTACAACAACGTGCTGCACGGCTTCGTGGAGCAGATCGAGCGGCTGCTCACGGCCTGGCTGCTGCTCCTGCTCGGCGGCTTCGTGGCGACCGGCGGCCTGGCGGCGCTCACCTGGCGCGGCGCCGCCGTCGGCCTGCTGCTGCTGTTCGTCATCCGGCCGCTGGCCGGCTGGCTGGTGCAGTGGCGCGGCCGGGCGGGGCCGAGGGAACGGCTGGCGATCTCGTTCTTCGGCATCCGGGGGATCGGGTCGCTGTTCTACCTGGCGTACGCGCTGGGGCAGGCCGACTTCGGCGTGCCGGCGGAGGAGCTGTGGGCGGTCACCGGGTTCACGGTGCTGGCCTCGGTGGTGCTGCACGGCGTCACGGCGACCCCGGTGATGGCGCACGTGGACGCGATCCGCGAGCGGACGTCCCCTCAGCACTGAGCACTGAGCGCTGGACGCTGGACGCTGGACACGCGATCAGCGAGCGGACGTCCTCCCGGCGCCGGGCGACAGCCCGGCCAGCGCCGCCAGCACCGGGACGGCGACGGTCAGCAGCCCGATCAGCGCCCACGGCGTCTCGAACGGCACCCGCGGCACCACTTCCCACCCAGCCGTGGTGGTGGCGGGCCAGGCCAGCAACAGGCCGGCCACGCAGCCGGCCACCACGCCCGGCACCGTGCCGCAGGCCGCCGCCAGGGCCGCCCGGCAGGCGGTGAGCAGCCGCGGGGAGCCGATCCTGCGCAGGACCCGCGGGCGGTGCGACCGCGCCGTGGCCACCAGGGCGCCGGCGACGGCGATGAACGCGACGACCCCGGCGAGGTAGCGCCAGTTGTCCGTGCCCCGGTACCCCTGCTCCAGGTACACCCCGGCGTCATCGCCCAGCCGGGCGGCGATCCGGTCCCTGTCGGCTTCGGACGCGCGGTGCAGCACGGGGTCCACGATCAGCGCCACGACGTCGAGCCGCAGCCCCAGGCCCTGGACGAACTCCATGGGCACGAACACCCGCTCCAGCCCGCCGGCAACGGGCCCGGCGGTGGCCGCCTGGATGCTCCTGGTCTTGGAGTCGTCGGGGCCGGTGAGGCCATGCCGGAGTTGCACGGTGTGACCCGGTTGCGGGTCAGCCGTGACCACGACGGCCGTGCGCGGGTCGTGGGGCGCCGACGGATTCCCGGTGAGGTAGCGCAGCAGCGCCCGGTCGCCGATGTAGGCGGTGTCCTCACTGTCCGACACGTCGAGATGCCCCGTCGAGCCCACCTCGTAGCCGCGGGCGAGTGGCACGCCGGGCAACTCCTGCCGGACGGCCGCCTCAGCGGCCGCCGCCTGCTCCGGATCGAAGTTGACGACGAGCGCGCCCGGCTGGGCCAGCGGCTCGTGGTTCGCCCTGCTCTGCGCGGTCTGCGCGTGCGCGACGATCGCCAGCGCGACGGTGACCGCCGTGGCCACCATGGTCGTCGCCACGGCGGGGGAGGTGCGCGCACGGTCGTCCGCCAGGTGCCGGGCCGCCGCCCGGAACGGCCGCGGCAGCCGCCCGAGCACCCCGAGCAACCACGGGACGGCGGGCCCGAGCCCGAGCAGGAACACCGCCGCGCTGTAGACGGCCGCCAGCTCGGTCATCGCCGAACCGAAGTCGTCGTACGTCCCGTCCTCGGACGTGTTCCACGCCGCGATCGCCATCCCCACGAGACCCATGCCCGCCACGGACGCTCCCCGCGACAGGAAGCTGGCCCGCACGCCGCCATGCCGCCCGCGCGGCGCGGCGAGCGCCGCGAGGACCGTGGCGCAGCACGTCAGCATCACCGGCACCCCGTACAGGGCCACGAAGAAGAGCAGGAACCCGATGTCCGGCATGGACGGAGAATACGTCCCTGTAACGATCAAGCAGGAGATTTCTCCTCGCGGCAGGCGGACGTTACCGCCCGGGGCACCACCGCGCCACGTACGAAGATCAAGGTGCTGGTCATGTCCCACCCCACCCTCGGCCGCCGCGCCCTGCTCACCGCGGCCCTGGCCGCCCCGGCCGCCGGAACCCTCATCGGCGCCGGCGCGTCCCCGGCCGGCGCGTCGTCCGTGCACGGCGGCAGGTTCGACCGCGAGAGCCCCCGCTTCACCATCGGCGTGCTGCCCGACACCCAGTACCTCTTCGACGAGGACCGCTCCGACCCCGCCCCCGTCCGCCAGACGTTCCGCTACCTCACCGGCGACGAGCGCGAGAGCAGGAACATCGCGTTCATGACCCACTTAGGGGACGTCACCGAGCACGGCACGCGGGAGGAACTGGCGCTGGCCTCCGACACGTTCAGATCGCTCGACGGCCGCCTGTCCTACAGCGTCCTGGCCGGCAACCACGACGTGACCGGGGCCGACGACCAGCGCGGCGACAGCGCGTACCTGAAGGAGTTCGGCCCGTCCCGCTACGCCCGCATGCCCACCTTCCGCGGCGCGTCGCCCGACGGCTACAACAGCTACCACGTGCTCGACGCGGGCGGCCGGCAGTGGCTGGTGCTCGCCCTCGACTGGCGCGTCTCCGACAAGGGACTGCGGTGGGCGCAGGGCGTCATCGACGCGAACAGGACGCTGCCCGCCATCCTCACCACCCACGACCTGGCCTGGGCCGACGAGGCCGGGGCCGCCGCCCTGTCGCAGCACGGGCAGCGGCTCTGGGACGCCTTCGTCAGGCGCAACGACCAGATCTTCCTGACGCTGAACGGCCACTACTGGCCCAGCGGTCGTACCGTGCTGAAGAACGACGCCGGCCACGACGTGCACGTGCACATCACCAACTACCAGGACCGCTACTACGGCGGCGCCGGCATGGTCCGCCTCTACGCCTTCGACCTCGTCCGTAACGTCATCGACGTGGAGACGCTGTCGCCGTGGCTGCTGGACCGCGACCCAGAGGACCGCACCCCGCTGGAGGCCGAGCACCTGGAGCTGACCGGCCCGGTGGACCGCTTCAGCATCGAGATCGACTTCGACGAGCGCTTCGCCGGGTTCGCGCCGCGCACCCCGCCGCCCGCCCGCCCGGCCGCGGCCGTGATGCCGCGGGGCACGGTGGCGTACTGGCGCTTCGACGCCGAGGGCCTGGCGGGGGCGGCGGGCACGGACGGCGCGGTCGTCCCGGCCGGAACGGTCGCCCGCGACCTGACCGGCGGCGGCAACGACCTGACCATGGAGCTGCTGCACGCCAGCGCCGCCGAGACGCTGAAGTGGTCGGCCGAGTACCACGAGGGCCAGCCCGCCCACGCCAGCCTCCGCTTCGGCGGCGGCAAGTCCCCCGACCGCGGCGCGGTGCTCAGGTCGGGCCGCAACGCGCCGATCAACAGCATGACGTTCGAGTCCGGTTACACCATCGAGGCGTTCATCAAGCTGCCGGAGCCGTTCGAGGGCGACCACGCCTGGATGGGCATCCTGAGCTGGGAGGGCCGCAGCGGCGACGCGGGCAAGAGCAGCGGCTGGTCGCCCGACGAGCCGACGTGCAGCCTCAACCTGTCGGGGGAGCGATTCCTGCAGTTCGTCGTCTACCCCACCGACCGCGACGCCGACCCCACCTCGTGGAGCCACGCCCTGCCGGTCGGCCGCTGGACGCACGTGGCCGTGGTCAACGACGCGCGCCGGACCATCATGTACGTGGACGGCTCCAAGATCGCCCGCAACCCGGGCCAGCCGTCGAAGGGCATCTCGACCCTCGGCCGGCCGTTCGCCATCGGCGGCACGCAGTTCGCGCTGAAGTACGGGCAGGGCTACTACGGCTGGATCGGCGACGTGCGCATCGTGGGCAGGGCGCTGCGCCCGAAGGAGTTCCTGACCCCGTACGCGTGACCCCTACGCGTGACTCGGGGTACTTTTCACCCGTTCCGCTGCCTCTGCCTTGCTCGCTGAAGGACGAGCCAGGAGGGGACTGATCACCATGGCGACGACACCTGCGGCGGCCGGGCGGGTCCGCCGCGCCTACCCGGCGCCGGTCAGGGACGGCGACGACGCGTTCGTGCCGCTGGCGGCGCGGATCGGCGCGGTGGCGGCGCGGCACGCGGCCGAGCACGACAGGGACGCCACCTTCGTGGCCCCCGCCTACCGCGCGATGCGCGAGCACGGCTACCTGCGCCTGCCCGTGCCCGCCGAGCTGGGCGGGCTCGGGGCGTCCCTGCGGCAGGTCTGCTACGCGCAGGCCGAGCTGGGCCGCCACGACGGGGCCGCGGCGCTGGCCGTGTCCATGCACCTGCACAGCACGCTCACCCAGGCCTACCTGCACGAACGCGGCGCGTCCGGCGCCGGGCAGGTGCTGCGCCGGATCGTCTCGGGCGACCTGGTGATCGCCACCAGCGGCGGCTCCGACTGGCTGTGGCCGGACACGGTCGCCACCGTCGAGGACGACGGCTCGCTGCGGGTCAGCGGGCGCAAGGTCTTCTGCAGCCAGGCCCCCGAGGCCGGCGCCGTCAGCACCTGCGCGGTGCTCGGCCGGCCTGGCCCCGGGGCCGAGGTGGCGCACTTCTCGGTGCCGCTGCCCTCGCCAGGCGTGCGGCTGGAGGAGACCTGGGACACGCTCGGCATGCGCGGCACCGCCAGCCACGACCTGGTCTTCGACGACGTACGCGTCCCGGCCGAGGCGATCGTGGCCACGCGGCCGTGGGGCGAGTTCGGCGAGGTGCTGACCACGGCCGAGGTGCACTTCGCGCCCGTCGTCGCCGCCACCTACCTCGGCATCGCCGCGCAGGCCCGCGACGTCGCCCGCACCCGAGCCCTCGCCCGTGCCAAGGGCGGCACCGCGCCGCCCACCGCGCAGCGGCCGGCCGGGCTCATGGACGCCCGCCTCAGGACCGCCTGGTGGTCGCTCACCGGCGCACTGGACGACCTCGGCCCCCGCTACGCCTGCACCCCCGACACGCTCGCCACCGTGATGATCGCCAAGAGGGAGGCGGTCCTGGCCGCCGTGGAGGTGGTCGGCCTGGCCATGGACCTGGCAGGCGGAGGCTCGTACTTCCGCCGCTCCCCGCTCGAACGCGCCTGCCGCGACGTCCGCGCGGGGACGTTCCACCCCCTCACCCCCGAGGCGACCCTCCTGTACGCGGGCAAGCTGGCCCTCGGCGACCCGGGACTGACCGAGTGACGATCACAGAGGCCCGTACCGGGTAGGTTGGCGCTCCATGGAGGCACGCCCGAAGCACTCTCGACCCCGACGGCTCGCCTGGGGCGCGGTTCTGCCCGCCTGTGTGCCCGCCTGTGTGCTCGTCTGCGCGGCGGCCTGCGGAACGGCTCCGGCGACCACGCCGACCAGCCAACAGACCAGCACCACAGCAACACCCACCACGCCGATCAGCACCGCGACGGCGACGCCCGAGCGGGAGCTCCCGGCACCCGACGAGAAGATTCCCACCACGGCCGCGAAACTGGCAGCGACCCTGGAGGAGACCACCGAGGCGCTCAACGCGTCCATAGACGCCTGGTCCAAGGACGGCGAGCCGCCCGAGGACCTCGAACTGCTGGCCCTGCACCAGCAGCGCATCTACCGCTACGCCGCCCGCCACCCCGCACTCGCCGCCAAGGCCTTCGCCCGCCTGCCCAAGGCTCTGGCCGCGCAGGCCAGGGACAACACGGAGGCGATCCGCGGCCTGCTCGCCCTGGCCCACCCCATCGACCCGGACGCCGTCTTCAAGACGCAGCCCGCCCGCCCCGCGGGGGAGCTGCTCGGCTACTTCAAGAAGGCCGAGCGGAAGTTCGGGGTGGAGTGGGAGGTGCTGGCGGCGGTGATGTTCTCGGAGACGAAGTTCGGCCGGGTGAAGGCCGACAGCCATGTCGGCGCCCAGGGGCCCATGCAGTTCATGCCCGCCACGTGGAAGGCGTACGGGATGGGCGGCGACGTGCGCGACCCGCGCGACGCGGTGATGGGCGCGGCCAACTACCTCAAGGCCAGCGGCGCGCCCCGCGACTACCGGCGGGCCCTGCACGCCTACAACCCGTCCCAGGCGTACGTGAACGCCATCCTGCTGCACGCCGGCCAGATCAAGCGCGACCCGCGCGCCTACTACGCCTACTACACCTGGCAGGTGTACGTGATCACCACGGCGGGGGAGCGCCGCCTGACCGGCCCCTAGGTCAGGCGTGGTCGGCGCAGCAGGGGGTCGGGTTCGGCACCTCGGCCGGGGTGATCCGGCCGCCGGCGGCCGGCATGGTGAGCAGGGTCATGAGGCCGTCCCGCCAGATGGGCCTGACGTGGTCGTTGGTGACGACCGGCACGTCGTCGGGCGGCGGATCGGGGGAGGCGAGCAGCAGCACCCGGTCGATGGCCGAGCCGTCGCGCAGCTCGCCCGCGCTGAGGGTGCCGGTGAGCAGGTCACGGCCGGGGAAGGTGACGACCCGGCCGCTCCGCCGCGCCTCGTGCTCGGCCGCCGCCAGCGCCGCGCCCGCCGCCGCCGGCCCGGTGCGCGCCGCACCCAGCGCCCAAGACACCTCCAGCGAGGCGAGCGGCAGGGTGACCGGCAGGGTGACCGGCAGGGTGACCGGCAGGGTGACCGGGCCGGGCACGGCCAGGGAGCAGGCGACGTGCGGTTCGTCCCCGGCCGTGCCCGCCGGAACGAAGTGGGTGCACCCGACGGTGCCGCCCGGCAGGCCGAGCTCCCGCACCACGGTGTGGAGCAGGTGCTCGGCCTCGGACAACGTGCGGGATCCCGCGTCGAACCCGAGGATCATCGGCGCGGCAGCACCCAGATCGGGTTGCTGTAGAACCACAGGTCGTTCCACGGGTCGGCGTCGCCGTACACGTCGATGGCGGGCCCGTTCGGGTCGACCGCCGCGCCCAGCAGGCCGGGCGCGGCGCGCTTGCCGTCGGTGCCGCGCAGCCGCAGGTAGACGGGCCGGTCCACGGCGCCGAGCTGGTAGGTGAAGGTGACGGTGCCGCTGTTCTTGTTCACCTCGTACGACTGCACGACCTTCGTGTCCGGCGTGGTGAAGGCGTCCTTGTCGGAGACGGCGCCGGTGACGTCGCCCTGGATGACGTCCACCCGGGCCAGCGTCGGCACGAACTGCGCCCAGTTGGGCCGCCCGGCCAGGGTGATCTCGATGGCCAGCTCGACGCGGGCGCCCTGCCGTACCTGGAGGGTGCCGCCGAGCGTCACGCCCCGCTGGCCGGTGCCGGCCGCGCGGGCTCGCACCACCAGCCCGCTGATCAGGCCGCCGTGGTCGACCCAGACGCGGCCGGCGCGCAGGGCGTCCATGACGGCGCGGTAGGAGAAGTCCTCGGCGCCGACGTGCGTGCGGCTGTAGAAGCCGGGCCAGAAGTCGCCCGAGCCGAAGTTGGCCACGCCCTTGTAGATCGGGTCCTCGTAGCGGCCGTTGGCGTTGAAGTCGCTGCCCGGGCCGCGGTCGCTGGTGTCGCCGTGCACCCAGTGGGAGTCGGAGTTGGCGGTGATCCACCAGGGCTTGCCCTCGGCGAGGAGGCTGTCCCACAGGCCGCCCACGGTCGCGGTCATCCAGTCGAAGCCGCCGAACGTCTTGTAGCTCTCGGCCGGGTAGCCGGGGAAGGAGTCGGCGCCGGGGGTGCTGTCGTAGTAGCCGCGCCCGCCGCCGGGGCCGTTCGGCTTGGCGATGCCGGCGGCCTGGTGGCCGGGCGCGCCCTCCATGCCGACCGCGATCGACGGCTGGGCGTCGCGCCAGCCGCGGATCTCGTGCGGCGAGTCGATGCCCTTCCTGGACGGGTGGTTGGCCAGGAACAGCGCGTCGGGCACGCGCCGCTTCCTGACCGCCTCGGCCAGGAAGTTCAGCCCGGCGATGGCCAGCGCCTCGTTCTGCGGCGTGTTGGAGCTCGCGCCCTTCACCGACCCGTCGAAGGAGCTCTCGAACTCCTTGAGCGTCGCCACCTCGTTCCTGCCGGGCGCGACGAACACGGTGCCGTGCTCGGCGGCCGGGATGTTCCACTCCAGGCCCTGGAAGACCAGCGTGTCCTTGACGGCCTCGCGGGCCGCCACGATGTCCGGGTTGACCTTGTCCACGCCGATCTTGGCGTGGGTGGCGCCGCCGTGGTCGGTGATGACCATCCAGCCCAGCCCGTACGCGTTGGCGTGGCGCACGTGGTCGATGACCCGGTAGACGGCGTCGGAGCTGTACTGGGTGTGGATGTGGTGGTCGCCCGCGAGCCACTGGTAGCCGTCCCTCGGCTCCCGGCCGCGCCCCCCGTCATAGCCGGTGGAGGCGGCGGCCTGGCCCTCGCCGCCCAGCACGCCCGCGGCGGTCAGCCCGGCGCCCAGCAGCCCGGCCCGCCGGAACACGCGGCGGCGCGAGAGCTGGCCGGGCGACAGCTCGCCGTCGGGTACCGACAGGTCCCGTGCCACGGTGGCCTCGGTGTCTGCGAGCTGCTCGTGCGAGTGGTCGTGATCGTGGTGGTGGTGCCCGTGGTGGTGCCCGTGGCTCATGGGGTGTTTCTCCGTCCCGCCGGAAAGGGTGCGCCGGCTACGGCGGGAGCGTGGCGGAACCGGATGAATCGGACATGAACGCCAAGGGAGCGGCGCATGCCCAGCCCACGGCCAACAGGGCGGTCAAGAAGACAGGGCGCGCGCCGCGTGCACCAGAGGCACGTGGCTGAAGGCCTGCGGGAAGTTGCCGACCAGCCGCCCGTAACGCGGGTCGTACTCCTCCGCCAGCAGCCCCACGTCGTTGCGTAGCGACAGCAGCCGCTCGAACAGGCCCTTGGCCTCGTCCTTGCGGCCCTGCATCGCCATCACCTCCACCATCCAGAAGCTGCACGCCAGGAACGCGCCCTCGCCGCCCTGCAGCCCGTCCACGTCGTTGTCCTCGGCGATCGGGTAACGCAGCACGAACCCGTCGGACATGAGCTCCTTCTCGATCGCCGCCACCGTGCCCTTCACCCGGGGGTCGTCGATCGGCAGGAAACCGACCATGGGGATCATCAGCAGCGCCGCGTCCAGCTCCGAGGAGCCGTAGGACTGGGTGAAGGTGTTGCGCTGCGCGTCGTAGCCCTTCTCGCAGATCTCCGCGTGGATGACGTCGCGCAGCGTCCGCCACTTGTCGACCGGCCCGGTGCGGCCGAAGCGCTCGACGTACTTGACGGCCCGGTCGAGCGCCGCCCAGCACATCACCTTGGAGTGCACGAAGTGCCGGCGCGGGCCGCGCACCTCCCACAGGCCCTCGTCGGGCTCGTCCCAGTGGTCCTCCACGTAGTCGAGGAGCTGCCGCTGGATGGTCCACGCCCGGTCGTCGGCGGACAGGCCGCGCGTGCGGGCGACGTACAGGGAGTTCATCACCTCGCCGTAGACGTCGAGCTGGAGCTGCTTGACGGCCTCGTTGCCGATGCGGACGGGGCGGGAGTCCTCGTAGCCGTCCAGCCAGTCGAGGCGCAGCTCGGGCAGGCGGCGCTCGCCCGCGACGCCGTACATGATCTGCAGGTCCTGGGGCCGTCCGGCGATCGCCCGCAGCAGCCAGGCCCGCCAGTCGCCGGCCTCCTCCAGGTAGCCGGAGCTGATCAGCGCGTCGAGCGTGAGCGTGGCGTCGCGCAGCCAGCAGAAGCGGTAGTCCCAGTTGCGCACGCCGCCCAGGTCCTCCGGCAGGGACGTGGTGGGCGCGGCGACGATGCCGCCGGTCGGCGCGTACGTCAGGCCCTTCAGCGTGATCAGCGACCGGACCACGGCCTCCCGGTACGGCCCCGAGTAGGTGCACTTGCCGACCCACTCGGCCCAGAACGCCTCGGTCTCGTCGAGCTGGTTCTCGCAGTGGATCTGCGGCGGCATCGGCTCGTGCGAGGGATGCCAGGTGAACACGAACGGCAGCCGCTCGCCCTCGTGCACGGTGAACGTCGCCCGGTGGGCGTAGTCGCCGCCCTTGAGCGGCACGGGGGAGTGCAGCCACACCGAGTCGGGCCCGCCGATGGCCTGGAGGTGGCCGTTGGTGCGGCGCACCCACGGCACGATGCGGCCGTAGTCGAAGCGCACCCGGAGCTGCGTGGAGATCTGGACGGACCCGGACACGCCCTCCACGATGCGGACCACGTCGGGGTTGCGGTCGCGCGGCGGCATGAAGTCGATCACGCGGACGGTGCCCGTGGGGGTGTCCCACTCGCTCTCCAGGATGAGCGTGTCAGGCCGGTAGCGCCGTCTCGTGGCGGGTTTCCTGCCCGTGGGGCCGAGCCACCAGTGCCCGTTGCGCTCGCTGCCGAGCAGCGCCGCGAAACACGCCGGCGAGTCGAACCTGGGCAGGCAGAGCCAGTCGATGGAGCCGTCCCGTCCCACGAGCGCGGCGGACTGCATGTCTCCGATCAGCGCGTAATCCTCGATCCGCATGCCTAGACGCTACTGCGAGAAGAGGTGATCCCGTGGCCGGGTCGATCATGTCGCGTCATGCCCGTCCCTGGCCACGGGATCAGTCAGAGGGAACCAGCGGGTGAACGCCTGCGTCAACGGCCCGATCGCCAGCGCGAACACCACCGTCCCCAGCCCCACCGTGCCGCCCAGCAGCCAGCCCGCGATCAGCACCGCCACCTCGATGGACAGGCGAGCCAGCCGTACCGACATGCCCAGCCGCACCAGGCCCGTCATGATGCCGTCGCGGGGGCCGGGGCCCAGGCCGGCCCCGATGTAGAGCAGAGTGGACAGGGCGATGACGACCACGCCCATGATCAGGTAGAAAGTCTGGAACGCCAGGTGGCCGGTGTCCGGTAGCAGGAAGATCGCGGCGTCCGCGAAAGGGCCGACGAGCAGCACGTTGCTGATCGTGCCGAGGCCGGGCCGCTGCTTCATCGGGATCCACAGCAGCATGACCAGCGCGCCCACCGCGAGGATGACGGTCCCGATCGACAGGCCCGTACGCAGCGCGGCGCCCTCGTGGAAGACGTTCCACGGGCCGTTGCCGAGGCCCGACTTCACCTGGAGGGCGATGCCGAGCCCGTACAGGGCCAGGCCGCCGTAGAGGCGGACGAGCCGGGCGGGCAGGGAACTCGGCAGCGGGACGGTTGATTCGCTCATGATGGCTTCAGATTGGCATCCTCCGATTTGCCAAAACAGGGCCAATCGCGAAAAGTGGCCTTATGCGGCATATGTCAGCCATGCAGGTGGCGCGGCTCGTGGACGTCGATCCGGCGGCGCGCCCGTACTACCGCGCCCTCGCCGACGGCGTCCGCACGCTGATCATGGACGGCCAGATCCCGGTCCGCGTGCGCATGCCCGCCGAACGCCACCTCGCCGAGACCCTGAAGGTCAGCCGCACCACCGTGACCGCCGCCTACGACCTGCTGCGCGAAGGCGGCTACCTGGACAGCCGCCAGGGCTCGGGAAGCTGGACCGCCCTGCCCGACCCGGCCGTCTGGCCCGACAACCCGTGGCTCGGCACCGACCGCGACGGCCTCATCCAGCTCCACACCGCCGCCCCGGCCGCCCCCGCGTCCCTGGTCGCCGCCATGACGGCGGCGGTCGAAGACCTGCCCAGATACGGCATGGGCAACGGCTACGACCCCATGGGCCTGCCGTCGCTCAGGGAACGCGTCGCCGCCCGCTACACCGCCAGGGGAGTGGCCACCAGGCCGGAGCAGATCGTCGTCACCACCGGCGCCCAGCACGCCCTCCACCTCGTCATGGGCCTGCTCGCCGGCCCGGGCGACCCGGTGATCGTGGAGTCGCCGACCTACCCGCACGCCATCGACGCCGCCCGCCGGCGCGGCGCCCGCATCGTCCCCGTCGGCGTCTCCCACGACGGCTGGCGGCCCGACCTCGTCGCCGGCGCCATGCTCCAGTCGGGGGCGCGCCTGGCCTACCTCATGCCCGACTTCCAGAACCCGACGGGCGCCCTGATGGCCGACCCCGTCCGCGTCGCCGTCGCCGGCGCCGCCCGCCGCGCCGGCACGCTGCTCCTGGTGGACGAGACCTGGTCGGAACTCGCGCTGGACGACGTGCCCGCCACCTCGCCCATGGCCGCCTTCGACACCGACAACCGCGTCATCAGCATCGGCTCCGCCTCCAAGCTGTGGTGGGGCGGGCTGCGCATCGGCTGGATCCGCGCCACCGCCGCCCTGGCCCGGCGGCTCACCACGTTCCGCTCGTCGGTGGACATCGCCAGCCCGGTGCTGGAGCAGCTCGTCGTGGCGCGGCTGTTCGACCGGCTGGAGGAGACCCGCGCCGAGCGCCGCCGCACCCTACGCGCCTCCCGCGACACCCTGGCCGCCGAGCTGCGCGCCCACCTGCCGGAGTGGACGTTCGAGCTGCCGCGCGGCGGCGGCGCCCTCTGGGCCCGCCTGGACGGCGCCGGCTCCACGGCGCTCGCGGAGGCCGCCCTCTCCCACGGGGTGCGGCTGGCGCCCGGCCCCTGGTTCGGGCTGGAGGGCACCTTGGAAGGCTACCTGCGGCTGCCGTACACCCAGTCGCCGTGCCTGCTCGCGGACGCCGTCCGCCGCCTGCGCGCCGCCCGCGACCACGGCCCCACCGGCGCCCCGCGCCCGCCGGACCAGCTCATCGCGATGGTGTGAACGGCTTCGGACGTCACTCGTGGACGCCCCTGGCCAGCGGTGCGCGCCACTTGAAGCGCATCGCCGCGATCCGCAGCCCGAACGCCAGCAGCGCCGCCGCCAGCGTGGCCGGCCACCCGTGCCACCCGTAGGACGACAACCCGGCCATCACCGCCGAGCCCAGCAGCGCGGGCACCGCGTAGAGCTGCCGGTCGTACAGCAGTGTGGGGATCTCCCCGGCCAGCACGTCGCGCAGCATGCCCCCGCCCACGGCGGTCGTCACCCCGAGGAGCGCCGAGTGCAGCGGGCTCAGGCCGTACTCCATGGCCTTCTCGGTGCCGACCGCGCAGAACAGCCCGAGCCCCGCCGCGTCCAGCACCAGGATGGCCGGCATGACGCGGGCCACGTGCGGATGGAAGAAGAAGACGATCACCGTGGCGGCGATGGGCACGAGCACGTACCCGAGGCTCTGGAAGGCGATCGGCCGCACGTTCAGGATGAGGTCGCGCACCACGCCGCCGCCGAGGGCGGTCATCCCGGCCAGCACCCCCATCCCGACGGCGTCGAGCCGCTTGCGCACCCCCATGAGCGCGCCGGACAGGGCGAAGACGAAGATGCCGGCAAGGTCGAGAAGTTCAGACACGATCGGAATGTCTACCGCATGGCGGGTTCGTGGTGCTCGGCCATCATCGTCCGCAGGGTCCGCGTGAACAGGAACAGCGCCAGCCCGGCCAGGATCGCCATCGCCGCCAGCACCAGGTAGTACATCGGCTCGGACAGCACCCGGCTGAGCCGCCCGGTCTGCCCGCCGACCGCGTCGCCGACCGACACCGCGATGAACCAGATGCCCAGCATCTGGCCCTTGAACGCCTCGGGCGCGAGCTTCGTCGTCACCGACAGCCCGACCGGGCTGAGCGACAGCTCGCCGAACACCTGGATCAGGTAGACCAGCACCAGCCACCACACCGACACCCGGCCCGTGCCGGCGAGCCCCGCCGCCACGGCCATCACCACGAAGCTCAACCCCACCATGACCAGCGCGAACCCGAACTTCTGCGGCGTGCTCACCCGCGTGCCCAGCTTCACCCACAGCGCCGCGAACACCGGCACGAAGATCATGATGAACAGCGGGTTGAACGACTGCGTGGTGGCCTGGTTGATCCTGAAGCCGAACAGGGACAGGTCGGTGTGGTCCTGGGCGAAGAACAGCAGCTTGCTCGGCGCCAGGTCGTAGATCATCCAGAAGATGGACGCGGCCACGAACAGCCAGATGTAGGCCTTCATCCTGATCCGCTCGTCGCCGGTCAGGTCGTGGCTGCCGAACATGATGTAACCGAAGTACGCGACCGGCACGATCAGGATGACCAGCGTGAGCACCACCGTGAACCGGTCGATCGTGAGCGTGCCGGTCGCCGCCCACGCGCCCAGCACGACCAGGACCAGCACCACGCCCAGCGCCACCAGGCGGCCGAAGCGGCGGCGCTCGCGCGGCGACAGCAGCATGCCGGGGCGCTCGCCGACGCCGCGCAGGCTCCGGCCGCCCAGCACGTACTGCAGCAGGCCGAGCGCCATGCCGACCGCCGCCGCGCTGAAGCCCAGGTGCCAGCGGTCGCCCTCGGCCAGCCACCCCACCACCAGCGGCGCGAAGAAGGCGCCGAGGTTGATGCCCAGGTAGAACAGCGAGAACCCGGCGTCCCTGCGCCCGTCGTCGCCCTCGGGGTAGAGCCGGCCGACCATGACCGAGATGTTCGGCTTGAGCAGGCCCGTGCCGACGATGATCAGCAGCAGGCCCAGCCAGACGAAGAACCCCGTGGTCACCGGGATCGCCATGCTGATGTGCCCCAGCATGATGACGAACCCGCCCCAGAACACCGAGCGCCGCGCCCCCAGGATGCGGTCGGCGATCCAGCCGCCCGGCAGCGCCACCAGATAGATGAGCGCCCCGTAGACGCCCACCACCGCCTGGGACGTCTCCTGCGTCAGCCCGAGGCCCCCGTGCGCCGGCGAGGCGGCCATGAACGTGGCCAGGATCGCCCGCAGGCCGTACCAGGAGAACCGCTCCCACATCTCGGTGCCGAACAAGGTCGCCAGGCCCCACGGATGCCCGAAGAACGTCCTGTCACTCACGCGGACCCCCACACTGATCGCAACACTCCGATCACTTTACGTGACGGACGGAGGTGTTTCTCCGCAAGCTCTTGCCGCTGCTCCGGCGCTGTGGTGCGATGCACAGCAATCATGCAAGTGATTACTGACTGGAGGCGGGTGCCATGGGCGAAGTCCTCGAAGTCCGGGACGAGATCGAGCGGCAGATCGCCGGCCGTACCGTGTGCGAGCAGCTCAGACAGGCGGCCGAGGAGCATCACGACGCACCCGCCTACTCCGACCCCGAAGGGGACGGCTGGCGCACGCTCACCTACGGGCAGGCGCGCGAACGGGTGCTGGAGATAGCTGCCGCGTTCGTCGCCCTCGGGCTCGAACCCGGCGAGGCCGTGGCCCTCATGATGGTCAACCGCAGCGAGCACGTCCTGGCCGATCTCGGCGCGGTGCACGCGGGCGGCGTCGGCTGCACCGTCTACTCGACGTTCGCACCCGACCAGATCGCCTTCGTGGCCGACAACGTGGGCGCCAGGTACGCCGTGCTCGGCGGCCCCGCCGACCTGGCCCGCTGGGAGCCGGTGCTCGACCGGCTGGACGGCCTGCGCAAGATCATTGTGCTGGAGGGGGCGCCCGCCGGCGACCGGTTCATGTCCTGGGACGACTTCCTCACCCTCGGCCGCGAACGCCTCGCCGTCGACCCCGGCCAGGTCGAGTCGCGCTGGCGCGCCGTCACCCAGGACGACGTCGCCACCGTCCTGTACACCTCGGGCACCACCGGCACCCCCAAGGGCGTGCCGCTCACCCACACCAACATCTTCTACGAGGTCGCCGCCACCGACCGCCTCACCTCGCTGCCCACGCGCGGCACCCAGATCTCCTACCTCACCTACGCGCACATCGCCGAGCGCATCCTCAGCCTCTACCTGCCGCTGGTCAAGGTCTCCCACGTGCACTTCTGCACCGACCTGGCCAACCTGGGCGCCACGCTCGGGCAGGTCAGGCCGATGATGTTCTTCGGCGTGCCGCGCGTGTGGGAGAAGATGATGGCCCGCCTGCTCGCCGTGCTCGCCACCCAGCCCGAGGAGCAGCAGGCCGCCGTACGCGAGGCCATGGCGGCCGGCGCCGCCTACGTCGAGGCCGGCCAGTACGGCCACACGATCACCCCGGAGATCCAGGCCGCCTACGACAAGGCGGACGCCGCGCTGCTGTCCGTCATCCGCGGCATGATCGGGTTCGACCGCGCCGAGTGGACCGCCACCGGCGCCGCGCCGCTGCCCGACGAGGTCCAGCGCTTCTACGCCGGGCTCGGGCTGAAGGTCATCGACGTGTACGGCATGACGGAGACGACCGGCGCCTTCACCGGCAACAGCCCCGCCTGCTACCGCCTGGGCACCGTCGGCAGGGCCGAGCCTGGCGTCGAGATCCGCATCGGCGACGACGGCGAACTCCTCACCCGCAGCCCGCTCAACACCTCCGGCTACCTCAACCGCCCCGAGGCCACCACCGAGCTCATCGACGCCGACGGCTGGCTGCACACCGGCGACATCGGCACCGTGGACGACGACGGCTTCTACCGCGTCGTGGACCGCAAGAAGGAGCTGATCATCACCGCGGGCGGCGAGAACATCTCCCCGGCCGAGATCGAGAACCACCTCAAACAGCACAACCTCATCGGCCAGGCCCTCGCCTACGGCGACAACCGGCCCCACACGGTGGCCGTCCTGACGCTGGACGCCGAGGTCGCGCCGGGCTGGGCGCAGGCACGCGGCATCACCTTCGGCTCGCTGGCCGAGCTGGCCGAGCACCCCGGCGTGCTGGCCGAGGTCGAGGCGGCCGTGCAGGTCGCCAACGCCAAGCTGGCCAGGGTGCAGCAGGTCAAGAAGTGGGCGCTGCTCGGCGTGGAGTGGACGGCCGAGACCGAGGAGCTCACCCCGAGCCTGAAGCTGAAGCGGCGGATCATCCACACCAAGTACGCCGACGTCATCGAAGGGCTCTACGGCGAGTCTGTCTGAGGCTTTTGCCATTCGGGGCGTGTGTTGTGGTCCTGTCCATTACCGGACGGTTCCTACCGTCTCGATCATGACCAGAAGTGTTCTTCTCGTCTCGCTCGCGGCGGGGTCGCTCACGGTGCCCGCACCTGCTGCCTCCGCCGCGATCGAGCCCGCCATCCGCGCCATCACCGTACGCCCCGCCGAACCCGTGGTCGGGGCGCAGGGGTCCGTCCGCCTGGTGATCGATGTGGTCGCCAAGGGGGTGGTACGCGGTAAGGACGGCGTCACCGTCAAGGTCGAGCCGGGCGCCCCGCCCGCCGGTGCCGCCCCGGCGCCGCGCCCGATCACCGCGGCCCCACCGGCGGGGTCACCGGCCCAGCCGCCCGTTCGGCCGCCCGCGCACGCGCCCATCAAGCCACCCGCCCAACAGCCCGGCCACGCGCCTGCCCAGCCGCCCGCGCACGCGCCCGGCAAGCCGGCGGCCCAGCCGCCTGCCCAGCCGCCTGCGCAGCCACCCGCCCAGCCACCCGCCCAGCCGCCTGCGCAGCCGCCTGTCCAGTCGCCCGCGCAGCCGCCTGCCCACGCTCCCGCCGAGCCGCCCGCTCAGGGCCCGGCGGTCCAGCCACCGGCCCAGCAGCCCGCCCAGAGCGCGGTGATGCCGCCCGCCCAGGCCCAGGCGCCCGTCCAAGGCCATGCTCACGTTCAGGCACCGGCTCAGGCGCCCGTCCAAGGCCATGCTCACGTCCAGGCGCCCGTCCAGGCCCAGACCCACGTCCAGGCGCCCGCCCTGGCACCCGCGCAGAGCCCGGCCCGGGCCACCGTCCTCACCCCGGCCCGGGCGTCCGGCGGCGCGCCCGCCATCGCCTTCGCCGCGGGCCCGCTGCCCAGCCCGGCCGCGAACACCGCCCCGCAGGGCGGCACGAACCCCGCCCTGCTCGACGAGGAGCCCGCCTGGACCGGCGGCCCGCAACCGGCCCCGCTGGCCGAGCCGGGCGCTCCGAAGGACGGCATCCAGGGCGCGGGCCGCCCCGTCCTGCCGCCCCGCCTGGTCTGGCGCCTGGCCGCGGGAGCTCACCTGCAGCCGCGGGGAGCGTCCAGGACGAGGACGGACGAGTGGCAGACCTGGCGCTTCCTCCCGGACAAGAAGCTGAACCGCTTCTATCCGGCGGGCACCTGGACGATCACCGCCACCGCCAAGGGCGTCAACGGCGCCACGATCACCCAGTACGCCTCGTTCGAGCTGAAGCGCGAGACGAAGCTCACCGCCGTGCGGGCGGAGAAGTCGGCCCGCGCGGACGGCGTGCGCCTGCGCGGCTCGCTGACCCGGGTCGACCCGCGCGGCCTCACGGACTACGGCCCGTTCGCCAAGCAGAACCTGGAGGTGCTGTGGCGTCCGGACGCGTCCTCTGCCTGGCAGGCGGTGGGCCAGGCCACGACGGACGGGGCGGGCGCGTTCGCCGGGACGGTCCAGGGCCGCACGGACGGCTACTGGCGCGTCCGCTTCCCCGGAACAGGACACTACGCACCGGATCTCTCTAAATCCCGACAAATAGCCCAATAAACGCATAAGGGTCGCCTGAACCCCCCACCCCCGCCCCGTTGCCAAAACGTGATCAACTTTGTCGCAACTTTTCCTGACCTTTACGCGTCATTGGCATTTGACGTGCCCGTACGGGTGCGTGTTTTCGGACGGGGAAGGATTTCTGTTTTGAAGATGCGACGTCTAGCCGCCGGCCTGGCGGCTGCGGCCCTGGGCGCGACCCTGGTGGCCACCGCCGCCTCGCCCGCCCTCGCGGACGACCCGGGCCTCGACCCGGATGTCGCCGGCGGCCACACCAGCCTCAAGCTCGACGTGAACCCCGAGCCCGCCTGGCGGGGCAAGCCCCTCACCGTGGAGGGCAAGCTCTCCGTGGAGTGCGACGAGGACTACATCAGCGGGTTCGTCTCGGTGCACCACGCCGACACCTGCAAGAAGTCCGAGCGCTGGCACCGCCTGGCGCACAAGCGGGTCGTGATCCTCTTCCAGCCGGACGGCAGCGGCCGCTGGGAGCACGTGGAGACCGTCCGCACCAGCGGCAAGGGCTACTTCGGCCTGCGGGTGCCCGCCCGTGAGTCGGGCACGTGGCGCGCGGTCTTCGAGGGCAGCAGGTACCTCGCTCCCTCGGAGGGCAAGGACTGGGTGAAGGTCATCGGCCGTCACTGACGCTCCGGCACCTCGAACGCCCGGCCACCGCGGCCGGGCGTTCGCCGTTCTCCGCGAGGTCTCAGTAGGACACGGCCACCTGAACCCGGTGATGCGCGGGCGTCTCGGCCTCGTCCACCAGCGCGACCGCCAGATCCGCGTACGAGAACGCCGGATCCCCCTCCTGTGCCTCCGGCACCCGGCCGTCCCCGAACCGGTACCGGCCGGTCCTGGCCGCCTCGGCGTCCAGGAACACCGGCGGCGGCGCGATCACCACCCAGTCCAGCGCCGACCCCGCCAGCAGCTCCAGCTCGGCGGCATGCCCCAGTGAGAACGCCCGCGCGTCCGCGGGAAAGCCCGGAGTGTCGATGAGCCGCACGCCGGGCGAGACCTCCAGCAGGCTCCCGATGCCCAGCGCCACCAGCCGGGACACCCCGGCCCGCGCCAGCCCGTCCACCAGCGCCCGGGTGGCGGCGGTGTAGAACTCCCGCGACCCCATGTCCAGCCGCGCCGCCACCTGCACCGCCACGTCGTGCCCCGCGGCCAGCGCGGCCACGCCGCCGGCGTCCGTGACGTCCCCCGCGGCCACCTTCACCCGCGCGCCGCCCAGCCCCGGATGCCTGCCCGGGTCCCGCACCACGGCCGTCACCTCGTGCCCGCGCCCGGCCGCCTCCGCGACCACCTTCACCCCGGCCCGCCCACCGGCTCCGAACACCACGATCCTGCTCACCCGTACCTCCGTCACACCGCCGGCGGCCGGTCCTTCCGGCCGCCCCCGCAGACGGTAGGGGGCGGGACATCGCTTTCCGCAACGATAGTTACCTACGATGACGGGATGGCCGAGCCACTCGATCCGGACATGTTCACCGGCTGCCCGCCGGTCGCCGCGCCGATCCGCATCGGCGACAAATGGACCGCCAAGATCATCCGCTGCCTGGAGCTGGGGCCGCGCCGCTTCACCGAGCTCCAGAAGCCGCTGCGCGGCATCACCCCGAAGGTGCTCACCGAGTCGCTGCGCGCCATGGAGCGCGACGGGCTGCTCACCCGCACCCCGTACGAGGAGATCCCGCCACGCGTCGAGTACGAGCTCACCGACCTCGGCCGCAGCCTGCTCGAACCGATGAACGCCGGCTGCGAATGGTCCCGCAGGCACCTGACTGAGCTGATGCGCGCCCGCGACGCCTGGTACACGGCATCGTGACCAGCACGCCCGCCCTCCCGGAATCGATCTAGGGAAGAATGTGTTGTCGTGCCATGAAGTGTCGGATTTTGAGGGCGGGCCGGCACCCGTCGTAGTCTGGCCCTCTGGCGAACGAACAGGAGGTGACGCCCCATGTTGCGAGACTCGTTCGGACGGGTGGCGACGGATCTGCGGGTGTCCCTCACGGACAAGTGCAATCTGCGCTGCACGTACTGCATGCCGCCCGAAGGTCTCGACTGGCTGCCGAGCGCGAAGCTCCTGACGGCCGACGAGATCGTCCGCCTCGTGACGATCGGCGTCGAACGCCTCGGCATCACCGAGGTCCGCTACACCGGCGGCGAGCCCCTGCTGCGCCGCGAACTGGTCGACATCGTCGGCCGCACCACCACCCTGACCCCCAAGCCCCAGGTCTCCCTCACCACCAACGGCATCGGCCTGGCCCGCCTCGCCGAACCGCTCGCCGCCGCCGGCCTCGACCGGGTGAACGTCTCCCTCGACACCCTCGACGCCGCCACGTTCAAGCGGCTCGCGCACCGCGACAGGCACGCCGACGTCATCGCCGGCCTCGCCGCCGCCGACGCGGCCGGCCTGCGGCCCGTCAAGGTCAACGCCGTGCTGATGCGCGGCGTCAACGACCACGAGGCCGTCCCGCTGCTGCGCTGGTGCCTCGAGAAGGGGTACGAGCTGCGCTTCATCGAGCAGATGCCGCTCGACGCCCAGCACGGCTGGAGCCGCGACAACATGGTCACCGCCGACGAGATACTCAAGCTCCTGTCCGCCTCCTTCGACCTGACCCCCGACGACCTGGAGGAGCGCGGCAGCGCCCCGGCCGAACGCTTCCTCGTGGACGGCGGGCCCGCCAGGGTGGGAGTGATCGGCTCGGTGACGCGGCCGTTCTGCGGGTCGTGCGACCGGGTGCGGCTCACCGCCGACGGGCAGGTGCGCAACTGCCTGTTCGCCACCGAGGAGTCCGACCTGAAGACGCCCATGCGGGACGGGGCGTCCGACGAGGAGCTGGCGGAGCGGTGGATGGTGGCGGTGTCCAGGAAGCGGGCGGGGCACGGCATCGACGACCCGTCGTTCCTGCAGCCCTCCCGCCCCATGTCCGCCATCGGCGGCTGACCAAATCCCCGCCACCCCCGCCACCCGGCCCTCGCGTCGCGCACCGCGCGCGCCATGCGGCCATGCGCCGCCCGCTCCCGCCGCGGCGAGGCCACCGAGACACGCCTGCGTCACAATGGACCACCAGGAGGAGGCTCACATGCACGTGCTCAACGAATGGACCGCCCTGGCCTGCAAGGAGCTGGGCATCGACCCGGCCACCGTGGACCGCGACCTCATACTCGACCTCACCAAGGAGGTGGCCCACGGCGTCGCCAGGCCGGCCGCGCCGCTGACGGCGTACCTGCTGGGCCTGGCTCAGGGCGCGGGCACCGCACCCGAGGACGCCGTCGCCAGACTGACCACATTGGCGAAGAACTGGAGCCAAGCGACCGCTGAGACGCTGACAGACGACTGACACTCGAACGAACTCTTGAAGTCAAGCTCGCCCCGCCTGAAGATTTCCTGTGAATAACGAGGCGGGGGTGAGTGTAAACGATTTCGGGAAAGCCGCCCTATCCAACGGCGGGGGCGGCGCACACTGATCGAATCGTGGCCGGGAAAAGGGCGACGCCGGGTGGTTACGGGGGCAAACCACCCGGCGTCGCTTCATCGGCGTTCCGACGGGGGCCCGGAACGCCGGCACCAGCACTCCGACGGGGGACCGGAGCGCTTGGCTAAAGCGTACACCTACAACCCATGGGATGCGTCAAGACTTAGTCACGACCCGATCTCGCGTCGATGCAGCGGTATCTCGGTTTGGTTAGCTTCAGGGGACTGAAAGGTAGGGGGAGGGGCGTCGTTGCTCCTCTCATTGGCCCCGATTACCGCTATGTATGGCAAAAAGACGGCCGCCGCGATGAACAGCAGCCGGTACGGCCACGGCACCGGCACCACGACCGCCAGGATCAGGCAGATCGTGCGAATCCCCATCTTGATGAGGTAGCTGACCTCACGCTTACGGATGTCCGCGGTCAGTGACGGTCTCGCGTCCGTGACCTGGTGGACGGCTGGTTTCCTGCGCCACCCCTTCATGGCTTCCACGGTAGCCCCAGGAGGGCGCGGTGGCGACGGCAGCCCGGTGCGGACGCGGGGGTCATGCGATCATGGCCTTCGAGTAAGGAGGATGTGGAGATGACGGATCGCACGTACCGGGTCACGGAGATCGTCGGCACCTCGGGGGAGAGCGTCGACCAGGCCATCCGCAACGGCATCAGGAGGGCCTCTGAGACACTGCGGCACCTCGACTGGTTCGAGGTGACGGAGATCCGCGGGCACATCGACGCGGGGGAGATCGCGCACTACCAGGTCGGCATGAAGGTGGGCTTCCGGCTCGAGGACTCCTGACGCTGCCGGGCGGGGCGGTGGCGGGCCCGCCGGGGATCCACCTCCCCGCACCCACCGTCCGCCCCGCCTTCCGCCCCGCAGCTCGCACCCGGCGCCTCGCCCGCGCCCCGCGACCCGGCCCCGCCGCCCCTCTGCATCTCGTAGTGCGGTCTCGTAAGCCCCTCCGCGCCTCTCAGCCGGCCTCGCAGCCCCGCTGCGCGTCTCGCAGGCCGGTCCACGCATCGGCCGCGGCTGGAAGCCGCCCAGCGCCCCCTCCGCGCCGTCCCTCGCAAATGGCCGTACGAACCCCCGCCCCCGGGCCGTCCCGACCGGTTAGATTGGCCTTGACCCACGGGGAGCGCACCATGGCCATTCCTCCCGCCGCCCGCGAAGCGGCACCCGGACGAGGCGAGTTCCGCATCCTGCTGGTCTGCACGGCCAACATCTGCCGCTCCGCCATGGCCCAGGTGATCGCCCAGGCGATGCTCCACTCCGCGCCCCTGCCGGTGGTGACGGCGAGCGCCGGCGTACGGGCGATGGCCGGCCACCCCATGGCACCCCACGCGATCACGGCCCTCGACAGGCTGGGCCTGAACGGCAGGGCACACCGCGCCAGACCCCTCGACCCAGCCCTGATCGGCGCGTCCGACCTGCTGCTCACCATGGAGACCGGGCACCGCGCCGTAGCCGTCGGCCTGGACCCGCGGGCGGCGGGCAAGACGTTCACGCTGCCCGAGTTCGCCGAGCTGGCGGCGGGGGCGGGCCACCGCCGCTACCGCTCGGACACGGTGGATCGCGCCAGGGCGATCGTCCAGTCGGCCGCCGAGCGCCGCGCCGCCGTCCAGCCGCTGGAGGTGTACGACCCGTACGGCGGCCCGCCGCAGGGCTACGAGACCTGCGCCAAGACGCTGGGCCAGTCCCTCAGCCACGCCCTGGCCGCTCTCCTCGGCCCTCGCTGAAACGCCCGGGCGCATCGAGGACCAGTAGCCGAGCGCGTACCCCCACTGCTTCAGCCGGACGATCGGCGCGGTGCGGCTCAAGACGGGACGGGTGCCTGGCGGCGCTGGTTCAACCGCGGCGGCTGACGGAGCCGCCGGCGTTCGCCCGGGGTCATACCGCCCCAGACGCCTTCCGGTTCCCCGGATTCCAGCGCCCACTCAAGACAGAGGGGCCGGACGAGGCAGCCGGCGCAGACCCGCGTGGCTGCCTGGTGCTGCCCCTCCCAGCTGAGCGGGAATAACAGTTCGGGGTCGGTGTCCCGGCAGGCGGCGCGGCCCGTCCAGCGCAGATCGGCCATGATCGCCGCTCACTGCTGGGCGCGGGCGAGCCACTGCTGGGCCTGGAGGTCCCGGCAGAGGCTGGTGAGCAGATCGGCGGTCACCGGGTCGTCTTCCATGGCCGGGCTCCGCAGCCACGACGTGACGACGGCGGCGACACGTTCCAGGCCGGTCTCCATGGCGGTGAGCGCCTGGCTGGTGGTGAGCCGGCCGAAGGGCAGCGACTCCAGGGTGTTGCGTTCGCTCAGCGTCTCGCTGCAGGCGTCCGGCCAGCCGCCCAGGGTGGCGATGCGCTCGGCCAGCGTGTCGGCGTGGGCCCGCAGGGTTTCGGCGAGTTCGTCCAGCCATCGGTGCACGGGCAGGAACGTCGTGCCGCGCACGTTCCAGTGCGCCTGCCTGGCCTGGGAGGCCAGCTCGGCGATGTCGATGAGTGCGTCCTGTAACGCGGCGGTCGCCAGGTGGTCGAGCTGGGTGCTGGTCATGAGCGTGGTCGTTCCTCTCGATCGTGTCAGGGCCGTGGCCGGCCTGAGGGCCCCCGGGCCCCAGGCCGGAACGTGAGGTCACGGCTGCCTGCCCCAGGAAGGGCCGTGTCTAGAGCTGCAGGTGTTCCGCTGATCCGGTGGGCAGCCAGTGGTAGCGGCTGCGGATCCGCTCCGGCGCCCGCAGCAGGTCGCGTTCGATGCCGTCGCGGCCCTGCCGGAAGTGCTGCCAGCCCTCGTAGTGGACCGGCAGGATCGTGTGCGGGGTGATGGCCCCGCACAGGCGTACGGCCTGACGCGCGGTCATGGTGTAGCGCAGTGGTCCGGTGCTGGGGAAGCCGACGCCGCCCAGGTGGAGCAGGACCGTTCCCGGCCGTATCGCGGCGGCGGCCCGGCGCAGCGCGCGGTGGTGGACGGTGTCGCCGGTGATCCACAGCGGGCCGTGCGTCTGGCCGGGCCAGGTGAGGGCGAAGCCGATCACTTCGCCGGTGATCGGCCGGCTCAGCGGCGGGCCGTGCCGGCAGGGGGTGGCGGTGATCTCGATCGCCGGCCGGCCGGGCGCAGCCAGCCGCGTGCGCTGCCCGGGCCTGAGCCCGCGGGCGGCGCCACCGAGACGGCGGGCGCCCGAGAGGGTGGTGATCGTGGCCGGGACGGCGGTCAGCAGGAGGCGCCCGGCCTCGTCGAGGTTGTCGCCGTGATGGTCGTGGGTGAGCAGGACGGCGTCCACCGGCCCGAGCTCGGCCATGGGGACGGCCGGGCCGGTGAGCTTGCGGGAGGAGGTCCCCCAGCCGAACGCGTACGTCCGGCCAGGAGGGTCGAAGGTCGGGTCCGTCAGCAGTCGCCAGCCGTCGAACTCGATGAGGACGGTAGGACCGCCGATGTGGGTGAACCTGACGTCCGACATGGAACGCTCCTTCTACGAGCTGTGGTGGAGCGCCCAGGCCAGGGCGCGGTCGGCGATCTCTTCCCAGCCCCGCTGGGCGGGCATCAGGTGAGAGCGGCCGGGGTATTCGACCACTTCGGTGATCGTGTTCGGCGCCTTGTAGTGCTTGGCGTTGGAGCGCTGGATCTTGGGCGGCATGAGGTTGTCGTGCTCGCCGGCGATGAACAGCAGCGGCTTGCGGTCGTCGTTGTGGTAGTCGACGTAGTTGTCGTCCTTGCCGGGGTGGATGTTGGCCAGGGCGCTGCCCCAGAAGATGTTGCCGGAGGCGGGGACGTGGTAGCGCTCGTAGGCGGCCCGCGCTTCCGCCTCGGGGAAGGTGTTGGTGAAGGCGTAGCGCCAGTGCTCGTAGTCGAGACCGACGGCCTTGTGCCGGTTGGCCGGGTTCTTCAGCACGGGGAAGGTGGCCTTGAGCTGAGACAGTGGGATGATCTTCACCCCTTCGGTGGGGGCGGAGTTGATCGCCACACCGGCGGCGCCGTAGCCGTGATCCAGCAGGATCTGGGTGAACACGCCGCCCGCCGAATGCCCGATGAGGATGGGCGGCTTGTCCAGGCCGCCGACCAGCTTCTCCAGCGAGTCGATGATCTGCGGGACGGTGACCCGCTCGATGGGTGTGGTGTCGGCGTTGAGCGCCTCGACCTCCACCTCGAAGCCGGGGTAGGCCGGGGCGAGCACCCGGAACCCCTTGGCCTCGTAGTGCGCGACCCAGTTCTCCCAGCTGCGCGGGGTGACCCAGAAGCCGTGGATCAGGACGATCGTGTCGGGTCTCATGTGGTCTCTCCTAGCGGGTGGCGGCGTAGGCGGACAGGACCACCGCGGTCGCGGCGGCGGGGTGGGACATCATCACGACGTGGGAGGAGTTGATCTCGCGGACCTTGCTGCCGGCGCGTCCAGCCATGAAGCGCTGGGCGGCGGGCGGGATCACGTTGTCCTGGGCGGGGATCAGGTACCAGGACGGGATGGTCTTCCAGGCGGGCTCGCCGCTGCCGTCGGACAGGCCGGTGACGCTGCCGGGCCGCTGCGTGGCGGCCATCTGCCGGGTCTTGTACGCGGGCAGGTCGGCGGCGAACACCTCGCGGAACCTGTCGGCGGTGATGTAGCCGTCGACGCCGTCCTTGGTGCCGTTGGGCAGCGGGTAGTGCCGGGCCAGCAAGGCTTCGCCCAGCTTGCTGCCGGGGAACCGATCGGCCAGTTGCAGGGCGCTCTCCCCTTGGTCGGGGGCGAACGCGCCGAGGTAGACCAGGGCCTTGACTCCGGCGTGGCCGCGGGCGGCGTTGGTGATGACGATGCCGCCGTAGGAGTGGCCGACCAGGATGATGGGGCCGGTGATGGTGTCCAGGACGCTGGAGAGGTAGGCGGCGTCACCGGCGACGTCGCGCAGCGGGTTGGCCGGCGCGATCACCGGGAACCCGGCGGCCCCGAGCATGGTGATCATGTCGTTGAAGCCGGAGGCGTCGGCGAACGCGCCGTGGACCAGGACCACGGTCGGCTTGACACCGGTGCTGGCGGCGGAGGCGGGCACGGCCGCTGCGCTCAGTCCGAGGATCAGGGCGCAGCTCGCGACGAGAGTGCCCAGCAAGTGGCCGAAACGGCGTAGAGGGGTCATGCGGGGTGCTCCTTAGGAATTCACGAAGGCGAGGAGGTCGGCGTGCAGGCGGTCGCGGTCGGTGTCGGGCAGCGCGTGTCCGCTGCCCTCGTAGACCTTCAGGACGGCGCCGTTGATCATCTCGGCGGATCGCTTGCCCCCGACCTCGAAGGGCACGATCTGGTCGTCGTCGCCGTGGATGACCAGGGTGGGGACGTCGATCTTGGCCAGGTCCGGCCGGAAGTCGGTGGCGGAGAAGGCCGCGACGCACTCGTAGGCGCCGCGGTGCCCGCACGCCATGCTCTGCAGCCAGAACGCGTCCCGGAAGCCCTGGGGCACGTCCTGCCTGCGGTTGTGCCCGAAGAACGGGCCGTCGGCCAGATCGCGGTAGAGCTGCGACCGGTTGGCGGCCTCGCCGGCCCTGATCGCGTCGAAGACCTCGATCGGCAGGCCCTCGGGGTTGTCCTCGCTGCGCAGCATCAGCGGCGGCACGGCGGAGACCAGCACCAGCTTCGAGACGCGGTCGCCGCCGTGCCGGCCGAGGTAGTGGGCGACCTCCCCGCCGCCGGTCGAGTGCCCGACCAGGGTGAGGTCGCGCAGGTCGAGCTGCTCGATCAGGCAGGCCAGGTCGTCGGCGTAGGTGTCCATCTCGTTGCCGTGCCAGGTCTGCGCCGAGCGGCCGTGGCCGCGCCGGTCGTGGGCGATGGCGCGGTGGCCGTGCCGGGCGAGGAAGAGCGCGGCGGCCTCCCAGGCGTCGGAGTTGAGCGGCCAGCCGTGACTGAGCAGGACCGGGGTTCCGTCCGCGCCCCAGTCCTTGTAGAAGAGCTGGGCTCCGTCGTCGGCCGTGATGTAGGGCATGTGACTTCCTCACTGATGCGGTCTCGATGTGCTTCGAAGCTAGGCTTGGGGCCCCCGGCCGGAAATCGGTCAGATGACTGCACCGGAGCCGACGGGCTCCTGACTTACGCGCTCGTCCAGGTTCTTGGCGCGGGTCTCGGGAGCGAGCAGAACCGCCAGGAAGGCGATCGCCGCCAGGCCCACGAGCAGCAGCGCGATGGGCCACGACGCGCCGCCCGCGCCCGCCACCAGGGCGGACGCCACGAGCGGGGCGGGCCCGCTGGCCAGCGCGGCCGTCCACTCCCGGGAGATGGCGATGCCGGTGTAGCGGTAGCGGGTGCCGAACAGCTCGGTCAGGATCGAGGCGAGGACGGCGAACATGGCCGTGACGAAGACGCCGTACCCCAGCGTCACAGCGAAGATCACCAGCTCGGGGCGGCCGGTGTCGACCAGCCAGAACATCGGGAAGGCGAAGACGGACAGGGCGAGCGTGGCACCGAGGAAGACGGGCCGGCGGCCGACGCGGTCGGCCAGGAGCCCGAACAGCGGCATGAGCGCGATCCCCACGGCCGCCGAGCACACGTTGGCGATCAGGCCCACCGTGGCGGGCAGGCCGAGCGTCCTGGTGACGTACGACAGCACGAAGACGTTCATGATGTAGCCGATCGCGCCGTAGGGGGCGTTGATCCCGGCGGCGATCAGCAGGCTGCGCGGCTGCCTTCTGAAGACCTCCAGCGCGGGGAAGCGGCTCACGCCGTGCGCCCGCTCGCGCTCGAAAAGCTTCGACTCCGGCACCCGGATCCGGCAGAAGAGCCCGGCCCCCACGCCCACCAGGCTGAGCAGGAACGGCACTCGCCAGCCCCACGAGGTGAACGACGGCAGCGGCGCGACCGCGGTGAAGACGAGCGTGGCGATCAGGATGCCGATCTGGACGCCCATGCCGGGAAGCGCGGCGAGCAGGCCTCGCCGGCGCGGGTCGCCGGCCTCGGCCACCAGGACGAGGGCGCCGGCGTATTCGGCTCCGGCGCCGAAGCCCTGGACCAGCCGCAGGAGCACGAGCAGGATCGGCGCGGCCAGGCCCACCTGGTCGTAGGTGGGCAGCAGTCCGATGCCGGTCGTGGCCAGCCCCATCAGCAGCAGCGTCAGGACCAGGGCGGGCTTGCGGCCGACGCGGTCGCCGATGTGCCCGAACACGACTCCGCCGATGGGCCGGGCGAGGAAGCCGACGGCGAACGCGGTGAAGGAGCCGAGGGTGCCGGCCAAGGGGGCGTCGGCGGGGAAGAACTGGTCGTTGAAGACGATCGCCGCGGCCAGGCCGAAGAGCGCGAGGTCGTAGAACTCGATCGCGGTGCCGATGACGGCGGCCCTGGTCACTGATCTGCTTGTCATGACTGCCTCCTGTCGTGGGAGTGGGAGTGGGAGCGCGTACGGGGCGTCGGGCGCGCCGGATCAGCGGGCCGCGAGTCAGGGACTCGCGGCCCGCGGGCGGGTGGCGTGGACGCCGCTCAGCGGCGGGTTCGCCGCTGGAGCGGAGAGGTCAGGTGGCGGCCTGGCGGACGAGTCCCGCGAAGGGCGTCCACGCTCCACCGGACCTGAGAGCCGGCCATGAACGCGGCCGGCCGGGCAGGCCGGCGGCGGGGTGGCGAGGAGCGCGCCGGCCGCCACCGCAGGAGTGGCCCTGCCAGCGGGATCCGTCCAGGAAGGCACCGTGGACGAGCACGACGTCCCTGCCGGCGGTCATGGTCGCTCCCGAGCTTCTGCGGACCGGCCCTTCGCCTGTCCCGGTACGCTCCATCCAAGTCGGACGCACGCGGCCGGACCACGCAGAACAGCACGCAGAAGTGGTGCGGAAACCCGTCAGGGCGCGGCGTTCGCCAGGTCGAGGCAGCGGCTGCTCGCCTCCGCGTCGCCGACGGCCTCGAACACCTGCGCCGCCCGCGCGTAGGCCTGACGGCTCTCGCCGATCCGGTCCTCCTCGGCCAGCAGAGTCGCCAGCGTCTGCAGGGCGAGGGCCTGCTGGGCGGGCAACTGCGTCCGCTCCATGAGGTCGATCGCCTCGGTGAGCTTGGTGATCCCCTCGGGCCGCTGGCCGAGCAGCCCCAGGCACTCGCCGATGCGGGCCAGCACGATCGGCCGGGTGAACACCACGACGCTCGCCGTCATCCCCGAGCGGTCGTCGTCCAGCAGGGCCAGCAGCTCCAGGTACTGCTCCAGCGCCTCGGTGTGGCGTCCGGCGTCACGCAGGCAGGAGCCGAGCGAGCCGAGACACTGGCTGTAGGGGTCGATCTCGCCGCCGGCCTTGAACGCCTCCGCCGCCCGGGTCTCCGCCGCGATGGCCTCGTCCAGCCGCCCGAGCCGCCGCAGCGCGCCTGCCGCGTTGTGCTCGGCCAGGGCGATCTGCACGGTGGCGCCGCTGCGGGTGGCCAGCTCCATCGCCTGGGCCGTGTAACGCAGGGTGGCCTCCAGGTCTTGCCTCGGCACCAGGTGGACCCAGGCCAGCCCGTTCACCTGCTTCGCCTGCCGGGCCGGATCCCCGAGGGCGGCGGCGGCCTCGGAGCCGAGGGTGAAGAGCTCGTGCCAGTGCGGCCCGTGCATCCACCGGCTGGAGAACCAGTGCATCGCCTCGGCGCAGTCGAGCACGGCGGCGTGCCGGCCGGCGCCCGACAGGTGGCGCAACGCGCCCATCCAGTTGTCCACGTTCACCCGCAACCAGTGGTCGGCCTCCTCCTGGGAGGCCAGGCCGGGGCTGGGCTCGGACCATCGCCCTGCGCTGGTGGCCGTCCGCAGCAGCCACTCGGTCAGCGTCAGGGTGACCGCCTCCCGCTCGGACTCGGGTTCCTCCTCCCTGAGCCGGTCGCGGGCGAAGAGCCGTACCAGGTCGTGGAAGCGGTAGCGTCCCGACGCGCTGTCCTGGAGCAGGCCGAGGTCGACGAGTTCATCGAGGACGTCCCAGGCGCCCTCGGTGGAGGTGCCGCCCGCCACGGCGGCGAGCGCGGCGTCGAAGCTGTGGCCCGGCACCACGGCGAGCCGGCGGAAGACCCGGCGGGTGGAGCCGGCGAGCTGCTCGTACGACAGCCCGAACGCGGTGGCGATCTTCAGATCCCCGGCGCTGAGCTGGTCGAGGCGGCGCTCCTCGTTCGTCAGCCGGGCGGCGAGGTCGGCGGCGTTCCAGGCGGGCCTGCTGACCAGCCGGTTCCCGGCGATCCTGAGCGCGAGCGGCAGCCCGCCGCACAACTGCGCGAGCTGCCGGACTGCCTGCCCGTCGTCGGAGGCGCCGCGCTCCTTCAGGATGCCGGTCAGCAGATCGGCGGCCTCCAGCGTGGGCAGTGGCCCGAGACCGAGCCTGTGCACCCCTTCGAGACCGGCCAGCAGGCGGCGGCTGGTCACCAGCGCCTTGCCCGCGCCGCCGCCCGGCAGCAGCGGCCTGACCTGCTCCTCGGAGGCGGCGTTGTCGAGCACGATCAGCGCGCGCCGCTCGCGCAGCAGGGACCGGTACGAGGACGCCCGCCCTTCGAGATCACTCTCCATCTGCTGCTCCGCCCGGCCGAGCGCGCGCAGCAGCAGGCTCAGGGCCTCCTCGGCGGGCAGGGGCCGCGGTGACATGCCGAACAGGTCGAGGAAGTACACCCCGTCGGGGAAGTCGGTCCGCAGGACATGGGCGGCGCGGACGGTCAGCGTGGTCTTGCCCAGTCCGGCGGAGCCGGTGACGAGCCCCACGCCGGCGGCGCCGGGTGCGCTCTCGGCGCGCATCAGCTCGCTGATCCAGGCCAGCTCCGCGGCGCGGCCGGTGAAGTCGTCGACGGAGCGGGGCAGCTCGCACAGCCCGGTCGGCCGGGTCCAGTGGTCGCGCAGCCGGCCCTCGCGCGCCAGCCCGACGAGTTGCTCGCGCTCGGCGCCGGCCAGGCGGAGGGCGTCGGCCAGCGCGGTGACGGTCCGGTGCTGCGGGCCCTTGCTGCGCCCGCGCTCCATGTCCGACAGCGTCCGGGCGCTGACTCCTGAGACCTCCGCGAGCTGTTCCAGCGTCAGGCGTGCGGCGCGCCGATGGCCTCGCAGCACCTCCGCGAAGCTGAGTGGAGTGGCGATGGAGGGCTCCCTGTGCGCGATCCGGCGGAGATCACGCAAAGCTTACGCGGAGCCTCGCCGGCGGTCGCGTCGCGGGTGGCCTCAGTTTCGGCCGGTGCCGAGCGCCCTGGCGAGAAAGCGCCCGGCCTGATCGATCGCCTCCTGGGCGGAGTGCGTGCCGCGCAGGGCGTTGAGCGTGAGAAAACCGTGGATGACGCCCTGATAGCGGACCGCCGCCACCGGCACACCCGCGCTGCGCAGCCGTACGGCATAGGCCTCGCCTTCGTCGCGCAGCACGTCGGCCTCCGCGGTGATCACCAGGGTGGGCGGGAGCCCGGCCAGTTCCCTGCGCGTGGCCCGCAGCGGTGAGGCGGTGCTCTCGGCCCCTACGTCCTCGTCCGGGAGGTACTGATCCCAGCACCAGCGCATGCCGTCCGCCCGCAGGAAGTAGCCTTCCGCGAACTCGCGGTGGGAGCGGGTGGCACAGGCGGCGTCGGTGGCCGGGCACAGCAGCACCTGCCCGGCCAGCAGCCCACCCGCCCGCAGGGCCAGCGCCGCGGCCAGGTTCCCGCCGGCGACCGCGGTGCGGGAGGCGTCCAGCCCGAGCCCGGCGCCATGTTTTCTGATCCAGTCCAGAGCGCCGAGGCACTCCTCCAGCGCGACCGGATACCGCGCCTCGGGAGCGAGACTGTAGTGCACGAACGCCACCGCCACACCCGCCTTCAGCGCCAGCTCGCGAGCGAGCCTGCCGTCGGAGTGCTCGTCGCCGAACACCCAGTCACCGTGCGCGTACAGCACCACCGGGAGGGCGGCGTCGCTGTGTTCGGGACGATAGATGGTCAGGCCGGCGACCTCCTGGCCGACGGTGCCGGGGACCAGGATCTGCGGCTGCTGGACGTCACGCATGGCCGTGCGCCCCTCTCGCGGCGGCATGCCGTACAGGAAGGGCGGGTTGGCGGTGGCGTCGGCGAAGGCCTGAGCCGCAGGATCCAGCACCGGCTTGGACATGAGGGCTCCCGGAGAACAGCGGACGGCGTGCCGACACTAGGGTGAGGACACGGCCCGGGGCATGCGTCTCATGACGTATTTATTGCGACACAATGGGGCGTTTCCAGCGAGAGGAGCGGGGGCTCTCATGGGCATGGCCCTGTTCGGGCGCGAGCGCGAGACCGCCCAGGTCGAAAGCCTGGTGGCGCGCATCCCCGAGCTTGGCGACGCGCTGGTGATCAGGGGCGAGGCCGGGATCGGCAAGTCGGCCCTGCTGGCGCTCGCGCTGGAGCGCGCCGCGGACCACGACTTCGCCACGGCCGTCGCCGCGGGCGTGCAGAGCGAGACGCATCTGCCCTTCGCCGGGCTGCACCAGCTGATCCAGCCGATGCTCGAGTCCGCCGCCGAGCTGCCAGCCGCCCAGCGCGACGCCCTGCTCAACGCGTTCGGCATGGGCGACGGCCAGGCTCCCCAGCCCTTCCTCATCGCCCTGGCCGTGCTGAACCTGCTCGGCGAGGCCGCCGGAGCCAGGCCGCTGCTCGTCGTCGTCGAAGACCTGCAATGGCTCGACCGGCCCACCACCGAGGTGCTGGCCTTCGTCGCCCGGCGCCTGCGATCCGAGCCCATCGGGATGCTCCTGGCCGTGCGCGAGGGCTACGCGACCACGCTGGACGACATCGGCCTGCCCGAGCTGAGACTGGGCGCGCTCGATCTGTCCGCGGCGGAACAACTGCTGGACAGCCAGCCGGCCGAGCTCTCGGCCGGCGTGCGATGGCGGGTGCTGGCCGAAGCGGCCGGCAACCCTCTCGCCCTGGTGGAGCTGCCGGTCGCCCTCGGCAGGGAGCCGGGCCCGCCCTCGGGAGAGTTCCTGCCGCTCACGGCCCGGCTGGAGCGCTCCTTCGCCACCCGGCTGGCCGAGCTGCCGCGGCGTACCAGGATGCTGCTGCTGGCCGGCGCCGCCAACGACGGTCACGATCTGCGTGAGGCCCTGACGGCCGCCGGCACCGTCACGGGCACCCAGCTGTCGCTGGCCGATCTGGCCCCGGCGATCGACCTCGGCCTGGTGATGCTGCACGAGCGGGCCATCCGGTTCCGCCACCCCCTCGTGCGATCGGCGATCCATCAGAAGGCAGGGCTGCTGGATCGGCAGGCCGTCCACCTGGCCCTGGCCGACGTGCACGCAGCGGACCCCGACCGCCGGGCCTGGCATCGGGCGGCCGCGCTCAACCACCCGGACGAGAGCGTCGCCGCCGACCTGGAGCAGGTGGCGCTGCGCGCCCGGCAGCGTGGCGCGCTCACCGTGGCCGTCACCGCGCTGCGCCGGGCGGCGGAGCTGAGCGAACACCTGCCCGACCGCGCGACGAGGCTGCTGCGCGCCGCGGAACTCGCCTTCGAGCTCGGCCGGGGCGAGCTGATCACCGATCTGCTCGACCTGACCGACCCGGCCCTGCTCGGCGCACCCGAGCGGGCGCGGCTGGCATGGCTGAACGAGATGCTCGAAGAGGGCCGCAACGAGGGCCCGCAGCGGGTGCGCAGGCTCGTCGTGACCGCCGAGGAACTGGAGAGCGCGGAGGATCGGGCCCTGGCGCGCAACATCGTCCGGGCGGCCGCGATCCGCTGCTGGTGGAGCGACCCCGGTGTGGAGCTGCGCAACCGGGTCGTCTCTCTCGCCGAACGACTGGCCGAGCACGACGACGACCCCGAGTTGCTGGTGGCGCTCGCCACCGCGGCGCCGATCGAGCGCGGCGGCGAGCTGATCGAGCGGCTGACGAGGTTACGTGAAGCCCGGCTCGACGGCGCCATGGCCAGACTGCTCGGGGTGGCCGCCAGCACGATCGGCGCGCACGAGCTGTCCGCCGCGTTCCTCGACGACTCCATCCCCGACCTGCGCACCCAGGGACGGCTGGGACTGCTGGCGCAGTCCCTGACCTCGCAGCTGTTCAACCACATGATGACCAGCGACTGGCCCACCGCCATGCTGGTGGCCGAGGAATGCGAACGGCTGACCAGGGAGACCCAGCAGCCCCGCTGGCAGTCGGCGGTCCTGTCCGTCCTGGCCATGCTCGCCGGGCTGCGCGGGGACATGGAGCGGGGGCAGGAACTGGCCGCGCAGAGCGAGCGACTGCTGGGCAGCGTCTCGATCTCCTCCAACATCGCCGTGATCCAGCACGCCAGAGGGCTGATCGCCCTGTGCGCGGGTCAGCACACCGCCGCCTTCGGCCACCTGTGGCGGGCGTTCGACCGTCGTGACACCGCCTACCACCCCATCTGGAGCTCATTCATGCTCGGTGAGCTGGCCGAGGCGGCCGTGCTGGCCGAACACCGTGAGCTGGCCCGTACGGCTCTGGCGGCGATGGAGGACATGGGCGCGCGGACGCCGTCCCCCTACCTGCACGTCGGCCTGCGCCACGCCAGGGCCGTGCTGGCCGACGACGCCGACGCGGAAGGGCTGTTCAAGGCCGCGCTCGAAGCGGACCTGACCTCGTGGCCGACCGCGCGGGCACGGCTGCTGCTCGCGCACGGCGTCTGGCTGCGCCGCCAGCGCCGGATCACCGAAGCTCGCGTCCCGCTGCGCGCGGCCCGCGACGCCTGCGACAAGCTCGGGCTGCTGGCCTGGGGCGAGAAGGCCCGGCAGGAGCTGCGCGCCGCCGGCGAGGGCAGCCACCTGCGCGTGCCCACCTCAGCCGAACAGCTGACGCCGCAGGAACTGCACATCGCCAAGCTGGCCGCCACCGGCCTGTCCAACCGGGAGATCGGTCAGCAGCTCTACCTGTCGCACCGCACGGTCAGCACCCATCTGCACCACGCCTTCAGGAAGCTGGGCATCGTCTCCCGCGGCCGGCTACGCGACGTTCTCTGACACCACCTCGCGGACGCGCCTACGTCATGCGACCGATACCCCTCCCGAGGGCCGGCTGCCTACCGTCGTGCCATGCCGTCATCTCGCCAGGAACTCCAGCAGCAACTGGTTCCACTGCTCATGGTGCGTGAGCGGGGCCCCATGCGGCGCGCCGGGAATCGTGACGAGCGCGCTGCCCCCGATCGCCCGCTCCAGCCGTGCCCCGCTGTCCTGCGGCGGCACGAACGCGTCCGCCTCACCCTGAACGATCAGCGTCGGCACGGTCACGCGCGGCAGGTCCACGGCCGGGTCCGCGGAACTCCACGCGGCCAGCGACTGCGCGGTCGCCTGGGGAGAGGCGTCAGCGGCGATTCTGAGCAGGTACAGGCGGGTCTGCTCGTCCAGCGCGCTCTGGCCGTCGACGGCGAAGAAGCGCAGCAGCACGTCGTCGAGCATGGGGATGCGGTGCCGCCTGGAGGCGGCCCTGAGCTCGTGCGCGATCGGATCCGGGTACACCGCGGGACTGCTCAGCACCAGCCTGCTCACCCGGTCTGACGTGGCGGCGTAGCCGACGGCTTCGGCGCAGCCGGTGGAGAAGGCCACCAGCGCGAGCCCGGTCAGGCCGAGGCTATCGATCAGGGCCGCCAGGTCGGCGGTGAAGGTGGCGTGGTCGTAGCCGGTCCAGGGCCGGCTCGAACGGCCGAAGCCCCGCCGGTCGTAGGAGACCACCCGCCTGCCGGCCTCGACGAGCACACCGACCTGCGCCTCCCAGAACCGCTGCGACAACGGCCAGCCGTGCACCAGCACCACCGGCTCGCCGTCACCGAAGTCCTCGTAGAAGAGGCTCACATCTGTTTCCACCTGTAGGAGCGGCACCTGGCCAGAATGCCGCGGCCTCATTGACACGTCATCGGTCAGATGACTGCACCTGAGGAGACGAACCACATGGACATCATCGGACGGGAGCGGGAACTGACCGCGCTGAGGCAGACGATCGACCGCGCCCCCGGCGGGCCGCCCAACCTCGTGCTGCACGGCGACCCGGGCGTGGGCAAGTCCGTGCTGTTGCGGGCCGCCATCGGCTACGCGGGCGAGCGGGGGATGCGGGTGCTGGGCGGCAGCGGCTTCGAGAGCGAGGCGCAGCTCGCGTTCGCCGGGCTGCACCAGTTGTTCGCGCCGGTGCTGGCCTACCTGGACCGGGTGGAGCCCTTCCACCGCGACACCCTGCTGCGGGTGCTGGGGATGCGCGACGGGGCCGCGCCCGACCGGCTGGCGATCTCGGTGGCGTCCCTGGCGGTGCTGGCCGCGGTGGCCGAGGACGGGCCGGTGCTGATCGCCGTGGAGGACGCGCACTGGGTGGACCATCCCACGCGCGAGGTGATGATGTTCATCCTGCTGCGGCTGCAACCGTACGACCTGCGGGCCGTCTTCGCCCGCCGGCCGCTGACGGCCACCGAGCGCGTCACGCCGGGAGTGCGCATGCTGGAGGTCGGGCCGCTGGACGACGAGGCCGCCGGACGGCTGCTGGACCTGCTGCACCCCGGGCTGCCGCCGTCGGTGCGCGCACGGGTGCTGGCCGAGGCCGCGGGCAACCCGCTGGCGATCACCGAGCTGCCGCAGACGTCGGCCGGGGTGGACCTGCTGCCCACCGGCGCGTCGCTGCGCACCAGGCTGGAGACCGGGTTCGCGGGCCGGCTGCTGGAGCTGGCGCCGCGCATCCGCACGACGCTGCTGGTGGCCGCGCTGGACGGCGACCGGTTGCACCATCGGGCCGAGCTGTCGCCGTACGAGCTGCAGGAGGCCGAGCGGGCCGGCCTGGTCACCCGTGACTCGACACCGTCCGGCCTGCGCTTCCGCCATCCGCTGGTCAGGTCGGCGATCATCAAGACGGCCTCGCCCGAGGAGACGCGCGAGGCGCACGCCGTCCTGGCCGAGCAGCACCAGGCCGACCCCGAGCTGCGCATGTGGCACCTGGCGGCGGCCACGGTCGAGCCCGACGAAGGGGTGGCCGCCGAGATCGAGAAGGCGGCCCGCGCGGTGAGCCTGCGCGGCGGCAGCGGGCTGGCGGTCAAGGCGCTGCAGCGCGCGGCCGAGCTCACCCCCGCCCCGGCCGCCCGCGCCGCCCGGCTGGAGCGCGCGGCCGAGCTGGCCGGCGAGTCCGGGCAGCTCGACCTCGCCCACACCCTGCTGGACGAGGCGCGCCGCCACCTGGACGACCCGGCCAGGGCGCTGGCCCTGAGAGCCCAGATCCTCCTGCTGCGCGACGGCGACCTGGACGCCGCCCGCCGCCTGCTGCGCGGCGACCCGGGCGCGGGCGCGCTGGTCAGGGTGATGGCCGCCTCCTACGCCCAGGATCCCGAGGAGTGGGCGGAGATCACGAAGGTGGTCGCGGGCTGCGGCGACGCGGACGCACAGCTGCTGCACGACGTCTTCCTCGGCGCCGGCACCGCGACCCGGGTGCGCACCGCACTGGACGAACTGCCCGCGGACTCCCCGCCCGGGCGGGTGGCCGCGCTGTGCCGGGCGGCGACCTGGATGGACCTGCTGCCCGACTACCGCGACCGCATCCGCGCGCTGACCGAGGGCGAGGCCGGGCAGGGCGCGGTGACCCACGCCGCCGGCGGCTACTGGCTCGCGGCGCACGACCACTTCCTGGCCGGGCAGTGGGACGACGCCGAGAGCGCCGCCAACGCCGGGCTGGACCTGTGCGTCCGGCACGACCTGGAACTGCTGGCCCACGACCTGCGCTGCAGCCTGGGCTGGATCGCGGCCGCGCGCGGCGACGCCGACAGCGCCCGCGAATACAGCAGGACGGTCGAGCAGTGGGCGGCCCCGCGCGGCAGCGGTCTGCACCTGTCGCTGGTGGCCCGCAACCTCGCCCTGGCCGCGATGGCGCACGGCGACTACGAGACGGCGTATGCGTACTGGACGAGCATCAGCCCGCCGGGCGTCATCCCCGCCTACGTGGCGTACGCGCCGTGGGCGGTCTTCGAGCTGGTGGAATCGGCGGTACGCACCGGCAGGACGGCCGAGGCCGAGGCGCACGCCGCCGCCGCGGCCCCGCTGGCCGACCGGGCTCCCCGGCTGCGCCTGCACGTCATGGCGGCGCGGGCGCTGGTGGCGCCGGAGGAGGAGGCGGTGCCGCTGTTCAAGGCCGCGCTCGCGCTGCCCAGGACCGAACGCTGGCCGTTCGACCATGCCCGGGTCAGGCTCGCGCTCGGCGAGCTGCAGCGCCGCCGCCTGCAGCCGGGCGAGGCCAGGCCCGAGCTGCGCCGGGCGGCCGACCTGTTCGCGGCCGTCGGCGCGACCGCCTGGCGGCAGCGGGCCGAGCAGGAGCTGCGCGCCACCGGCGTGGCGGTCAGCCAGCGGCCCAACGCCGCACACGGACTGACCGCCCAGCAACTGGAGGTGGCCCGCCTGGCCGCCTCCGGGCTGAGCAACAAGGAGATCGGCGAGCGGCTGTTCCTGTCGTCGCGAACGGTCAGCGCCCACCTGTACCGGATCTTCCCCAAGCTCGGCATCACCTCCCGCGCCGCCTTACGCGACGCCCTGGAGGACAGTGCGGTCAACTGACCGATTCGTTCGCCCGGGTGGACGCCGGAAGCTCGTGCCGTGGCCTGAGCCTGCTGCACGCCACCCCGACCCTGACGCTCGGCCTGACCAGCGCCGTCGCCCCCGCCTCAGCGGCTGTCCCCGCCGCGGCGCGGCCATCACCAACGCCGCCCGCGGCCACGACAACGTAAGGCCCTGGTCTGAACCCGCGCCCGGGAAGGCCCGGCCCCTCGCCGGGCCGGGCCTTCCCGTGACCGGCCACCGCCTCCGGCTCAGGGTCAGCTCGCCTGGCTCACCGTGGACATGTTGAAGTCCGGCACCCGCACCGCCGGCATGACCGTCCGCTGGAAGTAGTCGTTCCACTCGCGAGGCAACGTCTGCGCGCTCGCCCCGACCTCCGAGATCCGCCCCAGCAGATCCACCGGGCTCTCGTTGAACCGGAAGTTGTTGACCTCCCCCACGACCTCGCCGTGCTCCACCAGGTACACCCCGTCCCGGGTCAGCCCGGTGAGCAGCAGCGTCTGCGGATCCACCTCGCGGATGTACCACAGGCAGGTGACCAGGAGCCCCCGCCGCGTGGCGGCGATCATCTCCTCCAGCGACGGCCCGCCGGCGGGCCCGGTCATGATGAGGTTGTCGACGGCGGGCGTCACGGGCAGCCCGCTCAGCTCGGCCGAGTAGCGGGTCTGCAGGAGCGCCTCCAGCCGCCCGTCCTTGACCCAGTCGGTACGCCCCAGCGGCAGCCCGTTGTCGAACACCGAGCTCTCCCTGCTGGAGGCGTGGGCCGTCACGAACGGCGCGCACGCGATGCCCGCCGCCCCCGGGTCGCTCGACAGCGTGATCGGCAGGGTGGCGAGCTGCTCGCCGACGCGGGTGCCCCCGCCGGGCTTGGCGAACACGGAGCGCCCGTCGAGCGCGTCGCGCGCCGCCGACGACCAGAACATGTAGATCATCAGGTCGGCCACGGCGCTCGGCGGCAGCAGCGTCTCGTAGCGGCCCGCGGGCAGGTCGACGCGGGTCTTGGCCCACTCCAGCCGCTGCGCCAGCGAGGAGCCGAGGGCGGACACGTCCACGTCGGTGAAGTCCTGCGTGGACACGCCCGTCCACGCGGAGCGCTTCAGGTCGCCCGACTTGGCGTTCAGCTCCAGCCGCCCGGTGGGCTGGTCGTGACGCAGCCGCACGCCCGTGGACGTGCCGAGGAACGTGGAGGTGAGCGTGTGCTCGGCGAACCCGTACAGCTTCCTGCCGCCCGCCTCGGCCGCCGCGAACGCCTCGCCGAGCGCGGGCGCGAACCCCTCGAACACGCCGATGTCGGTGGGCCGGACCTCCTCGCCCCAGTGCGGCGAGGCGGGGCCGCCCTCGACGAGCGCGCGGGCGTCCTCGGCGGGCTGCGCGTCACGCGCCGCCGCGTCGGCCGCCGCCACCACGTCGGCGAGCTGGTCGTCGCGGACGGCCGCCCGCGACACCACGCCCACGCCCTGCCCCGCGATCGAGATCACGGTCAGCCGGGCGGAGCGGGCGACGCCGTTCGTGGTCAGCGTGTTGCCCGCAAAGCGCAGGTTCGCCGTGGAGCTCTCGTCCACGAGCACCACGCAGCCGTCGTTGCGGGAGAGCCGCAGAGCCCTCTCCACCATCTCCTGAGGAGTAGTCACTTCCCGCCCTCCTGCACGGTGTTGAGGATCCGCACGCCCCTGAACAGCGCCGACGGGCATCCGTGGCTGACCGGCGCGACCTGCCCCGGCTGCCCCTTGCCGCAGTTGAACGCGCCGCCCAGCACGTACGTGCCCGGCCCGCCGACCGCCTCCATCGACTGCCAGAAGTCGGTCGTGGTCGCCTGGTAGGCGAAGTCCCTGACCTGCCCGTCCAGCTTCCCGTGCGAGATCTTGTAGGCCCGCTGGCCGGTGAACTGGAAGTTGTAGCGCTGCATGTCGATCGACCAGCTCTTGTCGCCGACGATGAAGATGCCGCGCTCGACGCCCGCGATCAGCTCCTCGGTGGAGGGGCCGCCGGGCGCCGCCGCCAGCGACACGTTCGCCATGCGCTGGATCGGCATGTGGCCGGGGGAGTCGGCGAAGGCGCACCCGTTGGAGCGCCCGAGCCCCTTCATCAGCGCCATCCGCCGGTCGAGCTGGTAGCCGACCAGGATGCCGTCCTTGACGATGTCGAAGCTCTGGCCCTGCACGCCCTCGTCGTCGTACCCGATGGTGGCCAGGCCGTGGGTGACGGTGCGGTCGCCGGTCACGTTCATCACCGGCGAGCCGTAGACCAGCTCGCCGAGCTGGTCGAAGGTGGCGAAGCTGGTGCCCGCGTAGGCGGCCTCGTAGCCGAGCGCCCGGTCCAGCTCGGTGGCGTGGCCGATCGACTCGTGGATCGTCAGCCACAGGTTGGACGGGTCGATCACCAGGTCGTAGTCGCCCGCCTCGACCGACGGCGCGGCCAGCTTCTCCGCCAGCAGCTCGGGCAGCCTGGACAGCTCGGCCTGCCAGTCCCAGCCGGTGCCGGTCAGGTACTCGTAGCCGCGGCCGGCGGGCGGCGCGATCGTCGACATGTCGTCGAAGCCGCCGCCGGCCGCCTTCATCGCGTTCAGCTTCGGATGGACCCGCACCCGCTGCTGCGTGGTCACCGTGCCGGCCGTGTCGGCGTAGAACTTCTGCTCCTTGACCTGCAGCAGCCGCGCCGACACGTGGTCGGCGCCCTTCAGCAGGCCGGCGGACCACTCCGCCAGCAGGCTCACCTTGTCGGCCGCGGGCACCTCGAACGGGTCCACGTCGTAGGCCGACACCCACACGGCGTCGGCGTGCACCGGCTCGGCGGCCAGCTCGATGGGCTCCCTGTTGATCGGCGCGCTCACCTCGGCCACCCTGATCGCCTGCTCGGCCACCACGGCGGCGGCCTCGGGCGTCAGATGGATGCCGGCGGCGAACCCCCAGGTGCCGTTCTTGACGACGCGGACGGCGTAGCCCAGGTCGTCGGCGTCCATGGCGCCTTCGAGCCGGGTGTCGTAGAGGCTCAGCGTCTCCGCCCTGACGCGTTCGAGCCGGAAGTCGGCGTGCTGCGCGCCGAGCTCGCGAGCGCGTTGCAGGGCGGCGTCCGCGAGCTGCCGCAGCGGCAGCTCCAGGAAATCGGGGTCGATCTGGCGCATGTCCACGATCCTAACCCCGTGATCTTGTACCTCCCGGACAAGCCGAAACTCGCCGGTACGAGATAGCGTCAGGTCTCATGGCACGCTCTGTACTCGTCACCGGGGGCAATCGCGGCATAGGCCTCGCGATCGCCCGTGAACTCGCCGCGGCCGGCGACGCCGTCGCGGTCACCTACCGATCGGGGGAGCCGCCCGAGGGCCTGTTCGGCGTGCGCTGCGACGTCACCAGCACCGCCGACGTCGAGGCCGCCTTCGACAAGGTCGAGGCCGAGCACGGCCCCGTCGAGGTCCTGGTCTCCAACGCGGGCATCACCAAGGACACCCTGCTGGCGATGATGAAGGAGGAGACCTTCACCGACGTCATCGACGCCAACCTCACCGGCGCCTACCGCGTCGCCAAGCGGGCCATCAGGCCCATGATGCGGCTCAAGCGCGGCCGGATCATCCTCATCTCCTCCGTCGTCGGCCTGTCCGGCCAGGCCGGCCAGGCCAACTACGCCGCCTCCAAGGCCGGCCTGGTGGGCTTCGCCCGCTCCCTGGCCCGCGAGTACGGCTCGCGCAACATCACGGTCAACGTCGTCTCGCCCGGCTTCGTCGCCACCGACATGACCGCCGAGCTCGACCACGAGTCGATCGTGGCCAACATCCCCCTCGGGCGGCAGGCGGCCCCCGAGGAGATCGCGCGCGTCGTGCGGTTCCTGTCGGGCGACGACGCCTCCTACATCACCGGGGCCGTGATCCCGGTCGACGGCGGACTTGGAATGGGGCACTGACATGGGCATTCTCGAAGGCAAGCGGATCCTCGTGACGGGGGTGCTGACCGACGCCTCCATCGCGTTCTCGGTCGCCAAGCTGGCCCAGGAGGAGGGCGCCACCGTCGTGCTGACCGGCTTCGGCCGCCTCAGCCTCGTCGAACGCATCGCCAAGCGGCTGCCCTCGCCGGCGCCGGTGCTGGAGCTCGACGTGCAGAACAACGAGCACCTCGACACCCTCGCCGCGCGCATCGGCGAGCACGTCGACGGGCTCGACGGCGTCGTCCACTCCATCGGCTTCGCCCCGCAGACGGCGCTGGGCGGCAACTTCCTCAACACCTCGTGGGAGGACGTCGCCACGGCGCTGCAGGTCTCGACGTACTCGTACAAGTCGCTGGCCGTGGCCTGCCTGCCCCTCATGAAGGAGGGCGGCGCGGTGGTCGGCCTCGACTTCGACGCCTCCAAGGCGTGGCCCGTCTACGACTGGATGGGCGTCGCCAAGGCCGGCCTGGAGTCCTGCAACCGCTACCTGGCCCGCGACCTCGGCAAGCACAACATCCGCGTCAACCTGGTGGCGGCGGGGCCGCTGCGGACGATGGCGGCCAAGTCGATCCCGGGGTTCAAGGAGTTCGAGGACAGCTGGCCGGAGAAGGCGCCGCTGGGCTGGGACCTGGCCGACACGCTGCCCACCGCGCGGGCCTGCGTGGCGCTGATGTCCGACTGGTTCCCCGCCACCACCGGCGAGATCGTCCACGTGGACGGCGGAGTGCACGCCATCGGCGGCTGAGCTCCTTCTCTCTTTTACGGCACAGCCCACGGCGCCCCACCCGCCGCACGTGGCCGGCCCCTGTCCAGGAGCACGCTCCTCCGGCTCAGGGGCCGGGCGCCGTCACGCGCGAGATGCCGGCCGTCCGCGTGGATCCCGGCGCCCGATGGGGCACCCGCCCGCCACCGAAGCGCGCATTCTGCTTGACCGCCTCCCCCCGGCGCGCGATGTTGGCCGGGGAAACCGTCCACGACGAGGAGGCGGCCACATGGCGGACAACCTCGAACACCTCAGAGACAGGCTCTGGACCTCCGCCCTCGACGGCGACGACCACGGCGCCGCCGACGCCGCGATGACGGCGCTCGACGACGGCCTCCCCGTGGAGGATCTCCTGCTGGACGTGGTGGCCCCCCTCCAGAAGCAGGTCGGGGACGCCTGGGCCGCCAACGAGGTGACCGTCGCCCAGGAGCACATCGTCACCGCCGTCGGCGAGCGGGTGATGGCCGCCGCCTCGCGGCACCCGGCCGCCCGCGCGCGGCACGCCGGCGACAGGGGCCGGGCCGCGGTGGCGTGCGTGGACGGCGAGTGGCACGCGTTCCCCACCAGGCTGCTGGCCGAGGTGCTGCGCCTGGACGGCTGGCGGGTCGACTACCTGGGCCCGCACGTGCCCACCCCGTTCCTGCCGATCCAGGTGCGCGAGTCGGAGGCGGACGTGGTGCTGCTGTCGGCGTCGCTGCCCACGCGGCTGCCGGCCGCCCGTGAGGCGATCACGGCCTGCCGGGAGGTGGGCAGGCCGGTGCTGGCGGGCGGCGCGGCCTTCGGCGAGGACGGCCGTTACGCGCGCATGCTGGGCGCCGACGGCTGGGCGCCGGACGGGCGCGGCGCGGCACGGCGCCTGATCGAGGACCCGGCTCGCGGGCCCGGGGGAGCCGAGGGCCCTGACGACCAGGAGTACGGCCAGATCAAGGGAACGGCGCAGGAGCTGATCGACTCCGTCATGTGGCGGCTCAGCGAGCGGATCCCGGCGATGGCCGCCTACAGCGACCGGCAGCTCAGGCACACCCGCGAGGACATCGGGCATGTCATCGACTTCCTCACGATGTCGGTATATGTGCGTGACCCCGCGCTGTTCTCCAGGTTCCTGCTGTGGATGGCCGGCATTCTCACGGCCAGGGGCGTGCCGGAGGAGACGCTGTACCCGGCGCTGGAGCTGATCGCCGCCGGGCTGAAGAGCTGCCCGCGGGCGCAGGCGACGGTGGAGCAGGGCCAGGAGGTGCTGCGCCGCGAGCACGGCAAGGACAAGCCGGGACACCCGTTCTGAGGCGCGCTCAGCCCGGAGGGTCCTCCTCCAGCCCCCGCATGGCATCGGCCACGCCGGGGAACAGCGGGAGCAGGCCCTCCAGGCCCGCCTCACCCAAGATCTGACGGATGTAGCCATGGCGGTCGACCAGCGCCATCAGCCCACCACCCCGCTTGTGCATGTGGTGGGCCAGCAGCACCAGCATGTCGACCCCGAAGTCGTCGAGGTAGTGCAGCTCGCTGACGTCCACGATGAGCCGCGCGCCCTCGCCGGCCAGTTGCTGGATCTCCCGTTCGACCTGGTCCACGGTGGCATCGTCAAGGCTTCCGCCAAGGGCGATGACGGCCCAGGAGCGTCGGAAGTCCGGAACTTCCCTGCGTTCTGCCACGAGCACTGATCGTCTCACTGTCTCGGCACGGATGGGCTGCCTTCTCCTGCCCCCAAGGGTGGTACCCATCCGTCGAAATCTGAGCCGATCAAGGGGGGAGACGATATGCGGACACCCAGGCGGCTCTGGCCGTGCGCGCCCGCTCGGCCGCGGCGAGGTGCCAGGCGGCGCGTTCCCGGAAGTGCTCGAGGTCTCCGTTGCCCCGTTCGGCGCGCTCCCGGCACAGGCGCACCGCCTGCTCGTGGACGGCGATCAGAACCTGGTAGGACAGGGAGTGATCGAGCGTCGCCCGGATGGGCGTGGAAACGGGCCGGCCGGCGTCCGGGTGGGCGTAGGGCTGTCCCGTCCGCAGGCGCTCCAGCCGCAGCCCCGCGCGGCGAGCCCGTTCGGCGGCGCGCGCGGCCCGCTCGCCCGCGGCTTTCGCGAGGCGCAGGAACCCTTCGCGCAGGCATGGTTCCGTCTCGGACCGGTGCCGGTCGTCCAAGGGAGGATGCTCCAGAGCGGACATCACGACTCCTCAGGCGTGTAGGCCGCCTCGCCACGACAGTGATCCCGTCATTCACCATTGGATTCCGAGGACGGCTCACCCACCAAGATAGACGGCTTCGTGTCCGATGCAACACACAGTGTGATCGCCGAGGGGCTCATGCCAGCCGGTGCCGGCCGTTGCCCGTGCGGGCCGGCTCGAAGGGGATGGACTCGGCGGGCTCCGCGCGCTGCCGCCGTTGCTGCACGATGCGGGTGGCCAGCACCGCCGAGCCCAGCAGCGCGATCGTCAGGACCGTGCCGAGCACGTCGGAGGCGGGCGGGCTGGGGCGCACGACCCGCTGGTCCTGCATGGGCACGGCGAGTTCGTGCACGAACGGGTTGGGCCACAGCAGGTCCACGCGCGGCTCCTCGGCGTGGGCGGTCTTCCGCTCGGGGACGGGCGTGCCGGTGCCGACCGACTGCGGGCTGCTCGGCGGGGGAGTGGCGCTCGGCACGGCCGGGGCCGCCGAGGCGGTGCTCTCCCAGCCGCGCCCCGTGCGGACCTCCGTGGGCGTGGCCGAGGACTTGGGGCGGGGGGTGAGCCGGTCGGCGGTCTCCTGGTCGTCGCAGGCGAGCACCGGCAGGCACACGTTGCCGAGAGTCTCCGGCACCAGGCCCGTCCTGCTCGGCCTGGGGGTGGTGGGGGAGGAGGTGGACGGCTTGGCGGAGGAGGAGGCGGAGGGGGAGGCCTTGGTGGTGGGCACGGCCTCGCCGACCCGGCCCAGCACCTCGTCGGTGGCCTTGTCGACGCCGTCGGTCAGCGGGTCGGTGGCGCCGCCGGTGAGCGTGTCGACCGTGCCGGTGACCGCGTCGACCACGTCGCACAGCGTGTTGGTCACCCCTGAGAGCAGGCCTCCGTCGCGTGTGCAGTCCTGGGCGGCGGCCGAGGCGGCAGGCGCCGCCACCGGGACGGCCGCCAGCGCCACCGCGAGAACTCCAGCCGAGATCGCGGTCCTGCTCCCCATCCGTCCCCTCCTGCGTCGCTTCCGGGGGAAATCTTTATGGACATCGCGCGTCAGACGCAGGCGTTTGCCGGGTAAAGTTGCGATTCGGTATCGAGTAGTGATACGCGAGAAGGTCTCTCGTTCCGTGTCGCGCCCGCCGCGCGGCGGGTCAGTCGAGGGACGACACGTCATCGAGGGCCTCGCGGATCTCTATCGGCAGCACGACGTCCTCGGCCGGGAGAACGCCCTTCAACTGCGCGTGCGTGCGCGCCCCGACGATGGCCGAGGCCACGCAGGGCTGGTCGCGCACCCACGACAGCGCCACGGCCAGGGGCGAGACGCCGAGGCCGTCGGCGGCGGTCATGACGGACTCCACGACCCGCCGGCTGCGCTCGTCCAGGTAGGGCCGGACGAAGTCGGCGAAGTGCGGGGTGGCGGCGCGCGAGTCGCCGGGGATGCCGGTGCGGTACTTGCCGGTCAGCACGCCGCGCCCGAGCGGCGACCAGGCCAGCACGCCCACCCCCAGGTGCGCGGCGGCGGGCAGCAGCTCGCGCTCGGGCTCGCGGGCCAGTAGGGAGTACTCGGCCTGGGCGGAGGTGATCGGGATGCGGCCCGGGATCATCTTCTGGGTGACGGCGGCGGCGGCGAGCTGCCAGCCGGTGTAGTCGCAGACGCCCGCGTAGACGGCGCGCCCCGAGGCGACGATGGCGTCGAGCGCGGCCAGGGTCTCCTCCAGGGGCACCTCGGCGTCGTAGGTGTGCAGCTGCCACAGGTCGACGTAGTCGAGCCCGAGCCGGTTGAGCGAGTCGTCGACGGCGGCGATCAGGTGGCGCCTGGAGGCGTCGCGCGGGCGGCGGCCCGCCGGCGTCACCACGGCCTTGGTGGAGATCACCAGCTCCGCGCGCGGCACCGAGTCGCGCAGCATCCGCCCCAGCAGCCGCTCGGCGTCGCCGCCCGTGTAGACGTCGGCCGTGTCGACCAGGGTGCCGCCCGCGTCCATGAACGTGCGGAGCTGGGCGGCGGCCTCGTCCGCGTCGGTGTCACGACCCCAGGTCATCGTGCCGAGCCCCAAGCGGGACACCGACAGGCCGCTGTGGCCGACATAGCGCTGCTCCATGATCCCGCCAGGTTACCGTCCAGGCCGATGAAACGTGGGAATCGACGCCTGCGACACTTGCTGGATGACCACGCTGCTTCTGGCCCGGCACGGGCTGACGGACCTCACCGGGCCGGTGCTGGCCGGCCGCACCCCGGGAGTGCATCTGAGCGAGGCGGGCAGGGCGCAGGCCGCCGCGCTCGCCGGGCGCGTCGCCGGCGTCAGGCTCGACGCCATTGTCTCCAGTCCGCTGGAGCGCTGCCGGGAAACGGCGCAAGCGGTCTCGGAAGGGCGCGGGCTGGACGTCAGGATCGACGACCGCTTCATCGAGTGCGGCTACGGCGAGTGGACGGGCCGGCCGCTGGCCGAGCTCGCCAAGGAGCCGTTGTGGCAGGTCGTGCAGGCGCATCCGAGCGCGGCGACTTTCCCGGAAGGGGAGTCGGTGGCCGAGATGCAACATAGGGCCGTTTCGGCGGTCCGGGAGTGGAATCGAATCCTGGGGAGTAAGGCTGTCTACCTGGTTTGCAGCCACGGCGACGTGATCAAGGCGATCGTCGCGGACGCTCTGGGCCTTCACCTCGATCAGTTTCAGCGGATAACAGCCGATCCGGCGGCCCTCACCGTCATTCGCTATGCCCCCTTGCGCCCCTTTGTTCTCAGGGTCAACGATATGGGGGAATTGCGGCTTGCCGAGGATTCGGAGGAGAAAGACGGGGGAGAAAACATCACCGGGAGCGATGCCGCCGTCGGCGGCGGACCCGGAACCACGTAAGGTCAGGCTATGCCGGTCTTCGACTACGACCCACCAGAGAGGTTCGTCGCCGGTGCGTTGGGGCAGCCGGGCGCACGGGTCTTTTTTCTGCAGGCCAGGGCCGAGGGCAGACTGACCACGGTGGCGCTGGAGAAGTTGCAGGTCGCCGCACTCGCGGGCAGGCTCGACGAGCTGCTCGACGAGGTGCTGCGGCTCAGCGGGGGCACCGCCCAGGTGCCCGCGTTGGCCCCGGCCGACCTGACCGACGACGCTCCTCTCGACACGCCGGTCGCGGAGGACTTCCGCGTCGGCACCATGGCGCTGACCTGGGACGCCGAGAAGTCGCAGGTGGTGATAGAGGCGCAGGAGGTCGTCGAGGAGGACGACCTGGAGATCCCCGATCCCGCGGTGCTGCGCGTGCGCATCAGCGCGGGCGCCGCGCGTGCCTTCACCCACCGGGCCCTGCAGATCGTCGCGGCGGGCAGACCGCCGTGCCCCCTGTGCGGGCAGCCTCTCGACGCCGCCGGTCACGTCTGCGTCCGTCTCAACGGCTACCGCGGGGGTGAGGCGGCTTCATGACCGCTCCCGAGAGCGAACCGGCCATCAAGCCACCCTCCCCACCGCCGTCCCTGCATGACGAGGAGGCGCTCGCGCTGCTGCGCGACGGCACGCTCGAGGTAGCGGGCCGCCTCGTCGAGGCGACCAACATGACGCTCTACTGCTCGGTCAAGCTGGGCGAGCGGTCGGCCGCCTGCGTCTACAAGCCCGTACGCGGCGAGCGCCCCCTGTGGGACTTCCCCGACGGCACCCTCGCGGCCCGCGAGGTGGCCGCCTTCGAGGTCTCGCAGGCCACCGGCTGGCGCATCGTCCCGCCCACCGTCTACCGCGAGGGCCCGTTCGGCCCCGGCATGTGCCAGCTCTGGATCGACACCGAACGCGAGATCGACCTCATGCGGCTGGTCAAGAGCCGCAACCCGGTCGTGCGGCGGATGGCGGTGTTCGACGCGGTGGTCAACAACGCCGACCGCAAGGGCGGCCACCTGCTGCCGCTGCCCACCGGCCACGTGTACGGCGTCGACCACGGCGTCTGCTTCTCCGTGGAGGACAAACTCCGCACGGTCCTGTGGCAGTGGCGCGGCAAGCCGCTGGCCCGCGAGGCGGTGGCGGTGCTGGCCAAGCTGGAGCGCGACATCGAGTCGGGCTCGCTCGGGCGCAGGCTGCGCGAGCTGCTCACCCTGGCGGAGGTGGAGGCCACCTGGCAGCGGGTCAGGCGGCTGCTCGACACCGGCGTGCATCCGTACCCGTCGGAGGGCTGGCCGGCCATACCCTGGCCCCCCATATGAAAGACCTGGCGCCCGTTTAATACCCTTTGCCCATGTGCACGCTGATCGTGAGAACCGGGCGGCGGCTGAGCCTCATGGGCGTCAGGGACGAGCTCGCCGACCGGCCCTGGGAAGGGCCGGGAGAGCACTGGCCGGAGTACCCGGGCGTGATCGGGGGCCGCGACCTGAAGGCCGGCGGCACCTGGCTGGCGGTCAACGCCTCCGGCCGCCGGGCCGCCGCGCTGCTCAACGGCCGCGGCAAGGCCGCCGACGAGCGCACCAAGGTCTCGCGGGGCGACCTGGCGCTGCGGGCCGCGTACACGGGGGAGCTGCCCGGCGACGGCGAGCTGCGTGACTACGACCCCTTCCACCTCGTGCTGGCCGACCTGACGCGGGTGCGGCTGCTGAGCTGGGACGGCGAGCGCGCGGCCGTCTCCGAGCTGCCCCAGGGCACCAGCATGGTCGTCAACACCGGCTTGGACCCGGACAGCGAGCGGGTCGTCGCGTACCTGCCGCGCTTCAGGGACTCCGGGCGATGGGGCGAGCTGATCAAGGCCGAGCCGTCCGCCGACCCGGGGGCGCTCATCGTCAGGCACGAGCTGCCCGACGGCCGGGTCTTCGCCTCCCTGTCGGTGATGGAGGTCGCGATCGCGCAGGAGGGCGTGACCTACGACTTCACCGACCTGACCGCTGATCGGGACGGATAGGCTCAAAGACATGAGATCGTGGTCTGCCCAGAACGTTCCCAAACTCCCAGGTGAGAGCATTCCGCTCAGTCTCTACGACACCTCGGCCAAGCAGGTGCGGCAGACCGACCCCGGTCCCACCGCCAGGATGTACGTCTGCGGCATCACCCCCTACGACGCCACCCACCTCGGCCACGCCAACACCTACCACGCCTTCGACCTCGTCGGCCGGCTGTGGCGCGACGCGGGCCACGAGGTGCACTACACGCAGAACGCCACCGACGTGGACGACCCGCTGCTGGAGCGGGCCGCCCAGACCGGCATCGCCTGGCAGGACCTGGCCGAGCGGGAGATCGAGCTCTTCCGCGGCGACATGGAGGCGCTGCGGATCATGCCGCCCCGCGAGTACGTGGGCGTCACCGAGGTCGTCGGCCGGGTCGCCGGCCTGATCGCCAGGCTGGCCGCCAAGGGCGTCACCTACGACCTCGACGGCGACGTCTACTTCAGCGTGGCCGACGCCCCCAAGTTCGGCCAGGTGTCCGGGTACGGCGAGCAGGAGATGCTGGCCCTGTTCGCCGAGCGCGGCGGCGACCCAGAACGGCAGGGCAAGCGGCACCCGCTCGACTGGCTGCTGTGGCGGGCCGAGCGGCCCGGCGAGCCCGCCTGGGACTCACCGCTGGGCCGCGGCCGTCCCGGCTGGCACATCGAGTGCACCGCGATCGCCCTGGACAACCTGGGCGCGGGCTACGACGTGGCCGGCGGCGGCTCCGACCTGATCTTCCCGCACCACGAGTGCGGCGCCTCCGAGGGGCACGCGGCGACCGGCGAGTGGCCGTTCGCCAAGTTCTACACGCACGCCGGCATGGTGGCGCTCGACGGCGAGAAGATGTCGAAGTCCAAGGGCAACCTGGTCTTCGTCTCCAAGCTGCGCCGCGAGCACGACCCGATGGCGATCAGGCTCGTCCTGCTGGCCCACCACTACCGGGCCGACTGGGAGTACGTGCCCGGGCTGATGGAGCGGGCCGAGCAGCGGCTGGCGCGCTGGCGCTCCGCGGTCGCGCTGACCGCCGGACCGCCGGCCGGCGAGGTGCTGGCGAAGGTGCGCGAGCGGCTGGCCGACGACCTCGACTCGCCCGGCGCGCTGGCCGCCGTGGACGCCTGGGCCGAGCAGGCCCTCGCGGGCGGCGGCAAGGACGAGCCGGCTCCCGGCCTCGTCCGCGACCTCGCCGACGCCCTCCTCGGGGTCGCCCTGCGCTGACCCCGTCCCTTCCGAAGCAGCGGCCGTCCGATCCGGGCGGCCGCTTCTCGCGTTCATGAGGCTATACTGATTGTCAGTAGAGCTGATTATCAGGAGGAGCCCTCATGATTCTGATCACCGGTGGCCTCGGCTTCATCGGCACGCACACCACCCGGGCCCTGCTGGACCTCGGAGAGTCCTGCGTGCTCGTCCAGCGCCGCCCCGCCGAGGTGCCGGAGACCTTCGCGGCCGAAGCGGGCGAGCGGCTCTTCGTCGAACGGGCCGACGTCTCCGACGAGCGCGCCCTGCTGGAGATCGGCGACCGCCACAAGATCACCGGCATCATGCACCTGGCCGGCTCCATGCCCTGGCCGCCCGGCGCGCACGAGCCCATCGAGCACACCGAGCTGGCGCTGCGCAGCCTGCTCAACCTGTTCCGCGCCGCCCGCGACTGGCAGGTGCGCCGGCTCGGGCTGGCCAGCACCATCGGCGTGTACGCCGGGATCACCGCCGAAGGCCCGCTCGGGGAGGACCTGCCGCTGACGATGAGCGCCCCGCACGTGATCCCCCGCTTCAAGAAGATCGGCGAGCTGCTGGCCGGCCACCTGGAAGAGGTCTCCGGCGTCGAGGCGGTCAACTACCGCATCGGCGGCATCTGGGGGCCGCTCGGGCACAACCCGGACCCGTTCTTCCCCGCCCCGCAGCTCGTGCACGCCGCCGCCCGCGGCACCGAGCCCGACCTGTCCGCACTGGTGGGCGAGGCGCGCGCGGGCAACGGCATCGACGTGTGCTACGTCAAGGACTGCGGGCGGGCGCTGGCGCTGCTGCAGACGGCCGGGCGGCTGCGGCACCGCACGTACAACGTGGCCTCGGGCCGGATCACCACCAACGGCGAGCTGGCCGCGGCGATCAGGGAGCACGTCCCCGGCGCGCGCGTGGACCTGCCGGAGGGCCGCACCCCCGGCGCGGTGGACAACCCCCTCGACATCACGCGGCTGCGCGAGGACACCGGCTTCGAGCCCGCCTACGACACCGGGCGGGCGGTCGCCGAGTACGTGGACTGGCTGCGCGCGGGCAACGAGCGCTAGACAGGCGGAACCCCCGCCGGACGCGCCCGGCAGGGGTTCCAGGGGGCTGTCAGACCTGCAGTCCTTCGAGCTGCTCGATCGCGGCCAGCTCCAGCGAGAACCACTCGATGGTGCGGCGCAGCCCCTCGGCGGCGGGCACCCGCGCCCGCCAGCCCAGCCGTTCGGCGGCCAGCGTGGTGTCGGGCCGCCGCACCTTCGGGTCGTCGGCCGGGCGGTCGATGAACCGGATCTCCGACGACGTCCCGGTCAGCTCCTTGATGAGCGTGGCCAGCTCCAGCATGGTCAGCTCGTCGGGGTTGCCGATGTTCACGGGCCCGGCGAAGTCGCTGCGGGCCATGGCCAGGATGCCCGACACGGTGTCCTCCACGTAGCAGATGGACCGCGTCTGCGAGCCGTCACCCGTGATCGTGATCGGCTCCCCGGTCAGCGCCTGGCGGATGAACGTCGGAATCGCCCGGCCGTCGAAGGGCCGCATCCGGGGGCCGTAGGTGTTGAAGATCCGCACGATCCCGGTGTCGGTGGCGCGCGAGTGCCGGTAGGCGGTGGTCAGCGACTCGGCGAAACGCTTGGCCTCGTCGTAGACGCTGCGCGGCCCGACCGGGTTGACGTTGCCCCAGTAGGTCTCCTTCTGCGGGTGCTCCAGCGGATCCCCGTACACCTCGCTGGTGGAGGCCAGCACGAACCTGGCCCCCTTCTCCCTGGCCAGCCCCAGCGCGTGCAGCGTGCCGACGCTGCCCACCCGCAGCGTCTCGATCGGGTAGCGCAGGTAGTCGGCGGGCGAGGCGGCCGAGGCGAAGTGCAGCACGAGATCCAGCCGGTCGGGCACGTGGATGTAGCCGGTCAGATCGCACTCGATGAGCCGGAACTCGGGCCGCTCCAGCAGGTGCTCCACGTTGCGCGGCCCGCCGGTGAGGAAGCTGTCCATGCAGACGACCTCGGCACCCTCGTCCAGCAGTCTCTCGCAGAGATAGGAGCCGAGGAACCCGGCGCCTCCGGTGACCAGAGCCCTCATGAGATGACCTCCATGGCGGCGTCGACGACTTCGGAAACCTCGATCTTCAGCAGCCCCGGATCGGGCCGCTCGCCGTGCGGGTCGCCGTTCTGCCCGGCCCACAGCGCCACATGGCGCCAGCCGGGCGGCGGCCCCCACAACTGGGGCGAGACCGGCCCGAACAGCACCACCGACGGCACACAGAACGCCGTCGCCAGATGAGCCACACCGGTGTCGCCGCAGACCACCAGCTTCGCCCTGCTGATCAGATCGATCAGGTCCGCCAGGCAGGTGCGCCCGGCCAGCATCCGCTCAGGAGGCAGCCCCGCCAGCTCGGCGACCCGGCAGGCGATCGGCACCTCCTCGGCGTTGCCCGTGACGATCACGTCGTCCAGCGCCGCCGCCACCTCCGCGAACCGCTCGGGCGGCCAGCGCCGCGCAGGAAAGGCGGCACCCGGATGCACGATCGCCGGCCCCGTACGGTCGGAGATGCCGAGCGTCAGATCGCCCGGATCGGCGGGGATGCCGTGCCACTCCAGCAGGTCGCACCAGCGCCGCACCTCGTGCACGCGCTCGTCCCACACCGGGCCGGTGCCGAAGCTGATCAGCCGCCCCGGCTCCGTGCGGCGCAGCGCGTCGATGCTCTGCGGCCCCCGCCCGTGCAGGTTGACCGCGACGTCCGGCCGCTCGAAGGGCACCTCGTCCATCGGGACGGGCCCCGGCCCCGCCACGTGCACCTGGCCGTCCACCGCGCCGATCAGCGGCAGCAGGGCCTCCAGGTACCGCGGCGCGGCCAGCGTGATCCGGTGCGCGGGAAAGGCCTGGCGCAGCGACCGCAGGGCGGGCACGGCCGTGAGCAGGTCGCCCAGGCCGAGCCCGCGCAGGGCGAGGAGTTCTAGGGCCATGACGTCTCCGTGGACGGGCAGACGACGAGCTCTCTCACCTCGCATCCGGCCGGCTGCCGCAGCGCGAAGACCACGGCCTGAGCCACGTCGGCCGGGTCGTTCAACCCGGCCTCGGGTCCCGGTTTGTACTGTTCGGGGCGGCCGTCGAAGAAGCTCGTCCGCATGCCGCCGGGGATCAGCAGCGTCACGCCGATCTCCCCGCGCGTCTCGATCGCCAGCCCCCTGGTGAAGCCGACGACGCCGAACTTCGACGCCGAGTACGCCGACGCGTCGCTGAGCGGCCGCAGCCCCAGCGTCGAGGCGCAGGTGACGACCTTGCCGCGGGTGTGCTTCAGGTACGGCAGCGCCGCCCGCACGACCGAGGCCGTGCCCAGCAGGTTCACCTTGATGACCCGCTCCCAGTCGTCGGCGGGCACGTCCTCCAGCCGCCCGCACGCGTCGATGCCGGCGGCCGTCACGACGGCGTCCAGGCCGCCCGCCCGCTCGGCCAGCTCGCGCACCGCGCGCTCGGACTCCGCCCGGTCGGACAGGTCGGCCGTCACGTGCTCGAAGCGCTGGTCGGGCTCGCGCACGTCGACGACGAGCGCCTTCCAGCCCTCCTTCTCCACTGCCTCGGCGGTGGCCAGGCCGAGCCCGGACGCGCCCCCGGTGATCAATACATTCACTGGATCTCCCTGATCAGATTGGTTGTCGAACGCCCCGGCAGGGTGCTCAGCACGACGATCTCCGCGCCGAGCCTGCCGAGGACCTCGGACTCGGGCAGCACTTCCCCCTCGTAGTCGCCGCCCTTCACCCACACGTCCGGGCGGAGCTGCTCGATGGCCGTGGCGGGGGTGTCCTCGTCGAACACCAGCACCGCGTCCACGCAGCCCAGCGCCCGCAGCACCTCGACCCGGTCGCGCACGTCCACGATGGGCCTGGAGCGGCCCTTCAGCCGGCGCACCGAGTCGTCGGAGTTGACGCAGACGACCAGCGCGTCGCCCAGCGCCCTGGCCCGCCGCAGCAGGCTCACGTGGCCCGCGTGCAGCAGGTCGAAGCAACCGCCCGTGGCGATCAGCCGGCCGCCGTACGCCCGGGTGAGCCTGGAGACCTCCAGCGCCGTGCGCGGGCGGTCGCCGAGCCGCTGCTCCTGGACCTTCACACTGGCGGCCCCGCCGCGCTCGACGAAGCGGGACGCCTCGCCCACGCCGATCGTGACCGCCTCCTCGGCGCCCGCGCCGTCGCGCAGCGCCAGCGTGGCGGCGCCGGCGAGCCTGTCGCCCGCGCCGCACGCGTCCTGCCCGCCGGCGTGCACCGGCGGCGGCACCGTGGTCAGCGGGCCGCCCGCGATGGCGAGCGCGGCCCCGCGCTCGCCCGTCGTGACGGCCACCGCCTTGGCCCGCAGCGACCGCACCAGCCGGCGGGCCGCCTGGTCGGGGCCGTGATAGCCGGACGTGCAGAGCATCCTCGCCTCCGCCTCGCTGGGCGTCAGCAGCGCGCAGCCGGGCATCGGCTGCTCGCCACGGGGATGCGGGTCCCACACCACCGGCACGTCGAGGCCGTGCAGCAGCTCGCGGGCCATCCTGGCCACGCCCCTGCCGTAGTCGGAGACCAGCACCGCGCCGGCCCTCCTGACCGCCTCCAGCGCCTGCGCGGTGGGGGAGTACCTGGCCGTGCCGTCGCCGGTGTCCAGCCGGACCAGCGTCTGGCCGCGCGCCCTGATCCTGGTCTTGCGCACGGTGCCGCCGCGCAGCGGAAGCCGTACCAGGTCGAGCTCCTCCGACAGCAGCCCGCACAGGCGGTGGCCGTCGGGGTCGTCGCCGACCGCCGTGATCAGCACGACGCCCGCGCCGTCGCGGGCGGCCAGCAGCGCCGCCAGTCCCGCCCCGCCCGGACGGGCCCGCTCGGTGGCGACGTCCACCACCGGCACGGGCGCGTCCGGGCAGAGCCGATCCGCCTCGCCCTCGACATCCACGTCGAGGAGCGTGTCCCCGAGGACGACCAGCGGCCTGTCCGTCACAGCGCCTCCTCTACGGCGTCGCACAGCAGGTGGATCAGCGCCAGGTGTACCTCTTGCACCGTGGCGGTCTCGCCCGGGATGGTCACGGCCTCGTCGCACAGGCCCGCCAGCGGGTTCGGCGCGGGGCCCGTCATGGCCCAGGCCGTGATCCCGGCGTCCTGCGCCGCCCTGGCCGCCGCCAGCACGTTCGCGCTGCCGCCGCTGGTGGACAGGCACAGCAGCACGTCCCCCGTACGGCCGTGCGCGCGCACCTGGCGGGCGTAGATCTCGTCGGCGCCGAAGTCGTTGGCGATCGCCGTCAGCGACGAGCCGTCCGCGTGCAGCGGGATCGCCGCGTACGGCTGCCTGTCGTCCCTGAACCGGCCGACCAGCTCGGCCGTCAGATGCTGGGCCTCGGCCGCCGACCCGCCGTTGCCGCAGGCCAGCAGCCTGCCCCCGGCGGCCAGCACGCCGGCCAGTCTGCCACCCCAGAGCCGGACGGTGACCGCGTGGTCATCGACCTTCTCCAGGGTGTTCCAGAGCTTCTCCAGATGAGCATCCATGATCAACCCCCCAGGGCCGCCAGCCGGCAGACCTTCCCATCGATGACCTGCGTGTACACGGCCTCGGTCAGTTCGGCCACGCGCGGCCAGCCGTACCGCTCCCTGGCCCGGCGGGCGCCGGCCGCGCCGAGCGAGGCCCGCCGCCGCGGATCGTCGAGGACGTCCTTGAGCGCTCTGGCCAGGGCGCGCGGGCGGCGCGGCGGCACGAGCACGCCGCAGCCCGCCACTGAGTCGAGGTGGCCGCCGACCGCCGAGGCGACGACCGGCACACCGCACGCCATGGCCTCCACGGGCACCATGCCGAACGGCTCGTACCAGGGCACCGTCACCACGACGTCGGCCGAGCGCATCAGCGCGGGCACGTGCCGCCGCGGCACGGAGCCGATGACGTGCACGCGGTCGCCGAGCCCGTACCCCTCGGCCAGCTCGCGCAGCCTGAGGGCCTCCTCGTCGTCCTCGCTGCCGCCGGCGATCACCAGGTTGGCGTCCGGGAGCTGGCGCAGCGCGGCGATCACGGTGTCCACGCCCTTGCGCGGCACCATCCGGCCGATGCTCAGCACGACCGGGCCGTCCGGGCGCGGCGCCACCGGCCCGTCCGGGCAGAACGCCGACAGGTCCACCCCGCACGGCACCACCGCCACGCGGTGCTCGGGGATCCCCATCGCGCACAGCTCGTTCACCTCGTCGCTGCACGTGGCCAGCACCATGTCGGCGCGCAGGCCGATCTCCCGCTCGGTCTCGACGCGGTGCGCGGGGCTGGTGTCGGCCGCGCCCTGCCAGCGCCGCTTGACCGTGCCCAGCGCGTGGAACGTGTGCACCACCGGCACCCCGGTGGCCGCCGCGGCGCGCAGCGCCGCCTGGCCGCTCATCCAGAAGTGCGCGTGCGCCACGTCCGGCGGGCGGGCGGCCCAGCGGGCGGCCAGCCGCTCGGTGAACTCCGGCATGAGCGGCGGCAGCTCGTCCTTCGGCACGGGCGCCGCGGGACCGGCCCGCACGTACTCGACCGTGACGCCGGGCGCCATGGGCACCGAGTCCGGTTGCGACTCACGGGAACGACGGGTGTGGACGACGACTGAGTGCCCCCGCTCGGCCAGGGCCATGGCCAGCGCGGCGACATGGACGTTCTGGCCGCCGGAGTCGACGCTGCCGACCGCCGCCAGCGGGTCCGCGTGCTCCGAGATGAGATCGACCTTCACTGCGTCAGCTCCCTCACTGCCTTGACCACCTGCTCACTAGTCACCTGGGACAGGCACGGGTGCCCCGGTACCGGGCAGACGCGCGCCCTGCTGTCACGGCAGGGCGCTTCCTGGTCGCCCAGAAGCACCGCGGGCACGCCGTACGGGGCCCACCGCACCGCCGGGACAACGGGGGCGAACAGGCTCACGACCGGCGTTCCGACAGCCGCTGCCAGGTGCGCGGGGCCTGTGTTGCCCGCCACGAGCACGCCGGCACGCTCGATCACGGCCGCCAATTCCGCGAATGTGGTCACGCCGCCCAGGTCGAGCGCGACGTCGCTGGCCACATAGGCGGTGAGGTCACGTTCTGTGCCGGTCACGACGACCTGGTGCCCGTCGTCGGCCAGCTCCCGAACTGTCTGCCGGTGCCTGTCGGCAGGCCACGTACGGGCGGGGGCCGATGTCCCTGGGTGCACCACGACATACGCGCCTTTGTCGGCTACGCCGCCGACGCCTACACAGTGCCCCGTAAATTTCCCTATATCCGGCAACGGGTGCTGAACAGCGAGTTTCCCGTCATCGCCCTCCGGGAGCGTGAATCCCGCCGCCTCCGCGACGGCCAGCATCCGCTCCGCCTCCGGGATGTCGACGCTCTCGTCCACCCGGTGGCGGACGTCGAGGAGCGAGCCCGGGTAGTCGTTGCTGATCGCGGTGATGCGCCTGACGCCCGCCAGCCTCAGCAGCAGCGCCAGCGGCAGGGCCGACTGGTGGAACGAGGTGAGCAGCACCGCCTCGTCGATGCCGCCCGCCTGCTCGACCAGCTCCGCCACGCCGTCCGCGGTGACGGGGGGCGGGGTGTGGTCGATCCACGGCGCCCGCCAGGTGATCACCCGGTCGACGCCGGGCAGCAGCTCGGCCGCCGCCCTGCCGTTCGGGCCGGCCAGGAAGATCACCTCGCGGGCCTTCGTGCTGACCGCGCGCACCGCCGGGCCCGCCAGCAGCACGTCGCCCGCGTCGTCGAGGCGTGCCACGAGCACGCGCCCCATGTCGCTGGTGGTCCGGTCCTTTTTGGAACGCTCCCGCGAGGTGTCGCTCATCGGCGCGCCCTCCATTCCCCCCGAAGCCGGTGCGCGCACGCCGCCGGCGGGATCAGCACACTGGTGACGGCCATCCGCAGAACCTCCTGGGGGGTGCGCGGGCCCGGCGCGATCCGCCGCCAGGCGAAGTCGGCGGTCAGCGCGGCCCACGCCACCCCGGCCCCCCATGCGGCCACGGACGTGCGGGTGCGAGGGCGGCTCGCGACGGCGGCGGCCGTGCCGAGGAGCACCGCCGCGAGGCCCGCCCCGGTCGTCAGCGCGTGCAGCCGCAGCCGCCCGCGCCCGCCGCCGATGCCGGCACGCCACGCGGGGCCGTGCAGCCGCCGCATGAGCGCGTCGTCCGCGTTGCCGCGCTGGAAGCGCACGCTCGCCCAGAACCCGTCGTTCCTGACCGGATGCCGCGTCACCCGCTCGCCCCTGACGAGCCGGTGCCCGGCCCGCGTCACCCGCAGCGCCAGGTCGGCGTCCTCCCGGTAGGCCCGGGGGAAACGTTCGTCGAAGCCGTTCACGGCCTCCAGCGCCGAGCGCCGGTAGGCCATGTCGGCCGTCACCCACAGCGCGCCGGTGAGGCCCGCCGTGTGCCGCTCGCCGTCGGTGGGGCGGCGATCGGCCGGCAGCGGCACCTCGATGCGTCCCTGGCTGCCGCCCACGTCGTCGGGCAGGTCGACCAGGTCCTTCCAGACCGCGTCGGCCCAGCCGGGGGCGGGGATCACGTCGTCGTCGAGGAACACCACCCACGGCGTGTCGGCGGCCCGCCATCCGGCGTTGCGTGCCGCCGCGGGCCCGCGACCGCCCGACCGGACGACGCGTACATGCGGCGGCAGCCCGGCCAGTTCGGTCGGTTCGGCCAGTTCGGTCGGTTCGGCCAGTTCGGTCGGTTCGGCCAGTTCGGTCGGTTCGGCCAGTTCGGTCGGTTCGGCCAGTTCGGTCGGTTCGGCCAGTTCGGTCGGTTCGGATCCGCTCAAATCGGGCGGTTCACTGGAAATGGGGGGCGGCGACTTCACGGCAGGCGGCTCCTTGGTGTGGGTGCCGCCCCCCTGGTATATGCTACGTACCGTACCAGGTTCAAACCTGTCATCCACCACGATCACCGGAATCCCCGGTCCCACAGCCGCCAGGGTGTCCCGCAGCGTGGCCCGTCCGATCGTGGGAATCACCACGGTGATCACGACGCGAACACCTCCCCCCGCCGCACCACGTACGGCCCCAGCACCAGCACGTCCACCGGCGAGGACCCGAAGCACTCCAGCGCGTCGCGCGGATCGTCCACCATCGGCCGTCCGGCGGTGTTGAGGCTCGTGTTGACCACCACCGGCAGCCCCGTGCGCGCCTCGAACTCGCTCAGCACCCGCGCCATCAGCGGCTGCTCCCGCGGCGAGATCGTCTGGATCCTGGCCGTCCCGTCCACGTGCACGACCGCGGGGATCCGCCCCGCCCAGTCCGGGTGCACGTCGTGGACGAACAGCATGTACGGCGACGGCACCGGCCCCCGCCCGAAGATCTCGCGGGCCCTGGACTCCAGCACCATCGGCGCGATCGGCCGGAACTGCTCGCGCCCCTTGACGTCGTTGAGCCGCTCGGTGTTGCGGGCGTGCCCGGGATGCGCCAGCAGCGACCGCTGGCCCAGCGCGCGCGGCCCGTACTCGGCCCGCCCCTGGAACCAGGCGACGATCCGGTCGGCCGCCAGTTCGGCCGCCACGGCGGCGGCCAGGTCGGCGGGCCGGGTGTGCGGCACGCGCGCCACGTCCAGCCACGCGCCGAGCTCGTCGTCGGTGAAACCGCGCCCGAGCGCCGCGTCCGGCATGGGCGCGGCCGGCTCGCCGTACGCGTTCGCCAGGTGCAGCGCCCCGCCGAGCGCGGTGCCCGAGTCGCCCGCCGCGGGCTGGATCCAGATCTCCTCGAACGGCCCCTCGTCCTGCAGCCTGGTGTTGGCCACGCAGTTCAGCGCGACCCCGCCGGCCAGGGCCAGCCGCCGCTCGCCGGTCCGCTCGTGCAGCCAGCGCACCAGCTCCAGCAGCACCTCCTCCAGCCGGGCCTGGACGCTGGCGGCCAGGTCGGCGTGGTCGGAGGTCCACGGGGCGCCCTTCTTCAGCGCCTTGGCGTAGCCGTTCCAGTCGACCGGCTCGACACGGAACCCGCCGTCGGCCGTCGTGTAGATCACCTCGCGCAGCGCCTCCAGGTGGCGGGGGCGGCCGTAGGAGGCCATCGCCATCACCTTGTACTCGTCGCTGGAGCGCAGGAAGCCCAGGTGCTCGGTGACGTCCTCGTACATGAGGCCCAGCGAGTGCGGCAGCTCCTGCGTCGCCAGGATCTCCAGCTCGCCGCCCCGGTAGCGGCCCGCCAGGTGGGAGACGTTCTCGCCGCGGCCGTCGGCGACCAGCACCGCGCAGTCGCGCCACGGCGCGGCCAGACCGGCGGAGGCGGCGTGCGCCACGTGGTGCGGGACGTAGCTGACCTGGCCGGGGTCCAGCCCGGGCAGGGCGGTGGCGAGGAAGGCCGGGGCGCGCACCGCGTACCGGGTGCGCAGGTCCTCCCAGTCGCCCTCCGGCTTCCGCACGACCAGCGACGGGTCGTAGGAGTAGGCCACCGCGTCGATGTCCTCGGGGGACAGCCCCGCCTCGCGCAGGCACCACGCGGCGGCCAGCTCGGGCAGCTCCCACGCGGAGAAGGCCAGCGGCCTCTTGCCGTGCTTGCGGCGGCTGAAGCGCTCTTCCTCCGCCGCTGCCACGATCTTCCCGTCGACCACCAGCGCGGCGGCGGGGTCATGGAAGATCGCGTTGATGCCGAGAAACTTCATGCTTCCTCCCCCTAAGGATGTCGACAACCGCTACCGAGAGAAGCGGTTCCCAAACATTCCGCCCCGCCGCGAGATGCGAAAACAGGCGGAACCTCCTGGGCTCGGTCACTTTAAGTAGTTGTTTGCCGGGACAGGCCCCGGGTAGCTGCCCGGCACGCGACGGAGGTGAAAGGTGTTCGAAAAGCGACGTCCCGGCGCCGTGCTCTTCGACCGGGACGGGACCTTGATCAGGGATGTGCCGTACAACGGCGATCCCGGCCGCGTGGAGCCCATGCCGGGCGCGCTCGAAGCGCTGGGCAGGCTCAGACGCGCGGACGTCCCGGTGGCCGTGGTCACCAACCAGTCGGGCGTCGCCAAGGGCCTGCTCTCCGCTGACGAGATGGACCAGGTGAACGCCAAGGTGGAGGAGCTGCTCGGGCCGTTCGACGCGTGGGCGATCTGCGTGCACGACGACGCCGACGGCTGCACCTGCCGCAAGCCCGCGCCCGGTCTCGTCATCAGAGCCGCCGCCGTGCTCGACGTCAGCCCCCGCGACTGCGTGGTCGTCGGGGACATCGGCCGGGACATGGAGGCCGCCAGGGCCGCGGGGGCCAGGGGCATCCTCGTGCCGACCCAGGAGACGCTGCGGGAGGAGATCCGGCAGGCGTCCGAGGTCGCCGACGACCTGATCGACGTCGTGGACCGCGTACTGAGCGACACCGAGGGGCCCGTGCCGGCCGCCGCGGCGCCCTGGGCCCGCGCCATGGGCTGGAGCCGCTGGTGAGGATCCTCATCTGGCATGTGCACGGCTCGTGGACCAGCGCGTTCATCCAGGGGTCCCACGAGTACCTGCTGCCGCTCGTTCCCGGCCGTGGTCCCGATGGCCGGGGGCGGGCGGCCACCTACGACTGGCCGGACCGCGCCCGCGAGGTGCCATGGGACCGGCTGCGCGACGAGCCCGTGGACGTCGTCGTCCACCAGCGCCCGCACGAGCTAGACCTGGCCCGCGAATGGCTCGGCCGCGACGTGCCCGGCGTGTACGTCGAGCACAACGCGCCCGCCGGCGACGTGCCGCGCACCCGCCACCCCCTCGCCGATCAGAGCGACGTCACGATCGTGCACGTCACCCACTTCAACGAGCTGTTCTGGGACAACGGCCGCGCACCCACCCGCGTCATCGAGCACGGCATCCCGGACCCCGGCCACCTCTACACCGGCGAGCTGCCCAGGGCGGGCGTCGTCGTCAACGAACCCGTCCGCCGCACCAGGGTCGCCGGGACCGACCTGCTGCCCCGCTTCGCCGAGCGGGTGCCGCTCGACGTGTTCGGGATGAAGGTCGCCGAGCTGCCGTACGGCACGTACGAGGACCTGCCCCAGCACGTCATGCACGCCGAGCTGGCCCGCAGGCGCGTCTACCTGCACCCGTACCGGTGGACCTCGCTGGGCCTGGCCCTCATCGAGGCCATGACGCTCGGCATGCCCGTGGTCGCGCTCGCCGCCACCGAGGCCATCGAGGCGGTGCCGCCGGAGGCCGGAGTGCTGTCCACGAAGGTGCACGTGCTGGCCGACGCCCTGCACGCCTTCGCCCGGGATCCCGAGAGCGCCGCCCAGGCCGGCAAGGCCGCCAGGGCCGCCGCGTTGTCGCGTCACGGGCTCCGCAGATTCCTCGACGACTGGGATGACCTGCTCAGCGAGGTATGACGGCCGGGGCGATGGGTAGGCGCCAAGAGCATGATGATGATGCTCGACTGGACCCGCAGGGCCGCCTGCCTCGACCTGGACCCGGAACTGTTCTTCCCGATCTCCATGGAAGGTCCGAGCCAGTCGCAGGTCGAGCGGGCCAAACACGTGTGTGACGGCTGTCCCGTTCGGGAGACCTGCCTGGCGTACGCGCTGGACACGCGGCAGGCGTACGGCGTCTGGGGTGGCACCGATCCTGAGCAGCGGCGGGAGCTGAGCCTGCGGAGCGAGGCCGCCGCCCGCCGCTGACCCGCCCCGCCGCTGACCCCGCCCCGCCCTGCCCGGCTGCCCTGCCCGGCTGCCCTGCCCGCCCGCCCGCCTACTCGTGTGCTGGGCCGCCGAGTGCCGCCAGGACGGCGGCGAGGCAGGCCCGCGCGTGGGCGAGCCCGTCCCGGTGCCGCTCGGGACAGGCGGCGGCGAGCTCCTGGCGAAGGGTGACCGCCTCCACCACCAGCGGCAACGCCTCGACCGGCAGCCCACGCCCCATCAGGCTCGTCCCCACCTCGACCAGCACCCCCGCCAGATCCCCCCGATAGAGCCCCGGCGACGCCGCCGCCAGCCGCCGGTAGATCGCCACCGCCTCCCGCTCGGCCCCCAGCGCCTCGTCCGCCCGCCCCAGCGCCACCAGCGTCACCCCCAGATTGATCAGCGTGTCGGCCAGATCCGCCAGAAAACGCTCAGGAGAGGCCGCGGCGAGCCCCCGATAGACCGACACCGCCTCCCGCTCCGCGTGTGACGCCTCCCCGTGCCGCCCCAGCTCGGAAAGCGTCACCCCCAGACTCACCAGGCACCCGGCCAGCTCGGGCAGGCAGACGTCCGGCGCCGTCGCGGCCAGCCGCCGGTAGACGGCGATGGCCTCCCGCCCAGCGCCTCCGCGGCGCCGGACAGCTCCCCAAGCTGTACCTGCTCCATGAGCCACCGTGCCCGCCACAGTGCCTGCCCGTCCTCCCCCTGGACTCCCCCCACGGCGGACCGCCGGTCAGGTGGTGCCCGAGACGACGGGCCCGCACGAGCCGGGAACGATGTAGCCGGTGCTCTGCTTGCCCAGGCACGTGTGGAAGTAGATGGTCTGACGCTCCGCGACGTCGCCGTAGGAACGCTCGGTGCACTTGCCGGCGCCGCCCGTGTGCCACTTGTTCGGCTGTGAGCTGGTGCCGATGTCGGCGATGACGACGATCGAGTACCCGTCGGCGTACCCGTCGCAGACGGTCATCTTGTCGCCGTTGGCGGCCCAGTAGCCGTACCCGGTGCCCCAGCCCCCGGAGCAGCCGTGCCAGGTGCAGCCGGTGAGTGCCGCGGCGGGCGTGGCGCCCACCGTGGCGCCCACCGTGGTGAAGGCCACGGTCGCGGCGGTGACGAGCCCCGCGAGCGCGATGCCGCGCCTCCTCGCCCGTCCGGTGCTTTCCCTGTTGGTACGCATGAAGATCCTTCCTACAGATCGGGTCACTTGCCGCTGCGACCTCGCTGGCACCAGGATCGGGGCGGCACGCAATGTTCGGCATCCCTCATCAGGCAGGCAAACAATGCTTTTCCCGGCACCCGGCCCCTCCGCCGGAGCCCCGTAACGGTGGCGGGCCGTCGTGAGAGCCCGGTGGACCCGGCAGCGGGGCCGGTGCAGCGCTTCGCCTCCGAGCTGCGCAAGCTGCGCCAGGAGGCGGGCGGCCTGACCTACCGGGCCATGGCCGGGCGCGCCGGCTACTCGGTCACCACGCTGTCGCAGGCGGCGGCGGGTGAGCGGCTGGCGTCGCTGCCCGTCGTCCTCGCCTTCGTGGAGGCGTGCGGCGGGGACGTCTCCGAGTGGGAGCGCGGCTGGCGGCAGGTGGCCGCCGAGCTGGCACGCGAGCGCGCGGACGAGGACGACGCCGCCGGGCCGTACCCGGGCCTGGCCTCCTACGGCACGCACGACGCCGGTCGCTTCTTCGGGCGGGAACGGCTCGTCGAAGAGCTGTGCGAGCTGCTGCGGCGGCACCGGTTCGCCGCGGTGTTCGGCTCCTCGGGCAGCGGCAAGTCGTCCCTGCTGCGGGCCGGGCTCGTGCCCGCCGTGCAGGACGGGCGGCGGTGCGTGATGCTCACCCCGGGCGAACATCCGATGCGGCACGCCGGCCGGCTCGCGCCGGACGACGGCGACGACGGCGACGACGGCGATGGCGATGGCGACGGCGATGGCGGCGACGCCGGTCCGCTGGTCGTGGTCGACCAGTTCGAGGAGGTGTTCACGCTCTGCCAGGACCGGCGCGAGCGCGAACAGTTCATCGACCTGCTGCTCGGCGCGCGGAGCCGGATGAGCGTGGTCATCGCGGTGCGCGCCGACTTCTACGGGCGATGCGCCGAGCACCACGCGCTCACCACGGCCCTGCGCGAGTCCGGCCTGCTGGTCGGGCCGATGCGCCAGGACGAGCTCAGGGAGGCGATCGTGCGGCCGGCCGCCGCCGAGGGCCTGACCGTGGAGCGGGCGCTGACGGCCGCGATCATCGCCGACGTCGCGGGCGAGCCGGGGGCGCTGCCCCTGATGTCGCACGCGCTGCGGGAGGTGTGGCGGCGCCGTACAGGGAAGCTGCTGACCCTGGACGCCTACGACGGCGTGGGCAGGGTACAGGGCGCGATCAGCCACACCGCCGAGGAGCTGTACGCGCAGCTGTCGCCGGCGCAGGCGAGGATCGCCCGGCGGATCCTGCTCCGGCTGATCGACCCGGGCGAGCGGGCGCAGGCGACCCGCCGTCCCGCCGCCAGAGCGGAGCTGGACCCGCACGGCGAGGAGGACACCGCGCTGGTCGTCGAGCGGCTGGCCGCCGCCAGGCTGCTGACGCTGCACCAGGACACGGTGGAGCTCGCGCACGAGGCCCTGATCGAGTCGTGGCCGCGCCTGCGCGGCTGGGTGGACGACGGGCGCGACCGCCTGCGCGCGCACCGGCAGCTCACCGGCGCGGCCGAGGCGTGGGAGGCGCACGGCCGGGACGCCGGGCTGCTCTACCGCGGCCCCCGGCTCGCCGCCGCCGAGAAGCTGCTCGCCGAGCCGGGGGAGCTGACGCCCCAGGAACGCGGCTTCGTCGAGGCGAGCGCCGCGCTGGCCCGGCGCGCCTCCCGGACGAGGGTCGCCGTCTCGGCAGTCCTGGCGGTCCTGCTGGCCGCCTCCATGATCGCGGCGGGGGTCGCCATCCGGCAGGCCGGCGTGGCCGACGACCGGCTGGCGGAGGCGACGGCCCGGCTGGCCGCCAGGCGCGCGGCCACCCTGCGGACCAGCGACCCGGAGCTGGCCCGCCGGCTGAGCGCCGCGGCCTGGCGGATCGCTCCGGTTCCCGAGGCCAGGGGTGAGCTGATCGACTCCATGACGCTGCCCCTGGTGGACATCGTCACCGCCCCGTACGACCCGGCGGACCTGGTGCACGGGCTCAGCGCCGACGGCGCCAGGCTGGCCGTCCACACGCCCGCCACCGAGTCCGCGCCGGGTGCGCTGCGCGTGCTCGACCTGGCCACGAGGAAGGAGGTGGCGAGCGCCAGATGGACGGGTTCGCGCGTCTCTGAGCTGGTGTGGAGCCCCGACGGCCGCCTGCTGGCCGTGCACGACGGGACCAGCACCCAGGTGTGGGCCGTCGGCGCGGGCGGCCTGACCGACCTCGGCATCGCCTTCCCCCACCTCGACCCGGCAGGCTTCGGCGCGGACGGGCGCGTCCTGCTCGGCGTCCGTGACGGGGCCCGCGAGGCCTGGCACGTCGCGGACCGGACGCGCCTGCCCGGCGAGCCGGTCGCCGCCGTCAGCCCGGACGGCCGGCTGGCCCTGGCCATCCCGGCGCGGGACTCCGGCGACGGGGGAGTGCAGGTCACGAACGTGCGCGGCGGCGGGCCGCTCAGGCTCCCCTCGCTGCCGGAGACCGCGACGGCGGGCGAGTTCAGCCCGGACGGGCGGCGCCTGGCCGTCTCGACGCCCGACGGCATCCGGCTGTGGGACGTCCCGTCGGGCAAGGTGCTCCACAGCGCGCTGGTCCCGCCCGCGGAGGGGCTGGAGTTCAGCCCGGACGGCCGGTTCCTGGCCGGGACGTGGCGCGGGCAATGGCTGCTCCTGTGGCGGGTGGACGACGGGGCGCTGCTGCTGAACACCTCGATCCACGCGGACGCGGCCGGAGCCGAGCCCCGGTTCTCACCGGACGCCCGGCTGCTGCGGGTGCCCGGACGGTACGGCACGGTGAGCGTCCTGGACGTCTCTCCCTTCACCCGCCCGCAGGTGCTCGCGCCGGGCGGCGGCGAGCGGCTGCTGAGCGCCGACGGCCGTCGCCTGGTGACGACCGGCCGTCGCGAGGGCCGGCCGGAGGTGCGCCTGTGGGACGTCGCCACGCGCAGGCCCGTGGGCGGTCCGTTACCCGTCGCCGATCTTCCCGAGGGGACGGCGTACTCGCCGCTGTTCAGCCCCGACGGGCGCACGCTCGTCCTCACCCACCCGCGGTCGCCCGTGGTGACCCTGTGGGACACGCGCGACGCCCGCCACCTCGGCGCGTTGCGCCTCCGGAGCCCCCGGGCCGCCGGGGTGCTGTCCGTGGCCTTCTCTCCCGGCGGCGAGACCGCCGCGATCGCCACCCTCCATGCGGACCCCGGCGGCCCGCACATCGGCGACCTGGAGCTGTGGGACGTGCGCGCCAGGAGCTGGATCCGCACCGTCCCCGACGCGGGCGCGCAGGCTCTGGTCTTCGAGCCGGACGGCCGCCGCCTGCTCGCCGACGGATCCAGCAGGGGACGGATCCTGGTCGACACGGCCACCGGGGAGCTCCGCCCGCACGCCTCCGACGCCCGCGCCGCGGGGAAGATCCTCTTCGCGGGGGACAGGGCCGCGGTCGGCGGCGGGGACGGGAACCTGACGTTCTGGGACAAGGAGCTGCGCAGGCCGCTGGCCCCGCCGCAGACCTCGTACACGGCGTCGGTCGCCGCGCTCGTCCCGCACCCGCGGGGCGACCTGCTCGCCACCGTCGGCAGCGAGGGCGAGCCGGGCATCCAGCTCTGGGAGTGGAGGGGATACCAGCGGATCGCCTACCCGATCACCTACCACACCCGATCCGTGCCGGCCGTGGCGTTCAACAGGACCGCCCTGCTCGTCTCGACCGCGGACGGCGCCCTGCGGGAGATCATCGTGGACCCCGGCGCCGCCACCACGGCGATCTGCCGCCGGGACGGCGGGCTGACCCAGGCCGAATGGCGGCAGCACATCCCGGAACTGGCGTACCGCGAGACCTGCCCCTGAACAGGTCCTGTGCGACTCAGTGGCAGGCGGGCAGCGCCTCGGCGAGGAACCGCTCCCGCTCGCCCTCCTCCAGATGATCGCTGAACAGCACCCCGTCGAGATGATCGACCTCGTGCTGCAACACCCGCGCCAGCACCCCCAGCGCCCGCACGCTGACGGGCTTGCCGAACATGTCGCGGCCACGCGCCGTGACCATGTAGGAGCGCTCCAGCGGCCACCACACGCCGGGCGCCGACAGGCACGCCTCGTCCGCGGTCACCCGCCGCTCCGACACCTCCAGCCGCGGATTGACCAGATGGCCCGACTTGCCGTCGTAGGCGTAGACCACCACCCGCACCGGCTCGCCGATCTGCGGCGCCGCCAGACCCGCCCGCCCCGACGCCGCCCGCATGGTCGCGGTCAGCGACTTGACCAGCTGCCTCAGCTCCCGATCGAACTCCTGGATCGGCGCCGCGACCGAGCGGAGCACCGGATCATCGAACGTGCGAATAGGCCGGACCGTCACCCGCTACTCCCCGATAGGCCGCGATAGTCACGATGAACGTTTCCCTGGAGTGCGCCCCGCCAACCGCGAAGGTGATGCCTTGTAGCACAGCGGTAACAGAAGAGACCCAGTGGCGAAACCACCCGAAAGCAGTATCGGAGGGTGATCTCACTTGCGTCACACGCGCCTGTGATGCCTGGCCGGGTGCTCGGGGCCCGGCCAGGCATCCACGACTACCTGGAGGTGCAGGCATGAGCGCGCTTCCCCTTGAGGGCGGCTCTACCCCGGAGACGGCGCCCGACGCGCTGGCGGGCTTCACCGTCGGCGTCACCGCGACGAGACGGCGCGAGGAGTTCGGGGCGCTCCTGGAGCGCCGCGGCGCGCGCGTGGTCAGCGCCCCCGCGATCCGCCTCGTCCCCCTGGCCGAGGACGCCGACCTGCTCGCCGCCACCCGGCAGAGCCTGGAGTCTCCGCTGGACGACGTCGTGGTCACCACCGGCGTCGGCTTCCGCGGCTGGATGGCCGCCGCCGAGGGCTGGGGGCTGTCCGCCGACCTGGGCGAGCACCTGTCCAAGGCCCGCCTGCTCACCCGCGGCCCCAAGGCCAGGGGAGCGGTGCGCGCCGCCGGGCTCAACGACCACTGGACCCCCTCGACCGAGTCGTGCAACGAGGTCAAGGAGTACCTCCTGGCCCAGGACCTGCACGGGCGGCGCATCGCGGTGCAGCAGCACGGCGAGCCGCTGCGCGACTTCGTGGCCGCGCTGCGCGAGGCCGGCGCCGAGGTGATCGAAATCCCGGTCTACCGGTGGCTGCCGTACCGCGACATCTCGCCGCTGCGCCGCCTCATCAGCCAGACCATCTCCGGCTCCGTGGACGCGGTCGCCTTCACCAGCGCGCCCGCCGTGCACGCCATGCTCGGCGCGGCCAGGGCAGAAGGGCTGGAGGAGGCGCTGCTGGCCGCGTTCGGCGGGCCCGTCGTGGCCGCCTGCGTCGGGCCCGTCACCGCCGAACCGCTGACCTCGCGCGGCGTCCCCACTCTGCAGCCGGACCGCTCCCGCCTCGGCGCGCTGGCCCGCGCCCTGGCCAGGCACCTGCCCGAGCACGGCGTCACCCGCCTCACGGCCGGCGACCACCGGCTCGAGATCCGCGGCCACGCCGTGGTCGTGGACGGCGAGCTGCGCCCGCTGCCGCCCGCCCCCATGGCGGTGCTCAAGCGCCTGGCCGACAAGCCGGGGCACGTGGTGTCGCGGGCCGACCTGCGCACGGTGCTGCCGGGCAGCGTCGCGCGCGACTCGGCCGAGCACGCCGTCGAGATGGCCATCACCCGGCTGCGCCGCGCCCTCGGGCCCAGCGGCATCGTCGAGACGGTGGTCAAGCGCGGCTACCGGCTCGCCTGCCTGTACGAGGCAGGCCTTTGACCCCCGGCACCCGGGCCGTCCAGCACCGCCATCATCACGAGGAGAACACCATGCCCTGGGGCACCATGCCGTCCGGACGCGCAGGAGTGAGCAGGTGACGCCCGCGCTCGTCCTGGCCGCGCACGGGACGCGCAGCGCCGAAGGGGAGCAGACCCTGTCGGCGCTGGCGGAGACGGCCCGCCGGGCCCGCCCCGGGCAGCGCGTGGAGCTGAGCTATCTGGAGATCAGCTCGCCCCTCCTGGCCGACGTCCTGCCCGCCGTCCCCGGCCCGGTCGTCGTGGTGCCGCTGCTGCTCGCCGGCGGCTACCACGTGCACATCGACCTGCCCGAGGTCATCGCCCGGCACCGCCCCGACGCGGTCGTGGCCGGCTGGCTGGGCCCGCACCGGCTGCTCACCTCCGCCCTGGCGCGCAAGCTGGCGCGGGCGGGCCTGCGCTCCACGGACGCCGTCCTGCTCGGCGCGGCCGGCTCGTCCGACCCCTCCGCGCTGGCCGACGTGCGCGCCGCCGCCCACCAGCTCGCCGTGCGCCTGGCGCGCCCGGTCACGGCCGCCTTCGCCTCGGCGGGCACGCCGTCGCTGGAGGAGGCCATGGAGCGGCTGGGTTCGACCCCGGCCGCGCGCGTGGCCATCGCCTCGTACGTGCTCGCGCCCGGCTACTTCCATGACCGGCTCGCGTCGGTGGGGGCGGGGCTGGTCAGCGAGCCGCTGGGCGCGGATCCCGACGTGGCGGCGCTCATCTGGCACCGCTACGACCAGGCCCTGCGACGCCGCCACAGCGCGGCGGAACGGCAGCCGCTGCGCCGCGCCTGAACCCGCCCGGCCCATCGAGCACCCGCCGGGCACCCGGTGCGCATGCTCGCCAGTGCCGGGCGCCCGCTCTTACCAGCCCGGCTCGTATCCCTGCCCGCCTGATCGCTCAGACGGGCTGGGGAACAGGCTCCAGCCGCAGCTCCCGCACGATCTCCCGGGCGCTGACCTCACGAGCGGGCCCCGCGTCCGCCCCCATGAACATCTCGATATAGGCCCGATGGAAGCAGCCCGCGACCATCAGCCGCGCGCTGGCCTCCGGATCCACTTCAGGCCGCACCCGCCCCAGCCGCTGCTCCGCCGCCAGGTAAGCGGCGAGGGGCGCGGTCTCGGCGCGCGGCCCGAGCCCCGTCTCACGGACGGCCTGACGGAAGCGGACGGTCACGTTCGGGGAGATGAAGGCGGGCAGCGCCGCACTTTGTACATCTATGTAGTACTCGATCCCCGCACGAGCGATCGGCAGAAGGTTGTCCGAAACGGACCCTTTTCCAATGCGGTGGGAGAGATCGTGAAGAATGCTCAGCCAGAGTGGCAGGCGGTCCTGCAGCAGGGCGAGGAAGTAGTCCACCGAGCCGCCGGGGCGGTCCTCCCTGAGGGAGACGGCCATCTGCAGAACTCGTTGCCTGGTGTCCTGGCTCCTGTGGTGCGGGTCTACATGGGGTGTCGCCATGGCATGCCTAACGTGCGCGGTCAGTTGAGCAGGCATCACGTGCGAAGCCGATGTCGGGAGGTTACGTCCTAAGTCTGGAGTCCCAACTTGGTGCAAACTTATACGGGTTCCCGATTATTACCCGAAAGCAGGAAAAAATGTCGGATCTAATCCCTGAAGGTTAGCTGTCAGTGTCGCGATCTCTACGCCGCAGGTAGCGCTCGAACTCGGCCGCGATCGCATCGCCGCTGGCCTCCGGCAGCTCGGCCGCGTCCTTACGCTCCTCGAGCTCCTTGACGTACTCGGCCACCTCGCTGTCCTGCGAGGCCAGCTCGTCGACGCCGTGCTCCCACGCCCTGGCCTCCTCGTCGAGGTCGCCCAGCGGCATCGGGATCTCCAGCACGTCCTCCAGCCGGCGCAGCAGCGCCAGCGTGGCCTTCGGGTTGGGCGGCTGCGCCACGTAGTGCGGCACCGACGCCCACAAGGAGATCGCGTCCAGCCCGGCCTTGCCGAACGCGTGCTGCAGCACCCCCACGATGCCCGTCGGGCCCTCGTAGCGGCTCAGCTCCAGGTTCGTCGAACGGGCCAGGCCCTCGTTCGTCGCCCCGCCCAGGATCGGCACCGGCCGGGTGTGCGGCGAGTCGTTGAGCAGCGCGCCCAGCATCACGGCCAGCTCGATGCCCAGCTCGCGGCAGATGTAGATGATGTCGTCGCAGAACGAGCGCCAGCGCATGTTGGGCTCGATGCCGCGCAGCAGCACGACGTCGCGCTCCAGCCCCGGCGGGCGGGCGCGCAGCAGGCGCGTGGTCGGCCACACGATCGACTGCGCCAGCCCGTCGCTCATCTCGACCACGGGACGGGTGACCTGGAAGTCGTAGTAGTCGTCGGGGTCGAGCGCGATGAGCGGCTCGGCCTTCCACGCCGACTCGAGGTGGGCGATCACACCGCTGGAAGCCTCGCCCGCGTCGTTCCACCCCTCGAACGCGGCAATGAGCACCGGGTCGACGAGCTCGGGGAGCCCTTCGAGCTCTATCACGTGTCGCCTCCTCTCTCCATCGTCCCGCTAAGCCTATGCGGTAAGGAGCCGTCGCCGTCACCGATCTCTTCCCGAACGCCGCGCCGCGACGACCTCCGGAACGTGCGGGGTGGTGGGGGAGCGGGGCGGGTGAGCGTGGCGGTCAGGCGGGGTCAGCGGCGTCGTGCGGGCTCGAACGGCGCGTCACCGCTGGTGGACGGGCTGTGGCCGCGCGCTCCCTTACACGCGTGCGGGCGTGTCGGCCGGCCGCCGCGCCACGGCCGGGGCGCGGCGGGGGGCGGGCTTGGCGGGCGCACGGCGTTCGCCCCCAGCGCACTCACCGCCACGCCCGCGCCGCCCCACCGCGCCCCTACCCCGCCCCCAACACGCCGCCACCGCGCCTCCAGGCGCGCCCGTGCCGCGCCACCGCGCCTGCCAGGCACGGCACGCCGACGTGGCCCTCAGCGCCCTCCGGCCGTCGTGTGGACGACGAGGACGTCGCACGACGCCCGATGCGTGACCCCCGACGGCACCGACCCCAGCAACCTCCCCGCCAGGCTGTTGAGCCCCCGATTCCCCACCACCAGCAGATCCGCCGCGTGCCGCCCGGCCAGCGACACGAGCACATCCACCGCCTCCCCCTGCTCCGCCGCCAGAACCACGTCAACGGCCCCCGCCGCCACGGCGTGCTCGCGAGCGGCCCGCAGCGCGTCGTCCGCGGGGGTGGAGCCGCTCACCTTGTACGCCAGGTCCCCGAGCCGGTCGGCGGCGGCGGCCCGGGTGCTCTCCCGCATGGGCAGGTAGGCGCAGGCGAGGACGAGGGTGGCGCCGGTGGCCGCGGCGAGGGAGGCGGCGGCCGTGACGGCGCGGAAGGAGGAGGGTGAGCCGTCGGTGCCGACGAGGACGGTGCGGTAGGCCATGAGAGCCCCCAATTGGACGCAAAGTACAATTGACGGAACGTACCCTAGCGTTTCTCGCAGGATGCGGGAAAAGGCCTGGACAGACCCGCGCTCGAGCGTCGCGCGAGGCGCACCCGATAAGCTTTTCCCCATGAGCATCTCCCCGACCTTCAGAGAAGTGTTGGCCCGGCGTGTCATCGTCGCCGACGGGGCGATGGGCACGATGCTTCAGGCCCAGGACCCGACGATCGACGACTTCCACGGTCACGAGGGCTGCAACGAGGTGCTCAACGTCACCCGCCCCGACATCGTGCGCGGCGTGCACGACGCCTACTTCGCCGTCGGCGTCGACTGCGTGGAGACCAACACCTTCGGCGCCAACCTGGCCGCCCTCGGCGAGTACGACATCTCCGACCGCGTCTTCGAGTACTCCGAGGCCGGCGCCAGGATCGCGCGCGAGGCCGCCGACCACTGGGCCACGCCCGACCAGCCGCGCTTCGTGCTGGGCTCGATGGGCCCCGGCACCAAGCTGCCGACCCTCGGCCACCTGCCGTACGCGAGCCTGCGCGACGCCTACCGCGACAACGCCGCCGGCCTGATCGCGGGCGGCGCCGACGCGCTGATCATCGAGACGTGCCAGGACCTGCTGCAGGTCAAGGCCGCCGTCGTGGGCGCCCAGCGGGCCATCGAGGCCTCCGGCCGCGACATCGTGATCATCGCGCAGGTGACGATCGAGACCAACGGCGCGATGCTGCTCGGCTCCGAGATCGGCGCCGCGCTGACCGCGATCGAGCCGCTCGGCGTCGACATCGTCGGCCTCAACTGCGCGACAGGCCCGGCCGAGATGAGCGAGCACCTGCGCTACCTGGCCCGCCACTCGCGGCTGAAGCTGTCGTGCATGCCCAACGCCGGCCTGCCCGTCCTGACCTCCGACGGCGCCTACTACCCGCTGTCGGCGGGCGAGCTGGCCGACGCCCACCAGACCTTCACCCGCGACTACGGCCTGTCCCTGGTCGGCGGCTGCTGCGGCACCACGCCCGAGCACCTGCGCCAGGTGGTCGAGCGGGTCAGGGGCCAGGAGGTCACGGCCCGCCGCCCGCACCCCGAGCCCGGCGCGTCCTCGCTCTACCAGACCGTCCCGTTCCGTCAGGACACCTCCTACCTGGCCATCGGCGAGCGCTGCAACACCAACGGCTCCAAGGCCTTCCGCGAGGCCATGCTGGAGGGCCGCTGGGACGACTGCGTCGAGACGGCCCGCGACCAGGCCCGCGACGGCGCCCACATGCTCGACCTGTGCGTCGACTACGTCGGCCGCGACGGCGTGGCCGACATGAAGGAGCTGGCGTTCCGCTTCGCCACCGCCTCCACGCTGCCGATCATGCTCGACTCGACCGAGCCCGCGGTGCTGCAGGCCGGCCTAGAGATGCTGGGCGGGCGCGCCGCGGTCAACTCCGTCAACTACGAGGACGGCGACGGCCCCGACTCCCGCTTCACCAGGATCATGCGGCTGGTGCGCGAGCACGGCTCGGCCGTGGTCGCGCTGACCATCGACGAGGAGGGCCAGGCCCGCACCGCCGACCACAAGCTGCGCGTGGCCTCCCGCCTGGTCGACGACCTGACCGGCAACTGGGGCATGCGGGTCGAGGACATCATCGTCGACTGCCTGACCTTCCCCATCGCCACCGGCCAGGAGGAGACCAGACGCGACGGCCTGGAGACCATCGAGGCCATCCGCGAGCTGAAGCGCCGCTACCCGGGCGTGCAGACCACGCTCGGCCTGTCGAACATCAGCTTCGGCCTCAACCCGGCCGCCCGCATGGTGCTCAACTCGGTGTTCCTCAACGAGTGCGTCAACGCCGGGCTCGACTCGGCCATCGTGCACGCCTCCAAGATCCTGCCGATGGCGCGCATCCCCGACGAGCAGCGCCAGGTCGCGCTCGACATGGTCTACGACCGCCGCCGCGAGGGCTACGACCCGCTGCAGCGGTTCATGGACCTGTTCGAGGGCGTCGACGCCGCCGCGATGCGCGCGGGCAAGGCCGAGGAGCTGGCCGCGCTGCCGCTGTGGGAGCGCCTCAAGCGGCGCATCATCGACGGCGAGCGCAAGGGCCTGGAGGCCGACCTCGACGCCGCCCTGGAGCAGCGCCCCGCCCTGGAGATCATCAACGACGTGCTGCTCGACGGCATGAAGACGGTCGGCGAGCTGTTCGGCTCCGGCCAGATGCAGCTCCCGTTCGTGCTGCAGTCGGCCGAGGTGATGAAGACCGCCGTCGCCTACCTCGAACCCCACATGGAGCGGGTCGAGGGCGAGACGAAGGGCCGCATCGTGCTGGCCACCGTCAAGGGCGACGTGCACGACATCGGCAAGAACCTCGTCGACATCATCCTGTCCAACAACGGCTACCAGGTCGTCAACCTCGGCATCAAGCAGCCCGTCTCCGCCATCCTGGAGGCCGCCGACGAGCAGAAGGCCGACGTCATCGGCATGTCGGGCCTGCTGGTGAAGTCGACGGTCATCATGAAGGAGAACCTGGAGGAGATGAACTCCAGGGGCCTGTCCGAGCGGTACCCGGTGCTGCTCGGCGGCGCCGCCCTGACCCGCGCCTACGTCGAGCAGGACCTCGCCGAGCTGTTCGGGGGCGAGGTGCGTTACGCGCGCGACGCGTTCGAGGGGCTGCGGCTGATGGACGCGTTCATGGCCGTCAAGCGCGGCGTGGCGGGCGCGACGCTGCCGCCGCTGCGCGAGCGGCGCGTCAAGACCGGCGCGACGCTGGTCCGCACGCCCGTCGAGGAGCTGCCCGCCCGCTCCGACGTGGCCGCCGACAACCCGCTGCCGCGCGCGCCGTTCCACGGCGACCGCGTCGTCAAGGGCATCTCGCTGAACGAGTACGCCGCCTTCCTCGACGAGCGGGCCCTGTTCCTCGGCCAGTGGGGGCTCAAGCCCACCAGGGGCGGCGACGGGCCCGGCTACGAGGAGCTGGTCGAGACCGAGGGCCGGCCGCGGCTGCGCATGTGGCTGGAGCGCATGCAGACTGAGGGCCTGCTGGAGGCGGCCGTCGTCTACGGCTACTTCCCGTGCGTCGCCGATGGCGACTCGCTGATCATCCTCGACGACGACGGCAGCGAGCGCACCCGCTTCACCTTCCCGCGCCAGCGCCGCGACCGGCACCTGTGCCTGTCCGACTTCTTCCGGTCCAAGGACTCCGGGGAGGTCGACGTGGTCGGCTTCCAGGTGGCCACCATGGGCGCGAAGATCTCCGAGGCCACGGCCGAGCTGTTCGCCAAGGACGCCTACCGCGACTACCTGGAGCTGCACGGCCTGTCGGTGCAGCTCACCGAGGCGCTGGCCGAGTACTGGCACGCCCGGGTCCGCTCGGAGTGGGGCATCGGCGGCGAGGAGTCGCTCGACGACATGCTCAAGGTCAACATCCAGGGCTGCCGCTACTCCTTCGGCTACCCGGCCTGCCCGAACCTGGAGGACCAGAAGCAGCTGTTCGAGCTGCTCGCGCCGGAGCGCATCGGGGTGACGCTGTCGGAGGAGTTCCAGCTCCACCCGGAGCAGGCCACCTCGGCCCTGGTCGCCCACCACCCGGAGGCCAAGTACTTCAACGTCTGACCGACCGCGGCCCCCGCCCGCGCGGGCGGGGGCACGGCGGCCGGACGGCATGGTGGACGGGCGGCGCGCCGAGCAGCAGGGCGCCCAGCAGCGAGGCATCAGGCGGCAGGCGGCAAGGCCCGGGCGTCAGGGCGCTGAGCGCAGGCGGCGAGCGGCCGGACGCCGGGCCGTGAGGTGCCGGGCCATGAGGTGCCGGGCCGTGAGGTACCGGGCCGTGAGGTACCGGGCCGTGAGGTACCGGGCCGTGAGGTACCGGGCCGTGAGGCGCCGGGCCGTGAGGCGCCGGGCCGTGAGGCGCCCGGCGGCAGGCCGCAGGGTGGCGAGTGGCAAGGCCGCAGGGTGGCGGGCAGCAGGCCGCAGGGTGGCGAGTGGCAAAGGCGGCGGCGCGGTGAGCGGCGGCGCGGATCGGGGACGGGAATGCGAGCGGTTTTCTTCGACATGGACGGCCTGCTGGTGGACAGCGAGCGCGTCTGGCTGCGGGTCGAGACCGAGGTGATGGCCAGGCTCGGCGCCGAGTGGACCCCCGAGCACCAGGTCCACCTGGTAGGCGGCTCCATGGAGCGCACCGTCGACTACATGCTGTCGGTGTCCGGCGCCGCCGTGCCGCCCGCGACCGTCCGCGAGTGGATGGTGACCGGCATGGTGACCCGCCTGTCGGCCGGGGTGCACGTCATGCCGGGCGCCTCCGAGTTGCTGGACGCGCTGCGCGCCGAGGGCGTGCCGGTCGGGCTGGTCACGTCCTCGCTGCAGGAGATCGCCGACGCGGTGCTGAAGAGCTTCGGCAGGCACCGCTTCGACCTCGTGGTCACCGCCGACGACGTCACCCGCACCAAGCCGGACCCGGAGCCGTACCTGACGGCCGCCCGGCTGCTCGGCGTGCCGCCGGTGCGGTGCGTGGTGCTGGAGGACTCCCCGAACGGCGTGGCCGCCGCGACGGCGGCGGGCTGCGCCGTGGTGGCGGTGCCGAGCCTGCTGCCCATCGAGCCGGCTCCCGGCCGGCTGGTGGTGTCGTCCCTGACGGAGGTCGGGGTCGCCGATCTCAGGGATCTTCTGCCGTCCTGAAGCGTTACCCCTAAGGGAAATGTGGTTCTCGCGGAGGAGGCGGAAATGTCTCCGCGTGCCAGGATGGAGGGCACGAGCGAGCGATGACGAGGGGGCGGCGAGATGGGTAACTTCGAGGCGATCGCCTGGCTGCCGCTGTGCGCCGGGGTGACCATCGCCGGGCTGGTGCTGGCGTTCCTGGCCTTCAGGCGCAGGGGAGCGGCGGCCGGCCTGCGGACGACGGCGTGGGCGCTGCTGCCGGTCGCGGCCTACCTCACGGGCGCGCTGCAGTCACTGTGGAACATCGGCACCACCGTGGTCGGGTTCGTGACCGGCCTGGTGTTCAACCCTGCCGTGTGGGCGGGCGTGGCCGTGGCGGGGCTGTCGGTGGTGCTGTTCGTGGTGTCGGGCGTGATGCGGGGCAGGAAGCTGTCGTCCGGGCGCAAGAAGAAGGACACCGGCGCGGCGAAGGACTCCGGCGCGGCGGCGGAAGCGCGGCAGCCCGTGCGGGGCGGCGGCCAGGCCAAGGCGGCGCCGGCCGCCAAGCCTCAGCAGCCGGCCGTCGCGCAGAAGCCGGCGAGCAAGGGCGATGACGACTTCTCCGACATCGAGGAGCTTCTCAAGCGGCGCGGCATCAGCTGATCGCCTTCCGCGAGAGCCCGTGTCACGGTTCCGAGACACAACCGGGACACATTCAGGACCAATCAATCAAGATCAATACGAATGAGTTTCGCGTCAATCACAGATTAGCCACATAGCGGCCTGAGGGACTAGTCAGCGCAGCTCAGGCCATAGATTCTGCCTCCTGAAGGTCCGCAAGTCGCGGTCTGAAGTCAACCACGCGTTAAGACAGCGTTGTCTTGTACCAGGGGGCATCACGGCATGACCGCACCGCTAGACGTACCCGGTTCCGCGGAGGCGCAGCCGGAATCCGTGCTCGTGGGAGCGGGCAAGGCCATCCAGGGCCGGTCGCTGACCGGGATCGCCTGGATGCGCCTGCGTCGCGACAAGGTCGCACTCGGCGGCGGCATCGTCGTGGTGCTGCTGATCCTCGTGGCGGTCTTCTCCTCACCGATCGTCTCCCTGTTCGGTCACCCCCCGCTGGAGTTCCACCAGGACGCGATCGACCCGAACACGCTGCTGCCCAAGGGCACCTTCGGCGGCATGGGCAGCGAGTACCTGCTCGGCGTCGAGCCCGTCAACGGCCGCGACATCTTCAGCCGCATCGTGTCCGGCGCCTGGATCTCGCTGCTGATCGGCTTTCTGGCCACCATCGTGTCGGTGGTCATCGGCACCGTCGCGGGCGTCGTCGCCGGCTACTTCGGCGGCTGGGTCGACCAGGTCATCGGCCGCATCATGGACGTCTTCCTGGCCTTCCCCCTGCTGGTCTTCGCGATCGCGCTGGTGGGCGTCATGCCCAACGAGGGGTTCGGGCTCGAGGGCGACGGCCTGCGCATCGCGATGCTGATCTTCATCATCGGGTTCTTCAGCTGGCCGAGCATCGGCCGGCTTGTCCGCGGCCAGACGCTGTCGCTGCGCGAACGCGAGTTCGTGGACGCGGCCAGGAGCCTCGGCGCGAGCCACACCTACATCCTGTTCCGCGAGGTCCTGCCGAACCTGATGGCGCCGATCCTGGTCTACGCGACTCTTCTCATCCCGACCAACATCCTGTTCGAGGCCGCGCTGTCCTTCCTCGGCGTCGGCATCAACCCGCCCACCCCGACCTGGGGCGGCATGCTCTCCGAAGCGGTCCGCTTCTACACGCTGCCCCACTTCGTGCTCTTCCCGGGTCTGGCGATCTTCATCACCGTCCTGGCGTTCAACCTGTTCGGCGACGGACTCCGCGACGCCTTCGACCCGCGGGCGCACTGAACCGCCAACGCTTCATCCCCCGCATCCCACTCATCAAGGGGTTAGTCAATGAGAAGGAAACACGCACTGGCAGGAGCTGCGACAGCGGCGCTCGCCTTGGTGCTCTCCGCCTGTGGCGGCGGAGGTGGCGGCACTCCCAGCCAGCCCGCCCAGTCGGCGGCAGGCAGTGCCGCGCAACCCGTGGCCAACGCCGCTCTGACGTCGGTGTACAACCCGTCCACGAAGAAGGGCGGGACGCTCAAGGCGGCCCACTCCTCCGACTGGGACAGCCTCGACCCGGCCGACACCTACTACGGCTACTCGTTCAACTTCGGCCGGTTCTACTGGCGGACGCTGACGATGTACAAGACGGGCCCCGGCCCCGACGGCAACACGGTGGTGCCCGACCTGGCCGAGAGCCTCGGCGAGCCCAGCACCGACGGCAAGACCTGGACGTACAAGATCAAGGCCGGCCTGAAGTTCGAGGACGGCACGCCGATCACGGCCAAGGACGTGGCCTACGGCGTCGCCCGCTCCTTCGACAAGGAGACCTTCCCGCACGGGCCCTCGTACCTCAACGAGCTGCTCGACTGGCCGAAGGACTTCAAGGGCGTCTACAAGACCCCGGACGTGGACTACAAGTCGGCGGTCGAGGCCACCGACGACACCACGCTCGTCTTCCACCTGAAGAAGCCGTTCGCGTCGATGGACTACGTCGTCCAGATGCCGATGACGGCTCCGGTGCCGAAGGACAAGGACACGGGCGCCAAGTACAAGGAGAAGGTCGTCTCCTCGGGCCCGTACAAGTTCGAGAAGAACGAGATCGGCAAGAGCTTCGCGCTGGTCCGCAACGACCAATGGGACGCCTCGACCGACCCGAACCGTCCCGCGCTGCCGGACCGCATCGAGGTCCAGCTCAACGTCAACGCCGACGACCTGGACAACCAGCTCATCTCGGGCAGCGTCCAGCTCGACATCCCCGGCACCGGCATGCAGCCCGCCGCGCTCGGCAAGGTGCTGCCGGACCCGGCGCTGAAGGCCCGGACGGACAACCCCACGATCCCGAGGCTCTGGTACGTGTCGGTCATCCCCGACACCAAGCCGCTGGACAACATCGACTGCCGCAAGGCCGTCATGTGGGCCGCCGACCGCGTCGCCAACCAGACCGCCTTCGGCGGCCCGGTGGCCGGTGGCGACATCGCCACGAACGTGATGCCGCCGCCCATCGTCGGCCAGGAGAAGTTCGACCTGTACGCCTCCGCCGACAACAAGGGTGACGTCGCCAAGGCCAAGGAGGCGCTCGCCGCCTGCGGCCAGCCCAACGGCTTCGCCACGAACATGACCTTCCGCTCCGACCGTCCGCGCGAGAAGGCGCTGGCCGAGGCGATGCAGCAGGCGCTGGCCCGCGTCGGGATCAAGCTCACCCTCAAGGGCTTCCCGGCCTCCAGCTACTTCTCCGACTACGCCGGCAACGTCAACTACGTCAAGGAGAACGGCATCGGCCTGGCCAGCCACGGCTGGGGCTCCGACTGGCCCGACGGTTACGGCTTCATGCAGGCCATCGTCGACAGCCGTACCATCCGCGACGCCGGCAACTACAACCTGAGCGTCAAGAACCCGGAGGTCGACAAGCTCATCGACCAGGCCTCCGCCGAGCTCGACGCCACCGCCCGCGCCAAGCTGTGGGTCGACGTCGACAAGAAGGTCATGGAGGACGCCTCCATCCTTCCCGTCGTGTGGGCCAAGTCGCTGCTCATGCGCGGTGAGGGCGTGACGAACCTCGCCTACAACGAGGGCCAGAGCATGTACGACTACGTCATGCTCGGCGTTCAGTGACGGTTACTGGACGCGGTCCGGGGATCTAGCGAAGGCAGGTGAAGGCAGGAGTGGCCCGCCCGCGGCGGGCGGGCCACTCGGCCGACAGCGGTGGTCACATACATCATCAGGCGCCTGATCGGCGCCGTCGCCATGCTGATCGTGATCAGCATGGTCACCTTCGGCATCTTCTTCCTGGTGCCGCAATGGGCGGGGGCGACACCCGAGGCCCTCGCCTCGCGATACGTCGGGCGCGCCGCCACTCCGGAGACCGTGCACCTGGTCGCGGAGCGCCTGGGCTTCAACGACCCGGTGGTCGTGCAGTACGGCAGGTTCGTCAAGGGCCTGTTCGCGGGCGCCGAGTACGACTACGGCGCCGGCGTCGAGCAGTGCCCCGCGCCCTGCTTCGGCTACTCCTTCATCAGCGGGCAGCCCGTCTGGCCTGACCTGGTCGACCGCATGCCGGTCACCTTCTCCCTGGCCCTCGGCGCCGCGCTGCTGTGGGTGCTGGCCGGCGTCAGCGTGGGCGTGCTGTCCGCGCTGCGCAGAGGCAGCATCTTCGACCGGATCTCGATGGGCACCGCCCTCGCCGGCGTGTCCCTGCCGATCTTCTTCACCGGCATGATCTCCCTGGTCGTCTTCAGCTACGGCCTGGGCTGGACACCGCCCGGCGGCGCCTGGACCGACTTCACGGCCAACCCCGCGCAGTGGGCCTACAACCTGACGCTGCCGTGGATCACGCTGGCGTTCCTGTTCGCCGCCACCTATGCGCGGCTGACGCGGGCGGGCATGCTGGAGACGATGGGCGAGGACTACATCCGCACCGCCAGGGCCAAGGGCCTGCGCGAGAACCAGGTCGTGGTCAAGCACGGCCTGCGCGCCGCGCTCACGCCGATCCTGACCCTGTTCGGCATCGACTTCGGCCTGCTCATCGGCGGCGCCATCCTCACCGAGACCACCTATACTCTGCCCGGGCTCGGCCAGTTCGCCATCCTGGCGATCAGGAACCAGGACCTTCCGCAGGTCATGGGCGTCGTGCTCGTCGCCGCCGGCTTCGTGGTGGCCGCGAGTCTGATCGTCGACCTCCTGTACGCCGTGGTCGACCCGAGGGTGAGGCTTTCGTGACCTTCCTTGACGTCAAGGACCTGAAGATCCACTTCCCGACCGACGACGGCCTCGTCAAGTCCGTCGACGGGCTGTCGTTCGGCGTGGAGCGGGGCAAGACCCTGGGCATCGTGGGCGAGTCGGGCTCCGGCAAGAGCGTGACCAGCCTGGGCATCCTGGGCCTGCACAAGGGCGGCCGGGCCCAGCTCTCCGGCGAGATCTGGCTCGACGGCGAGGAGCTCATCGGCGCCTCCGCCGAGCACGTGCGCAAGCTGCGCGGCAAGAAGATGGCGATGATCTTCCAGGATCCGCTGTCGTCGATGCACCCGTTCTACTCCGTCGGGCACCAGATCATCGAGGCGTACCGCATCCACAACGACGTCTCCAAGCAGGTCGCCCGCAAGCACGCCATCGACATGCTCGGCCACGTCGGCATCCCCGAGCCGCGCCGGCGCGTCGACAGCTACCCGCACGAGTTCTCCGGCGGCATGCGCCAGCGCGCCATGATCGCCATGGCGCTCTCGTGCGACCCCGAGCTGCTCATCGCCGACGAGCCGACCACCGCACTCGACGTGACCGTGCAGGCCCAGATCCTGGACCTGATGCGCGACCTGCAGCGCGAGTTCAACTCGGCGCTGATCATCATCACGCACGACCTGGGCGTGGTGGCCGAGCTGTCCGACGAGATCCTCGTCATGTACGGCGGCAAGTGCGTTGAGTACGGCACCGCCGAGGACATCTTCTACCGGCCGGAACACCCCTACACGTGGGGCCTGCTCGGCTCCATGCCACGGCTCGACCGCGAGCCCACCGAACGGCTGCTGCCGATCAAGGGCTCGCCGCCGTCCCTGATCAACGTGCCGTCCGGCTGCGCCTTCCACCCCCGCTGCCCGTACGCGGAACGCACGCAGGGCAAGGCGGATACCGAGGTCCCGGCCCTCGCCGAGACCGAGGGCGGCCACCTGGTGCGCTGCCACATGGACCGCGCCGAACGGCAGAGCCTGTGGGCGAACGAGATCAAGCCAGTGCTGGAGACCCAGTGAGCGACAACGAGCTGCTTCTGTCCGTACGGGACATGGAGAAGCACTTCCCCGTGACCAAGGGCCTGTTCAAGAGACAGGTGGGCGCCGTCAAGGCGGTCGACGGGATCAGCTTCGACGTCTACAAGGGCGAGACGCTCGGCCTCGTGGGGGAGTCGGGCTGCGGCAAGTCCACCACGGGCAGGCTGGTGACCCGGCTGCTCGAACCCACCGGCGGCAAGGTCCTCTTCGAGGGCGAGGACATCACGCACATGAACCAGAGCAGGCTCCGGCCGCTCCGGCGCGACATGCAGATGATCTTCCAGGACCCGTACTCGTCGCTCAACCCCCGGCACACCGTCGGCGCCATCGTCGGCGCCCCGTTCCGGATCCAGGGCATCCAGACCGAGCAGGGCATCAAGAAGGCCGTCCAGGACATCCTGGAGCTGGTCGGGCTCAACCCCGAGCACTACAACCGCTACCCGCACGAGTTCTCCGGCGGCCAGCGGCAGCGCATCGGCATCGCCCGCACCCTCGCGCTCAAGCCCAAGCTGATCATCGCCGACGAGCCCGTCTCCGCGCTCGACGTGTCCATCCAGGCCCAGGTCGTCAACCTGCTCGAAGACCTGCAGAACGAGCTGGACCTGACCTACGTCGTCATCGCCCACGACCTGTCGGTGGTGCGGCACATCAGCGACCGGGTCGCCGTCATGTACCTCGGCAAGATCGTCGAGATCGCCGACCGCAAGAGCCTGTACGCGGCGCCCATGCACCCGTACACCAACGCCCTGCTGTCGGCCGTGCCGGTGCCCGACCCGAAGGCGCGCAAGGACCGCGAGCGCATCCGGCTGACCGGCGACGTGCCCAGCCCGCTCAACCCGCCGCCCGCCTGCCGCTTCCACACGCGCTGCTGGAAGGCCCAGGACATCTGCAAGAAGGTCGAGCCGCCGCTGGCCGAGCTGGCCAGCGGGCACCAGGTCGCCTGCCACTTCCCGGAGAACGTCCCCGAGAAGGCGCCGGCCTCCGCCGCCACGGCCGACTGACCGGCCAGGACGCGACATCGCGGCGGCCCGCCCGGCCTTGACCGGACGGGCCGCCGCCGTCCTGCCCGCGGCTAGCTGATGGCCCCGGGCGTGATCAGCCCCGTCTCGTACGCCAGCACCACCGCCTGCACCCGATCCCGCAGCCCCAGCTTCGTCAGCACGTTGCCCACGTGCGTCTTCACCGTGGTCTCACTCACCACCAGCTTGGCCGCGATCTCCGCGTTCGACATGCCCTTGGCGATGAGCCGCAGCACCTCCAGCTCCCGCTCCGTCAGCCGGTCGAGCCGCGCCGGCGCCGCCTGCTCGTACGCCGACGGCAGCCGCGCCGCGAACCGGTCCAGCAGCCGCCGCGTCACGCTCGGCGCCACGATCGCGTCGCCCGCCGCCACCACCCGGATCGCCTGCACCAGCTCGTCCGGCGGCACGTCCTTCAGCAGGAACCCCGACGCCCCCGACCGCAGCGCCTCCACGATGTACTCGTCGAGGTCGAACGTCGTCAGCACCAGCACCTTCGGCACGTGCGCCGACGGCGCGGCCTCCCGCACGATCCTGCGGGTCGCCTCGATGCCGTCGACCCCGGGCATCCGGATGTCCATCAGCACCACGTCCGGCAGCAGCGCCCGCGTCTGCTCCTGCGCGCCCTTGCCGTCGCCGGCCTGCCCCACCACCGTGATGTCGGGCTCGGCCTCCAGGATCAGCCGGAAACCGGTACGCAGCAGCGGCTGGTCGTCCACCAGCAGCACCCTGATCGTCATTGGCCGTCCTTCAACGGGAGCCTCGCCCGCACCTCGAAACCGCCCCCGGGTAGCGGACCGATGTTCAGAATTCCACCATAAAGGGCAACACGCTCGCGAATGCCCACCAAACCATGCCCCGGCGGACGTCCCGTCTCCTGCACGGCCCCCACCCCGTCATCCTCCACCCGCACGTCCAGCTCATACGGCTCGTACCGGACCGTCACCACCGCCTCCGCCCCCACGCCCGCGTGCCGCAGGCTGTTCGTCAGCCCCTCCTGGACCAGCCGGTACGCCGCCAGATCCACCCCGGCGGGCAGCTCCACCGGCTCGCCCTCCACCCGCAGCCGCGTCGCCAGCCCCGCCTCCCGCATCTGCTCGACCAGCGCGGGCAGATCCCGCACACCCGGCTGCGGGCCAAGCTCCGCCCGCGCGTCCGCCCTGGTGTCGGTACGCAGCACGCCCACGATGTTACGCATCTCCGTCATCGCCAGCCGCCCCGTGTTCTCGATCGCCGACAACGCCTCCCGCGCCAGCTCGGGATCGGAGGCCAGCACCCTGCGCGCCGCCGCCGCCTGCACCGTCATCACACTGACGTGGTGCGCCACCACGTCGTGCAGCTCACGAGCGATCCTCGACCGCTCCTCGGCCCGCGCCGCCCGCGTGTCCGCCGCGTGCGCCCGCTCCAGCCGCGTCGCCCGGTCCTTCAGCTCCTCCAGGTACGCCCGCCGCAACCGCAGGCTCCGCCCGGCCCCCCACACCGCCACCAGCACCAGCGCCGTGACCACGTACTCGCTCGCACTGCCCGCCCTCGCCGGGCTCGACACCGCGCCCGCCAGATACGTCACCAGCGACAGCACCAGCCCCGCCAGCGACACCGCCAGCCCCCGGTAGGTCGCCACCGAATACAGCAGCACGATGCCGGCCAGGCTCGACATGCCCGTCCCGTAACCGAGCGCGTTCAGCAACGTCTCCGGCACCAGGCCCGCGCACATCGCCGACAACGGCCAGCGCCGCCGCACCGCCACCGGCGCCGACGCCGCCACCAGCAGCAGCGCGCCCAGCAGGTCGGGCTGGCGCATGCCCTCCACCGGGATGCCCTCGGCCTGCAACCGGTCGGGGCCGTAGAGCGCGTACAACGTCACGGAGGCCGCTGCCACCACTCCGGCGAGCACCGTGTCGTGGAGCCTGCTCCGGTCTATGCGCACCGCTTCACTGTAAGACCAGGTGAGAGACCGGAACCTCCTCCCGTGGGAGGATTAGCGCCGGCCGGGCCACCCTCGAGAACGAGCCCGGCCGGCTCGCGCCAGGCCTGCGGCGTCGCCCCTACAGCTCGTCAGTGGCCGCCCGGCGGCTGCTACGCGTCGTGTCGCCGGGCTGACGATCGGGCACCGGCGGCGGCGTCCCCCCGAACTCCGGGCACAACGCCTGATGATCGCACCAGTCGCACAACCGGCTGCGCCGCGCCCGCCACTCGCCCGTCTCCAGCGACCGCTCGATCGCCGCCCACAACGCCATCACCTTGCGCTCGGTGGCCAGCAGGTCGGCCTCGTCCGGCGCGTACCGCAGCACCTCGCCCTGCCCGCCCAGGTAGACGAGCTGCAGCAACCGCGGCACGCTGCCGCGCAGCCGCCACAGCACCAGCGCGTAGAACTTCATCTGGAACAGCGCCTTGGCCTCGAAGTCGGGCCCTGGCGCGCTGCCCGTCTTGTAGTCGACGACCCGGACCTCGCCCGTCGGCGCCACGTCGAGCCGGTCGACGTACCCCCGCAGCATGAGCCCGCCGTCGAGCACCGCCTCCACGTACAGCTCGCGCTCGGCGGGCTCCAGGCGCGTCGGGTCCTCCAGGGTGAAGTAGCGCCGCAGCATCTCGCGCGCCTGCGCCAGCCACTCGGCCTGCTCCGCCTCGTCGGCGAACATCTGCGCGTACTGCGGATCGTCGGCCAGCAGCCGCTCCCACTGCGGGTCGAGCAGCTCCAGCGCCGCCTCCACCGAGCGGCGCGGCGCGGGCAGGTCGTACAGGCGCTCCAGCACCGCGTGGACCACCGTGCCGCGCACCGCCGCCTGCGAAGGTTTCTCGGGGAGCTGGTCGATCACCCGGAAGCGGTAGAGCAGCGGACACGTCATGAAATCGCCCGCCCGGGACGGGGAGAGAGCTCCGATGATCACCGGCTCGGTCAATGTCATGCACCGCACTCTAGGTCAAGACCCCGACAGAATAACCTCCGCGCAACGAGGTACACGTGATCGGGCGCGTAGCATCAAGGCAGCAACAGCACGTAATGGACGTTCAAGGAGTGCGGTGAGCGAGCAGAGCCCGCGGCAGGAGTCCTCCGGCATCCGGATGGGGAAGCCGTTCGGCATTCCGGTGTACGTGTCGTGGACGTGGTTCCTGGTGGCCGCGTTCATCACCGTGATGTTCGGGCCGCAGATGCGGCAGATGCTGCCCCAGCTCGACGATTTCGCGGCCTACGGGGTGGCGTTCCTGTTCGCGGTGCTGCTGTACGTCTCGGTGCTGCTGCACGAGCTGGCGCACAGCGTCCTGGCCAAGGCGTACGGCCTGCCGGTCCGCAGGATCACCCTCTACCTGCTCGGCGGCGTGTCCGAGATCGAGAAGGAGCCGCCGACGCCGGGCAAGGAGTTCATGGTCGCCGCGGCGGGCCCGGCGCTCTCGCTCGGCCTGGCCGGGCTCGGCCTCGTCGCCGACGTGTACGTCATCAACGACGGCGGCATCCTCGAGGTGCTCACCTGGCAGCTCTGGTTCGCCAACCTCATCGTCGGCGTGTTCAACCTGCTGCCCGGCTTGCCGCTCGACGGCGGAAGGATGCTGCGCGCCGGCGTGTGGAAGATCACCCGCAACCCCGGCTCCGGCACCGTCGTGGCGGCCTGGGGCGGGCGGGTGCTGGCCGTGCTGCTCGTGGTGTTCCCGGTGGCGAGCGCGCTGTCGGGCGGGCGGGAGCTGAGCCTGACCAACCTGGTGTGGCCGCTGGTGCTGGCCTCGTTCATCTGGATGGGCGCGAGCCAGTCGCTGCGCCTGGCCAAGATCAGGGCCAGGATCCCTCAGGTCAACGCGCGCGTCCTGGCGCGCAGGGCGATCCCGGTGACCGCCGAGACGCCGCTGTCGGAGGCGCTGCGGCAGGCCACCGAACGCCACGCGGGCGCGCTCGTCGTCGTCGACCACGACGGCAGGCCCGTCGCCATCGTCAACGAGGCCGCCGTCCAGGCCACCCCCGAGCACCGGCGCCCGTGGGTGAACGTGGCCTCCCTGGCCAAGTCGCTGGAGCCGCGCATGGTGCTGGCCGCCGGCCTGACGGGAGAGCCACTGATCGAGGCCATGCGCGAGGCGCCCGGCAGCGAGTACCTGCTGGTCGAGGACGGCGGCGAGATCTTCGGCGTGCTCTCGACCGCCGACGTGAACCGAGTTTTCAGCGGCGTCTGATTTGTCCCACTCGTTTCTGAGGCGACCCCTCGATAGGGTCGTGTCCAGCAGTTTCAGGCGGCCGAAGCCGACCCCCGCGATTTCTGCGATGCCGCGACTGGCCGATAGTGTTCTGTTTGGCCAAACTTGCACAGTTGAGGGGTTCGCCGCGGTCCGCCGGTTCACCGAATCGAGACGAGGGGGCCGCGACACGGCCCCGCCGTCTGGGTATGCGTATGGCTGGTGGCCAGCACGGCAGTGCGGGTGCCGTAACAACGCCGGCTTCCGGGGAGGAGAGTTGAGTGACCGAGCGCAGCGAGGGCACCAATGAGCGCAGCACGGTCGTCATGAAGGAGGACGCATGACCGACCAAGGCTTCGGAGTGGTGCGTCCGCTTCCTGGAAACGGGCTTGTCGCCTACGAAGGCGGGCTGCTGCTGGTGTGCGACTCGGCCGAGTCGGCCGCCGACGCCCTGATCGAGGCGCTGCGCGAGACCGCCGCCTCCGGCGGTGACGGCCGGGCGCTGGCCCGCCGCGCCGCTCAGGTCCTGGCGGCCAACATGGCCTCCGACCCCGCCACCTGCGCGGTCGCCGGCCCCGTCGGCGCCGGCGTCGCCGTCCTCGTCAGCGGCTCCGCCTCGGCCACCATCACCACCTCGGGCGGCGAGACCCGGCTGGCCGGCAGCGACTCCCTCACCTGGGCCGACCGCCTCGTCAACGGCCCCGTCGAGCGCGTCGAGCTCAGCCTGCCCGGCGCGGGCAGCCCGCACCCGGCCGTCCGCTTCGACGGCGGCATCGTGCACGGCGGCGGCCTCGTCGGCGACCTCACCGGCGAGTTCACCGGCCGGCCCGCCGCCCCCGCCCAGCCCAGGCTCCTGACCAGCGAGCTGCCCGCCACGGGTTTCCACCTCGAGCCCGACCTCGTCCAGCAGCCCCAGCACCAGCCCCAGCAGCAGCAGCAGCCCGTCGAGCGCCCGCCGTACCCGATGGCCGACCAGCCGCCCATCGCGCCCGGCCCGCCCTCCGGCCCCCAGCCCGCGCCGATGGAGCCGCCCGCCTACCACACGCCCCAGGAGCCGGCCCCCTACCTGCCGCCGCAGGAGCCCCTCTACCAGGAGCAGCCGCCGTCCCTGCCCGAGCAGCCGCAGTACCCGTCCTACGACGAGGTGCCCGCCTCCGGCAACGGCGTCGGCGACCAGCCCGTCCCGCAGCACCTCGGCCCGCCCGACCACTACGACCAGCCCGCGCCGCCCGTGCTCGGCCCGCCCGACCAGTACGACCACCCGGGGCCGCCGCAGCAGGAGCAGCAGGGCGACCACGGCGACCGGCCGCTCGTCTACGGCGTCGACTGCAAGAACGACCACTTCAACGACCCCCGTGTGCCGTACTGCGCGGTGTGCGGCATCGCGCTGGTGCAGCGCACGCTCGTGCCGTACAAGGGGCCGCGACCGTCGCTCGGCGTCCTCATTCTGGACGACGGGACCGCGCTGCCGCTGGAGAGCGACTACCTCCTCGGCCGCGACCCGGAACGGGCGCCGGAGGTCGCCGGCGGCACCGCCAGGCCCGCCAAGGTCACCAGCCCGGACGGGTCGGTGTCGCGGCGGCATCTGCGGGTGGCGCTCGACGGGTGGGACGTGAACCTGGTGGACCTGGGGTCCGTCAACGGGACGCAGATCCAGCCGCCCGGCGATCCGAACTTCTACGACATCCCGCCGAACGAGCCGGTGACGATCGCGCCGGGGACCACTGTTCGGGTGGGGGTGTCCCGGACGCTTCGCTTCGAGGCGCACCGGGGGTAGGACCTCGTTGTCCGGCCGCCCGCCTGCGCCGCGTCTCAGGTCGGTGGGTGCGGGCGGCTGGACGCAGGGCTCTTGTGCGCCTTGCGCCGGCGGTCGGGCGTGCGCGTCTCGCGCCGGCGGTCGGCCATACGCGCCTCGTGCCGGCGGTCGGCCATGTGCGCCTCGCGCTGGCGGTCGGGCAGGCCTGCGTCAGGTGGTGTCGGGTGCCGCCAGGAACTCGCGGGCGCCGCGCAGCCGGGTCGTCAGCCGGCGCTGGGTCGCCGAGCAGTCCAGGCGCACCTCCAGCGGCCCCGGCACGCCCGCCCCGGCCCGGCTCCCGGCGCGGAGGCGGGAGGCGTCCAGGCCGTCCCTGCGGGCGATCAGCACACCCAGCTCGTACCGGCTCACCGCGTCGGCCCCCGCCACGTGCAGCACGCCCCCCAACCCCCGCTCCGCCACCTCCAGCAGCGCCGCCGCCAGGTCGCAGACGTGGACCGGGCACCGCACGTCGTCCGTGAACAGCGCCCCGTCACTCGCCCCCGTGGCCAGCGACCGCACCAGCGCCTCGTGGACCGACCGGCCGTGCCCGACGATGAGCGACGTCCTGACGATCGCCGCCCCGGGCAGCGCGGCCCCCACGGCCGTCTCCGCCGCCGCCTTGGCCGCGCCGTACGGGGTGATCGGGTCGGGCGGGCACGTCTCGTCGTACCGCTCCTGAGCGCCCGAGAAGACCGCGTCGCTGGAGACCTGCACCAGCCGCCCGCCGCCGCGCGCCACTTCCGCCGCCACGTGTGCGGCGCCGTCGGCGGTGGTCGCCCAGTCGGACTGGCGGTAGGCGGCGTTGATCGTCACCTCGGGCGCGAACGTGCCGAGGACGGTGGCCACCTCTTGCCTCGTGCGCAGGTCCAGGGGGAGCCAGGTCGCCTGTGCGGGGTCTGCGGGGTTGGTGAGGTAGGTGGCGCCGACGTCGTGGCCGGCGGCGGCGCATCGTCGTACGAGCTCGCCGCCGAGGAACCCGCTTCCGCCCACGATCAGCACCCTCATGAGCGCTCACGCTATCGGAACGAGGGGGCGAAGGTGACCGCTTACTTCGCTCCACGGCCTATCAAGGCGAAAGGTGATATATGCGCATCAAGGGTGCGTTGAGGGGCGGGATGTGCGACGCGTGGAAAGGCGGCGTCCGCGGTATTCGCAGGTGGGCATGCGGCGTCCGTGAGGCGGGTCGAGGCGTGGCGCGCGACGGCTGCGACGCGCCGCAGGCGCCGTTCCAGGGCCGGGCGGGCGCGCGGAGAGCGCCGCCCGGGAGGCCAGGCCCGAGCGGTGCCGCGCCCGGAATGGCGTCTCAGGGGAGGGTGGCGGGCTGGTGGGGAGAGGGCGGTGAAGGTTATATTCTGCGAAATCGCGAAATGCCACCAATATCTCGCCTAATCCGTTAAATCGTGAAGATCCTTCAGGAACTCCGGAACGGATTCCCGCCCGTTAAGCAGCGCCTCGCCATGAATGCGCTCCCATACCGGCCAACCCCATCCCGACTTCCGGCCCGCCTCCAAGTCAGCGGATCACGGCGGCACCGGTCGGAAAGCCCGTACGCCCCGCAACAGACGCGCAGCCGCCTCACACCCGCTGGCCGCCTCCAGCGCCCGCCCCGCCGCCGTCGCGAAGCGTCCCAGCAGATGCTCGTCACCATCGCAGAACCCCCGCCCCGCCACCCACACGAACACGTGGTCCCGCGCCGGCACCGGCACGGGCATGGCCAGGAATCCGGGCTCGCCCATCGAGACGTCCGGCGGCAGCCGCACCGCGTCGCAGGACGCGGCGAGTTCCTTCAGCACCCCCGACTCGGCCAGCCACCGCCGCAGGCGCAGCGGGTCACCGGGCGGCGCGTGCACATGCAGGGGGCAGGCCTCCTGGCGGAGCGCGTCCACGCGGACGAACCCGGCGTAGGCGGTGCCCGCGACGGCGGCGGCGGTGCGCGCCAGCCGGCCGGTCAGCTCCGCCGCCTCCAGGACGGAGAACGCGGAGAGAAGGTCGCGCATGGCGACATCGACACGGTTGTATGGCATCGCGGAATCCCCTCGGAGCGGAGGGGGCGAGATCGCGCAGCCCGATCACACGATTCTCGCCTGCGGGTGCCCTGACTATCGCCCTCGACGCGGCCCTTGACTACCCCTCAACAGGAAATCAGGATTTTTGCCAATTTCGGCCCTGCCGTCCGGTCCCGCCGCAACACCGCCGTCACGTCCTGACGCCGTCACCCCACTCCCACGCAGGCCACGACGCCCCAACGAGAGCCGTCCGGCACAGAAGCGGACAGCCGCCACTCCAAGCCGCCCGAGCCGCCCCGGGCTAGGCCGGGCGTGTCCGCACCCACTGGAGGTCGTCCGCCCGCGTGCCGTCCGGCCGCGGCAGGAACTCCTTGTGCACGCCCTCGCGCCGGAACCCCGTGCGCTCCAGCACCGCGTGCGAGGCCGTGTTGTCCACGTCGGTGCCCGCCACGATCCGGTGCAGGGCCGTGCGCGCGAACGCCCAGTCGGCCAGCAGCCGCACCGCCCGCGTCATGAAGCCGCGCCCCCGGAAGGCGGGCAGCAGCGAGTAGCCGATCATGGCCTGCCCCAGCACCGGCACCACCTGCATGAGCTGGATGTGCCCGGCGAACGCCCCCGAGGCCGCGTCCCTGATCGCGATCTCGGCCCGCTGCCCCGACAGCCACCAGTAGCCGGTGTAGCGGCAGCGCCGCTCGGCGTCCTCCAGCGTGCTGGGCGGCGTCACCGAGTACGCCGCCACGCTCGGCTCGGTGATCATCCGGTGGTAGTCGGCGGCGTCGCCGAGCGCCATCGGCACCAGCCGCACCACCTCGTCGCGCAGCTCGCCGTCCTCCGGCAGCGGCAGGTACGGCTCCACCGCCGGCGCCGCCTCCCCACGCAGCCTGGCGAACGTCACATGGTCGGCGAACCGCCCGTCACGCGTCCGCTTCGCCTCCCGCCGCAGCCCTTCCTCGCGGAAACCCGCCCGGTACGCCGCCCGCAGGCTCGCCACGTTCTCCACCTCGGCCTGCAGCTCGACCCGGCGCACCCCCTGGTCGAAGGCCCAGTCGGTGAGCGCCCGCACCGCCGTCGCCGCCACGGCCCCGCCGCGCGCCCACGGCGCCACCACGTAGCCGGTGTCCGAGACGCCCTGCCGATCCGGGGGCCCCAGCCACACCAGGCCGGCGAACCGCCCGCCCTCCGTGATCGCGTACTGCGCGCCGCCGTCCTCCCACATCCCGGGCGCGCGGCCCAGGTAGTCGAGGGCGTGGCCCAGCTCGTACGGCTGCGGCAACGACGGCATGAACCTGGCCGTCACCGGATCGTCACACATCTTCACCAGCGGCTCGGCGTCGTCCTGCGAAGGGGGGCGCAGGACGAGGGGGCCGGCCGAGATCACATCACGCGCAAACACCCCCCATAGATACCGTGCGTCAGGACGCGACCAAAACCCCTATACCCTTGCCGCCATGGGTTTCCGCAGGCATGGGCCGTTCCAGGCAGGGGATCAGGTGCAGCTCACCGACCCCAAGAACAAGCGCCACACGATCACGCTCAAGGAGGACGGCGTCTTCCACACCCACAAGGGCGCCATCCCGCACAGCGACCTGATCGGGCAGCCTGAAGGCTCCGTCGTGCGCTCCTCCGGCGGCACCCAGTACCTCGCCTTCCGCCACCTCCTGCAGGACTACACGCTCGCCATGCCGCGCGGCGCGGCCGTCATCTACCCCAAGGACGCCTCGATGATCGTCGGCATGGCCGACATCTTCCCCGGCGCCCGCGTCATCGAGGCCGGCGTCGGCTCCGGCGCGCTGACCTGCTTCCTGCTGCGCGCCGTCGGCCCCGAGGGGCACGTCACCTCCTACGAGCGGCGCGAGGAGTTCGCCGACGTCGCGCGCAAGAACGTCGAGAAGTTCTACGGCGGGGCCATGGACGACAACTGGCGCCTGGTCGTCGGCGACCTGGTGTCCTCGATCGACGAGGCGGACGTCGACCGCGTCATCCTCGACATGCTCGCCCCGTGGGAGTGCGTGGACGCCGCCGCCAAGGCCCTCACGCCGGGCGGCGTGATCTGCTGTTACGTGGCCACGACGACCCAGTTGTCCAAGACGGTCGAGGTGATTCGCGATCACGGGTGTTTCACCGAGCCGCATGCGTGGGAGACCCTGGTTCGCGACTGGCATGTCGAAGGACTCGCCGTAAGGCCCGATCACCGGATGATCGGCCACACCGGGTTCCTCGTCATCGCCCGGCGCATGGCCGACGGCGTGACCCCGCCGCCGCGCCGTCGTCGACCGAAGGGGACCACTGAAGAACTATGACAATTTGGCCACGAGGGTGCGTTGGTGCGTGACACGGGAACAGACCGCCGTGTTCATATGCTGGGAGTATTAAACGCACTATTGGGGATTATTCAACGAATACTGAATGTCACTCTACGAACACTGCCCGGCCAGGTTACGGAGGGGCCCGAGATAGGTAAGGTCCTTAGTAGTCGCTCTCGACTGGGAAGGAGGTGACGGGGCGTGGCAGCTCGCGATGATGCTGAGGCTCGAGCCGCGCAGCGCGAACGGGAGGTCGCTGATCTTTCAACACAGGTCTCCTTCCTCCAGGAGGAGATCACCGCGCTGAGGCGGAAGCTGGCCGAGTCACCCCGTCAGGCCAGGGTCCTCGAAGAGCGTCTCCATGAGGCACAGGCGAATCTCGCGGCCGTGACAGGCCAGAACGAACGCCTGGTGGCGACCCTCAAGGAGGCCAGGGACCAAATCGTCGCACTCAAGGAGGAGGTCGACCGGCTGGCGCAGCCGCCATCCGGCTTCGGCACCTTCCTGGAGGCCAGAGAAGACGGCACGATCGAGGTGTTCACCGGAGGGCGCAAGCTCCGCGTGAACGTCAGCCCAGCCGTCGACGTCGACTCGCTGCGGCGTGGCCAGGAGGTCATGCTCAACGAGGCGCTCAACGTGGTCGAGGCGCTCGGCTACGAAGAGGTCGGCGAGATCGTGATGCTCAAGGAACTGCTCGACGAGGGCAAGCGTGCCCTGGTGATCTCGCACGCCGACGAAGAGCGCGTCGTGCGACTGGCCGAGTCGCTGGTCGGCCAGCCCATCAGGGCGGGAGACTCACTCCTGCTCGAACCTCGCTCCGGCTACGTCTACGAGCGGATACCCAAGTCCGAAGTCGAAGAACTCGTGCTCGAAGAGGTTCCCGACATCTCCTACGAGGAGATCGGCGGCCTCATGCGGCAGATCGAGCAGATCAGGGACGCCATCGAGCTTCCCTACCTGCACGCCGACCTGTTCCGCGAGCACAAGCTCCGTCCCCCCAAGGGCGTGCTCCTGTACGGGCCGCCCGGATGCGGCAAGACGCTCATCGCCAAGGCCGTCGCCAACTCCCTGGCCAAGCAGGTCGCGGAGAAGACCGGCCAGTCCGGCAAGAGCTTCTTCCTCAACATCAAGGGCCCGGAGCTGCTCAACAAGTACGTCGGCGAGACCGAGCGGCACATCCGCCTGGTCTTCCAGCGGGCCCGCGAGAAGGCCTCAGAGGGCACCCCGGTGATCGTGTTCTTCGACGAGATGGACTCGATCTTCCGGACCCGGGGCTCCGGCGTGTCCTCCGACGTGGAGAACACCATCGTCCCTCAGCTGCTGTCGGAGATCGACGGCGTCGAGGGGCTGGAGAACGTCATCGTCATCGGCGCCTCCAACCGCGAGGACATGATCGACCCGGCGATCCTGCGGCCCGGCCGCCTGGACGTCAAGATCAAGATCGAGCGGCCGGACGCCGAGGCGGCCAAGGACATCTTCTCCAAGTACCTCGTCTCCGACCTGCCCCTGCACCCCGATGACCTCGCGGAGCACTCCGACTCCCGCGCGGCCACCATCCAGGGCATGATCCAGAGCGTCGTGGAGCGCATGTACACCGAGAGCGAGGAGAACCGCTTCCTCGAGGTGACCTACGCCAACGGCGACAAGGAAGTCCTGTACTTCAAGGACTTCAACTCCGGCGCGATGATCCAGAACATCGTCGACCGGGGCAAGAAGATGGCCATCAAGCAGTTCCTCGAGAGCGGCCAGAAGGGCCTGCGGGTGCAGCACCTGCTCACGGCCTGCGTGGACGAGTTCTCCGAGAACGAGGACCTGCCCAACACCACCAACCCCGACGACTGGGCCCGCATCTCCGGCAAGAAGGGCGAGCGGATCGTCTACATCCGCACGCTCGTCTCCGGCAAGCAGGGCACCGAAGCCGGCCGGTCCATCGACACCGTCGCCAACACCGGTCAGTACCTGTAGAACCCCTGGACGGCAGGGCCGAGCGGGCACGCCCCGCCCGGCCCTGCCGCCTGTCCGGCTCGTCCGGGTTGTTCCGCAAGAGTGAGAAAGCTCCCTCGCGGAAGACACGCAGAACGCGCCGCGACACGGCCGATACGCATGCACACCACCCCGATGAGGCGCACACTGGCCCTGTGACCACGCTCAAACGAGTAGACGTGCACATCGAAGGCATCGTCCAGGGGGTCGGCTTCCGGCCCTTCGTCTACTCGCTCGCCAACCGGCTCGGCCTCGCCGGACGCGTGCACAACGACGTCAACGGCGTCCACATCGAGGTCGAAGGGGCGCACGACGGCGTCGAGGAGTTCCTCACCGCACTCGAACGCGACGCCCCCGCCCTGTCCGCGATCGAACGCGTCACCGTCGTCAGCGGCGAGCCCGCCGGCCACAGCGGCTTCACCATCGCCACCAGCGACCCCGCGGGCCCCCGCCGCGCCCTCGTCTCCGCCGACACCGCCACCTGCGACGACTGCCTGCGCGAACTCGCCGACCCGGCCGACCGCCGCCACCGCTACCCGTTCATCAACTGCACCAACTGCGGCCCCCGCTTCACCATCGTGCGCGGCGTCCCCTACGACCGGCTCATGACCACCATGGCCGGATACGGCATGTGCGGCGACTGCGCCCGCGAATACCACGACCCCGGCGACCGCCGCTACCACGCCCAGCCCACCTGCTGCCCCGCCTGCGGGCCCCGGCTGCTGCTGCGCGACCAGCGCGGCACCGAACTGTGCGGCGACCCCGTCGCCTGCGCCGCCGTCCTCCTGCGCGCCGGACGCGTCGTCGCCGTCAAGGGCCTCGGCGGTTACCACCTCGCCGTCACCGCCTCCGACGAACGCGCCACCGCCGCCCTGCGCGGCCGCAAGCACCGAGAGGAAAAACCGTTCGCCGTCATGGCCGCCGACCTCGCCCAGGCCCGCCGGATCGCGCACGTCGACGACACCGCCGCCGCCCTCCTCGCCGGCCGCGCCCGCCCCATCGTGCTGCTGCCCCGCCGCGACGGCGCCCCCGTCGCCCCCTCCGTCGCGCCCGGCAACCGCAGCCTCGGAATCATGCTCCCCTACACGGCCCTGCACCACCTGCTGCTCGCCGAACTCGCCGAACCCATCGTCCTGACCAGCGGCAACGTCTCCGACGAGCCCATCGCCTACGAGGACGACGACGCCCTCACCCGCCTCGCCGGCATCGCCGACGCCTTCCTCACCCACGACCGCGCCATCCACCTGCGCGCCGACGACTCCGTCATCCGCCCCCTGCCCGGCGCCATCACCGTGCTGCGCCGCGCCCGCGGCTACGCCCCCGAACCTCTAGCCCTTCGCCGGCCGGTCCCCAGGCCCGTCCTCGCCTGCGGCGCCGAACTGAAAAGCACCTTCTGCCTGGCCCAAGGCCGGCGCGCCTTCGTCTCCCCGCACATCGGCGACCTCGAGAACCACGAGACCCTGCGCTCCTTCATCGAAGGCATCGACCACTACTGCGGCCTGTTCGACATCCGCCCCGAGATCGTCGCCCACGACCTGCACCCCGGCTACCTGTCCACCCGGCACGCCCTCGACATCCACGGCGTCGACCACGTCGGCGTCCAGCACCACCACGCCCACATCGCCTCCTGCCTCGCCGACAACGGCGACCCGGGCCCCGTGATCGGCGTGGCCTTCGACGGGCTCGGCCACGGCACCGACGGCACCCTGTGGGGCGGCGAGTTCCTGCGCGCCGACCTCACCGGCTACGAACGCCTCGGCCACCTCGCCCAGGTCCCCATGCCGGGCGGCGCCGCCGCCATCCGGCAGCCCTGGCGCATGACCGCCGCCTACCTGCGCGACCAGCACCCCGGCCTCGCCGTCACCGAACGCAACGCCGAACACTGGGCGGACGTCCTGCGCCTGGCGGCCGACGCGCCCCTCACCTCCAGCGCCGGCCGCCTCTTCGACGCCGTCTCCGCGCTCCTCGGCGTCCGCGACAAGATCACCTACGAGGGGCAGGCCGCCATCGAGCTCGAACAGCGCGCCGACCCGGCGGAGACCGGCGCCTACGACGCCGCCATCACCACCGCCCCCGCAGGCCCCCTCATCGTCGAGGGCGGCGACCTCGTCCGCGCCGCCGCCGCCGACCTCGCCGCCGGCACCGGCCCCGGCGTCATCGCCGGACGCTTCCACAACGGCGTCGCCGCCGCCATCACCCGCACCTGCGTCGCCCTCCGGCAGAGCACCGGGCTCACCGCCGTCGCCCTTTCCGGCGGCGTCTTCCAGAACGCCCTCCTGCTCGACCGCACCGTCCAGCGGCTGCGGGCGGCGGGGTTCCGGGTGCTCAAGCACGTACGGGTGCCGCCCAACGACGGCGGGCTCAGCCTCGGCCAGGCCGCCGTCGCCGCCGCCCGGGACCGGCGCTGACGGGGGAGCGCCGCCGGCAGCCCGGCGACACCGACGCCCAAGGCCGGAGATCGGGCCCCGCCTAGCATGGCGATCATGGAATACCTCAACCCAGGCCGCACCCCGTACACCGGCCAGGACCGCGCACTCATCGGCGTGGAGCACGCCCGCCAGGCCCGCGCCCACTTCGCCCGCCACCCCGCCTACCGCCTCACCCCCGTCCACCTCATCCCCGGCCTCGGCGGAGCGGGCGTCGCGTACGTCAAGGACGAGAGCGGCCGCATGGGCCTGGGCAGCTTCAAGGCGCTCGGCGGCGCGTACGCCGTGCACCTGCTGGCAGAACGCGACGGCGGCGGCGCGCCGTTCGTGTGCGCCAGCGCGGGCAACCACGGCATCTCGGTGGCCGCCGGCGCCGCCGAGGTGGGCGTGCCGTGCGTCGTGCACCTGAGCGAAGGCGTCCCCGAGGCGTTCGCGCGGCGGCTGCGCGCGCTCGGCGCGCAGGTGCGGCGCACCGGCCACGACTACGAGGCCGGCATGACCGCCGCCATGGCCGCCGCCCAGGAGCACGGCTGGCGGCTCGTGGCCGACAGCTCGTGGGACGGCTACACCAGCGTCCCCCTGGACGTCATGCGCGGCTACAGCGTCCTGTTCGACGAACTGTCCGGCCCCGGCGCGTTCCCGCCCTCAGAAGGGGCCACAGGCCCGCACGACGGCGCGCCCACCCATGTGTTCGTGCAGGCGGGCGTCGGCGGGCTCGCCGCCGCGGCGGCCGGGTACGTGCGCGACCGGTGGGGCGAGCAGCCCAGGATCGTCGTCGTCGAGCCGGACGGCGCGCCCTGCCTCATCGCCAGCGTCCGTGCCGGCGAACCCATCCGCGTCGGCGGCCACCCCACCACCCTCGGCAGGCTCGACTGCCGCGAACCCTCGCTCCTCGCGCACCGGCTCCTGTCCCGCCTCGCCGACCTCTACGTCACCATCACCGACGAGCAGGCCGCCGCGGCCACCCGCCTGCTCGCCGGGCACGGCGTCGCCCTGTCCGACTGCGGCGCCGCAGGAGCCGCCGGGCTGCTCGCCCTCACGCCCGCCACCCGCGACGCGCTCGGGCTCGACCGCACCGCACGCGTGTTGCTCGTGGGAACGGAGGGACCAGTGGAACCGAAGTGATCGAAGTGACGTCTAAGGGGGCGTGCAACAGCCCAACCGGTCCCGGTCCAGACACGCCCGAGGAGACGGCCGGTTGGCCGAGCTCGACCTGCTGCGCTTCCTCGCCGCCCTGGCGGTCGTCGCCTTCCACTACCTGGTCGCCTACGCCTCCGTCTGGGGAGACCGGCCCGCCGAGCTGTTCCCCGCCTTGGCCCCCTTCGCCGGGCTCGGCATCCTCGGCGTCGAACTGTTCTTCATCATCAGCGGCTTCGTCATCCTCATGAGCGTGTGGGGGCGCGGGCTCGGCGCGTTCGCCCGGTCCAGGCTCGTCCGCCTCTACCCCGCCTACTGGCTCAGCCTGGCCGCCGTCGCCGCCCTCTACGGCCTCACCGGAGCCAAGGCGCTCGACCCAAAACTTTCCCCAGGTGAATACCTGCTGAACGCCAGCATGTTCCAGCGGCTGTTCAAGGTCACCGACGCCAGCGGCGTCTACTGGTCGCTCTGGGCCGAGCTCCGCTTCTACCTGCTGATCGCCATCCTGGTCATCGTCGGCGTCACCCGCGCGCGCGTGCTGATCTTCGGCGGCGTCTGGCTCGCCGCCGCACTCGGCGTCAAACTCCTCGACGAGAACGACATCGCCGTGCCGGACGTCGTCCGCGAGACCGTCATGCCCGGATACGCCGGATACTTCGTCGCCGGCATGGCCCTCTACCTCGTGCACAAGCGCGGCGGCGGATGGCTGCCCTGGCTCTACGTCGCCGTCGCCTACGGGCTTTCGCTGCATTCGGCCCTCGGCCGCGTACACGGCCGCATCGAGCAGGCCGGGTTCAAGAACATGCCCGTCACGGACCTCAGCGTGATCATCACCCTCACGCTGATCTTCGCCGTTATGGCCCTCATGGCACTCGGGATGCTCCGCATGCGGAGCTCCCGCGTGCTCACCGCGCTCGGCGGCACGACATACCCGCTTTACCTCTTCCATAGCGTCATCGCCGTGGCCCTCATCCCGCTGCTCACCGGCGACCTGCCCCCCTGGGCCGTCGCCACGATCACGACACTGGTGTCGATTCTCGTGTCGTATCTCGTCTACTCCTTTGCCGAACGCCCCATCCAGCGGCTACTCAAGCCCCGCAGACCTACACAAACCCCACCAGCTCCCGCCGTACAGATGGAAAAGACGTCGGTGCCATAACTCTGTGGCCCTGGGGCACTGTGAAGGGCATAGGCTCGGGCATATAAACGGCGGATAGACAGACCCGGACGAACAGAGGGTGTTGCATGACGGTGCGTCGGGTGATGGGCATCGAGACCGAGTACGGCATCTCCGTACCCGGCCAGCCAGGCGCCAACGCGATGGTGACCTCCTCACAGGTCGTGAACGCCTACCTGGCCGCCTCGGCGGCCCGCGCGCGCAGAGCACGATGGGACTTCGAGGAGGAGAACCCGCTCCGCGACGCGCGCGGCTTCGACCTCGCAAGGGAAGTGGCGGACCCCAGCCAGCTCACCGACGAGGATCTCGGCCTGGCCAACGTCATCCTCACCAACGGAGCCAGGCTCTACGTCGACCACGCCCACCCCGAATACAGCTCGCCCGAATGCACCAACCCACGGGCAGCCGTCATCTGGGACAAAGCCGGCGAGAGAGTGATGTACGACGCCGCCACCCGCGCGTCAGCCATCCCCTCCAACGCCCCCATCCAGCTCTACAAGAACAACACCGACGCCAAAGGCGCCTCCTACGGCTGCCACGAGAACTACCTGATGCGGCGCGCCACCCCCTTCGCCGACATCGTCAGGCACCTCACCCCCTTCTTCGTCTCCCGGCAGGTCGTCGTCGGCGCCGGCAAGGTGGGCATCGGTCAGGATTCGCGCGGCGAAGGCTTCCAGATCAGCCAGCGCGCCGACTTCTTCGAAGTCGAAGTCGGCCTCGAGACCACGCTCAAGCGGCCCATCATCAACACCCGCGACGAACCCCACGCCGACCCCGAGAAATACCGGCGGCTCCACGTCATCATCGGCGACGCCAACATGTCCGAGATCTCCACCTACCTGAAGCTCGGCACCACGGCACTCGTCCTCGCCATGATCGAAGAGGGCTTCCTCAGCCGCGACCTCGCCGTCGAGAACCCCGTACAGGCACTCCGGGCCGTCTCCCACGACCCCACCTGCCGCTACGAGATCTCCATGCGCGACGGACGCAAGCTCACCGCCGTCCAGCTCCAGATGGAATACCTCGAACAAGCCCGCAAGTACGTCGAAGAACGCGGCACCGCCCAGGACGAGATGAACAAGGACATCCTCGACCGCTGGGAATCCGTCCTCACCCGCCTCGCGGAAGACCCCATGCAACTCGCCCGCGAGCTCGACTGGGTCGCCAAACTCGAACTCCTCGAGGGCTACCGCAGCCGCGACGGCCTCAACTGGTCCCACCCCAGGCTCCAGCTCGTCGACCTCCAGTACTCCGACATCCGGCCCGACCGAGGCCTCTACAACCGCCTCGTCGCCCGCGGCCGCATGCAACGCCTCGTCACCGAGGAAGACGTCCAGCGCGCCGTAGAGCACCCGCCCAACGACACCCGGGCCTACTTCCGCGGCCGCTGCCTGCGCCAGTACAGCGAATCCGTCGCCGCCGCCTCCTGGGACTCCGTCATCTTCGACATCCCCGGACGCGAATCACTCCAGCGCGTCCCCACCCTCGAACCGCTGCGCGGCACCAAGGCCCACGTCGGCGAGCTCTTCGACCGCTGCAAGACCGCCGCCGAGCTCGTCTCCGCCCTCACCGGCGGCGAATGACCCGCCTGACGCCCAGGGGCGCTCACCGGCGGCGAACGACCACCTGACGCCCAGGGATCGGCCCGCTCACAGCAGGCCGATCCCCAGCATCAGCGTGCCCGCCGCCAGGCACACCCCGCCCGCCACCGTCAGATAGATCAGCTTGCTCGGCTTCGTGTCGCCAGGACGCACCACCGACAGGAAGAAGCCCAGCGGCATCAGGATCGGCGCCGCCACGATCAGCGTCCGCGTGACCGCCTTCAGCGCCTCCGGCAACCCCGACTGGTCCACGTACAGCATCGCCACCAGCGCGAACAGCACCAGCACGCCCGCATGCGCGTGCCCCGCCCGCCACAGGCCGCGACGGACCGGGTTGTCCAGGTAGCCGGGAACGTTCCGCATGAGCAACCTCAGCAGCGTCACGCCGCCGTAGGCCACTCCGGGGACTGTGATGAGGAGCACACCCACCGTGCTCAAGGACGAAGGGGACATCTGAACCTCCTGTCGGTACGGGGGTTCATTGTTGGATAGGAACGCTATCTAGTCAAGTGGGCAAGATCGCTGGGCGTTCGGCGCGAAATGTCGGCCCGTTCGGGGAAGATATGCCTAGAGGCAGTCCCCCAAGCGGAGGTAGGACATGGCAACCAAGGACACCGGCGGGCAGAAGCAGGCCGGGCGGCGCGAGTCCGAAGTCGAGGAGACCGAGGCTTCGGCGGCGCCGGATGTGCAGGAGCGTCAGGAGAAGCTCACTGACGATGTCGACGCAATTCTGGACGAAATCGACGAAGTTCTCGAAGAGAACGCAGAGGAATTCGTGCGCAGCTATGTCCAGAAGGGCGGAGAGTAGGGCAAAACGGACATCTAAAAGGGAGGAAATCGGGTGGAATTGCCGGGTGGCGTGAAGCGGTGTCCGGACTGTGACGAGGTCAAGGCGATCGAGGAGTTCGGGCTCAACAAGCGTCAACCAGACGGGCGGGCTCGGTATTGCAGAGCCTGCTTCCGGCGGCGGTCCACTCAGAGTTATCGCAAGCGGAAGGCCGAACAGGGGAAGACCGTTCGAGAGGCGGTCTCCGTCCCGGAAGGGCACAAGCATTGCCCTCGGTGTAAAGAGATCAAGCCTGTTGCGGATTTCGGGCGCAACAAGGCGGAGAAGTCCGGGCTCGCTGCTTACTGCAAGCCGTGTCACAACACCGTGATGCGAGACGAACGAATCAAGAATCATGGCAGCACCCGGAACTATCACCTGAAGCGCCGTTACGGCATCACAGAGGACGACTTCGTGCGCATGCTCGCCCGTCAGGGCGGGCTCTGCGCCATCTGCCGGGCCGTCCCCGGCACGTTCGTCGACCACTGTCACGCGACCGGCCAGGTCCGCGGCGTTCTCTGTTTCAACTGCAACAACGGACTCGGGCACTTCGGCGACAACACGGTGTTGCTGGAGCTGGCCGCGCTCTATCTGGCCGGGGAGGTGCTCTGGCCGGAGTTCGTGGTGTTGCCGGAGGCGCGTGGTGAGGTGCCGGTGGCGCGGACGCGGACATATCACCTGTCGCAGCGTTATCGGATGCGGCACGAGGATGTGGAGCGGATGATTTCGGCGCAGCACGGGTTGTGCGTGGTGTGCTGGGATCGGCCGCCCGAGCATGTGGATCATTGTCATCGGACGGGTGCGGTCCGGTTCGCGTTGTGTTTGCCGTGCAATACGGGGATCGGGCAGTTCCGGGATGACGAGGCGGTGGTGTGGCGGGCGCTTTCGTATGTCGAGGCGGCTGTCGAGGATGATGGCGAGGAGTCGCCGTTCTCGGATGAGGAGCTGGTGGAGCTGGCGCGGGCGGAGGAGGAGCTTCGGTCGGAGTTCTATCGGTCGGTGACGCGGGTGGGGTGAGTTTCAGTCTTCGGGCATCGTGTATTCGACGGCCACGCCGATGAGGCGGACGGGGTGGGTGAGGTCGTGGCGGTCGAGGATGTCGAGGGCGGTCCGGGTGATGACGTGCGCGTCGGTGGTGGGGGCGGGGAGTTTTGACTGGCGGGTGCGGGTCAGGAACGGTGTGATGCGGACCTTGACGGAGACGCGGGTGATCTGACGGCCGGCTTCGGCGGCGTCGTGGGTGACGTGTTCGGCGAGGGCAGTGAGGTGGCGGGTGAGGTCGGCTCTGTCGGTGAGGTCGTGGGGGAAGGTGGTCTCGCGGCTGTGGCCGCGGGCGATCCAGGGTGTGGTGACGACTTCGGCTTCGCCTTTGCCGAGGGCGAGGTAGCGGTACCAGGGGCCGTTGGTGGGGCCGAAGTGGCGGGCCAGGTCGGCGGGGTCGGCGGCGGCGAGCTGGGCGACGGTGTTCAGGCCGAGGGCGGCGAGTTTCCTGGAGATGCGGGCGCCGATGCCCCAGAGGGCGTCGGTGGGCCGGTCGTTCATGGTCTGGGCCCAGTTGTCGGTGGTGAGGCGGTGGACGCCGGCGGGTTTGGCGAAGGCGGAGGCGAGTTTGGCCTGGTGTTTGTTGTCGCCGATGCCGATGGAGCAGTCGAGGTGGGTGCGGGCGCGTACGGCGTGCTGGAGGTCCGCGGCGAGGGCTTCCGGGTCGTCGGTGGTGGCGCCGAGGAAGGCTTCGTCCCAGCCCCAGACTTCGACGAGGACGGGGAATTCGCGCAGGACGGCCATGACGCGGGCTGAGGCGGCCTCGTAGGCGGGCGGGTCGCTGGGCAGGAAGACGGCGTCGGGGCAGCGGCGCTGGGCGGTGCGGAGGGGCATGCCGGAGTGGATGCCGTGTTCGCGGGCCTCGTAGGTGGCGGCGACGGTGCGGGGCTGGGCAGGGTCGCCTGTGCCGCCGACGACGACGGGTCTGCCGCGGAGTTCGGGGTGGCGCAGGAGTTCGACGGCGGCGATGAACTGGTCGAGGTCGAGGTGCAGGATCCAGTTCCTGGTGGCCATGGGTCCAGTATGGCGGCGTGCTCAGACGGTGGTGAGGAGGGTGTCGTCGCGGTAGAGGAGGGCGCGGCGGGGGGTGGCCCAGGCGGGGGTGCCGAGGGGTGGTTCTTCGCCTTCGGGGACGACGAGCTGGATGTGGGGTCCGGGGGTTTCGAGGGTGACGAGGGTGTGGGTGCCGAGGTTCTCCAGGACGGAGATGACGCCGGGGAAGGCGTCGGGGCGTTCGGTGGGGGAGAGGGTCATGTATTCGGGGCGTACGCCGTAGGTGAGGGTGTCGTCGTCGTGGACGCCGCCGGGGAGGGGGCCGGGGAGGGGCAGGGTGGCGCCGGCGACGTGGAGTGCGGCGGGGGTGGCGCGGGCGGGGAGGAGGTTCATGGGGGTGGAGCCGATGAAGGAGGCGACGAACGTGGTGGCGGGGCGGTGGAAGATCTCGGCCGGGGCGGCGACCTGGATCATGCGGCCGTCGGACATGACGGCGATGCGGTCGGCGAGTGCGAGGGCTTCTGCCTGGTCGTGGGTGACGAAGACGGTGGTGACGGCGAGTTCGCGCTGGAGGCGTTTGAGGAAGGTGCGGGCTTCGAGGCGGAGGCGGGCGTCGAGGTTGGACAGGGGTTCGTCGAAGAGGAAGGCGGTGGGGTGGCAGGCGATGGCGCGGGCGAGTGCGACGCGTTGCTGCTGGCCGCCGGAGAGTTCGGCGGGGCGGCGGTGGAGGAGGTCGGTGAGGCTGAGCCGGGCGGCGACGTCGGCGGCTTTGGTGACGCGTTCGGCGCGGGGGACCTTTCTGATGCGCAGGGGGTAGGCGATGTTGGCGGTGACGTCCATGTGGGGGAAGATCGCGTAGTCCTGGAAGACCATGGCGACGTCGCGTTGTCCGGGTGACAGGTCGGTGACGTTCCTGTCGTCGATGTGGACGGTGCCGCGGGTGGGGGTTTCGAGCCCGGCGATGGTGCGCAGGAGGGTGGTCTTGCCGCAGCCTGAGGGGCCGAGGAGGGCGAAGAACTCGCCGTCGGCGATGGTGAGGTGGATGTCGTCGAGGGCGTGGACTCCGCCGGGGAAGATCTTGGTGAGGGCGTGCAGGGTGATCACCGTTTGATTCCTCCGTGGAAGCGGAAGCCGTAGCGCTGCGAGACGAAGAGGTACATGACGACGACGGGCAGTGAGTAGAGCAGTGAGAAGGTGGCGATGAGGTCGAGCTTGGGGGCGCCGCCCTCGGTGTAGAGGGTGTAGAGGATGACGGAGCCCGGGGCTTTGGCGGGGTCTCTGAGCAGGATGAACTGGAACAGGAAGCCGCCCCAGACGCTGGCGAGCGCCCAGACGGCGATGGTGGCCAGGCCGGGTCTGACGAGGGGGACGACGATGTGGCGCAGGATCTGCAGGGGGCTCGCGCCGAAGACGCGGGCGGACTCCTCGTAGGAGGTGGGGGTGTCGTCCATGAAGTCCTTGAGGATGAAGATGGCGGCGGGCAGCAGGCCGCCGGAGACGACGAGGACGACGCCGAGGTGGGTGTCGATGAGGTCGAGGCGGGTGGCCAGCTCGAAGATGGGCACCATGGCGGCGGTGCCGGTGACCACGGACGACAGCAGGAGCAGCAGGTAGAGGAGGGCGTCGCGGCCGGGTACGCGGACGCGGGAGAGCGCGTACGCGGCGAGCGCGGCCAGGATGACGACGAGGGCGGCGGCGCCTCCGCCTTGGATGAGGGAGTTGCGGATGGAGCCGAGGGCGTAGGGGTTGTCGAGGATGGCGGCGAAGTTGCGGAGGGTGAATGCGGGGACGGAGGTGGTGATGGAGGGGGTGTCGTCGAAGGGGGCGCTGGCGAGCCAGAGCATGGGCAGGGTGAAGAAGGCCAGGACGACGGCGATGAAGAAAGTGGCGGCGAGCCTGCCGATGGTGTGGCGGATCATGTGACGGGCTCCCGGCGGGTGGCGGTCGTGGGGGCGGGCTCTCGATGGGTGGTCATGCGGGCGGGCCGGTGGTGGCGGCGGCCTCCTGGTGGCGGCGCCGGCCGCGCAGGAGCCGCAGGTAGACCAGGGCGAAGACGAGGTTGATGAGCAGGATGAGGAAGGAGATGGCGGCTCCCGCGCCGAGCTGGCCGTCTCTGAGGGCGACGCGGTAGACGTACACGGGCAGGATCTCGGAGCGGCCCTCGGGGCCGCCGCCGGTGAGGACGAACGGCGTGAAGTCGTTGAACGTCCACAGGCTGATGAGCAGCAGGTTCGTCAGGATGTGGCGGCGGATGAGGGGCAGGACGACGTCGCGCAGCTGCTGGAGGACGCTCGCGCCCGCCAGGCGGGCGGTTTCGAGGTGGGAGGGCGGTACGTTCTCCAGCGCGGCGGAGTAGAGCATCATGCTGAACGCGGTGCCGCGCCACACGTTGAACACGATGATCGACAGCAGCGGGTGGTCGAGCAGCCAGGCGAAGCCGGGGGTGTGCAGGAGGGCGTTGAGCGTTCCGTCGTCGCGGTCGAGCAGTGCGAACCACAGGAAGCCGACGACGGTGCTGGGCAGGATCCAGGCGAGCAGGACGACGCCTTCGACGGTGCGGCGCAGGGGGCCTGAGCGGGTGCGCAGCACCCAGGCGAGGGTGAAGCCGAGCCCGGCCTGCCCGATGACGGCGGAGCCGCCGACGTACAGGACGGTGAGCCACAGCGACGACAGGAAGCGGGGGTCGGTGAGCGCGCCGGTGTAGTTGCCGGTGCCGACGAGCTGGGGGTCGGCGGCGGCGAGGCCGGTGAGGCGGTAGTCGGTGAGGCCGAGGTAGATGGTCCACAGGGCGGGGAAGAGCAGGAAGACGGCGATGAGGGTGATGGCGGGCAGGACGAACGCGATCGCCCTGCCCTTGCCGAGGCCTGCCGCGTCAGCCGCTGATGTTGGCCGCGCCACCGACGATTCCCTCCAGCGTGCTCTGGTAGGCGGTGGCGGCCTGGTCGGGGCTCCTGCCGGCGACGACGGCGGCGGTGGCCTCCTGGAGGGCGGTGGAGACCTGCGGGTAGACGGCCACGCCCGGCCGGTAGGCGGTGAGGGGCAGCACCTCGTCGGCGATGTACTTGAGCATGGGGTCGGCGGTGAGCACCTCGTCGTTGACGTCGGTGCGGGCGCTGATGCGGACCTGCCCGGCGAGTTGCGCCTTGGTGGCTGCGGCTGAGTGCATGAAGGCGAGCAGGTCCCAGGCGAGCCTGGGGTTCTTGGAGAACGGGTTGAGCACGCGGACGGCGCCGCCCGACATGCTGACGAAGTCCTGGCCGCGGATGCCGCCGCCGGGCTCCTTGGCGGGGATCTTGGCGTAGCCGACGGCCTGGTCGCGGTCCTTCATGGGGGCGACTCCGGCCTGGGGTTCGATGACGGAGCGCCAGAAGTAGTCGCTCTCGGCGAGGATGCCGATCTTGCCTTCCGCGAACTGGGCGAAGGACTTGTCGCGGCCTTTGGCCTCCTGCTGGAGTCTGGGGTCGCCGAGGCCGCTGCCGCCGTAGATCTGCTGGTAGAAGCCGAGGGCGTCCTTGAGGGGCTGGGCGGCGCCCGTCCACTTGCCGCCGGTGTAGACCTCGGCTCCCGCGCCGGCGAGCAGGGGGAGCAGGCCCTGCATGGTGGTGGCCTCGCCCATGGCGGTGCCGGCGTTGAGCTGGATGGGGGTGGGGACGCCGGCGGTCTTCAGCCGGGCTCCGGCGTCGATGATGTCGCGCCAGCTCGCGGGCTGCCAGGTGGCGGGCAGGCCGGCCTTCTGGAACAGGGTCTTGTTGTAGAACAGGACGCGGCCGTCGGTGCCCTGGGGCAGGCCGTACTTCTTGCCGTCGAAGATGCCGAGGCCCTGCACGGCCTGGGGGATCTGGGCCCAGCCCTCCCACTGCTCGACGGTGGCGCCGCCGACCTCGGTGAGGGGTTTGATGTAGCCGGCCTGGGCGAACTCGCCGACCCAGATGCCGTCGAGGTCGATCACGTCGGCGCCGGTCCGCGACTTGAGGTCGAGCGCGATCCTGGTCTTGTACTGCTCGTCGTCGACGCCGCTGCCCTGGAACAGGACCTTGACGTTGGGGTGGCTCTTCTCGAACTCGGGGATCACCCACTGCTTGATCCACTGTGCGGATTCGGCGTTCTTGCCGCCCTCGATGGAGTTGGCGGCGATGGTGAGGGTGACGCTGCCGTCGCCGGAGCCGCCGCCGGAGCCGCAGGAGGTGAGGGCGAGTGCGGCGATGACCCCGATCAGCGCGGGTCGGCTGGGGAGTCGCATTGTCGGCCTCCTGTTCAGGACGTGCAGACATACCGACAGTCGCATGGGCGGTGGCGGCCGTAAAGAAACGATCTGAACACGGACCTTCGGCGCGCATGGCGGCTTATTGGGCCCTATCGGACCGTTGTGATAGGTGGTTCGCCGTGAGCTGATCGTGGGAAGTGCAGACAACAACCCAACATGAGTAGGGTCGCCCTAGGAACACTGAACGTTTGGAGGGAGTCGCGTGGCATCGCACAGGGATCTGCCCGTCGGCTTGGTGAACCATCTTTTCCAGAACACCGGAAGTTCCTCGTTCACCGAGTTTGTCGGCTCGTACGCGCCTGACTTGCTGCCGCGGCGGGATGAGGTGCTGGCCACGCCGATCGGTGACCAGGTTCCGCACGCGACCACGATCGTGGCCGCCACGTTCGCCGGCGGCGTGATCATGGCAGGCGACCGGCGGGCGACGTCGGGCAACATCATCTCGCAGCGGGACGTGGAGAAGGTGTTCCGCGCCGACGACTACTCGTGCATGGGCATCGCCGGCACGGCCAGCACGGGCATCGAGTTCGCCCGCCTCTACCGGGTCGAGCTGGAGCACTACGAGAAGGTCGAGGGCCGGTCGATGTCGGTCCAGGGCAAGGCCAACCGGCTCGCCACCATGATCAGGGGCAACCTGGCCATGGCGATGCAGGGGCTGGTGGTGGTGCCGCTGTTCGCCGCCTACGACCCCGACAAGGACGAGGGGCGCATCTTCAGCTACGACGTGGCGGGCGGGCCCTACGAGCGGGAGAGGTTCGACGCGATCGGGTCCGGGTCGATCTTCGCGCGCGGGTCGCTGAAGAAGCTCTACCGCGACGGGGCGTCGGCCGACGACATGGTGATGACGCTGATCCAGGCGCTGTACGACGCCGCCGACGACGACTCGGCGACCGGCGGGCCCGACGTGACGAGGAAGATCTGGCCCATCGTGTCGGTCATCGACGCCGACGGCTTCCGCCGCCTGTCGCAGGACGAGGTCTCCGGCTACGTCCAGCAGATGCTGGACGCCCGCCTGATCTCGCCCGACGGCCCCATCGCCCCGCTGCGCTAGAAAGGACCTCCACACGTGTCCATGCCTTTCGGATATGCGTCCCCCGAGCAGATCATGCGGGACAAGGCCGACTACGCGCGCAAGGGCATCGCGCGGGGCCGGTCCGTCGTCACCCTGCAGTACGTGGACGGCATCCTGTTCGTGGCGCCCAACCCGTCGCGGGCGCTGCACAAGATCAGCGAGATCTACGACCGCATCGGGTTCGCGGCGGTGGGCCGCTACAACGAGTTCGAGGAGCTGCGGCTCGGCGGCATCCGCTACGCCGACGTCAACGGCTACACCTACGACCGCTCCGACGTGACGGGGCGCGGCCTGGCCAACCTGTACGCCTCCAACCTCGGCCGCATCTTCACCGAGTCGATCAAGTCGCTGGAGGTGGAGGTCGTCGTCGCCGAGGTGGGCGACACCAAGGAGGGCGACGCCATCTACCGGCTCACCTTCGACGGGTCCGTCTTCGACGAGCACGGCTTCGCCGCCATGGGCGGGCAGGCCGAGGCGGTCGCGACCCGCCTGAAGGAGCGCTACCGCGAGTCGATGTCGCTGGCCGACGCGCTGGAGGTGGCGCTGACGGCGCTGACCGAGCCGGGCGGGGAGCGGCCGCCGGTGGGGCAGCTCGAGGTGGCGGTGCTCGACCGCAACCGGGAGCACCGCAAGTTCCTGCGGCTGACGGGGGCTCGGCTGGAGAGGCTGCTCGCCCAGACCAGCAACCCGCCGTCGGCCTCCGCGACCCCGCCTGCCACACCGCCCGCCGCGCCGCCTCAGGCGTCCGGGGAGGCGCCGCCGCCTACGGGGCCTGATGGGGATGTGGATGATGGGTCGTCGCCGCTTTAGGCGGGGGACGGGACGGTGAGGACGGGGATCGCTTCGGCGGTCCCCGTCGTCGTTGCCGGGGTGACGCAGCCGGGGTCTCGCGGGCGGCGCTTGGTGCAGGCGCGGCGCGGCGCGGCGCGTGCGGTGCGGAGGCGGTGCGGTGCGGCAGGGGGTGTGGTGGCGCATGACCCCCGTGGTGCCGTGGTCGGGCGGGTGGGGTGGGTGGTGCCGGGGTGTGGCGGGTCGGGTGACTCGATTGTGACCTGTTTCACTCGCGGCCGCCCGAACCCCACCCCCCGATCACGAATCTCATGATCCGTGAACACTCCCTTGCGTGGCCTGATCGCGGCAGGCGCAGCGACGGCCGTCATGCTCACCACCGGCGTGGCCGCCGAGGCCGCCACCGCCTTCCCCAAGTACAAGGCCCCGAAGATCTTCGGCACCACGTTCCAGGCCGACCCGGGCCACGACTTCACCAAGCGCATCCACTCCCGCCACAACGGCATCCTGCGCGGCTGGATCACCTACGTGCGGGGCGGCGTGGCCGAGTACGAGCCCATCAGGTGGAAGAAGGGCACCCACACGGAGGGCCACTTCGAGGGCCCGCCGGAGGGCGATGCGCGGGCCTACGCCTCGCCCATCGCCAAGGACGTGATCTTCCTGTCGGCGTACGGCTGCAAGACGGCCGGGACGGACCTGACGGTGAGCCGCAAGACGGGCCTGGGCGCCAAGCGGTGCTCCAGGGGGACGTTGGTCAAGCGGCACGCCAAGGCCGGCCACCCTGCTCTGATCACCGTCCACAAGGGGAAGATCGTTCAGGTTCAGGAGATCTACACCCCCTGAGCGGAGCCGCCGCGGCACCCGCGCCCAGTGGGGGCGGGCACGGGGGCTGAAGCGGGTGCCCGAAGCGGGCGGTGAAAGCGGGTGCCCGAAGCGGAGGGCGGAAGCGGGTGCCCGAAGCGGGCAGTGAAGCGGGTGCCCGAAGCGGAGGCGGAAGCGGGTGCCCGAAGCGGGGAGGCAAGGGCGGGGGCGAAGCGGGGCAGAAGTGGTCGTTCGCGGTGGTGGAGGGAAAACACCTGCGAAGATCTCTCCCGCTTGCCGATCCGTGGGCATAGTGTGAGGTGATGGATCGTCGCATCTTCGGGCTGGAGAACGAGTACGGCGTGACCTGCACGTTCAGGGGGCAGCGCAGGTTGTCCCCCGACGAGGTCGCGCGCTACCTGTTCCGGCGGGTCGTGTCCTGGGGCCGATCGAGCAACGTCTTCCTTCGCAACGGCGCGCGTCTGTACCTCGACGTGGGCAGCCATCCTGAGTACGCAACACCCGAATGTGACAACGTCATCGAGCTCGTCACCCACGACAAGGCGGGCGAGCGCATCCTAGAGGGCCTGCTCGTGGACGCCGAGAAGCGGCTGCGCGAAGAGGGCATCGCGGGTGACATCTACCTGTTCAAGAACAACACCGACTCGGCCGGCAACTCCTACGGCTGCCACGAGAACTACCTGGTCGGCAGGCACGGGGAGTTCGGCCGGCTGGCGGACGTGCTGATCCCGTTCCTGGTGACGCGGCAGATCGTGTGCGGGGCGGGCAAGGTGCTGCAGACGCCGCGCGGCGCCGTCTACTGCGTGTCGCAGCGGGCCGAGCACATCTGGGAGGGCGTCTCCAGCGCCACCACGCGTTCACGTCCGATCATCAACACGCGCGACGAGCCGCACGCCGACGCCGAGCGGTTCCGCCGCCTGCACGTCATCGTGGGCGACTCGAACATGAGCGAGACCACGATGCTGCTCAAGGTCGGCGCCACCGACCTGGTGCTGCGCATGATCGAGTCGGGCACGGTCATGCGCGACCTGTCGCTGGAGAACCCGATCAGGGCCATCCGCGAGGTCTCCCACGACATGACGGGCCGGCGCCGGGTGCGGCTGGCCAACGGGCGTGAGGCGTCGAGCCTGGAGATCCAGCAGGAGTACCTGTCGAAGGCGAAGGACTTCGTCGACCGCCGCGGCGGCGACGAGATCGCGCACCGGGTGCTGGAGCTGTGGGAGCGCACGCTGACCGCCGTCGACACGGGCAACCTCGACCTGGTCTCGCGGGAGATCGACTGGGTGACGAAGTACCAGCTCATCGAGCGGTACCGGCGCAAGTACGACCTGCCGCTGTCCTCGCCGCGGGTGGCGCAGCTCGACCTGGCCTACCACGACGTGCACCGTAAGCGCGGCCTGTACTACCTGCTGCAGAAGCGCGGCTCGGTGGAGCGGGTGGCGTCCGACCTGAAGATCTTCGAGGCCAAGTCGGTGCCGCCGCAGACCACGCGGGCGCGGCTGCGCGGTGAGTTCATCCGCAAGGCGCAGGAGAAGCGGCGCGACTTCACCGTCGACTGGGTGCACCTGAAGCTGAACGACCAGGCGCAGCGGACGGTGCTGTGCAAGGACCCGTTCCGGAGCGTGGACGAGCGGGTGGACAAGCTGATCGCCGGTATGTGAGGCGGGGCGGGGCTCCAGGGGTCACAGGCCGCGGTCGCCGGAAGGGCGGGCGCGGCCGGGCAACGCGGAACGTGGAGCTCCGTTTACCCCGGCCCTACCGGGGCGTCGGGTAGTGTGGCGCGAATCTGACGTCTTTTCCGAGGGAAATCCATGCGCCGCGCTCTGGCCGTACTGGCCGCCGTGCCATTGACCTTGTTCGCCGCAGCCTGCGGCTCCGACGGCGGCGCCAACCCGGGCACCGCCGCCTCCGCGACCACCTCCGCCTCCGCCTCCGCCTCGGCCCCCGCGCCCGGGGCGCCGTCGGGGGTCAAGGTCGCCGGGAACGTGGGCGCCAAGCCCACGGTGACCTTCCCGTCCGGCTCGCCCGCCACGAAGTCGTCGTACGAGGTGATCCAGGCGGGCGACGGCGACGGCGTCAAGGCGGGCGACCGCGTGATCGTCAACCTGACCGTCTACAACTGGGACGGCAAGGGCAACGCCGTGCAGGGCTCCTCCTACGACACCAAGGCGCCGGAGACGATCGCCGTCAACGAGCAGTTGCCGCAGGTGCTGCAGGAGGGCTTCACCAAGGTCAAGCACGGTGGCCGGCTGCTGGCGGTGCTGGCCAACGACTCCGTCGCCCAGCAGCAGACGACGCCCGCCGAGCCGACCAAGGTGTTCGTGTTCGACGTGGTCGGCACCCAGCCCGCGGCGCTGAAGGCGGCGACCGGCAAGGAGACGGGCGAGTCGATCAAGGGTGTCGAGGTCGTGAGCCCGGGCGGCGAGAAGGCGCCCACGCTGACCACGAAGACCAGCGAGAAGCCGTCCAAGGACCTGGTCGTCAAGACGCTCATCCAGGGCACCGGCGCGAAGGCGAAGGCCAGCCAGACGCTCGTCGTGCACTACACCGGCAAGATCTGGGGCACCGACCAGCAGTTCGACTCGAGCTGGGAGCGGGGCCAGCCGGCCGAGTTCCCGCTCGCGCAGGTGATCCAGGGCTGGCAGAAGGGCCTGGACGGGGTTCCGGTCGGCAGCCGCGTGGTGATGAGCATCCCGCCGGACCTCGGGTACGGCGCGCAGGCGCAGCAGGGCATCCCCGCCAACAGCACGCTGGTGTTCGTGGTGGACGTCCTGGCCGCCTACTGAACGGCCGGACGGATCGTCGCCTGCTGAACGGCTGGACGGATCGTCGCCTGCTGACGGGCGGATGGACGGTCGCCTGCTGACGTACGGTCCGGTGTCGCGGTAGCATCGCGAGCCCGGCGGCGCGCCCCCGAGGCGGGTGCCGCCGGGCCGTTCCGTGCTGGGAGGACCCGATGCGCCGTGCCGCCGCGTCACTGCTGCTGGCGCCCCTGCTGCTGACGTCCCTGCTGGCGGCGGGCTGCACGAGCGAGGCCGCCGGAGACCTGGACCTGGAGGTGGGTGGCGCGTTCGGCGCCCGCCCGACGATCCACTTCCCCGACGGCAAGCCGGTGGCCGGGCTGCAGGTGGACGAGCTGGCCACGGGCAAGGGCGAGCGGCTCGGCGACGGCGACGTGGCGATCGTGCAGTACACCGCGCACGTGTGGGACGGCCGGGACAACCGCCTGGTCGACTCCAGCTTCAACCGCGGCACCCCGGCGGCGTTCCCCGTGGGCGAGCTGCTGCCGGGCCTGGAGCGGGCGCTGAAGGGCCGCACGGTGGGCAGCCGGGTGATCGCCGCGATCCCGCCGGGGGACGGGTTCGGCGCGAACCCGCCGCAGGGCGTGGCCGCGGGCGAGGAGCTGTTCTACGTCGTGGACATCCTGGGCGCGCACCGCAAGGGCGCCTCGGTCGAGTCGGCGGCCGGCACGCTGGCCGGGGTCGAGGTGGGCGGCGGCGCCAGGCCCGCGCTGGCGGTGCCCGCGGGCCCGCCGCCGGCGAGGTTCTCGGCGAAGGTGCTGTCCAGGGGCGACGGACGGGTGGCGCGGGCGGGGCAGCTCGTGGTCACCCAGTACGAGGCCGCCGTCTGGAGCCGCCGCCGGATCTTCGACGCCACCTGGGCGAGCGGCGGGCCGAAGGCGTTCAAACTGGGCGACGGCAGCGTGATCAGGGCGTGGGACAAGGCCCTGTCGGGGGTGCCCACCGGCAGCCGGGTGCTGATGATCGTGCCGCCCGCCGACGGGTACGGCCGGGCGGGCAACCCCGCGTACGGGATCAAGGGCTCGGACACGCTCGTGTTCGTCGTGGATCTTCTCGCCGCCTACTAGGGCGGGGCGTGCTCGTAGACTCCCGCTGTGAGTAGCGACGACCTCGAGGCGCTGGCCCTGTTGCACGACCCCGTCCGCCGCAGCCTGTACGACGTCGTCGCCTCCCGGGGCGGCGACGTGGGCCGGGGGGAGGCCGCGGAGGCGGCGGGCGTGTCCAGGACGCTGGCCGGGCACCATCTCGACAAGCTGGTGGAGGCGGGCCTGCTGGAGAGCGGGTTCCGGCAGCAGGAGAAGAAGGGGCCGGGCAGCGGCCGGCCGGCGAAGGTGTACCGCAGGGCCAGGGGCGAGCGGTCGGTGAGCCTGCCGCCGCGCGACTACGTGACGCTCGCCTCGGTGCTGGCGGACGTGGTGGAGGTGCTCGGCGCCGAGGAGCGGGCCGAGGAGGTGGCGCGGGGCGCGGGCGAGAGGATCGCCGGGAGCCACCGGGGTGAGCCGGTGGAGCGGGTGCTGAGCGAGCGCGGCTACGAGCCGTACGCGGAGGGCGGCCGGCTGCGGCTGCGCAACTGCCCGTTCCACGTGCTGGCCGAGGAGCAGCCGCTGCTGGTGTGCTCGATGAACCTGGCGCTGTGCCAGGGGCTGCTGAAGGGGCTGGGTGACGATCCTGAGCGGGCCGTGCTGGATCCGCGGCCGGGGGAGTGCTGCGTCTCTCTAAAGCAAACAGATATTGACATAGAGGGCGGGTGATGGTGTGCTGGCTCCCATGAACCCGCCTGACATGCATCTCGCCGAGCTCAACATCGCCCACCTGCGCGCGCCCGCCGACAGCCCCGAGCTCGCCGAGTTCATCGCCCTGCTGGAGCCCATCAACGCCGTCGCCGACACGGCGCCGGGGTTCGTGTGGCGGCTGAAGGAGAGCGAGAGCGACCCCACCGCCCTCGTCGTGCACGACTACGGCGACCACCTGGTGACTAACTTCTCGGTGTGGGAGTCGCTGGAGTCGCTGTGGAACTACGCCTACCGCAGCGAGCACCTGGCCGTGCTGCGGCGGCGCAGGGAGTGGTTCCTGCGCATGGCGGAGCCGTACATGGTGATGTGGTGGGTGCCCGCCGGCCACATCCCCACGCTGGCCGAGGGCATGCGGCGGCTGGAACGCCTCAGGAGCGAGGGGCCGGGCCCCGAGGCGTTCACGTTCAAGGACGCCTACGACAGCAGCGAGGCCGTCAGCCTGCCGGCCGACGCGGCGGCCAGGAAGTAGGGCAGGTCCTCCTCCAGGCTCCTGCCCATCGTCGACAACCTGACCGGCGAGGCCTCCAGGGCCTCGCGCAGGCCGTCCACCGGGACGGGCACCAGGCGGTGCCGTACGGCCAGCAGCTCGGCCTGGTCCCTGACCCGCACCCCGAACTCGCCGGGCAGCTCAGGCACCGGCACCTGCGCGGGCGACAGCGCGACCCGGCCGTAGGCGGTCAGCGAGTGGTGCGAGACGCCGTAGTGGCGCTCGCGCCGGTCGCCCTCGCTGACCCGCAGCGACGCCACGGGCAGCCCGCGCAGCACGCCCGCCGCGTTGACCGCCTCGCCCGCCGCCACCCCCGAGAAGCCCCACCGGGTGCCCGTGCCCAGGTTGCCCGGCCCCTGCGTGACGACCGCCACCTCCGCCTCCAGCACGTGCCTGGCCGCCAGCAGCCCCGTATGCACGGTGACCGCCTCCAGGTCGCCGCCGAACGACTGGCCCACCGTCACCACGCCCGCCAGCCAGCCCTCCTCGCGCAACCGGGCCGCCGCCATCGAGAACCACACGGGCAGCGCGCCGCCGTCCTGCATCACGTACGCCACCCGCACGCCCGGCCTGGCGGCGTACAGACCGCACAGGATCGGCGCCAGCGCCGAGTGCAGATCCGCCACGATCACCGGCATGCCGTCGAGCGAGTCCGCCTCCCGCAACCTGGCGTGATACGGGGAATCCTGCTCGTCGGCGCCCTGCACCGTGGCCTGCAACGGGGTGTACCTGGCCTTCACCAGGTGGCCCGGCCCTTGAGGATCTTCCGGCAAACGGTTCGGGACGGCCACCACCATGGCGTAACCTCCCGTACCGAGACCCATCGCGAGCGCGGTCGTGTTGAGCAGCACCTCATCGCCGGGTTCCGGGCGCCCCACCAACGGTGGATACGCCAGCGCCCGGCACTCCCCCTCGGGGACGGTGACGTCCAGCTCCACCGCTCCCGGCCACTCGCGTCGGATCCGTACGACCTCGCCCTTGCGCCATCTGATCACGGGGGCAGGGTAGCGTCGATGAAGGAGGAGTGAGGCAGATGTCGCGCCGGAAGACAGAACGGTTGCTCAATCTGGTGATCTGCCTGCTCGCCACCCGGCGCCCGCTGTCGGCCGAGCAGATCCGCCAGGCCGTCCCCGGTTACGACCGCGACGGCGACGAGGCGTTCCAGCGCATGTTCGAGCGGGACAAGAACGAGTTGCGGGAGATCGGCATCCCGATCGACGTGGTGCGCGACCCGTGGGAGGACGAGCCGGGCTACCGGATCGAGCGGGAGTCCTACGAGCTGCCGGAGATCACCCTGGAGCCCGACGAGGCGGCCGTGCTGGGCCTGGCCGCCCAGGTGTGGCAGCGCGCCAGCCTGGCCGAGGCCGCGTCGGGTGCGCTGCTGAAGCTGCGCGCGGGCGGCGTGGCCACCGACCAGCCGGTCGGCACCGGCGCCCTGGAGCTGCGCGTCGACACCCGCGACCCGGCCTTCCCCGCGCTGTGGGACGCCGTGCGCGACCGGCGCGTGGTCCGCTTCGACTACCGCGGCGCCGGCAGCGAGAGCGTGCGCAGCCGCACCGTGGAGCCGTGGGGCGTGGTCAGCAGGCGCGGGCGCTGGTACCTGGCCGGGTACGATCGCGACAGGGACGCGCCGCGCGCCTTCCGGCTCAGCCGCATCGCCGGCCAGGTCGCCGCGGTCGGCAAGCCGGGCGCCGTCGAGGTGCCCGAGGGCGTCGACCTGCGGGCCATGGTGGGCTTCCCCGACGAGACGACCGACGAGCGGGTCGCCGTGGTCCGCGTGCGCCAGGGGGCGTGCGAGGGGCTGCGGCAGCTCGCCAGGGCCGTGCATCCCGGCACCGACGGGTGGGACGAGGCCGAGCTGGCCTTCACCGACCCCGAGCGGCTGGCCGGGTGGATGGCCAGCCTCGGCGCCGACGTCGAGGTCGTCGAGCCGCCGGACGCCCGCGAGGCCGTCATCCGTCGTCTGAAGGGGGCCATGGCATGAGCGGGTCGGCTGACAGGCTGCCGCGGTTGCTGGCGCTGGTGCCGTACCTGATGTCCCATCCGGGGGCGCAGGTCGGCGAGGTGGCCGGGGTGTTCGGGCTGAGCGAGAAGCAGCTCATCGACGACCTGCAGCTCGTCTGGATGTGCGGGCTGCCCGGCCACACCCCCGGCGACCTCATCGACGTCTCCTGGGACGGCGGCGAGATCCTCATCGACAACGCCGACACCATCGCCAGGCCGCTGCGGCTCGGCATCGACGAGGCCAGCGCGCTGCTGGTGGCGCTGCGCATGCTGGCCGCCACCCCCGAGCTGGCCGAGGTTCCCGGTGACGCGCTGCCGCGGGTGACGGCCAAGCTGGAGCGGGCCGCCGGCGAGGGCGCCGCCACCGTCAGCACCCAGGTCGCCGTGGACGTGGAGGCCGCCCCCGACGCGCTGCCCCGGGTGCGCGAGGGCCTGACCAGGGGCAGGCGGCTGTCGCTGCGCTACTACGTGCAGGGCCGCGACGAGGTGACGCCGCGCGAGGTCGACCCGATGCGGGTCGTGGTCGTCGACGGCCGCGCCTACCTGGAGGGCTGGTGCTACCGGGCCGAGGCGATGCGGCTGTTCCGGCTGGATCGGGTGCTCGGCGTTGACGTGCTCGACGTGCCCGCCGACCCGCCCGCCGAGGCCGAGCCGCGCGACGTGACCGCCGGGGTGTTCCGCCCGTCGCCGACCGATGAGCTGGTCGAGCTGGAGCTGAGCGCGGCCGGGCGGTGGGTGGCCGAGTACTACCCGTGCGAGCAGGTCACCGAGCTGGGCGAGGGGCGGCTGCGGGTGGCGCTGCGGGCCCGCGACGAGGACTGGATCCTGAAGCTGGCGCTGCGCCTGGGCGACACCGGCCGGGTCGTCTCGCCGCCGGACATGGCCGAGACCGTCCGCCAGGAGGCCGAGCGCGCCCTGGCCCTGTACGCTCACCACTCATGAGCTGGATCTTCCTGTCGGCGGGGCTGGGCGTGGCCGGGCTGGTCGTGCTCGGCATCGCCGGTGCCCGTGTCGTCGCCGCGGCACGTACTCTGAAGAGGGAAATCGCCGCGGCGCATGCCCAGCTTGAGCCAAGGCGGGCCAGATTGGCGGGCCAGGGGGATGAGACCACGCCCCAGGCAGCGTACGATCGTGGCTGAAACAGGCACTCGCTCACAAAAGGACGTTTCATGCCGAACCTCGGAGTTCCTGAACTTCTGATCATCGCACTCGTGCTCGTGCTGCTGTTCGGTGCGAAGAAGCTGCCCGAGATGGCCCGGGGCGTCGGCCGGTCGCTGCGCATCTTCAAGTCCGAGACGGCCAAGCTGCGCGACGACGACGACGCGGACACCACGCACCACGTCCAGGCCCAGACCGTTCAGGCCCAGCCGCAGCCCGCGCAGCCGCAGCCCGCGCCCGTGCAGCCGCAGCAGATCCCGGCCACCCCGGCCCCCGTGCTCTCGGCCGAGGAGCAGGCCCGCCAGCTTGAGGAGCAGGCCGCCAGGCTGCGCGCCGGCGCCTCGCAGGCCGACAAGAACGCCTGATTCCCATCCCTCCTCCTCACCTGGACTGTTAGATGGCGCTGCTCAAACGGTCGAGTAACGCGGCACCCGACCCCGAGGGTCGCATGCCGTTGATGGAGCACCTGCGCGAGCTGCGCAACCGCCTGGTCATCGCGCTGGCCGCCGTGCTGGTGGGCATCGTCGTGGGCTTCATCTTCTTCGATCCGGTATGGGCGTTCATCAAGGAGCCGTTCTGCGAGACGCCGCAGGCCGGGCAGCTCCGGCCGGGCGAGTGCACGCTGATCTTCGGCGGCATCTTCCAGTCGTTCTTCCTGACGCTGAAGGTCTCGGCGCTGGTCGGCATCGTCGTGTCCTCACCGGTCTGGCTCTACCAGATCTGGGCGTTCGTCACGCCCGCGCTCTACCGCAACGAGAAGCGCTACTCCTTCACCTTCCTGGGGCTGGCCGTCCCGCTGTTCCTGCTCGGCACCGCGCTGGCGTACTTCATCATGGACACCAGCCTGGCGATCCTGCTGGGGTTCGCGCCGAGCGACACCGTCGCGGCCATCCAGATCGACGAGTACGTCAGCTACGTGCTCATCATGCTGGTGATCTTCGGTGTGTCGTTCGAGCTGCCGCTGCTGCTGGTGTTCCTGAACATCATCGGCATCCTGCCGCACGCCACGGTCAAGAAGCATCGCCGCACCGTCATCTTCGTGATGTTCATCTTCGGGGCGGTCATCACGCCGGGCGGTGACCCGCTGACGATGATGGCGCTGGCGGCGCCGATGGTCATGCTCTACTTCCTGGCCGAGGGCTTCATGTACCTGCGCGAGAAGCGCGCCCCCGCCGACGACTTCTCCCACCTGTCCGACGACGAGGCCTCGCCGCTCGCCGACGACCTCTCGTCGCTCGACGACCCCGCGCCTCTCGACGACCCCGCGCCTCTCGACGAGGAGCCACCCGGGCCGGACAAGCGTTAAGGGGCATTCCGGTTCCGCCCGGCAGGCGATACATTCCGGGCGTGTCCTCCTCCCCGCAACTGGCCCTGCTCGTCAACCCCGCCGCGCGCGGCGGGCGTGCGCTGCGCCTGCTCGAACCCGTGGCGCGCCGGCTGCGTGCCGGAGGGGCCGAGCTCACCGTGATCGTCGGCGACGACGCCACCGACGCGCTGGAACGTGCCTGCACCGCGGTGTCCGAGCGCCCCGACGCGCTCGTGGCCTTCGGCGGCGACGGCCTCGTCCACCTGGCCGTGCAGGCGGTGGCCGGCACCGACGTGCCGCTCGGCATCATCCCCGCGGGCACGGGCAACGACTTCGCCGCCGCGCTCGGCCTGCCCCGCCACGACCTGGTGGCCGCCGCCGCGACCGTGCTGCGCGCCAAGTCCCGCGTGGTGGACGCCGCCCGCATCCGCGCGGGCGCCCGCGAGGAACTGTTCGCCGGGGTGGCGTGCTGCGGGTTCGACTCCCGCGTCAACGAGCGGGCCAACCGTCTCACCTGGCCGCCGGGCATGGCCAGGTACCTGGTGGCCACCGCCGGGGAGCTGCGCTCGTTCCGGCCGGTGCCCTTCCGTCTCACGCTCGACGAGGACGAGGTGATCGAGCGGGAGGCCATGCTGGTGGCGGTGGCCAACACGCGTTCGTACGGGGCGGGGATGCGGGTCTGCCCGGACGCCAGGCCCGACGACGGGCTGCTGGACGTGGTGATGATCGGGGCCCTGTCCAAGGGCGAGTTCCTGCGGGTGTTCCCCGGCGTGTACCGGGGCAGGCACGTGACGCATCCGGCGGTGTCGGTGCGGCGGGTGCGCAGCGTGCGGGTGGAGGCGGAGGACCTGGTGGCCTACGCCGACGGCGAACGGGTGGGGGCCGTGCCGGTGCACTGCGAGGTCCGTCCGGGGGCGCTGCGCGTCCTCGTTTGAGATCTACATTGTAAAGGCGCCTGGCCGGGGCATCCCCTGCATGACCGAAAGGGACGGGCGGCGGGCCGGAATGGGCGGGACGGACCGGAATGGCGATTTCGGTAGGCTGACGGGTATGACAACGCCAGCGGAACGCTACGCGGCCTTCCGTCAGAAGCACGGGGACGACGGGGCCGCTCTCAGATCGTTCCGAGGTCTCTACGACTTCGAGCTGGACGACTTCCAGCTGGACGCCTGCCGCGCCCTGGAAGCCGGCGACGGGGTGCTGGTGGCGGCGCCCACGGGCTCGGGCAAGACGGTCGTCGGGGAGTTCGCCGTCCACCTGGCCCTGGAGCAGGGCCGCAAGTGCTTCTACACCACGCCGATCAAGGCGCTGTCCAACCAGAAGTACAACGACCTGGTCAAGCGGTACGGCACCGCCAAGGTCGGCCTGCTGACGGGCGACAACAGCGTCAACGGTGAGGCGCCCATCGTGGTCATGACGACCGAGGTACTGCGCAACATGCTCTACGCCGGCTCGGCGACGCTGGCCGGGCTGGGCTTCGCCGTGATGGACGAGGTGCACTACCTGGCCGACCGGTTCAGGGGCGCGGTGTGGGAAGAGGTCATCATCCACCTGCCCGACTCGGTGCGGCTGGTGGCGCTGTCGGCGACCGTGAGCAACGCCGAGGAGTTCGGCGAGTGGATGGGCGACGTGCGCGGCGACACGACGGTGATCGTGGACGAGCACCGGCCCGTGCCGCTGTGGCAGCACATGATGGTCGGCAACCGCGTCTACGACCTGTTCATGACCGACGACCTGACGCCGCGCATCAACCCGACGCTGATGCGGGTGACGCGTGACGCCGAGCGGCTGACGGCGGGCCGGGGCAGGCGCGGTTACGGCCGGCCGCAACGCTCGCGCCCACCGGACCGGGTGCAGGTGATCGAGAAGCTCGACTCCGAGGGGCTGCTGCCCGCGATCACGTTCATCTTCTCGCGGGCGGGCTGCGAGGCGGCGGTCAAGCAGTGCCTGTACGCGGGCATCCGGCTGACCAGCGACCGCGAGCGGCACGAGATCAGGCAGCTCGTGGACGAGCGCACCGCGCACCTGCCCGACGAGGACCTGGCGGTGCTGGGCTACCTGGAGTGGCGCGACTGCCTGGAGCGGGGGCTGGCGGCGCACCACGCGGGCATGCTGCCGGCGTTCAAGGAGGTCGTGGAGGAGCTGTTCACACGCGGGCTGGTCAAGGCGGTGTTCGCGACCGAGACGCTGGCGCTGGGCATCAACATGCCGGCCCGCAGCGTGGTGATCGAGAAGCTCGACAAGTGGAACGGCGAGACGCACGCCGACCTGACGCCGGGGGAGTACACCCAGCTCACCGGCCGGGCCGGGCGGCGCGGCATCGACATCGAAGGTCACGCGGTGGTGCTGTGGCAGCCCGGCATGGACCCGCTGTCGGTGGCGGGGCTGGCGGGCACCCGTACGTACCCGCTGCGTTCCAGCTTCCAGCCGTCGTACAACATGGCGGTCAACCTGGTCGGCCAGTTCGGCCGGGAACGCGCCAGGACGCTGCTGGAGGAGTCGTTCGCGCAGTTCCAGGCGGACCGCGCGGTCGTCGGGCTGGCCAAGCAGCTGCGCAAGCACGAGGAGGCGCTGGAGGGCTACCAGGAGGCGATGACGTGCCACCTGGGCGACTTCCCCGAGTACGCGGCGCTGCGGCGGCGCCTGTCGGACCGGGAGGCGGAGCTGTCGCGCGAGCGGGGCTCCGCGCGCCGGGCGGCGGCGGTGCGGTCGCTGGAGGCGCTGCAGCCGGGTGACGTGATCCGGGTGCCGGGCGGGCGCCGGGCCGGGCTGGCGATCGTGCTGGACCCGGGCCGCAACCCGCGCGGCACCGGGCCGAGCCCGCTGGTGCTGACGATCGGCAAGCAGATCAAGAAGCTCGACCCGGCCGACTTCCCCGTGCCGGTGGAGCCGCTGGAGAAGCTGCGCATCCCGAAGAACTTCAACGGCCGCTCGCCGAAGGAGCGGGCCAACCTGGTCTCCACGCTGCTGGCCAAGATCGGCGACCGCGACCTGGGCAAGCCGGTCAGGGCGCGGGACCACACGGTGGAGGACGACGAGGTCAACGAGCTGCGGCGGCTCATCCGCCAGCACCCGTGCCACGGCTGCGACGAGCGCGAGGACCACGCGCGCTGGGCGGAGCGGTACTACAAGCTGCTGCGGGAGACCGAGGGGCTGCGGCGCAGGGTCGAGGGGCGCTCGCACGTCATCTCGCGCACGTTCGACCGCATCTGCTCGGTGCTGGAGCAGCTCGGCTACCTCGACGGCGAGGCGGTCACCGACGAGGGGCGGCGGCTCGGCCGCCTCTACACGGAGCTGGACCTGCTGACGGCGGAGTCGCTGCGCAAGGGGCTGTGGGAGGAGCTGGACCCGGCGGAGCTGGCGGCGTGCGTGTCGGCGCTGGTGTTCGAGTCGCGGGCGTCCGACGACGCCCGCCGGCCGAAGATCCCGGCGGGGCGGGCGCAGGACGCGCTGTCGGCGATGATCCGGCTGTGGGGGGAGCTGGAGGGCATCGAGTCCGACCACGGGTTGTCCACGATCAGGGAGCCGGATCTGGGGTTCGCGTGGGCGGCGTTCCGGTGGACGAAGGGGCACAGCCTCGACGCGGTGCTCATGGAGGGCGTCAACGGCAACGAGCTGGCGGCCGGTGACTTCGTCCGGTGGATCAAGCAGCTCATGGACCTGCTCGGCCAGCTCGGGAACGCGGCGCCGCCCGGCAGCAAGATCAAGCAGACCGCGGTGAAGGCGATGGACGCGATGCGGCGGGGTGTGGTGGCGTACTCGTCGCTGACCTGACCCCCGTCCCGGCACGAGATGCTCTTGAGAACCGGTTCTCAAGAGCATCTTTTGCTTTCCGGTGGCGTGACCCTTGCCGTTTTACCTGTCGCCGGGCGCCTTTACTTCTTCGCCGCCATCGCCTTTCCGGCCTGGTTTTACCAGTCAAGACTGTTTGAAATCAGCGAATATCTGCTGATTTATCGCATTTCGGGTGCTAGCGTCCGATTTGTCAGTGTTCAGCCAACGGGGGAGGAATCATGGCGAACACGCAACTGTCTCAGGCCGGATACCGGCAAGGATGGGGTTGCCGTCGCAGGCGCCGCTGCTATCGCAGGTGGAACTGCTGCCACCGGCGTCGGTGGTGGGGGTGCTAGAGCGCCCCGTTGAGAGCCGGCGGCTCAGCCGCCGGCTCTCATTGAGCGCCTCCGGCCGTGAACTCGCGCCGGCGATTTCCCTTCGCCGCACCTTTCGCGAATTCTGGCCGGACACTCGCGGACTGCGAAGGCTGTTCGCGGCCGGGGTGGTGTTCGCCATTCTGGCCGCGCTCTGCGAGGTCGCCGCGATCCGCCTGTTCGGGCACATCACCGACGAAGTGCTGACGACCCGCGACCTCGGGTCCTTCTGGGGGCCCGCCATCTGGTGGCTCGGGCTCGCGGCACTCGCCGGGGTGACGTCCTTCGCGGGGGCCTACGCCACCGCGCTGGGCGCAGAACGGTTCCTGCTGGCCCTGCGCGACCGCGTGTACGCGCACGTGCAGACGCTCGCCCCCGACTTCGCCGAGAAGCGGCGGCTGGGCGACCTGATGGCCCGCCTGACGGACGACGTCGAGGCCATCGAGGAGCTCGTCGGGTCCGGGCTCGTGAAGATCATCACCACGGTCGCCAGCGTCATCTTCTTCGCGGGGGCGGCCTTCTTCATCCGATGGGACCTCGCGCTGCTGACCATGGCGCTCATCCCGCTGTTCCTGGTGGTCTCCAAGGTGTTCGCGGGCCGCTTCAGGTCCGCGGCGGCGCTGGAGCGGGCGAGCAACGGGGCGATGAACAGCGTCCTGGAGGAGGGGCTGGCCAACCAGCCGCTCGTGCAGGCCTACAACCGGCAGGGCGCCGAGTCCCGGCGGCTGCACGGCGAAGGCCGCGGCTGGCTGCGCGCCAACATGGCGCAGGCCTGGCTGGCCGGGCTCTACAGCCCGGTCGTCCAGCTCATCGAGACCGTCTGCCTGATCGTCATCCTCGGGTTCGGCGCGTGGGAGATCGCCGCCGGCCGGCTGACGCTCGGCGGGCTGCTCGCCTTCGCCGCCTATCTGGCCCTGCTCTACCCGGCCGTGCAGTCGCTGGGGGAGCTGGCCATGACCGTCTCCGAGGCGGCCGCCGGCTCTGACAGGGTCATCGAGATCCTGCGCGCCGGGCCTGCCGTCACCGACGCCGGCGACGCCGTGCCCGCCGCCCGCGGGCCTGGCCGCGTCGCCTTCGAACGGGTCGGCTTCGCCTACCCGGACCGGGGACGGCCCGTCCTGCGTGACCTGTCGTTCGCCGCCGAGCCCGGCGAGGTCGTCGTCCTGGCCGGGCCCAGCGGGGCCGGCAAGTCCACCGTCGCCAAGCTGCTGCTGCGCTTCTACGACCCGGACGAGGGCCGCATCCTGCTCGACGGCGCCGACCTGCGGAGCCTGACGCGGGAGTCGCTGCGCGACAACGTGACGATCCTGCACCAGGAGACGCTGCTGTTCTCCGGGTCCGTACGCGACAACATCGCTTACGGCCGGCCCGGCGCCTCGCTCGACGAGGTGATCAGAGCGGCGGAGGCGGCCGGGGTGCACGACTTCGTCAAACTGCTGCCCCAGGGGTACGACACGCCGGTCGGGCAGCGGGGGCGCCTGCTGTCCGGCGGGCAGCGGCAGCGGATCGCCATCGCCAGGGCCATCCTGCGGGACACGCCGGTGCTGGTGCTCGACGAACCCACCGCCGGGCTCGACGACGCCACGGCCGCGCAGGTGATGCGGCCGTTGCGGCGGCTCATGGCGGGGCGCACCACGGTGCTCATCACGCACGATCTGCGGCATCTGCCGGACAGGGTGCGGGTGGTGGCGCTCGAACCGGTGCCTCGCGAAGAGCGGATCCGGCTCAAGCGGGTCGGCATGCCGCCTCGCGGAGGCCACTCGCCCGGGCCTCGCCGCTCGCCGGTGACATCGGCGTCGGCATCGGCATCGGCATCGGCATCGGCGTCGGCGTCGGCGTCGGCGTCGGCGTCGGCGTCGGGCGGGGTGCTGGGCGGGGTGCCGGGCCGGGCGGTCGTGTCCGGGCCGATGCCCGCGCCTGGGTGCTCGTCGGCTTCGGGACGGTCGCGCGGACCCGAGCCCTGGCCCGTGCCGGGATCCTCGCCCGCGTCGGAGCGCCCGGCCGAGCGTTCCGGTGAGGCGGGCGGCCGTGACGGTGCGCCGGCGTCGCCCGGGTAGGCGTGTGCGGCATCGGCCGTGACGCGCGGCGCCCGTCCCACCACAAAGGGGACGGGCGCCGTTCGGTTGGGCTGGAATGTCCGGCAAGATCCCCGATAGAATCGGAGAGCTCTCTCCGTTTGTCCCGAAGGCAGGTCGAGGTCATGGGCGACGATCACAGCGCCGCCAGGCCACTGCGCGCCGACGCCCGCCGCAACCGCGAGCGGGTCCTGCAGATCGCGCAGGAGGCGCTGGCCAGCGACGGCTTGACGATCTCCTTCGACGAGATCGCCCGGCGGGCCGGCTTCGGGGTCGGCACCGTCTACCGGCACTTCCCGACCAGGGAGGCGCTGGTCGAGGCGGTGCTGCTGGGCCGGATCGAGCGGTTCGTGGCCGACGCCAGAGCGCTGGCCACCGCCGAGGACGCGGGCCGGGCCTTCTTCGGCTGGTTCACGACGGTGGTCGAGCAGGCCGCGGCCAACCAGGCGCTGTGCGACATGCTCGAGAGCGGGTCCGGGATGGCGCTGCGGCCCGGCTCCACGCTGGCCGACGACTTCGCCGCCGCGCTGGCCAGGCTGCTGGCACGGGCGCAACGGGTCGGGGCGGTGCGGGCCGACTTGGCGCCGCAGGACGTGCACGACCTGCTGCGCGGCTGCCTGGCCGCCGAGCGCCGGGCCCGGGCGCGGGGTGGGGCGGTGCGGATGGCGGAGGTCATCTGCGAGGGCATGCGCGCCAAACCGGCCTCACCGCCGCCGACGTTCTGAACACCGCGGACCCCGCCAGCCCTCACCACCGCCACCTGCGCCCGCTCGCGCCCGCACCTGCGCCCGCCCGCACCTGCGCCCGCCCGCACCTGCGCCCGCCCGCACCTGCGCCCGCCCGCACCTGCGCCCGCACCTGCGTCCGCCCGCGCCCGCACCTGCGCCCGTGCCTGCGCCCGCATCTGCGTCCGCTCGCGCCGCCGCCGACGCCGGCACCCATGCCTACGCCTGCGCCTGCTCGGGCCCGCGCTCGCGCCACCCACGCCGACGGCGGGCGACGGCGCGTCACTGCCTCGGCCGGCGCCCGTGGGGGCGGTGCGGGGTCGGCCTGGCGCCCCACGTAGAGGTGGTGCCGGGTCGTCCCGCACCGAGGCGGTGGCGGGTCGCATGATCGGCGTGTTCGAGCAGGGGCGGGCGGCGGGTGTCAGGTGGCGATGGTGAAGCGGACCTCGCGGGTGGACGGGTCGGCCTGGGTGAGCCGTACCGTGACCTGCTCCCCCAGAGGCAGCGCACCGTCGCACCGCCCGATCACCGCCGGATCCACGAGCTGCACCTGCCCACCGCCCCGCCGCTCGTCCACGTCGATCACCACGGCCTCGAACGCCTGCCCGATCCGATCCCGCAGCAGGAACGCCTCCACCAGGTCCACGCACGCCCGCTCCACCGCCCCCGCTCGCCGCCCCGACGCGGCCATCAGGTCGGGCAGGAGGGGGAGGGCGGCGCGGACGGATGCGGGGACGGGTTCGCCTGCCGCGACCGCCAGGCAGACCTCGGTCGCGTAGCGGTCGGCCAGGCGCCGCAGCGGGGCGGTGACGTGCGCGTAGGGGGCCGCGACGGCGGCGTGTTCGGCGAGCCGGGGCGGGGCGCCGTCGAAGGCGACGTAGCCGGCGCCGCGCAGCAGCACCTTCGACTCGTGCAGGAACGCCGCGTGCCGCCCGGCCTTGGGGTCGAGGCCGTGCACCACGGCGCCGTAGCCGGCGCCTTCTGGCCACGGGACGCCGAGGGCCTGCGCGACCCGCCGTACCTTGGCCAGGTCGCCGGGCTGGGGGCGGGGCAGGACGCGGAGCAGGCCGATCTCGGCGTCGAGCATCATGGTGGCGGCGGCCATGCCGGTGAGCAGGGAGATCTGCGCGTTCCACGCCTCGGCGGGCAGGGGCAGCCGGAACTCCAGCCGGTAGCCGCCGTCGTCGCGCACCACTTCCTGGTCGGGGGTGGGCAGGGTGACGCCGCCGCGCTCGCGTTCGAGCGCCAGCCTGAGCTCGCCGATCTCGGCGAGCAGTTCGAGGACGCCGTCGGCGGTGCCGGTGTCGTGCACGGCCTGCACGTAGTCGTAGTCGTAGCGCTCGCGGCTGCGGACGAGGGCGCGCTGGACGTCGGCGCCCACGGGGCGGCCGTCGGAGTCGAGGTCGACGCGCCACACGACGGCGGGCCGCAGCGCGCCGGGCAGCAGGCTGGCCGCGCCTTCTGACAGCACGGGCGGGTGCAGCGGCACCTTGCCCGCCGGCAGGTAGACGGTCTCGCCGCGGGCGCGGGCCTCGGCGTCGATCACGCCGCCGGGCCGGACGAACGCGCCGACGTCGGCGATGGCGTACCAGACGCGGTAGCCGGCGCGCAGCCGTTCGAGGTGCACGGCCTGGTCGAGGTCCATCGAGCCGGGCGGGTCGATGGTCACGAACGGGACGTGCGTCAGGTCCTCGGCGTCCAGCCGCGGCACCTTGGCCACCCACGCGGCCTCGTCGAGCACGGCACGGGTGAAACCGCCGGGCAGCTTCAGCTCCCGCGTGATCCGTTCGAACCCGTCCTCCAGCTTGAGAGGTATCTGATCGGGAACCTGAATCGTAGGCACGCGTGACAACCTACCGGCGCCCTCAGGTGAGGTGCTGGTCGAGGCCGGTGATGCGGAGCAGGCGGCGCATGTTGGGGGGCACGCCCTCGATGTGCAGGGGGGTGTGCTGGTGGGCGGCCTGGTTCTGGACGGAGACGAGGATGCCGAGCCCGGCCGCGTCGATGAAGGACAGCCGGCTCACCTCGATGACCAGCTCCGTGCCGGGAGCCTGCGAGTGACCGGCCTCCTGCAGCAGCGCGAGCAGGTGGCTGCGGAGCAGCTCGGTGGTGGCGATGTCGAGCTCGCCGGCCACGCTCACCATGAGCGTCCCGTTGTGGCGGCTGGTGGTCAGGTGTAGTGGATCCATATCCGGCTCCGCGCTCTCTCAGGGCCGGGATCATCCTGTCGGTAGCGCGGACCCGCCCTTGGCACCAGAGGTCATGCATGCGTCACATAGAGCGACTGTGTGCTTCCGATGTGGAGTGTACATGCCTGTACGTACGCGTCGAGAGGGCGGCGGCGATTCGGGTAGACAGGAGAATTCCTCAGGAAAACAATTCCTGTTACCAGATAGAAGAAACTTCATCCTTCGCCGCGGTAGTGGGCGGCCCGCTTCCCCCTATCCCAATTTACCGAAATTTCGGTATTTGTCGGAGGCGATCACTACGCTGCTAGCCCTGTTGGGATACGAGGGGAAAGCGAACCAAGATCGTGTTAATCGCAGTCGCAGTACTGGCCGCCGCCGTGGTGGGCGCGGTGGCCTGGTGGCTCCGCCGGAACGGAACCTCCGGCGAGGACCCGGCGAACGCCGGGAGCGCGTCCGAGGCGGAGCCGAAACGGGGGTGGGAGCTGCTGCTGACGTCCGAGGCGCGGGCGGCGTTCACGGAGGGCCTGCGGGCCTGCCACGAGGCGGGCGGGGCGTTGCGGGTGGGAGCCGAGCAGGGGGTGCTCAGCACGTACGAGCCGCCGCGGCTGATCTCCCTGCACCTGCTCGCCGACGCGTTCGCGGCCCGGGGGGACGCGGCGCTGCACGACCCGCAGGGGACGGTCGAGACGCTGCTGGAACGGGTGGCGGGGGCCGAGCGGCCGGGGGTGCTGCACCTGCGGCCCGGCTGGCTGGAGGAGGAGGTGGACGGCATGGACGCCGCCGCCTTCGCCGCCGCCGTGGGCCAGGCCGTGCGCCCGAAGGGCTGGACGGCCGAGCCGGTCGTTGGAGCGTTGCAGGTCACCGTGCCGGGCGACGAGAGCGTTCCCGAGGGTGGGGAGAAGGCGCTCACGCACGTCAACGGCACGCCGATCAAGTCGCTGGCCGCCAGGGAGGAGCCCGTTCAGGGTGACGGGGCGCTCGTGACGGAGGAGGCGAACACGCTGATGCTGGACCTGGCCCGGGTGCTCGACCTCTACCGCGAGGCCCGCGCCCAGCGGCCGGACGCCGATGCGGAGACGCTGCTGCGCGAGGTCGTCCCCCGCCTGGTCGCCGCCGGCGGTCCCGGCGTGACCTGGGCCAGACCGCCCAGGCGGGGGGAGCTGCGCACGGTGCTGGGGAGCTCTCCGGAGCTGCACTGATGGCGGGGAGAGTGGCGCTGCGCGGCGGGATCGCCGTGGCCGCCATGCTGCTCCTGTTCGGCGCGGGGCTGTGGACGGTCTCCCGGATGACTCCCACCGTCCACCCGCCGGCGGAGTCCGCGTCCGAGCCGGTCGAGGAGTTCACGGCGGGCGAGCTGCTCCTCACCGTCGAGCCGCGCCGCGTGCCTCCCGGCACGCGGTCGGTGCGGCTGAGCGCCGACTGCGCGAGCCCGCCGGCCGAGACCGTCGCCCAGTCCGGCGCGTTCGCGGGCAGCCCCGCGTTCACGCGCGACCCGTCCGGGACGACCACGCACGCGGACGCCGCCCTGGACCCCGCGCTCGCGCCCGGCAGGTACCACGTGTTCGCCCGGTGCGGCACCCGGTTCGGCAGCGCCGAGCTGGAGATCGCGGCAGGCGACGGCCCGCCGGAGAGCGCCGCGCGGGAACGGGTCGCCACGACGCGCATCACGCTCGCCCCGGCCAGGACGGGCGAGTGGCGTGACCACCCGGCGGGAGAGCACACGACGGCCGAGCCCGACCCCGGCCAGGCCTTCGTCAGAGTGGGGCTCGTCCACGAGATGCGGGTGCCCGTCGACGACCCCGACGTGGCGGCGTTGCGGGCGGGCGCGGCGGGCTACAACGCGGCCGCGTTCCTGGAGAGCAGGCTGGGCACGTTCGACGTGGAGACGTCCCAGTCGCTGCTGGACCTGGAGTACTCCGCCCCGGTCGTCAGGGCGGAGCCGGGCTCGGGCGAGGCCGTCATCACCTACACCGGCCTGTACTACGGCACGGCCTCCACGGTCACGGAGGCCTACGCCGGCATCGCGTACACGCCGCCCTGGCCCGCGGCCGAGCCCCCGCTGAACGCCCACGAGATCGTCGCCTCGGCCACCGGCTGGACGGTGGCCGGGGTGAGCGGCCCGCCGCCGCTGGCGCAGGACGCGCATCTGCTGCGCCTGAACGGCGGCCGACCGGCGCGGATGGCCTTCATCAGGGACGGCCGCAACGCGTCCGTGGCCGGGTACCTCGGCGAGGACAGGATGCTGGCGGCGTTCCTGGAGGGCGGCGAGTTCGAGGACCCGCCGGGCGCCGAGGACGACACGGAGCCCGTGACCCTGTGGAACCTCGGGGATCCCGACACCTTCGTGGGGCGGGCCTGGACGGCGTCGCTGGTGACGGCGATGGCGGCGGCCGTGCTGATCTTCCTGCACGCCCTCGCGCGCGCCCTCGGCGGCGCGTGGTGGCGCCGCCGGCGCAACTGGCCGCTGGCCGCTCTGGGCGTGGGCGGGGGCGCGGTGTACCTGTTCGCCACCGAGTCCGGGTTGCTGGAGTTCACGGTGTGGACACTGGTGGCGGGCGTCTCCGGGCTGGCGTTGTTCTCCACCTGCCGGGCCGCCAGGGGGCACAGCGACCTGCCGGTGGCGGTGGCGGCGGTGTTCGCCGCGCTGGCGGGGCTCGTCCTGGCGGCCTGGCCGCTGGCGTCCGCCTTCGGGCCCTGGCCCGCGACCGGGGTGCTGGCGGTCGCGGCGGCCGTGACGGCCGCCGTGCCCCGGCTGCGCGGCGGCCTGACGCGGACCGGCCTGACGCTGCTGGGGGCCGGGGGGATGCTCGCCGCCATGGCGGTGGTGGCCGGGTTCGGCCCGCCGCACCTCATGTGGGTGGCGCTGCTGGCGCTGGGCTGGCTCGCGACGGTGTTCGGCTGGTCGAGCGAGGCGAGTCACCGGTGGACGGTGCCGGGCGCGGCGCGGTGGCTGCTGGTGACGTCGGTGGTGTTCGGCGTGCCGGTCTACGCGCTGACCTACCTGGACGATCGCAGCACCTGGGCGTCCATGGCGTGGGACGAGGTGTTCAGCGTGGCCATGACGGTGGTCTACCTCGGCCTGCCGCTGCTGGCGCTGATGATGCTGGTCGTGCGGATGCGCCGCTTCGGCCAGGATCACGAGGGGCTCACCGAGCCGGCGGCCTTCCACACGGCGGTGTTCCTGCTGCTGTTCGCGCGGTTGCAGGCCACCGGGCTCGCCGTCGGCGTCCTGATGCTGCTGGTGTGGGCCGGTGTGTTCGTGCTGCTGCCGGCTCCGCGGGCCGAGCTGCTGCGCCCGGTGCCGGCCGACGAGCACCGGCTGCTCGTCCGGGACATGATCAAACGCCGGTCGGCCCGTACGGCGCTGACGGCGCTGCTGCGGCAGCCGGGGGAGGGCGACGACTTCGAGCAGCGGCGGCAGGCGCTGGAGCGGGCGGGCGACGAGCGCGACGGGACGCTCGACTCCGACCTCGCGCTCAGCACCCTGGCCGGGCGGACCCCGTGGCAGAACGGGCTGGCCTCGTTCTGGGTCGGACTGGGGCTGTCGCTGCCGTTCTCGGCCGTGCGGATCGTGGAGTCGGTGCGCGCGGGCCAGACCGGCGTGCCCGAGCTGGCCGCGGCCGCGCTGGCGGTGGTGTCGCTGCCCCTGCTGTGCATGGTGTTCGGCTACTTCTACCCGCGGGTGCGCGGCACGCACCCGGTCGCCAAGTGCCTGTCGCTCTTCGTGACCGCGCTGCTCGTCGAGCTGCCCACGTACATGCTGACGCTGCTCGTGGCCTCCAGCGGCGGCGTGGTGCCGTCCACGCTGGGCGAGCCGCTCGCCGGGGTGCTCGTCGCGGTGGGCAACACCGCCGTGGTCAGCATCGGGCTGGGGCTGTGGTGGGAGTGGCGGCTCATGTGGCTGGCGGGCGAGCCGTGGGGGCGGGTCAGGAACGTGCGCACGCTGCGCGCCCTGGCCGCCCCGCTGGCCGCGGTGTCCATCGCGGTGGCGACGACGGCGGCGACCGCGCTGGTCAACAACGTGATCGCGCCGCTGCCCGGCGGCACGGCCGCGGAGACGACCCCGTCACCGACCCGCAGCCCATGACCCGTGATCAGCCGGTGTTCTCGGCACGGCCCTCGCGCCAGTAGCCCATGAACGCCACCGAGCGCCGGTCCATGCCGCGCTCGGCCACGAGGTGCCGGCGGAGCGTCTTGATCACGGACGCCTCGCCGGCCAGCCACGCGTACATCGGGCCGTAGTCGACCTCCTCCTCCGGCGGCACCTCCCACAGCTCATCGGTGTCCACGTCCACGTCCACGAAGTCGGCGGACCCGGCGGGGGCGGCGTTCGACGGGAGCAGGCGGCCGGCGGCGGCGCGGACGGCGGGCACGAGCTGAGCGCCGCGCTCGCCGCCGTTCCTGGCCAGCCAGGTGACCTTGACGGAGGCGGGCGTCTCGACCGGCAGGGCGTCGTCGTCGCAGGGCACCTCCAGGAGCACCTCGCCGTTCAGGTGGGCGGGCAGGCGCTCCAGGATGGCGCAGATGGCGGGCACGGCGGTCTCGTCGCCGGCGATGAGCACGCAGCCGGTGCCGGCGGGCGGGTGGAACTCCAGCCCGCCGTGGCGGCCGTCGAAGCGGGAGTGCGGGCCGAAGAGCGCGGCGACGTCGCCAGGCTGCACGCCCTCCGCCCAGCGGGCGACGGGGCCGCCGTCGGGGTGCATGACGATGTCCACGTCCACCTCCCCGGCCTCGGGGCGGACCGTTCTGGCGGTGTAGGTGCGCATCGGGTTGCGCCTGGCGGTGTCCAGCTCGCGCCAGCGCTGGTACCAGTCCTGACCGGTGGGCAGGTGGGCCATGCCGTGCTCGGGGACCGGGAGGAAGAGCTTGACCCGCTGGTCGAAGCCGTTGTCGGCGAAGTGGTGCAGGTCGTCCCCGGTGAAGGTCACCCGCAGGAACGACGGGCTCAGCCGTTCGAGCCGGTCCACCCGTACGTGGAACATGTGAAAGGGCTCGGTCATCCCCGAAATCTCCGATCTGGATTAGGTGAGCCTAACCTAAACGATCGAGCGACTTAAAGCCACTCGCGCAGGTCGAGGGCGGGGTGATGAAAGTTTCAGGGACGATTGACAGTCGGAAAGCGCTTACCTAGCGTGTGGGTCGCTCGCTGGGGGGACGTCAGGCCAACAGCAAGGAGCGTGGATCGTGCGACAGACCATCAACGGCAGCGCGGCTGCCCTCATCGCGATCGTCCTGGCCCTGACCGGCGCCACGGTGGCCGGAGTCGCGAGCGCCTCCACGGGCGGCTCCACGGCCGCCGCCGCGCCCGCGCCCGGAGCGTACACCGTGGTGAACAACGGCAGCGGCCTGTGCCTCACCGTGCCGGGATCCAGCGCGTCCGACGGCGTGCAGCTCACGCAGAGCGCCTGCGGCGGCGCCGCGCAGACCTGGGCGCTGGCGGCGAGCGGCGGCGGCTACACGCTCAAGGCCGCGCACAGCGGCAAGTGCGCGGGCGTCAGGGACGCCAGCACCTCCGCGGGCAAGGCCGTGCAGCAGGAAAGTTGCAGCGGCGCCTCCTCCCAGACCTGGACGCTGCCCGAGTCGGGCGCCACCGTCAGGGTCGTCAACGCCAACGGCGGCAAGTGCCTCAACATCAAGGACAACGCGACCGCCTCCGGCGCCCTGGTGCAGCAGAACTCGTGCGACTCCGTCGCCACCAAGCAGTGGCGGCTCGTGCCGGCCGGCAGCATCCCCACCGACCCGCCGACCGACCCGACGGACCCGCCCACCACGCCTCCGCCCGGCAACCCCACCGGTCTCGTCGGCTGGGCCACCCAGGGCGGCGGCACCACCGGCGGCGGCAACGCCTCCCCGACCACCGTCACCAGCGCCTCCGCCCTGACCAGCGCTCTGTCGTCCGGCAGCGCCGCGGTGATCAGAGTGTCCGGGACGATCTCCTGCTCCGGCATGCTCCGCGTGGCCTCCAACAAGACCGTGCTGGGCAACTCGGGCGCGGTGATCTCCGGCTGCGGGTTCAACATCTCCGAGGCCTCGAACGTGATCGTCCGCAACCTCACCTTCCGCGGCTGGAACGACGACGCGATCAACGTGCAGTACTCGACCCGCGTCTTCATCGACCACAACACCTTCACCGACGGCTACGACGGCGCCGTGGACGTCAAGCGGGCCAGCGACTACGTCACCATCTCCTGGAACAAGGTCACCAGCCACGACAAGGTCATGCTGCTCGGCCACGACGACGGCAACGGCGGCGAGGACCGCGGGCACCTGCGCGTCACATACCACCACAACTGGTTCGACGGCACCAACCAGCGCCACCCGCGCGTGCGGTTCGGCAACCCGGTGCACGTCTACAACAACTACTACGGCAACGTCGGCGGCTACGGCGTCGCCTCCACCGAGGGCGCGGGCGTGCTCGTCGAGGGCAACTACTTCGAGAACACCGACGACCCCTTCCACCTCGGCGAGGGTGACTCCGGGCCCGGCACGCTGGTCGCCAGGAACAACCACTTCGTCGGCTCCGGCAGCGGGCAGAGCGGCGGCAGCGTCGCCTCCATCCCCTACTCCTACTCGCTCGACGGGGCCTCCGGCGTCAAGTCGATCGTGACGGCGGGCGCGGGCGCCGGGCGCATCTCCGTCTGAGTCTCCTCCCGGTCCATCCCCCCGGCCCCTCCGGCGCCCGCCCGCCGGAGGGGCCTCGTCGTGCGCCCGCCGGAGCGGGCGAGGTAGCGTCGTAGCGCTGAACAGGTATCCCCCTCCCTGCGATAGGAGCCCGACTTGTCTCCTGTGATCCTTTCCGCCGCGGGCGTCGCGCTGGTGCTCGACGACTCCGGCCCCGGCCTGCCACGCGTCCGGCACTTCGGCGCGAGCCTCGGGCCCGTCGCCGCGGCCGGCCTGCTGCCCGCGCTGGCCGGCCCCGCGCCGCGCCTGCTGCCCGCCCAGGGCGACGGCTGGTACGGCCGGCCCGGCCTGTCCGGCGGCAGGGACGGAGAGCACTGGCCGGTGCGGTGGACGGTTGACGGGATCGACGTGGCGGCCGAGCCCGGCTCCGGCGGCTCGGTGACCATGACGGCCTCCGACGCCAGGGCCGGGCTGCGGTTGTCGAGCGAGCTGGTGATGGACGGCGGCGGCCTGGTGCGGATGCGGCACACGCTGACCAACGCCGCTGCTTCGCCGTACCGGGTGGCCGGGCTGGTGTGCGTGCTGCCGGTGCCCGCGCGGGCCGGTGAGCTGCTCGACTTCACCGGCCGGTGGGCGCTGGAGAAGGTGCCGCAGCGCGGCGCGTTCGGGCAGGGCGTGTGGTCGAGGGAGAACCGGCGCGGACGCACCGGGCACGACGCGACAGGGCTGCTGGTGGCGGGCACCGAGGGGTTCGGGTTCCGCCGCGGCGAGGTGTGGGCGGTGCACGCCGGCTGGAGCGGCGACCACGTGCACTACGCCGAGCGGCTGGCCGAGGGCGTGGCGCTGCTCGGCGCGGGCGAGCTGCTCGAACCGGGCGAGGTCGTGCTCGCCGAGGGCGAGCGGTACAGCACGCCCTGGGTGTACTTCACCTGGTCCGGCGCCGGACTGGACGACGCGAGCGCCCGGCTGCACGGCCACCTGCGGGCCCGCCCGCTGCCGGTGCGCCCCGTCACGCTGAACAACTGGGAGGCCACCTACTTCGACCACGGCCTCGACCGGCTGCTGGAGCTGGCCGACCTGGCCGCCGCCGCCGGGATCGAGCGGTTCGTGCTCGACGACGGCTGGTTCCGCCACCGCCGCCACGACCGGGCGGGCCTCGGCGACTGGTACGTGGACGAGGGCGTCTGGCCGGACGGCCTGCACCCGCTGGCCGACCGGGTGCGCAAGCTCGGCATGCAGTTCGGCCTGTGGTTCGAGCCCGAGATGGTCAACCCCGACTCCGACCTGGCCCGCGAGCACCCCGACTGGATACTCGGGCACGCCGAGCGCATGCCGCCGCCGCAGCGCCACCAGCAGGTGCTAGACCTGGCCAGGCCCGAGGCGTACGCGTACCTGCTGGAGCGGCTGGACACGCTCGTCGGCGAGTACGCGCTCGACTACATCAAGTGGGACCACAACCGCGACATCGCCGAGCCGGTGCACGACGGCGTGCCGGGCGTGCACGCGCAGACGCTGGCCACCTACCGGCTGCTGGACGAGCTGCGCGCCCGCCACCCCGGGCTGGAGATCGAGTCGTGCTCGTCGGGCGGCGCGCGCGTCGACTACGGCGTGCTGGCCCGCACCGACCGGGTGTGGACCTCCGACAGCAACGACGCGCTCGACCGGCAGCACATCCAGCGCTGGACGGGCCTGCTGGTGCCGCCGGAGCGGATGGGCTGCCACGTCGGCGCGCCGCGCGACCACGTCACCGGCCGGTCGGTGCCGCTCGCCTTCCGCGCCGCCACCGCCCTGTTCGGGCACATGGGCGTGGAATGGGACCTGACCGCGGCCGGCGAGGAGGAGCGCGACGAGCTGGCCACCTGGATCGCGCTGCACAAGCGGCTGCGGCCGGTGCTGCACGCCGGGCGGGTGGTGCGCGCCGACCTCGCCGATCCTGCGGAGCTGCTGCACGGGGTGGTGCTGCCGGAGCGGGCCGTGTTCGCGTACGCGCAGCTCAGCTCCAGGCTCGCGATCGAGCCCGGCCCGCTGCGGCTGCCGGGGCTCGACCCCGAGGCCGTGTACGAGGTGCGCGTCGCCGGCCCCGTGCCCGAGCGGGTGCTGATGCCGGAGTGGGCCGCCGCACCGGTGCGGCTCACCGGCGCGGTGCTGGGAGAGCTGGGGCTGCCCGCCCCGGCGTTGCGGCCCGCGTCCGCGCTGGTCATCGAGCTGGAACGGGTCTAGTGCGAGGGCGCTGAGCCGCGCAGCATGCGGGCGCCCAGCTCCGTCAGGACGTGGTAGACGCGGTTGCCCTCACGGCTGGCGGTGAGCAGCCCGGCGTTCTGGAGGATCCTGGCGTGCTCGCTGGCGGAGGCCGGCGAGATGCCGGCGCGCAGGGCCAGGCCGGTGGTGGTGGCCGGGGCGTCGGCCACCGCCGCCAGCACGCTCGCCCGGGTGGCGCCCAGCAGCCTGCGGAGCGAGCGTGACGGCTGCGCCGGGTCGTCGGTGAGCCAGGCCGGGTCGTGCCTGACCGGGTAGACGAGCACCTGCGGGCCGGTGGGGTCCTGCAGCGTGGTGGGGGCCCGCCAGCAGAAGAACGACGGGATCAGCACCAGGCCGCGGCCGTCCAGGCGGACGTCCCGGTCGGCGGGGTGCAGCGGCAGGGACAGCACCGGAGGCTGCCAGATCGCGAACGGCCGCAGCGCCGCGAGCGCCGCTTCCGCTCCGCCTCCGAGGAACTCGTGCGCCAGCCTGGCCCGCTCCGCGCGCACCGCCGTGTCGATCGAGCTCCAGTACGGGGCGACGGTGCGGCGGTGGTAACCCGTCATCGCCGCGCCGAGCAGCCGCAGCGCGGGCGGCCGGCCGCGGCTCAGGTCGGCCAGATCGGGCGACGGGCGGCCCTCCAGCCGCTCGACGTCGCCGCGCAGCCGCCGGCGGGGCGTGGCGAGCACCGTCTCGACGGCGGCGCCGAAGTCGCCGGGCGCCCCTGACGGGGTCAGGAAGTCCGCGGAGTAACCCCAGGGCGGGGCGAGCGAGAAGAGCAGCCGCATGTCGGGGGCCAGCGTCTGCCGCGCCCGCCGCCGCCAGCCGCCGAACACCGCGGCGCCCTCGCGTTTTCCCAGCAGGTGAACGCTGAGCAGGACCTCCCACAATGGATCGGGCGCCGCGGCCACCCGGACCCGCGCAAGGTCTTCCCCCGAGAAATGCATGCGTAAAGTCATCGGCGCGTAGCCCCCCGCGACAATCGTGCCCCCGGCGCCTGCCTCCCTGTTTCGGCGCACTCCGAAACACGATGCCTCGAATGCGCTTCCCGGCCCAGTCTGAAGCCGAGCACACCGGGCCGGAATCACCGAATCCGGCCGGAGAAATCGGATGGAAGGAAACGTCGATGCACACGATGCACCGAAACACCTGGCACCGCATGACGGCGCGCGCCTGCGCCTTGCTCGCCGCGTTGTTCGTGGCTCTGACCTGCGCGATGGCCGCCTCGGGCGCGGCCCAGGCGGCGGCTCCCGCCGACCCGGCGGCGTTCCCGCCGGCGCCGGAGGGCGCGCAGGCGCGAAACGCGGCCGCGGTGTCGCCGGGAATCTCGCCGGCCGCCCGGAGAACGTACCACGCCAATCCCGGCGACCCGTGGGACTGCCCTCTCGGAAACCTGTGCGCGGCCGTCTGGGACAACACGACGGGTAATTGGAAAGCGTTCGACCTCTACACCTGCCACCGCTACGCGCTGTCCCACTGGGAAGGGTACGGCGAATACAAGAACAATCAGACCGGCAACGTGACGTCGTTCTTCTACGGCCAATACTTGGAGGAGAAGGCGCGCTTCACGCCCGACTATCCGGCCAAGCACGGCGTGGACTGGTCGCCGATCTGGCACATCCGCAACTGCTAACCCAGATCCAGCTCCGACCCGCCGAACCGGTCGCGCAGGAACCGGCCCTGGTCGCGCAGCGCCTGCTCGTCGCCCCGATGGATCGCCTCGGCGACCTTGCCCATCTGGGCGTCGAGCAGGGCGAGCTGCTCCAGCAGCTCCTCGTGCGCGCTGCGCTCCCGCCCCGCCCGCCGGGTCAGGGCGTAACGGCGGGGCAGGTTCGCGTACGCCTCCAGGCTGGCCGGCAGGTACCGGCGGATCGTCTGCGAGACCACGTGGAGCTGGTCGGGGGAGGCGGTGAGCTGCTCGGCCCTGGCCAGCACGCCGCCGATCACCTCGGCCAGCCCCCGCACGGCGGCCCGCACGTCGTCGGGGAAGCGCCGGTCGACGCGGCGCAGCAGCCCGTCCAGGTCCTCGCGCAGGGCCCGCGTCTCCACCTCGGCGTGCGAGATCGTCAGCCGGACCCGGTCGGGCGGGGCCAGCAGCGCGCCCGCCCCGTACAGGGCGAGCACGACGACCGGCCAGTACGCGCCCGCCACCCCCAGGAAGTGGGCCACCAAACCGAGCAGCGCCAGGCAGGAGCCGACGATGTTCCTGGTCGAGCCCAGGTACCGCAGCGCCCGCTCACTGATAGCCACGGATCTCCTTGAACGCGCTGGTCAGCGACGTCTCCCGGGCGTCGAACACGGCGCCGCCGGTCAGCTCCGCCACCTGGCGCATCTCCTCCACGTCGCTGTCGCCGAACAGCACCACGAACGCGGGCACCCGCCGCCTGTCCTCCGGCAGCGACCGGTAGTGGCTCTCGAAGTCGGCGTAGTCGGAGCCGTCGGTGTTCTCGCCGTCGGTCATGAGCACGATCGAGCCGTAGTGGCCCGCCTCGACCGGGCGGTCGTAGGCGGCCCTGAGGCTGTCGTAGATCGCGGTGCCGCCGTTGGCGGTCAGGCCCTCGGCGAAGCGCTTGATCTCGGCGAGCACGGCCTCCGGGTTCCGCTCGGGGACGGTGAACGGCACCGGCTGCCGGGGCGAGCCGCTGAACGGGATCATCGTCACGGTCTCGCGGTTGCTGAACCGGGTGAACGCGCCGGAGGCGGAGCCGTCCGCGCCGGTCAGCGCCACCAGCGCCTGCCGCAGCGCGTCGATCCTGCCGCCCTTCATCGAGCCGGACGTGTCCAGCACGAACGTGGCCTGCGCCGGGACGCGCACCTGGTTGAGGTAGGTGGCGATCAGCTCGTCGGCGGTGCTGCGCCGGTTGGGGAAGGGCAGCTCGATGAGCTGCGCGGCGCCGAACCGGGCGTCCTGCGGGACGCCGCTCACGATCGGCCGGCGGTGCGTGCCCGTCATGATCTCCTTCTGCACGGCCGGGGTGCGCAGCCACGCGGTGAGCTTGCCGTACAGCGCCTTCTTCTCGTCGGAGGCGGAGGCCAGCAGCGTGAGCGGGTAGTCGGCGCTGACCACGCCGTCGCCCGGGTAGACGAGCGTGAGCGGCTCGCGGGCGCCCAGCAGCACCGACTCGTAGTTGACCATGCCGTCCACGCCCGGGTCGCGGGCGTAGGCGTCGGCCAGCCAGCCCGACGAGCCTGCCGTCAGCCGCTGCGCGGAGAAGAAGTCCTTCAGCCTGGGCGTCACCGACGCGACCTGCTCGGCGGTGAGCGCCCCGTCGGCGTCCGACAGAGCGGCGGCCACGCCGACCAGGGCGGAGAAGCCGGAGTTGGAGGAGGCGGGGTTGGTCATGCCGAAGCTGAACCGGCCGTCCCTGGCCGCCGTGGCGATGTCGGCCCAGGTGACCTGCTTGCCGTTCCAGCCGAGCTCGGCGGCCTTGGCGGGCTTCAGGCCGAGCACCACCGGCGAAGCCATGATCTTGGTCTGGGTGGCCAGCTTGGCCTGGGCGCCGTCGATCAGGGACAGGTAGCGGTTGGAGGAGAACCAGGTGGCGTCCAGCTTGCCGTCGGCGCGGCCGCTCGCCACCTGGTCGGCGCCGTCCAGGGTGCCGGTGTAGGTGAGCTTCACCTGGACGCCGGCCTCGCTCGCGGCCCGTTCCAGGAGGGGCTCCAGGTCCTTGATCTCGCTGCCTGCCAGGACGTGCAGCACGTCCGGGCCGTCGGCGATCTCCGTGGAGTCACCTGCGCAGGCGGCCGTCAGGAGCAGGGCGGCGGAGGCGGCGAGCGCCGCCAGCCGCCGGGCGAGACCGCCTCCCGGGGAGGTGCCGGGGCATCGCCGGAGGCTGCTCATGCCGTGGCCTCCCTGGCGCGGTCCAGGTACGTCCTGGCGTGCTCCAGCTCCGACGACAGGCTGTCCACCGTGACCGCCATGTTGTCCACGGCCTTGGCCCGGAAGGAGTCGATCAGGTCCATCGTGGCGTAGACGTTGTCGAACGCCTGGCGCAGCGTGTCCAGGTCCACGGTCGTCGAGGCGGCCTGGTTCTGGATGGCGCCCGCCTGCGTGCGCAGCATCTCGCTGGTGGCCAGGATGAGGTCGCTGGTCGTCGCGTTCAGCGCGGTGATCTGGTCGAGCACCAGCTTCTGGTTCGCCAGCGCCTGCGCGACCGTCACCGCCGTGCGCAGCGCGGCGACCGTGGTCGTGGTGGCGCGGTCCACGCCCTTGCTGAGCTCCAGGTTGTTCTTGCGGACGAGGTCGAGTGCCAGGTAGCCCTGGGCGGAGACGGCGAGCTGGGTGAGCAGGTCCTGGTGTTTCTGGCGGACGGCGAACAGCGCGTCCGAGCGCAGCGCCGTCGCCTGCGCCTCGTCGGCCGCCGCCACGATGCGCTCCTCCAGGGCCGCGTCCATCGCCTTGGCCATGACCGCGTACTCCTGCAGCCGCGTCATCGCCTCCCACAGGTTCGCCTTCTCGCCCTCGATGGCGGCGTTGTCGCGCAGCAGCTCGTCCTGGCCGGACTTGAGCGCGCGGATGATGTCGTCGAGGTGCTTCTGCGCGGAGTGGAACTTGGCGAAGTAGTCGCGCAGCCGGTCGCCGAACGGGATGAGGCCCAGCAGCTTGCGCGGCCCGCTCGCCGCCTGCTTCGGGTCCAGGTCCACGACGGCGCGGCGCAGCGCCACCAGGCCGCTCGCCACCCTGCCCTGGGCGTCGGCGCCCTCGCCCCGGGCCGCGTCGAGGGCCGCGACGGGCCGCTTCAGCATGCGGTTGGCCACCTGCGAGGCGGACCTGATCTCGGTGTCGCCCATCGAGGAGATGTCGTGCACCTTGCGGGAGAACTCCGGCGAGCGCGGGTCGATCCCGCCCAGCTCGCCGGCGAACTCGCGCGCCTTGGCGGTCAGCTCGGCGGCGCGCTCGCCGGTCATGGGAAGCATGGTGGCCGCCGTCTCGGCCGGTACCGGGGTGACCGGAGCGGGCGGCGTGAGCACCAGATCGGACACGTGCGGGATCTCCTTGTCAGGGACGTGCGGCGTCGATGGTGGTGATGAGCTCGTCCAGCCGCTCGTACGTGGGCGGCTCGACGACGTCCACCAGGTCGGCGGCGGCCGGCGCCCTGGTCCTGGCGACGAGGCCGGCGAACGCCTGCGGGTCGGTGGTGCGGAAGCCGAACTGGGCGGCCAGGGACTGCAGCTCCGGATCCTTGGTGAGCAGCTCGCCGACCCGGCCGCCGTTGCCCGACAGGGGGACGAGGGTGTGCTTGCTGAGCACGGTCGGCGACGGGTAGACCAGGCGCATGCCCGGCTTGATCGCGCCGTCCGCGGCGAAGACGTGCGCCAGGTACTGCGCCTCGTAGACGACCAGCATCGGCGTCTTGCCGGCGCCGAGCGCCAGGTAGTCGTCGAACGAGGCCTCGCTGGTGGACTCGGAGAAGCCCTGGTCGAGTACGGCCGGGGCGAGGACGGGCGCGATCTTGGCGACCTGGCCGGCGGAGGTGATGACGTCCTCGCCGTTGGCCACGTACCCGATCACCGACAGGTACATGGCGGCGGAGTTGGAGGTACGGATGTCGGTCGTCGTCAGCAACACCCGCTTGCGTGCCTTATAGGCCGTATTATCCGGAATTTCATCCCAGCGGGTACCCTTAGCCACTAGGTCCAGATATTTCTTAATATCGAGGGTTTGGTGGCCTTTGTCGGAATTGCTCAGCACTCCGGCCTTCACCAGCAGCTCCGCGATCGGCTCGAACGTGGCCACCGCCATCGGCGAGTAGAACGGCGAGTACGTGATCGTGGCCTTGCGGTCGCGCTTGATCCGCTCGGCAGCCGGCACGCTGGAGGGGAAGGCGAAGGCGTACCGGCTCAGGTCCACGTCCGTGACGATCTGCCGGGACCCGGCGGTGTCCACCTCCACGCGCAGCCCGTGCTTGGCGAAGGCCGCCTGGACGCGCGGATCGTCGAAGAACGGCTTCTTCTCCGACCCGATGACCCCCCGCACCACGGCCACCCCGGGCCCGTCGTCCCCCTGATTGCCGGTGACGATCGCGACCACCGCCACCCCGGCCAGAACCGCCGCCAGAATGACGCCGATCCACCGCTTCATTGAACCCCGTTTCATGAAATGACCCCTATGACTGGGATTATGGGATGGCGGTGACGGGGGTCGCGCGGGTGTGAAGGCGAACGTACGACAGAATTCATTCGCCGTTCACGACCGGCCGCCCGGCGCACCAGCCTCCCGCGTCCGGCAAGAATGGCTTTCGACCTGCGCACTAACGATGCGCTCACGATGCCGTCCGCACCCTGATGCCGCGTTTCGCGAAAGGCGCGAAACGTTCGGACATCGAAGGAGCAGAAAGCATGCACTCTCGCAAGCTGATCGCCGTCCTCGTCCTCGCGGCAGGCCTCGTCGTGCCGGGGACCGTGTTCGCCGGCCCGGCCGCCGCCGACGTCGAGAGCTGTGAAGTGGAGATCGTCGAGATCGTCGCCTACGACGTCAGCGAGAAGGACGGCAAGGACGAGCTTCGCGTCAAGATCGGGGGGAACCTGTTCCCCAACAACGGCTACGTCAACGCCAGGAACGGCGACACCCTGAGCCCCGGTGACTTCGGTGACCCGGTGGCGCTGCTCGAAGTGGACGACGGCGACCTGGCCGTCAGCCTGCGCGAGGTCACCCCGCCCTACGTCAACGACGGCTACAACCTCGGCTCCGCCTACGCCTCGGCCACCCAGTGCTCCGGGCTCGATCCGGGCTACTTCGTGGAGGACGAGGACATCGTCCAGGGAGACGTCAACGGCAACTCCAGCAAGCACTACGAGTACGCGATCACGCTCCGGCTGATCGGCCGCTCCGGCTGACCGGCTCCCCTGACCGGCTCCCCTGACCGGCTCCCCTGGCTGAGGCCCCGTCGCGCGTTGCGGCGGGGCCTTGAGCGCTAAGGGATGACGTCGGCCACGATCGTGGCGGTGCCCTTGCGGCACGAGGTCAGCCTGCCGGTCCGCATGGCCTCGGCGGCGGTGTTGCTCGCGCACTCCCAGCCCGCGACGGTGGCGATCCCGGCCGTGCCCTGCTTGGCGGTCCGCGGCCGGTAGTAGGCGCGCAGGACGCGCTGGGCCTCGGCGCAGCCGGCGCGGCCCCGCTCCACGGCGACGGCCGCCGGCGAACCGTCCGCCGCCTTGACCTCGCCGCACACGGTCCCGGGACCGGCCAGGGCAGGGGTCGCCTCGGGCGCCGGCGTGGTGGCGGGCGGCGTCGTCGCCTGCGGGGGAAGCGGTCCGGGGCCGCAGGCGGTCAGGCAGAGCACGAGCGGGACGACGACGGCGGCGACGCTGATACGCACGGGGAAACGGACTCCACTCCTGGACTTCACGACCGGGGCAGTCTCCCACGGCTACCTGACGAAGGTGCTCAACTGCCTCCTGCCGGGGGACGGCTGGAACTCTCACCTTGCTCGACGTGCGGCGGGAGAGCGGCGATGAGCGGACCGACGCCAAGGTCTCCTGATCGGCGCAGGACAACCGCCGGTAAAACGGCGGCAGATTCCGGCCGGGTGGTGAAGGCGGTTTAATGCCGCCGCAATCACCGGAGCCGTGATCATGTAACACGGTCCACGCAGACTTGACGTCATGAGCGATGCACCGAAAGTGACTGACGCGCGTACCGGAGGCGGCCGTTCGTGGGGGCGGGAGCTGGTCGAGCTTGCCGCGCTGTTCCTCGCGGTCGGCCTGGCGCACCTGCTCGCGACCCTGCTCGGGCACCAGGAACCCGGGCCCGCCGTTCTGGTGGGGCTGGGAGTGGCGTTGATCGCCGGCACCGCGATCCACAAGCGACTCGGCCACCGCCCCGCCCCGTCCGCACGCGATTCCGGCCGTTCTGGACGTGGTTCCGGCCGTTCTGGACGTGGTTCCGGCCCCTCCGGACGTGGTTCCGGCCTCTCCGGAGGTGGTTCCGGGCTCTCCGGAGGTGGTTCCGGGCGGGAGGGGTGGTTCGGGCAGGGCTCACGGTCGGGTGAGTGGTTCGGGTCTCGTTCCGGGGACGGCGGGAGGGCGCGTGACACGGCGGCGCTGCCCGTCGAGGACGGCGCCGGCGGGCCGATGGCGTTGTGGCGGATCCGGATGCGGGTGGTGGAACGGCCGGGGAGGCTCGCCACCGTCGCCGGGGCGTTCGGGCGGCTGCGGTGCAACATCCTGGCGCTGCACATCGCGCCGACCGGCAGCAGCGCCATCACGCCCGCCGGGTGCGACGCGCTCGACGAGTTCGTCATCGAGGCGCCACGTGACCTAGGGCTCGACGTGCTGGCCGCGGCGCTGGGGGAGGCCGGTGGGCAGGACGTGGTGATCGTGCCCGCCCGGGTGAAGGACCTCACCGACCCCGGCGTGCAGGCGCTGGTGCTGGCGCAGCGCGTCAGCGACGACCCGGATCGGCTGCCCGAGGCGATGGCCGAGTTGCTGCGGGTCTCGGACGTCGAGTGGCGGCGGCCCGGCGACACCGTGGACGAGGGGGCCGAGCTCAACACGACCATGGTGATCTCGGTGAACCCCGATCGGGCGTTGCTCGTGCGGCGGCCCGAGCTGGCGTTCACCCCGACGGAGGCGGCGCGGGCGGCGGCCCTGACAGCCGCCGCCACCCACGCCCGGTACAGCACCGGCTGACCCGCCCGCCCCGCCCCGCGCCGTGCCCGCCCCGCGCCGAGCTGCGCGTGCCGTGCCGTGCCGTGCGTGCTGCGCAGCGCCGTGCATGCCTTGCCGTGCGTGCCCTGCTGAGCGGGCGGTGCCGCGCCGGCGGTGTCTCGTGCGTGGCGCGGCGCGCAGGGCCGGTCAGGTCAGCGGTAGCCCTTGGCCAGCACAGCCTCAGTGTCCCGAGTGATCCGTTCAGCCATCTCCGGCGCGAGCGCGAGCCGCGGCGGCCGGCAAGCACCCCCCTTGAGCCCCGCCAGATCCATCGACAACTTGATCGACTGCACGAACTCGGTCTTGGAGTCCCACCGCAGCAGCGGATGCAGGTCCCGGTAGACGGGCAGCGCCTTGGCCACGTCCCCCGCCACCGCCAGGTGGTACAGCTCCACGGTGGCCCGGGGGATCATGTTCGGGTACCCGGCGATCCACCCGACGGCCCCGGCGATGCCCAGTTCCAGCAGCACATCGTCCGACCCGACGAGCAGGTCGAGCCCCGGTGCGAGTTCGGCGATCTCGTACGCCCTGCGCACGTCCCCGGTGAACTCCTTCACCCCCACGATGAGCCCTTCCTGGTGCAGTTCGGCCAGCAGGGAGGGGGTCAGGTCGACTTTGGTGTCGATCGGGTTGTTGTAGGCGACGACCGGCAGCCCCGCCTTGGCCACCTCGCGGTAGTGGGCGACGACGGCGCGGCGGTCGGCGCGGTAGGCGTTCGGGGGGAGGAGGAGCACGGACGACGCGCCCGCCTCGGCGGCCTGTTCGGCCCAGCGCCGCGACTCGGCGGACCCGTAGGCGGCCACGCCGGGCATGACGTGGAAGCCGTCGGGCGCGGCCTCGACGGCGGTGCGCACGACGCGGGCGCGTTCCTCGTCGGTGAGGGTCTGGTACTCGCCGAGCGAGCCGTTGGGGCACACGCCGTCGCAGCCGCCGTCGGCGAGGAAGCGCACGTGCTCGGCGTAGGCGTCGTAGTCGACGGTGAGGTCGTCGTGGAAGGGCAGCGCGGTGGCGACGTGGACGCCGTGCCACACGGGGGCGGTCATACGTTCTTCTCCTTGATCCAGTTCTCCAGCCCGCTCGCGTCGAGGGGCAGCGCGGCGGACAGGTTCTCGGCGCCGTCCGCCGTCACGAGCAGGTCGTCCTCGATGCGCACGCCGATGCCGCGCAGTTCGGGCGGCACCGTGCGGTCGTGCGCGTGGAAGTACAGCCCGGGCTCGACGGTCAGCACCATGCCGGGCGTCATGCCGGCGCCGTGGTAGGCCTCGGGGCGGGAGCGCGCGCAGTCGTGCACGTCGAGGCCGAGGTGGTGGCCGATGCCGCAGATCAGGTAGCGGCGGTGGTGCTGGCCGGTGTCCGACAGGGCCTCGTCCACCGAGACGGGCAGCAGCCCCCAGTCGTGCAGGCCGCCGGCGATGACCTCCATGGCGGCGTGGTGGAACGCGGTGAACGGCCGGCCCGGCGTCACCTGGGCGATCCCGGCGCGGTGGGCCCGTTCGACCAGGTCGTGCACCTGCCGCTGGGCGGGGGTGAAGGCGCCGGAGACGGGGAAGGTGCGGGTGACGTCGGCGGTGTAGTGGGAGCGGGTCTCCACGCCCATGTCGAGCAGCAGCACCTCGCCCTCGCGGACGGGGCCGTCGCAGCGCACCCAGTGCAGGGTGGGGGCGTGCGGGCCGCCGCCGACGATGGAGGCGTAGCCGGGGCCGTTGCCGTGCGTCCTGGCGTACCGGTCGAAGGTGCCCTGCAGCCACCGTTCGCCGCCGCCCGCCACGGCGGCGGGGATCTCGGCCAGCACGGCGGCGAAGCCCTCGACCGTGCGGTCCACGGCCTCGCGGAGCTGCCCGACCTCCCACTCGTCCTTGATCATGCGCAGTTCGGCGAGCACCTGGCCCGCGTTGTCAGGGGAGTCGCCCGGGTCGGTGAAGTCGGCCAGGGGCAGCACCTCGGCGCCGAGCGCGGCCGACCATTCGGCGAGCGACGGCGAAGGGCCGACCCACAGCTCGCCGTAGGCGGCGTCGGCGAAGAAGCCGGTCTCGCCGGGCCGGGCGGGCGGCGGCAGGTACAGGGTGGCCGCGCCGTCGCGGACGACGGCGACCGCGTGCTCCACCGCGCAGCCGGTCAGCCAGTAGAAGTCGCTGTCCACCCGGAAGTCGTAGGCGGTGTCGTTGCTGCGGGTCGGCGCGTGGCCGGCCTTCACCACGACGGTCCTGCCGGGCAGCGCCTCGGCGAGCCTGGCCCGGTGGGCGGCGGCGGCCTCGGCCGCGCCGGGGACCAGGTCGGGCGTGCGGGCGGGGGAGTCCCAGCCCTGGGCGATGTACTGGGTGAACGCGGGGATGTCGATCAGTTTGGGCAGTTTGCCGTCACCCATCGGTCAGTCCTCCTCCGAGGTCGCGGACGAGCCCGGTCAGGCGGGCGAAGACACGTTCCTCGCCGATGCCGTCGTGCTCGTACTCGTTGGTGACCCAGGCCTGCGTGTTGCCCACCCGGGAGGCGGTGTCGAGTTGCAGGCCGGAGTCGACGTACATGTCGTCGTAGTAGACGGCGGCGGCCACGGGCACGTCGTTGGCGGCCAGCCGGTCCAGGTCGTACAGCGGCGGCCAGTCGTCCCGCTCGGCGAGCAGGCCGACGGCGTCGCGGAAGGGGCGCAGGGCGCGGATCTCCTCGAACATCCAGGGGTAGATCATCTCGCCGGTGAACAGCAGCGGCCTGGCGTCCTCGGCGAAGGCGGGGTGGCGGGCGCGCTCGCGCTGCGCCGCCCACGCGGTCGCGCCGGCGCCGTGCCCGTAGATGCTCTCCTGCAGCGCGGCGAACAGGGGGTTGTCGGCGTAGGAGGAGCGGGCCAGCACCTGGTGCAGGAACGTCTCGGGTAGATCATCCGATTCGTCCAGCAGCCAGTGCATGCGCTCGTAGCCGGGCTTCATGCCGAAGTCGATGCCCAGCGACTGCAGCCGCCGCACGGTCAGCGTGTCGCCGTCGGGCAGCAGCACGTCGCCCTCGGCGAGCCGGTCGGCCAGCCGCGCCGTCGTCTCGGCGTGGTGCGGGTAGCGGCGGTAGAACTCGGCGTTCTTGGCCGCGGTCCGCGGATACGTACGCCGGTAGACCTCGGCGGCGTCGGGGTCGAGCGACGGCAGGCCGCCCGCCACGTAGCAGGCGCTGAGCCCTTCGGGCGCGTTCGACAGGTACGTCAGCGTCAGGAAGCCGCCGTAGCTCTGCCCGAGCGTGGACCAGCGCCGCCCGCCGAAGACGGTGGTGCGCAGGTGCTCGGCGTCGGCCACGATCGAGTCGGCGCGGAAGCGCGCCAGGTACTCGGCGCCCTCCCGGGCGCCGAGCGCGCCCATCACCTTGCCGTCGATGCGCGAGCTGCGGCCCGTTCCGCGCTGGTCGAGCAGGATCACCCGGTACGTCTCCAGCGCCCGCCCCAGCCAGCCGGACGTGCCGACCGGCCGGGGCCCCTTGCCGCCGGGGCCGCCCTGGAGGTAGAGCAGGCACGGCAGGTCCTCGCCGTCGCGGGCCGGGTCCACCAGCTCGCGGGCGAACACCGTGATCGTCCCGCGCGCCGGGTCGCACCAGTCGAGCGGCACCCGCTCGGCGTGGTCGCGTACCCGCATCCCGGGGATCGTGTACGTCGCGGTGATCAAGATCTCTCCCTCCTGCGGCGGTCCCACTCCGGGTCGATCCGGGGGATGGCCGCCAGCAGCGTGCGCGTGTACTCGTCCTGCGGGTCGCCGAACACCTGGTCGGCGGGTCCGAGCTCGACGATCCGGCCCTTGCTCATGACCGCGACCCGGTGCGCGATCTGCCGCACCACGGCCAGGTCGTGGGCGATGAACACGTAGCTGAAGCCGCTCTCCTGCTGCAGCCGTCGCAGCAGCTCGATGACCTGCGCCTGCACCGACACGTCCAGCGCGGAGACGGCCTCGTCGCAGATCACCAGCCTGGGGTTGACGGCCAGCGCGCGGGCGATGCCGATGCGCTGGGCCTGCCCGCCGGAGAACTGCGCGGGGTAGCGCAGCGAGTGGTCGGGGTTGAGCCCGACCCGCTCCATCAGCTCCTTGGCGTGCTCGCGGCGGCTGCCCTTGGGCGCGATGCCCTGGTAGACGAGCGGCGCCATGAGGATGCGCTCCACGGTGTGGCGGGGGTTGAGCGAGGAGAACGGGTCCTGGAAGACGACCTGCACGTTCGAGCGGAAGCGGGACAGCGCCGCGCCCTTGGCGTGCGTGACGTCCTCGCCCTCGAACTCCAGGGTGCCCCCGGTCGGGTCCATCAGCTTGGCGATCATACGGGCGGTGGTGGACTTGCCGCTGCCGGACTCGCCGACGACGGCCAGCGTCTCGCCCAGCCGCACCTCGAAGCTGACCTGGTCCACGGCGGCGAACTCGCTCCTGGCGCCCAGCGGCCCGCGCGAGACGAACCGCTTGGTGAGGCTCTCGGCGCGCAGCAACGTCATAGGACCACCTCATCGTCGATGCGCGGGATGCTCTCCAGCAACATCCGGGTGTAGTCGTGCCCGGGTTCGGCGAAGATCTGCTCGGCGGTGCCGTACTCGAGCTGCTCGCCGCGCCGCATCACCAGCACGCGGGTCGCGATCGAGCTGATCACGGCCAGGTCGTGGGTGATGAACACCATCCCGGTGCCGCTCTCCCGCTGCAGCGTGGCCAGCAGGCGCAGGATCTGCGCCTGCACGGTCACGTCCAGGGCGGTGGTCGGCTCGTCGGCGATCAGCAGCGCGGGCTGGCACACCAGCGCCATCGCGATCATGACGCGCTGCCGCTGCCCGCCGGAGAACTGGTGCGGGTAGTAGTCGACGCGCCGCTCCGGCTCGGGCAGGCCGACGTGCCCGAGCGCCTCGACGGCGATAGCGCGCGCGGCCTTGCGGGAGCCGCCGCGGTGCGCGCGGTACATCTCCTCGATCTGCAGGCCCACCGTGTAGTACGGGTTCAGCGACGACAGCGGGTCCTGGAAGATCATCGACATCTGCTCGCCCCGGAGCCTGCGCAGCTCCCGGTCGGGACGGCCGAGCAGCTCCGTGCCGTTCAGCCGGACGCTTCCCCTGGTCTGCGCCCCCTTGGGCAGCAGGCCCATGATGGCCAGGCTGGTCATCGACTTGCCGGAGCCCGACTCGCCGACGATGCCGACCGTCTCGTCCCTGCCGACCGTGAACGACACGCCCTTGACGACGTCCACCGGGCCGCGCGAGGTCGGGAAGGTGACGGTGAGGTCCTCCACGACAAGCAACTCGCTCATGGCGTCGTTATCCTCACTCTCGGGTCCAGCCTCGTGTAGACGAGGTCCACCACCACGTTGCCGATCACCACGAAGAACGCCGCCAGCAGCGTGACCGCCATGATGACCGGCTGGTCGTTCTTGGCGATCGAGTCGGCGGCCATCTTGCCGACCCCGTTCAGCCCGAACACGGTCTCGGTGATCAGCGCGCCGCCGAGCAGCGCGGCGAAGTCCATGCCGAAGATCGTCGCGATCGGCGTCAGCGCCGGGCGCAGCGCGTGCCTGCGCATGGTCAGCGCCGGGCTGAGACCCTTGGACCTGGCCGTGCGCATGAAGTTCTCCGCCAGGGTGTCGATCACGTTGGCGCGGGTGAGCCGGGCGTACAGGCAGGCGTAGCCGGTGGCCAGCACGATCCACGGCATCAGGTACGACTGGAACCACACCACCGGGTCGTCGGAGAACGCCACGGCCTGCGGGAACGGCAGCACCTGGAGTTGCACGACGAGCACGTACTGCAGGGCCAGCGCCAGCACGTAGTTGGGGATGCTGGAGCCGCCCAGGGCCAGGCCCATCGCGGTGCGGTCCCACCACGTGCCCTCCTTGACCGCGCTGAGCAGCCCGGCGAGGATCCCGACGAGCAGCCACAGCACGGCCGCGCCGATCGCGACCGTGGCGCTGACCGGCAGGCGTTCCACGACCATGTCCATCACGGACTGGTTGGTCTGGAAGCTGTAGCCCAGGCACGGCGCCGCGCAGTGCACGAGGTTGGCGCCCTGGCCGTAGTCGCGCCCGGCGAAGATGCCGCCGAGGAAGCCGAAGAACTGCGCGAGGAACGGCTGGTTGAGCCCCAGCACGTCGCGGATCTGGTCGATGCGCTCCGGCGTGCACGTCTTCCCGCAGATCATCACCGCCGGGTCCGGCTGGAGGGTGAAGAACAGGACGAACGTGAACAGGCACACCAGGAACAGGATGACCACCACGCCGGCCAGGCGTCCGGCCACGTACCGTGCCATCATGAGGCCTCCCCGGCGTCCACGGCGGCCCTGATCCTGTCGCCCAGCACCGTCAGCGACAGCACTGTCAGGAACAGGAACGCGCCGGGGATGACGAAGTACATCGGGTCCACGGCGTACCAGCCGACGGAACTGGAGATCATCTGTCCCCACGACGGGGTGGGCGGCGTGACGCCGACGCCCAGGAACGACAGCCCCGCCTCGGTCCCGACGTAGCCGGGCACGGCCAGGGTCGTCATCACGATCAGGGAGCTGCGCAGGTTCGGCAGGATCTCCTTGAACACGAGCTGCCGCGTGGAGGCGCCGGAGGCCCGCGCGGCCTCCACGAACTCCCGGTTGACCAGCGTGAGCGTCTGCCCGCGCACCACCCGCGCCAGGTACGGCCAGCCGAACACGCTGATCACCAGGACCAGCAGCACCGGCCGGTTGCCCTGGGGCAGCGCGGACAGGATCGCGATCATGAAGATGAGCGCGGGGAAGGCCATGAGGAAGTCCATCACCCGGCAGATCACCTGGTCGACCCAGCCCTGGTAGAACCCGGCGAGCATGCCCAGCACCACGCCCAGCAGCGTGGTGAGGGCCGTGGCCGAAAGCGCGATGATCAGGGAGACGCGGGCGCCGTAGGCGACGCGCGCCAGGATGTCGCGGCCGTTCTGCGGCTCGACGCCCAGCAGGTGCTCGGAGCTGATGCCGCCGAGCGACCCGTAGGGCACCCCGCCCAGGTCGGTGTTGACCGCGGCCGTGTCGAAGTCGTTGGGGCCGTGCCCGGTGATCGCGCTGATCAGCGGCGCGCCGATGGCCATCAGCACGATCAGCGCGAGGTAGGCGCCGCTGATCACGGCGCCCCGGTCACGCAGCAGCACGCGGGTGACGCGCCGGCCCGAGGTGGCGGGCACGGCGCCCGCCACCTGCTCTGGATGCGCTGCGACGGTCATCTACTTCGTCGGCTTCGCCAGTCCGACGGAGACCAGGTCGACACCGCCGGAGTAGGAGTTGGACTGGTAGGCGCCCGCGATGTTCGCGCCGTTGACCAGGATCAGCTTCTCGTAGGCCAGCGGCACCACCGGGGCCAGCTCCATGATCTGCTTGTCCAGCTCGCCGTAGGCCGCGTTGGCCTGCTCGACGTCGGTCATCGCGGCGATCTCGTCGATCTTGGCGTTGACGGCCTTGTCGTTGATCTGGGCCAGGTTGGAGTTGCCCTTGGTGGTGATGTTGCGGCCGTCGAACAGCGGCGGCAGGAACGTCGCGCCGGAGGCCCAGTCGGGGCACCAGCCGGTCACGGCCATGTCGTTCTGCTTCGCCGGGGTGCCGATGACCTCGTAGTACGTCGAGGTGTCGATGTTGTTGATCTTGACGTCGATGCCCACCTGCTTGAGCGCCTCCTGGACGGCGACCGAGACCGCCGCCATCTTCGGCTGCGCCCGCGTGTCCAGGGTCAGCGAGAAGCCGCCCGACAGGCCCGCGTCGGCCAGCAGCTTCTTGGCCTGCTCCACGTTGTGCGGGTACGGGTCGTAGTCCACCCGTCCGGCGACCGTCGGCGGCTGGATCGAGGTGCCCTTCTGCGCCAGCAGCGACCCGCCCATCGCGGCCACGATGGTGTCCTTGTCGATCGCGTAGTTGATCGCCTGGCGCACCCGCACGTCGCTCAGGTACTTCTTGGTGGTGTTCAGGCCCATGTAGGTGGTGCAGCCGTTGAGCCCGGACAGCGTGCGCGCCTTGATCTGCGGCGTCTGCACCCGGGCCACGGTCGCCGCCTGGATGCTCTGGCCGAGCGCGTCGGCGTCGGTGCCCTGCCCGGCCAGCATGCGCTCGTCGATCGTGGCCGGGTCCAGGCCGAACGTCCACTCGAACGCGTCCGGCTTGGCCGTGCGCACGGTGTCGGTCTCCTGCTTCCACTGCGGGTTGCGCTCCAGCTTCAGCGACGCGTTGCGCTGGTAGCTCGCCACCTTGTACGGCCCGCTCGCGATCGGCTTGCTGTCGAACGCGGCCCCCGCCCCGGTGCCCTTGGGGAACGGCGTGAAGTTCGACAGCGCCAGCGCGCTCGGGAAGTCGGCGAACGACTTCTTCAGGTGGATCACGACCGTCTTGGCGTCCGGCGTCTCGATCGTGTCGAGGTCGCCCGACAGGTACGGCCCCTTGTAGTCCTTGGGCGCGTCGAGCAGCAGCTTGCCGTACGGCGAGCCGATGCCCGCCTCCGGGTCGAAGGCGCGCGAGAAGCCGAACTTCACCGCCTCGCTGGTGATCGGCGTGCCGTCCTCGAAGAAGATGTTGTCCTTCAGCGTGAACGTCCACGTCTTGGCGTCGTTGGACGGCGTGCCCGTGTCGGTCGCCAGGTCGGCGACGATCTTCGTGCCCTCCGCGCCCGGCCCCGCGCCGAACGTCGTCAGCCCCCGGTAGATGAGCCGGTAGAAGTTGTTCACACCGCCGTCGAAGCCGCGTACCGGGTCCAGGTGGGAGAAGTCCGCGTTGGCCAGGATGCGCACCGTGCCGCCCGTCGCCGGGGCCGCCGACGAGCCGGTGCCGCCGCCTTGTGCCTGGGGCGCCGCCCCGCCGCCTCCGCCGCACGCCGAGAGCGCCAGCACGGCGGTCATCGTGACGCTCGCGAGCGCCGCCGATCTCCTCATTTCGCCTTCTTTCCATTGGTTGCGTCGGGGGTCCTGACCCAGACCCGCATGGCTTCGGGGCCGCGGTTGCCCCAGAGGAAGTAGGGGACGAAGGCTGCCGTGACCGTCGTCTCCAGAGGTGCCTCCTCCAGCGGGAGCTCGGGGTAGAGCTCGGTGGAGGGCGGGGGAGCGGCGGCGGCGGTGAGGGTCAGCACCACGGCGTCGTCCCGCCGCTCGATGTTCGCGTTAACAATTTCCGGTACGCCGATCACCAGGTCGTCCACGGCGGCGTCCGGGCTGTCCTGCTGCTCCACGCAGTAGACCAGCGGGCCGCGGGCCAGGCTGGCCGCGCCCCTGGTGGCGTCCAGGTAGGGGTGCGAGCCGTGCGCCCGTACCGGCATCGGCAGCGTGAGCCGTACCTCGTCGCCGGCCTGCCAGTGGCGCTCGACGGTCAGCCACCCGTCGTGCGGCGCGGCCTGCCAGGCCTCGCCGTTGACGGTCACGCTCGCGCCGCGCGCCCAGCCCGGAACGCGCAGGACCAGCCTGTACGGCCCGCCGGGCGCGCGCTCGACCGTGAGCCGCACGTCGCCGTCCCACGGGTAGGCCGTCTCCATCGCCAGACCCAGCTCGGTGCCCTCGACGCGGGCGGCGGCGTAGGAGGCGATCAGCAGCGCGCCGTCCCGCTCGGCCGCCACGTAGTCGGCGAGCTGCGCCATCCAGCGCACGATGTTCGGCGGGCAGCACGGGCAGGTGAACCAGGCGCGGCGCAGCGGCTCGCCGCCGGCTTCCGCGCCGCTGCGCTGCTCGTGGTCGGGACGGCGCTGCAGCGGGTTGTCGTAGAAGAACGCCTTGCCGTCCGCCGACAGGCCAACCGCGTAGGCGTTGTAGAGCACCCGCTCGAACACGTCGAGGTAGCCGGCGCCGCCCGTGGCCAGGAACATCCGCCAGCCCCACTGCATGACGGCGATGGCCGCGCAGGTCTCGGTGTAGGCGCGCTCGGACGGCAGCTCGTACCGGTCGCCGATCGCCTCGTCGGAGTGGCGGCTGCCGAGCCCGCCCGTGACGTACAGCTTCGTGGCGACCATGTCGTCCCACAGCCGCTCCAGCGCCTCGAACAGCGACCGGTCGCCCGTCTCCAGGTAGACGTCGGCCGCGCCGGCCGCCAGGTACGCCATCCGCACCGCGTGCCCCGTCACCGACGGCAGCTCGCGGAAGGGCAGGTGGTCCTGGAAGTAGTCGCCGGGGAAGATGCTGTGCTTGAGCTGCCCCTTGCCGCGCCGGTCCACGAACGCGGCGGCCAGGTCGAGGTAGGCGCGCAGCCCCGTCTCCCTGTACAGCTCGACCAGCGCCATCTCCACCTCGGGATGGCCGCACACCCCGTCGTGCGCGAACCGCTCCACCACCAGGTCCGCGAACCGCTCGGCCACCCGCAGCAGCCGCTCGTCGCCCATCCGGCGGGCCGCGGCGACGGCGGCCTGGATGAGGTGGCCCAGGTTGTACAGCTCGTGCCCCCAGGACAGGTCCTCCCACGGCTTCTTCGTGGCGGCCGGGTCCTGGAAGAAGGAGTTGAGGTAGCCGTCCTCGGCCTGGACCCGTTCGAGGAGGCCGACGACCTCGTCGAAGAACTCCCGTACGGGCTCCCCCGCGCGGCCGTCGCCCAGCTCGTAGGCCAGCCCCTCCAGGGTCTTGTACAGGTCGGTGTCCAGGAACGGGTAGCGGCCCCGGTACGGCGCCGGGTCCTGCTCCAGGAGGCGGCTCAGGTTGGCGACGTTGCCCGCCGCGCGGAGCTGCTCGATGGTGTGCGGGATCGTGGCCGTGCCGTTCCGGCGCTGCCAGTGGTGCAGCAGACCGCCGGTGATGCGTACCCCCGCAAGCGGCCGCACGGCCCCGGCGGACGTACGCACGGCGCCGGACAGCGGCTTGACCTGCTTAGACGTCATGAACCTTCCCAGTAATGTGTGGCATTGCACTGAACCATAGGTGTCCGGGAGGTGTGTTGCCAAGGGTTGCGGGGGTGACGAAAAGAGAAAGTAACCCGTCCGGAATATGGGACGAGGGGTCGCGGACCACTACAGTGGCGCGGTGCGACGCGTATCCGTGGTGGGGAACTCAGGCTCCGGAAAGTCCACTCTTGCCGCAGGTCTGGCGGCCCGGCTCGGGGTGCCGTGCCTTGAGCTCGACTCCGTCTTCCACATGGAGAACTGGACGCCGAAGCCGCAGGAGGAGTTCCGGGCCGAGGTCGACGAGTTCACGCTCGGCGACGCCTGGGTGGTGGACGGCAACTACTCCGCGGCACGGGACCTGGTGTGGGCGCGGGCCGACACCGTGGTCTGGTTCGACCTGCCCCGCGTCACGGTCATGCGGCGGCTGCTGCGCAGGACGTTGTGGCGGATGGCTACCGGGGCCGAGCTGTGGAACGGGAACAAGGAGTCGTTCCGGTTCCTGTTCTCGAAGGATGAGTCGATCATTCGGTGGGCTTGGACCAAGCACGCCGAGTACCGGGAGAAGTACCGCCGGGCTGCGGCCGATCCGGGGAACGCGCATCTGACGTTCGTTCGCATCGGCTCACGGGCGGACTCCGAGCGGCTGCTGAGCGCGCTGTGAGCCGCGGCGGTAAAGCGTGGCAGGACGGCCCGGCTCGGCGCGGGTGACCTTGCGCAGATCGGACACGGGCTCGCTCCAGCGCGTCACGCAGAATGGCCAGATGGTTGAAGGTCAGCGAGCCGGACTCGTCCAGGACCGACGACACCCGCGCCCGCACGGTGCCGCAGGCATCTGTGCCCGCCAGGGAATGGGCAGATCCGGCCCGAGGGCGAGGAATGTCACAGTGATCACGCGGCTGCGTGGAGCACGACCGGGTCGCTGTAGGCGCGGAGTTGTTCGAGATGCAGCCGCTCCGCGTCCAGGTCCGTCTCTTGCTTGAGTTCGCGCCGGGAGGCGCACTCCAGGGTCTCGCCGGGGCGCAGATAGTCGGCGGAAAGCGCCCGCCGACCTCGGTGCGGTTCGTTTCCGCGCTCCACCAGGAGAACATGCAGCTCGCCGTCTCGGATGGTGAGGATCACGAGGTCGACGGTGACGTCAACCCGCGAATGAACGCTCCACATCCTCTGGGCGACGGCACTCTCCGTCATGGCGGGCTGGATTCTCTCGTTCCCCGGATCGGGGGTGACAAAGCTGCACCACCAGCAACGGCGGGCGACCGACGAACTGGCCAAGGCGCAGCGGGCGGGGGTACTCCAGGGCGCGGCAACGAATTCACCAGGGACGCCTTCGCGCCCATCTGGTCAGGCGCGAGGACCCGATGCGGCGATTCGACCGGGATTGCGGCCGGGCATGCTGCTGGAGCAGGTACGCAACAACTTCGGTACGAGGCGGCTCTACGGGCTCGCCCTGCGCGTGCTCACCACCGCCTGGGAGGCCGGCGGCGACGGCTGAACCAGCGACTTGAAGACAGCAGGGAGCGCGTCTCGCTGTCGAGGATGCGATCCAACCGATCTCAACCTTTCCCTTGGCCAGAGTGAGCGAATCAACGGCCGGGGGTGTGAAGACACGGGAGGCGCGCGGGATGATTCTCGGGATCTGCCCCGTGGCGTGCTGTGAGTTGGCCGGCCAACGAGGCTACGGCGAGTGCGAGGTCAGTGGGCCTCTGGCTGAGATCCAGAACGTGCGCGTGCACGCTGATGTCCGAGTTTCTGATCCGGTACGGCTGCGCCGACGGCGTCCCAGAGGCATAGACGAGGTGCCCCTCAGCGAGGCCAAGAGCAGTGCAGTAGGAGATCAGCTGAAACAGGTGCCCCGTTGGCGGAGCACCGTCCAGAGTCTGGTATTTCGCGTCCACGACCACGGTGGGCCGCCCTTCGCTATAGATGAGGATGTCGGGCTGGAAGAGCACCCGCCTCTGCTGGTCGAGCTGGTGCCCCTGCTGGGCGACACAGCGAAAGTTGTGCGGCGAGAGCCCAGTGGCAAGTTGTCTGGTGAGGAAGCGCTCGAAGATCTGGGCCATGTTGAGAACGAACCCGTCGATCTTCATCGCCTGCGAGCCCTCCTGTTGTAGTGAGGCCCCAGACAGGATCAGTTCAGCCAGCTTCAGCGCGGGTGAGTAGCGCTCGTTGAGCCGGGTTGGCCGCCACGGCGGCAGCGGTGCCCCGGGCCGGACGGGAACCACCCCGACGAGCCGCCCGCTCAGGTGGCGCAGCAGCGTGCTTGTGGTTTCCGCGACGCCAGGCAGGGCCTGGGCGAGTTCGATGGCGCCGAGCAGTATCTGGTTCTCGGGAATGTCGGCGAGGTAGTCGTCATAGGCGACTTCGATCGCGGTGGGCAGCCCCATCCGGCGGCTCAGCTGGGCGCTGGTCCGGATCCGGCCCCGCACGACGGTGAGAGCGTCCTCGCGGTGGACATAACCGTGCAGAACCCCGCCGCGGAGCACCCGTTCCGCCGCGCGGGCGAACACGGTGGCCAGTGCCGGCACGAGGAGGTCGTCGGTGGCGGCGGTGATCTGGCGGTGTTGCCAGACGTGGTCGTTGTCACCGAGCAGGCCGAGGAGCCGCCGGACGGGCAGTTTCGGCTGGATACGCAGCTCGATGGCGCCGTCGTGGTGGCCAAGCCGTACGGTCCCGACGCGCTGGCGGCCCGCGATCCGCCACTGTCCGCCCGCGGCCGGGGTCATGGTGACCAGTTCGGGGACGGTGGCCAGCGTGGCGACCTGTGCAGGAGTCAGGGGCCGGGGCGGGCCGGCGGTGGCCTCGGCGAGGTGGAGATGCAGAGTCATGGCAGAGTGCGGCCGAGTGCGGCGAGGAGGACCGGCAGGCCGAACTCGGCCTCGATGTCATTGAGTTTGCCGTACAGCTGGTCTTCCAGCAGGGGCAGGATCTCGGCCGTCCAGATGAGTTCCAGCCCGCGCCGGGTGGCCACGTTGGGCGTCATCAGGTAGGAAGGGCCGACTGCGCGGTCAGGGTCGTTCAGACGGCGGTTGACCTCTTCCAGCAGGAGCGCGGGTAGAACGGGGAGCTTCTCGCGCTCCAGCCAGCGGCGTAGCAACCCGTCGACCGGGAGCCGGTCCGGGGCCAGGGCGCGGAAGACGAACCGGCGGCGCATGGCCGCGTCGATCAACGCCACCGAGCGGTCGATGGTGTTCATCGTGCCGATGACGAACACATTCTTGGGCAGCTTGAACGGCTCGTCCGGCGAGTACTGCAGGGTGAGCTCATGGTTGCGGTACTCCAGCAAGAAGTACAACTCGCCGAACACCTTGGCCGGATTGGCGCGGTTGATCTCATCGATGACCAGGACATACGGCCGATCCGGCTCCTTCTCGGCAGCTTCCACGGCGTTCTTGAACGGGCCGGGCACCAGGTCGAAGCCGATCATGCCGTTCTCGCCGAGCCGGGGGCGGAAGCCTTCGATGAAGTCCTCGTACCCGTAGGAAGGGTGGAACTGCACCAGGCTGGTGCGATCGGGACCGGCCAGCGCCTCACCGAGCTTGGTGGCCAGGTAAGTCTTGCCGGTGCCTGGCGGGCCGTAAAAGATCATCTGGCCCTTGGCGGTCAGCAGGTCGGCGGTCTCCTGCAGCCAGCTGAGCGGCATGAGCAGGTCGTCGGCGAACGTCTGGGTGAGTGCTGGGACGATCAGCTCGCGGGTCTCGTCCTGGGCCAGCACCTCGTCGGTGAGCTGTTCCTCCAGCCCGGCGTTGGTGGCCAGCGCCGCGATCACACTGGTCAGCTCGCCGATCGTCATCGTGGTCTTGAGCTTGGCCTGGGCTTCTTCGGGGAGGGTCTGGCGGCTTATGGGAATGGGGTTCCACTCGACCGAGCGCCGGCGAGCCAGGCCACGGCCGGCGGAATCGTGGTAATACGCGTCGCCGGTGATGGTGCCGACATAGACGGCATCGCCGTCGACGGTCGCGATGAGATCGCCGGGTTGGAAGCCACTGAGGAAACGCCACAGTTGCCCGGCCGCGACGTCTTTCGTGCCTTGTTTGGCGTCGGGAAGCCCGGCAGCGACAGCGTCCTTGACCTGCTGCCGGGACGCTCCGGCCGGTAGTTGTTCGATGTCCGAGAAGCTGACCGAGCAGAAGCCACCGGCCAGCCACTGGGGGATCGCGTTGACGCCGTCGACGTTGGCCCCGCGCACCAGCCAGCCCTTCTGCGGCCGTGGCGGGGGAGGCGGCTCCCAGCGAGACCGCCAGGGCTCGTCATAGAAGCTGAACCGTCCACCGTGTTCAGCTTCCAGCCGCCGGCGGATGGCGTGGATGTCTCGATCGAGATCCCCTGTCGGCTCGGCCAGCCGGTCGGCGAAGGCATCGCGGATGAGCTGCTTGTTGCGCTCGACGGAGACCGGGGCGAACACATCGGGAAACAGTAAGAACAGCAGCACGTGGAACTGGGCGCGGGCCCGCGACTTGCCGTCGTAGTCGGTGAGCACCGATTCGGCCAGGTCCCGGAAGCGCCACGGATCCCGCAGAGCCGATTCCCGTTCGACGAGCGGCAGCTTCACCATCAGCTGGGTGAGGCGGATGAGGAACGCGAACTGGGCCCAGCGGTAGTTGAGGAACGCTTGGCCGCCCTTCATGTAACCCGGTGAGGCCGCCGCAGCCAATTCTTCGGGCACCTGCACCTCGAAGGACACCCACGACAGCACGCTGCCCAGGATCTCGAATTTGCGATTCACGCCGATCGTGGCCGGGCTCAACGGCATGACGTTGAGATAGAGCAATTCGGCGGCGAGCACGATCGCCTCGTCGCTGCCCTCGGCGATCTGTCGCTTGAGCTTGACCAGGAACTCGTCCGAGGACTCGTCGAAGTTCTCCACGAACCGGCGGAACAACTCGTCCGCGGCATCAGCTGTCCAGGCGCGCAGGCCGGGAGCAAACGATGAATCCCCGGTCAGCACACCACTTTCGACTACCTGGCGTGCCGCTCGGCATACGACGACGCCTTGTTCCCCATCCACCATGAGTCCCTTCCGCGTGGTCTCCCACATATCCTCAGGAATCCGGCATGACGTTACGCGGGTTGACCAGAGCGTGTTCGAGATGTCCCGGAGAACGAATCACCCGCGTGTCGCTGATTGGCCGTCCCATCAGTCGCCACGGAGCGCGCTCAACGCGCGCTGGCAGACAGCGTGCCATGTCTCTCCGCCCTTATCCCGTGTCAGGACACTGGCGACCACTGAATCCTCGCAGGTTTGGCCGTGCCAGGAACATCGGCCCTGAGCCGCTCGTCGTCCATGGTGCAGCGCTGATTCGTACGGTCGTTCCGCAATCAGTTCGGTTGACATGTGAGGCACGACGGACCCTTCTTCTGTTGCGATCCGTGAATCGGTAAGGATCGCGTAGACGTACGACGGACCGATGATGTCCTTGCTGAGCTGTCCGGGCCCCGAAAGCGGTCGTCGGTCCCACGCACGGACGAAATTGGACCGATGAATACTGATCTTCGCCCGGTCAGGGCAGACGTCATTGTCGCGTAACCGATATGTGAAGGTGCCGCCGCGCCGTAGCCGGAAAACCTCGCCCTCGTAGCGCCCGATACGGTCCCAGACGAGATCGAAGGCATGGGCAGTCGATGCGCTTTCCGCGACATCAATACCTTCGGACTGTCTCGGCAGTGGCCGAGAAAGAACGGGACTCGCCAGGTCGGGAATTCGGCCTGCGTCCTCGGACGGGCGAGCGGTGACGGTGGCCGCGACCTTCCAGAGGAGCGGGACACGCGGGCTCCGCCCAGTGAGTGTCAAGACGGTCAGGAGAAGGTGCAAGGCAGGCGGCCCCAGGATGGATGCCAGCGCCCAGGTCCACATGACGACGTCGTCCGACAGGCTCTCGGCTGAGGCCCCCTGGTATCGAGTCGAGGCGTAGACGCCCGCCAGAACCAGAGTGACCAAAAAGGACACGACGGCCACGATATCGATGAGAATTGATTGCACGGCGTGGAAGCGCACGTCGGGCCGTTGATCACGACGGAAGATCAAACCCCCGACAAACCCGAGAAGGTACGCGAGAGCGGAGCGCCATGAGCTGCCGACCAGGTCCGGATTCCAGGGCGGCTCGATGGGGGACGCCGCGTTCTTTCGGCGAGATACCGCTCGACCGCTGACGCTGTCTCGCCTGCGCTCCGATGTGGCGGTTCGCGCTTCACGGCGCTTGCGCTCGGCCCTCTCGATGATGACGACCACTGTTTGGACGATGCCGGCGATCGAGGCGACGACTCCGAGCACCGCCAGAACAACGCTCATGCGTCCTCCTCTCGCAGAGGGAGACCCTTTCTTACCCGGGAGAGTTCGATGGTCGCACACCACACTCGGGACGGTGAGTGCAATGATTGTCTCCGAGCGTAATCATCGATCTTCACGTGAGCTGCTGGACACATCGGCGGCCTTCCGGCCCTAAGATCGGGGAAGATCGTCCGACGAAAGTGTGCCCGCGAGGACGATGGCTTGCGGGGACATACGCGGGGTGATCAAGCGATTCAAGATATGCACCCAGGTCAGATCGTGCGCAAACCCCATCGGAGATGCACGTTCATCGCCGCACTACCGCCACCGTCCCGGCCTGACGGCATCGATCCGACAGAGGAGCCTGCTTGGTCGTTTTCGCCTGTACAGAATGCGGCGCCGTGATGACCGCGAAGGTGGCGCGGGTGGCGCTCCCCGACCATTCCGGCCAGAAGTACGGCCATGACCTGCTCCCCAATCTGCTGGAGCCGGGAACATACGCCGTGGACCCCGGAAACGGTCAGCCCTGGCAGCCATGGGAACCCGAGCCGGAAGAACACCGCGTCCGATTGCAGATGTTCCGCATCACGGGGCCCCCGGGCAGGATCGGCATCGCGCCGGGCGACGTCCGCGGAACCGTCTTCATTCCGGAGCGGCTGGGCGGCTGCTGTTGCGGCTGGGACGGTCAATACGGCCCCAACCTCGCCTGCGCGCGATGCGGCTGCCCGGTGGCGACCCGCGTCGACGACTGCGGATTCTGGCAAGTCGTGTGGCTCGAACCGGACGCCGTACGCCCCGTCGCCGTCGCCGGCCCCGTCCAGCAGGTGATGGACTGGGAGGAACTGCCGAGCGCGCCACTCGCCGACCCGAGTGATTGCTGGAGTGCCCCCTGGGAGGCCGCCGTCGCGGTGGCACTGGCGCACTTGCTGCTGGCCTCGGACGGTAGGCGGATATCCGTCCCTGACGGACCCGTCGCGACGGCGTTCCGTCGGGTGATCGACGGCCTGCTCCCAGCGGGGCCACCGGAACGACACCTCGCCCTGGCCGGGCCCGGCCTGTCCAACGGCATCACCGACATCGCCCTAGTGCCGCGGCATCCGCAGACCGGCGAGGCATGGCCGTGCGACGCCCGAGCGGTGGTGCCACTGGCCTCAGACGTGTGGACGTACCTGGCCTTCCATGATGACCGGCGGCTCGTTCCGGCGGCGCGCACCATGCCGGCTGCGGTCCGCCGTGATGATTCGCCCCCGTTGCTGGAAAGGTCTCGATTTCGTCCTGATGGGCGGGTGTTCCTTCGCGCGCTGGAACGACTGGCGCCGATTCGGCAGCCGTGGCTGCGCCGCATCTACGACCGGGTCGAAGACCGTCCGTACATGCACCCGTTCTCGTAGCCGTAAGACCTCGAGGAGACGCCCTTCGCGGCCTGTGGCAAGCGGCCTGCGCCGGCTAGAGCGAGACCCCGCGGCCATGCCGAATGCCCATCACTGGTTCACGGGACTTCTCCTTTGTGTTTACGACAAGATGGAGGACGTGACCGCTACCCCTCTTCCTGGCAGGGGGCCCTCAATACGACTGTCGTATGGGCACAACCAATCGAGCAGGAGTCCATTGCGGACGCCATCGCACTCGTCGACACGGGCCGGTGGACGTCTCATGACGATCTCGCTGAACTGACCGGCGTCTCCGCCAGCGGGGTGGACACTCCCGCCAGTGACCAGGTGAACGTGCCTGCGTTCCTCGGCCACTCACCCACGTGCGACTTGCCATCCGGCCCCAGCCGCCCACCTCACTTCTGATCGAACGCCCTGAATCTACCCGCCGCCCCTTCCGGAATGGAGACCGCCGATGACTCCCCCACGCATCTGGCTGGACGTCCCCTACGCCGAAAAGGACCAGGCCAAGGCCGCTGGTGCCCGCTGGGACCCGGCCGCCAAGCGGTGGTATGCCCCACGTCCGGGCATCACCGCCCTGCAACGATGGGCCGCCCGACCCGACGTACCCGACCTGCTCCCCGGCGAGGACCGCAGCTTCGGCGCCGGACTCTTCGTCGACCTGGTGCCCTCCTCATGCTGGTTCACCAACGTCCGCTCCTGCGTGGACCAGCGCGACTGGGAACGGCTACGGCGAATGATCACGAACCGGGCCGGGCACCGCTGCGAGGCGTGCGGCCGAGGTGAAGACCGCACAGTCCAACGGTGGCTGGAGGCCCACGAGCGCTGGCATTACGACGAGGCCACCGGCACGCAGACGCTCAAGCGGCTGATCTGCCTGTGCACGGACTGCCACACCGCCACCCACATGGGCCTGGCCCAGGTCAACGGCAAGGCCGACCGGGCCACCGCCCACCTGCGAGCAGTCACCGGGATGACCGCCGGTCAAGCCGGTGCCCACGTCAACGCAGCATTCTCTCTGTGGCGATCGCGTTCGACCCGCAACTGGACCCTCGATCTGAGCATCCTCACCGACGCAGGCGTCACCCTCACGCCGCCTCCCGAGCGGGCCGACCGCGCAGCCGAAGCACAGCGACGCCTGACCGAGGTGCAGCAGGTCCCGCCCCGGGCTACGGACCTACCTCCGCCCACTGCCCCGATCCGTCCACGCCACGAACCTCGCCCCGGGAAGCAAGCTCCTCCCCCCAGCTCTGTGCAGGGATCCAAGTGGCTGCCCGGACGGCTACAGCGCTGGCTGGCAGACCCACGAGACACTCGCTGAACCTGCCGCGCCAACCCCGAGAGCTGCCGGCGTTGGTGACGCCCTGCGCTGCGCGGGCCGGATCGCGGCCATGCTGATCCGCACCGGGCAGCTCTGGAGGGTGTCGTAGGCCGTGGTGGGGCCCGTTCCAGGACGGCGGACGGGGACTGTCGCACGGCGGACGCTGGATCTCCACTGCGACTCTTACACTGAGCGGATGCTCGATACCGATCACTCCCGGTTGGATCGGATCGCCGGCAAACTCGCCGCGGTGCGTGCCATGCCCATCCGTCCGGACGCCTTCGGTACGGACGCGCATGGGTTCGAGCTGGAGCCGCCGCTGCCGGAGGCCGTGGTGGCCGAGTTCGAGGAGCGGCACGAGATCACGCTTCCTCCGCCGTACCGGTTGTTCGTCACCGAGCTGGCCGGCGGCGGCGCGGGGCCGGGCTGCGGGTTACGCGGGCTCGACACCGCCTGCTGTACGCGCCGCCGGTCCGGGCACCTGGCCCAGCCCAGTCCGTACGTGCCCGGCCCGCGTTACGCCGACGACTGGGAGGAACGGTACGAGGATCCGCCGGGGCCGGATCACGTCTTCCTGCGGGGCACGCTGAGCATCGCCGACCACGGGTGTTCCCTCGTCTCGCAGCTGACCGTGACGGGGCCGGCGCGGGGGCGGGTCTTCAACCTCGACCACGAAGGACCGGCCGGCCCGTACGTGACCGAGGACGCCGACTTCCTGTCCTGGTACGAGCGGTGGCTGGACGAGGTGGTCGCCGGTTATGACGTCGGCTGGTTCGGCGAGCGGCTCCCGCTGGAGGAGGCCGGGCTGGTCGCCGCGCTCACCGATGACCCGTCAGTGGAGCGCCGGGCTCGTGCGGGGGAGTCGCTGTTGCAGTTGCCGGTCGTCAGTGAAGCTGGCTGGGCCGCCTTGACCCGCGCGATGATGACCGATCCGCATCCCACGGTGCGGGCCGAGATGTGGGATCTGGCGCGCTGGAATCGGCACCGGCACGGGCGTCCGCTGGACGACGCCGAGGCGATCGCGGACGACATCGCGCGGCACGCCAGGTCCTGCGATCCGCCGGACCTGGAGGCGCTGGGCACCCTGGGCAGGCTCACCTCGGCCGATCTGCTGCGGGAGCTGAGATGCAGGGACCTCGAACGGCGACGGCGGGCGGCGTACCGGCTGGCCCGGCCCTGGGGCTGGAACGGTGAAGACCTTCAGCGGGACGTCCTCGCCGGCGTGGCGCGCCGGCTCCTGGAGGATGACGATCCGCTTCTCCGCTCACACGGCGTCGTCGTCATCCGCCAATTCGGCCTGAGGGATCTGCATCCGGTGCTGCGCCGGCTGCGGGAGACCGAGACCGGTCCCTGGGTCCTGCATCACATCGACTGGTGCCTGACGGAGAAGGAGGACGACCCCTCGGCCTGGATGACGCAGGGGTGCAGCGAGGACCCGCCGTTCTGACGGCGATCAGCGCTCGATGAGCGTGACCTCCAGCGAGTAGTGCGAGGCCCGGTAGACGTGCGAGCCGTGCTCCACCGCCCGCCCCTGATCGTCGTAGGTGGTGCGGACCATCGTCAGCAGCGGCGCCCCCCGCCGTTCCGCCAGCAGCCGGGCCTCGGCCGGGGTGGCGGCCCTGGCGCCGATGCGCTGGTTGGCGACCCGCATCCGTACGCCGCCGCCGCGCAGCAGCTCGTACAGGCCGCGTCCCTCCAGGTCGGCGGCCGTGAGCGGGGCCAGACCGGGCGGCAGCCAGTTGTGCAGGACCGCGAGGGGCTCGCCGGCCGCGAAGCGCAGCCGCTCCAGGTAGAGGATCGGCGAGCCCGGCTCCACGCCCAGGATGGGCGCGATCTCCTCCTCCGCCGGCCGTGACTCCAGCGCCAGCACCTGCGTGGCCGGCTCCTGGCCCGAGCGGCGCAGGTCGTCGTAGAGGCTCGTCAGCTCGACCGAGCGCTTGACCTGCCCGTGCACCACCTGGGTGCCGACGCCGCGCTTGCGTACCAGCAGGCCCTTGTCCACGAGGTACTGGATGGCCTGGCGGATCGTGGGCCGCGACAGGCCCAGCTTGTCGGCCAGCAGGATCTCGTTGTCCAGCCGCGAGCCGGGGGCCAGGTCGCCGCGGCGGATCGCCTCCGCGATCTGTTCGGCGACCTGGAAATAGAGCGGCACGGGGCTGGACCGGTCCAGGTCGATGGCCAGGTTCGCGGTCATGCTGATCAGCTTAACCGAGGTCAGAATGTCCGGACAAACTAGCGTGGAGGCTCAGGCGTCCCCGCAGCCGCAACCGCATCCCCCGCCGCCGCCGTCGCCGCCGCCGTCAGCGTCGCCGTCGTCGTCCGGGCTCTCGCGGGCCGGGGTGGGCGCCGGGACGGTTCCGGGCTGAGGGTCGCCCCGCAGCACGTACGACTCCAGGCTGCCGTCATGGTCAGGATGCGCGGCCAGCACCTCGTGGTAGACCGCCTGGCCCACCAGCGTCCTGTCGCCGTCGGGCGCCCTCATCCACTCGATGACCAGCCCACCCGTCACGGTGAGCGGTGGCACGAGCAGCGCGGGCCACCACTGACCGACCGCGGCCCACGCGGCGGACGTCTCCCCGGACAGCAGGTCACCGGCGATGTCCAGCACGATCGCGAGGGTGGCGACGTTCGTGAGCAGCACCGGGAAGACGGTCAGCGCCGACAGGACGATCGTCCACGACATCCAATGGGGGCGCAGCAGCCCGCGCCGCCGCAGCTCGGCCCGCATGCGCTTCTCCAGCGACGGCCAGCCCGGCGCCCGCGCGATCTGGTGACGGGCGGCCCGGCCCCCTCGTGCGGTGAGGAAGTCGAGCACCAGGCGTTCGGCCGGATCCTCGGCGGAGGCGCCCGCGACCTTGGCGCACAGGCCCGAGCGGGACTCGCGGACGGCGTTCCGCCTGACCAGCGCGGTGATCACGGTGTCGGGCAGCGAATGGTGTCCGGTGATGAGCACGGCCAGCTCGTACGCGCCGGTGATCGTGCCTTCCTGGCGTTGCCGCCGCAACAGGATCTCCACCAGGGCCAGCGCGGCGACGGCGACCAGGCCGAGGACGAGCACGGCCGCGACGAGCGTCACCATCGTGCACCTCCGGGTGCGAGAGCGCTGTCTCCGAAGATAGACGCGTCAGCGGCGCGCGTGGTAGGTGACCACCTCGTCGCCGCGCCCCGGTGGACGTCCCGGGTGACGAACCGCCACAGCATGGTCGGCGCACGGCGGCGGCCAGGTACCGGCAGAGAGACGGTGGCGAGGGCGGCGACAAGGGCGGCGACGAAGGCGGAGGTGAGGGTGGAGGTGAGGGTGGGCGGGAGACTGGTGGCGAGCGCGGCGGTGTGAACGCCGGTGGGCGCACCGAAGCGGAAGCGCCGCACCGAAGCGCACCTGGGCGGGGAACGGAGCGAGCGGAAGCGGCCAGCCCTGGTGAGCCGCCGCCCGTGCGATCAAGAGACCCCGCGATCACGCGGGCTCGCGGCCGGTGGATGATGTCCGGATGACGAACCAGGCACGGCTGCCCGCCGGACTCATCGCGCTGACCCTCGGCAGCTTCGGGATCGGCCTGACCGAGTTCGTGATCGCGGGCCTGCTGCCGCAGGTGAGCCTGGGTCTGGGCGTCTCCGAGGCCGCCGCGGGCTGGCTCATCTCCGGGTACGCGCTGAGCGTCGCCGTCGGCGCGATCGTGGTGACCGCCGCCACCGGGACGCTGCCCCGCAAGCCGGTGCTGGTCGGCCTGGTGGCGCTGTTCGTGGCGGGCAACCTGCTGTCCGCCGTCGCGTCCGGTTACCCGATGATGCTGCTCGGGCGGGTCGTTGCCGCGCTGTGCCACGGCTCGTTCTTCGGCATCGGCTCGCTCGTCGCCCGGCGCATGGTGCCGCCGGAGCGGGCGTCGCGGGCGGTGGCGGTGATGTTCGCGGGGCTGACGCTCGCGAACGTGCTGGGCGTGCCGTTCGGCGCCCTCGTCGGCGAGCGGTGGGGGTGGCGCGCCACGTTCTGGGCGATCACGGTGATCGGGGTGCTCGCCCTGGTCGCCATCGCGGCGCTGGTGCCCGGCTGGGCGGGTGCGGTCGGGCGGGCGCACCCGTCGGCGGGCTCCGGGCCGAGCGGGCTGCGGGCCCAGTTGCACGCGTTCCGCTCCTGGCAGGTCTGGCTGACGCTGGCGGCCACCGCGCTCGGCTACGGCGGCATGTTCGGCGCGTTCAGCTACATCGCCTACACCTTCACCCTGGTCAGCGGCTTCTCGGCCGCCGACGTCGCCTGGCTGCTCGTCGTGTACGGGACCGGCCTGGTGATCGGGAACCTGGCCGGTGGACGGGCCGCGGACCTCGACCGGGATCGCACGCTGATCGTCTCCCTGGCCGGTCTCGCGCTCACGCTCCTCGCGTTCGGGCTGCTGGCGGCCAGTCCCGTCGCGTCGGTGGTGCTGGTCTTCCTGCTGGGTCTGTTCGGGTTCGCGGGCGTGCCCGGCATGATCACCCGGGTCACCGACTACGCGAACGGGGTGCCGCTCGCCGCCAGCGCCAACGTGTCGGCCTCCAACGTCGGCAACGCCCTCGGCGCCTGGCTGGGCGGTCTGGCCATCAGCGCCGGGCTCGGCTACACCGCGCCGCTGTACGCCGGAGCCGCCCTCGTCCTGGCCGCGCTCGTGGTGATGACGATCAGCGCACGCAGGGCTTCGGCGGGCGCGGCGGGATGACGATCAGCGCACGCAGGGCTTCGGCGGGCGCGGCGGGATGACGATCAGCGCACGCAGGGCTTCGGCGGGCGCGGCGGGATGACGTCAGTGCGCGCCGGCTTCGGCGGGCGCGACGGCGGAGTGATGTCGGTCAGCGCGCGACGAGCCGCGGCAGCTCCGCCAGCGACGTGATGCGGGGGAACCCGGCGGGCGGCGGCGCGGTCGCGAGCCGGTCCAGCCAGACCGAGCGCATCCCGATCACCGCGGGCCCCGTCACGTCGTTGGCCACGTCATCACCCACCAGCACCACCTCCCGCGGCTCCAGCCCCAGCACCGCCGCGGCCCCCGTGTAACAGGCCGGGGCCGGCTTGAAGTGCCCGCCCAGCACCTCGCCCGTCAGCACCGGCCCGACCACCCCAGCCAGCCCGATCGCGCGGACCTTCGCCTCCTGCATCGGCAGCGTGCCGTTGGTCAGCACCCCCAGCGCGTACCCGCCCAGCCCCGCCAGCGCCCCCGCCACGTCGGGGAAGGCGACCCAGCGCCGCCGGTACAGCTCGGCGAATTCGGCGTAGGCGTCGTCCAGGTCGCCGGGGACGGGCACGGCCAGTTCCTCGCACAGCGCGGTCAGGCGCAGCCGCCGCTGCTCCTGCACCGTGCACTCGCCCGCCTGCCACATCGCCAGGTACGGCCCCTCCAGCTCCGCCCAGATCACCGCAGCCTCCGCCAGGCGCGGATGGCCGGGGAAGCGGGCAGCGACCCACGCCGTGATGCCGGCGTCGGCGGCGGCGCGGTGGTCGAACAAGGTGCCGTCGAGGTCGAACAGGATGGCCTTGATCCCGCGCAGGCTCACTGGGCGGCTTCCGCGCCGATGCGGGCCGCCGTCTCGCGTGGCGGGTAGCCGAGGGTGAGGCCGCGCACCGACAGGGCGGCCTGCGCGAACAGCGCCTCGGCGTTCTCGGCGAGCACGTAGTTGAGCGCGGGGGAGAAGGGCCGGTGCGCGTCCAGGGCCTGCGCCTCCCGCTCCGCCAGCTCCTTCGGCAGCGCCTCCCGGTAGTCGGCGATCAGCGCGTCGAGGTCGAAGAGCTGCCCGTACCGTTCGGACGTGCCCGCCACCACCCGCACCAGCTCGCCCTCCACCTCGGCCCGGTAGACCAGGTTCGTGCCGCCGCTCTTGGCGAACCAGCGCATCGCCTCGTCGGCGGGCAGCGTGAACGCCCCGTACGGCTTGCGGCCGTACAGCAAGGCCTCAGCTATCCATCGGTCACACCACAGCTCGTCGCGGTAGGGTGCCGGGGCGTGCGGATCGACGGCCAGGCCCTGCGCCAGCACCGGGTTCCAGGCCGAGACCATCGGGCTGCTGAACCTGGGCATGCGCGGGCCGCGCCAGTGGGAGAGCGCGTGGCCGTACCAGACGGTCACGACCTCGACCCTGCGCTTGGGAAGGGGACGCTCATAGGTGCCGTTCATGATCTGGCCCCCGTCGGGGTGCCGCCATGGTCCGGGGGAGAGGCCGATGTCTGTGGGGGCCGGAGGAGTCCGGTAGTCGGGATGGAGTATCCACGCGTCCGCCACAGTTTCTCTGCCTTTCCGATTGGCGTATGCATGACGTGTCAGACCACTAGAGTGGCCATCGTGCAACACCCGCCACTCGGTTTCAATAGACCAGGTGTAAACGCTGATATTTGTCATCGATGGTTGTGACAGACGTATGCAGTTAAGCGTTGTCGCGGCCCGGCTGTGCTCCCTGCGCGCCTCGGCCAGGCTGTCGATGAAGTCCGCGGCGGACGCCGCGGGGCTCAACACCTCCACGATCTTCCGGATCGAGCACGGGCTGGTGGCGCCGCGCGAGGCCACCGTGCGCACCCTCCTGGAGCTGTACGGCCACGGCGAGCACGTGGGCCGGCTGCTGACGCTGCTGCGGGAGGAGCGGGTGCCCGGCTGGTACGACGCGCCCGGCGTGCCGCTGAGGCTGTCGGCGTTCCTGGAGATGGAGGACCAGGCGCAGATCATCTACACGTACTGCCCGCTGCAGGTCCCCGCGCTGCTGCAGAGCCCCGCCTACGCGCTGTCCGCCGCGCTGGCCGCGCTGCCCGCCGGAGCCACCTACGAGCAGGCCGCGACGGCCGCCGACCTGGTCGCCGTCCGGCAGCGGGTGCTCGACCGGCACCAGGGGCCGCACCTGTGGACGGTGCTCGACCAGGCGGCGCTGACCGACCCGCCGCTCGGCCGCTCCGAGGACCGGCTCGCCCAGCTCGACACGCTCGCCAAGGCCGCCAAGCAGCCGCACCTCGCCGTGCAGGTCGCGCGGCCCGTCCGCGAGACCGGCTACCTCTATCAGGGGCCGCCGTTCACGCTGCTGCGCTTCCCCGAGCAGGACCGGCCGGACGCGCTGGTGCTGCACCTGCTGCACGCCCCTGTCGTCATCGAGGACCGGCGGCGGGTGGAGGAGCACCAGCAGGCGTTCGCGCGGCTGTCGCTGTCGGCGCTGCCCGTCGAGTCCACCCCCGAGGTGCTGGACGGGGTCCGCGCCACGCTTGTCATGAGCTGACGCCTTTCGGACCGCCGATGGATGATCGGCTGGGCACGAAACCGCGGAAAGGGGCCTGAAGAGCGGGCTCGGCAGGAACTGCGCAGGGTCGGTCGGCTCGCGTGGTTGCCGTAACCGGTGCTCTCGCCGTCCAGGGATGGCGTTCAGGGAGGTGGCGTTCAGGCGGCCGGCCGCCTGTTGAGGCCGGAGAGCTGCCAGGCCAGGCGCTTGCGGACGGCCGGGACGCGGCCCGCCAGCGCGAGGGCCAGGTTGCGCAGCACCCGGCGGCCCGAGGAGGCGGTGGCCAGCGCGGTGAGCCGCCCGGCGAGGGCGACCACCTGCTCGGCCTGCGGACGGCGGGTGGCGGCGTAGGCGTCGAGCAGGTCGCCGGGCTCGCCGCCGAGCACCCTGGCCAGCGCCTCGCCCAGGTGGACGGCGTCGTCGATGCCGAGGTTCATGCCCTGGCCGCCGGCGGGCGAGTGCACGTGGGCGGCGTCGCCCGCCAGCAGGATGCGGCCCTGCCGGTAGGTGTCGGCGATGCGGTGGTGCACCCGGAAGCGGGAGCTCCAGACGAGCTCCTCCACCCGCGCGGGCTCGGCCTCGGGGCCGCGGGTGTCGAGCAGGTGCTGGACGAAGGGGATGCCGGGCTCCTTGGGGGCCTCGTCCACGGTGGCGACGATGCGGTGCAGGCCGCCGGGCAGCGGGGCGACGACGACCAGCCCGGCGGGGGAGAAGTACAGGATGACCTCGTCCCGCGGCACCCCGCCGGTCAGGCGGACGTCGGCCAGCACGAACGACTCGGCGTAGGTGCCGCCGGTGAAGCCGATCCCCGCGCTCTGGCGGACGGTGCTGTGCAGGCCGTCGGCGCCGATCAGGTAGGCGGCGCGGATGCGCTCCCCGTCGTCCAGGACGGCGGTGACGCCGTCCGCGTCCTGCTCGACGGTGGTCACCCGGGCGGGCCTGATCACCTTGCCGCCCAGTTCCTCCAGGCGGGCCAGCAGGTACGCCTCGGTGTCGGCCTGGGAGATCATCAGCGTGTAGGGGTAGGCGGTGGGCAGGCCGTCGAAGGGCACCGGCACCAGGACCTTGTCGCGGTCGCGGATGGTGAACACCGGGGTGTGCACGCCGTGCGCGGCCATCTTGCCCGCCACTCCGTACGGCTCCAGGACCTCCAGGGTGCGGGAGTGCACGACGGCGGCGCGGGAGGTGTTGGCGCCCTCTTCCTGTGCGTCCACGATCACGACGGTCCGGCCGCGGTGGGCCAGGACGACGGCGGCGGTGAGTCCGGCGGGGCCGGCTCCGACGATCAGCACTTCGGCGTTCATGTCGACTCCTTGGTCAACGGCTGTTGGCACAACGGTAGGACGCGGGAGACGAGATTGTCAACGGTTGTTGGCCAACGTTTGTTGGCATAGGTGGGCGCGTGAAGGCGCAAGGCATGTCGAGGTGCGGGTCGGCCGGCGCCGGCCGGTGGTGCGTGTCGGCGGTGTGGGCCGGTGGTGTGGGGCGGTGGTGTGCGGCGGTGGTGTGGGGGCGGCGCGGGCCGGTGGTGTGGGGCGGTGGGTGCGGGTCAGTGGTGCTGGCGGAACTCCCCGGCGCGGCGCACGTGGTCGATCATGATGCGTTCGGCCGTCTCGGCGTCGCCTGATTCCAGAGCGGCCAGGATGCCCTCGTGGGCTTCGAGCTGTGCCTTGACCTGCGTCTCGTCCAGCCACAGTGACGCCTCGGCGGGCACCGGGAAGCTGTTGCGCACCGACCGGGCGTGCGCGCCCAGGAAGGCGGGCCCGCCGATGTCCACGATCCGCAGGTGGAAGCGCCTGCTCTGCTCGCCGAGCCGGTCGTGCCTGCCCTGCGCGGCGTCCCGCGCCATCGCGGCGTGCAGTTCGCGCAGCTCGGCGAGCTCCACCGGGGTGATCCGGCCGGCCGCCAGCCGCGCCCCCAGCCCCTCGACGACCGCGCGCACCCCGTAGTACTCGGCCAGCGCCTCGTCGCCCAGGTCGACGACGGTCGCGCCGTGGTGGGCCTCGTAGCTGATCAGCCGGTCCTTCTCCAGCCTGCGCAGTGCCTCGCGGACGGGCGTGACCGACACCCCGAGGCGCTTGGCCACCTCCCCGGCGCGCAACGCCGTCCCGCCGGGGATCCGGCCGCTGCGGATCTCCTCCAGGAGCACGGTGTAGGCGTAGTCGGCCTTGCTCATGGGCGGACGGGGCTCGGTGGGTGACATGTCGTCAAGTGTCTCGCAGATTCGGCCTCGGTCTTGACCTATGACATATTTCTTATAAGTTACATACTCATGACGAGCCTCGCCGACCTGAGGGTCATCGACGCGGCGACGCTGTTCGCCGGCCCCTCCGCGGCCATGATGCTGGGCGACTTCGGCGCCGACGTGATCAAGATCGAGCATCCCCGCCGGGGCGACCCCTCGCGCGGGCACGGCGCCGCCGGCCTGTGGTGGAAGACGCTGTCGCGCAACAAGCGCGCCGCCGCCGTGGACCTGTCGCGGGCCGAGGGGCAGGAGATCCTGCGCCGCCTGGCCGAACGGTCCGACGTGCTGATCGAGAACTTCCGTCCCGGCACCCTGGAACGCTGGAACCTCGACCCGCAGGACCTCCTCAAGCTCAACCCGCGCCTGATCGTGGCGCGGATGACCGGGTTCGGGCAGTTCGGGCCGATGGCCAAGCGGCCCGGGTTCGGCACGCTCGCCGAGGCCATGAGCGGCTTCGCGGCCATGACGGGCGAGCCCGACGGGCCGCCCACGCTGCCGCCGCTGGCCCTGGCCGACGGCATCGCGGGCCTGGCCATGTCGTACGCCGTCATGGTCGCCCTGCACGCCCGCGAGCAGACCGGGCGCGGCCAGGTCATCGACATGGCGATCATCGAGCCGATCCTCGGGCTGCTCGGCCCGCAGATGAGCATCTACAAGGCGCTCGGCCTCGTCCAGCAGCGCACCGGCAACCGCTCCAGCAGCAACGCGCCGCGCAACACCTACCGCACCCGCGACGGCCGGTGGCTGGCCATCTCCACCAGCGCCCAGCCCATCGCCGAGCGGGTGGTCACCCTCGTCGGGCGGCCCGACCTGGTCGAACAGCCGTGGTTCGCCAGCGGCCACGGCCGGGTGCAGCACGTGGACGAGCTGGACGAGGCGGTAGCCTCCTGGATCGCCGAGCGGGACGCCGACGAGGTCATCGCCAGGTTCGAGGAGGTGCAGGCCGCCGTCGCGCCCATCTACGACGTCACCGACCTGGCCGAGGACCCGCAGTACGCGGCGCTGAACACGTTCGTGGAGGTGCCGGACGAGGAGTTCGGCTCGCTCACCATGCAGAACGTGCTGTTCCGGATGTCCGGGACGCCCGGCGAGATCAAGTGGGCGGGGCGGGCGATCGGCAGCGACACCGACGAGGTGCTCGGCGAGCTGGACTACGCCGCCGACCGGATCGCCGCCCTGCGCGAGGACGGGGTGATCGCGTGACCACGCCCCCCGCCACCGCGCTGCCTGTGACCTGGTTGTACGTGCCCGGTGACCGGCCCGAGCGGTTCGCCAAGGCCGAGGCGTCCGGCGCCGACGTGGTGATCATCGACCTGGAGGACGCGGTCGCGCCCGTGCGCAAGGACGAGGCGCGGGACAACGCGGTCGCCTACCTGCGCGCCCGCCGGGACGGCGGCCGGCCCGAGCCAGGGGCGATGGAGGTGCACGTGCGGGTCAACGACCCGGCCACCGCCCGCGGGCGCGACGACCTGGCCGCCGTCGGTGATCTCGCCGACGCCGTACGGCTGCCCAAGGTCGAGTCCACGGACGTGCTCGACGCGCTCGCCGGCGCGCCCGCGTACGCGCTGCTGGAGTCGGCGGCCGGGGTCCTCGCGGCCCGCGAGATCGCCGCGCACCCGCGCGTGGCAGGAGTGGCGCTCGGCGAGCAGGACCTGGCCGCCGAGCTGGCCGTCACCGGCGAGCAGGCCATGAACCACCTCAGACTCCAGGTCGTCCTCGCCGCCGCCGCGGCCGGGCTGCCGCCGGTGCCCATGTCCGTCTACCCGGACGTCAAGGACGAGGAAGGGCTGCTCGCCTCCTGCCGGGCGGGGCGCGCGCTCGGGCTGTTCGGCAGGACCGCCATCCATCCGCGGCAGATCCCCGCGATCCGGCGGGCGTTCCGGCCGTCGGAGGAGGAGGTCGCCAGGGCCGCCGAGGTCGTGGCGGCGGCGGAGCGGGCCGAACGGGCGGGTGTCGGCGCGGTGGCGCTGCCTGACGGGCGGTTCGTGGACGCGCCGATCGTCGTCAGGGCGCGCCGCACCGTCGAGCTGGCCCACCGCCTCGCCGGCCCGCCCGGCCCGCAAGACCCATCACCGGCCCCGCCCGGATCCCAAGACCCGCCCCCGGCCGCGCCCGGTCCGCCTGAACCCGGCGCCTGACCACCGGCCTGCACACCGCTCACCCCCAGCACAACCCCCCATTGGAGGTCATTCGCCATGGGAATCGCCGTATGGGCGCTCATCGCCTACATCGCCATCATCGTCGTCTGGAACGGCGTGCTCAAACGCAACATCGGTGAAGCGATGCTCATCGGTTTCGCAGGCGTGTGCCTCTTCGGCGGCGCCGACTTCTTCGCGCTGGCCTGGGCGGGCATCGTCGACGCCATGGCCGAGGAGGTCGTCTTCGCCGCCCTGGCCTTCGTCTTCATGGGATACCTGCTCACCAAGCTGGGCCTCATCCAGGAGCAGGTCACCGTCCTGAACTCGATCTTCGGCAGGCTGCGCGGCGGCGCGGGCTACGTCTCGACGTCCGCCGCCGCGCTGCTCGGCGGCCCCTCGGGGTCGGGCTCCGGGATCTCCGCGTCGGTCGGCTCGGTCACCATCCCGTGGATGATCCGGTCGAACTGGCGCCCCGACCTGGCCGCCTCGCTGGTGGCGGGCAACGCCGGGCTGGGCATCTCGATCCCGCCGAGCTCCTCGATGTTCCTGCTGCTCGGCTCGGCCGCCGTGGCGCCCGTCCTGACGGCCGACCAGCTCTTCGTGCCCGCTCTCGTCGGCGGGTTGTGGACGGTGGCCTACCGGTTCGTGGTGGTGTTCCTGTGGGTGCGCCGGCACAACATCGCGGCCACCGACGCCGCCGACCTGGTGCCGCTGCGGGCGGCGCTGCGCGCCGGGTGGACGTCGCTGCTGGTGTACGCGGGCATCCTCGTCCCGGTGCTGATGACGCTGGACTTCGGCGTGGCGCTGATGGAGTCGCGGGTCGGCGAGGCGGCCGGTGACATCAGCATCATCGTGTGGATCCCGGTGCTGACCGTGCTGGCCACGTTCGCGGTGGCGTGGAAGCGGCTGCCGCGCACCGGCCGCGCCTGGAGCGAGCTGCTCGGCGAGATGGCCCCTCGGTACGCCGTCATCGGCGCGACGCTGTTCTTCGCGTTCGCTGCCGCTGCCAGCCTGGGCGAGCTGGGCCTGGTGGACCAGCTCACCACGATCCTGCAGAGTGTGGAGGCGCCCGCCGTGGTCATCGCCTCCATCGTCGGCCTGCTGCTCGTCATCATCGCCGCGCCGCTGACCGGCACCGCGACGATCGCCGCCGTCGGCGGGGTGGCCTTCAGCGCGCTGACCGCGGCCGGGATCGCCCCGGCGGCCGCGGCCACCGCCATCATGATCTTCGCCTCGACCGAGGGGGCGTCCCCGCCGGGAGCGGCCCCCATCTACATCGCCAGCGGCATCGCCCAGGTGGACCCGGCCAGGACGTTCGGCCGCCTGATCGTCTGGTTCGTCATCCCCACCCTGGTGCTCGGCGTGCTGGTCGCGACCGGCGTGCTGCCGATCTGAGAGGAGCCCCCGTCATGAAGAGCCTCGTCATGGTCCTGTTCAAGATCGGTCTCGTCCTGTTCCTCACGCTCGGCGTGGTCGTCGTGCTGGTGCAGGCGGCCGGCCTCGTCATCGGCAGCCCCGGCCTGGTGTCCGGGGCGGTGTCCGCGCTCGGCATGGCGATGACCGTGTCGGCCGGGGTGACCGGGCTGCTCGGCTTCGTGATGTCGTACCTGTTCCACTGGAAGACAGGCGAGGACTAACCGCGCGGCACCCAGCGGGCCGAGAGCTCCTCGTCCCGCGGTGGCGCGCCGGGCAGGTCGCGGTGCGCCGGGGGGACGCGCAGGGCGTCCATCGTCAGCGTCAGGTAGCGGTGGCGCAGCTCGGCGGCGCGTTCCTCGCCGCCCAGCTTGATCGAGGCGAGCTGCTCGAACAGCAGCGCGACGTCGGCCACCGTCACGTCGGGCCGCAGCACGCCCGCCGCCACCGCGCGGCCGTGCACCTCGACGGCCAGGGCCGAGGCCCTGGCCGCCAGCTCGCGCAGCTCCGGCGTCGGCGTGAACGTGCCCGCCAGCTTGATCGTCAGCGAGCTGGAGTCGGCGTCCACGATGCCGCGCAGGTAGCCGGCGAACGCCTCCCACGGATCGCCGTCGTCGGCCAGCGACCGCTCGCTGACCTCGACGTAGAGCCGCAGCCCGTCCCCGCACAACTTCTGCAGCAGCGCCTCCTTGCTGGGATAGCGGCGGTAGAGCGCGCTGATCCCGACGCCCGCCTTCTCGGCCACGGCCGCGATGGGGGCGCCGGGCTCGGCGGTGAAGACCGCCCGCGCCGCCTGGAGGATCAACTCGTCGTTGCGTGCGGCCTGCGCCTTGCGGCCGCTCATGGGTGGGCTGCTCATGCTTCACAGTGTAAGGGAACGTAGGGTTCCGTTCTACTTCAGTCCGCTGAAGAGAATCTGAAGCAGAGCGTAAGCGCGGCCTCGCACCATGGTCACATGACCGATCACAAGAGCGGCTACGCGCCCGTCAACGGCCTGCACATGTACTACGAGATCCACGGCACCGGCGACCCGCTGGTCCTGATCCACGGCTCCTTCTCCGCCATCGGCACCTCGTTCGGCGAGCTCCTGCCGCACCTGGCCGAGAACCGGCAGGTGATCGCCGTCGAGTTCCAGGGCCACGGCCGCACCGCCGACATCGACCGGCCCCTGTCGCCCCAGCTCATCGCCGGCGACGTGGCCGCGGTCCTGGACCACCTCGGCATCCGGCAGGCCGACGTCCTCGGCTACAGCCTGGGCTCCACCATCGCCTTCCAGATCGCGCTCACGCGGCCGGACCTCGTCCGCAAGCTCATCCTCGCCTCGTTCTCCTTCACCGCCGAAGGCCTGCACCCCGGCCTGTCCGACGGCTTCGAGACGCTGCGGCCCGAGCACCTCATCGGCTCGCCCTTCCACGACGAGTACCTCCGGCTCGCGCCCCGGCCCGAGGACTTCCCCGCGCTGGTCGACAAGATCAGCGAGCTCATGCGCACCCTCCGCAACCCCACGGCCGACGACGTGCGGGCGATCCAGGCGCCCACGATGCTGGTCATCGGCGACTCCGACATCATCCGCCCCGAGCACGCCGTCGAGACGTTCCGCCTGCGAGGCGGCGGGGTGGCCGGCGACCAGGCCGGGCTGCCGCCGGCGCGGCTGGCCGTGCTGCCCGGCACCACGCACGTCACGCTCGTGCACCGCGCGGAATGGCTCGCCTCCATGATCGACGACTTCCTCGCCGCTCCGGAGGTCAAGGCGGAGGACTGAGGGGATCAAGGCTGGGCAATGACCTCGTGCAGTCGTACGCTGCGCACTGCCCGGTAAGTCACCCCCAGGGAGAGACCATGACGCAGCAGGAGGAGCCCCGGTCCGTGCGCGTGCTGCTCTCGCCCGCGAACGTGTGGCGGGCCGCGCTCGCCGTCGTCGCCGTCCTCGCCGTGGTGCTGTTCGCGCGATTCGTGCTGGCCGACGCGGGCGGGCTGATCGTCGTGGTGATCGTCGCCTGGTTCACCTCGCTGGCCATGGAGCCCGCCGTCGGCCGCCTGGCCCGGCACATGCGCCGCGGCGCGGCGGCGCTGCTGGTGATGGTGGCGATCTTCCTGTTCACGGCGATCTTCCTCTACCTGTTCGGCAGCCTGCTGGCCGAGCAGATCGCCGTCCTGGTGCGGGAGCTGCCCGGCATCCTCACCGGCGCCGTCGCCTGGGTGAACGAACGCTTCGGCACCAACTATCAGATCGCCGACATCCTCACCTCGCTCAACCTCACCCCGCAACAGGCCGCCCAGTACGCCCAGGACGTGCTCGGCAACGTCCTCGGCCTGCTCGGCACCCTCACCGGCGCGCTCGTCAACACCTTCACGCTGCTGCTGCTGATCTTCTACCTCTCCGCCGACGGGCCCCGCCTGCGGGTGTGGCTCGCCCGGCTCATGCCCGCCAACCTCCAGCGCGTCTTCCTCACCATCTGGGACGTGTCGCTGGTCAAGACCGGCGGGTACGTGTGGGCGCGGCTCATCCTGGCCACCATCAACGCCGTCACCTCGGCCGTCGTCTTCCTCGTGCTCGGGATGCCGTCGTGGCTGGCGCTCGGGTTGTGGACGGGGCTCGTGGCGCAGTTCGTGCCCACCATCGGGACGTACATCGCCATCACGCTGCCCGCGGTGGTCGGGCTGGTGTCGCCGCGCCCGTGGATCGGGCTGGCCGCGCTGGGATGGGGGGTGCTCTACCAGCAGGTCGAGAACCTGACGCTGGAGCCGCGGATCAGCGGGAGGTCGGTGGACATCCATCCGGGGGTGGCGTTCGCCGGGGTGATCCTGGGGGCGTCGTTGTTCGGGGCGGTGGGGGCTCTGCTGGCCGTGCCGGTGGTGGCGATGCTGCTGTCGCTGATCGACACGTTCGTGAAGCGGCAGGAGCTGGTGGAGGCCGCGCCCGCCGGGGGCGGCGCGCCCCCGGGTGGTGACACGCCACCGCCGCCTCCGGAGAAGGAGCCGGAGCCGGAGCCGGCGCCGAAAGCGGGGGCGGGGGCGGAGGCGGACGGCGAGCGCACGGCGCGCGGCTGAGCCCGGGTCACCCGCGCTTGTCCGCGCCCGTGACGTCCGGAACGCGCATGTCGACGTGCCGCGCCGGCCGCCGGTACCCGGTGGACTCCGGCCGCACCGGGATCTTCAGCTCCGACTGCTTGACGTCCTGGTAAGGCACCGACGACAGCAGGTGGGAGATCATGTTGATCCGGGCCCGCCGCTTGTCCTCGCTCTCCACCTCGTGCCAGGGCGCCTCGGCGATGTGGGTGTGCACCATCATCTCGTCCTTGGCCCTGGAGTACTCCTCCCACCGCGTGATCGACTCCAGGTCCATCTCCGACAGCTTCCACCGCCGCAGGGGGTCCTCCAGCCGGTCCCGGAAGCGGCGCTCCTGCTCCTTGTCGCTGACCGAGAACCAGTACTTGCGCAGCAGGATCCCGTCCTCGACCAGCAGCCGCTCGAAGATGGGGCACTGGTGCAGGAACCGGGTGTACTCGTCCGGGGTGCAGAAGCCCATCACCCGCTCGACGCCGGCCCGGTTGTACCAGCTCCGGTCGAACAGCGCGATGTGCCCGGCCGCCGGCAGGTGCTCCACGTATCGCTGGAAGTACCACTGGGTGCGCTCGCGCTCGGTGGGCGCGGGCAGGGCGACGATCCCGGCCACGCGGGGGTTGAGGTACTCGGCGACCCGCTTGATCGTGCCGCCCTTGCCGGCGGCGTCGCGCCCCTCGAAGACGACGACCAGCCGCTGCCCCTCCGCCTTCACCCATTCCTGCATCTTGACCAGCTCGGCCTGCAACTCCAGGAGCTGCTTCTCGTACTGTTTGCGGGGCATCCTGTCGGCGGTCATCGTGCGGCGGTCCTTCCTCTGACGACCCGCGTCACCGGGCCGGTTTTCGCACCACGACAGTGCCGAACACCAGGTCGTGCATGGCCCTGCGGTGCGCCTGCACCAGCACCAGTATCATCCCGAGGAACCAGATGGGGGCGAACAGCAGGCCGAGCGCGGCCCGCAGCGCGGCCCTGAGCAGTCCGACGCGGCTCCCGTCCGCGCGCCGGACCATGATCGCCAGGACGAGCCCGCCGAGCGTCTGCCCGGTCGCCCACCAGGCGAGGGAGAAGTAGACCAGGGGCAACGTCGCCCCCGCGATCTGGAAGCTCGAGGTGAACCAGGTGGGCGGCGTGCCCGCCAGGGACTGCCACATCATCGGCGGGCCGAGCACGGCGACCGGGGTCACGACAGTGAGTGCCGCGGCGTCGATCAGCACGGCCATCAACCGCGACACGATCCCCGCGTAGCATGGCGGGCTCATCCCTTACGTCGCCGGTCCGCCGCGGCGCAGCCGCTGGAAGGCGGCCTCGGCCCGGTCGTCGGCGCTGGCGATCTTGGCCTGCAGTTCGTCGGCCATCGAGGCCATGACGCTGCGCCCCTGCGCGGCCACCATGGCGCGCAGCCGCTGATCCGCCACCACGTCGCCGACGAGGGCGGGCACCGCCTGCTCGCGGATGTACGGCAGCACCGCGTCGATGACCACGGGCGACAGCGTCTCGGCGGCCTGGCGGACCGCCCTGGAGACCAGGCCGCCCAGCAGCGAGCGGGTGGACTTGGCAACCGTGTCGCTCACCGGCCCGCGCAGCCAGGCGGCGGTCTGCCGGCTGCTGCCGGCGATGGCGTCCTCGCCGCGCTCGGCGGCGTTGGCGATCACCTGGCGCAGCCACGGGGCGGGCAGGCCCGCCACCTTGCGCACGCCGTCCGAGCACTGGCCGATCAGCCGCTCCCCGGCCTGCGCGCCCTGGGCGAGCAGCCCGACGGTCACGTTCACGGCGGGTGGCGCGGGGTCGGAAAGCAGGTGCAGGCGCTGCCCCGCGTTCACGGTGCCGGCCAGCACGATGCGCGGCATCGAGGGACGGTCGTCCGCGCCGTCCCGCACCGTCTCGTCCGCCGTCTGCGAGCCGTCCGGTGCCGCCCGCGTGGGGCCGCTCTCTTCGGGCCCGGTCGTACCGGCCTCACCCACGCGCTCCGTCATCGCGTCCTCCCCTCGGGGTGACCGGTTCGTTGTGCCGCTGCCGGTCGTCCGAAATCTGCTCGTCGTGTGTCTGCTCGTCGTGTGTCGGTGTGGACGTCTGCTCGGTGGCCATCTGCTCGGTGGCCATCTGCTCGGCGTACGTCTGCTCCTTGTACTTCCTGGCGAGGCGGGCCAGGTCGAGCGCCAGCGCCGTCACCGGCACGGCCAGCATCACGCCGGCCAGCCCCGCCACGATCCCCGCCAGGACGGTGACGAGCAGCACGACCATCGGGTGGATGCGCAGCGCGGCGCCGAACACGAACGGCGCGAGCAGGTTCTGCAGGGTGCCGTTGGCCAGCAGCACCACCAGCAGCATCCACAGCGCGGCGCTCACTCCGCCGGAGCCGAGCGCGATGAGCACGGTGAACGCGCCGGAGACGAACGCGCCGGCGTACGGGATGTACGCGCCCAGGAACGTGGCCAGGGCGATCACCCCGATGGCGGGCACCCCCAGGATCAGCGCGGCGGTGACGATGAGCACGGTGTTCATCACGGCGATCAGCGTCATGCCGAGGAAGTACCGGCGGATGATCCCGGCGGCCCTGTCGACCGCCTCGCGGCCGACCTCCGCCGGCAGCGGCAGGGCTCGCACCGTCGCGGACGTCATCTGCCCGGTGTCCTTGAGCATGAAGAACACCAGGTACAGCCCGAGCGCGAGACCGACCACCAGCTCGATCAGGACGGCCACCCCGCCGGCCAGGCCAGTGAGCAGCTCGGTGACCAGGGTGGGCAGCGCGTCGGCGAAGGTCTGGCGGAGGTCCTCGGCCTGTCCCGCCGCCAGGCCGAGGTCGCGGGCGAGCTGCTCCGCCCGTTCCCAGCCGACGTTCAGGGCGGCGGTGATCGACTGGAGCTGGCCGCGCAGCCCGGCGACCAGCACGAAGCCGCAGGCCGCCGCGGTCAGCAGGACGGTCAGGCAGCACAGCGCCGCCGCGGCGGCGCGCGGCATCCGGCCGGCCAGCCGTTCGGCGAGCGGGGCGATGACGACGGCGATGGCGGCGGCCAGCACCAGCGGCATGAGCAGCGGCCGCAGCGCGTGCAGCAGGAACAACAGGATGGCGGTGCCCAGCGCGAGCCCGGTGAACAGCCATCCGGACACGCCCGGCGCCTCCAGGCGGGACCGCACCGATGGCCGCGTCCGGCTCGCCTGTCTCATGCTGGTGGTCATATCCGGACTCCCGGCGACTGATGGGGCGGCCTCGCGTCGAGCGTCGCCACGCACGCGGGTGCGCGCATCACCCCGCGTGGGTGATGGGAGGGTGGGGATGGCTCCGGATGATGGCCGCATGAGGAGACAGAGGAAGAAGAGCCGTCGCGGCCTCATCGTCGCGGCAGGGGCGGGTGCGGCGACGGCTGCCGCCGTCCTCGTCAATCTGGCCAGGCGCCGTCACCACCGCAACGGCCCAGCTCCGGACCCCAAGGGGCAGGCGACCTGATAGGTGATGCCTATCGCCCGATGCCCCGGGTGGCGTGACGGTGAGCGTGGCCTCCCATCACCCGGGTGAGTCCTGCCGCGCGGTCTCACCCGGGTGAAATCGCCGCCGGGGTATGCGAGAAACGCCCGAGGTGCGCCTAACGTCCAGACGCAAGCTGATCCCTTTCGGGCAGGGGTGAGCAGTATGGCACGAATCAGGTTGGACGTAGGTGTTCTTCCGTACAAGGTGGTCATTCCTCAACCACCGCCGTGGCTGATCGTCCGCCGCAGGATCGTGGACCGCCTCCGCAGAGGCGTCCAGGGTCCTCTCACGGTGGTGACGGGTCCTCCGGGAACCGGCAAGACCATGGCGGCGATCTCATGGGCCATGTGCGGCACCGCCCCGGGCCCCATCGCCTGGGTCACCCTGCAACGGGGTGCCGAGCAGTCAGAGGTCTTCTGGCCCATGGTCCTGTCGGCCTTCCAGCGGGCGGGGGTGGAGGTGAGCGGCGACGGCGACCCCGTGGCCGCCCTGGCCCTGACTCTCACGGAACGGGCTCAACCCGTGGTCCTGGTGCTGGACGACCTGTCCATCCAGGCCGACTGCGAGGTGAACAGGGACCTCGGCAGGCTCCTGCGCGACACGCGCGCCTGGCTGCGGCTGGTCGTGACGGCGCGCCAGGACCCGCCGCTGCCGATGCGCCGCTATCACCTGGCCCAGGAGCTCACCGAGATCGGGGCCGAACAGCTCGCCTTCTCCGAACGGGAGGCCGAGCAGCTCCTGGCGCAGCACAAGGTCGGCCTGTCGCAGTCGTCCCTGCGCACGTTGCTGGCCAGGACCGAGGGGTGGGCCGCCGGGCTGCGGCTGGCCGCGATCGCCATGGAGGGGCATCACGACCCGGACGAGTTCGTCGCCCACTTCGGCGGCGACCACAACTCCGTCGTGGCCTACCTGATGGAGGAGATCCTGGACGCCGAGCCGGACGACCGGCGCCGGCTGCTGATGGCCACCGGCGTCCCCGAGCGGATCAACGCGGAGCTGGCCACCGAGCTGGCCGGTCCGGTGGCGGGCCGCGCGTTCGCCGCGATGGTGCGCGACAACGCGTTCGCCACGCGCCTCGATCAGGGCTGGTACCGCTACCACCCGATGTTCGGACAGGCGCTGCGGCTGATCCTGCGGCACGAGACGCCGGGCCACCTCGCCGAGCTGGACCTGCGCGCGGCGTCGTGGTTCGCGCGGGCGGGGGACGTGCACGACGCGGTCTGGCACGCCGCCCGCGCCGGCGCCTGGCCCTACGCCGCCCGGCTCGTCGTCGATCATCTGGAGGTCGGCCGGCTGCTCGGCCTGCGGTCCGGCCACGTCCCCGGCGAGGGGCTGCGGCCCGGCCACGTGCTCGGCGACAGCCTGCGGGCGATGCCGGACACCGTGCCGCACCTGGCGGGGGCTCCGGAGCCGGCCGTGGTCGCGGCGGCCCTCGCCCGCGCCGGCGGCGACGAGGAGTCCTGCGCCGCCGCGCTGGAGACGGCGCAGGCGCTGATCGACCGCTCCCCGGCCACCGCGTCACCGTCCCTGCGGATGTCCATCGGCCTGGTACGGCTGGCCGACCCGCAGCCGCGCGAGGCGGACCTGTCGCGCACCCTCACCGAGGTGGAGGCTCTGCTTCAGCAGGCGCCGGCGCACTCGCTCGACCAGCACCCGGAGATCGAGGCCCTGGTCCTGGCCGCGCGGGGGTCGCTGGAGCTGCGGCAGGGGCGGCTGAACGAGGCCGTCGCGGCCCTGCGCGCGGCCGTCGAGCCGGCGGCGCTGGCCGGTGGCGACTTCCTCTACCGTCACTGCCTGGGGCAACTGGCCCTGGCCGAAGGGCTGCGCGGACGCCCGGCGCGGGCCTGCGAGCTGGCGGCCCAGGCGGAGCAGCTTCCCGACCCCGGCCCGGTGCCGGCGGGCCGTCGCGGCGCCGCGGCGCATCTGGCCTCGGCGTGGGTGGCGATCCAGCGGGTGGAGCCGGGCCGCGCCAAGCAGGAGCTGTCCAAGGCCCAGGCGGCCGTACGGCAGTGCCCGGACGCCGTCATGGCCGGGGTGCACGCCCTGATCAGCGCCCAGGCCAGGCTCCTGGAGGGCCTGCCCCGCCAGGCTCTGGAGGAGACCCGCGAGGCCGTCCAGGAACCGCCCGGCGGCGGGCGGGAGCCGCGCGAGGCCGCTGTGTCTCTGGAGCCGTGGTTGCGGCGGCGCCTGCTGCTCCTCCAGGCGGAGGCGCACGCGGCACTGGGCGAGCCGGCGCAGGCGCGGGCGTGCGCCGAGCGCGCCGGCGACGCCGACGACCTGCGCAAACCCCTGGCACTCGCGGTCGCCGCGCTGAGCGAGGGACGGCCGGGCGAGGCCGCGCAGGCGGTGCACGCGGTGCTGACCGAGCCCGGCATGGTGCCCCTGGACGTCCGGCTGGACGCCTTGCTGCTGGACGTCCGGCTGGCCTACCAGAACGGCGATCCCTCCAGGGGCCGCCGGATGCTCGACAGGGCGTTACGGCTGGGCGACCGCGAGCAGGCGCTGCTGCCGTTCGCGCGCTCGAAACCCTGGCTGCAGCCGCTGCTGCGGCACGACCCGTACCTGGTGCGGCCCTACCAGCGCTTCCTGGCGCGGCTGCGGCTGGCTCCGGACAGCGGCGAGGAAGAGCTGGACACCGCCATGTACGGCAGGCTCAGCGCCCGCGAGCTCGACGTGTTGCAGCACCTGACCAAGGTGATGACGACCGAGGAGATCGCCGCGCAGATGTACGTGTCCGTTAACACCGTCAAGACGCACCTGAAAAGCATCTACCGTAAGCTCGCCGTCACCCGCCGGGCCGAGGCGGTGCGCCGCGCGAAACATCTGTCACTCGTCTGAGGGGACGCAAAAGGCGATAGCGTCTGCCCGTTTTGAGGGCGGTTGACTGTTTGAAGATCACGGCAGAAACTCCAGGAGCAAGGACAGCGCGATCGGAGCATCGCATGCCCAGGTGGTTCCGCGAGAAGGCGCGTGAGGCGAGCACTCCCACCGGTACCCGCCCCACCGCGGCGCTGCTCGGGCTCTCCTCTGAGGTGCGGAGCGTGACCCCCGAAGTACACCCCGAATGGAGCGAGCGCCCCACTCTGCTGCGGCGGCTGGACGGCGCGCGCGGCCTGCGGCTCATCCTGCTGTCCGCGCCCGCCGGATCCGGCAAGTCCGCCCTCGTCACCCAGTGGCTGGCGGCGGACCAGGACAGGCCCGCCGCCTGGGTGACGGCCGAGCGCGGCCTGAACGCCGGTGACGCCCTCTGGGACGCTCTCGCGCGCGCCGCGAGCACGGCGCTGCCCGGGATGGACGACCTGCGCAAGCATCACCGGGGGCCGCCCCTGCCGCGCCTGATCACCGGCCTGGCGGCCCTGGAGCAGCCCGTCGCGCTGGTGCTGGACGACCTGCACACGCTGGGCGACCCGGACTGCCTGCGCAGCCTGGAGTTCTTCATCGACCACCTGCCTCCCACCACGCAGCTCGTGCTCATCACGCGCACGGAGCCGGCGCTGCCGCTGCCGCAGTACCGGATGGCCGGCGACCTGCTGGAGCTGCGCATGGCCGACCTGGCCTGGACGCGGGAGGAGGCGGCCACGATGGTGCACCGGCTGTCCGGCATGCTGCTGCACGACGCCGACCTGGACCGCCTGCTCGACGCCACCGAGGGATGGACGATCGCGCTGCGCCTGGCGGCGCTGTCGTTACGGATCTCCGATGACCCCGTCGAGTTCGTGGCCGAGTTCAGCGGCACCCACCGCCTGATCGCCGACTACCTGCACGAGGAGGTGCTGGAGTCGGTCGCACCCGAGCTGCGGCGCTTCCTGCGCCGGATCTCCGTCCTCGACCGGTTCACGGCGCCGCTGTGCGACGCGGTCGCCGGCACCGCCAACGCCGTGACGCTCCTCCAGGTCGTGGAGCGGGCCAACCTGTTTCTCGTCCCCTTGGACGACCATCGCCGCTGGTACCGCCTGCACCACATGTTCGCGCAGGCGCTCCGCGCCGACCTGGCCGACGCCGAGCCGGACGCGGTCGCGCAGTCGCACCTGCGCGCGAGCGACTGGTACGCGGGCCACGGCCTGATCCTGGAGGCGACGGAGCACGCCCGCGAGAGCGGCGCACTGGGCCACCTCACGCGCCTGTTCGAGGCCAACTGGATGGAGTACGTCAGCACCGGCCGGCTCGACCTCGTGCAGAGCTGGATGGACTCGACGGCGGGCGGCCGGGGTGACGGCGACCCCGTCGCGGCGGTCTGCGCCGCCTGGCTGGCCGCCCTGTCCGGCGACCGCTCGGCGACCCGGCACTGGGTCCGCATCGCCACGACGCTGCAGCACGAGGGGCCGCTGCCGGACGGGTCGCCCTCGCTGCGCTTCGCGGTGAACCTGCTGAGGGCGCTGTTCGGGTACGACGGCGTGCCCGCGATGGTGGAGTCCGGCTGGATCGCCTGCGAGCTGGAGGACGATCCGACGTCGCGGTGGTACGCCCCCTCGCGCGCGGGGCTGGCGTACGGGATGTACCTGATGGGCGACGACAAGGGGGCGCTGGCGTTCGCGGCGGAGGCGGCGCAGAGCGGCGCGAGCTGGCCGCCGTTCCGGATCATGTCCCTGTCCGTGCTGGCGCTCGCGCTCTGCGGCCTCGGCCGGGCCGCCGAGGCGGGCGAGCCGGCCAGGGCGGCGTACGGGCTGTCGGAGGCCCACGGGTACAGCGAGTCGCCGCACGCGGCGCTGCCCGTCGCGGCGCTCAGCACCGTGCTGGCCCGCGAGGGCCGGCCCGCCGACGCCAGGTCGCTCCTGGAGCACGCGCTCGCGCTGCGCGGAGCCGTGGTCGGCCTGTCGGGCTGGCCCACGCTGAATCTCCTCACCGCGCTCGCGGACACCTGCCTGGACGCCGGGGACCGGGGCGCCGCCAGCGCCTACCTCGTCCAGGCCCGGCATCTGCTGGCCACCGAGCAGGACAGCGGCGAGCACCTGCGCACCAAGCTCGCCCACGTGCACGCCAGGCTCACCCACCTGCTGCCCGCCGACCCGGCCAAGGGCACGGTGCTGACCGACATCCTGACCGTCCGCGAGCAGGCCGTGCTGCGGCTGCTGCTGGAGAACCTGTCCGTACGCGAGATCGGCCTGCAGCTCTTCGTCTCACCCAACACCGTCAAGACGCATACCCGATCCATCTACCGCAAGCTCGGCGTGACCTCCCGCGCGGAGGCGGTCCAGCTCGTCCGCCATCTCAGGCTGCTGTGACCGGAGCCGGTGTCACCCGGAAGATGTGAGGGCGGGCGGCCCCGACCCGGTCAGCATCCTTGTACATCGGTTGGGGAGGTCGCTATGCCTGGCGAAGACGCACACCTCGACTCCGCCGCGCCACCCGCGGTTCCTGACCAGGTGGCGAGCGGGCCGGCGGAGACCGGCGAGCTGGAGCGCCTGCGTGCCGAGGTGGCCGAGTTGCGCGGCCGGCTGGAGGACCGTACGCGGCGGCGCAGGCGCGCCCACCTGGCCCGCCGGATCATCGCCGCCGTCCTGGTCGCCGTGGCCGGGTTCGGCGCGGTGTGCTCGGCCATCGGCCTGTGGGGGGCGCGCACCACGCTCGACACCGAGCGCTGGGTGGCGACGGTGGAGAGCCTGCCGGCGCATCCCGAGGTGACCAACGCGATGGCGACCTACCTCACCGATCAGGTCTTCACCGCGCTGCACGTGGAGCAGCGCCTGGCGGAGGTGCTGCCGCCGCGGGCGACGTTCCTGGCAGGCCCGGTGACCGGCGCCGTCCACGGCTACACCAAGGACCTGGTCACCAGGTTCATGGGCACCGAGCAGTTCCGTACGCTGTGGGCCGACGCCAACCGGTTCGCGCACGCGCAGATCCTGGCGATCCTGGAGGGCCGCAGCCAGACGGTCTCCGTGTCGGGCACGACGGTGACGCTCAACCTGCTGCCCGTGGTGAACAACCTCCTGGTCACCATCGAGCAGCGCCTGCCGACCATCTTCGGCAAGCGGCTCGACCTGCCCACCCTCACCTCGGGAACCGTGCCGCCCGGCCTGCGCGAGCGCATCGAGACGGCCGTCGGAGTGACGCTGCCCGCCGACTTCGCGCAGATCAGGATGTACGACCGGCCGATGCTGGGCCAGCTCCAGGAAGCCATGGTGACGTTCAAACGGAGCGTGGTGCTGCTGATCGGCGGCTCCGTGCTCGCCCTCGGCCTGGCCCTGTGGATCTCGCCGCACCGCAGGCGCACGCTGCTGCAGTGGGGGCTGTGGCTGTCGATCTCGGCGGTGGTCCTGACCAGCGGGCTGCGGGCGGTGCGTGACCAGCTCCTCGCCCTGGTGCCCGAGGGCGTCTACCGGCAGGGGGTGTCCGTGGCGGTCTACGACGTCTTCACCGAGCTGCGCACCTGGGGGATCTGGCTGTTGTGGGCGGGCATCGTGATCGCGGTCGTCTGCTACCTGGCAGGTCCTGGCCGCATCCCGGTCTGGCTGCGGAGCAACGCGGTGCGGGGCGTCCGCTCCGGCTGGGAGGCGGCGCGTTCCGCCGGGAGGAACGAGCGGCTGCGTACGTGGACCGGGCGCTACCTCGACGTGCTGCGGGTCGGCGGGATCGTGGTGGCCGCCGTCGTGGCGCTGCTGCTGTCGTCGTGGCTGTCACTGCTCGTGGTGGCGTTGCTGCTGGTGGGTTACGAGGTGCTGGTCACCCTCTTCGCGCGCGGCGGCGAACCGGACGAGGAGGCCGCGGCGGGCGCGGACGGGCAGGAACCGGCCGCCAGGGACGTCACGGTCGCTCCGGTGCCGCACTGAGCGGCCGGGGGAAAAGTGAGGGCTCCAAATAGCGGGAAAATCATGCCCGAGGGCTCCACAGCGCGGCGTTCCCGGGCAACGATGAGGGAGCCAGGACGGACATCCGGAGGGGGCCATGTACGCCTTGAGAGTATCCACGAAAGCGGCCTGCGGCCCTTTCTGCTGATGGGACCGCGCACGCACCAGGCGCTGCGCTCGCCTCTCGTGTACGTGGTCGTCGCCGGCGGCCTGCTCGCGGTGTGGTCGGAGGACCTGTGGACCGGCGCGGCGATGCTGGCTGTCGTCGCCATGGCGGTCGTGCACATCTGGGCCCTGGACAGGCGAGTCGCGAAGGCGATCGCCCCACTCGGGGTCCCTCCGGTGGTCACCCCGCTGACCACGGCGATCGGCCGTTTCCGGTTCCTGACGGCGCTGGTCATGCCGGTGGCGGCGGGCGCCCTGATCGGCGCGGGGGCGCTGCTCGGGCTGGAGTCGTCCGCCGTGCGCGCGGCCGTCGCCGTGCTGATGATCGTGGCCGTGCCGTGGGAGCTGCCGTCCATCGTGGCGGCGGCGCTGGCGACGGGGGCCGTGCGCATGGCGCACGGCCGGACGCTGGTGCGCCGGCCCGCCGCCGTGGAGAAGCTGGGCGCCACCACGGTCGTGTGCACCCGCAGGGCCGGGCTGCTGACCTCGGACCGCGCCTACGTCACCACGGTGGTCGCGGGCGGGCGCGCCTACCAGGTGACGGGCGCGGGCCGCGACCATGGCGAGATCACACAGGGCGGGGTGGCGGTGGGGCCGGGTGCCGACCCGGCGCTGGACGCCTGCCTCCAGGCGGGGCTGAGCTGCAACGACGCGCGCATCGTGGAGCGGGAGGGCGTCTCGGCCGCGGTCGGTGACGCCACCGAGCGCGCGCTGCTGGACAGCGCGGCCATGCTGGGCCTGGAGAAGGTGTCGCCGCGCGTCGCCACGCTGCCGTACACGCCGGAGCAGTTGTTCATGGCGACCCTGCACGAGCCGGTCGGCGAGACCCCCGCGATGGTGTACGCCAAGGGCGCGGTCGAGCGCGTCCTGTACCTGTGCGACGGCCGGCTCGGCGCCGACGGCCAGGTCGGCGAGCTGGACCGGCGCGAGGTGCTGGACACCGCGCGGTGGCTGACCCGCCGCGGGCTGCGCGTGCTGGCCTTCGCCTCGGCTCCCGCTGTCACTCCTGGGACGGAACTGACGGAGCGTTCCTTACCGCCGCTCACGTTCCTGGGGTTGCAGGCGATGCACAGCCCGGTGCTCATCGACGCCCTGGAAGCCGTGCGGGGATGCCAGGACGCCGGGGTGGGCGTGAAGATCATCACAGGGGACGACGCCCTCATGGCGCGCTCCAGCGCGGCCTGGGTGGGGCTGGCGGAAGGCGCCCTCAGCGGCGCGGAGCTGGCCGACGGCCGCTTCGGCGGGCCGGTGTCGCTCGACCGGGCCACCGTGTTCGCGCGACTGCTGCCCGAGGAGGAGCGGCGGCTCGTGCGGGCGCTGCGCAGCCACAACCACGTGGTGGCCGTCATCGACGGCGAGGCGGCGGGGGCGGGGCGCGGGCAGGCCGACGTCGGGGTCGGCACCTCCATCAGCGACGAGGGCGCCGACGTGGTGCTGCCAGGCGGCACGTTCGCGACGGCGGCGGCGGGCATCGCCGAGGGGCGGGCCGCCCTGGAGGGCGTCGCCCGCTACACCGGCCACGCGCTCGTGCCGCGCGTGATCGCCTTCGTCGTGGTCCTCGCCGTCCTGCTCGGCCTCGACGCGCCGGTCGAACCCGTCCACCTGCTCTGGCTGAACCTCGCCACCACGATGGGCCTGATGATCACGCTCAACGCCGAGCTGCGCACGCGCCAGGCGGCGTTCCGGCCGGCGCCCGGACCGGTCAGGTCGCCGCTGGCCCCGGCCCGCGTGGCCGAGGCGCTGCTGGTCGCGGCCGTGCTGGGGGCGCAGGCGTGCGCCCTGTTCGCCTGGGCGACGACGCAGGGGGCGGGGCTCGCCGAGGCGCAGACGGCCGCGCTGGTCTCCACCAGCCTGGTGGTGCTCGCCCGCTCGTCGGCCGCGCTCTTCTTCGGCCCGGACGGCCCGCGCGCCGGCCCGTACGACAGGCGGGCCGTCGCCGCGCTGCTCGCCATGGCCGCGCTCCAGCCGGCCCTCGTCTACCTGCCCGCGTTCAACCACCTGTTCGCCACCGCGCCGCTGGACCTGCCGTTCTGGCCGTTGATCATCGGTGCGGGCGCGGGCGCCTGCGGCGTCATCGCGGTGCTCACGGAACTCGTGCGCCGCGGCGTCCGCCCGCAAGTCACTCGCAACGGGTGATGACCCTCCGGCCCGATCTCGGGAGGCTGGCCGCACGGACGACACGTAGAGGAGGGCGGACATGGCGATCGGACCCGTCCAGCTCATCGTTCTGGGGTTCAACCATCCCGAGTTCCACGGCGAGGTCATCGCCGAGCTGGAGCGGCTGCGGCAGAGCGACACCGTGCGCGTGATCGACGCGCTCGCCGTCTACAAGGACAAGGCGGGCGAGATCGAGGTGGAGCACCTCAGCAACCTGACAGAGGAAGAGGCGATCGAGTACGGCACCAAGATCGGAGCCCTCATCGGGCTCGGCATCGAGGGCGAGGAGGGCATCGAGGCGGGCGCGCTGGCCGGCGCCGAGACCGTCAGGGAGTCGGGCCTGCACGTGATGCCCTCGGACGAGGAGGTCTGGGACGTTCTGGCGGAGATCCCGAACGACACCGCCGCCGCGCTCATCCTGCTGGAGCACCACTGGGCGGTCCCGCTGCGCGACGCGATCCTGCGGGCGAACGGATTCCGCATCAGCGACGGCTTCATCAGCCCCTTCGACCTCATCGCGCTGGGGCTGCACACGGCGGAGGAGGCCAAGCGGCTGTCGGTTCTGGAGCAGTCGAGGAACGGGAGGTAGGGACATGTTCGGAGCCAGAAGGGTGGCCAGGCGCACCGGGCGCCGCACGGCCAGGAGGGTGAGCCGTCGCCGCCGGTGACGCAGCCCCGCGAGGCCCGCCGGTGATGACCGGCGGGCCTCGCGCGTGTCTCGGCGGCAGGGGCGCGTGAAGACGGTCAGGGCTCTCAGCGGTACGGGCGCGTGAAGACGGTCAGGGCCCAGATGACCGTCACGTACAGGGCGATGAGCGCGATCGACCACAGGGGTCGCTCGGCCAGGTCGAGGAAGTTCGCCAGCGCGCCGATCGCCGCGAGCACGACGCCGATCGCGCGGGCCGGGCCCACCCCGGCGAAGACGCCGAACCCGGCGAGCCCGATGAGGATGCCCAGCGCCAGGTGCACCCAGCCCCACGTCGCCGGGTCGGCGATGAGGATCCGGTGCTCCGTCATCGGGTAGATCGCGTCCTGGTTCACCAGCGCGGCGATCCCCGTGATGACCTGGAAGATCGCGATCATCACCATCACGCAGCCGGCGAACGCGGCGATGCCCACGGCCCACTCGTCCTTGGCGGTCGTCCGGATCGGCGTGTGGTTCTCTGTCATGAGCCACCTCCCACGTTCGTGAGTTCTGCCGTGTTTTCATCCCTGGCGGGTGATTCGGGCCGTCTGCGGCAGGCCGGATACTGCGGCCATCGACGAGACGGCCGAGCGGTCCCGCCGGGTGAAGCAGCAGGGAGACACCATGGAACTACTCCTCCAACTCATCGTCCTGGGCGTTCTCGTCTGGTGGCTGTCGCGGACGGCCCGGCGCATGTGGCGCAAGCGCAACGCCCCGCCGCCCCCCACGGGCGCACACGACGCCGGCGTCTGGGTGAACCCCCACCGGTGGGCCAGGATCGTCGCCGAGTTGGAGGAAGAGGAGCGGGAGGGCGAGGGGCAGCGCCGGGACCGGCGCTGGGACGACCGGCGCCGCGGGTGGTTCGGCGGCCCGTGACGCCCCAGCGGCGACGTCACTGGAGGGGCGGCGGCTGGGCGGGCTGGCCCGGGCGGATCGTGGAGTAGCCGACCTTGGGCAGCAGCGTCAGGATGACCAGCCCGACGGCGAGGTTGGCGAAGCCCGTGAGGAGCTGGTCGAGCAGGGGGGCGTCCACGGTGAAGGGCAGGACGGCGCAGGCCACGGTGATGAGCCCGATGATCCAGCCGAAGTAGGCCAGGGGGCGCGGCGTGAGCGCGACCATGAGCAGCAGGATCAGCGTGGCGATGAGCGCCCCCGCGCCGGCGGAGATGACGTACAGGGTCGTGCCGGAGGCGCGGGTCAGCCCTCTGCTCTCCGGGGTCAGCAGCTCGGCGTGGAAGACCGCCCGCGCGATCAGCACGGCCACCCACGCCACGAGCGCGGCGACCAGGGCGGTGGCCAGGCCGCCGCCCCAGAGCCGGCGCATGTCGATCACAGGCGGAGGGGGAGAGGCGGGCGCGAGCTGCGGTTCGCCGTCGTACCTGGAGTACTCCATCGTCATTCGCCCTTCATGGGGATCGGTGGTCAGGGTGCGGCCGGATCGACCGTGAAGACGTGGGTGGCCCAGCCGCCGAGCTCGACGTACAGGCCCTCGGTGCGCATCGGGGCGCCGGCCCGCTCGTGCACGTCGCCGGTGAGCAGGTCGCGCAGGATCCACTGCCGGTCCGGCAGCTCGGGCCAGGGCAGCGGCACACGGGCCTGCGCGGGACGGTCCTGGAAGTTGACCACGACGAGGTGCCGCGCGTCCGGCGCGGTCCAGGCCCAGGCCAGCAGGCCGGCGCACGACTGGTTGTCCGGCCAGCCGTGGCAGTCCAGCAGCCGCCACTCGCCCTGCCGCATGCCGGAGGAGGCCACGGCGGCGATGAGCCGCTCGTAGAACTCGCGCAGCCCCTCGATCGCGGGTTCCTCGGGTCGGCGGCCCAGGAAGACCGGCACCCGGGTCCGGCGGCCCTCGAACTGGCCCTCGTGCCACATGACCGCGCCGGGCAGGGTCGCGATCATCGTCGCCGCCGCCCGCTCCTTGGCCTGGTGCATGGTGGCGGCGGCCCTGGGCTCGTCGTGGTTCTCCAGGAACCGCACCAGGCGCTGCTGGTAGGGCAGGCCGGCGGTCAGGTGCGCCCGCACGGAGCCGGGGTCGCCGTCCAGCAGCCGGTCGTAGAGCCGCTTGTCGTAGCAGTAGTCGAAGCCCTGCTGCTGCAGCGTCCACTCCATGTCCCAGTACGCCTCGGCCACGAACGTCATCCCGGGATGCCGCTTCCTGACCCGGTCGATGACGGACGGCCAGAAGTCCTTGGCGGGAGGCTTGCCGGCCCGTGCGCCCCACGTCCTGGCGAACACCTCGTTGGTCATGAGCATCGCCATGTCGCAGCGGACCCCGTCGCAGTGCTCGCCGATGCGCAGCAGCGTCTCCACGGTGGAGGTGCGCAACCCCTGGGAGAAGGCGTTGAGCTGGACGACGTCCGGCCACGGCGGGAAGAACGGGTCCTGGCCCCTGGCGTAGACGTGGCCGCCGCGTTCGAGGAAGGCGGCGGGGTCGCGGCTCAGGTCCCCGGCGCCGCCCCGGACGAAGTAGTCGGGGTGCGCCGCCACCCACGGGTGGTCGGGAGCCACGTGGTTGGGCACGTAGTCGAGCAGCAGGGCGATGTCGCGCCGGTTCAGCTCGGCCCGCGCCGCCGCCAGCCCCTCCGGGCCGCCGAGGCCCTCGTCGGCGACGTAGTCGCGCACGCAGTACGGCGACCCGGCGATGTCGTCGTCGGTGACGCCGGGCAGCGCCTCGGCGAAGCTCCGCCGTAACTCCGGGTCGGCCAGCGCGATGGCGCGGCCCTCGGGGCTGCGCTGCCAGACGCCCATCAGCCAGAGGGTGTCGACGCCGGGCACGGCCAGCTCGTCCCACGCCTCCTTCGGCACGTCCTGGAGGCGCGCCGGGCAGCCGAAGCGGCGCCGCACGTCGCTGAGCCACTCCCAGGTGTCGACCTCGTAGATCATCGGTGCGCGTCGGTGCCTCATCGTCACGGCTCCTTGGTCCGGTGCCCTGCCAGCAGGTCTGCGGCGGAGAGGTTGCCGAAAAGGATCATGAAGACGGCGACGTCGGCCGTCCACCCGGTCTGGTGCGCGGCCCCGAGCCCGGCCCCGTTGTCCCCGTGGAAGTACTCGTGGAACTGGATCAGGTCCCGCCAATGCGGGTCCTCCTGGTAGATCCGCAGCCCGCCGTACAGCGGGCGGTGGCCGTCCCGGTCGCGCAGGAAGATGCGGGTGAGCCGGGCGGCCAGCTCCTTGCCCACGCCGAACAGCGTCATCCGGTTGCCCGACCCGGTGGGGCACTCGACGGTGAAGTCGTCGCCGTAGAAGACGTACAGGTTCAGCAGCGCCCGGATGATCAGCGCGTTCATCGGCACCCAGACCGGGCCCCGCCAGTTGGAGTTGCCGCCGAACATGCCGCTGTCGGACTCGGCCGGCACATATCGGACCTGGTAGGTCTCGCCGCCCGCCCGGAACTCGTAGGGGTGGTCGAGATGGTGGCGCGACAGGGAGCGGATGCCGTACGGGCTGAGGAACTCCTCCTCGTCGAGCATGCGGGCCAGCACCCGCCTGAGCTTGCCCTCGTCCAGCAGCGACAGCAGCCGCCGCCCGCCCACGCCCTGCCGGTCGGCGGCCGACATGCCGCCGCGCAGCCACGGATGCCGCTCGGCGAACCGGCGGATCTTCGCGGCCAGCGGGCCCTCCTCACCCTCGGCGGCCAGCGGCGGGAAGACCGTGGACGCGCACAGCGGCAGCAGCCCCACCAGCGAGCGCACCCGCAGCCGCGTGCCGGAGCCGTCGGGCAGCCGCAGGACGTCGTAGAAGAAGCCGTCGGCCTCGTCCCACATCTCGTCCTTGACGTCGCCCACCCGGTCGGTGGCGGCGGCGATCCACAGGAAGTGCCCGGCGAACTTGACCGCGAGGTCCTCGTAGGCGGGCTCGTGCTCGGCCAGCTCCACGGCGAGCTGCAGCATGTTCTGCGCGTAGAACGCCATCCAGGCGGTGCCGTCGGCCTGGTCCAGCGACCCGCCGGTGGGCAGCGGGGCGCTGCGGTCGAACACGCCGATGTTGTCCAGGCCGAGGAAGCCGCCCTCGTAGACGTTGCGGCCCTCGGGGTCCTTGCGGTTGAGCCACCAGGCGAAGTTCAGCAGCAGCTTCTGGAACACCCGCTGCAGGAAGTCCAGGTCGCCCCGGCCGCGGAGCTGGGTCTCCAGCAGGTAGATGAAGCGGGCCGCCCACGCGTGCACGGGCGGGTTGACGTCGCCGAAGTTCCACTCGTAGGCCGGGATCTGGCCGCTGAGGTGCAGATACCTGTCGTCCAGCAGCAGCTCCACCTGGTGCTTGGCCAGATCGAGGTCGACGACGGCCAGCGCGACCGCGTGGAAGGCCAGATCCCAGGCCGCGAACCAGGGGTACTCCCACTTGTCCGGCATGACGATGATGTCGTGCGCGTCCATCCCGAACCAGCCGTGGTTGCGCCGATCGGACGGGGTCCACGGGTCCTGCCCGTGCGCCCTGAGCCAGCCGTCGACGTCGTAGCAGTAGAACTGCTTGCTCCACAGCAGCCCGGACAGCGCCTGGCGCAGCACCGCCGCCTCGTCCTCGCTGGAACCCGCCGGGGTGAGCTCGGCGTAGAAAGCGTCGGCCTCGGCCCGCCGCAGGTCGAAGATCTCCCCGAAGGCCGCGCCGAGCGGGTCGCCGACCTCGCCCGCGGCCATCCGCAGCCGCACGGTCGCCGTGCCGCCCGCGGGGACGGTCAGCACGTGGTGCGCCGCCGCCTTGGTGCCGGTCCTGTCCGGATTGACGGCGCCCTGCTCGCCGTCCACGACGTGGCGGCCGATGCCGTCCTTGACGTACTGCGCGGTGTTGGGGCTGCCGAAAACCCGCTCGTTGTTCGTCTCGTTCTCCGTGAACAGCAGCGGCGCGCCCTCCTGGAAGTACACGTGGTACGTGCCCAGCTCCTCGTGCTCGGCCCGGACGACGGAGCCGGCGGTCGCGCGCATGGCCGGCTTGGCCGTGCCGCCCGGCCACGACCAGGTCTTGCGGAACCACACCGTCGGCAGCACGTGCACGTCGGCCTGCTCGGGGCCGCGGTTGGCGACGGTGATCTCGACCAGCACGTCCTCGGGCGCCGCCTTGGCGTACTCGACGAAGACGTCGAAGTAGCGGTTGTCGTCGAAGACGCCCGTGTCGAGCAGCTCGTACTCGAACGCCTGCCGGTCCCGGCCGCCGTTGACGGCCACCAGGTCGCCGTAGGGGAACTCGGCCTGCGGGTACTTGTACAGGAACCGCATGTAGGAGTGCGTGGGCGTGTTGTCGAGGTAGTAGTAGTACTCCTTGACGTCCTCGCCGTGGTTGCCCTCGCCGTTGGTCAGCCCGAACGGCCGCTCCTTGAGTATCGGGTCCCTGCCGTTCCACAGCGCCACCGACAGGCACAGCCGCTGCCGGTCGTCGCTGATGCCGCCGAGGCCGTCCTCGCCCCAGCGGTAGGCCCGGGAGCGGGCGTGGTCGTGCGGGAGGTAGTCCCACGCCTCGCCGGAGCCGCCGTAGTCCTCGCGGACCGTGCCCCACTGGCGTTCGCTGAGATAGGGGCCCCATCGGCGCCACGGCGCGTCCGGCGCGGCCGACTGGTCCAGCCGTTGGCTCTCCGCGTTCATGCGAGCACCTCCCAAGGTCACTGTCCGCAGCAAACGTCCACCCTGCGGAGGCGGGCGTTCATCACCCCCCGAGGGTGAACACGGCCCCGCTCACCCTGTGCGGGTGATGATGCGGACCCTCCGGTGAGCGTCTGCTGGGAGTCGAAGAAATCGGACAGGAAGGAGAGCGCGATGGCGGACCTGATCGCGATCGGCTACCCGGACGAGGCGACGGCATACGAGGCCGAGCGCGAGGTTCAGCGTCTCACCAGCGAGCTGATCATCCAGCCCGACGCCGTGGCGGTGATCTCACGCGACGTCGAGGGCAAGCTGCACGTCAGCACGCACCACCAGCCGGTGGCCAGCGGGGCCACCTGGGGCATGTTCTGGGGGCTGCTGTTCGGCATGCTGTTCTTCGTGCCGTTCCTCGGCATGGCCATGGGAGCGGGACTCGGCGCCATCATGGGCAAGGTGGAGAAGTCCGGCATCGACCGGGCCTTCCAGGCGCAGGTGCGCGACATGCTGCAGCCCGGCACGTCGGCGCTGTTCCTGGTGGTGGAGAAGGTGACCCCGGACAAGGCCGTGGCCGCGCTCAGCAAGTACGGCGGCACCGTGCTGAAGTCCTCCCTGTCGCGCGAGACCGAGCAGGCGCTGCAGGAGGCCCTGCACGGCGAAGACAAGTAAGCCGTACCGGGAAGGCGGGGAGACCCATGGGCTTGCTCTACAGACGCAGACGGCCACTACGCAACGCGGCGATGCTGGCCGGCGCGGGCGTGCTGGCCTACCAGGCAGGCAAACGCCAGGCCCAGGAGACGGAGTACGGCCAGGACCCGTACGAGCCGTCCGGCGCGGAACCGAGCGGCGGCGGCATGGCCGACCAGCTCGAACGGCTGAAGGCGCTGCTCGACCAGGGCGCCATCAGCGAGGAGGAGTACCGGGCCGCCAAGCAGCAGGTCCTGACCCGCTGACAGCGAGCAGATGAGGAGGTGCCCGGAGGTGGAATTCGGCCCCCTGCAGTTGCTGGTGGTGGTGTTCAAGGATCCGCACTTCACGGGCGGAGTCCTCACCGAGCTGCATCGGTTACGGGAGCACGACATCGTCCGGCTGATCGACATGCTGGTCGTGCGCAAGAACGAGCACGGCGCGCTCACCACGCTGGAGATGAGTGATCTGTCGGCCGAGGAACGGCACCAGTTCGGCATGGTCGTCGGCTCCCTGGTGGGGTTCGGCGCCGAAGGTGACAAGGGCGTGGAGAAGGGCGCGGAGGCCGGCGCCGCGATCATCGGTGACGGGATCTTCGACGACGAGGAGCGCTGGGCCATCGCCGACGCGGTGCCCGTCGGCGCGGCCGCCGCGATCGCGCTGCTGGAGCACCGCTGGGCGATGCCGCTGCGCACGGCCATCGGTGAGGCCGGCGGCACAGCGGTGACCGACGCCTGGATCCACCCGGCCGACTTCGTGGCGACCGGTGCGGCCCTAGCCGCCCAGCACCAGCAAAAGTCGTTCGGCCAAGGAGGAGACAGATGACAGGCAAGACCTATTCGCCCAAGCGACAGAGCTGGGTCGCGGGCGCGGCCCTGTTCGCCGCCATCATGATGATCACTGTGGGCTTCTTCCAGGCCCTCGAAGGCATCGCGGCCATCATCGCCAACGAGTTCTACGTCCCCACCCGCAACTACATCTACGTGATCGACGTGACCGCCTGGGGCTGGATCCACCTGGTGCTCGGCGTCGCGGTCGGCGTCGCGGGCTGGGGCGTCATGGTCGCCCAGCTCTGGGCTCGCATCGTAGGGATCGCCGCGGCCGTGCTGAGCGCGGTGGCCAACTTCTTCTTCATCCCCTACTACCCGTTCTGGGCGATGTTGATCATCGCGCTGGACATCTTCATCATCTGGACGCTCTGCGTGTACGGCAAGCGCGAGGCCAGGGAAGCGGGGATGCGAGAGAGCTGACCGGACGACGCAGGTCCCCGCCGTCACGGCGGGGACCTGCGTTTTTCACGTCAGTAGTAGGACCGCCCGACGTACACGGCGCGCTGGCGGCGGACGGTGCCGGCCACCCAGTGGAGCACGTCGAGGAAGGCCGCGAAGACCACCCAGGCCCACGCCCCGCCGGACAGGCCGTTGGTCGGGTAGTAGAGGAGCACGTACGTGAGTGTGGCGAACGGCAGCAGGACGACGCCGAGCAGCGGGATGATCCAGGTGCCGAAGGCGGCGTCGACGAGGGCCGGCCGGGCCACCCAGACGAACAGCAGCATGAGGCGTGGAAACGCGGCGGCGAGCAGCACGAACAGGCATCCCATGGGCGTCCTCCTGACGGGGCCGAAGTGTCACTCCACAGACAAACGCCGCAGGCCGGGCGCCGCCTCACCCGCTGCGGGCGACAGTGCCCGGGCATCTCATCCCCGGCATCTCATCCTCGGAGGGTGATGCGACAGGGTGCCGCGAAATGTGACTCTCCTTGCGAGATTCACGACCGGCTGGTCAGGAGGAGGGTGCAATGGCAGAGCAAGTTTCCGCCAGCTCCACGGGATCGGCGGCGGAGGAGAAGAAGCCCGTCAGCGGTTGGGCCGTGGGCGGGGCCATCTTCGCCGGCACGATGATGGTGATGATCGGCATGTTCCAGGCGTTCGAAGGGCTGGCCGCGATTCTGCAGGGCGAGTTCTACGTCGTCGCGCCGGACTACGTCTACACCTTCGACGTCACCGTGTGGGGCTGGATCCACCTCATCGTCGGGACCCTCGCCGCCGTGGCGGGGTTCTTCGTCTTCACCGGGCAGCTCTGGGCCCGGATCGTGGGCATCGGGCTCGCGGTGCTGAACGCCATCGCTCAGTTCCTGTTCATGCCCTACTATCCGGTCTGGTCGCTGCTCATGATCGCCATGGACGTGCTGGTGATCTGGGCCCTGTGCCTGTACCACAAGGGCGCGATCAAGGACGACGACTACTACTACACGCCCATGTACTACTAGAGGCGCGGGAGACCGCGAAGGCCATGAGACCCCAGGGGGAGTCTCATGGCCTTCGCCGTCGCGTTCTGTCAGACAAGTCCCGTCCACTGCGCGGGACCCAGGTCACCGGGGCCGCCGTAGTCGCCGGCGGGGGTGACCAGCGTGCCCGCCTTGCCGTCGAGGATCGCCCCGGCGTCCGCCAGCGCCCCGATCGCGCCGAGGCGGCCGGTCAGCTCCACGAACCGGCAGACCGCCTCCACCTTCGGCCCCATCGAGCCGGCGGGGAACCTCTCGCGGCGCAACTGCGCCGGCGTGGCCCGGGAGATCGGCTCGGCACCGGGCGTGCCGTAGCCCCGCTGCACCGCCGCGACGTCGGTGAGCAGCAGCAGCGCGTCGGCCTCCAGCGCCTCCGCCAGCTTCGCGGTCGCCAGGTCCTTGTCGATGACCGCCTCGACGCCCTCCAGCCGGCCGGCCTCGTTGCGGACGACCGGCACGCCGCCGCCGCCCGCGCAGACCACGACCGCGCCCGACGCCAGCAGCAGGCGGATCGTCCGGCTCTCCACCATGTGCAGCGGCTCGGGCGAGGGCACCACCCTGCGCCAGTGCTCGCCGTCGCGCGCGAAGCTCCACTCCCGGCCGGCGGCCAGCTCGCGGGCCTTGTCCTCCTCGTACACCGGCCCGACGAACTTCGTCGGCGCGGCGAAGGCCGGGTCGGCGGCCGAGACGAGGGTCTGGTTGATCAGGGCGGCGACCTGACGGCCCGGCAGCGCGTTCTGCAGCGACTGCAGGAGCCAGTAACCGATCATGCCCTGGGTCTGAGCGCCCAGCACGTCGAACGGGTAGGGCACGGTCAGGCTCGGGTCGGCCGCGCTCTCCAGCGCGAGCAGGCCGACCTGAGGGCCGTTGCCGTGCGTGATGACGACCTCGTGCCGCCCGGCCAGCGGGGCCAGCGCGGCGACCGCGGCCACCGCGTTGGCCCACTGGACGGAGGCGTCGGGACGCTGGCCGCGTTCGAGCAGGGCGTTGCCACCGAGGGCAGCCACGATCCGCATGACGCCGCCCCCCTCAGGCGCCCAGAGTGGCGAGCATGATGGCCTTGATGGTGTGCATCCGGTTCTCGGCCTGGTCGAAGACGATCGAGTAGTGCGACTCGAAGACCTCGTCGGTGACCTCCAGCGCGGCCATGCCCGTCTTGTCGTACAGCTCCGCGCCTACCTTCGTGCGGCGGTCGTGGAAGGCGGGCAGGCAGTGCATGAACCGCACGTGCGGGTTGCGGGTCGCCCGGATCATCTCGTCGTTCACCTGGTACGCGCGCAGCAGCGCGATGCGCTCGTCCCACACCTCCTTGGGCTCGCCCATGGAGACCCAGACGTCGGTGTAGAGGAAGTCGGCGCCCGCCACGCCCTCCTCGACGTCGTCGGTGTGCGTGATCCTGGCGCCCGTCCGCTCGGCGAGGAAGCGCGCCTGCTTGATGACGTCCTCGTGGTTCCACAGCGAGCGCGGGGCCACCATGCGCACGTCCATGCCCATCATGACGCCGGCCACCAGCAGCGAGTTGCCCACGTTGTTGCGGGCGTCGCCGAGGTAGGCGAACGCGATCTCCTGGTCGCGCTTGTTGCTGTGCTCGCGCATGGTCAGCATGTCGCAGAGCGTCTGGGTGGGGTGCCACTCGTTGGTCAGGCCGTTCCACACCGGCACGCCGGCCAGCCGCCCCAGCGTCTCCACGTGCTCCTGGGCGAAGCCCCTGAACTCGATGGCGTCGAACATCCGCCCGAGCACCCGCGCGGTGTCCTCGACCGACTCCTTGTGGCCGAGCTGCGAGCCGTCCGGGTCGAGGTAGGTGACGTGCGCGCCCTGGTCGTGCGCGGCGACCTCGAACGCGCAGCGGGTGCGGGTGGAGGTCTTCTCGAAGATGAGCGCGATGTTCTTGCCGGCCAGCCCGGGCCGCTCCAGGCCCGCGTACTTCGCCTTCTTCAGGCTGGCGGACAGGTCCAGCAGCTGCTTCCACTCGGCCGGAGTGAAGTCCAGCTCCTTGAGGAAGTTGCGGCCGCGCAGGTTGTAGGTCATTCCGGCTCCTCAGGCGGGGTCTCGTTCGATCGGGCACGACATGCATCGCGGTCCGCCACGGCCCCTGCCGAGCTCGCTGCCCGCGATGGTGATCACTTCGATGCCCTGCTTGCGCAGGTGGGTGTTGGTGGCGACGTTGCGTTCGTAGCCGACGATGACTCCCGGCTCGATGGCCAGGAAGTTGTTGCCGTCGTCCCACTGCTCGCTCTGGGCGGCCCGCAGGTCCTCGTCCGTGCGCAGCACCGAGACGCGGTCCACGCCCAGGGCCCCGGCGATCGTCTCCAGCAGGTCGCCGTTGGCGACGATGCGCAGCCCCGCCGGATGGTCCGGGTCGTCGGCCGGCAGCACCGTCCAGGACCGCAGCGGGAGCTGCAGGTACGGGTACATGACGAAGGTCGAGGAGTCGATCATCGTCATGACGGTGTCGAGATGCATCATGGCCCGCGAGTGCGGCAGCTCGACGGCGATGACCTTGGTGGCCGCCTTGGCGGCGAACAGCGAGCGCGCCAGGTTCTCGATGCCCATGGCGGTGCTGCGCTCGCCCAGCCCGATCAGCACCGCGCCCGAGCCGAGGACGTGGATGTCGCCGCCCTCCAGCGTGGCCGGCTGGTGGGCCGTGTCGTCGCCGCCGTACCAGACGGTGAAGTCACCGTCCTTGAACATCGGGTGGAACTTGTAGATCGCGGCGCTGTGCACCGACTCCCGCGCCCTGGCCGGCTTGGCCATCGGGTTGATGCTGACCCCGCCGTAGATCCAGGCGGAGTTGTCGCGCTGGAACAGGTGGTTGGGCAGCGGCGTCAGCAGGAAGTCGTCGGCGTTCATCAGCTCCCAGCGCAGGCTGCTGACGTTGGCGCGGCGCAGCTCGGCCTTGAGCACGCCGCCGATGAGCAGCTCGGAGAGCCGGTCGCTCGCCACGTCCTGAGCGAGCTGGCGCAGCGGCGCGGCCAGCGTGGGGCCGACGGTGTCGTCGGTCAGGACCCGGTCCAGCACCCACTCCCTGGCCACGGGGTCGTTCAGCACGTCGGCCAGCAGGTCGGCGAAGTAGTGCACCACCACGCCGCGGTCGCGCAGCACCTGCGCGAACGCGTCGTGCTCCTCGCGGGCCCGCTTGGCCCACAGGATGTCGTCGAACAGCAGCTCGTCGACGTTGGCCGGGCTGAGTCTGCTCAGTTCGAGCCCCGGGCGGTGCAGGATCACCTGGCGGAGCCTGCCGATCTCGGAATCCACGTGGAAGGGCATGACGTCGTTCTCCTCAGTGATAGGGCGGAACCTGCTGGGGTGGGCTCATCCGGTCGCGCATGCGCAGGTAGACCGGGATGCCGACGAGGAACGCACCGGCGGCCATCAGGAACGGTCCCCAGACCAGGAACCAGTCCGTCTCCCCGGTGTTGCGCGAGTACCAGATGAACAGCACGGAGAAGATCAGCGCCACGACCGCGACCACCGAGTCCCGCACGAAGCGCGGCGTGTGCAGGGTGCGATGATCTCGCCAGCGCCACTTGAGCTGCGCCAGCGCCGAGAACCCGTACGGGATGGCCGCGGTGATGCCGGTCATCAGGATCAGCGTGTTGAACACCGTCGCCCCGCTGGCCCCCAGGAAACTGACGGCCATCGCCAGGGACGACAGCGACGTGGAGGCGATGATCCCGACGGCGGGCACGCCCGCCTTGGAGATCTTGCCGAAACTCGGCGGGAACAGCCCGTCGCGCGCCGCGGCGAGCGGCATCTCGGCGCAGATCATCGTCCACCCGTTGAGCGCGCCGAGCCCGGAGACGATGACCGCAAGCGCCACCAGGTCGCCCACCCAGGTCGCGCCGCCCGCCATCGTGGTCGCGGCCACCGAGTACGACGCCTTGTTCGCCTCCTCGCCCAGGATCGCCGACGGCACGGTGCCGAACACCGCCAGCAAGGACAGGAGGTAGACCACGGCGCTGACCAGCGTGCCGAACACGGTGGCGCGGGGCACGTTCCGCTCGGGGTCGCGCACCTTCGCCGCGGCCACGGCGGCGGTCTCCACGCCGAGGTAGCTGAACAGGCAGATGGCCATCGCGCCCGCGATGGCCCGCAGATCGCTCTGGCCGCTGAGGTTCCACGGCTGGAAGTTCGCCGGGTCGATCAGCAGCAGCCCGACCGTCGACATGATCGCCAGCGGGACGAACTTGATGATCGTCGTCCAGAGCTGGACCGCGCCGATGTTCTTCACGCCCGACAGGTTGACCGCGGCCGGGATCCAGAGCCCGACCAGCGCGATCACGATGGACCAGCCGGGCACGGCGCCCTGGTTGACGAAGTTCTCGACGTAGTACACCCAGCCGGTGACGATCGCCGCGTTCCCCGCCCACGCGGTGATCCAGTACGACCAGGCGTTCGCGAAGCCGACCCGGTTGCCGAACGCGGCCCGCGCGTAGGCGTACGGGCCGCCCTCGGCCGGCAGCCGCCGTGACAGCCCCGCGAACATCAGGGCGAGCGCCACCGCGCCGACCGTGGTCACCGCCATCGCGACGATGCTGATCGGCCCGAACGAGGCCAGCGAGTACGGCAGGTTGAAGATGCCGACCCCGATGATGCTGCCCAGGATCAACGCGGTCGCCTGCGGCAGCCCGAACCTGCTCGGCGCCGTGGGCGCACCCTTCTTGACTTCGGCTTCGGCCATGGCTGTCTCGCTTCCGTCCCGCCGCTTCCTGACACCACCGCTTGCACCTTCGTCGGGCGCCCGGCGGGCGGGCCTCACCCGCACCGGGTGAGATCAGTGCAGGCAGGAGCGGTTCTGTGAGTCAGTGCGCCAGCAGGGCCTTCAGCGCGACCAGGAGCAGCCCGATGAGCAGATTGCCCACCGCCGCCAGGGCGATCAGGTATCTGCCCAGGTGGGCGCGGATGCCCGCGATGGTGGCCCAGGTCACCTGGCCCGCCAGCGCGGTCGTCAGCGCCATCCAGGCCGTCACCGAGTCGGGCAGGCCGAGCGCCCAGCCCGCCATCGCCGCCAGCGCGGGCGGCAGCGCGGCCTCCACCAGCGGCCGCTCGCGCCGGCTCACCGCCCGCACCTGCGACCAGCTCAGCCGCAGCAGGTGACGGCGCTCGCCGACCAGCCGCGCGTAGACGTGCGCCATCCAGAACACCAGCCCGGTGGCCAGCACCAGCAGGCTGATCACCGCGCCGGAGGGCGGGTCCTTGCCCGGGCTGGTCCCGGCGACGACGGAGGCGGCCAGCAACGACCCGTACACGGCACCCGTGTAGTCGGCGCGCATGTCCTCGTCCACGTGTCCCCCTCCACGCCGCCTTGATGATCCGGTCCTCGTACTGTGGCCGGGCTCTCTCCCCGCCGGTTCACCCTCGCCGGGTGACGCCCCGGCGGTGGCGCCGCACGGAAACTCGGCACCGGGTGCCCGCGGTCTTGAGGAGGCTGATGATGACTACGTCCTCGGCGGGCCAGGGGCCTGCCACGCCCGAGACGCCTGTCTACTTCGCGATGCCGGCCACGGAAGCGCTGAAGGTGCTGGGCGTCGAAGCAGGTCACGGCCTGAGTGCGGCGGAGGTGGAGACCCGCAGGGGGCAGTACGGCCCCAACAAGTTCGCCGAGGCCAAGCCCGAGCCGGCCTGGCGCGCCTTCGTGCGCCAGTACGCCGACGCGATGCAGATCGTCCTGCTCGTCGCCGGCATCGGCAGCCTGCTGCTCCAGCAGTGGGGGACGGGCATCGTGCTCCTCGGCCTGACCCTGTTCAACGCCTTCCTCGGGCTGCGCCAGGAGGGCAAGGCCGCGGCCGCGGTGGCCGCGCTGCAGAAGATGATGATCGTCAAGGCCAAGGTCCGCAGGGACGGCTCCCTCGCCGAGATCGCCGCCGACGAGCTGGTGCCGGGCGACGTCGTGTCCGTCGAGGCCGGCGACCTGGTGCCCGCCGACGGGCGGATCGTCAGGGCCGCCACCCTGGAGATCGACGAGTCCGCGCTCACAGGGGAGAGCACCCCCGTCGGCAAGGACCCGTCGGCGCTGCTGTCGCCAGGCGCGGCCATCGGCGACCGGATCACGATGGCGTTCATGAACACCAACGTCACCCGCGGCTCCGGCGACTTCGTGGTGACGGCGACCGGCATGTCCACCGAGGTCGGCCACATCTCCGGGATGCTGCAGACCGAGGAGGAGACGGAGACCCCGCTGACCAGGCAGCTCGCCGCGCTGACCAACCAGATCCTGGTCATCTCCGGGTTCGCGCTCGTCCTGTCGATGGCGCTGAACCTGGCTCGCGGCAACCCGTTCGCGCAGGTCTTCACCGCCTCCATCGCCTTCGCCGTGGCCGCCATCCCCACCGGCCTGCCCGCCGTGGTCACGACCATCCTGTCCATGGGCACGCAGATGCTGGCCAAGGCCAACGCCATCGTCAAGCGGCTGCGCTCGACCGAGACGCTCGGCTGCACCAGCGCCATCAACTCCGACAAGACGGGCACCCTGACGCTCAACCAGATGACCGCCGTCGAGATGGCGCTGCCCGGCCGCCGGTACGTGATCTCCGGCTCCGGCTACTCCAGCGAGGGCACCATCAAACGCGTCGCGGGCCAGCCCGACGTGCCCCTGGAGCCGTTCCTGCTGCCGATGGCGCTGACCGCGGACGCGGAGGTCGAGCAGGGCGTGCTCGTCGGCGACCCGACCGAGGGCGCGCTGGTCGTGCTCGCCGAGAAGGGCGGCCTGGACGTGCGGGCCACCCGCGAGACCTACCCACGGGTCGCGGAGGTGCCGTTCGACGCGGCGTACAAGCTGATGGCCACCTTCCACCGGATGCCCGACGAGCGCGGCTCCGAGGTCATCCGCTGCCTCGTCAAGGGCGCGCCCGACCAGCTACTGGCCAGGTCGGACTCCGTGCTCGACTCCGGGCTCGGCCCCATCCCGCTCACCGACGACTTCCGCGCCCGCTACCTCCAGGAGAACCAGCGCCTGGCCGAGCAGGGCCTGCGCGTGATGGGCACCGCCCGCAAGGACTTCGACCCCGCGGTGTTCGATCCCGACGGCGACCTGCTGGCCCAGGTGGACGGCCTGGTACTGCTGTCGCTCGTGGGCATCGTGGACCCGCCGCGCCCCCAGGCCAAGGCCGCCATCGCCAAGGCCCACGACGCCGGCATCCAGGTCCGCATGATCACCGGCGACCACGCGGTGACCGCGGAGTCCATCGCCAGGCAACTCGGCATCCAGGGGCGGGCGATCACCGGCGCCGAGTTCGCCGCCATGGACGACGAGACCGCGCGGCGCGAGATCGCCGACATCGGCGTCATCGCCAGAGTGGCGCCCGAGCACAAGGTGCGCCTCGTCGACGTCCTGCGCGAGCAGGGCCACGTGGTCGCCATGACCGGCGACGGCGTCAACGACGCCCCCGCCCTGAAACGCGCCGACATCGGCATCGCGATGGGCATCACCGGCACGGAGGTCTCCAAGGAGGCCGCCACCATGATCCTCACCGACGACGACTTCTCCACCATCGTGCGGGCCGTGGAGATGGGCCGCGGCCTCTACGACAACCTCAAGAAGTACATCAAGTTCCAGATCGGCACACTGATCGGCTTCATCGTCACCTTCCTCGGCGCCAGCATCTTCAACCTGGTCAGCGGCGTGCCGATGCTGCCCCTGCAGACGCTCTGGGTGAACTTCACCGTGCAGATCTGCCAGGCGGTCGGGCTGGGCTACGGAGTCGCGGCGGTCGACGTCATGCAGCGCAAACCGCGCCCGGTCAACGAGAAGATCCTCGACCGCCGCCAGTTCACCTGGCTCGGCGGCGCCGGGTTCGTGATCGGCGTCGGCACGCTCGGTGTCGTCTGGTGGAGCCAGGTGCAGGGCGAGGACCTCGCCAGGACGATGGCGCTGACCACGTTCGCGCTGTTCAACCTGTTCTTCTCCATCGCCTGCCGGGACGAGACGCGCTCGATCTTCGACCGCGGCGGCCCCGCTGACAGGCCGTTCCTGTACGCGAGCCTGCTGTCCGTGCTGGCGATCGTCCTGTCCGGCGGCGTCGACTTCTTCCAGCGGCTGCTCGGCACCGTGGACATGAACCTCGGCCAGTGGCTCGTCTGCATCGTGGTCTCCGGCCTCATCATCCCGGTCTCCGAGGTGCGCAAGGCCATCCTGCGGCGCAACGAGCGCAAGGCCCTCGCCGGGCGCGCGGCATGACAGGCCCGGGCAGCCCGCCCTCCGCCAGGGCACTGGTCTTCCCGCTGGCGCTCGCGCAGTTCATCGCCAGCTACGCGGCGACGAACATGAACGTGGCGATCAGCACGATCGCGGAGGACATCGGCACCTCGGTGACCGGCATCCAGACCACGATCACCCTGTTCACGCTGACGATGGCGTCCCTGATGATCGCCGGCAGCAAGCTGACCGACATCCTGGGCCGCAAGACCTGCTTCATGGCCGGGCTGATCGTGTACGGGGCCGGCGCCCTGCTGGCCTCGCTCTCCCAGGGCCTCGGCATGATGATCATCGGCTACTCGCTGCTCGAAGGCATCGGCTCCGCCCTGCTCATCCCGCCCATCTACATCCTGATCACCGTCGCCTTCACCGACCTTCGCCAGCGCGCCAAGTACTTCGGCGTCGTCAGCGGCGCGGCCGGGCTCGGCGCGGCGGCCGGGCCGCTCATCGGCGGCTTCATCACCAGCACCATCAGCTGGCGGGCCTCCTTCCTCCTCCAGGTCCTGGTCGTCGGGTGGATCATCCTGATGTCCCGCAAGGTCGCCGCCGCGCCCCGGACGGGGCCCCGGCCGTCCTTCGACGTCACAGGCGCCGTCCTGTCGGCGGCCGGCATGTTCTTCGTCGTGTTCGGCATCCTCCAGTCGGGCACCTACGGCTGGCTCGCCTCCCGCGCCGACTTCGTCATCGGCGGCACCGTCGTCATCCCCGCGGGCGGGATCTCGCCGGTGTGGCTGTTCGTCGTCATCGGCGCGCTGTTCCTGCTCTGGTTCTTCCTGCACGTACGCGCCAGGGAGAAAGCGGGCAAGGTCCCGCTCATCTCCCTGGCGCTGTTCCGCAGCCGCACCTCCAACCTCGGCCTGGTGACGCAGAACGTGCAATGGCTGACCATGCAGGGCTCGTTCTTCGTGATCTCCGTCTACCTGCAGCAGGTCTGGCACTACAACGCCATCCAGACCGGCCTCATGCTCACCCCCGCCACCATCGGCATCCTGGCCTCCTCGGCCGCCGCCGAACGCTTCGCCAGCCGGCATCCGCAACGCCGCATGATCCGGGTCGGGTTCCTGGCCATGGCGGTGGGCATGGTGCTGCTGCTGGCGATGGCGCGCGAGACCGACGCCATCCTCGCCTACGCGCCGGGGCTGCTGCTGATGGGGCTCGGCGTGGGGACCATGCTGACCGCGTCGGTGAACGTCGTGCAGTCGAGCTTCCCCGAGGACCAGCAGGACGACATCTCCGGGCTGTCGCGCAGCGTGTCCAACCTGGGGTCGTCGCTCGGCACCGCCCTGGCCGGGTCCGTCATCGTGGCGGCAAGCTTCCCGGGTGGGCAGCCCTATGCGCTGGCGTTGACGACCCTGGTGGTGATCTCGCTGCTCGGGCTGGCGGCGGCGATGTTCCTGCCGCGTGAGCAGCACGCCAAGGAGACGCCGTCCACGGCCGCCTGAGGCCGGACCCGGCCCCCGCCGCCCGTCCTGCGCCCGCGGTCCGTCCTGCGCCCGCGGTCCGTCCTGCGCCCGCGGTCCGTCCTGCGCCCGCGGTCCGGCCTGCGCCCGCGGTCCGGCCTGCGCTCGCCGTCCGGCCTGCGTTCACTGGACGGCCCACGTCTGCTGCCCGGCCCGCGCCCGCCTCCTGGCCTGCGCGGGCCGCCCGCCCTGCGCGGGCCTTGCCACGGAGAGCCGCGCGCCTGCGACCGCCGGTCCCGTGGGCTGAGCGTTCGCGACCCACGATCCCCTGGGTCGTGCCCCTGCAAGCCGTGCCCCCGCAGGACCGGACCCCGCACGACCGGCCCCCGCACGACCGGACCCCGCACGACCGGCCCCCGCACGACCGGACCCCGCACGACCGGACCCCGCACGACTGGACTCCGGGGGCCAGGACCCCGCGCGGGGGGCGCCGGTCGGCTGCTGCCCTGAAAGGGCTGGTCACCCTGTTCACCGGAGTGGTCGTGCTGACCTGCCCGGCCCTCACCACCGCCACCTTCGCCACACTCCTGGGCGGCTACCTGATCGTGGCGGGCGTGCTCGACGCCGCGAGATGCGTCACAGAGGGGCACGCGTGCCCCAGCGTGCGGCTCCTGTTCGCCCTCCAAGGCACCCTGCTGGCCGTCGCCGGCGCACTCGCACTGGCCGGTATGGTCCGCGCGGGCCCGTTCTGCGTCCTGCTCGGCCTCGTCTGGCTGGTGGGCGGCATCGTCGAGCTGATGAGCGTGGCGTCCGACCCGTGGCGGCCGGGCGCCCTGCCTGCGGCGGCGCTGGCCGTGGCCACGACGCTCGCGGGTGAGGCCCTGCTCGTCCTGCCCGTCGCGTCCCTGGAACTGCTGGCCCTGATCGCGGGCGCCCAGATGGTCGTAGGCGGCGGGCTCACCGCCTACGTCATGTCGGCCTAGCCATCTCTGGCCCAGCCGGGCCGCCGCCTCCCCTCAGACGGGTGATGCGGCGGCGCGGCAGGCGCGGTGTCGTGAGACGAGACTCTCGCATGGCCCTCGAAGGGGCGCCGAGGAGGGAAGAACCATGACATCAGCGACTTCTCCCGAGGCTGCCGGAGCCGAACCGGTCCAAGGAGACGGCATGACCGTGCGCCTGATGCGCGGCGCCACCGGCTGGGCGATCGCCGCAGGCCTCCTGTCCGTACTGCTGGGGCTGGCGGTCCTGGTGTGGCCCGAAGCCTCGGTCGCCATCGCGGCCGTGCTGTTCGGCCTGCAACTGATCGTGGTCGGCATCTACCGGATCATCCAGGCCCTCATGGCGGAGCTGGCCACGGGCGCCGCCCGCGTCCTGTACGCCCTGCTCGGCGTGCTGGCCCTGGCCATCGGCGTCCTGGCGGTGCGCAACGTGCCGCAGACCGTCGCCGTGCTGGCCATCATGATGGGCCTGTTCTGGCTGCTCGGCGGCGTGATCGAGCTCGTCAGCGTGTTCGGCGACCGCTCCAGGCCGAAGTGGGGATGGCGGCTCGTGCTGCCGATCCTGGCCATTCTCGTCGGGATCGTGATCCTGGCCATCCCCAGCCTGTCGCTGCTGGTGCTGGTCTGGATGCTGGGCATCTGGCTGGTGACCTGGGGCATCCTGGTGATCGTGATCATGCTCTGGATCCGGTACGCCGACCGCCAGCGAGCCGCCCTCGCCACCTGAGACCTGGTGGAACGGCGGGTCAGCCGCGCCGCAGCACCCTCGCCGCCAGCCCGGAGACCGCCCCGGCCGCCGTGCCCGTCCAGTAGTACAGGCGCGGCGGCACGTGGGGGAGCACCCCGGAGTGCCGCGAGTTGAGCAGCGCGATCATCTCCCTGGGCGGCCGGTCCACGTACCGTGGCACGTTCTCGTACCACTGCGAGCTGCGCAGCGCCGCCCGCTGGGAGGGCCTGATCGCCTTCATGCGCTCCTGCTCGTACCCCGACAGGGCCGTCTCCAGGTGCGGGTCGGCGTGCAGCGCGTCCACCAGGAACGCGGCGTCGCCCAGCGCCAGCGCGGTGCCGGCGCCGATCGAGTAGTGGGTGGTGTGCGCCGAGTCGCCCAGCAGGACGAGGTTGCCGCGATGCCAGGTGCGGTTGGTCATGGTGCGGAAGTTCAGCCAGTGCGCGGCGCCGCCCGCCTGCGTGCGGCCGATCAGCGGATGCCCGTCCAGCACCTCCGCGAACAGCTTCTCCAGGTGGGCCAGGCCGTCGGCCTCGTTCGCCACGTCGAGCCCGAGCCCCTGCCACGTGTGCGGCGCGCACTCGACGATGAACGTGCTGTGCTCGTCGCTGTACGGGTAGCCGTAGCACCAGATCCAGCCGTGCTCCGTCTCCACGAAGGCGAAGGTGAAGGAGTCGAGGACCTTGGTGGTGCCGAGCCACACGTACGGGTTGAGCCCGGTCGTGACCTCGGTGCCGAAGTGCTCGGCGTGCCGTTCGCGCAGCCGGCTGTTGACGCCGTCACCGGCCACGACCAGGTCGGCGTCGGCGACCTCCTCCTCGGCGGTGATCTCGTGCTCGTACTCGACGCGCACGCCGAGGGACTCGGCCCGCTCGGAGAGGATGGCGAGCAGCCGCCGCCGGCTGATGCCGAACCCCTTGTCGCCGTGCCCCACCGTCACGGTGGCCCGCTCGTGCAGGTGCACGACCCAGCTGTCCCAGCGGGCCGAGCCGGCGCTGATCTCGCGGGCCGACTCGGGGTCGACGTCGTGCAGGTAGCCGAACAGCTCGTCCCAGTACGTCACGCCCCAGCCGTAGGTCGAGCCGGCCGGGTTGCGCTCGTACACGGTGATGTCGTGGGCGGGGTCCACCCGTTTCATCAGGATCGAGAAGTAGAGGCTGGCGGGCCCGCCGCCGACGCACGCGACCTTCACAAGAGCTCCCCGCTATACGAAAAGTGAGCAATATATAACGGAGAGTAGCAGTCGGTGGCGTTGCGGTAGCGGAGGGCGCCTCGCCGTGTCGCCCCGAACCCGACCCGCGCAACCCGCGCGACCGCGCGCTGCGCGGCCCCGCCCGGCCGCTGCGGTCAGGTGGTCACGGTGGCGCGGACCAGGCGGCACAGGTCGGCGGGTCGCAGGCCGTCCTGCCGCCGCCACAGCGCGGGATCGACGCAGTCGGCCTGCCGGACGTGCTCCACCACCTCCAGCCCGTGCCGCCCGAACAACGCGGGCAGATCGTCGGGGGAGAAGAACGTCAGCCATGGCTCGCCCCGCTCGGCGGCGGCGGCCAGGGCGAACGAGGCATAACCGGCGCCCCGCTCGTCCCGCAGTTCGGGTGGCAAGGCGTACTCCATGACGAGTTCGCTGCCCCGGGGCAGGCGGCCGAGGGCGGCGAGCGTGCCGTCGATCGCGTCCGAGGTCAGGTACATGGCCACGCCCAGCCAGCTCACCAGCGCGGGGCGGCCGGGGTCGAGACCGGCCTCGCGCAGGGCGGCCATCAGGTCGCCGGACTCGAAGTCGATCGGCGCGAAGGCCGGTTCGCCGGGCGCGGCGAGGTTCGCCGCCGCCATGAGGTCGCGCTTCCACTGCTGCGTGGCCGGATGATCGGCCTCGATGACGCGGGGCCCGCCCGGCGCCCGCCTGAGCGCGTACGTGTCGAGCCCCGCGCCCAGCACCACGTACTGTTCGAAGCGGTCGCCGAGCAGGCCTTCCGTGTAGGCGGCGCGGGCGGTGACCTGGGCGCGGGTGCCGGAGAGGACGAGGTGGCCGCCGTGCGCGCGGTGGTAGCCGATGAGCTCCTCCGCCTGGCCGCCCAGGAGGGTGGCGGCCAGGGTGTCACGGAAGAGATGCGGCTCGCCGTCCACGACGAGATGGGCCGCGCGGGCGGCGGCGGCCATCATCGCGGTCTGGCTGGGCTGCGCTGCTCGCATGTGAGGGCGTTCCTTTTCTTTTCGCGTGAGGAGTGGAACGCCGATGCTAAATGCGATTATCGAGATATGAAAACCAGTATAGCAGCCGAAAATAAATTTCCTGTTCTCGAACAATCAATAAGCGATAACACTGCTATTTCCGGGCGAGGTTGGCCAGCCGCTCCAGCGCCGCGAGATCGCCCGCGAAGACGTTCTCGTCCACGTCGTGGGAAGGCAGCCCCGCGATCCTTGCCGTGCTGGTGAACTGCCAGAAGTCCCAGCCGGTGCCGCCGGGCAGCGGCGGCGGCGGGGTCCGGCCGTAACGGGCGAGCCGGACGCGGTACTTGCCGAATTCCGTGCTGCCCGCCATGCAGCGGTCCACGAAACTCTTCTGCGTGTACACGGTGGGCGCGACCCCGGTCACGCTTTCCACGCGGCCGATGAAGGCCAGCGCCTGCCGTACGAGTGCGGCGGGCTCAGCCCCGCACGGCTTGTCCCCTCCTTGCGGTTCGATGTCCAGTTCCAGCGGCAGTTCGTACGGATGCGTCCCGTCGAGCCCCTGCCCGCGCACCGTGGCGAGGAAGTGGTCGGCCTGCGCGACACCGTCCTGCTCGTGCGTGAAGTAGTGGTAGGCGGTGTGGATCAGCTTCACGCTGCGCGCCCCCGCCAGGTCGCGGGCGAACCAGTCGTTCACCCACTTGGTGCGGTGCCCTTCGGTGGCCTTGATGGAGACGAACTTCTGCCCGGTCGCCGCCAGCGCCCGCCAGTCGATCGCCTGGTTCTCCCCGGTGTGGTTGTGGCCGGAGATGTCGATGCCGTGCACGGCGTACCCCTCCGGGCCCGCCGTGGCGGCGGCGGGCCCGGGCGGCGCGAGGAGCGCGAAGGCGAGGGTGACGGGCAGGACGCGTGAGATGCGCATGGTGGCGAGGGTTCCTCTTTCGGGAGGCGGACCGCCCGGCCCCATGACGCGGGGCCGGGCGGCGCGAGACGGATGGACGTCAGGGCGTGGCCCAGGCGGAGTACCAGGTGTTGCCGCCGTACTGGTGGAGGACCGCGCGGTACGAGACGCCCTTGGAGACGCCGTTGTCCCGCCACGTGTAGTACCAGGGCTCGGCGCGGACGTAGGCCTTGAAGAAGCCCGCGTCCCAGTGCACGGGGCTGGCGCCCTTCACCTGGAAGCCCAGGCGGACGGTGACCTCGCCGCCCGCGTCCTTCCGGTACGAGGCCGTCGCCGGGTTGCCCGCGTTGGCCAGCATGCAGAGCTGGCCGTTGCCGATGTCCGTGCACTTGGTGACCGCCTGGGCGGCGGGGACCGGGGCGGACACGGCACAGGCGGCCAGCAGGGCCGCGCCGATGACCGTGCGGCGGAGTGTGTTGTTCATGGTGTGGTCGTCCTTCGTCTGTCGTCGCATCGGTGCTCCGATGCGTGATCAGAGTCGCGCGCCCGGTGTCCCGGGCACCGGTGTCCGCCGTCCCCTGCCTGTTCTGACCGTGGTCCCGGGACGCCGGGCGGACGGCGACATGCCCGCGCGGCAGGGTGCGGGATCCCGTCATGTGCCGAGGCCCGCGTCCCTGGCCCGTACGGCCGCCTGGGTGCGATCCTCGACCTGCAGCTTGGCCAGCAACTGGGAGACGTAGTTGCGCACGGTCTTGTCCGACAGGAACAGCCGCCGGGCGATCTCCCGGTTCTGCAGCCCCTGGGCGACCAGGCCGAGGATCTCCACCTCGCGCGGCGTCAGCGCGGGGAACGCGGCCTGGGCGGGCGCGGCCCGCAACGCCGTGAAGTACGCCGCCAGCCGGGCGGCCACGGCCGGGCTGAACACCGCCCCGCCCTCGGCCACCGTCCGCACCGCCCGCAGCAGCTCCTCCCTGCCGGTGCCCTTGACCACGTATCCGCGCGCGCCCGCCCGCAGCGCCGCCACGACCGAGTCGTCCTCCTCCGACATCGACACCACCAGCACGTTGCCGCCGGGGTCGTCGCCGCCGAGCAGGTCGCGGGTGGCCTCGGCGCCCGAGCGGTCGGGCAGCCGCAGGTCCATCAGCACCACGTCGGGGCGCAGTTCGCGGGCCAGCCGCACGCCCTCGGCGGCGGTGCCGGCCTCGCCGACGACGGTGATCTCGGTGCCGGTCTCCAGGCTGGTCCGCACGCCCGCCCGGAACATGGGGTGGTCGTCCACCAGCAGCACACGGATGGCGGGTGGGGGCATGTCGGGCTCCTGGGGTGGCGGCGGGCGCGCTGGGTCGGGCATGTCAGGCTCCTGGCAGGTGGACGAGGACGAGCGCACCGGCTGCGCCGTCGGTTCTGGCGGAGATGCGGCACGTGCCGCCGATCTCCTCGGCCCGCTCCACCATCGAGGTGAGCCCCACCCCGCCGGGGCGCGGCGCGGGCGGCGGCCCTGTGCCGTCGTCGGTGACGCTCAGCACGAGATACGGCCCCTCCAGCGCCAGCGCGAGCGACGCCTTGGTGGCCCCGGCGTGGCGCACGACGTTCGTCAGCGCCTCGGCGGCGATGCGGTAGGCGGCCGTCTCGGTGGCGGCGGGCAGCGCGGGCAGCACGTCCGGCACCTCGACGGCGAAGGCGGGCACCTCACCGGCGCGCGCGGCCCCCGGCGCCTCGAACCGGCCGACCAGGGCCCGCAGCGCACCCACCAGCCCCAGCTCGTCAAGGTCCGGCGGACGCAGATCCTCGATGATCCGCCGGATCTCGCCCAGGCTCCTGACCGTCTGCTCCCCGACCGACTCCACCAGCTCCCGCGCCGCCGACCCCGCCCCCAGCAGCCCCGCCGCCGTGTCGAGCTGCAGCCGCATCACGGCCAGGGACGGCCCGAGCCCGTCGTGCAGGTCGTGCCGCAGCCGCCGCCGCTCCTCCTCCCTGGCCACGATCACCCGCTCCCGGCTGATCCGCAGCTCCTCGCGCAGCCCGATCGCGGAGACCACCGGCCCGAGCTGGTCGGTGACCACCCGCAGCGCCGCCGTGTCGCGGCCGTCGAGGGCCCGCTGGCCGCGCCGGAGCTGAACGGTCAGGCAGCCGACGGCGTCGCCCTGGTAGGCGAGCTCGGTGCGGACCACGGTCGCGCCGTCGTCCCACGTACCGGAGCGAGCCAGCTCGCGCTCGCCCTGCCGGGTGTGGGCGGTCAACGCGGCGGCGGGCAGGCCGAGCCGCTCGACGACGGTGCGGCACACCAGCCCCGGCACGTCGTCGGCGGGCACCCGGTCACGCAGGCTGCCGGCCAGGAGCCGCAGCTCGTACGGTCTGCTCTGCCGCCCGTACAGGAGCAGGTCGGCGACCTCCCACAGCAACGCGGCCCCCGGCCGCAGCATGAGCACGGTCAACCCGGACGCGAGCGCCGCACCCGGCAGCGGCTCCAGCGGCAGCAGCCCGGTGAACCCCAGGTAGAGCCCCCGGTACGCGAACGCCAGCCCGACCACGAGCCCCAGCCCGATGAGGGAGCGCCGCACCACCCGGTCGAGCACGCCGAACCCGTCGCACAGCACGGCCGCCACGGAGATCACCGCCAGCGACAGCACCAGCGGCCCGTTCATCAGGAACAGCGCCCACTGCGGCAGATCGCGCTCGGCGCCGATGTCGATGACCTTGTCGAAGATCTGGGTGCCCCAGTACCCGGCGTACCCGGCGGCCATCATGGTGAGCTGCCGCGCGAGCAGGCCCTCGGCGCGCCGGCGGCGGCGCAGCAGGTCGATCAGGACGGCGACGGCCAGCACCCTGGGCGCCCAGATGACGGCGTGGCCGGTCAGGCCCCACCACGGGTGCTCGGCGGCCATGTCCCCGGAGTACCAGTCGCGGTGCGTGACCGGCCAGCCGTGCCAGGCCAGCGGCGCCAGGTAGGCGAGGTAGATCGCGGCCAGCCCGCCGGCGGCCCAGCGCCAGCGGGGGTGCGCCGCACGCCCCTGGGGGAACCACAGGGGCAGCACCGCCAGCGCGCCGTGCATGGCCAGCATGGACGCCCCGCGCAGCAGCGCGAGCGGCCCTGGGGCGAGGAAGCCGCCGGGGCCGTGCCTGGTGTACCAGACCAGGCCCAAGAGCCCGAACACGCCCAGCGAGATCGAGACCACGCCGAGCACGGCGCCGAGCCCGTACCGGCCGGACCACCACACCAGCGCGCCGGCCACCGCGAAGCACGGGCTGAGCGCGAGGGCGCGCGCCGTCCACCAGCCCCACGACGCGTACAGGCCCCACCGGCCGTCCGAGCCGACCAGCAGGACCGACCCGAGCACCAGCGCCAGGCTCACGCAGACGAGGAGGACCGGCAGGAGCACATCCCGCCGTTGAGATGACACTGGGTAATCCTATGGCGACACATGGTGGTGAGCGAACCGTCGCGTGGTGGCGTGCGTACCTCAGGACATGCGTTGGAAGACGGCAATCTTGGCGCTGCTCGGCCTGCTGCTGGCGGCGGGCTGCGCCGCGGCGGCGGAGACGGAGAAGGCGTACGCGCAGGCGGACGTGACCTTCAACCAGGAAATGATCACCCACCACCAGCAGACGATCCAGCTCGCCGAGGCGGCGTCCGGCCGGGCGGGCAGCTCGTACGTGCGCGAGCTGGCCGGCAAGCTCATCCCGGAGGAGCGGGCGGACATCGCGATGATGGAGTCCTGGCTGCGGTCCTGGAACGAGACGGTGCCGGTGAGGCAGGCCGCCGGCTCGGCGGCGGACCTGCCCGACGGCGACGGTTTCGACCGGGCGTGGCTGAAGGCGCTGTCGGAGCACCTGCACCACGGCGTGATGATGGCCGAGACGGTGCGCAAGTCCGGCAGGCACGGGCCCACGCTGGAGCTGGCCGAGAAGATCATCGAGGTGCAGAACGGCGAGCTGAAGGAGATCGGCGAGCGGCTGACGTGACAGTCTCCCCGCTCAGCTCCCAGTCCCCGCTCAGCTCCCAGTCCCCGCTCAGCTCCCGGCCGCCGGGACGGGCGACGCCCCAGGGGCGAGCAGCTCGATCTCGGCGAGGGCGAGCGTCCCCCCGGCGAACCTGAACCGGTAGTGCGCGTACACGCCCGGCTCCGCGACCTTGAACGGCCGCGTCTGCAGCCGCCACGGGAAGCCCTCACCGGACCGCTCGTCCAGCACCCGCCACGACCGCCCGTCGGCGGAGCCCTCCAGCACCCAGTCCGACGGGTCCCGGCCCTCCTCCGTGCCAGAGGTCAGCGTGTAGAAGCTCACCCGCCGCCCGGCGGGCAGGTCGTAGCGCACCCACTCGGGCAGCGCCGCCCGCGTGTCGGAGGTGTCGTCGAACAGCGCGCTCACGTCGGCGCCGCCCGCGCCGGATGCGACGCCCCTGCCAGGGCCTGTGACGTCGCCCAGCGGCGCGGGGACGCGGTCGTCGCGGGTGATCGACGGCGGCGCGGCGTCCTCGCCGGCACCCCACCGCGACGGCTCGGGACCCATCTCGAAGACCAGCTCGCCGCCCTGGGCGAGCAGGGCGTGCGGCAGGTACGCCCGGTCGTACCGCTCCCCGTCGACCGTGAGCCCCTGCACGTAGACGTCGCGCCCGCTGTTGCCAGGCGCCCTGATGACCAGCTCCCGCCCGTTCTCCAGCCGCACCGTCGCCTTCTCGAACAGCGGCGAGCCGATCGCGTAGTACGGGCTGCCCATCTGCAGCGGGTAGAAGCCGAGCGCGGAGAACACCTGCCAGGCCGACATCTCCCCGTTGTCCTCGTCGCCCGGATAGCCCTGGCCGATCTCGCTGCCCAGGTACAGCCGTGAAAGCACCTCGCGCACCTTGGCCTGCGTCTGCCACGGCCGGCCCGCGTAGACGTACATGTAGGCGATGTGGTGCGAGGGCTGGTTGCTGTGGCCGTACTGGCCCATGCGCACGTCCCTGGCCTCGAGCATCTCGTGGATGAGGCCGCCGTACGAGCCGGGGAACAGCGCCGTCTCCCGGGTGGCGAAGAACGCGTCCAGCTTGGCGGCCAGCCCGTCCCGGCCGCCGTACAGGCCGGCCAGGCCGCGGCCGTCGTGCGGCGCGTGGAAGGCCATGTTCCAGCCGTTGGTCTCGGTGTAGTCGAAGCCCCAGACGCGCGGGTCGTAGGCGCCGGGCTCGTGGCGGAACGAGCCGTCGGCGTTCCTGCCCTGGAAGAAGCCCGCGGCCGGGTCGAACAGGTGCACGTAGTTGAGCGCCCGGTCGCGGAAGTACTCGTGCTCCTCCAGGTAGCGGGCCCGCTGCGCGCCGGTGGCGCGCTCGGCCAGGGCCCCGGCCAGGTTCGCGATGCCGAAGTCGTTGATGTAGCCGTCCAGCGCCCACGACAGCGCCTCGTCCGTGGACTCGATGGCGGTGTAGCCGAGGAACGTGGCCGTGGCCAGGCCCTTGCGGCCCACGTTCAGGTTCGGCGGCACGACCGTGGCGTTCTTGACCGCGGCGGCGTACGCGGCCTCGGCGTCGAACCCCGGCACCCCCTTCAGGTACGCGTCGGCGAAGGCCACGTCGGAGCTGGTGCCGACCATCAGGTCGGCGTACCCCGGCGACGACCAGCGCGAGATCCAGCCGCCGTCCAGGTACTGCTGGACGAACCCGGCCGCCATCTCGCCCGCCATCAGCGGCGTCAGCAGCGCGTACGCGGGCCAGGTCGTCCGGTAGGTGTCCCAGAAGCCGTTGTTGACGTACACCTTCCCGTCCGCCACCCGCGCGCCCGTCTCCGTGGGCGTGCTGGGCGGGGTGACGGTGGCCGACTGCACGGCGTGCCGGTGGACGGGCGCGTCGGCGGTGCCGGTGTTCTCTAAGCCCGAGTTCGGATACAGGAACAGCCGGTACAGGTTGGCGTAGAGCGTGCCGAGCTGGTCCTCGCTCGCCCCCTCCACCTCGATGACGCCCAGCTTGGCGTCCCACGCCCGGCGGGCCCGCTCGCTGACCGTCTCCAGCGTGTCGGAGGCGGCGATCTCCAGCTCCAGGTTCCTCCTCGCCTGCGCCACGCTGATCAGCGAGGAGGCGATGCGCATGGTGACCGTGCGCGCCGGGCCGGCGTCGAAGGCGAGGTAGCCGAGCACGTTGTCGCGGCCCTGGCCGGTCAGCTTGCCGCCGCCGGTGACCGGGCGGTCGAAGACGGCGTGGTAGAACATCCGCGTGGCGCCGGTGGACAGGCCGCTGCGCACGTCCGAGTAGCCGGTGACCTCGCCGGCGGCGAGGTCGAGGGTGAGGCCGCCGCTGTCGTTCACGTTGTCGAAGATCAGCTTCGCCTCGGCGCCCGGGAAGGTGAAGCGGGCCAGCGCCGCGTGGTCGGCCGGCGCGATCTCCGCCTTGACGCCGTTGTCGAACGTGACCGCGTACAGGTGCGGGTGCGCCACCTCGCGCTCGTGCCGGAACGCCAGCGCGCGGGCGGCCCGCGACGGGTCCGGCGTGCCCTCGGCCGCCGACGGCATGAACTGGAACGTCTGCCGGTCGCCCATCCACGGGCTCGGCGCGTGGCTGGCCGTGAACGCCTGGAGCCGCGGCAGGTTGGCGGCGTCGTTGGCGCGGTGGTACTCGTACACCCAGCTCGTCGAGCCCGCGTCGGTCATCGGCGTCCAGAAGTTGAACCCGTGCGGGACGGCGGTCGCGGGGAAGTTGTTGCCACGCGAGAAACCGCCGGTGGAGTGCGTGCCCCGGGTGGTCACCACGTGCTCGGAAGGGGACTCCAGGCGTGCGGGACGGCCGTCGTACGGCTGCCGCCTCCGCTCCGAGACGATCTTGATGTCGTCCACCCAGCCGCGGAACTCCGCCGGGCTGTCGCAGGCCACCAGGATGCGGGTGATCCGCTTGCCCCCGGCCACCCGCCCGATCCTGGCGCGCTTGTAGTTCCACTGGTCGGCGTAGAGGGTCTTGGACTCGCCCTGCTCCCTCGGGGCGAGCAGGACGCCGTGCTGGTCCACGGCATCCAGGTCGCTGAGGCGGGTGCCGTCCGCGAAGGCCAGGTCCACCGAGACGTACGTGCTGGGGTAGCCCGGGTCGGCGGCCGTGAACTCGGGGAAGACCAGGTAGGACAGCTCCATGGCGGGCGTCACGGTGATGTCCACCTCGAACACCTGGTGCGTGTGACGGCCGGCGCGGCCCGCGTACTCCAGGGCCCGCAGCCCCGTGAAACCCGCCCCCTGCTTGGAGACGTGGCCGCCCGCGGGGCCCGCGCCCACCTGGGTGCGCATGCCGCCGGTGTCGTTCGAGGCCGGTCGCGGATCGCCGGGCTCGAAGGAGGTGGCGAAGACCGCGCCTTCCGCCCTGGCCAGCTCCCTGCGCACTTCGTCGGCGGGCAGCGTGTCTGAAGTGGAAATGGGATCCGGGCCTTTCCGTGCGGCAGGGTGACAACGTTGTCAGTCCAGAAAGTGCCAAACATGGGACGTCCTGTCAAGACAGCGCTGTCATGTAGCGCTCCGGCGATCGGCGGCGATATGCGGGTACTCGCCCTGGCCCGCGCAGGGAGGTCTCATGGCCGAAGGCGGGCTGTTGCTGGCCGCGCCCGGGGCCCGCGTCCTCCTGATCGGCAGTGGCCGCCACGGGCCGGGATCCCGGCTGCCCGGCCTCCCCGCCGTCGCCGCCACCGTCACCGGCCTGCGCCGCTGCCTCGTCGACCGGGCCGGCCTCGACCCGGCCGCCGTGACGACCCTGCTCGACCCCGAAGGGCCCGCCCAGGTCGCCGAGGCGCTCTACGAGGCCGCCCGCCAGGCCGAGGACGTCCTGCTCGTCTACTACGTCGGGCACGGCGTGGTCACCGCCGACGGCAGACTCCACCTGGCCACCGCCGCCACCGTGGACGTCGACGACGGGCCCGCCGAATACCAGGCGCTGCCCTACCGGACCATCACCGACGCCCTCGCGGCAGGCCGGGCCGCCCGCACCCTGCTCGTCCTGGACTGCTGCTACTCCGGCCGGGCCGGCGCCGTCGCCCGCGCCATGGACGAGCTCTTCGACACCAGCCGCCACGGCCTCTACATCCTGACCGCCGCCAGCCGCAACGAGCGGGCCTGGTCGCCGCCCGGCCGCCCCCACACCGCCTTCAGCGGCGCGCTGATCAAGCTGCTGGACGAGGGCGACCCCACCGCGCCCGCGACGCTCACCCTCAGGGACTGCCGCTCCGCCCTCACCAGGACGCTCACCGACGCGGGCCTGCCCAGGCCCCGGCACGTCGCGGCGGACTTCGACGAGCAGGCCCGCCTGTGCCACAACCAGGCCGCCAAGCCGGGCGCGCCCGACGACTCCTTCAGCCCGTACCGGGGGCTGGCCTCCTTCGGGCCCGACGACGCCGGCTACTTCTTCGGCCGCGCCGACCTCATCCGCACGCTCGTCAACCGGGTGGCGGAGCTGGCGGGCAGGCCGGAGCCGCTGATCGTGACGGGCGCGTCGGGGGCGGGCAAGTCGTCGCTGCTGCGGGCCGGGCTGATCCCGGCGCTGACGACCTCGCGCACCCGGGTGAAGCTGCTGCACCCCGGCTCGGACCCGGTGGGGGAGCTGCTCAGGGCGTTCGCCGCGCCCGGCGCGCGCCCGCCGCTGGAGGAGGACCCGGCCGCGTTCCGCGGCCTCCTGACCGGCGAGGGCGGGCCGCCGGTCCTCATCGTCGACCAGTTCGAGGAGGTCTTCACCGCCTGCCGGGACGAGGCCGCGCGGCGCACGTTCATCCGCGCGCTGCGCGCGAGCGGCGCGGTCGTCGTCATCGGCGTGCGCGCCGACTTCTTCGGCCACTGCGCCCGCCACGCCGAGCTGCACGCCGCCCTGGAACACCCGGTCGTGGTCGGCCCCATGACGCCCGGCCAGCTCAGGCAGGCCATCGAAGGCCCGGCCGCTGCCGCCGGGCTCGAACTCGAAGACGGCCTGGTGCCCCTGCTGCTGCGCGAGCTCGGCTCGGAGATCGCCGTGGTCGAGTCGGCCGGCATCCTGCCGCTCCTGTCCCACGCCCTGCTCGCCACCTGGCAGAACCGCGACGGCCGCCGCCTCACCCTGGCCGGCTACCACGCCACCGGCGGCATCTCCGGCGCGCTGGCCCGCACCGCCGACGCCACCCTGTCCCACATCGTCCTGCCCGGCCAGGACATGGCCAGGCGGCTGCTGCCCCGCCTGGTACGGCTCGGCGAGGACTCCATGCACACCCGCCGCAAAGTTCCCGAGGCCGAGCTGCTGCCCCCGGCCGACTCCGCGGCCGAGCACGCGACGGCGCGGGAGGTGCTGGACAGGTTCGTCGACGCCCGCCTCGTCACCGTGGACGAGGACGGCGTCCAGCTCGCCCACGAGGCGCTCATCCGCGGCTGGCCGCAGCTCCAGGAGTGGGTCGAGTCCGACCGCGCCACCCTCCTGCTGCGCCAGCAGCTCACCGACGACGCCCGCGTCTGGGACGCGCACGACGGCGACTCCTCCTACCTCTACCAGGGCACCCGGCTGACGGCCGTGGAGCAGGCGCGGGAGACCTGGCGCGCCAACCCGGGCCGCTACCCGCCGCTGGGCGACGTCCCGTCCCGTTTCCTGGAGGCCAGCCAGCTCGCCGCCGCCCGCGCCGCCCGCCTGCGCACCCTGTCCGTGGCGTCGCTGGTGGTGATCCTGCTGATCTCGCTGACGGGCGGGGTGGCGGCGGCGGTCGCCGCGCGCAACGCCGCCGTCGAACGGGACCGGTCGCTGTCGCGGGAGCTGGCGGCGCAGAGCATCAGCGCCGCCGGCACCGATACGAGCCTCTCCCGGGCACTCGCCGTCAAGGCGTGGCACACGGCGCAGACCGCCGAAGCCGGGCTGAACATGCGCAACGCCCTGACCAGCTCGCTGCGTACGGTGCTCACCGGTCACGAAGGAGACTTGCAGAACCTGCTGGTGAGCGCGGACGGCAAGACGGTGGCCGCGACCACTCTCGACGACTTCGGCAAGTGGCAGGAGTGGCTCTGGCAGGAGGACTCCCCGAACCAGCCGCGCAGGGTGGCGGAGCATCACGGCCCCGGGCTGGCCCAGACGAACACCTTCATGAGCGTGGACGGCGGGACCATGGTGATTTCGGCGTCCATGGACGAGGATCTGCAGCGGCCTGACGCGCCTCAGGTGTGGCAGGACACGATGCCGTCAGAGCTCAAGCCCATGGCGGACTGCCCGGGAACTTCGGGCGCCGCGCTGAGCGCCGATGGCGAAGTGCTCGTCGCCGCGGCGGCCGAGGCCGACGAGTCCGAGGAACTCTGGCTCTGCCGGACCACCTCTCCCGGACCGCCCCAGCGCCTGACCGGGCATCGAGGCACGTTCGACGAGGTGCTCCTGAGCGACGACGGCAGGACGATCGCGGTCTCGGCCTCCGTGAACGACCGCTACACCAGTGGAGTCTGGGTCTACAACGTCGATGAGCTGGACCGTCCCCGTTCCCTCGTATCCGGGAGGGCCGTGGTGGACGATATCGCCATGAGTGCCGACGGCGGCACCATCGTGGCAGTCACGGCCACGCCGGGAAACGACGACGAGGACGACACCGACGACGAGGAGTCGATGCGGATCTGGGAAGGGAACGGGCAGCCCCGGGTGCTGGCCACAGGCGCGGACACGCTGGAGTCGGTCGCCGTGAACCGCGAGGCCACGATCGTCGCCGACGGCTCGGCCCTCAGACTCTGGAACACCACGACGACGGGCGAGCCCATCACGCTGAAAGCCCCGCCCGAGGTGAAGCGCGGAAGCGTTACGATGCAGATCGCCGGCACCACCCTCGTCGGCCTGAGCAACCAGCAGGCATGGATCTGGGATGTCACCCGACCCGATCTGCTCCCCCGCCACCTGCCCGACGGCCCTGAGCCAGTCTCGTTCCTGCTGATGTCCAACGATGGCAAGACCTTGGCCGGCGACCTGGACGATGGGCGCATCGCCCTGTGGGACCTGGGTGCCCCCCAACCCGAGGGGCACATGCCGGCCGCCCAGGACGAGCTGTCCTCATTGGCCCTGAGCGACGACGGCAGTGCCATGGCCGCATCCACCGACGGCCGCGGCTGGGTGTGGCGCCTCGGGGAATCGGGGGCGCCCCGGGAACTGACCGGCCACCGCGGTCACATCGCATCGGTGGCCATGAGCGCCGATGGGACGATGGCCATCGCGGCCACGACCTCTGCGGTGGTCGGCCGTTCGCAGCTGTGGTCGTGGTCCGCGACGGCCCCGACGGTCGCGCGAAGGCTGACCGACCTGGCGGGCACCGTGGTACGGATCGCGGCGAGCGCCGACGGGAAGGCGGTGGCCTGCCTCATGCAGGATGAGCTGTCGGCAGACGCGCTGCGGGTGTGGCGAGACGGGAAGTCAGTCGTGAACCTGCGAGTCTCCGGCGGGCTCAGCGGCTCGCGCCTGTACATCAGCGCCGATGGCGCGGCCGTGGCCGCGCTGGCCATGGACGACGACTTCAATGAGAGAAGCGACGAATTTCTCGCCTGGGCCGTCGAAGAACCCGGTAAGCCACGGCAGGTGCGCGGAGAGGTGGATCTGACGCAACCGCGATTTCCGATGAGCGCGGACGGCCGAGTCCTGCTCAAGACCTCCGGCGGCGATGCGATCCTTCTGCGGCACGTCGTGAAGACGAGCGCGACGATCCGGTTGACCGGGCAGCATGGGCGGGTGGATCGCTTCGATCTCAGCGCGGATGGGAGGACGGTGGTCGCCACGACAGGCAACGGCGCTCAGGCCTGGTTGTGGAACACCGCCGATCCCGGCCGACCGCGGCGTCTGAGCGGCCATGCGGGTGCCATACGGCTGATCCGGCTGAGCGCGGCGGGACGCGGTGTCGAAGCGCTGACCACGGCCGACGAGTTCGACCGGCAACTGTGGCACTGGGACATCACGGCGCCGGATCGGCCTCGGGCGCTGGCCGGCCACCAGGGGGCGATCGGCCTCATCGACGTCAGCCCCAGCGGCGACGCCGTCGCCAGCGCAGGCGTCGCCCATTGGGACTTAGCCAGCGACTCGGCCGTCTGGCTGTGGCAGACCTCCTCTCCTGAGAGGGGTGCCAGGTTGTTCGGCGGCCGCTTCGGGGGCGTCCGGCATGTGGTGCTGACCTCGGACGGCAAGGTCGCGGTAGGCCGCGGCGGAGAGGGAACGGTCTGGCGATGGGACCTCACCGGCTCTTCCGAGCCCAGCAGTCCCTTCACCGGACACCGGTTGCCCATCGGCGACATCGCGATGAGTGCGAACGGCCGCGTGCTTGCCGGTGCCGACGTCAGGGGAACCGTCTGGATCTGGGACGCCACCTCACCGGGTACCCCCGGTCGTGCCTTGCGTGGTCAAGCACCGATCGTAGGAGTAGCGGTGAGCGCCGACGGTCGAATCCTGGTCGGTTACGACGACGATGGCATCATCTGGGCGTGGGACACCAACTGGCCCGACCGGCCCGTCGACAAGCTCCTACGGGTTCCCGACAAGGTCAGGGACGTGGCGCTCAACCAGGACGGGAAGGTGCTCGCGGTGGCCACCTACTCGTCCGGCGTGCTGATGTGGGATCCGGTCCACACCAATTCGCCGCGATCCTTCACCGGCCTCAAGGGCGCGATCCGCAAGGTGGCACTCAGCTCCGACGGCCAAATCCTGGTCGGCGGTGGATCCGGTGGGGAGGCGTGGATCTGGGACGCCCGGTCTTCCGACCAAGTCGGCCACCTTCTGGCGGGCCACCGCAGCGACGTGCACAGCGTCGTGATCAGCACCGACCAGACCACAATCGCCAGTGTCGACTCGGAGGGGCACGCGCGCATCTGGTCGGTGGCCGCTCATGGGCAGATCGGGCCGCAGTTGTTCGGCCTGGCGACGACGGGGGCGGACGTCGCGCTGGACGTGCGTGGGAGGACCCTCGTCGCGCTGGACGGCGATGGCGATCTCCAGGTGTGGCGGCTGCCGGCTCCACCCGGCGAGACGACCGCCTGCGAACGGTTGGCCGCCCGCCTGCACGGCACTCCCGAGTGGAGCCGCCACCTCGGCGACCTCTCCGTGCGAGAGGCCTGCCACCCCTGAAGCCTTACGGCCGGACCAGGAAGACGTTCCCCAGCGACCGCTGCCCCGCGGCGTCCGACGGCCGGTTAACGATCCCGCCGCCCGACGTCACCATGACGCTCGATCCGCCACCGTCGAGGTTCATCGCCTCCCGGGCCCCGAGCAGCTTCATCAGCTCGGCCGTCTGCGCCACGCCGAGCCCTTCGCTGTAGCCGTCCTGCCGGCCGTCCACGACCACCAGCATCAGCCGGCCCCGCTCGTCCATCCCGATCATCGAGCGGGGGTTGGCGCGGACGGTCCAGTTGTAGGTGAAGGTCTGGTCGCTGCCCTCCCGGATCACGCCGTCGCCCGCCGCGTTCACCGACACCCGGCCGTCCCGTACCAGGGAGGGCCCGACCTGGAGGATCGTGGTGTCGGGGGTCAGCGCGACCCGGCGGCCCCTGCCGTCCTCGACCCGCTCGCTCACCCTGAGCCGCTCGCCGGGCTCGGCGTGCTCCAGCAGCCAGGCGGCGCTGTCGCCGATGGCCTGGATCGTGGTCCCGCCGGCGGGCACCGCCGTTCCCCGCGAGGCGTTCACCGCGGTGACGGTGCCGCGCGCGTCCAGCACGGCCTCGGCGCCCGCCCCGGCGGGCGGCTTGCCCCACTCGGGCGTGAACAGCACCAGCTCGTCGGCGTCGGTGCACTTCAGGTCGTGCTGCGGCTTCTGCGTGGGCAGGTCGCCACCGACGCCGCCGCAGTTGTAGATCTCGCCGGGCACCCTGTTGACGCCGTCGATCTCGACGGTGTCCCGGCCGGCCCGCAGGGTCACGCGGGCGGTGTAGGTGTCCACGTCCACCGACCGGCCGCCCCGGGTGATCTTGATTCCGGCGCGGCCCTGGGTGGCGGAGCCGATCAGCTTGCCGTCCTTGACGTACATGCCGCCTGGCGCGCTGTTGTAGAACCACTGCGCGTTGACGCCCGCCACCGCGCCCGCCGCGGCGGCCAGGTCAGTCAGCTTCTCCGTGCCGTTCAGCGCGGCGCCGAAGTCGGTGCCGACCGTGCCGCTGAACTGCCGGAAGTCCACCCGGAGCACATGCACCTGCTGCGGCGCCCCCGGGTCGGTGCCGTCCTGCGCGGTGTAGCGGGTGCCGCCCGCGAAGCCGGCCGCCCTGATCGTGGACAGGGCGGTGGCGGCCTCGGCGCCGGTGGAGTACCGGCCGATCCGTACGGTCCAGCCGAGCGGGCCGGCGGGGCGGTCGGCGAACGCGGGCGTGACGACCTCCTCCACGCGCGGCTCGAACCCCTTCTCCCGCAGGGCGCCCGCCACCCGGTCGGCGATCTCCCTGGCGCCCAGCGCGGTGGCGGCCGTGTTGAGCGGCCCGTCGATCGCGCCGGGCAGGTACACGTGGACGGTCCAGTAGTCGCCTGCGTCCTTGGCGCCGAGCGACATCGAGGTCAGCGTCACGCCGGGCGCCACCGTCGAGGTCACCGGCGGCGCGCTCAGCGGCAGCTTCCCGCCGAAGAAGGAGTCGCGCGGCGTGGCCGCCGCCGTGGCGGGAGCGGCACTCGTGGCCAGCAGGGTCACTGCCGCCGCGACGGCGGAGAGGGTTTTGCGGTGCACTGTACGTCCTTGATCACGTGTGAACTGTTCTGCCAGGGCAGTCAAGGGCCCGCTGATGAACGGCGGGCGCTGGCCGTGGAGCACCCAGGTGAACAGCGTCGAAGATCGGCGCGCCGCGCGGTCACCCGCTTCCCGGGCGGGGCGACACCGCCGGCCGCGGCACCTCCGGCGGATCGGCCGGCCCGCGCCGGATCAGGTACTCGGCCACCGCCAGCGCCGCCGCACCGAGCAGCACCTCGCTGACGGTGGAGATCAGGCGGCTGGCCAGGGCCACCACCGCGGCGGCCGGAGCGGGCAGCACCACGGTCAGCGCGGCCGTGAGCACCGCCTCCCGCACGCCGATCCCGTCCGGGATGAACACGGCCGCGATGCCGACCGAGGTCGCGAGCGTGAACGCGCCGACGCACAGCAGGAGCGAGCGGGAGGCGGGCGCGCCCATCGCGACGGCCAGCGGCCACAGGTGCAGCCCCGTCACCACCCACGACGCGCTCTGCCACGCGACCGCGAGCCGCACCCCCCGCACGGAGGCGGCCTTGGCGGCGGCGGGCCGGCGCAGCAGCCGCAGCAGCAGCGCCGAGCCCTGGTTGACGAGCTGCGGCCGCACCAGGACGAGCACGATCAGCACGGCCGCCCCGGCCAGCCACGCCGCCCGCGCCCCCAGCAGTTGCACGCCCGCCAGCAGCCCGACCGTGAACCCGCTCAGCAGCACCAGGCTCATGACCAGCGCCGCCGTGGTCATCAGCCTGCCGAAGGTGATGCCGTTGACCGAGGCGACCTTGGCGGTGGCGACCATGCCGGGCACCCGTCCCGGCAGGTACTTGGACAGGAACCCGACGAAGAAGATGCGCACCACGCGCGGCCCGCTCACCGGGGGGCCGAGCTCCAGCAGCACCACCCGCCAGGCGAGGAACCCGAGCGACAGGCCCGCCGTGCTCGCCAGCAGCGAGCCGCCGAGCAGCAGGGCCATCTCGCCGGGGTCGCGCCGGGCGAACAGGACGCCGACCACGCTCCAGTCCAGCCGCGACATCGTCCACCCGATCGCGACGGCGACGGCGACGGCGAACGCGGCCACCAGCGCCCGCTTCACCGGCCGCGGCAGGCGGGGCAGCCGGGACAGCCGGGACAGCCGGGGCAGCCAGGACAGCCGGGGCAGGCGGGACAGCCAGGGTGCCCGAGGCGGGTCGGCCGGTTTCACTCGTGCGCCCCGACCGCCGGCGCTGCGGACGCGATCGGCTCCCCCCGGCGGCGGCCCAGCTCGTACGCGACCCGTAACAGCCCCACACACGCGCCCGAGAAGAAGGCCGCGTGGAAGCAGAGCTGCATCCACGCCACCCACACGGCGAAACGCGCCCCCCGGTGGCGGTGGGCGAACCCGAGGAACACGCGGTTCCTGTAGAGGAACACCGCGAGCGCCGCCGCGGGCAACGCCAGCAGCCACGGGCTGAGGAACGCGAGCGGCAGGCCGAGGAACGTGAGCGTCGCCGAGGCGGAGGAGAGCCGCGGCCCCTTGCGCCGCTTCTGCCGGCCTGTGCCGATCATGTCGAGCCGGAACCCGGCCCTGTCCCCGCCGCGCAGCCGCCGCGCCCGCATCATGATCACCGGCAGGGTCGTGGACCGCACGAAGCGCTCCGCCAGGCACCCCCAGAACCGGTCCTCGTCGTCGGCCCTGGTCACCACGGACGTGCTCACGACCCGCCGGTAGCGGGCCGGTACGCGGGTGCCGAACTCGAAGTCCTCGCCGTCGCGCAGCCGCTCGTCCAGGCCGCCCGCCTCCTCGAAGACGTGGCGCGGGATCAGCGTGCACGACAGGAACGTGGCCGTGGTGCGGCTGCGCTCGTAGTGCTCGCACAGCACCCGGTACCGCTCGACCGGGCCGTCGTCGTACAGCGGCTCGATGTCGTAGATGCCCTGCACCAGGCCGCAGTCCGGCGTCCGCCGGTACGCCTCGACCGCGTTGTGTATCGCGTCGGGGGCCAGCGCCGTGTCGGAGTCGACGAAGAACAGCAGCGGCGCCGTGCTGCGGGCCACCCCCAGGTTGCGGGCCCCCGCCGGGCCCTGGTTGCGCGGCGACTCGACGACCGTGCACGGGAAGCTCCGGGCCGTCTCCAGCGAGCCGTCCGTGCTGACGTCGTCGACGACGATCACCTCGGCCGGCCGGTACGTCTGCGCGTACACCGACTCCAGGCAGGCCCGCAGGGTCCTGCGCTTGTTGTAGTTGGGCACGATGACCGCGACGTCACCACGCCAGGCCATCTCGTCAGGCATGCGCGTTCCTTTCGTCGGTGGAGCCACGCCGGTCACGACACCGACACGACCATGCGCTGGGCCCGATGGTCGGACAGCCCCCGCGCGCCCGGCAGGTCGTAGCGGTGCACGGTCACGTCGGGGCTGGTGTAGAGCCAGTCGATCCGCCACAGCTCGGCGGTGCCGGCCAGGTAGGTCGCCGGGTAGAGGGAGGACAGCGCGGGCGTCCTGTCGACCAGCCGCTCGGGGAGCAGGCGGCGCACGCCCATCGCGGGGGAGGTGTTCAGGTCGCCGGCGAGCACGACGGGGTGCGGGTTGGCCGCGACGTCCGCGCCGATGGCCAGGAAGCTCGCCTCCCGCCGCAGGGTCTTGGCGCGGGCGGAGTCGCGGGCCTCGGCGTCGTACAGCCGCCATTCGAGCGGCGGCTGGGCGATCTGCGCGTCGTAGAAGGAGACGGTCGTGCCGTTGACGTCGAGGTCGGTGCGCAGCGTCTCGACCGTGTAGCCCTCCGGCCAGTCCCGCAGCGCCACGGGGATCTCCCGCTGGTCGGGCGGCAGCCACGGGCGCAGGTCCAGGCCGCGCTGAGCGGTGATCGGGAAGCGGGACAGCGTGATCTGCTCGCCCGACACCGCGACGTGGTAGCCGGGGAACTCGCGGCGCAGCTCGGCCAGCTTGTCGATGCGCAGCGCCAGGTCGGCGGTCCAGCGCTGGGCGCGCATGTCCCCCGCCTGGGTGTTCACGTACAGGTACTCCGTCAGCAGGTAGACGTCGGCGTCCAGCTCGTGCAGGTAGGCGTAGAAGCCGGGGGAGTGGCGGTCGCCGTCGGCGGTGCGCCAGTCCTGGTCCCAGAACTGGGTGTTCCAGGCGGCCACGGTGATGGCCGCGGGGCCGGCGGGCGGCGGGTCGTACCAGAGGGTGGCGTAGTTGATCCCGCTGCGTCCCGCGCCCAGCAGCGCGGTGACCACCAGCAGCGACATGACGCGCCAGCGGACCGGCCTGGCCAGCGGCGCCACGACCAGCAGCAGCGCGGGGACCACCAGGAACAGCAGCGGCGGGATCAGCTCGATCGGGGCCCACAACGCGGCGCGCCCGCTGGCCAGCAGGTGGCACAGCACGAACAGCAGCCACCCCGCCGACGCGGTCACCACCAGCTTGGTGCCCCAGCACCAGCGCCGGCGCGGGCGCACGAAACGCCTGACCCGCTCCGCCCACGTCCGCCCCGCCGGAGGCGTGGCGGAGGCCACTTGCTGCTCGATCACGGGGCCGAACGTACCCGGCGGTCCTTGTCCCGTTCTTGTCGTCCGATTCTTGTCGTCTGGTTCTTGTCGTCTGGGCGCGACAAGAACCGGACAAGACACCGTGCCTACCGTGAACCGGACATGAGGTCCGACACGGCAGACGGAGCACACATGGAACACCCCCTGGTCTCGGTCATCATCCCCAGCTACAACCGGTCCGACGTGTTGCGACTCTGCCTGGACGCGATGCGGGCACAGACCCACCCGCACCTCGAGGTCATCGTGGTGGACGACTGCGGCACCGAGGACGCGGCCCAGGTGGCCGCCGCCATGGGGGCCAAGGTGGTCCGCACCGGCGTCAACGGCGGCCCGACCCCCGCGCGCAACCTCGGCGCCGAGCACGCCACCGGAGAGATCCTGTTCTTCCTCGACGCCGACATCGCCCTCGAACCCGACGCCGTGGCCAACGCGGTGCGGCTCCTGGAGACCCACCCGCGGGTCGGCGCCCTCGGCGGCGTCCTGCTGCCCGAGTCGCTGGTCTCCCAGAGCCTGGCCGCCCAGTACCGCGCCGTGCAGATGCACCGCTGGTGGATGCCCGCCCACCGGCCGACGCTTGAGCTGCACGCGTCGGTGCTGGCCGTCCCCGCCAAGGTGTTCGCCGAGATCGGCCCGTTCGACCCGCGGCTGCGCGAGACCGTCTCCTCCGACTACCGCGTCCGCGTGACGCGCTCGTACGAGGTGAAGCTGAGCGACGCGATCCGCGGACGCAAGGACCACGACGCCACCGTGCCCACCATCCTGCGCAAGGTCTTCCGCCGCGCCCGCCTGAGCGCGCTGGACTGGCGCGAGGGGGAGACGCCGGGCGACTCCGTGCCGCGCGCGGTCGGCGGCGTCCTGCTGCTCGCCGCCGTCCCGGCCTTCGCCCTGTCACGCGTGCTGGGCGGACGGCGGCGACGGGCCGCCGCGCTCGTCCCGCCCGCGCTGGTCGCCACCGCCATGGCCATGGACGCGGGCACCTACCGCTTCGCCTTCGACCGGCGCGGCCCCGCGTTCGGCCTGTACTTCTCCGGCGTGCACCTGGCCGTCACCTTCACCGGCGCGCTCGGCGGCGCGGTCGGCGTCACGCAGCGGCTCGCGCTCGCCCGCCTGGAGAAGCTCGCCCGGCTCGCGGCCCAGGACTGAACGGCCATGCAGATCATCGCCACCGGCTTCGGCCGGACGGGAACGCTCTCGCTCAAGACGGCGCTGGAGCGCCTCGGCTTCGGGCCGTGCCACCACATGGTGGACGTGTTCGCCCACCCCCAGCAGATCAGGCCCTGGCTGGCCGCCGCCACCGCCCGCGACGTCGATTGGGACCGGCTGCTCGTCGGCTACGAGTCGTGCGTGGACGGCCCGACCTCCGCCTACTGGCGGCAGCTCGCCGACCACTACCCGAAGGCCAAGGTCATCCTCACCACCCGCGACCCGGAGCGCTGGCTGGCCAGCATGCAGCGCACCCTGTTCGCGCAGCGGCGCCGCATCGAGTCGCTGCCGGGCAGGGCGGCCGTCCTGCTGTCGTCGCTGCTCGGCACCGACCTCGCCGCGTTCGTCAGGATGGTCGACACCACGCTCGACGCGCGCACGTTCGCGACGGCGGCCGACCGGGAGCCCGAGCGGGCCATGAAGCTGTTCCAGCAGCACGCGGAACGGGTGATCGCCGCCATCCCGGCCGAGCGGCTGCTCGTCCTCGACGCCACCGCCGGATGGGGGCCGCTGTGCGAGTTCCTCGACGTCCCCGTGCCCGGCGAGCCCTACCCCCGGGTGAACGGCCGCTCCGACTTCACCAGGAGCGGCCTCGGCAGGCCGCTGCCGCTGCTGCTGCGCCGGACCAGGCAGCGGGGGCGGCGATGAAGCCGCTCGTGTCGGTCATCGTGCCGAACTACAACTACGCCCGCACCCTCGAACTGTGCCTGAGCGCGCTGGAGCGGCAGACGTACCGGAACCTGGAAGTGATCGTCGTGGACGACCGCAGCACCGACGACTCCGTGGCGGTCGCCCACCGGCACGGCGTCCGCGTCGTCGTCACCGACACCAACATCGGCGCCCCGGCGGCCCGCAACCTCGGCGCCGGCCACGCGCGCGGCGAGATCCTGTTCTTCCTCGACTCCGACCTGGCGCTGGCCGGCGACGTGGTCGAGCACGCGGTCGAGCTGCTCACCACCGACCACACCCTCGGCGTGGTGTGCGGCACCTACGACCCCGAGCCGCTGATCCCCGACAGCCTCGTGGAGCGCTACCGCAGCCTCCAGCTGCACTACTGGATCTCCGGCGACGAGGGCGAGATCAGCACCATCTACTCCGCGCTGTTCGCCATGCGCGCCGAAGTGTTCCGCGAGGTGGGCCCGCTCAACCCCGCGCTGCGCCACAGCGAGAACGCCGAGTACGGCCACCGCGTCACCCAGCGGTACCGCATCGTGCTCGACAACCGGATCAGGGGCACGCACGACCACGACGACCGGCTCAAGGTGGTGCTGTCGAAGTTCTTCCACCGCGCCCGCCTGCACATCCCGCTGTACCTGCGCCGCCCCGGCTTCAACGGCGGCCCGGCCAACAGCAGCCGCGGCTGGGGCTCGCTCGCCGCCCTGTTCGCCGTGCTCGCCGCGCCCCTGCCCGCCCTGCTCGGCCCGGCCTGGCTGGCCGTGCCGCTCCTGCTGCTGGCCGGCTCGATCGCCGCCGACCTCGGCATGTACCGCTTCGTCCGCCGGTACGCGGGCCTGCCCTTCACCCTGTACTTCACCACGGTGCACTTCCTGGTGAACGTCACCGTCGCGGTCGCCGTGTTCGCCGGCGCCGCCCAGTGCCTCTTCTCCAGCAGGTTCCGGCGCACGTACGACCTACCGGCGGAGGTGTGAGCGATGACCCTCGTGTCGGTGATCGTGCCCAACTACAACTACGCCGCCTCGCTGGAGCTGTGCCTGCGCGCCCTCCTGGCGCAGACCCACCAGCCGATCGAGCTGATCGTCGTGGACGACGGCAGCACCGACGACTCCGCCGAGGTCGCCCGGCGGCTCGGCGTGCGGGTGATCCGCACCGAGGAGAACCTGGGCCCGGCCGCCGCAAGAAACCTCGGCGCCGCCCACGCGAGCGGTGAGATCCTCATGTTCGTGGACTCCGACGTGGCCGCCTACCCCGACGCCGTCGAGGTGTCCGTCCGCCTGCTCGCCGCCGACCCGCGGCTCGGCGTGGTCTCCAGCGTCCACGACCCCGAGCCGCTGATCCGCGACAGCCTCGTCGAGGAGTACCGGGCGCTGCAGTACCACTACTGGACGGTCAGCTCCGAGGGGCCCGTCTCGTTCCTGTTCTCGGCGCTGATGGCGATGCCGCGCCGCGTCTTCGACGAGGTCGGGCCGTTCAACCCGCGCCTGCGCGAGACCGAGGAGGTCGACTACGGCCACCGGCTCACCCAGCGCTACGAGATGCTGCTCACCACCGCTGTCCGGTCGCGGCACGACCACGACGACAAGCTGCTCAAGCTGCTGCGCAAGCTGTACCGGCGGGGGCGCGCCCGGGTGCCGCTGTACGCGCGGCGGCGGCGCTTCGCCCGCGGGTTCGAGACCTCCAGCCGGGCCGGCGGCAGCCTCGCCGCGCTGGCCGCCCTGGCCGCCGCGCCCCTGGCCGTGCCGTTCGGGGCGGCGGGGGCCGGGCTCGCCGTCCTCGCCCTCGTCGTTTCGCTGGTGGCCGATCTCGGCATGTACCGCTTCGTGCTGCGGCGGCGGGGGTGGTTCTTCCTGCTGTACTTCGGCGCGGTGCACTTCGTGGTGAACGTGACCATCGCGGCGGGGGTGGCGGCCGGGGTGGTGCGGTGGGTGTGCTCGGCCCGGTTCCGGCGGCTCTACGACCCCGACCCGGTCATGCGGCAGGCGGTCACGTGACGGCTCCGCTGCGGGCGCTGTTCGGGCCGGCCCGCCGGGCGCGCGCGGCCGCCGCCCAGCCCGGCGCGCGGCGGGTGGTGCTGGGGCGCAGGTTCCGGCGCGGGGCGCGGGCTCGCGGGTTGCCGCTGCTGTTGTGCGCCGCCATCGCCTGGCTGGTGTTCGTGGTGCTGCACCGCGTCCTGTCCGGTCAGGTGTGGTGGTGGCAGGCGCCGGAACTCCTCCCGCCCCTGGCGCTGGCGGCCGTCCCCGTGGCGCTCCTGGCAGCGGCCCTTGCGGGGGCGCGCCGGGGCGCCGTGGCGGCGGCGCGCCGCACGCACCGGGTGACCGTCGCGGCGGCGCTGATCTCCCTGACCCTGGGCGCGAGCGGCAGCGGCCTCAACCTCGCCTGGCTGTGGCACCCCACCACCCCCGCCCCACCCGGCGCGATCAAGCTGTTCTCCTGGAACACCTGGTACTGGGACCAGCCCGCCACCACCACGCTCCCCCCGCCCACCGGCACCCCACCCCAGGACGTCACCGCCTTCTACCGGCACCTCCACGCCCAGGACGCCGACGTCCTGCTGCTCCAGGAGTACGTCTACTTCGGCGCCGGCCACCACCCGATCCGGGTGAACGACCTGGACAGGCTCCGCCGCGAGTTCCCCGGCCACCACCTCGCCACCGCCGGCGAGATGGTGACGCTGTCGCGCTACCCCATCGTCCAGCAGCACGCCATCGAGGCGAAGGACGCCCACGTCCCGCCCGGCTCGACCTGGCCGGCCTTCCACACGACGAAGACGCTCCGCACGGACCTGCGCATCGCGGGCCGCACCGTCTCCTTCTACAACACGCACATCAACTCGCCCCTCGGCTCAGGCGCTCTCAACCGGGCCCAGCACGAGGACCGCGAGGCCAACCTGCGCGCCCTGGCCGCCGACATCCGGGCGAACCCGCTGCCCGCCGTCCTGGCCGGCGACTTCAACGCCTCGCCCGCGATGGGCCTGCTGCGCCTGGTGCCGGAGCGGATGACCGACGCCACCCCGGCGCTGCGCTCGCTCTACCCCGCCACCTGGGACGAGCGGCGCCTCCTGCTGTCGCTGTGGCGCATCGACTGGGCGTACACGACGCCGGAGATCGCCGTCCACGAGTACCGGCTGGTCCGCTCGGACGGCCTGTCGGACCACAGCGGGCAGCGGCTGGTCCTCTCGCTCACCCGGTGACCTGGGCGTACAGCAGGGCCGGGCGAGGCGCCTGGCCCGTGCCCGCGCGCAGGATGCGCAGGTGCAGCGCGCGCAGCTCCGGGCCGGGCTCGACGCCGAGCTGGCGGGCGAGGTAGCCGCGCAGCCGGGCGTACAGGGCGACCGCCTCCGCGCCGCGTCCCAGCTCGCACAGGCCGCGCATCAGCATGCTGGCCAGCGGCTCCGCGAGCGGGTAGCGCGGCACCAGCGGCGTCAGCTCGGTGACCACGATGTCGGGCCGCCCCAGCCGCAGGTGGGCCTGCGCCCAGGTGACGACCGCGCCGACGAACTGCTGCTCGATGCCGTACCGCGTGCGGGCGGCCCACTCCCCGGGGATGCCGGTGAGCGGCGCGCCGCGCCACAGCGCCATCGCCTCGGCCAGCATCCGGACCCTGGCGGGGTCGTCGCAGGCGCGTTGCTGCGCCTGCTTGGCCAGCCGCCGGAACCGGTAGGCGTCCACCCGGTCCGGGTCGACGTCGAGCGTGTAGCCGCCGTCGCGGCGCTCGATGCGCACCCCGGTCGCGGTCAGCGCCTGCCGCAGGCGGGCGATGTGGGCGTACAGCGAGTCGGCCGCCCGGTCCGGCGGATCGTCCCAGACCCGCTCGATCAGCGTGCCGAGCGAGACGGGCCGGTAGGCGTCGATCGCCAGGGCGGCCAGCACCGCGCGTCGCTGCGGCGGCCCCAGGGGGACACAGGGGACACCGCGGTTCCCGGCGCTCACCTCGACCGGTCCCAGTAAGCGGACGTCCATCGCCTTCCTCTCACAATCGTTCTCATCGCCATCGTTCTCACAGGTGGACGAGCACGAGCGTCACGCCCAGGGCGGCGGCCCACACCATCGAGTTGGCGACCATCACGCGGTCGCGCAGCAGCACCCGCACCGGGTCGCCGCCCTCGTTGTGCACGAGCTGGATCTGCAGGTACCGGAAGAGGGCGAACAGCGCGAACGGGGTGGACAGCATCATGGCCGTCGGGCCGTGCTGCGGGCCGAACGGCCCCTCGTCGCGCAGGTACATCAGGCCGGACACGAGGGCCAGCACGGAGGCGATCTGCAGCAGCCAGTTGGTCAGCTCCATCGAGTAGCCGCACAGCGCGGGCCGGTGCACGGCCCCGCCCTCCAGCAGCTCCTGGCGGCGCTTGCCGATGAGCAGCAGCAGCGCCATCGAGAACACCGTGACCAGCAGCCAGCCGGGCACCCGGTCGCCGGTCACCTCGTACCCCTGCACGACGCGCAGCACGAACCCGGCGGCGACCGTGCCCACGTCGATCAGCGGGAGGTGCTTGAGCAGGCGGCTGTAGGCGATGTTGAGCACCAGGTAGACCAGCACCGGCCAGGACTCCACCGGCGCCCGCGCGACGACGGCCGCGAGCACCGCCAGCAGGACGGCGCAGCAGACCGCGGCGGTCGGCACCCCCACCCGCCCGGCCGCGATGGGCCGGTGGCACTTGACCGGGTGGAGCCGGTCGCGGTGCCGGTCGGCGATGTCGTTGCCGATGTAGACGGCGGCGGAGGCGACCATGAACGCCACCGTGGCCCACAGCACGCCGGCCACCTCGGCCGGGCTGGGCGCGGTCGCGCCGATGAGCGCCACGGGCACGAGCAGGATCGCCTTGGCCGCGTGGGAGGGGCGGATCAGGGCGGCCAGATCCGCGATCGGACGCCTGCGGGTCTCCACGGCCCGCTCCTGCACCACCTCCTGTGTCACCTCCTGGGCGGCCCCTTGGCGCTGCGGGCTGTCTGGAACGTCAGGCGATTCGACAAGGCGCATGCTTCACCCCGATAGCTCAGAAGAAGACCTTCGCCAGCGACAGCGCACCCTGCCGCCACGCGTCCCGGCTGGTCGCGCCGCGCCTCGCGCCGGTCGCCCGGTTCTCCCGCCACCACGCGTACGTGCGCAGGATCGCGTCCCTGTTGGACAGCCCCGGGCGGAAGCCGAGCCGTTCACGGGCCTTGTCGATGCTGACGTAGGAGTCGGCGAGCAGCTTGCGTGCCAGCCGCCCGTACACCGGGGACAGCCGGCTGCGCTCCAGCAGCCGCAGCCCGGCCAGGGCCGGTCCGGCGGGCAGCGAGACGACCCGCTTGCCGTGGCCGGCCGCGTCGAGCACCGCCTGGAAGTCCTCGCGCAGCGTGCCGAACTCGGCGGCGGCCAGGTTGTAGGTGTCGTCCGCGACGGGGGCGGGCGCGTCGAGCACGAGGGTCACGGCGTCCACCAGGTCCTCGATCGCGAACATCTGGATGCGCTTGTCCCCCTTGCCGAGCACCGGGAAGTTGCGGCCCTCCTCGGCCCACTCGAACAACATCGCGAACAGGCCCATCCGGCCGGGGCCGAGGAACGTCTTGGGGCGCAGGACGGGCACGCACATGCCGTTGGCCCGGTACTTCTCCGCCAGTTCCTCCGCCGCCGCCTTCGCCCTGGTGTAGGGGTCGACCGGGGCGCGCGGATGGTCCTCAGGGGTGGGCACCAGCTCCGGCAGGCCGTACACGGCGGTGGAGGAGATGTGCACCAGCCGCTCCACGCCCGCCAGGCGCCCGGCCTCCAGGACCGTGCCGGTCCCCGTGACGATCAGGTCGTGGATCTGCTCGGCCGGATAGCTCGGCAGCGCGCCCGCGCAGTGGACGACCGCGTCCGCGCCGGTCATGACCTCCGTCATCAGCGGCAGGTCGCGCACGTCGCCGATCCGGTGCTCCACCGCGGGCAGCGGATCGGCCGGGGGGCGCAGGTCCACCCCGACCACGTGGTGGCCGTCGAGCGCGAGCCTGCGGGTCAGGTGGCCGCCGAGCATCCCGGCGCTGCCGGTGACTACGACCCGGCGGGCCATCGCGACCCCACCTTCTCCCGTACGAACCGGGCGAGCAGCCGCGGCAGGCCCTTGGCCAGCGTCTTGTCGAGGCTGTCCAGGAAGTACTCGACGTCCTCCGGCTCGATGGCCAGGGTCGGCGCGACGACCAGGGGGTTGTCGGCGTTCGGGCTGTAGTAGGAGACGATGCCGTGCTCGCGGTAGAGCTCCGCGATCACCGACAGCGTGATCAGCTTGGTGCGGAACTGCGGGTCGCCGGAGAAGCCCGGCGCGAGCTTGGCCGCCAGGTCGAGCACCCTGGGGCCGCCGCTCAGGAACACGCCCCACAGCGCGCCCACCCCGCTCACCCGGCCGACCACGTCGGGGTGGCGCTTGCAGATGTTGTTCAGGCCGGGGCCGAGGATGCGCTCGATCTGCCGCGCCCTGGCGGGGTAGTCGTCCTCGACGATGATGTTGACGGCCTCGATCGCGGTGACGGTCTCCTCGCCGAACCCGTAGTACGTGGTGCTGTGCAGGATGACGTCCGAGAGCCGGTCGTAGGCCTTGCGGAAGACGCGCTCGCGGGCGGTGTAACCGGCGATCGACGCCTTGCCGCCGCCGAGCGACTTGGAGTAGACGAGGACGTCGGGCAGCAGGTCCGGGTAGCGCATGAAGTAGAAGAGGCTGCCCGTCTTGCCCCAGCCCGTGTACACCTCGTCGAAGATCAGCATGATGTCGTGGGCGTCGCAGAGCCGGCGCAGCTCGTACAGGTCGCTCTCCGACCAGCAGCGCATGCTCGACGCGCTGTACGGCTCCACCATGATCGCGTAGACGTCGCACTCGCCGCCGGGCGTGCGGGCCGCCTCGACGGCCGCGCGGACGGCCGCGAGGTCGCCGTACGGGTGGACGACGATGCCGGGCAGGCCGGGGAAGCGGAAGGAGTTCTCCGACGAGCCCGTCAGGCTGCCCGCGCCCAGGGTCTTGCCGTGGAAGCTGATGTCGGAGCGGAGGATCGTGTTGCGGCGGCCCCCGTGGTACTTGTACGCCATCTTGACGGCGCCCTCGTTCGCCTCGGCGCCGGAGTTCGGGAAGTAGGAGATGTTCAGGTCGCCCGGCAGCAGCTCGGCGATGTTGTGGCTGAGCGCGGCCACGTACGGCGAGAAGAACGCCTTGTGCACCTCCATCCGCCGGCGCTCGGCGAAACGGCGCCGCGCCTCCAGGATGCGGGGGTGGTTGTGGCCGTGGTTGAGCACCCCCACCCCGCCGGTGACGTCAAGCACCTCGCGGCCGTCGCGCGTCCTGATCCGCGCGCCCTGCGCGCTCTCGACGAGTTCCCGGCCGAAACCGAAGGAGGTCATGAGGTTGACCTGGCTGCGGCTGACATACCTTCTGTACAGATCCTGGACCTGTTTTACGGTGAAACTTTCACACTCGTCTACGCCGATGAGCTCGGACACGGCCGCCCTTCCCGGTTCGCGCGAATTCCGCTGGTGCCCGGCCTTCTTCTCGGCGGCGAGAAAAGGTGAGACATGGCGCCAACAATGTCGAATCCGGCTACACCCCGTGCCATACAAATGTGTATAGGTGGACGGCGGGCGGCGTGACAGTGAAGAAGAAAAGCGCTGGGAGTGGATCTTCGGGAGACTTATCGATCGAATCTCCCGGTGAATGCGGATGATTTCCCGGTCTCAGCTCCTCACGGGCATGTAGGTGATCGGCTGGGCCGATGCCTGGGCGGCCGGGACGGCGGGGTGCAGGGGCGGCCCGGCGGGCGGCGTCCAGACGTCGCGGCGCGCCCGCCGGACGGCCTGCGCCTGGTCCTCCTCGGTGTCCTCCTCCCTGGCGCGCTCGCGCGCGAACAGGCAGAGCAGGTCGTGCATGCGGTACCGGTCGTGCCCGCACACCTCCAGGAGCTGGGCCTCGGCCAGGTGGTCCAGCAGGTCGCCGGCGCGCGGCTCGGAGCGGTCGGCCAGCGCCGCGGCGGCCGTGACGCTGATGGCGCCGCCGCCGAGCAGGCTCAGCAGCCGGAACATCCGCGACGACTCGGTGTCCAGGCTGCGGTAGCTCATCATGAAGTACGCCCGCACGGCCTGGTCGTCGGCCTGCAGCTCGGACAGGCGGTGCTCCTCGACCGCCAGCCGGTCGGCCAGGGCGCGCAGCGACAGCCCGGGACGGGCGATCAGCCGGGCGGCGGCGATCCTGACCGCCAGCGGCAGCCCTCCGCACAGCCGGACGATCGCGCCCGCCGCCCGCTGCTCGGCCGCCACGCGCTCCTCGCCGATCAGGCGGCCGAGCAGCATGCCGGTCTCCTCCTCGGTCATCACACCCAGGCGGAAGTGCGCGGCGCCGTCCAGTGAGGTGAGCATCCTGCGCGCGGTGACCAGCACGCGGCAGGTGGGGCTGGCCGGCAGCAGCGGGCGCACCTGCGCGGCGTCGCGGGCGTTGTCCAGCAGGAGCAGCAGGTGCCTGCCGTCGGTCAGCGAACGGAAGCGGGCCGCGGCCTCGTCCACGCCGAGCCGCCCCTCGGGCCCCGCCGCCGCGTCGTCGCCGAGCGAGCGCAGCAGGCGGGCCAGGACGTCGGCGGGATGCAGCGGCGCGACGCCGGGTGTGGAGCCGTGCAGGTCCACGTAGAGCCGGCCGTCCGGGTAGCGGCCCGCGACCTGGTGGGCGACGTGCACGGCCAGCGCCGACTTGCCGACCCCGGCGGCGCCGGTGATCGCCGAGATGGCGGCCGTGCCCGCGACGGCGCCCAGCTTCGTGCACAGGCGGGAGACCTCGGCGCCGCGGCCGGTGAAGGCCGCCGCGCCGATGGGCAACTCGGCCGGCGCCCTGCGCGCGGCGACGGCGGGCGGCGGCGTCAGCGCCGGGTCGTCGGCCAGGATGCGCTGGTGCATGCGGACCAGGTCGGGTCCCGGATCGATGCCGACCTCCGCGGCCAGCGTCATCCGCGCGCTCTGGTAGACGGTCAGCGCGTCGGCCCTGCGGCCGGAACGGTACAACGCCAGCATGAGCTGGGTCCGCAGCCGCTCGTTCAGCGGGTCCCTGTGGGTCAGCGTCTCCAGGTCGGCGAGCATCTCGCCGTGCTGGCCGAGCGCCAGCCTGGCCTCCAGCGAGGCGTCCACGACGGTCGCCCGCAGCCGCTCCAGCCGCGCCGCCTCACAGCGCAGCGGCGCGGGCAGGGGTAACTCCTCCAGGACGGACTCGCCACGCCACAGGCACAGGGCCCGCGTCAGCCGTTCGAGCGCGACGTCGTGCCGGCCGGCCGACAACGCCAGCTGCCCCTGCGCGGCGAGATCCTCGAACAGCGTGACATCCACCTCGCCCGGCGTGACGCGCAGCATGTAACCGTTCGAGCCCGCCTCGATGCGAGAGGGGGAACCGAGCACCTTGCGCAGCGCGGAGATGTAGGTGTAGAGGTTCGACTCCGCGGTGGCGGGCGCACGTTCGCCCCAGAGCCAGTCGAGCATGCGCCGGCTGGGTATCGCCTTTCCCACGTTGAGCAGCAGGGCGGCCAGCAGCACCCGTTGTTTTCTGCGGCCGAGCACGATCGGTCTCCCGAGAGAGGTACGAACCTCGATCGGCCCGAGGATCTTGAAATCCATACACATCACCCTGCAGCGCGCGGCTTTTCACCAACAGGACCGTACGATTGCACACGGATCTTGATTTGCCGCGACCCATGATCGACGTAAGCGACCTTGGAACGGTACTTCCTGGAACGGAATAAGAAGATTACGCATCTCGAATAGCGGACCTCCGCCGGGGAGGCGGCTGAAATTTATTGCCGCGCCGATATGCGTGGTGCGAGAAATTCGCCTCCGGCCGGTGCGAGGCCGCGCCGCCGGGCCATGTACGGTGGATCCTCACCTGGCACGGCGGGTCCCGCGAACGGAAGGCATCGGATGGACGACCAGCAGATTCTCCAGCGCATTCACGCCCTCGTGGACGAGGAGCACGAGCTGCTCTCCCAGCGCGAGTCCGCGGGGCCCGAGCAGCACGCCCGGATCGCCCACCTGGAGGAGACCCTCGACCAGTGCTGGGACCTGCTGCGCCGCCGCCGCGCCCGGCAGTCGGCCGGGCTCGACCCGGACGACGCCCAGGCGGCGCCGGTCTCCCAGGTCGAGAGCTACCTGCAGTAACCGGTCGCGCAGGCCGAGAGCCGCCCGCCGTGAGAGCGCGGGCTTGAGGAGCGACACATGCCACGTACCTGGCTGACCGAGCGTTTCGGGCTGGACGTGCCGCTGGTCGGCGCGCCGATGGCGAGCGTCGGGGACGGGCGGCTGGCCGCCGCCGTCTCCTCGGCGGGCGCGCTCGGCATGATCGGCGTGCCCGCCTCCGCGCCCGGCTCGTGGATCGCCGAACAGGCCGCCGTCGCCGCCGCCGGCGGGCGGCCGTACGGCATCGGGCTGATGGCCTGGGCACTGCCCGGCCACCCCGACCAGCTCGCCGCCGCCCTGGAGGCCCGGCCCGCGCTGGTCTCCGTGAGCTTCGGGGACTTCACCCCGTACGTCCGGCCGCTGCGCGACGCCGGCATCACCGTCGCCGTCCAGGCGGGCACCACCAGGGAAGCGCTCCAGGCGGAGGCCGCCGGGGCGGACGTCGTGGTCGCCAGGGGCGGCGAGGGCGGCGGGCACGGGCGCGCCGAGGTGGCCATGCTGCCGCTGCTGCAGGGGGTGCTGGAGGAGGTGACCGTCCCGGTGCTCGCCGCCGGCGGCATCGCCACCGCCCGTGGCCTGGCCGCCGTCCTCGCCGCCGGCGCTGCGGGCGGCTGGGCGGGGACGGCGTTCCTCGGGTGCGCCGAGACGCTGCTGTCCGGGGCCGCCCGGGCGCGGGTGCTGGCCACCGAGGAGACCGGCACCGCGTACGGGCGGGTCTTCGACGTGGCGCAGCGGCTGGCCTGGCCGCCGGAGTTCGGCGGGCGGGCGTTGCGTAACGCGTTCTTCGGGCGGTGGGAAGGGCGGGAGGAGGAACTGGCCGGGGACGAGGCGGCGCGCGAGGAGCTGGCGGCGGCACGGACGGCGGGCGACTTCGACACCGCCTACGTGTACGCCGGTCAGGGAGTGGGCCTGGTGAAGGGCGTGGGGGAGGGGGTGCGGACCGCTGCCGACGTGGTCGCCACCTTCGCCGCAGCCGACGAACTGCTCCGCCGCTTCTAGGAGACGCCGCTTGCCCCGCTTCGAGGTGATCACCCTCGTCCAGGCGCCGCCCCCGGTCGTCTTCGACACGTCCCTGTCGGTGGACCTGCACACCTCCGCGTTCGCCCACACGGGCGAGCGGGCGGTGGCGGGCGTCACGTCAGGGCGGCTCGCCCTGGGCGACCAGGTCACTTGGCGCGCCCGCCACTTCGGCCTGACCTGGCACCTCACCTCCACGATCAGCGCCTGCACCCGCCCTGCGTACTTCGTGGACGAGCAGGTGACGGGCCCGTTCCGGCGCTGGCGCCACGCCCACACGTTCGAGGCGGCCGACGACGGCGCGGCCACGCTCATGACGGACGTCGTCGACTTCGCCGCCCCCCTGCCCCCGCTGGGCCGGCTGGCGGAGATCCTGGTGCTGGAGCGCTACCTGACCAGGCTCATCGTCCGCCGCAACGCGCACATCGCGGAGGTGGTCACCCGGCGGCCCGCTGGATGACGTACATGCCGAGCTCTACCGGACCGGTGCCGGACGCCAGCAGGCCGTGCTCGCCCGTCTCCGCCTCCAGCCGCTTCTGGTCGAGCACCCACCAGTCGTAGCTCGCCGTCACCTCGCCGACCGGCCGGTCGGCGTCGAACGTCCGGTACGTCATGTGCCAGGTGACCAGGCCCGGCCCGGCGGGTTCGGCCCGGCCCCACCCCTCGTACCTGCGCCGTCCCGCCCGGATGTCGCAGAACCGCGTCAGGGGGACGGCGACCGGCTGGGCGGGCGGCGGCAGGTTCAGCACCGCCCGGCCGCCGGGCACGAGCCGGTCGGCCAGCAACCGCCAGAGGCGGTCGCGCGCGGCCGCGTCGAAGTGCCCGATGACGTTCATCAGGACAACGGCACCCAGCCGGTCGGGCAGGGTCGGGTCGTCCGGCCGGTCGGGCGGGGGCGGGCCGAACAGCCGCTCCGGCAGGACGGTCACCCGGTCGCGCAGCCCGGCGTCCTCGCAGACGCGGGCCAGCAGGGCGGCCCGCAGCCCCGGCGACGGCTCGACCGCCACGATCGGCGCGCCGGGGACCGCGTCCGCGATCACCCGCGTGCCGTGCCCGCCGCCCGCGCCCACGTCCACGACGGGGCCGGTGACCCCGCGCAGTGCCCGTGCCAGCGCCGGCCCCAGCGCCGCCCAGGCGGGCGCGATCATCACGTCGAGGAACTCCGCCGATCTCTCGTACGCGTCGGCCACCCCCATACCCTCACCCATCTCTCGCGAAGTGATAATCATTGCCATTTCGGGGCAGCCTAGATACGAGCTGGACCGACCGTCAAGGGGCGTCACTCCGCCGGGCAGACGGTCCCCGGCGCGGGCAGCCTCAGCTCCGTCAGGTACGCGGTGGCGTACGCGATCGGGCACTTCTTGCCCGACAGGTAGAGCACGTGCCCGGGTCCGTCGTACCCCAAGCTCACCGACCCCGGCACCATCCGGGTGAACATCTCGGTCCACGGGAAGTCCCCCTCCAGCGTCCCCGCGCCGAGCATCGGCGGCAGCCCGCGCACGTCCAGCGGGCGCGCCGGGTTGGCCACCGGCTCCGTCCAGCCCGAGCAGCCCAGCGAGTCGAACGCCGCACCCGCGAAGCTCGGCGCGACCTCGCGCGCGTCGCGCCGGTACTCCTGGAGCCGGTCCCAGCCGGGGTAGCCGCGCCCGTCACCGCAGGTCATGGCCAGCGCCACGGGCATCGCCCAGGCGCGCGCGTTGCCCAGGACGAAGTCCGCGAACCCCGAGCCGTCACCGCGCCGCGCCCTGTCCACGTTCTCGGCCAGCGTCAACCACCGGGAGTGATCCGGGCCGGGGTCGGGGATGAAGCCGAAGCTGCGCAGGTGCCAGCCGGTCAGCTTCCCCTCGCCGAACTCCTCGGACGTGACCGGGATGGGCTCGCGATCGGCGTCGCGGGTGAGCCGCCGCCAGGCCTCCGCCGCGTCCTCGCCGTGCAGCGCGCACGCGGGCGTCGCCGCGCACCAGCGGCCGAACCGCTCCAGCGCCGCCTCCACGCCGGCGGCCGACACCAGGTGGACGGCGGGCCAGCCCTTGGTCTGGTTGATCACGCCGTCCAGGTACATGGCCCTGATGCGCTGCGGGAACAGCCTGCTGTACGCGGCCGCGACCACCCCGCCGTAGGAGCTGGCCATGAAGCTCAGCCGCTCCTCGCCGAGGGCCCGGCGGACGGCGTCCATGTCCCTGGCGACGGACAGCGCGTCCAGGTGCGCGAACAGGCCCGTCGTGTCGGCCCTCCCGCACGCCGCGAACGCCTTGGCCATCGACGCCGCCATGGCCTCGAAGTCGCGGCGGTCGCGCGGGTCGTGCAGGGCGACGCCGGGCTTGCCGCACTCCGCGGCGGCGGTCGCGGCCCAGACCGTGGCGCGCGGGCGGTAGCCGACGAGGTCGAAGCGGCGGCGCAGCTCGGTCAGGTCGGGTGCGGCCAGCTTGAGGTCCTCGATGCCGTCGCGGCCAGGGCCGCCGGGGACGCCGAGGACGCTGCCGACGCGGCGCGCCGGGTCGGTGGCCGGCAACCTGGCCAGGTTCAGCCTGACCTGCTTGCCGCGCGGCTTCGACCAGTCCGCGGGGACGTCGAGCGCGCCGCACTCCATCCCGGCGGGCACCCCCTCCCCGCCACACGCCCGCCACACGATCGGCGCGGCCCCCGCCGGCACCGCCGTCGCGTGGGCGGCCGTCCTCTGAGCCGCCTGGGCCGGCCCCACCAGCCCCAGCACCACCACCATCGTCAGCCCCGCCGCCGAGCTCGCGGACTTGCGGAACATGTCAGCACTCCTCTCCCTCGATGATCCGATCTCCCTCGATGATCCGAGCCCCACCCTCACCCGCCCCTCCCATCGAGCACCACGGGAAGCTCCTCCGAACAGCCTTCGGGACAACCCCCGGGGGCCCACCGGGTGGCCCCCCAGCCCCAGCCACGTCAGCCTGAGAACAACGCAAGAAAGGAGGCGGGCCCGGTGCGGATCTGGCGCGAGCTCGGCTACACGTTGACGGTCCCCCTGATGGCCGCCCTGGGCCTGGCCCACCTGCTGATCGTCCTGGCGGCCCTGGTGACCTCCACCTACGTGGTGGGCCTGCCTCTCCTGGCGGCCTGCGTACTGGGAGCCAGAAGGCTCGGCGCCGCCAACCGGTGGCTGGCGCGGACGCTGGCGGTCGCGGACGTCCCGCCGCCCGCCCCCTACCGCCCGGCGAGGGGTGCGCTGAACCGGCTGGGCACGGCGCTGGGAGACGTGGCGGGCTGGCGGGCGATCATCCACGCCGTGGTCCGCCTGCCCGCCGCCGCGCTGGCCCTGGCCGGGGCCGCCGCGACGTGGGGCCTCGGCCTGGTGCTGCTGACGTGCCCGCTGTGGTGGCAGGTCCCCGGCCTCCCGGCGCCGGGCGGCTGGCCGGGCGCGCTGCTGCTGGGCGTGCTGGGCCTGGGGCTGCTGCTGCTGGCCCCCATGGTGGTGCACCTCGCGCTGGTGCCGGAGCGGATGCTGGCGCGTACGCTGCTCGGCCTCCCTCCCGCCCAGGCGCGCATCCGTACGCTGGAGGAGACCAGGACCCTGGCCGTGGAGGACGCCGCAGCCGCGCTGCGGCGGGTGGAGCGGGACCTGCACGACGGGACGGCCGCCCGGCTGACCGCGCTGGCCATGACCCTCAGCATGGCCAAGGAGGAGCTCGGCGAGGACGGCGACCTGGAGCGCGCCCGCGCCCTGGTCGACGGCGCGCACCGCGGCGCCAAGGACACCCTGTCGGAGCTGACCGACCTGCTGCGCGGCATCCACCCGCCAGCCCTGGACAAGGGCCTGGAGGTGGCCCTGGCGACGCTGGCCGCGCGCAGCCCGCTGCCCGTGGACCTGGACGCCGAGCTGGCCGAGCGGCCCTCGCCCGCCGTCGAGACCATCGCGTTCTACTGCACGGCCGAGCTGCTGGCCAACGTGGCCAAGCACAGCGGTGCCCGGCAGGCCGCGATCCGGCTGCGGGCCACCGGCGGGCGGCTGCGCCTGCACGTGCGGGACGACGGCGCGGGCGGCGCCGTCCTGGCGTACGGAGGGCCGGCCGACGGGTCGGGGCTGCGCGGCCTGAACGACCGCGTCCGGGTGGTGGACGGCGAGCTGGCGATCCACAGCCCCGCCGGAGGACCTACGGTGGTGATCGTCGACCTGCCCCTGCGCGCGTGAACGGACGGCCCCCATGCGCATCGTGATAGCCGAGGACGCCGTGGTGCTCCGCGACGGCCTGTGCCTGCTGCTCACCACGCGCGGCCACGAGGTGCCGGCCGCCGTCGGCGACGGGGACGCGCTGGTGGCGGCCGTGGCCGAGCACCGCCCCGACGTGGCCGTGGTGGACGTGCGCATGCCGCCCACGCACACCGACGAGGGGCTGCGGGCCGCGATCCGGGTTCGGCGCGACCATCCGGAGCTGGGGCTGCTGGTGTTCTCGCAGTACATCGAGACGCACTACGCCGCCCAGCTCCTGGCGGGCGGCGCGCGCGGGATCGGTTACCTGCTCAAGGAGCGCGTCACCGACGTCAAGGACTTCCTGTCGGCCCTCGGCCGCGTCGCGGCCGGGGAGACCGTGCTCGATCCGGAGGTCGTCACCCAGCTCATGGGGGCCAGCAGGCGCGGCGACGCGCTGGCGCTGCTGACGCCCCGGGAACGCGAGGTGCTGGCCATGATGGCGCAGGGCCGCTCCAACAGCGCCATCGCCGAGAGCCTGTTCCTGTCGTACGGGTCGGTGGAGAAGCACGTCACGCAGATCTTCACCAAGCTCGGCCTGGCCCCGTCCGACAACGACCACCGCCGCGTCCTGGCCGTCCTGCGTTATCTGCAGGGCTGACCCGGCTCAGGAGAGGGCGGCGGCGAGGCGTTCGCGCAGCGCGGCGTCGTGCCCGGCGTCGGTGCACAGCGTCACGGCCAGCCCGTCGCTGGAGGCGTCGGCGAGCACGGTCAGCAATGTGGCGAGCTGCTCGGGGGGCTCGTCGGCCAGCAGTTCCTCGGCGTGCCGGACGATGAGCGTGACGGCGCCGATGTCGCGCAGGCAGTCGGTGAGCGCGTCCCAGTTGCGGCCGAAGTAGCCGGGGAAGCGCAGCGCCCGCGCCACCTCCTCGAAGAAGGCGGCGCGGGTCCTGCACGCCCGCCCGTCCACGACCCGGCCGGTCGACACCGTCAGCCATGGGGGCAGCGGACGCGGGGCTGAGTTCATGGGCGTTCCCTAGAGCCGGTAGAAGTCGGTGTAGTGGTTGGGCGAGAACCAGACGGCGCCGGTGCTGCGGTTGACGACGATCCGGTACGCGTCACGCGCGGCGCCACGGGCCCGGGAGTAGACGTCGTACTCGTAGTAGGTCGCGTTCGCGGGCAGTTGCCCCTCGCGGTTGTAGTGGCGCCCGCCGGTGTAGTTGTATCTGCCGTCGGGCCAGGAGTACCAGCCGGCGCTGGTGGGGTAGCCCTTGGAGGCCCAGATGGAGCTGGCCGAGCGGGCGTCGGCGCAGCGGGAGATGGTGCAGGAGTTGTAGACCGCGGCGTTGGCGGGCGCGACCCCCGCTAGTCCGGCGAGGGAGACGAGGGCGGCGAGGACGACGGCGAGCCGTACCGGCCAGGAAGGGCGCGGCGGAGTGTGCACGGAGCCTCCTTGCGAAGGGGGTGACGGACACCGTCATGATCGCCTTTCTCCGCTTGTCAGGGAAAGACACCCGCGTCAAGGATCGGTGAACAATACGAGGCTTGTTCATGGTGCCGGGCGGACCCGGACGTCCTCGACGGCGGCGCGCACGAAGCCGCGGTCGCCGGACGCGGCCAGGTAGTAGCCGTCCCGGCAGGCGCTGCCCGCGATGGCGTGCCGGGCGTCGAGCACGACCGGCGCCTCGCCCAGCCGCCCGCAGCCGGGCACCGGCGCCACCACCAGCATGCGGCGGCTCAGCCCGCCCAGCCAGAGCTGCGGCCCGACGAGCCTGCCGGCGCGGGTCTCGCCGGGCCGCGCCAGCCGCAGCGGGCCGCCCGCCGACAGGGTGAGGAAGCCGTCCGGGCCGTGCGTGCCGCGCAGGTTGGCGGCCCAGGCCAGGCGCTGCTCGAACGTCATCCCCATCGGCTCGTCCTGGAGGGCGAGCCGCCAGTCGCCGAAGCGGAACAGCAGCACCTGGCCGGCGGCGTCCACCCCGGGCGGCCCCGGCCAGACGCTGACGTTCGCGGTGAGCGGGCGGAGCATGGCGCGGCCCGCGGCGGTCTCCGCCTCGCCGTAGAGGGGCGCGGTCAGCGCGCGGAACTCCGCGCCGCCGTCGCCGGTCAGCGTGCCGCCGACGTACGGCCGCGCCCCCAGCGAGGCCAGGCTCAGCCTCGCCGGGTAGGTGATCTCGGCCCGCGACCCGTCGGGAAAGGTGACCCGCATCGTGCCGGTACCGCCCTCGACCACGGCCGCCGGGTACACGGCGTTCGGCGTCACGCTGACCGCCTCGCGCACGGGGACGCGGGAGACGACCGGCCTGGGGCCGTCGCCGTCCTCGCGCACGGGGTCGCGGGAGACGACGGGCCGGGGGCCGCCGCCGTCCTCGGCGCGGGTCAGCACGACGATCAGCGGCACGGCGGCCAGGAGGGCGAGCAGCGCCGCCGCGCCCGCCCATCGCGGCCCGCGCGGGCCCTGCTCGACGATCTCCACAGGGCCCCCTTTCGTACGCTCGGACGGCACCGATCTAGACCGACAGCAGGACGGGCAGCGCGCGGTGCCCGTTGGAGATGAACGACTCCAGCGGCAGCAGGTCGCCCGGCTGCGCGGCCAGCGTCATGCCGGGGAAGCGGCCGAACAGGGCGGGCAGCGCGATCGCGGCCTCCAGCGTGGCCAGCGGCGCGCCGAGGCAGCGGTGCACGCCGTACCCGAAGGCCAGGTGCTCCTTGACGGCGCGGGTGACGTCGAACGTGGCCGCGTCCTGGCCGTGCACGAGCGGGTCGCGCCCGGCGGCCCCGTAGCAGTTGAGTATCGGCTCGCCCGCGGGCAGCACGAGGCCGTCGCCGAGGTCGATGTCCTCGACGGCGAAGCGGAGCGGCAGGTTCGCGATCGGCCCCTGGCTGCGCAGCGTCTCCTCGATGACCTCGTCCCAGCTCACGCTGCCGGAGCGGACGAGGGCGAGCTGGCCCGGATGGGTGAGCATCGCGTAGATGGCGTTGTCGAGCAGGTTGACCGTGGTCTCGTGGCCCGCGCTCAGGAACAGGATGAGCGTGTCGACCAGTTCGTGCTCCTCCAGCGGCGCGTTCTCCTCGTCGCGCGCGGCGATCAGCGCGGAGGACAGGTCGTCGCCGGGGTGCTCACGCTTGCCGGCGACGACCTCGCGCAGGACGGCCTGCAGCCGCCCCAGGATCGCGGCCGTGTCGGGGGCGTCGGGCCGGCCGATCTGGAAGAAGGAGTCGGCGCAGTGGCGCACCTCCTCGCGGGTGTCCTCGTCGGCGATGCCGAACAGCTCGCAGATCACCTTGATCGGCAGCGGGTAGGCGTACCGTTCGCGCAGGTCCGTCACCGTGTCGGGCGGCTGTCCGGCCAGCTCGCCGAGCAGTTGCTCGGTGATCGCCTCGATGCGCGGGCGCAGCGCGGCGGTGCGGCGGACGGTGAAGGCGCTGGAGACCAGGCCGCGCAGCCGCCGGTGGTCCGGCCCGTACGCGGTGAGCATGTTCCGGACGGCCACCCACGCGAACAGCGGCCACTCCGGCGAGATCTCGCCCTTGATCCAGGCGGGCCAGTGCAGGTAGGCGTCCTTGGACACCCGCGGATCGGTCAGCAGCCGCCTGAGCAGCGCCTGGTCGCTCGCCGCCCACGCCAGGACGCCGCCGGGCAGCTCGACGCGGGCGGCGGGCCCGAGCGCGCGGATGCGCTCGGCCTCGCCGTGGATGTCGCGGCCCGCGGGATCGATGACGAACGGCCGTGCGCCGGCAGCGCCCATGGTGTTCTCCTGTGGGGTTAGCGCCCGATTTGTCCATCGGCAGCGTTCCCCATCAGACGGCACCACGCCCACTATCCGGGCGGATCAAATCATGTACGCCCTACGCCGTGGCCGCCGCGGGCACCAGGGCGAAGCCGGTGACGATCTCCGGCTGGATGCGGATCACCTGCTCCATCTCGCCCGCCACCCAGGGCGTCAGCAGCGTCCTCAAACGTGCCGCCTCGCCGGGGTCGGTCACCAGCCGCGCCACCCCCGTGATGATCACGCTCCAGCCCAGGCGCTCGTACCCGTCCAGGTCGTCGGCCTCGTACGCCACCACGGCCTCCGCCGGCGCCACGTGGGCGCTGAGTATCGTGCCGGGGCTGGACCGGATCACGATCTGCCCGCCCACCACCACATGGTTGACGGGCCGGATCGCGGGCAACGCGTGCCGGGTGAAGACGATCCGGCCGAACGGCACGCCGGCCAGCAGACGCAGCGCCTCCGTCTCGGGCAGCTCCCGGAGCAGCCGGTTGCCCGTTGCGTTCTGGTACATCACCATCACAGCCTGCCGACGGCCGCCCGCGCGCGAACAGGGACCAAAGTCCCGACTTTCCCAGGAGGAGGACCCTGCGGCAGCGCCCGGCCCGGCCGGTAGCCTGATCGCGCTCCGTGACAGGTGAGGAGGGCGGGCACAGCATGACGTGGTGGTCGGTGGTGCGGTTCCTGCACGTGCTGGGGGCGGCGCTGTGGGTCGGCGGGCAGCTCACGGTGTCGCTGGTGGTGCTGCCCCTGGCCCGGCGGCTGCTCGACGACGAGCGGCGCGGCCAGGTGCTGACCGCCGTCGGCCGGCGCTTCGGGCTGCTCACCGTCGCGGTGTTCCTGCCGGTGCAGCTCGCCACCGGCGTGGCCATCGCCTGGCACAAGGGCGTCACCTGGGCCATGCTCGCCGAGCCCGGCTACGGGCGGATCCTGGCGGCCAAGCTGCTGCTGTTCTGCGCCGTCATGGCCATGGCGGGGGCGCACGGCTGGGCCAGCGGCGCGGGCCGTCCCAAGCTGGCCAGGTTCATGGCGATCGCGTCGCTGGCGGGCTCACTGGGCGTGGTGCTGCTGGCCGCCGCACTGCCCGCGACCTGATCGTCATGGCACGTGCCAGACTGGGCGGATGGAGAGCGAGCACCGTCCGTTGATGCCGCAGATGCGGCTCGATGAGCTGCTGGCGGAGCTGCAGGTGCGGCTCGACGCCGTGCTGTCCACCCGCGACCGGGTGCACGCGCTGCTGGAGGCCGTGGTCTCCATCGGCAGCGACCTCGACCTGGAGACGGTGCTGCGCAGGATCGTGGCGACCGCCACCACGCTGGTCGACGCCGGCTACGGCGCGCTGGGCGTGGTCGGCGAGGAGAACACCCTCGTCCAGTTCATCCCCGTGGGGCTGAGCGAGGAGGAGATCGCCAGGATCGAGCACTGGCCGCACGGGCTC
>NZ_VSEY01000019.1 GCF_008086045.1 Nonomuraea sp. PA05 | reverse complement strand
GGTGTGGGAGAGTAGGTCACCGCCGGACAATCTTTATAGGAAAGAGCCCCGACCAGCACCGGTCGGGGCTCTTTTCATTTCCCCGTGCATAGGGCGCTTTCCGGGCATGACGGAGTTCCGGTGGCGACACTCTGATCTTCGGGTCACTCTGGAGGCGTGACGGCTTCTCCCCCTTCAGACCAGACCTCCGAGCCGGAACGGCCTCGTCGCCGGCGCCCGCGTCTCCTGGTCTGGACGCTCACCCCGATCTCGCTCACGCTGCTGACGGCGGGGGTGACCGACTTCGTCGCTGACGTGTACGGCATGCCCGGCTCGTTGTTAATGGTGCTGGGTGAGCAGGACAGTCTGGTCAGCATGGTCTTGGGTGCGCTGGGCCTGTTCGTTACCGCTGTGCTGATCATGGTGCGGCGCCGGGGCGAGGCGAGGATGCCCAGGCGAGAGCGTGCCCCCGGCCGATACGGCGGGGGTCGGCCGGGAGGGCGCACGCTGACGGGCGGCTCCGGAACGGCAGGGATGCCAGGCGGCTCCGGCATGGCAGGAGCGGCAGGCGCCACAGGCAGAGCAGGAACGGCAGGCGGCTCTGGCAGCGGCACAGGAACGGCAGGAGCGGCAGGCGGCTCTGGAACGGCAGGAGTTCCGGGTGGCGCCGGCATCGCGGGAGCTTCGGGCGGTTCTGGCGCGGGCGGGGACGGTGGCGCGACTGCGGGATCGTCCGGAGTGCAGGGCCGCGAGCGCGGTGGCTCGTGTGGCGAGCATGAGCATGTGGAACGTTCCATTGAGGTGGGGGGTGACAACCCCGGCGTGGCGATGACCGGCGACAGGGCAACGGCCGTGAACGTCGGGCACGTGGATGTCGTGGGTGACGTGCGGCTCCCGCCCCGCCCGCAGGTGCCCACCCGTCCGGTGCAGCTCCCGCCCCGCCCGCCGGGCCTGCTGGGCAGGGACGAGATCGTGGCGGAGCTGCGGGAGCGGCTGGCCGGCGGCAGGACACAGCCGTGCGTGGTGGCCGTACACGGGCTGGGCGGGGTGGGCAAGACCAGCCTGGCCCTGGAGTACGCCCACCGGCACCTGCGGGACTACCAGCTCGTCTGGCAACTGCCCGCCGCCGACCCGGCCGTGCTGTCCGCCGCGTTCGCACGGCTGGCGGCGCTGCTGGGGTTACGGGAGACGGTGGACGCGGCCGACCCCGTCGATCAGGTGCACGCCGCGCTGGCGGCCCGTACAGAGCCCTGGTTGCTGATCTTCGACAATGCGCCGGAGGCTGATGCGCTGTGCCCTTTTCTTCCTCCGGCGGGCCCCGGGCATGTGCTGATCACCAGCCGGTCCGGGAACTGGCCGCGCGAGCAGGGGCTGGAGTTGCCGGTGCTGGAGCCGGAGCCGGCGGTGGCGCTGGTGTTGTCGCGTTCTGGGCAGGAGGACGCGGCGGCGGCCTCGGCCGTGGCGGCCGAGCTGGGCGCGCTGCCGCTGGCGCTTGAGCAGGCGGCGGCGTTCATGGCGGAGACGGGGCTGGCCCTGGGCGAGTACCTCGATCTCCTGCACGACCAGCGCGCCGGGCTGCTCGCCCAGGGGCAGGCGTGGGGGTACGCGGAGCGGATCACCACGACGTGGCAGCTCGCGTTCAGGAATCTGGCGGGCACCAGCCGGCAGGCGATCGCGCTGCTGCGGGTGCTGGCCTGCTACTCGCACGAGCCGATCCCGTACCATCTGCTGTTGTCGCAGCTCGAAGGGCGGACGGCGCGTGAGCTGTTCGCCGACGACGTGCAGCGGCAGCGGGCGTACGGGCGGCTGCCGGGCTCGCGGGTGCGGCTGGTGCGGGACTTCCGGCCGTGGATGAGCGCGGTGGCGGTGTTGCAGGAGCTGCCGCGCGACCCGCTGGAGATCACCGCCGCCGTGGGCGCCCTGCGCGGCCACAGCCTGATCGGGCAGCCGGTGGAGGGCACTGTGTCGGTGCACCGCCTGGTGCAGGCCGTCACCCTCGACCAGCTCCCGCCGCACGAGCAGCAGCGCTGGCGGGACGCCGCCTCGGTGCTCCTGGAGTCGGTGCTGCCCGACGATCCGACCCGGATGCGGGCCTGGCCCCGGTACACCATGCTCCTGCCGCACATCCTGGCCGCGCTCAGCCCCACCTCCCCCGGCATGGACAAGACCGCGCAGTACCTGGGGGCGAGCGGCGACTACCGGACCGCCAGGTCGTTGTTCCAGGAGATCTGCGACGCGCTGATCGCGAAGCTGGGGGCCGAGCATCCGTCCTCACTGACCGCCCGGCACGAGCTGGCGCGGTGGACGGGCGAGCTGGGGGACGCGGCTGCGGCGCGGCGGCAGTACGCGGAGCTGCTGCCGATCAGGCTGAGCCAGGTGGGCGCCGAGCATCCGACCACCCTGACCATCCGGCACGAGCTGGCACGCTGGACGGGCGAGCTGGGCGACGCCGACGCGGCCAGGGAACAGTACGCCGAGCTGCTGCCGGTGAGCGTCCGAGTGCAGGGCCCCGAGCATCCCAACACGCTGACCATCCGGCACGAGCTGGCGCGGTGGACGGGCGAGCTGGGCGACGCGGCGGCGGCGCGGGACATGTACGCCGACCTGGTGCCCATCAGGGAACGCGTCCAGGGGCCCGACCATCCCGACACGCTCGCGGCCAGGTCCAACCTGGCCCAGTGGACGGGGCAGGCGGGCGATCCGGCGGCGGCCCGCGACCAGTACGCGGCGCTGCTGCCGATCAGGGAACGGGTGCAGGGCCCGAAGCACCCGTCCACGCTCATCAACCGGCATGAGCTGGCGCGGTGGACGGGCGAGCTGGGCGAGGCACAGGCGGCCAGGGACCAGTACGCGGCCCTGCTCGTCGTGCGGGAGCGCGTGTCCGGCCCCGACCACCCCGACACGCTGACCATCCGGCACGAGCTGGCGCGGTGGACGGGCGAGCTGGGGGACGCGGCGGCGGCCCGCGACCAGTACGCGGCGCTGCTGCCGATCCGCGAGCGAGTCCAGGGGCGCGACCATCCGGACACACTGATGGCCAGGGCGAACCTGGCCCAGTGGACGGGGCAGGCGGGCGATCCGGCGGCGGCCCGCGACCACTACGCGGCCCTGCTGCCGATCCGGGAGCGCATCCTCGGGCCGCAGCACCCGTCCACCCTGATCACCCGGCACGAGCTGGCGCGCTGGACCGGTGAGCTGGGCGACGCCGTCTCGGCCCGTGACCAGTACGCGGAGCTGCTCATCCGCCGCGAGCACGCCTCGGGGGCCGAGCATCCCGACACCCTCACCACCCGGCACAACCTGGCCTACTGGACGGGCCAGGCGGGTGACGCCGAGGCGGCCCGCGACCAGTGTGCGGCGCTCCTGCGCATCAGGGAACGCGTCCTGGGGGCCGAGCATCCGGACACCCTGATCACCTGGCACAACCTGGCCTACTGGACGGGGCAGGCGGGTGACGCGGCGGGTGCCAGGGACCAGTACGCGGGGCTGCTCGGGGTGCGGGAGCGGGTGCTGGGCGCCGACCATCCCGACACGCTGACGATCCGGCACGAGCTGGCGCGGTGGATCGGCGAGCTGGGGGACGCGGCGGCGGCCAGGGACGCTTACACCGCCCTGCTGCCTCTGCGTGAGCGGGTCTCCGGCGCCGAGCATCCCGACACGCTGACCGCCCGCGCCAACCTGGCGTACTGGACGGGGCAGGCGGGCGATCCCGGGGCGGCCCGCGACCAGTGCGCGGCGCTGCTGCCTGTCAGGGAACGCGTGCTCGGTCCGGATCATCCGGCGACCCGGACGACCAGGGAGCAGTTGGCCTACTGGAGCGAGCGTGCGTAGTGGGCGCCTGAGGGTGGTCGTGGGTGCGTGCGTGCTTGGTGGCGCGGAGAGTGGGGTGCGGTGCGTGCGTGCTTGGTGGCGCGGAGAGTGGGGTGCGGTGCGTGCGTGCTTGGTGGCGCGGAGAGTGGGGTGGGGGGCGTGCGTGCTGGCGGGTGCCGGGCGTGGCGTGGCGGCGGTGATCAGGCCGTAGAGCACGGCGCAGTTCACGACGTGCAGGAGGCCGAGCGCCGTGAGCTGGAACCCGAGCGGCACGCCGGTTCCCGTCGAGATGAACTGCGGCATCAGCGACGGGTAGAGCGGCATCCCCTTCGGGTTGAGCAGGGCGGTGAGCATGCTCTGCCGCAGCACCTTGCCGCGCGGCGCGCGTCCTGCGCCCGGGGGCAGGTGGGCGGGTCGTGTGGCGTGCGGCCGGCGACCCGCCCGATCGCGGCTACTGGGGCAGCACCAGGAGGGCGTCGCCGACGGCGCGCTCGGCGCCGTCCGACGGGCGGTTGACGACCTTGTTGCCGACGACCATGGCCGTGGAGCCGCCGCCGTCGAGGTTGATCGCCTGGGTGGCGCCCATCCACCGCATGAACTGGGCGGCCTCCACGAAGTTGGCCCCCACCGTCACGCCGGGCTGGCGTCCGTCGATGGTGGCCAGGATCAGGCTGCCGTTGCGGGTGGTGCCGAGGAGGGTACGCGGGTGGCGGCGCAGGATCATGTTGATCGAGTCGTGCCCGTCCAGCTTGGCGGTGATCTTGACCTTGCCGTTGCGGACGAGGCCGACGCCGCCCGCGACCACGTTCAGCTCAGGGGTGAGCTGGAGCGCCCGCTTGGTCCGCAGGTCCACCAGCTTGGTGTCGATCTCGACCTTCCAGTCCTGCCAGGCGTGCTCGTTGAGCCAGTCGGCGGCCACGCCGTTGCCGTGCAGCACCCGCATGCCGGCGGTCACCGCGCCGCCCGAGGCGCGCAGGCCGACGACCTTGTTGTTCGCGTCGATGACGGCGTCGACCCCACCCGTGGGCGTCTTGGCGCCGAACTCCTCCGTGTACAGGACCAGCTCGTCGGTCGTGGCGGCGCGGTTGATGCCGTTGACCTCGACCCGCTGGCCGTCCTGGGAGATCGCCGTGACGGTCGACTTCAGCTCGGTGATCTTGGCGGTGCGGCCCTTCAGCACGACGGCGGAGCGGCCGGGCACGGCCTCGCTGAGCAGCTTGCCGCCCACGACGGACGCGCCGAGGGGCTCGCCGCGCAACGCCGGGGAGGTGTGGATGTTGAAGAAGCCGCCGTTGACGCCGAGCAGGGCCTTACGGGCCTTGGCCATCGACGAGACGGTCTCCCGCTTGGCCACGCTGGCGCCGAGCGAGGCGGCGTACGAGCCGCGGAACGTCCTGACGTCGATCAGGGCGACCTTGACCTGCCACGGGCCGGTGGTCTTCACCCCGTCGTCACCGAGGTAGTCGACCTTGACCTTCAGCCCGGCTTCCTTGAGCTTCTTGGCCATCTCGTCGGCCTTCTTCTTGTCCTTTAAGGACCACAGGCCGACCCGGACCATGTAGACGGTCTGGGAGGGGGCGTCGGCCACGCCGGGCCGGACCACCTTCTGCACGCTGGGCGTCTCACCGGCCGCCTCCACCTCGGCGGCCACGGTCTCGGCCGTCGGGAGCGACCCGGCGTCGCGCCCGTTGGGCATCAGGACGCTCACCGTGTAACCGTCGGTGGACGTGCCGGCCTTCACGTCGTACAGGTCGATGCCCTGCGCCACGGTGGTCATCGTCTTGGTCGGCACGGGCCGGGCGCCCAGCGGGAACTTCGCCGACGGGAACCGCACCGACTGCTGCTCCGCTGTCGCGGGCAACGCGGTGAGGGTAAGCGCCGCGGCTATGGCCAGGCCGCCGGCGAGGGTGCGTCGAGACATGAACTCTCCAGAGGGCGGAAAAGGGACCGCACCATAGTGGCGAGATCAAGGTCTCCGGGGCAGCCGAACGCGCCAAACGAGTAAAGAGGTTACGGAATCGACACAAGAAATGGGTACCCTTTGAGCATGAATCGCTTGCGCATGTGGTGGCGGCCCGCAGACGGCCGCTGAATTTCCCATGCGTGGGCCGTCCCCGAGACGGCCCGGCAGGCGAAGGGGCTCCTCTCCAGGGACGGCGTGATCCCGAAGGAGAGAAACCCGATGAACGACGTCGTGCTGACAGGTGACCGCCCCACCGGGCCGCTGCACCTGGGCCACTATTTCGGCTCGCTCGCCAACCGCGTCCTGCTGCAGGACCTGCACCCCCTGTACGTCCTGATCGCCGACTACCAGGTGATCACCGATCGCGACCTGCCGGGCGAGATCCGGCGGCACACCACCGAGCTGCTGCTCGACTACCTGGCGGTCGGCATCGACCCGGCCAAGGCGACGATCTTCCAGCACAGCGCGATCCCCGAGCTCAATCAGCTCCTGCTGCCGTTCCTGAGCCTGGTGTCGGTGTCCGAGCTGGGGCGCAACCCCACGGTCAAGGACGAGATCGCGCACAGCTCGCAGTCGGCCGTGAGCGGCCTCATGTTCACGTATCCGGTGCACCAGGCGGCCGACATCCTGTTCTGCAAGGGCACGCTGGTGCCCGTCGGCAAGGACCAGCTTCCGCACCTGGAGGTGGCGCGGCTGGTCGCGCGGCGCTTCAACGAGCGTTACGGCGCGGTGTTCCCGCTGCCCGAGGCCATGATGGGCGCGCAGCCCCTGCTGAAGGGCCTGGACGGCGGCAAGATGAGCAAGAGCCGCGGCAACGCGATCGCCCTGTCGGCCACCGAGGACGAGACCGCCGCCCTCATCCGCAAGGCCCGCACCGACGCCGAACGGCTGATCACCTTCGAGGAGGAGCGCAGGCCCGAGGTGGCCAACCTGCTCACGCTCGCCGGGCTGTGCCTGGGGCGGGCGCCGGCGGAGCTGGCCGAGGAGATCGGGGACGGGGGCGCCGTCACGCTGAAGCGGGTGGTGACGGAGGCGGTCAACGAGTTCCTGCGGCCGGTCAGGAAGCGGCGGGCCGAGCTGAGCGAGGGGGATGCCAGGCGGATCCTGGCGGAGGGGAACGAGCGGGCCCGTGAGCGCGCGGTCCGCACCCTGGAGGAGGTGCGGGTCGCGATGGGGTTCTAGCGGGACGGATCCTCAGCGAGGCGAGACGGATCTTCAGCGAGGCGAGGTAAGGCGAGGCGAGGTGAGGCGGGGCGGTGTTCCGGTGGGGCGGTGTTCCGGCGGTAGGGGATCAGTGGTGGGGCTTGCGGGCGATGGCCAGCTCCGTCGTCGGGGAGCCCAGCGGGCGGCGGTGGCGGATCCGGCCGAAGCCCGCCGCCCGCAGCAGGACGCTCACCTCGTCCAGGCCGCGCACCCGGCCGCCCACGGCGACCAGGTAGTTCAGATCCAGCAGGTGCAGGAGGGTGCGGCTGGCCCGGCCCGGCATGCGGCTGTCGCCGAACTGGTCGCCGACCACCACCACGCCGCCAGGGCGCAGCGCCGCCGCCACGCGTCGCAGCAGCAGGCCCGCCTCCTCGTCGTTCAGCCCGTGCACGATGTTGAACAGCAGGACGACGTCGTACCCGCCGCCGAGGTCGTCCTCCAGGAACGAGCCGGCCCGCGACGTCAGCCGGGGGTGGGCGGCGGCGGAGGCGAGCGCGTCCGGCAGGTCGATGACGGTGGCGCGCAGCCGCGGGCGGCGGCGCAGCAGGGCCAGGCTGAACAGGCCGTGCCCGCCGCCCACGTCCAGCAGGCGCCGGGCGCCGCGCGGCACGGGGACGGCGCGGGCGGCGGCCGGCGCCTGCCGGGCCGCCATTGCGGCCGTCCACGCGTGGAACGAGCGTGACAGTTCGGGGTCGTTCTGCAGTGACGCGTAGAACGGGGTGGCGGGGGCGCCGTCGCGGACCGCCTTCTCCAGGCCGGGCCAGATCGTGGTGGCGGTGCGCTCCCAGAACGCCAGGCCGGGCAGCAGCGACGCCGGCGAGCCGGTGGTGAGCCAGCGCCGGGACGTGCGGGTCAGGCGGTAGCGCCCGGCCCTGACGCGGAGGTAGCCGAGGCCGGTCAGGGCGCGTAACAGGACGCCGGTGGCGTGCGGGTCGAGGTTGAGGGCGGTGGCGAGTTCGGCGCCGGTGGACGGGCGTTCGCGCAGGGCGTCGAAGAGGCCCGTCCTGGCCGCCGCGACGATCGCGTGCAGGCCCATGGCGCCGAAGTAGTCGAACATCGGGGGCACGATCGACAGCCGGTGGGCGGCGGCTTCGAGGGCGTTGTAGAAGAGGGGCACACTTGCGACGGTAGGCCGTGAGGTGCGGCCGACGCGTCCGGTACACCTTGCGACGGTAGGTCGTGCGGTGCGGCCGACGCGTCCGGTACACCTTACGACGGCTGGTCGCGCCGCGCGGGCTAACGCGTCTGGTACACCTTGCGCAGCGTCTCGTGCACGATCCAGGTGGTCCTGGCGCCCTCGGCGAGCAGGCACACGTCTCCCGGCCCGACCTCGATCGTGGTGCCGCCCTCGACGGCGATCGTGGCGCGTCCGGACAGCACGACGAACAGCTCGTCCCGCTCCACGTCGGTCACGACGCCGGGGGTGATCTCCCAGATGCCCCGCCCGCCGCCCAGCTCCAGCGAGGCGGTGACGGGGTCGCCCGCGACGATCTGCGCCGGGTCGAGCTCGTCGGGGGTCAGCCGGACGTCGTGGACGGGCACGGCGAAGGCTCCCGCAGTGGCGAGCATGCGGCTGAGATCGGTCACGTCGGGCATCAATACATCAGACATATCGCCCATTCCAGCACATTAGCGGCTCTCTCGGCGGAAGGACTCCAGCGCCAGCAGCGCCACGTGCAGCGACAGGCACGACTCGACGTCGTCCAGATCGGTGTCGAGGATGCGTTCGAGGCGGCGCAGGCGGTCGTAGAAGGCGGGCCTGGACAGGTGGGCCTTCTGTGCCGCGACGGCCTTGTTGCGGCCCGAGTCGAGGTAGACGCGCAGGATCCTGGTCAGGTCGCCGCCGCGCTGCGCGTCGTGGGCGAGCAGCGGCCCCAGCTCCCGCTCGGCGAACGTCTGCAGCCGCGCGTCGTCGCGCAGCAGGTGCAGCAGGCCGCGCAGGCGCAAGTCGGGCAGCCGGTAGAAGGGACGGCCGTCCGGCTGGCGGACCGCCACGTCGGCCACCTGCTCGGCCTCCAGGAAGCTGCGGCGTACGTCCCTGATCGACTCCACCACCGAGCCGGCCGCCAGCACGAACGCCGAGCCGGGCCCCCACAGCACGCGCAGCCGCTCGGCCAGCGAGGTCAGCGCGGGCTCGGCCTGGGTGCGCGGCGGCAGCGGCAGCAGCACCCCCACCCGCTCCTGGTCGAGCGCGCCCACCAGGGCGGGCAGGCGGGCGTCGCGGCAGGCGGCGGCGGTCGCCTCGGCCAGCTCCCCGAGCTGCGCCTGCCCGTCGAGTGCCTGGTCGATGTGCTCGGTCGGCCGGATGACCACGCTGATCAGCTTGCGGCCGGTGAGCGGCACGCCCACCGCGCGGGCGCGGGCGGCGGCCTCGTCGGGGTCGGCGTAGGCGTGGGTGAGGATGCCGGTGATGATCGTGCCGTGCGCCTGGCGTTCCAGGGACTCCTGGTGGCGCTCCAGCAGGCGGCCCAGTGCGAGGGTGGTGGCGGCGCGCTCGGCCAGCACCATGTCGCGCGGCGACGGCGCCGCGTCGCAGAGCAGGATGAGCCGTCCCCAGTCCTGCCCGCGCGCGCCGACCGTGGTGACCAGCCAGCCGGACGCCGGGTCGTACGCCGTGCGCTCGGCCGGGGCGACCGTCCGCGACCTGGTCTCCCACCCCGCCAGCAGGGCGCCCGCGTCACGTCCGGCCGACTCGGCGGCCAGCACCTGGTGCGCGAGGTTCTCCAGCAGCACGGGACGCCCCGACAGCCGCGCCACCTGGGCCAGCACCTCAGCGGGGGAGGCGCCCTCGACCGACAGCTCGGTGAAGACCTCGTGCAACTGCTCGGAGGCGCGCAGCTCTTCGAGCTGGATGTCGATGATCCGCTCGTGCACCGACTCGGTGATCTGCACGAACGGCGTCTCGCGGGTCAGCACGATGACCGGGAAGCCGTGTTCCTCGGCCGACTTGACCACCGCTCGCGGCAGCTCGCGGACGAACCTGCGGCCCAGCTCCACGATCAGCCCGGACGCCCCCACGGAGGACAGCTCGCCGATGTAGTCGGCGAGCTTCTCCGGGTCCTCCGGCAGCGCCACTCCGGTGGTCAGCACCAGCTCCCCGCCGCGCAGCAGGTGCGCGATGTCGGCGATCTCGCCGACGTGCACCCACCGCACCTTGGTGTCGAGCCGGTCGGCGCCCGCCACCACGCGCGGGCTGCCCCGGCGCACGGTCTCCAGGGCGAGGACGTCGGCGATGGTGGGCAACACGGGGCAGAGCCTAGCCGATCAGCCTGTAAGAACGGCCAAGGGTCAAATTACACTTTGCGCCCCTTGTCATGTATTGAGGTCCTCCTCGCGGTACTCCCTCTGCGGTTCGCGTACGCGCAGCTCAACGCGGCGGATCTTGCCCGAGATGGTCTTCGGCAGCTCGTCGAACTCCAGCCGCCGCACCCGCTTGTACGGAGCCAGCTCCCTGCGGCAGTGCTCGAAGATCGACCGGGCGGTCTCCTCGCCCGGCTCGAAGCCAGGAGCGAGCGTCACGTACGCCTTCGGCACGGCCAGGCGCACCGGGTCGGGCGCGGGCACCACGGCGGCCTCGGCGACGGCGGCGTGCTCCAGCAGCACGCTCTCCAGCTCGAACGGCGAGATGCGGTAGTCGGAGGCCTTGAAGACGTCGTCGGTCCTGCCCACGTAGGTGATGTAGCCGTCGGCGTCGCGGGTGGCGACGTCGCCCGTGTGGTAGAAGCCGTCGCGCACGGCCTCCGCCGATCCACCGACATATCCGGACATGAGGCCCAGCGGGCGGCGGTCGTCCAGCGGCAGGCAGATCTCCCCGTCGTCGCCCTGCTCACCCGTGACCGGGTCGATCAGCACGATGTCGTAGCCGGGCAGCGGCAGCCCCATCGAGCCGGGCCTGACCGCCTCGTCGGGGGCGTTGCCGATCTGCGCCGTCGTCTCGGTCTGGCCGTAGCCGTCCCTGATCGTGATGCCCCACGCCTTGGCCACCTGGTCGATGATCTCGGGGTTGAGCGGCTCGCCGGCGGCCACGGCCGTGCGCAGGGGCAGCTTCCAGGCGGCCAGGTCCTCCTGGATGAGCATCCGCCACACGGTCGGCGGCGCGCAGAACGTGGTCACCCGCTCCTCGCGCAGCACCTCCAGCAGCGCGGGCGCGGAGAAGCGCCGGTAGTCGTGGATAAGCACGGTGGCGCCGGCGTTCCACGGGGCGAACACGTTGCTCCACGCGTGCTTGGCCCACCCCGGCGAGGACACGTTCAGGTGCACGTCGCCCGGCCGCACGCCGATCCAGAACATCGTCGACAGGTGCCCGGCCGGGTAGGAGGCGTGCGTGTGCTCGACCAGCTTCGGCTGCGAGGTGGTGCCGGAGGTGAAGTAGAGCAGCAGCGTGTCGTCCGCGCGTGTCGCCTCGTCGGGGGTGAAGCCGTCGTGCGCGTGGTAGGCGTCGTGATACGGCAGCCAGTTGTAGGCGTCGCCCACGGCGATCCTGGTGTACGGGCCGGCCGGGAACTTGCCCGCGTCGGAGGCGTTGGCGATCACGTGGGACACGTGCCCGCGCTCGATCCGCTCCGCGATGTCCTTGCCGGTCAGCAGCGTGGTGGCGGGGATGACGACCGCGCCCAGCTTCATCACGGCCAGCAGCGACTCCCACAGCTCGGCCTGGTTGCCCAGCATCAGCAGGACCCGGTCGCCCCGGCGCACCCCCTGCTCGTGCAGCCAGTTGGCGACCTGGTTGGAGCGGGCGGACAGCTCGGCGAAGGTGTAGGTGGCGCTGCTGTCGCCGACGATCCTGAGCGCGACGGCGCCGGGCGTCTCGGTGGCCAGCACGCCGTCGAACCAGTCGAGCGCCCAGTTGAACGAGCCGAGCCGGGGCCAGCGGAACTCGCGGCGGGCGGTGGCGGCGTCGGCCCCGAGCAGGAAGTCACGGGCGGCACGGAAATCGCTCATGCCGTGGATCCTGCTACGTCGGCAGCCGCCGCTCAAGACCGTCGAGCACCGACACGAGCCCGAAGTCGAAGGCGACCTCCCGCACGACGCGCGGATTCTCCGCCTCGGTCATCTCGAAGCTCTCCCGCATGTGCGGGTACCTCCCGGCGACCTGGGCGACCGCCGACTTCATCTGCTCGGCGTCGTACTGCTCGGTGCCCGCCTTGGCGTTCCAGGCGATCTCGGGGATCGTCATGCCGAAGATGAAGGCCGTCAGCGTGGCGATGGCGTAGTCGGTGTCCAGCCCGGTGAACCCGGCCTGCTTGAACATCCTGCGCATCTCGTTGGCCACGTGCAGCGCGTTGGGACCCAGCGCGGGCAGACGGCCGATGAGGTCGGCCGACCACGGGTGGCTGAGGATCACCTGGCGCATGCTGTGGGCCAGCACGGAGGTGGCCTCCCGCCAGCCCACCTCGTCGGGGTCGGGGACCATCATCTCGCCCCACACCTCGTCGTAGACCAGCTCCAGCAGCTCGTCCTTGTTGGCGACGTACCAGTAGAGGCTGGTGGCGCCGGCGCTCAGCTTCGCGCCGAGCTTGCGCATGCTCAGGCCCGGCAGCCCCTCCTCGTTGAGCAGCTCGACCGCGGCTCTGACGATCTCCTCGCGGCTGCGGCCGGGACTGGTGACCTTGCGGGGCTCGCGCAGCCACACCGAGGAGAACGTCTTGCCTGTCATGTCTCAAGGATAAATCCACTCGCACAGTGTTCGAGAGCTGTCGTACGCTGTGCGAGTGAACTCGAACACTGTACGAGACCCCCGTCGATGGTGGATCCTGGCCGTCCTCTGCCTGGCGCTCCTGGTCCTCGGCATCGACAACACCGTGCTGAATCTGGCGATCCCCTCGCTGAACCAGGAGATGGGCGCGACGCCGTCCGACATCCAATGGATCATCGACGCCTACGTGCTGGCCTTCGCCGGCCTGCTGCTCACCTCCGGCAGCCTGTCCGACAAGTACGGCCGCCGCCTCTTCCTGATCATCGGCCTGGTCTTCTTCGGTGGCGCGTCGCTGCTCGCCGTGCTCGTCACCGAGCCCTGGCAGCTCATCGCCGCCCGCGGCCTCATGGGCGTCGGCGGCGCGCTCGTCATGCCGTCCACGCTGTCGATCCTGATGACCGTCTTCGACGAGGAGGAGCGGCGCAAGGCCATGGCCGCCTGGAGCGCCGTGGCCCTGATCAGCCTGGTGTCCGGGCCCACCGTGGGCGGCTTCCTGCTGGAGCACTACTGGTGGGGCTCGGTCTTCCTGATCAACATCCCCATCGCGGCCGTCGCCGTCGTGGCCGCCGTCGTCCTCATGCCGGAGAGCCGCAGCGAGGGCAGGAAGATCGACCCGGTGGGCGTGGTGCTGTCGATCGCCGGCCTCACCGCGGCCGTCTACGTGATCATCGAGCGGGAGTGGAACATCCCCGTCATCGCGCTGGCCGTCGCCGCCCTCGTGGCCTTCGTGATCTGGGAGCGGCGCCAGGACGAGCCGATGCTGCCGCTCTTCCTGTTCGCCAACCGCAACTTCAGCGGCGCCTCCTTCTCCATCCTGCTGATGTCGTTCGGCGCCGGCGCCGTGATGCTGATCCTCACCCAGTACCTGCAGTTCGTGCTGGGGTACGGGGAGATGCAGGCGGGCCTGGCCATGCTGCCCTACGCCGTGGCCGCCGCCGTCTTCAACGGCGTGGGCGCCGGGCTCGGCAAGAAGCTCAGCAACCGGGTGCTGGTGTTCGCGGGGCTGCTGCTGATGGCCGGCGGGTTCGTCGTCATGGCGCTGACCACCGGCTTCCTGCCCCTGGCCACCGGGCTGGTGATCATGGGGATGGGCGGCGGCCTGGCCGGTCCCGCGGCCTACACCTCGCTCATGGGCGCCATCCCCCTGGAGCGCGCCGGCGTCGGGTCCGCGCTCAACGACACCGTGCAGCAGGTCGGGATGGCGCTCAGCATCGCCGTGCTGGGCAGCGTGCTGGCCACCCGGTACACCTCCGAGATGCCCGCCGGGCTGCCCCCGCTGGCGAGGGAGTCGATCGGCGGGGCCCACACGCTGGGCTTCGCCGAGGCGGGGAACCAGGCGTTCACGTCGGCGATGCATCTGGGGTCGTGGGTGGGGGCGGCCTTCTGCGTGGCGGCGGCGCTGCTGGCCGTCACGGTGCTGCGTCCCGCTCCGGTTGCCGTGGCACCGGAGCCGGTGAAGGTGTAGGTGCGGTCAGGCGGTCTTGCAGGGCGGCGTGGCGGAACTGGTAGAGCCGCCCTGTCTGGCGCAGCATGCCCGCGCGGTGCATGTCCCGCAGGAAGGCCATCAGCCGCAGCGGCAACCGGCGGGAGAGCGCGAGCAGCACGCAGGTGACGGTGAAGGCCGGCCAGGCGACGTTGGCGAAGGCGAAGACGGCGGCGGCCGTCACGGTGACGGCGATGCCCCCGACGGCTCCGCCCGCCGCCGCGTGCAGCGCCCCGTCGAGCTCGGCGCGGAAGAACAGCGCGCCCAGCCACCCGGCGATCGCGCACGCGGCGGCGAACAGGCCCGCCAGCGCGAGCGTGAGCAGGCCCTGCCCCCGGTACGAGGCGGCGGGGCGCAGCAGCACGCTCACCCGGTGCAGCCAGAGCAGGAACGCCATCGCCAGCGGCACCGCGAGCAGCATGGGCAGGCTGAACGCCGAGGCGAAGGCCACCGCGTCGGCCAGGCTCAGCGGCGACGCGCCGCCCAGCCACACGCCCAGCAGGCCGCTCGCCCAGAGCCCGCCGCCGCCGAGCACGCTCAGCGCCGCCCAGGCGGCGAAGGCGCGCATGGCGCCGGTGAGCAGGCCGGAGCGCAGCTCGCCGACCTCGAACTCGTCGAAGTCCTCGAACTCCAGGATGTCACCGGCGTCGTCCAGCGAGACGGCCGCCAGCTCCCTGGACAGGGCCACGCCACTGACGGCGCAGACCAGGAGCCCCAGACCCGCGCCGACGGCGGCGGACGAGCCCGGGTCGCCGCCGGCGGCCCACCAGCCGGCGCCGGCGGACACCGCCGCCAGCAGACCGGCCGCCAGCCCGAGCCCGGCCGTGACCGTCCCGCGGGGCACCACGCGGTAGAGCTCCCACCAGGCCAGGCTGCGGGTCTCCCAGGAGGTCAGGAACTCGGCGAGCAGGGTGAGCCACCGCCGCACCCGCCGCGCCGGCCACGCCCGGCGGGAACGGAGCGGCCCGAGAGCGGAGTCGGCGGCCACCAGCGCGGGCACCGCGTGGTCCAGAAGGTGCAGCCGCACGGACTCGGCGTCGGGCAGCTCCAGCAGCCGCGCCGGATCCGTGCCCGGATCGACGTAGCCGACGCGGACCAGCCAGACCGTCAGCGCGGTGTCGATGCTCCCGTACAGAACGTCATCGGGGTCGCCCAGCCTGTGCAGCAGCTCCGGCCAGCTCCCGCCGGGCTCCGGCGGCAGGCACGAGGCGAGGTAGCCGACCACCTCTCCCGCGCCCAGTTCCTCGGACTCGATCACCGCGGCGGCGCTGAGCACATGGGCGCCCTGCTCCTTGACGGTCTCCCGGAACTCGGCGGAGCGGCAGGTCAGCACGAACCCATCCCGATCGGTCAGCGTCGTGTTGAGCGCCCTGACCATCAGGTTGCGCTCGTGCACGAGCAGTTCGTCCAGGCCGTCGAGAACGGGCAGCACCCGGCCCCGCTCCACCAGGTCCTTCACCGCCGTGGGGCCGAACTCCTCGGCGCGCAGCTCCGGGTAGTCCCTGGCCAGCCTGCGGGCCAGCCAGGACGAGAACTGCTCGCCCGACCGCTCCCAGCCGGACAGCGTGAGCAGGACGGGAACCGGCTCGCCGGGCTCACGGTCGAGCAGCAGGCGGCGCAGGAGCAACAGGGCCAGCGTGGTCTTGCCGGTGCCCGCCTCGCCGAGCACCACCAGGCGCCGGCGTCGCAGGCCGCGCAGGGCCGCCACCATCTCGCCGACCTGGTCGGCGGCGGCCTTGAAGTGCAGCCGCTCGTCGCTCGTGATGTGCCGGGCGTGGTCCATCAGGCCGGGCTCGCTCAGCCGCCACCGCACCGCCAGCGGCGCGGGGGTGAACAGGCCGCGCGCCTTCGCCTCCTCCTCCCACTGCCGCAGCACCCGATCGGCCAGCAGTTGCTGAGCGGCCTCCACCTGCTCAGGCGTCGACATGGTGAGCGCGGGCCCGCGCCGCGCCCACCCGACGATCGTCGCGACCACCACCGCGGCGCCGATCACCGCCGCCACCCAGCTCGCGGCCTCCAGCCCGCCGGAGGACGACCAGGCGAGGACGATCGAGGCGACGATCACCGCGATGGCCAGGCCGGCCAGGAGTTTGCGTAGCACGCCGACATGTTGGCGTGCCCCGCGTGCTCATGGGAAGCCTTGCGCGGACCGGCGCCGTGACATCATGTAAGGCAAGTCGCCTCCTCGCCGACATCTTGCAGGTGGGAGGTGCTGGACCGAAAAGGGATACTCGGTAACATGTCGGAGCTTCTCGCGCGCCACCAGGCAGTCATGCCGAACTGGTTGGCCCTCAACTACAACGACCCCATCGAGATCGTCAGCGGCAAGGGCAACCGTGTCATCGACGCGGACGGCAAGAGCTACCTCGACTTCTTCGCCGGGATCCTGACCAACATGATCGGGTACGACGTCCCCGAGGTCCGCGAAGCCGTCGAGCGGCAGCTCGCCACCGGCGTGGTGCACACCAGCACCGTCTACCTGCTGCGCGGCCAGGTCGAGCTGGCCGAGAAGATCGCGCGCCTGTCCGGCATCCCCGACGCCAAGGTCTTCTTCACCAACTCCGGCACCGAGGCCAACGAGACCGCGCTGCTGCTGGCCACCTACGCGCGCAAGAGCGACCAGGTGCTGGCCATGCGCCAGAGCTACCACGGCCGCAGCTTCGGCGCGATCAGCGTCACCTCCAACCGCTCCTGGAAGAACAACTCGCTCTCCCCGCTGAACGTGCACTTCCTGCACGGCGCCGACCGGCATCTGACCCAGTTCAAGGGCCTGTCGGACGCCGACTACATCCAGGCGTGCGTGGACGACCTGCGGCACGTGCTGGCCACGTCCGTCTCCAACGACGTCGCGGCGCTGATCGCCGAGCCGATCCAGGGCGTGGGCGGCTTCACGATGGCCCCCGACGGGCTGTTCGCCGCGTACAAGGAGGTGCTGGACGAGCAGGGCATCCTGTTCGTCTCGGACGAGGTGCAGACCGGCTGGGGCCGGACCGGCAGCGCGTTCTTCGGCATCCAGAACCACGGCGTGACGCCCGACATGATCACGTTCGCGAAGGGGCTCGGGAACGGCTTCGCGGTCGGCGGCATCGTCGCGCGCGGCGACCTCATGGACGCGCCGCACGCCGTCGGCCTGTCCACGTTCGGCGGCAACCCGATCTCGATGGCCGCCGCCAACGCCACCCTCGACTACGTGCTCGACCACGACCTCCAGGCCAACGCCGCGCGTACCGGAGAGATCATCATCAGCGGCCTCAAGGCCGCCGCCGAGCGCCTGTCCGTCGTCACGGACGTGCGCGGCAAGGGCCTGATGTTCGCCGTCGAGCTGCAGAGCCCCGCCCAGGCGGCCCGGTTCATGGAGCTGACCAAGCGGGCCGGCCTGCTGGCGGGCAAGGGCGGCCTGTACGGCACCGCCATCCGCATGGCCCCGCCCCTCACGCTCTCCGTGGACGAGGCCACCGAGGGCCTCGGGATCATCGTCACCGCCCTCGAGACGATCGACGCGGAGGCGGCAGCGCAGTGAAGTCCGTCAAGCACTGGATCAACGGGGCTCTCGCGGACGGCGACGCCGCCCGTACCGCGGAGCTCTTCAACCCGGCCACCGGCGAGGTGAGCGGCTCCGTCGCGCTGGCCTCGGCCGCCGACGTGGACGCCGCCGTGGCGGCGGCCGTCGCGGCCTACCCCGCGTGGCGGGACGCGTCGCTGACGAAGCGGGCCGGGGTGCTGTTCCGCTTCCGCGAGCTGATGTACGCCCACCGCGACGAGCTGGCCGCGCTCATCTCCGCCGAGCACGGCAAGGTGCACTCCGACGCGCTCGGCGAGGTGGCCCGCGGGCTGGAGGTCGTGGAGTTCGCCTGCGGCATCCCGCACCTGCTCAAGGGCGGCTACTCCGAGGGCGTCTCGACCCGGGTGGACTCCTACTCGATCAGGCAGCCGCTGGGCGTGGTGGCCGGGATCACGCCGTTCAACTTCCCGGCGATGGTGCCGATGTGGATGTACCCGATCGCGATCGCGTGCGGCAACGCGTTCGTGCTCAAGCCGTCGGAGCGCGACCCGTCGGCGTCGCTGCTGATGGCGCGGCTTTGGCAGGAGGCCGGGCTGCCCGACGGCGTGTTCAACGTCGTGCAGGGCGACAAGGTGAGCGTCGACCGGCTGCTGGAGCACCCTGACGTGCGGGCCGTGTCGTTCGTCGGCTCCACCCCCATCGCCAAGTACGTCTACGAGACCGGCACCGCGCACGGCAAGCGCGTGCAGGCGCTCGGCGGCGCCAAGAACCACATGCTGGTGCTGCCCGACGCCGATCTCGATCTGGTGGCCGACTCGGCCGTGTCGGCGGGCTTCGGCTCGGCGGGGGAGCGGTGCATGGCGATCTCCGTCGTGCTGGCCGTCGACCCGATCGGCGACGAGCTCGTCGAGAAGATCGTCGAGCGGGTCGGCCGGCTGACCATCGGCCCCGGCGACGACCCCAGGTCCGAGATGGGCCCGCTGGTCACCGGGCCGCACCGCGACAAGGTGGCCTCCTACCTCGACCTCGGCGTCGAGGAGGGCGCCAAGCTGGTCGTGGACGGCCGCGAGACGCCGGTGCTGGGCGGCGGGAAGGCGGCGGACACGGCCGGCTTCTGGCTCGGGCCGACGGTGCTCGACCACGTGCCCGCCGGGTCCCGTACGCACACGGACGAGATCTTCGGCCCGGTGCTGTCGATCGTGCGGGTCCGCACGTACGAAGAGGGCCTGGAAGTGATCAACGGCGGCGCGTACGGCAACGGCACCGCGATCTTCACCAACGACGGCGGCGCGGCCCGGCGCTTCCAGAACGAGGTCGAGGTCGGCATGATCGGCATCAACGTGCCGATCCCCGTGCCCATGGCCTTCTACAGCTTCGGCGGCTGGAAGTCGTCCCTCTTCGGCGACACGCACGTGCACGGCACCGAGGGCGTGCACTTCTACACCCGCGGCAAGGTGGTCACGTCCCGCTGGCTCGACCCCTCGCACGGCGGCGTGAACCTGGGCTTCCCCACGAACGGGTAACCGGGTACCACGGGCGGCGTCCCTCCAGGTCCTGACACCGGTAAGCTCCAGCAGACAGGACAAGGGGGGACATCGTGATTCGTCGCCGTGCTCACGCTCTGGCGCTCGCCGCGACGGCGGCCGCCACGACGGCGCTGATCACCGGCATGGGCACGCCGACCCCCGCCGCGACCCCCGCCGCGACTCCCGCACCGGCGCTCTCGCCGACGGCCACGCCGTCGCCCAGCGCCACGCAGAGCGACGGCACGCTGCAGATCCTCACCTACCGGGGTTACGCCGAGTACGGCGGCGTCAATCCCAAGGTGAACTGGGTCGGCTCGTTCGAGAAGGAGACGGGCTGCCGCATCGCGCGGCTCGACACCGTGCAGACCGCCGAGCAACTGGCCGGCCAGGTCACGCGGCGGCCCTACGACGTCATCACCGCCGGGCCCGTGCTGGCCGCCGACCTGATCGCGGCCAAGCAGGTGCAGCCCATCGACACGGCCAAGGTCAGCGACTACAAGGACCTGACCGAGCGCCTCCGCGACCTGACCACGGTCTCCGGCAAGGTGTACGGGGTGCCGTACCTGTGGGCCTACCAGGAGTTCGTCTACGACTCGGCCAAGGTCAGGGGCGGCGGCCTCGATCAGGCGTTCTCCTCCAGCAGGGCGGCGATCAAGGACACCCCGCTGACGATCGCCGACGCGGCGCTGGCCGGGGGGTCGGTGAAGGAGCCGTACGAGCTGAGCGAGGCCGAGCTGGGCGAGGCGATGGCGCTGCTCGAACGCAACAAGGACCGCGTCTACTGGCAGAACCCGATCGACCTGGTCAAGGGGTTCGCCACGGGCAAGCTCGACTACGCGCAGGTCACCCCGTACTATCGGCTGCTCCTGCAGCAGGCCGGCATCCCGGTCAAGACCATCTCGGCGCCGCGGACGACCGGCTGGGCCGACTCCTGGATGCTGGGCGCGAACGTGCCCGACACCACCTGCGCCTACCGGTGGCTCAACTGGGTGACGGCGGCCGGCGCGCAGCGCGACGCGGCGGCGTGGGCGGGCATGGCGCCGGCCAACTCCAAGGCGTGCAAGGGGCGGGCCAGGACGATGTGCGAGACGTACGGGGTGGGTGACTCCAAGCGGCTCGACCGCGTGACGTTCGCCGTGCGGCCGCCCGGGGATTGCCGGGCCGAGGACGGGGAATGCACTGATTATCCCGTCTGGGCCGAACGGTGGGGCAAGCTTCTCAAGTGAGCAGGTCCGGGCGACGTCATGCCATGGGCCCGCCTGTTCCCCCGACGGGCGCGGCTCTCCAGAGGCGCCCCGGGCCTTCCCCCCTGTCCCGGGGCGTCTCGCCGCCCGGGCGCTGAGAGGCTAGCGGGACGGAAAGGCCACGACGGTGGCCATCGGGGCGGGCACGAGGGCCTCGGCGCAGTCGGCGCACGCGAGCACCGCAGAGTCGTCGGGCAGGCGGCCCACGCGCACGCGCGGCCGCGGCCATCTCTTGTGACAGACGACGCAGGCGTCGCCGTCGCGCTGGGCCAAGGTCAGGCCCTCAGGGTCGAACGTCAACATACTCCGCGCCGTTCTGCTCGGACCCCAGTTCATCACGCTCCCAGCTGCCATCGCCCCACCGTATGTCGGAACCGTTATAACCCTGACCGAGGCCATGAGCGGCTAGCTGAGCGTCAAGTCAGGGTGAATTCTCTACCCTCATGGGGCCGTTTACACCACAAAAACGGGCATCCAGCCCAAGCTGGATGCCCGTTTGGTTGGTTTTCGCCTAGAGCTCGGCGATCGCCTTCTCCAGGATCCCCAGCCCCTCCTCCAGCAGGTGCTCGGGGATCACGAGCGGCGGCAGGAAACGCAGCACGTTGCCGTACGTGCCCGCTGTCAGCACCAGCAGGCCCTCCGCGTGGCAGCGCTTGACGATCTCCTGGACGGCGGTCGGGTTCGGCTCCTTGGTGCCCGGCTCGACCAGCTCGATCGCGATCATCGCGCCGCGCCCGCGCACGTCGCCGATCACCTCGAAGCGCTCCTTGAGCGCCTCCAGCCGGGGCAGCATGATCTCGCCGATGCGGCGGGACTTGGCGACCAGGTCCTCCGCTTCGATCGTCTCCAGCACGCCGAGCGCGGCCTCGCAGGCGAGCGGGTTGCCGCCGTACGTGCCGCCGAGGCCGCCGACGTGCACCTTGTCCATGATCTCCGCGCGGCCCGTCACGGCGGCCAGCGGCAGGCCGCCCGCGATGCCCTTGGCGGTGGTGATGATGTCCGGGACGACGCCCTCGTCCTCACAGGCGAACAGCGTCCCCGTACGCGCGAAGCCGGTCTGCACCTCGTCGGCCACGAACACGATCCCGTTCGCCCGGCAGAACTCGGCGATCCGCGGCAGGAACCCCCTGGCGGGCACGATGAACCCGCCCTCGCCCGCGATCGGCTCGATCACCACGGCCGCCACGTTCTGCGCGCCGATCTGCTTGGTGATCATGTCGATGGCCTGCTCGGCGGCCTCCTCCGCGCAGTTCTCCGGGCCGGACGGCCAGCGGAACGGGTAGGCCAGCGGCACCCGGTACACCTCCGGCGCGAACGGGCCGAACCCGTGCTTGTACGGCATGTTCTTGGCCGTGAGCGTCATCGTGAGCAGCGTGCGGCCGTGGTAGCCGTGGTCGAACACCACGACGCCCTGGCGGCCGGTGGCGTGCCGGGCGATCTTGACGGCGTTCTCCACGGCCTCGGCGCCCGAGTTCACCAGGAACGTGCGCTTGGCGTGCTCGCCCGGCGTCAGCTCGTTGAGCTTCTCGCAGACCTGCACGTACGACTCGTACGGGGTGACCATGAAACAGGTGTGGGTGAAGTCGGCGACCTGCTTCTGGACGCGCTCGACGACCCTGGGGGCGGCGTTGCCCACGTTCGTCACGGCGATGCCCGAGCCGAAGTCGATCAGCGAGTTCCCGTCGGCGTCCTCGACCACGCCGCCGCCGGCACGGGTGACGAAGACCGGCAGCGTGGTGCCGATGCCGGGCGGAACGGCCGCCTGCTTGCGGGCCAGCAACTCCTGGGACTTGGGGCCTGGGATCGCGGTCACGACGCGCCGCTCCTGGGGAATGCTCATGGCTCCGACGGTACGGCGGCCTCCCACCAGGACCGATACGTCGATATGTCACACTAGGAGTGCTCGTCTTTGCCGGAATGGACAAATCTCATGCCGCCTTCGCTGCAGACCGTCGTGCGCCGCATGAACCTCCGGCCACTGGCCGGGACCACGCGCCCAGGCGTGCTGGACGCCGCCGTGCGCTGGGTCGCGGTGAGCGAGCTGGCGGACCCGACACCGTACCTCGAAGGCGGGGAGCTGCTGCTCACCACCGGCATGCGGATGGAAGGCGACCTGACGGGCGACCTGAGGGGCTACGTGGCGCGGCTGGTGCGCCGCGGCGTGGCCGGGCTCGGCTTCGGCGTCGGCGTCTCGCACGAGGAGGTGCCCGCCGCGCTCGTCGAGGCCGCGGAGTCGGCGGGGCTGCCGCTCCTGGAGGTGCCGCGTGAGACGCCGTTCATCGCGGTAGGCAAGGCGGTCAGCGAGCTGCTGGCGGCCGAGCAGTACGAGGAGATCAGCCGCGCCTTCGCCGCCCAGGGACGGCTGACGCGGGCGGCGCTGCGGCCCGAGGGCATGCATGCCGTCATCGACCGGCTGGCCAGGGAGGTCGGCGGGTGGGCGGCGCTGCTGGAGGAGACGGGCGAGGTCCGGCACGCCACGCGCGGCGCGAACACGGGCGCCGTCGCGGCCGAGCTGTCCCGGCGCCTCGGCCGGTCCGCGGACAGCGCGGCGCCGGGCGGCTCGCCCCAGGCGGGGAGCGGGGGGCGGATGCCGTCCAGCCTGGCGTTGTCCGCGCCCGGCGAGCACATCGTGGTGCAGCCGCTCGGCGGCGGGGCGCGTCCGCGCGGCTTCTTCGCCGTCGGCGCCCCGCACGCCTTCACGCCCGTCACGCACACCGTGGTCAACGCGGCGGGCTCGCTGCTCACGCTGGCCATGGAGCAGGGCAGGGCGCAGCTCGCCGCCGAACGCCGGCTGCGCACGGCGGTGCTGGAGCTGCTGCTGGAGGGGGAGGGCGAGCGGGCCCGCACCGTGCTGGGCGCGGTGGGCGGCCGGGTGCCCGAAGCGCCGCTGGTCGTGCTGGCGGCGGGCGCTGAGGCGCTGGACGCGTTCGAGACGCGCGGCTTCGCGGCGCTGCTCGGCTCCGTCGCCGTCGCGCTCGTGGCCGAGGGGGCGGCGGAGGAGGTGGCGCTGAGCGCTGAGGCTTCGGTGGGCGTCAGCCAGCCGGTGGTGCCGAGCGCTGAGGCGCCCGTAGGCCGCGGCCGGCCCGGCGATGACACGGCCACCGGCCTGCGCACGGGGCTCGACCAAGCAGAACGGGCCCTGGAAGTGGCGAGGACCCGCAGCGGCGCACGGCCCGGGAGGGGCGCTGCGGGGCCAGGGAGGGGCGGTGTGGAGCCCGCAGGGGGCGGTGCGGGGCGGGTCGTGCGGTTCGGTGAGCTGGCGGGTCAGGGGCTGTTCGCCCTGCTCGACCCCGTCGCCGCCCAGGCGTTCTCGGCCGCCGTCCTGGCCCCCCTCACCACGTACGGCTCCCGCGCCGACCTGGTCGAGTCGCTGCGCGCGTACCTGGACAGCAACGGCCACTGGGACGCGGCGGCGCAGCGGCTGGGCGTGCACCGCCACACCCTGCGCTACCGGATGAGACGCGCGGCCGAGCTGCTGGGCCGCGACCTGGACGACCCCGGCACCCGCGCCGAGCTGTGGCTGGCCCTGGAGGCCGCCAGGAGGGCCGCTACTCCTGCTTCTCCACCAGGTAGCAGCAGATGATCGCGGTGGTCACCGCCTCGTACGTGCGCCCGTCACGCAGGTGCCCGGCGCGCTCCAGCGAGATGGCCCCCTGCGCGGCGGCCCACAGCGCGTCGGCGATCTTGCGGGGCTGGGTGGGGATCAGGTAGCCGGCCGAGATGCAGTCGGCGATGACGCGGTCGAGGATGTTCAGCGCGGCGCGGGCCAGGGTCCTGGCGCGCTCGCTGGGCTCGAAGCCGGGGATGGCCCGCTCGAACATCAGGCTGTAGTAGCCGGGCTCCGCCAGGCACGCCTGCCGGTACGCGGGGCCGAGCGCGCCGAGCTGCTCCAGGGGGTTGCGGCGCTGCGGCACGGCTTCTAGAAAACGGCGGAAGCGCTCGAACCCCTCCAGATAGAGCGCCTCCGCCAGACCTTCGCGGTTGCCGAACATCGTGTACATGACGGTCGTCGTGCAGCCCGCCTCCGCCGCGATCCGGCGCATGGTGAGGCTGTCGGGCCCGTCGGTGCGCAGCAGGTTCACCGCGACGTCGAGGAGGCGGGAGCGCAGCTCGTCGTGGCCGGCGCGCTCACCCATGAGGTAGGCGCCCTGCAGCCCCAGCGGCGCCGAGGTCATGAGACCTCCCTGGTGGCCAAGGAACTATGCGTCCTTGTGACCTCACGCTGTTCGGTCACGGGGCCCACGCCTTTCTGATCGGGGGCCCACCGCGCTGGAGACCCGCACCGATGACTTAGCCATAGCGGAGATCGCTCAAACCACTCCGCATGGTAAACATCCCGAATTAGGTCTACTTCTGTTACATCGTGGGTATACACCGGAGCTTGTACTTAACGGTGAGCCCTCGCGGGGGTGTTGTGCATCGTGGTGTAAATCCCCGGTACATGCCTTGGCATAACGTCGGAGTCATGGACGTGCGTACCTTCTGGCTGGCCGGCCGCGCCGCGACCGGGGACACCGAGCTCACTGTCACCAACCCCCATGACGGCCGCGAGGTCGGCAGGCACTCCGTGCCGACCGACGCCCAGGTCGAGGAGGCCGTCGCGGCGGCCTCGGCGGTGGCGCGGGAGGCCGCCGCGCTGCCCGTCCACGTACGGGCCGAGGCCCTGGCCCACGTCTCGCGCAGGCTCGCCGAGCGGGCCGACGAGATCGCCCACCTGATCACGGCCGAGAACGGCAAGCCCATCGTGTGGGCGCGCGGCGAGGTCGGGCGGGCGGTGGCCACCTTCCGTTTCGCCGCCGAGGAGGCCCGCCGCTGGTCGGGCGCCGTGCAGCGGCTCGACACCGAGCCTGCCGCGGCCGGACGCCTGGCCTACGTCTCGCGCGTGCCCAAGGGCCCCGTGCTGGCGATCACCCCGTTCAACTTCCCGCTGAACCTGGTCGCCCACAAGGTCGCCCCGGCCATCGCCGTCGGCGCCCCCGTCATCGTCAAGCCCGCGCCCGCCACGCCGCTGTCGTCGCTGCTGCTCGGCGAGATCCTGGCCGAGACGGATCTGCCCGCGGGCATGTTCTCGGTGCTGCCGATCGAGAACGAGCGCGCCTCCGCCCTGGTCCAGGACCCCAGGCTTCCCGTCGTGTCGTTCACCGGCTCCGCGCCCGTCGGCTACGCGATCGCCGACCAGGTGCCGCGCAAGCACGTGACGCTGGAGCTGGGCGGCAACGCCGCCGCCGTCGTGCTGGCCGACGCCGACCTCGACTGGGCCGCCCAGCGCATCGCCCTCTACTCCAACTATCAGGCCGGGCAGAGCTGCATCGCCGTCCAGCGGGTCATCGTCGAGCAGCCCGTGTACGACGCGTTCGTCGAGCGGCTGCTGCCCGCCGTGTCCGCCCTCGTCACCGGCGACCCGGCCGACGAGAAGACGCAGGTGGGGCCGCTGGTCTCGGAGGCCGCCGCCGAGCGGGTCGAGCAGTGGGTGCAGGACGCCGTCGCCGCCGGGGCGCGGGTGCTGGCGGGCGGCACCAGGCAGGGCGCCACCGTGGCGCCGACGGTGCTGTCCGGCGTGCCGCACGACGCCAAGGTGGTCTGCGAGGAGGTCTTCGGGCCCGTCATGATCCTGCAGCCCGCCGCCTCGATCGACGAGGCGTACGCGATGGTCAACGACTCCAGGTACGGGCTGCAGGCCGGGGTGTTCACCCGCTCGCTGGACGCCGCCTTCCGGGCGAACAGGGAGCTGGAGGTGGGCGGGGTGATCATCGGCGACGTGCCGTCGTACCGGGCCGACCAGATGCCGTACGGCGGGGTCAAGGACTCCGGGATCGGCCGGGAGGGGCTGCACTCGGCGATGGAGGACTACACCTACGAGAAGGTCATGGTGCTGACCGGGCTGACCCTCTGAGAGCGCGGGCGGGCGCCCCTCAAGGACGGGGCGCCCGCCGCGTCACGCGTGCTGGGCGGTGTCGAAGAGCGACTTGACGGCGTCGCCGAAGTACGGGCCGTACATCGTGCGCTGGTCGTCGCTGTACTTGAAGCTGCTGAGCGACATGATCGTGCCCTTGCCGCTGGACGTGTCGAAGCCCGTCATCCACGGGCCGCCGCTGGCGCCCGCCGTCATGTCGCAGCCGAGGCCCTGGTCGCGGGTCTGGCCGTACGGGTCGTTCTTCATCCGGCCCGCGCAGTAGACCAGGTGGTCGCCGTCGTAGGGCGGGTCGGCGGGGTAGCCGAAGCCGAACGCCTGGCCGCCGCGCGCCGCGTTGAACGCGATCTCCTGGGCGCCCACCACGTCGGCCACGTGCTTGCCGCGCGAGGTGGACAGGGCCACCATGCCGACGTCGTAGTTGTCGTCGCCGCTGCGCGACCAGGGGCCGGCGACGAACATGCGGCGGGCGGTGTACTGGCCGTACGGGCGCAGGCCGCTGGTGCCGTACCCGGGGACGAACGTCCAGTTCGCCGCCCACTCGCCCGCGCCGTCCTTCACGCAGTGGCCGGCGGTGACGACGACGTCCTTGTTGGCGGACTTCACGGTGCTCGCCGAGCAGACGAAGTCGGCGCCCGCCACGGTGAGGAACACCCGGCCGGTGGTCCTGGCCACCTGGCCGCCGGTGATCCAGCGGGAGCCGATCGTGCTGGTGTCAGGCCTGGCGGCGGCCAGGTGGTTCGTGCCCATGAGCTTGCGCGGCAGCGCCAGGTCGGCCTTCTTGCCCGTCAGGTTCGGGGCGGTGGTGACGCCCTTGCCGCCCGTGACGCCGCCCAGCAGGTCGCCGCCGTCGGTCACGTCGGTCACGATGCCGAGCAGGCCGATCGGCAGGGCCTTGGCCATGCGCTCGGGCGTCCAGTAGTCGAGCACGCGCCGGTGGTCGGCGGCGGTGCGGGCGGCGACGTGCTCGACGATGTCGCTCCGCTTGGCCGTGTGCGCGGGCACGACGGCCGGTGTTTCGGCCTGCTGGCGGCCGGGTGCCGCGCCCAGGAGCGCGGGGCCGATCAGCCCCGCGAGGAGCGGCGCCGCCGCAAGCAGGGGGGTGCTCAAGGTCATGGCCCCCGAGTGTGCACCACGAGATGTGTTCTTGTGACTACTTTCGGTAAATTGCTCAGAGTGCGTTGGCCGTCTGGGCCGATTGGTAGACGGCCTGCGCCTCGTTCCCGAAATAGGGGCCCAGCATCCAGTTGGGGGCGAAGCTGTATTTGAAGCTGTTCACGGAATTCTGGGTGCCGAGCCCGGTCGACTCGTTGAAATTCAGCATCCAGGGCCCGCCGCTCGAACCGCCCGTCATGTTACAGGTGAGCACGAGGTCGTCGCTGCCCATGAAGTCGTCGAACGACCGGCCGCTGCAGTGGATCAGCTTCGAGCCGTCGTACGGGGCCAGCGCCGGGTAGCCGAAGGCGTACAGCTGCTGGCGCCTGGGCTGGTTGAAGGCGACGCCCTGGCCGCCGACGGCGTCCACCAGCGTCCTGCCGTCCACGGGCGCCACCACGGCTGCGGCGACGTCGAAGCCGACGTCCTCGCGGGCGTTCCACTGCGGCGTGGTCAGCAGCCTGGTCGCGGGCCAGGTGCCGAACGGGCGGCTGCCCCTGTCGTAGCCGGGCACGAAGACCCAGTTGGTGTGGAAGGCGCCGTTCATCTTGACGCAGTGGCCCGCGGTCAGCACGACGCTCTTGTTGGCGCTGGTCACGGCGGTGCCTGAGCAGGAGGAATTGCGGCCGGCCTGCGTGGTGAAGAAGATCCGGCCGGTCGTGCGGGCCACCGCGCCGCCACGGGTCCACGCCTCACCGGGGGTCCTGGCCGCCTGCGCCTCGCGGGCGAACGGGGCGCCCTGCTCGGGCTCGTCCGCCGCCTGCGCTCCGGGGGCGGGGGCCTGCAGCGGACGTGCGGCCTCCATGCGGCCTTCCGTCCAGTACGTCAGCACCTGCCGCCGCTCGGCGGCCGTGTCGGCGGCGGCCCGCTGGGCGGGCTTGGGGCGCACGGCGTGCGCTTCCGCACTCGCGGGAACCAAGGTGACGGTGAGCACGGCGGCGGCGGAAAGCAGGGCGAAGCGGCGGTGCATTACGAACCTCCCTAAACCGGACGGTGGGCTTGGAAGGTAGCCGGATCAATATCCAGATTTCTCAAGTTTTGCGCATTCCGATATGACGATATTCAGGCACAAATTAACTGCACTCCCGCGCGTCACATAAGGAGGGGAATTTAAGGACGACCGGTCCCGCGTGCCCGAGTGCGCCGTGCAGCGGGGACAATGGACACGTGCATGAAGAGACCCTCCGCTCCGTCGTCGTGCTGGGCTCCACCGGCTCGATCGGCACCCAGGCCCTCGACGTCATCGCCGCCAACCCCGGCGGTTTCAAGGTCACCGCGCTGGCGGCGGGGGGCGGCAGGGTCGAGTTGCTGGCCAGGCAGGCGGCGCAGTTCGGCGTCGAGGCGGTGGCGGTGGCCGACGCGTCGGCCGTCCCCGCGTTGAAGGACGCGCTGGCCGCGCACGGCGCCAAGCCCACCGTGCTGGGTGGGCCCGACGGGGTCGCCGAGGTGGCCGGGTGGCAGTGCGACGTGGTGCTCAACGGCATCACCGGCGCGCTCGGCCTGACCTCCACGCTCGTCGCCCTGGAAGCGGGCAGGGCGCTCGCGCTGGCCAACAAGGAGTCGCTGATCATCGGCGGGCCGCTGGTCAAGCGCCTGGCCCGGCCGGGGCAGATCCTCCCCGTCGACTCCGAGCACTCGGCGGTGCTGCAGTGCCTGTGGGCCGCCGGGCCCGACGGCTACGACCCCTCGTCCGTCAAGCAGCTCGTGATCACCGCGAGCGGCGGGCCGTTCAGGGGCATGAAGCGCGAGGAGATGGCCGGCGTCACACCCCAGATGGCCCTGGCCCACCCCACGTGGTCCATGGGCCCCTACATCACGATCAACTCCGCGAACCTGGTCAACAAGGGCCTGGAGGTGATCGAGGCGCACCTGCTGTACGACCTCGGCTTCGACCGCATCGAAGTCGTGGTGCATCCGCAGTCGATCATCCACTCCATGGTCGAGTACGTCGACGGTTCCACCATCGCTCAGGCCAGCCCGCCCGACATGCGGCTGCCCATCGCCCTCGCGCTCGGGCACCCCGGGCGCATCCCGGGCGCCGCCCGCCCCCTCGACTGGACCAAGGCGCACACCTGGACCTTCGAGCCGCTCGACGACCTGGCCTTCCCCGCAGTCGCGCTGGCCAGGCACGTCGGCACCGAGGGCGGCACCGCGCCCGCCGTCTACAACGCCGCCAACGAGGTGTGCCTCGACGCGTTCCTGGAGCGCGGGCTGCCGTTCCTGTCCATCGTCGACACCGTGGCCAAGGTCGTGCAGGAGCACCAGGTCACCCCTGCCGACACCGTCGAAGAGGTGCTGGCGGCCGATGCCTGGGCCAGAGCCCGTGCGGCCGAACTCACAGCCGGGCAGTCCCGCTAGCTACCTAAACTGGAAAGCGTCGTCACAGTAAGGGTTGAAATGTCTTCTGTAGCTCTCGGCATCCCGACGGTGCGCCCCAAGCCGCTCGCCGAACGCCGCCACTCCCGCCAGATCATGGTCGGCAGCGTGCCCGTGGGCGGCGACGCCCCCGTGTCGGTGCAGTCGATGACGACGACGGTGACCGCCGACGTCAACGCCACTCTTCAGCAGATCGCCGAGCTGACCGCGTCCGGGTGCCAGATCGTCCGTGTCGCCGTGCCGTCCCAGGACGACGCCGACGCGCTGCCGATCATCGCCAGGAAATCCCAGATCCCCGTCATCGCCGACATCCACTTCCAGCCGAAGTACGTGTTCGCCGCCATCGAGGCGGGCTGCGCCGCCGTCCGGGTCAACCCCGGAAATATCAAGAAATTCGACGATAAGGTCGGCGAGATCGCCAAGGCGGCCTCCGAGGCCGGCGTCCCCATCCGCATCGGCGTCAACGCCGGCTCCCTCGACCCGCGCCTGCTGCAGAAGTACGGCAAGGCCACCCCCGAGGCGCTGGTGGAGTCGGCCCTGTGGGAGTGCTCCCTGTTCGAGGAGCACGGCTTCCGCGACATCAAGATCTCGGTCAAGCACAACGACCCGGTCGTGATGATCAACGCCTACCGGCTGCTGGCCGCCAAGTGCGACTACCCGCTCCACCTGGGCGTCACGGAGGCGGGGCCGGCCTTCCAGGGCACCGTCAAGTCCGCCGTCGCCTTCGGCGCCCTGCTCGCCGAGGGCATAGGCGACACCATCCGCGTCTCCCTGTCCGCCCCTCCCGTGGAGGAGGTCAAGGTCGGCGCCCAGATCCTGGAGTCCCTCGGGCTGCGGGAGCGCGGCCTGGAGATCGTCTCCTGCCCGTCGTGCGGGCGGGCGCAGGTCGACGTCTACACGCTGGCCGACCAGGTGCAGGCCGGCTTGGAGGGGCTCAAGGTGCCGCTCCGGGTCGCCGTCATGGGGTGCGTCGTGAACGGGCCCGGTGAGGCCAGGGAGGCGGACCTCGGGGTGGCTTCCGGGAACGGGAAGGGGCAGATCTTCGTCAAGGGGGAGGTCATCAAGACCGTGCCCGAGTCGCAGATCGTCGAGACGCTGATCGAAGAGGCGTTGCGGCTGGCGGAGGAGATGGGGGTCGAGGTGGACCTCGACGACGAGACCTCCGGGCCGACGGTCACGGTCGGCTGACAAAAAACAGAGGGCGCGACCTCATCGGTCGCGCCCTCTGGGGGCCGTAGCCCCGGACAAGTTCATGTAGCCCTCTTGTGCGGCTGATTTCAGCGTACCCCGAACGTGGGCCTCGGCGCTTCCTCATGCTCAGAGCCGACCTGGTGGCCGGGGTTCCGCCGCTCGTCCTCGCGTCCCGTGCCGAGGTCGCGCTGCGCATGGTCGGTGACGAGCTGGGCCCCGGGCGGTGCGACCTGATCGAGTAGGAGGCCCGCCCGTACCGGCAAGGCAGGGGCGGGCCGAAGAGGGCGGCCGTCAGGCGCAGGTGTAGCCGGACGGGGTCGCCGTGTTGCCGTTCGGGCGGTTGACCTGGAAGCCGACGCTGCTGTTGGCGGCCCCCGCCGCGATCGTCCCGTTGTGGGCGACGTTGCGGATGGTGACGGTCTGGCCGGTGGTGGTGACGGCGCCGTTCCAGGAGCCGGCGAGGGTGTGGCCGGCGGGCAGGGTGAAGGTGACCGTCCAGCCGGTGATGGGCGAGGTGCTGGTGTTGGTGATCGTCAGGGGCTGGATGACGTAGCCGGTCGCCCACTGGGTCTGTACGGTGCCGGTGGCCGAGCAGGTGCCGGTGGAGGTGCCCGGCTGGGTGGTGATCTGGGCCGTGTTCGAGACCGGCGAGGTGTTCCCGGCCGCGTCGCGCGCCCTGACCTGGTAGCGGTAGGTGGTGCTGGGGGTGAGGCCCGTGTCGGCGTACGAGGTGGTGGCGGAGGTGCCGGCCTGGGTGAAGGCGCCGCCGCTCGCGCCGGGGGCGCGCAGGATGTCGTAGCCGGTCACGCCGTTGTCGTCCGTGGAGGGCGTCCACGTCAGAGTGGTGCCCGTGGCGGTGGTGGCCGAGGCGGCCAGGCCGGCCGGGGCGGTGGGCGGCGAGGTGTCGCCGCCGCCGTCGGTGAGGGCGGGGGTGGTCCAGTCGCGCCACTCGGCGAGGTTGCCGCTCTTGTTGGACGCGATCCGCATCGAGCCGGTGTAGCTGCCGGTGTTCAGCAGGAACCGCTGGATGTTCTGCTGGAGCGGGGTGCGCCATTCGGAGCGGCTGGCGCAGTGGGTGCCGTCCTGGACGGCCGACCAGTACGTGATGCTGCCGCCGGCGCCGAGCGCCTTGTAGACCTCCGCGCCGCCGAGGGCCCCGACGCTGGCGGATCGGGCGGCGAGCCAGTCGATGTGCGGGTTGTCCATGATGAACAGGCCGCGAGGCGCGATCATGCCGACCACCGAGTGGGTGTCCACCGGCAGCCGGCCGGGGCTGCCCGTGAAGGAGCTGAACGCGTCGCCGAGCCACGGCTGTTCGGAGTAGGCGCTGCTCAGCGGCTGGGCGCCGCTCTCGCCGGGGATGGCGCGGAACGCGGCGACGCCGCCGCTGCCTGACTCGATGGGCATGGTCAGGGCGATGCGCTGGTCGAACGCGCCGACCACGAAGGCGCCCTTGCCGTACCGGGAGCAGCCTGTGACGCCGGTGGCGTCGGCGCGCAGGATGCCGCCGCCCGACTGCTCGATGACGTCGATGATGCGGCTCACGCCCCACGCCCAGGCGGCCAGGACTCCGGTGCCGCTGGAGGCGCCGTAAATGGTGTAGAAGGCGCCCTGCTTGTTGTTGCGCGGCGTGCCCTCCCTGCCGACGGCGAGGGGGTCGTAGCTGATGACGGCGGCGCCCGCCGCCTTGATCGTGGCGGTGTCGGCGCCGAGCCCGCCCAGGACGACCACGGCGGGGAAGGGGCCGGTGCCGCTCGGCAGGTCGACGCCGGCGGAGAAGCTCGCGGTCCTGCCGTTGTGGGAGACGTTCACGCTGATGCTCGTCCTGGAGACCGTGCCGGTGACGCTGGACGGCTTGGCGGGCTTGTCGCCGTAGACGAACTTCTCCGCCAGCTTCTTGATCTCCTGTCGCCTGCACCGCCAGTCGGCCCTGGTGGTGATGCGGGCGCCGTTCAGCTTGGTGAAGGGGTCGGGGAGCCTGGAGACGGTGGGCAAGGAGCCCGCGTCGGGCAGGGCGGGCACGGCGCAGTCGGCGCCCTCGTCCTCGACCCCGGCCGCCGCGGCGGCCGGGGTGGTCGCAACCGTCATCGCTCCAGCCATCGAGAGCGTCGTCGCCACCGCCAGCGCGACGAGCCTGGAGCGGGCCAAGCCTGTGATCACAGCGGCTCTCCCTTCCGTGTGGGGGGTGCTGGCGATCAGTTTGCGGAGCGCGCCGAAACGTGTCAACGCTCGTACGAAATGTTTCGGCGCTTGGCTCAGCTCACGTGGGAAGACTGCCGAAAGTGTCGGAAACTAAGTGAAATGTGGCTGGCGGCGATCTCGGAGGGCGTTGAGAGCGAAAGTTTCGAAAAGGCGGACGGTCGCGGTGCGTCATGGGAGGATTACAGATCGGCAAACATGTCCTCATACCCAGAGTCACCACGCGGTCGCTCACGGGAGCATCGCAAGGCCTATGACAAGGAAGGGGTCCACCGGGTGAAGCGGGTAATGGGGGTTGTCGCCGGGCTGGTGATGCTCGTCGCGGGGGTCGTCAGCGCGGACGGGGCGGCGGTGGCCGGCAGGAAGGCGCCTGTGGTGTGGGGGGCCTGTCCCAAGGTGGCGGGGAAGACGGCCTCGGCCGCCATCGAGTGCGCCACCGTACGCGTGCCGCTCGACTACCGCCATCCCATGGGGCAGTCGATCAAGGTCGCGCTGAACCGGATCAAGGCCAAGGTGTCCAGGGACGCCAACCATCTGGGCACGATGCTGGTCAACCCGGGAGGGCCGGGGTCGTCGGGCCGCGACCTGACCGAGTACGTGGCCACGCAACTGCCCGCCGACGTGGCCGAGCGGTACGACGTCGTCGGGTTCGACCCGCGCGGCGTCGGCGCCAGCGAGCCGTCCGTGCACTGCGTGGACCCCGCGACCTACTACAAGGCCCCGAGGCCGGACGCGGTGCCGCACAACAGGGCGGAGGAGAAGGCGCTGCTGGCCAGGGCCGCCGAGTACGCCTCCCGCTGCGGCCAGCGCTGGGCGTGGCTGCTGCCGCACCTCACCAGCGAGAACACCGCCAGGGACATGGACACGATCCGCGCCGCCCTGGGCGAGCAGAAGATCAGCTACCTCGGCTACTCGTACGGCACCTACCTCGGCGCCCTGTACGCCACGCTCTTCCCGAGCCGCGTCAAGCGCCTGGTCATGGACAGCTCCGTCGATCCCACGGGCGTCTGGTACGACTCCAACCTCAAGCAGGACCGCGCCTTCGAACACCGCCACCGCCAGTTCCTGGCCTGGACCGCCAAGCACCACGACGCCTACAAGCTGGGCGCCACGCTGAAGCAGACCTCGTTCGCCTACTACGCGATGCGCGACCGGCTGCGCGCCAAGCCCGCCGGGGGCGTCGTGGGGCCGAGCGAACTGGACGACACGTTCACCGTGGCCGGCTACAGCGACAAGGTGTGGCCGCAGTTCGCCCAGGCCTGGTCGTCCTACGTGCGGCAGGGCGACGTCAAGGGGCTCACCGACATCTACGCCAAGCACGGCAAGAACGACGCCACCGACGAGAACGGTTACGCCATCTACCTGAGCGTCCAGTGCCGCGACGCCCGCTGGCCGCGCCAGTGGGACAGGTGGCGGACCGACATGAAGGCGATGCACCGCGAGGCGCCCTTCCTGACCTGGCCGAACGCCTGGTTCAACGCCCCCTGCGCATTCTGGCCGGTTCAGGGCGGCAAGCCGGTGCAGGTGCGCTCCTCGCCGAAGCTGCCGCCGTTCCTCATGCTGCAGTCCCGCCACGACGCCGCCACCCCGTACCAGGGCGCCCTGGAGATGGCGAAGCTGTTCCCCCGCTCCCGCATGGTGCTCGAACGGGGCGGCAACCACGGGGTGTCGCTGGCGGGCAACAAGTGCCTGGACGGGCATCTGGCCGCGTACCTGCGGGACGGCACCCTGCCGCGCCGCGACACGACCTGCCCCGCCACGCCCGAGCCGCGCCCGGCCGCGCAGATGAAGTCGAGTGGCCCGTCGTCGCAGGGTCTGCTCGGAATTCTGGGCGTCCTGGAGGGGCTGCCGATCGGCTGACGTCAAGAAAGGGTTACCGTGGGCAGCGCCGGATGCCGTATTCGGTAACCCTTCGCGTAGTCTGACCATGTGATGCTGCGTACATCGGCGTCGCGCGTGCTCGACGACAACGACCGGGACGAGGTCCTCGCCCTCCTGGACTCCGATCCGGTCGCCAATGTCTTCGTGTCCTCTCGGGTGCGGGCCGTCGGACTCAATCCGGCACGGCTCGGCGGGCAGATGTGGGGGTTCGGGCCGCGCGGTGGCCTCGTGTCACTCTGTTACGCCGGAGCCAACATGGTGCCGGTCAACGCCGGCCCGGAAGCCGTGCACGCGTTCGCCGACCGCGCGCGCAAACAGGGGCGGCGCTGCTCGTCCATCGTGGGGCCGGTCGATGCCGTCTCGCTGCTGTGGGAGCGGCTGGAGCCGCACTGGGGGCGGGCGCGGGCGATCCGCTGGGCGCAGCCTGTCATGGCGACGTCCAGCAAGTCGCCCATGGCGGCCGACCCGCTGGTGCGGCGGGTGCGGCCCGAGGAGTTCGACGTCCTGCTGCCGGCGTGCGTGGCGATGTTCACCGAAGAGGTCGGCGTCTCGCCGAACCTCGGCGACGGCGGCGCCCTCTACCGGACGCGGGTGGCCGAGCTGATCAGGATCGGGCGGTCGTACGCGCGGATCGACGACGGCCGGGTCGTGTTCAAGGCCGAGGTGGGCGCCGTGACCCCGCACGCCTGCCAGATCCAGGGCGTCTGGGTCGCCCCGGAACTGCGGGGGAAGGGGTACGCGGTGGCCGGCATGGCCGCCGTGGTGGAGGCGGCGATGAGCTGCTTCGCACCCGTCGTCTCGCTGTACGTCAACGACTACAACCACGCCGCCAGGGCGGTCTACCGGAAGGTGGGCTTCCGGGAGATCGACACCTTCATGTCCGTTTTGTTCTAGCATCCCCGGCATGATCCTTGTCACGGGTGCAACGGGGAACGCGGGCGGCGCGCTGGTGCGGACGCTGGCCGAGGCGGGTGAGCCGGTGCGTGCGCTGGTGCGGCGCGAAGTGGAGCTGCCCGCCGAACTGGTCATGGGCGACCTGAACGATCCCGAGTCGGTGGCGGGCGCTCTGGGCGGCGTGCGCGGGGTGTTCCTGCTGGCCGGGTACGACCGGATGGAGGAGACGCTGGCGGCCGTGGCGCGGGCCGGCGTCGGGCACGTGGTCCTGCTGTCGGCGAGCGCGGCGGAGGCCGCCGACGTGAGCAACCCGGTCTCGGCGTACCACGTGCGGTCGGAGGCGCTGGTGCGCGAGTCGGGGGTGCCGTGGACGGTGCTGCGGCCCAGGACGTTCATGTCGAACACGTTCCGCTGGGCTGAGCAGGTCAGGGCGGGCGACGTCGTCCGCGACTCCTGGCCTGACGCGGCCGTCGCGACCGTCGATCCGCTCGACATCGCCGCCGTGGCCGCCGCTTCGCTGCTGGAGAAGGGGCACGACGGGCGGGTGTACGGGCTGACGGGGCCGCAGGCGCTGCGGCCCGCCGACCGGGTGCGGATCCTGGGCGAGGTGCTGGGCAGGGAGCTGCGGTTCGAGGGGCTGACGGACGCCGAGGCCAGGGCCGAGATGGTGGCCGGTGGGATGCCGGAGGCGTACGCGGAGGCGTTCTACGGGTTCTTCGCGCGCGGCGAGCTGGACGAGTCGGCGGTGCTGCCCACGGTGGATGAGATCACCGGGCGCCCGCCGCGCACGTTCGAGCAGTGGGCCAGGGGCAACGCGGAGGCGTTCCGCTAACCGGGGATCCGCAGGGTGAGCAGGGCGACGTCGTCGTCGTTGTCGGCCGGGCGGACGCGGGTGAGCAGCCGGTCGCAGTAGGCGCTGAGCGGGTGGCGGGTCAGTGCGGCGGCTTGCCGCCGCAGCCGGTCGAGGCCTTCGTCGAGGGAGTGGCTGGGCGACTCGATCAGCCCGTCGGTGTAGAACAGCACGGTGGAGCGCGGCGGCAGCTCGACGGCGGCGTCCTCGCGGGCCGGCGCGAAGCCGGTGCCCAGCAGCAGGCCGCTCGCCTCGTCCAGGTAGCGGGTGCGCCCGTCGCCCTCGACCAGCAGCGGCGGCGGATGCCCCGCGTTGGTCCAGCGCAGTCGCCACCCGCCGTCCTCTCGCTCCACCCGGCCGAACACGACGGTGGCCATCGTGGTCTCGGCCATGCGGGCCACCGCCTGGTCGAGCCGGTCCACGATGACGCTGGGCGGCTCCTCCAGCTCGCCCGCGTAGGCGCGCAGCATGTTGCAGACCTGCGCCATGCCGGACGCGGCGTCGAGATCGTGGCCCACCACGTCGCCGATCACCACCCCGGCCGCGCCGTCGGACAGGACGAACGCGTCGTACCAGTCGCCGCCGACCTGCGAGGCGCGCGGCGCGGGCACGTAGCAGGCGCCCATCTCCAGGCCGGGCATCGACGGCAGCCGGGGCAGCAGGTGCCGCTGCATGGTCTCGGCGACCCGGCGCTGCCGCTCGTACAGGCGGGCGTTGTCCAGCGCCAGCCCCGCCCGGCGGGCGATGTCCTCGATGAGCAACATGTCGTCCGTGGTGTACGGCTGGGGCTGCTCGGCGCGTCCGAGGGTCATGGCGCCGACGACCTCACGTACGCCCCGGATCGGCGCGGTGCACGCCGACCAGATGCCGGTCGCCTCGAACAGGTCGCGCTGGACGGCCGCGAGCCGCGACTCCAGCCGGCCCTCGTAGTCCTCCGGGCCCACCAGCGCCGCGGTGACGCCGCGCAGCGCCCGCGCCAGCGGCATCGTGGACTCGAGCGGCAGCGGCGGCATCGGCCGCTCCAGATCGGCGCGGTGCGCCAGGACGCCGTTCTCGTGGTGGACGACGGCGGCGCGCGTCACCTCGCCCTCCTCGGTGAGCAGGTCGACCACCGCCCAGTCGCCCAGCAGCGGTACCACCAGGCGGACGAGCTGGCGCAGCGTCTCGTCCACGTCCAGGCTCGCCGTGAGCGTCGAGGTCGTCTCCGCCAGCAGGGCCAGCCGGTCGAGCTCCGACATCGTCGGGGCGGGCCGCGCCCGCTGCCGCTCGCCCAGCCCGGCAGAGCCGGTCTCGTGGAAGAGCACCAGCGCGCCGGACCCGGCCTCGCCGACCCGGCACGGGGTGACCATCCAGGAGATCTGGACGAGCGAGCCGTCGCCCCGCTCCAGCCACACGCCGCAGCCGTGGGCGGAGTCGTTGGTCAGCAGGGGCTCCCGCATCACGCACCGGCTGCGCGGCAGCGGCTCGCCGCGCTCGCCCCGGTGCAGCAGGTCGTGGGCGTCGCGGCCGACCAGCTCGCCCGCCTTGCGCCGCAGCAGCCGCTCGGCCTGGGGGTTGACCTCGACGATACGCCCGCGGTCGTCCACCACGTACGTGCCCGCGTGGTCGAGGTCGTCGAGCTGGAAGGGTCGTTGCACGGTGAATTGCCCGGTGTCGCCCACGACCGGCCCTCCTTCCCCCTTTCAGCACCTCTTACCCAGCATCGTCGCTGGTCAAGGGCCTAAAGGCGGACGAGCTTGTCGAAAAGCCTGGCCAGCTCGGTGTCAGGGTCGGCGGTCAGCCCGGCGTGCACGGGGCCCGCCTGGACGATCGTGCTGCGCGGCGCCGTCAGCCAGCGGAACCGGCCGCCGAGCGGCTCTCCCGCCAGCGGCCCGCAGTCGTCGCCGCAGGCCAGCTCGTACGCCGTCAGCGCCCGGCGCACCCCGTCGACGTCGGCCTGCGGATCGAGCGCCCGCAGACGGCCGGGGTCCAGCCCCACCCTGGCGCACAGGTAGTCGCGGGGCTGGCAGTAGAGCAGCACGCCCGCGTTGATCAGCTCGCCCCGCTCGACCTTGGGCATCACGCGAATGACCGCGTACTCGTAGACGTCCCTGCTCATCGGCCTGCTCATCGGCCTGCTCATCGGCCTGCTCATCGGCCGCCGCCTCCCCGCCAGAACTCGCCGACCGAACCAGGGCCCTGCCCGCGCTGCTTGTGCTCGCCGCGCACCAGCCACTCGCGCGGCCCGTGCGCCCGCTGGAGCAGGTGCTCGACGTAGGCCTCGCGCACCTCGCCGGGCGAGCCGAAGCCGGGCTCGTCCGCCAGCCACTCGTCCGGCACCAGCGCCGTCACGCCCTCCAGCAGCCCCCTGGTGATCCTCCCGGCCAGCTCGGCGCCCGCCGCCTCGACGTCGCCCGCGTACGGGGCGAGCACGTGGTCGCCGGCGTCGAACGGCCGCTGAGGGTCGGCGGTGCGCCAGTTGTGGTGGAACCAGAGCGCGGCCCCGTGGTCGATCAGCCAGGTGTCGCGGTGCCAGATCAGCAGGTTGGGGTTGCGCCAGCTCCTGTCGATGTTGTGGATGAGGCCGTCGAACCACACCATCCGCGCCGCGAACAGCGGGTCGGCCACCCACGCCAGTGGCTCGAACCCGAGCGCGCCCGGCAGGAAGTCGACCGCCAGGTTGAGCCCGGTGCTGGCCTTGAGCAGCTCTTGGACCTCGTAGTCGGGCTCTCTGACGCCGATCTGCGGGTCGAGGTCGATGAGCTTCAGCTCGGGCGTCCTGAACCCGAGGTGGCGGCCCAGCTCGGCGCAGACGATCTCGGCGACCAGCACCCGCCTGCCCTGGCCGGCCTCGCGGAACTTCACGACGTACGTGCCCAGGTCGTCGGCCTCGACGACGCCGGGCAGCGACCCGCCCTCCCGCAGCGGGGTGACGTAACGGGTCGCTGCGATCTTCTCCAGCACGGAACGAGGCTATCGTCCCCGGCCGCCTGCCTGGCTCGGGGCGAAGGGGTGCTCGCGTGAGGCCGCCATCGTAGAGTGGGGCCCGTTGAAGGGATCGAGGGATCGATGCTCAGGATTCACTTCACCGGCGACGACTTACGGCGCACCCGATTAGCGGAGACCGCGGATCCCTTCTGGGAGATGGTGTTCAGCAGGCACCGGCTCGCCGACCCCGCGCCGCCGGCGACGCTGCGCCCCTGGCTGGCGGAGATGCGGCGCGAACGGCACGTGCTGCACCGCCACGAGCGGGTGGTGGCCGCGCTGACGCCGTTCGGCCCGTACTTCCCCGACTTCATCACGCCCGCCGAGGGCCTGCAGGGGCTGGACGCCGGGCTGCAGGCGATACTCGGCACGCCGCGCGCGCGGCTGCGGCACGAGATGGAGACGCTGGCCCGCACGGCGGCGCTGCCGGGTTGGGGCAGGCGGCTGGCCGAGGGGGAGACGGCGACGCTGATGAACCTGGCGGCCACGCTGCGGGCCTACCACGCCATCGCCATCGAGCCCTACCAGGACGTGATCGGCGCGGCCATCGCGGCCGAGGTGTCGCGCAGGCGGCGCGACCTGGCGGAGGGCGGCGCCGACGGGCTGCTGCGCGGGCTGGCGCCGCTCATGCGCTGGCGCCCGCCGCTGCTGGAGGTCGAGTACGACGTGGACCGCGATCTGCACCTCGACGGGCGCGGGCTGCTGCTGATCCCGTCGTACTTCTGCAGGCGGGTGCCGGTCGCGCTGGCGGATCCCGGCCTGCCGCCGACGCTGGTGTACCCGATCGACCGCCACTCGCACTGGCAGACGAACCGCACCGAGTCGCTGGTCGCCCTGCTCGGCGCGACCCGCGCGACGGTGCTGGCCGCCATCGACGGCGGCGCCACCACCACGCAACTGGCCCAGCGCGCCGCGACCTCGCCCGCCTCCGTCAGCCGCCACACCCGGGTGCTGCGCGACGCCGGGCTGATCGAGACGCACCGCCACGGCACCGCCGTGCTGCACGTGATCACTCCGCTGGGGCAGACGCTGCTGTCGTCGGGCCGGTGAGGCCTCATGTCCAGCCTTTGCGCCCAGGTGCAAAGGCTGGATGCGTGCTGGACGCGGCCAAGATACTGGACTCCTCGCTGCGGAGCCTTCCATACGAACGCGTATGGAAGGCTGAGCGAGTCGAACGCGAACGGCTGGGCGTGTGTGCGGGCCCTACTGGGGCGGGCCTTCGGTGACCGGCACGACCCGGCCATCGCCCACGATCACGGCCGCCCGGGGTCACGTCTTCGCGATGACCTCCTCGGCGAAGCGCTCCATGGTGGCGATCTTGAGCTCCAGGGTGCCCTCGCCGTAACGCGCCTTCTCCTCGGGGGTGGCCAGCCACCAGGGGGCGGCCATGGTGCCCGTCACGCCCTTGGCGGCGAAGCGGCGGTAGGTGTCCGCGTCGGGCAGGACCGCGAGCGGGGCGATGATCTCGAAGCCGTCCATGGATCTGCCGCTCGCGTCGAGATGGCCGCGCAACGCGGCGAGGACCTCGTCGAACTGCTCCTCGGTGTAGATGCGGTTGCCGATCCAGCCGTCGCCCAGCGTGGCCGCGCGGCGCAGGGCCGCCTCGCTGTCGCCGCCCACGACGACCGGGATCGGCCGTGCGGGGGCGGGGCAGATCGACAGCGGGGGCAGGCCGTCGAGCGTGACCGTCTCGCCCGCCCACAGCGAGCGCAGGACGGGCAGCATCGCGTCCAGGCGCCGGCCGCGCGTGTGGAAGTCCTGCCCGGTGCCGGTGAACTCCTCCTTGCACCAGCCCACCCCGACGCCGAACGTCACCCGGTCGTGTGACAGCACCGCCGCCGTGGAGACCTGCTTGGCCACGGTGAACAGGTCGCGGGCCGGGGCGATGTACACGTTCGGGGAGAAGCGCAGGGTGCTGGTGACGGCGGCCATGGCGCCGATCGTCACCCAGACGTCCGGCCAGTGCGTGCTCGCGTCCCAGCGGGGCCTGCCCGACTTCGAGTACGGGTACGGCGTCGCGAAGTCGGCGTAGAAGAGGTGGTCGGAGAGCGTCAGCGTGTCGAACCCGCACCGCTCGGCGGCCCGCGCCAGCTCGACGAACTGATCCGTGTCGGAGAACGAGGCTCCCAGCCAGTATCTCATCGGAACTCCGGCGCGACCTTGGTGGCGAACAGTTCCAGGTTCCGCTTGACCGTGTCCAGCGGCAGCACGCCCTGCTGGCCCTGCATGTACAGGCCGAACCACTCCAGGTCGGGCATGCGGTCGAGCATCCGCTGGATGCCGCGCTTGACGTCGTCGGGGGTGCCGAACAGGGCCATCTCGACGTCGTTCATGCGCTTGGCGTCGCCCTTCTCGGGCGAGATGGGCTTGTGCTTCTCGTCCTCCTTCTTGCGCAGCACCTCCAGGTAGCCGAAGGGGCCGAAGAAGGCGGCGAAGTCCTTGGGGATGCTGCGGCCGAAGGTGTTGATGGCCTCCTCGGTCGTGTCGGCGATGCCGACGATCTTGAGGATGCCGGTGTGCTCGCCCAGCTTGTAGTGGCGGCCCTGTTTGGCCGACTCCTCCTGGTAGAGCTTGGCCTTCTGGGCGTGGTCGTCCGGGTTGGGGGTGAACATCCACGGCAGGATGTCCTCCTGCGCGGCCCTGATCACCGACCGGTCGGAGATCGTGAACGGCTGCCACAGCTCGGGGTGCGGGTTCTGGTACGGCCTGGGGCAGACGGAGACGGCCTTGATCGTGCCGTCCTCGTCGATCTCCTCGGGGGAGCCGAACGTGCGCGTCCACTCCTGGGCGGGCCAGCCCTCGATGCCCTCGAACGGGTAGGGCACCTGGTAGTCGAGCACGTCCGACTTGTAGCGGAGCGTCTCCTGCGTCCACGCCATCTTCATGATCTTCAGCACCTCGCCGAAGACGTCGAAGTTGCGCGTGTCGGACGCCGAGCCGTCGGAGCGGGCGGCGGCGGCGTGCCAGCGCTGGCCCAGCACGTTCATCCAGCGGTTCTGGTAGCCGCGTGCCACGCCGAGCCGCAGCCGGCCCTTGCTGAACTGGTCGAGCAGCGCCACGTCCTCGGCCGCCCTGATCGGGTCCCAGGCGGGCAGCACGAGGCCGAGCGGCGCGAGCAGGATGCGCTCGGTCCTGGCGGCGAGGTCGGTGAGGAACATCAGCGGGTTGACCGAGAACTCCATGCCTTCCGAGTGGAAGTGGTGCTCGGTCATCATCAGCGCGTCGAACCCGATCTGGTCGGCGTGGACGGCTATCTCCCGTACCTCGTGCAGCAGTCTCTGGTACGACTCGGTGTCCCGCCCGATCGGGCGCTTGGCCCTGGCGTTCTCCTCGGCGGCGTAACCAGAGCCTGGTATTTGCGGATTCAGGAAGATAGAAAACTTCACCGTGGACCTCTTTCCGCGGGATGGTCTTCTGCAAGGTACTCTGGAAATCTTAACCGAGCAATCGCTTGGTTCGCTGTGGGGAGTGTCGTATGAGGCTTGGCGTCACGATGTTCGCGACGGATCTGGCCATGCCGGTCCACGAGCTCGCCAGAGCGGCGGAGGAACGCGGCTTCGACTCGCTGTACGTGCCCGAGCACACCCACATCCCCGTCTCCCGGCGCACCCCGTACCCCGGCGGGGGTGAGCTGCCCGAGGAGTACAAGCGCACCCTCGACCCCCTCGTCGCCCTCTCCTATGCGGCGGCGGTGACGTCCACTCTGCGGGTCGGGACCGGCATCCTGCTCGCCGCCCAGCGCGACCCCATCGTCACCGCCAAGGCCATCGCCACCCTCGACCACCTGTCGGGCGGGCGCGCCGTCGTCGGCGTCGGGTTCGGCTGGAACGTCGAGGAGATCGAGAACCACGGCGTCCCGTACGGGCGGCGCCGCGAGGTGGCCCGGCGCAACGTGCTGGCCATGCAGGCCATGTGGCGCGACGAGGTGGCCTGCGTCGAAGGCATCGAGCCGTCCTGGTCGTGGCCCAAGCCCGTCCGGGTGCCGCCCGTCTACCTCGGCGGGGCCGCCGGGCCGAAGCTGTTCGCCCAGGTGGCCGAGTACGCCGACGGGTGGATGCCGATCGGCGGCCGCGGCATCAAGGCGGCGCTGCCCGCGCTGCGGGAGGCGTGCGAGAAGGCCGGGCGGCCGCAGGCCTGCGAGGTCGTCCCCTTCGGCACGCTGCCGAGCAGGGAGAAGCTCGACTACTACGCCACGCTCGGGATCACCCAGGTGGTCGCCACGCTGCCCAGCGGGCCCGCCGACGTGATCCTGCCCCTGCTGGACGAGTACGCGGCGCTGCTGTAACCCTCGGCACTGATGTGACCGATGAGGGCGCTGGCATACTGGCGGCCTATGTCCCGCGCTGAAGACCCCTCCCGGCTGGGCGAGTACCGCATCCTGCGCCGCCTCGGGCAGGGCGGTCAGGGGGTCGTCTACCTCGGCGAGTCGCCGCAGGGCGCGCTCGTCGCCGTCAAGCTCATGCACGCCAGAGTGTCCGGCGACCCGGACGTGCGGCGGCGCTTCCTCGGCGAGGTCGAGGCCGTGCGGCGGGTCGCCGCCTTCTGCACGGCCCAGCTCCTGGACGCCGACCTCGACGGCGACCGGCCCTACCTGGTCAGCGAGTACGTCGAAGGGCCGTCGCTGGCCGAGCACGTCGCCGACAAGGGGCCCAGGTCCGGCGGGTCGCTGCACCGCCTGGCCATCGGCACCGCCACCGCCCTGGGCGCCATCCACCGGGCCGGGGTCGTGCACCGCGACCTCAAGCCGCCGAACGTGCTGCTCGGCATCGACGGGCCGCGGGTGATCGACTTCGGGGTGTCCCGCATGATGGACGCCGCCGCCACCACCTCTGCCGGGGTCTCCCTCGGCACCCCCGCCTACCTCTCGCCCGAGCGGGTGCAGGGGGAGACGGCCGGGCCCGCCGCCGATCTGTGGGCCTGGGGGCTGACCGTGGCCTACACGGCCACGGGGCGGCACGCGTACCGGGCGGAGACGTACCAGGAGGTGCTGGCTCGGATCCTGTACGGGAAGCCGGACCTCGGCGGGCTGGGCGGGGTGCTTCGGGAGGTCGTGGAAGGGTGCCTGCGTCATGACCCGCGGGAGCGGCCGGACGCGGAGGAGGTGCTGCGGTGGTTGCTGGGGCATGAGCAGGGGGACGTGCTCACGACCGGCGCCCGCGCCGCCGTGCCGGTGCCCGAACCGCCCGCCACCACTGACCCGCGTCCTGTTCGCGATACCGACCCTCGCTCTGTGGGCGGCTCTGGGGTGGATGCCTGGACCGAGCCTGACGGTGGGGTGCCGTCGCGGCGGCGGCGGCGGTGGCCTGAGCGGCAGGTCGTGGTGGCGGCGGTCGCGGGGCTGGCCGTGGCGGGGGGCGTGCTCTGGTGGGCAGGGGAACAGCGGCCGGACGTCGCGGGGCCGCCCCGGATCGTGCAGCCGATGGCCGAGCCGTCAGTCTCCACGCCCGCCGGGCCGGATCTCGACGGCACCTGGACCGGGTCGGCCGAGCACCCGGCCGCCAAGCGGATCTTCCCGGTGGAGCTGCGCCTGAGCGCCGGCGGCTCGTCCAGCATGCGCTGGGGCGCCGACCTGCACTGCTCCGGACGGCTCACCCCGGGCGGGAAGGCGCTGGAGTTCCGGCTCGACCGGGTCAAAGGCGACATGTGTTATCCGGGCACGCTGCGGATCGTCCCGTCCGCCGCCGATCCGGACCAGATCGCCATCGACGTGACCCGCGAAGGGCAGGACGAGGTCACGTATTCGGGGAAGGTCTTCCGTGGTTCATGAACGGGGAGCGCGGCCCGCATCCTCAGGTGGGCGGCATAATGGGAGGATATGTCCGAGCTACGAGCCGATGACCCACAGCAGTTGGGTGCGTACCGGCTGACACGCAGGCTCGGTCAAGGCGGCCAGGGCATCGTGTACCTCGGCGAGACGCCGCAGGGCGCGCCGGTCGCCGTCAAGCTGCTGCACGCCAGCCTCTCCGGCGACCCGGACGCGCGGCGGCGGTTCCTGGGCGAGGTCGCGGCGGTCAGGAAGGTGGCGGCGTTCTGCACGGCGCAACTCCTGGACGCCGACCTCGACGGGGACCGGCCCTACCTGGTCAGCGAGTACGTCGACGGGCCCTCGCTGCGTGAGCTCGTCATCGAGGAGGGGCCCCGGTCCGGCGGGTCGCTCGACCGGCTGGCCATCGGCACCGCCACCGCCCTGGGGGCCATCCACCGGGCCGGAGTCGTGCACCGGGACTTCAAGCCGGGGAACGTGCTGCTCGGCATCGACGGGCCGCGGGTGATCGACTTCGGGGTGTCCCGGTTGATGGACACGGCGCACACCACCAGCCGGCTGCCGATGGGGACGCCTGCCTACATGGCGCCCGAGCGGATGAAGGGGGAGTCCGCCGGGCCGCCTGCCGACATGTGGGCTTGGGGGTTGACCGTGGCCTATATGGCTACGGGGCGGCAGGCCTTCACGGCCGACACGCACCAGGAGGTGCTGGCTCGCGTTCTGTACGGCAAGCCTGATCTGGGGTCGCTGGGTGGGCGGCTGCGGGGGATCGTACAGGCTTGCCTGGCGCCTGAGCCGGGGGAGCGGCCGGACGCGGAGGAGGTGCTGCGGCTGCTGCTCGGGCTGGACGTGGTCGCGGGGGATCTGCTGTCGACGGCGGCGATGGTCGCCGTCGGTGAGGAGCCTGGGGGTGGGAAGGCCTCGCGAGTGGCGGACGGCCGGGCTACGGGCGGAGAGCAGGCTTCCAGTGGCGAGCAGGCTTCGAGTGGCGAGCAGGCTTCGAGTGGCGGGTCGGACGCGGGGGTTCGTAGGCCGTCCGGTACGGGGCCGCTTGGTGCGGTCGTCGGGTTGGGGGCGGCCGAGTCGGAGCCTGGTGAGATCACCGACCCCGACCCCACGACCAGCTTCCCCGCGATCACCGCACCGCTGATCGCGGCTCGCGCCCGGGAGAAGGCGCGCGCTCAAGGAGAGGCTCACGTTCACGACGAGGCGCGCGGCCAGGAGGAAACTCGCGGTCAGGAGGTGCGCGGCCTGGGGGAGGCGCGCGTTCAGGGGGAGAGCACCCGTAGCAGCGCCGTCGAGCCCAAGCCCCCGCAGCGCCGCCGGATCCGCCTCTGGCAGATGGCCGTGCTGGCGGCCGGGCTGGCGATGGCCGTGGCCGGTTTCCTGCTCTGGACGCGCGCCTCGGAGCAGGGCTTGGAGGGCACGTGGACGGGCTCGGCCGAGCACCTCACCGCCGGCCGCGTCTTCCCCGTCGAGCTGCACCTGACCGGCGACGACAGCGGCATGATGCGGTGGGGCGCCGACCTCCACTGCTCGGGCCGCCTCGGCCGCGAGGGGAGCGGCATGGTGTTCACCCTCGACCGGGTGCAGGGCGAGGAGTGCTACCCGGGGACGCTGCGAATGTTCCCCACCCCGGACGCGAACCAGATGGCCATCAAGGTCACACGCGACGGTAAGGACGAAGTGACGTATTCGGGCAAGGTCGCGCGGACATCCTGACTGACTGTGTCACGTTCAGGCCGCGATTGGCCTGAGCACCGTTGACTGTGCGCGGCCCGTTGCCTTCAGTGGAAGCAGAAAGAGTGGCGGCGAGGGGAGACGCCCGTGCCGACGGCGCAGCCGCTCAGAACGGGGGACCCACAGCGTCTCGGGGAGTACGTGCTTTCCGGGCGCCTGGGTGAAGGTGGACAAGGCGCTGTGTTCCTCGGTTCGAGGGGCGGGCAGACGTACGCGGTCAAGCTCCTGCACGGGCCCGTGGGTGATGAGCGGGCGGCGTTCCTGCGGGAGGTGGAGCTCGCCAAGCATGTGGCGAGGTTCTGTACGGCCCAGGTGATCGACGCCGGGTTCGACGAGGGCCGGCCGTACATCGTGAGCGAGTACGTGGACGGCCCCTCGCTGGCCCGCGAGGTCACGCTCACCGGGCCCCGGCACGGCGGCGCGCTGGAGCGGCTGGCGGTGAGCACCGCGACGGCGCTCGCGGCCATCCACCGGGCGGGCATCGTCCACCGGGACTTCAAGCCGCAGAACGTGCTGCTCGGCTCCGACGGCCCTCGTGTGATCGACTTCGGCCTGGCCAAGGCGCTGGACGCGGCCGCCACGGTGAGCGGGCGCGGGGTGGGCACGCCCGCGTACATGGCGCCCGAGCAGATCACGGCCATGGCGGTGACGGGCGCGGCCGACGTCTTCTCGTGGGGCGCGACCATGTGCTTCGCCGCCAACGCGACGGCTCCGTTCGGGCAGGACTCCGTGGCGCCGGTGCTGCACCGCATCCTCACCGCCCAGCCCGAGCTGGGGCGGCTGGAGGGGCGGCTTCGTGCGTTGGTGGAGTCGTGTCTCGACAAGGACGCCCGTAATCGGCCGAGCAGCAGGGAGTTGCTGTTCGAGCTGCTGGGGGAGTCGGCTGAGGGAGTGCCGCCCGAGGTGCTCCGGTCGCCTCCGCCGCACATCCTGCGGGCGGCGCCGCCGCTGGTGCCTGAGCAGCGTTCACCTGAGACGGGGCGGTCCGGTGACGAGGCCGGGGCGGGTGCCGGTGGGGCGGGTGCCTGGGCGCCGATGGCCGAGCCTGAGGCTACGGGCGCGATGGGGGACGCCTACCGGCTGCCTCCGGACGCGGCGGGGCCGGGCGGTGGTCCGGCGTCCCGTCCTCCGCAGGCCGACGACTTACGGGCGGTCACGCATCCTCCGGGCGCGCCGGGGGGACGCGGCGGCACCAGCGCGCCGCACGCCGGCTGGGCGGGCAGCGGCGGCGGTGCGGGCGGCGGCGGAGCTGGTCACGGACAGGGCGGGGGCATCGGGGCGGGGGCGGGTGGGAGTGACGGGTTCGTGCTCGGGGGGCGGCCCGACCACACCCGAGGCTGGCCCAGGGCGGCCATCGCCGTGTGCGCCGCCCTCCTGGCGACCGCGGCCGTCCTCCTCCTCGTCATCATCCCCACGATGAACGCCGACACCGCCGACCTCCCGGCCCCCCAAGCGGGCGGCGGCCCCCTGACCTCGGTGCTGTCCACCTCCACCGCCCCGGCGCAGACCCAGAACCCCCCTCCCGCCAAGCCGGAACAGCAAGCCTCCCGAGGCCCCCAGGAGCCCGCCTCCGACCCGCCGACGGTGGTCCCCCCGGTCACGGTGGCCATCCCCGCCCTGATCGGCATGGACAGGACCGCCGCCACCAAGGCGCTCAAGCGAGCAGGCCTCACCCCCGGTTCCGTCACCGAGCGCGACTCCGCCCAGCCGATCGGCCGGGTTCTGACCGCCAGGCCCGCCCCCGGCATGGTCGTGAACCAGGGCACCAAGGTCTCACTCCAGGTCTCGGCTGGGCTGAAGGTGCCGGCGCTCACGGGCATGCAGCGCGGCGCCGCCGAGGCCACCCTCACCGGTGCGGGTCTCAAGGTGGGCGCCGTCACCCGGTCGTGCTCGCGGCAGCCGGCCGGCGAGGTGCTGTCCACCCGGCCCAAGGCGGCCCGGCGCGTCGCGGGCGGCACCGCGGTGGACCTGACCGTGTCCCGCAACGGCGTCCCCGTCCCCTCGGTCACCGGCCGTCAGCGGGAGGACGCGCGCGGCGCGCTCGTGGGGTCGGGGCTGTCCGTGCAGGTGACGGAGCAGATGGTGGAGGACGAGTCGCGCGTGGACACCGTTCTCGCGCAGAGCCGTGCGCCGGGTGGCTGCGTCGAGGTCGGCGCCGAGATCACGATCACGGTCGGGGTGGCGCCGCAGTCGGGCCCCGACCCCGGCGAGACGACCCCGTCCCCGACAGCTACCGCGACTGGCCCGATCGCGGGTGAGTGACCTGTGCTCTCGCAGGCGTGGCCCGGCCGGACACGGGCAGTGGCGGGCGTATGAAGAAGCTCTTTCAGCTCCTGCTCGCACGCCGCCTGGCCGGGACTCCGATCGGCCTGGCCGCCATCTTCCTCGGCTGGCTCCTGGCCCGCCGCAAGCGGCGCCGCCGGGCTTACGAGGCCGAGCGTGAGACCGAGCGCGTCGGCCGCCGCTACGGCGCCACGCCGTTCGCCGCCACGCGAGGAGGCCGGTCGAGAGCATCTTCGCCGAGGTAGGCGCGGGGTCGAAGCGCGGGTGGCAGATGGTCGCGGACGGCCGACGCCTATGATCGGGGCCATGCCCCTCACTGTGGACGACGTCGACCGGTTCGTCGCCTCCCGGCCCCGGCTGGAGGCCATCGCGTACCGCCTGCTGGGCTCGGCCGCGGAGGCCGAGGACGTCGTGCAGGAGACGTTCCTGCGCTGGCAGGCCGCCGACGTCGAGCGCGTCGAGGTGCCCGAGGCGTGGCTGACGAAGGTGCTCACGAACCTGTGCCTCAACCAGCTCACCTCGGCGCGGGCGCGCCGCGAGACGTACGTGGGGGAGTGGTTGCCCGAGCCGCTGCTGGCCGGGGACCCGATGCTGGGCCCCGCCGACACCGCCGAACAGCGGGAGTCGGTCTCGTACGCCGTCCTCACGCTCATGGAGCGGCTGTCGCCCAACGAGCGGGCGGTGTACGTGCTGCGGGAGGCCTTCGACTGCCCGCACCGGGAGATCGCCGAGATCCTCGACATCAGCGAGGCCGCCAGCCAGCAGATCTTTCACCGCGCCAAGAAGCACGTCGCGGACGGCAAGGCCCGCACGGAGATCGACGAGGCCGCCGCGCGGCGGATCGTCGAGGAGTTCCTGGCCGCCGCGACCAGCGGGCGGACTGAGCCGCTGGTGCGGCTGCTCACCGCGGACGCCACCTCCGTCGGCGACGGCGGCGGGAAGATCCCGGCGCGGACCAAGCCGTTCGAGGGGGCCGTGGCGGTGGCCACGTTCCTGCGGGGCATGTTCAGGTTCGGCCAGGCCACCACGACCTGGATCGGCGGCCGGCCCGAGGTCTACGCCACGACCGCGAACGGCGGCGCCGCCCTCGTGGCCGTGGTGGACGGCCGGGTCGTGGGCATCATGTGCCTGGAGATCACCGCCGACGGCATCACCGCGGTCCGCAACCAGATCAACCCCGACAAGCTCGAACGGGCGACCGCGCTGTGGGCGGCCGGCGACCACGGAGAGCCTCTGATCCGAGTGTGACGTGCTTCACATCCCGTTCCTGTCAGGAAACGCCGGGCTGCCCGGTTCAAGGGGCACAACCACGCAAGACAGGAGCGCGGAAATGCAGCACCGCATCGTCGTCCTCGGAGCCGGATACACCGGAGCCTTCGCCGCCGGCCGCCTCGCCAGGCGGCTCCACCGCGAGGACGTCTCCATCACCCTCGTCAACGCGGAGCCGGACTTCGTGGAACGCGTCCGCATGCACCAGCTCGCCACCGGCCAGGAGCTCAAGCCGCGGCCCTTCAGCGAGATGTTCGCGGGGACGGGCGTCGAGCTGAAGCTGGCGAGGGTGACCGGGGTGGACGTCGACCGCAAGACGGTCACCGTCACCGCCGTGAACGGCTCAGCGGAGCCGGAGTCGCTCCCCTACGACACGCTCGTCTACGCCCTCGGCAGCGCCTGGAACCCCCAGGGCGTCCCCGGCACCGCCGAGCACGCCTGCGAGATCGCCTCCCGTCCTGGCGCGTTGCGCCTGCGCGAGCGGCTGACCGGCCTCGGCGCCGGGCAGAGCGTGCTCGTCGTCGGCGGCGGCCTCACGGGCGTGGAGGCCGCGACCGAGATCGCCGAGGCCCGCCCCGACCTGCGCGTCGCCCTCGCCGCCACCGGCGCACTCGGCGACTGGCTCTCCCCGAAGGGACGCGAGCACCTGCGCAAGGTGTTCGGCAAGCTCGGCATCACCGCGCACGAGCACACCACCGTCACCGCCGTCGAGCCCGGCCACGTCGCCACCGCCGACGGCGCGGCCATCCCGGCGGCGGTCACCGTGTGGACCGCGGGCTTCGCGGTGCACCCGCTGGCGGCGGCGACGGGCCTGGAGCTGTCCGGCAACGGCCAGATCGTGGTCGACGACACCCTGCGCTCGGTCTCGCACCCGGACGTGTACGCCATCGGCGACGCGGCCATGGCGATGGGCGCGGGGAACAAGCCGCTGCGCATGTCGTGCGCCTCGGGCATCCCGACGGCCACGCACGCCGCCGACGCGATCGTGGCCCGCCTCACCGGTGGCAAGCTTCCGCACTCGTCGGTGCGCTACTTCAACCAGTGCGTCTCGCTGGGCCGCAAGGAGGGCTTGATCCAGTACGTCACCGCCGACGACAGCGCCGTCAACGCGGCATTGACCGGCCGGTTCGCCGCCGCCTACAAGGAGATCATCTGCAAGTCGGCCGCCTGGAGCGTCGCCAACCCGATGTACGGCCTCCCCGCTCGCCCGCGCCGCGTCGTGCGGGACGGCGTCGCGGTTGCTGAGGCGGTGGCTTGAGCCGCGATTCCCTCCGGGGAATTGCCGGGCGGGCGTCCCGATCCGGAGGATCGCCACATGCGCACCTATCGACTGGAACGGCCGGAGATCGTGCTCACGGAGGCCCCGGTGCCCGAGCCGGGGCCGGGTGAGATCCTGGTCCGCGTGCACGCGGCCGCGCTCAACAAGCGCGACCTGCTCATTCTGGACGGCACCTACTCGCTGCCCGCCCGGCCGGGCGTGATCCCGCTGAGCGACGGGGCCGGGGAGGTGGTCGCGGCAGGGCCAGGGGTGACCAGGTTCAGGGCCGGGGATCGGGTGATGGGGTCGTACTGGCCGCGCTGGCACGACGGCCGCCTGCGGCCGGAGCTGGTGCACCAGCCCGGCTGCACGCTGGACGGGATGCTGACCGAGTACGCGCTGCTCGACGAGCAGGCGGCGGTGGCGGTGCCGGAGCACCTCGGCTGGGCGGAGGCCGCGACGCTGCCGTGCGCGGCGCTCACCGCGTGGACCTCGCTGACCGCCGGCGGGGCGCTGCTGCCCGGCCGGACGGTGGTGACGCTGGGCACGGGCGGGGTGTCGTTGTTCGCCGTGCAGTTCGCCCGGCTGGCCGGCTGCCGGGTGATCGTCACCACGTCCCGCATGGAGCACGCCGACCGGCTGAAGGCGCTGGGCGCCGACCACGTGATCGACTACACCGCCACGCCGCAGTGGGGCGGGCGGGTGCGGGAGCTGACCGGGGGCAGGGGCGCGGACCTGGTCGTGGACACGGCGGGCCCGGCCACGATCGACCAGTCCGTGCGGGCCGCCGGGCTCTACGGCGAGGTGGTGGTGCTCATCACCAGGGACGCGGGCAGCGACCACCTGGCGATCTCCCACGAGGCGTACGCCTCCAGCCTGGCCACCCTCCGCCGCGTCTTCGTGGGCAACCGCACGGACCTGGAGGACATGTGCGCCGCCGTCGCCGCCGCCATGCTGCGGCCGGTGATCGACCGGACCTTCACCGACGTGCCGGACGCCTACCGCTACTACCGGGAGGGCTCGCCGTTCGGCAAGGTGGTCGTCGAGCTCGGCGCCTGCTGATCGGACCGTACGAAGGTCGTGAGGGCGCGGGCGAAGGCCTCCGGCTCCTCGACGTGGCCGAGGTGGCCGCTGTTCTCCAGCATGACGAGCTCCGCGCCGGGGATGCCGCCGGCCAGCTCCTCCGCCCAGCGCGGGCCGCAGATCACGTCGTGGCGGCCGGCGATGACCAGGGTGGGCGTCTTGACCGAGGGCAGCGCGTCGCGGTCGTCGATCTGCTCCGGGACGCCCTGGTCGTCGCGGCCGGAGATGAAGGTGCCGGTGATGGAGAACAGAGGCGCGTACTCCTCCTGGTGGTCCCAGTAGCGGGCGAGGTAGGCGGGCAGCATGCCGCGGGCGGCCCTGGTGGTGCCCTCGTCGTCGGACAGGCCGCCGAGCGACTGCCAGGTGTCGAGCACGGCCTGCAGCTCGGGCCGGTCGGCGTTGCGCCGCGCGAACGCCTCCATGTTGCGGGCCGCCTCGGCGTAGTGGTCGGCGCCCGTCACCGGGGCGCTGTCGTACAGGACGACGCCGGCCAGCCGGTCGGGGCGGGTCAGGGCGTAGTGCTGGGCGACGAAGCCGCCGTGGGAGTGGCCGAGCAGGTGGACGCGGTCGGCCCCGAGGTGCTCGACCAGGCCGTCCAGGGCGCGGGCGTAGCGTTCGCGGGTGTAGCCGTGCGGGTGGGCGGGGAGCCGGCCGGACTCGCCGGTGCCGATCGGCTCGACGTACACCATGGTGAGGTCTTTCTCGGCGGCGGGCATCCGCAGGTACTCGTACGACAGCCCGGGGCCGCCCGGGTGGGCCACGACGACGGGGCCGGTGCCCGCGACGTGGTAGCGCTGGGCGACGCCATCGACGTGGATGGTGTGCGTGTTCATGGGTCCCCCTCTGTGGTGCGCGGCAGTTGTCCTGCCTGGACATGACTGTTCCACAGAGTGCGTCACCGGTCAAACTGGTGACGCATGGGGATCGCTACGCGTTGAGCAGCCGCCACGCGGTCAGGGCGAGCCTGGTCCTGGTGAGCCCGGACGGCTCGGTCAGCTCGAAGCCGCGCCCTCGCCCGAGCCCCGTGCCCGCCTCGCGCGAGGGTTTGACTTCAAGCGCTTGAAGTATGGTGTCCTGACCTGCGTGACAACCTTCACCATTCAGGACGTCTCACGGCGCAGCGGCCTCAGCGAGCCGACCCTGCGCTACTACGAGGACGTGGGGCTGATCGGCCCGATCGCCCGCGACGAGCGCAGCGGCCACCGCCGTTACGACACCGACGACGTCAGCGAGATCGAGATCCTGGCCTGCCTGCGCGCGGTCGGCGTGGGCATCGAGGACATGCGCACCTACCAGGCCAACCGCGCACGCGGCCGGGAGGCGGCGGCCGAGCAGCGCGACCTGCTGCTGCGCCACGCCGAGCGGGTCGAGGCGGAGATCGCCGCGCAGCGGGCGCGGCTGGCGTACCTGCGCGAGAAGGCGTCGCTGTGGGACGCCCGCGACCGCGGCGACGCCGCCGCCGAGGAGGCCGCGTGGCACCGGATCATGGAAGCGGTTTCAGCGCTGGAGGTGCTGTGATGAGCCCGGTTCTGGTCACCGGAGGTTCCGGTTACCTGGGGACGCACCTGATCGCCGCGCTGCTGCGGGACGGCAGGCGGGTACGCGCCACGGTGCGTTCGACGGCCCGCGAGGGCGACCTGCGCGCGGCGGTGCGCCGGGGCGGCGCCGACGACGCCGGCCTGGAGGTGGCCGCCGCCGATCTGATGGCCGACGACGGCTGGCGGGAGGCGGTGGCGGGCTGCGCGGAGGTCCATCACGTGGCCTCGCCGATCCCGATCGCCCAGCCCGACGACCCGGACGAGCTGATCGTCCCCGCCCGGGAGGGCACGCTGCGGGTGCTGCGCGCCGCGCGCGACGCGGGGGCCCGGCGGGTCGTGCTCACCTCGTCGTTCGCCGCGGTCGGCTACACGCCCAAGCCGGACGGCGAGTACACCGAGGACGACTGGACCGATCCTGACACGCCGGGCCTGGCGCCCTACCCGCGTTCCAAGGCGATCGCCGAGCTGGCCGCGTGGGACTTCGTGCGGCGCGAAGGCGGCGGCACCGAGCTGGTCGTGGTCAACCCGACGTTCATCCTCGGGCCCACGCTCACGACCGCGCTGAGCAGCTCCATGTACCTGATCAAGCTGGGCGTCGAGGGGGCCGTGGACGCGCTGCCGCGCCACCGCTTCGGCATCGTGGACGTCCGGGACGTGGCCGATCTGCACCTGCGCGTCATGGCCGCGCCCAAGGCCGCGGGCAGGCGTTTCCTGGCCGTCGGCGACGGCGGGGCGTGGAGTTTCCCGGAGGTGGCGGAGGTGCTGGCCAGGCGGCTCGGCTCGCCGGCCGCGCGCGTGCCGGCGCGGGAGGCTCCGGGTGAGGACCCGCCGCGGCCGGTCATCCACAACGACCGGGCCCGCGGGCTCGGCTGGCGGCCCCGCGACACCGAGACCACGATCGTGGAGTCGGCCGAGAGCCTGCGCGACCTGGGCCTGCTGAAGGTCTGAGGACTCGAAGGCCTGGAGCTACGACCGGCGTCTTCTGCGCGCCGGGCGGGTGCCGGAACCCGTGCCGGGGATGAGGCGTAACGGGCGGGCACGCAGGGGCTCCGCCACCAGCTCGCGCATCTCCTCCAGCCCGGCGACGTCGTGGTGGCCCGAGCCGAGCACCGCCGCCGCGAACTCGTACGCGCCGCCGCCTGCCATCGACCTGAGCTGCTCGATGAGGACCTGAGGCCCGCCGAGCTCCAGGAGGGTCAGGAAGTTCTCCGCGCCCAGCAGCAGGTGCTCGTGCTGGTCCAGCGTTCCGGGGTCGACCTCGCCGTCGTCCACCAGGAAGGTCAGGGCGGTGGGGCCGAGTACGGGGTCGTGGCGCAGGTCGCGGACGAGGGCCTCACCCTGGGGGAGCGCGTCGGCGAGCACGGCGAGCATGGCGGCGGCGCGGGTGCGGAACGGGCAGTCGCGGATGGCCTGCAGCAGCGCCTCCAGGTCCTGGCCCGGGTGGGAGAGCCAGGAGTTCAGCTCGACGGCGGCCTCCCTGGGCGGGTAATGCTGGGCGAGGACGCCGAGCAGCTCCGCCGCAGGGGCGGTGGCCAGCTCGCCGATCAGCGGGGCGTCGCGACCTTCCGCGAGGAGGTGTTCGCGCAGGCAGCGCAGGGCCAGCGGGGTGAGGCGGGCCAGGAGGAGGTCGGGGCCGTCGAGGCGGCGGCGCAGCCGTTCGACCGCGTCCGGCGGCAGCGCCTGGCCGCCGCGGTCGCCGGTGCCGAGCAGCGCCTGGCTGCCGCGGTCGCCGGTGCCGAGCATCGCCCGGTCGTCGTCGAGGTCGCCGGCGCAGAGCTCGGCGGGGCCGCGGGTGAGGTCCACGGCGCCCAGGTCGGCCAGCACCTGGAAGGCGCGTTCCAGGTCGAGGGCGGTCTGGCGGCGCCAGAGGTCCTTGAGCCGCGCGGGCGCCCCGTTCAGGTGCGTGTGCTGCTGGCAGGCCAGCCAGACGGTCTCCGCCAGGCGGGCGACGGGGATGTCGGCCATGCCGTACAGGGTGTCGAGCACGCCGGGGAGCACCGCGTCGAAGCAGCGGCCGAGTACGGCGGCGTGGCTGCTCATGGTGATCGACCCGCCGAGGTGGGGGAGCGCCTCGAAGGCGCGCGCCCACAGCGCGGCCGGGTCGCGCAGCAGCGGGGCGGCCTTGCTCACCTGGAACAGGCGGCCCCTGCTGACGCGCACCTGGCCCAGCAGCTCGCACCAGGCCAGCAGCAGGCTGAGCTGAGGCAGGTCGGTGGAGCTGCGCACCTGGAGCATCTCCTCGCCGGTGCCCAGCAGGATGGACAGCTCGCGGGCGTCGGCGAGGGTGAGGCTGCCCGTCCTGGTGAGCGGGCGGCCCGCATCGCCCGCCCAGGTGGCCAGCGCGGTCAGCCGCCGCACCGTGGTGCTGCGGGCGGCGTCCTCGGCGAGGTCGGCGGGCGCGGGCAGGGCGACGGGCGGCCGGCGGAGGGCGCGTTCCTCCTCCAGGTCCAGGTCCGTACGGGTGTGGCGGGCCTCCAGGAGCTGGTCGAGCACTTCCTGGTCGTAGCGGATGCGGCCGGCGTCGAGATCCAGCTTGAAGTCGCGCAGCGCGCCGGGGCCGGACAGGTCGTTGCCGTGGTCGAGCGCCGTCTGCGCCCAGAACTTGGCGACGCCTTGCAGGTAGGGGTCGTCGAGGGCCTCGCGGAAGCCGGGCACGGCCCTGGTGATGGCGTCGTCGGCCTGCGCCGGCGTGGCGCCGCGCGGGTCGCGCAGCCCGGCGGCGGCGAGGTAGTGCAGGAACGTGCGCAGGATCTCCGGCGCGATCTCCAGGATCTCCCTGGGCGTCACCACGTACTTCGGCACCCAGGCCAGCAGGTAGCGCCTGATCTGCGGCTCGTCCCAGTAGGCGAGGCGGCCGTCGCGGCTGTGGTGGCGGGCGTCGAGGGCGGCGGCGAGCAGCAGCTCGTCGGCGGGCCGGCCGTGCTCGTCCGCCCAGGTGAGACAGCGTCTGATGAGGACGGTCCTGGTCGCCTCGTACTCCCGCGTCTCCTCGGGCTCGAAGTACGTGCGCAACCGCGTGCCTCCTCCCACGGGTGAGGTCTGGCATTTCAGTATTCCGCGTGCCGGGCCGCCGGAGGGGCTACTTGACCGGATGCGCTACTTCAGTGCCCCCGCCGTCAGCCCTGCCACGATCCTGCGCTGGAAGAACAGCACCAGCAGCACCAGGGGAAGGGTGACCAGCACGCCGGCGGCCATCTGCGTGCCGAAGGGCGTGTCGAACTTGGCGGCGCCGGTGAACTGCGCGATGCGGACGGTGGCGGTCTGCCGCGCCTGGTCGTTGATCATGGTGACCGCGATGATGAACTCGTTCCAGGTCGCGATGAACGCCAGGATCGCCGTGGTGAAGACGCCCGGCGCGGCCAGGGGCAGCATGACGCGGCGGAACGCGGCGATCGCGGAGCAGCCGTCGATCATGGCGGCCTGCTCCAGCTCGTACGGCAGCTGCCGGAAGAACGTCGTCAGGTTCCAGATGGTCAGCGGCAGCGCGAACGACATCGACGGCACGATCATCGCCTGGTACGTGTTGATCCACCCGATGGCCGTGAACAGCTCCAGCAGCGGCACGATGAGCAGCGCCCCGGGGAACATCGACACGGCGATCACCAGGGCCAGCACGACGTTCTTGCCCCGGAAGTGCAGCCGGGCGAGCGCGTAGGCGGCCAGCGTGCCGACGACCAGCGTCACCGCCGTGGTGACGCCCGCCACGACGAGGCTGTTGAGCAGCGACTGCCCGAAGCCCATGTCGGCGGCGAAGACCGCCTCGTACGACTCCAGCGACCACGGCGCAGGCAGTGGTGACTTGTCGTAGATGTCGGCGGTGCGGCGTAAGCTCGACACCACCATCCAGTAGAACGGCACCAGGCAGTACAGCGCGATGCCGATCATTCCCGCCCTACGCCACACGGGCGCTCCCCTCACGCCGCCGCGTCCGCACGTCGCTGAGCAGGTCGGCCCCGAGCAGCTTCACGAACACGAACGCGATCACCGCGATGTAGACGAACAACGCCGTCCCGTAGGCGGACGCGGGCCCGTAGTGCACTCGGGTGGCCTCGTCCCAGATCAGGCCGGACAACGTCTCCACCGACTGCTTGCGCGGCCCCACCAGCACGTACGGCAGATCGAAGATCCGCAGCGCGTCCATGAGCCTGAACAGCACGGCCACCAGCAGGGCGGGCCTGACCAGCGGCAGCGTGATCCGCCAGAACGTCTGCCACGGCCTGGCCCCGTCCACCCGCGCCGCCTCGTACACGTCGCCGGGGATGATCTGCAGCCCGGCCAGCACGAGCAGCCCCACGAACGGCGCGGTCTTCCACACGTCGGCGAGGATCACCGCGAGCTTGGCCCAGGGGCCGTCGGCCGTCCAGAGGATCTCGGTGCCGAGCAGCGCGTTCGCCACCCCGTCCGCCTGGAAGATCCACTTCCACATCAGCCCTGACACGGCGGTCGGCACCGCCCACGGGATGAGGATGCTGGCCCGCAGCAGCGCGCGGCCCCTGAACGCGCGCTGCATGACCAGTGCCATCGCCACCCCCAGCACCACCTCCAGCGACACCGTCACCACGGTGAAGAGCGTGGTGTTGAAGGCGGCGTTCAGGAAGCGCTGCTGCACCACGCCCGCGTAGTTCGCCAGCCCGGCGAACCACTCGCCCTCGACCACGAACCCGTCGGCGTCCAGGCGCTGCCCGCTCTCGTAGAACGACTCCCGCATGGCCGCGACCAGCGGGTAGAAGACCACCAGGGCGAGCACCAGCATGGTGGGCGACAGCAGGGCGGCCGCCGCCCACCGCGACGATCGGGGCGTCACTTGAGCAGCGGCCCGAGCGCGGCCTGGAGCTCCGACAGGCCCTGCTCGACCGGCTTGGCGCCGGTGACGATGGCGTACGCGGACTCCTGGATGGCGGCGGTCACGTCGCCGTACTTGACGGCCTTGGGGCGCGGCTTGGCGGCGAGGATGCCCTCCTTCAGCGCGGGCAGGTACGGGTACTTCTCGATCATCGCCGGGTCCTCGTAGATCGCGGTCCGCGGCACCGGCATCGAGCTGGTCTGCGCGAACGCCTTGATCTGGTCGGCGCTGGTCATGAAGGCGACGAAGTCCTGAGCCGTCTGCTTGTGCTTGGAGAAGGCGGAGACGGCCAGGTTGTTCCCGCCGAGGGTGCCCGCGCCGGGGCCGTTGAGCCCGGGGATCGGGGCGACGTCGAACTTGCCGTTCACCTTGCTGGAGCCGTCGGTCTTCTGCGCGGCCTCGTAGCCGTAGGCCCAGTTGCGGTAGAAGAGCAGCTTGCCCTCCTGGAAGGCGACCCGTCCCTCTTCCTCCTTGTACGTGATCGCCTCCTTCGGGATCATCCCGCTCTTGAACCCGTCCGCCAGGAACCGTGCCGCCTGCTTGGCCGCGTCGCTGGTGAGCTGCGGCTGCCCGGAGGCGTCGAGCAGCTCGCCGCCGGCCGAGGCGACGGCCTCGGAGAAGTTCACGGTGAGGCCCTCGTACTTGTCGAACTGGCCGCCATAGCAGCTCATGCCCTTCTGCTCGGGCAGGACCTCGTCGCAGATCTTCTTCATCTCGGCCCAGGTCCTGGGCGGCTCCTTGACCAGGTCGGTGCGGTAGTAGAGCAGGCCGGTGCCGGTGAAGACCGGCATCGCGTACAGCTTGTCGCGGTATTTCGCCGTCTCGATGGTGGTGGGCAGGAAGCCGGTGGTGTCCAGTTTGAGCTCGTCCACCCATCGGTTCGCGGCGAACTCGCTGGTCCACACGGCGTCGATGAGGATGACGTCTCCGGCGTCCGACTTGGTCTGCGCGTTCTGGATGAGCTTGCGGCGCTGCTCGTCCGCGCTCTCCGGCAGCAGGACGACGCTGACCTTCTCGTCGGGGTGGGCCGTGTTCCAGGCGTCCACGATCTTCTGCACGGACTCGGCCTCGAACTTGCCGCCGAGGAACGTGATCGGGCCGCGGGACGGGGCGGCGGACGTGGCGGGCGGGGTGGACGACCCGCAGGCCGTCAAGCCCAGCAGCAGAGCGGCGGCGGCGTACATGGGTCTCATCGGGGGGTTCCTTCCAGGGATACGGTCTCGCCGGTCAGCCGCGACCGCTCGGCGGCCCAGGCGATGAGGTGGCTGTGCAGGCTCTGCGCCGGCGAGGAGAGGATCGGGGCGCGCTCCCGGGTGGCTACCGCCGTCAGGAACGCCTCCACCAGCGCTTCGTCACCGCCCCCGTGCCCGCCCCTGGCCGTGCCGTCCCCGCTCGGGCGGGTCTCGACGACGGAGGAACGGCCGGTGACGAAGTCGTGGACGGTCAGGCGGTCGCCGTCGCCGTCGATGGAGCCGCGGGTGCCGAAGATCCGGGTCTGCCGGTGCAGCGCGGGCGTGAACCCGGTCATGGTGAACGACGCGGTCGTGCCGCCCTCGAACTCCAGGTTCACCACCTGGTGATCGACCACGTCGTTGTCGCAGGCGTACACGCACCTGCCGTAGGGGCCGGTCCTGAGCGCCGCCAGCACGCCCGCCTCGGAGACGTCGTCCGTGAGCACGGACAGCGGCCAGGAGTGGTCGCCGGCGAGCGGGAGGTAGAGGCGCTTGGCGGAGTACGGGCAGCCGGGCTCGACGGAGCAGTCCAGGCAGCGGTCCGCGGCGCCCGCCGGCCGGTTCTCCGGCCGGAAGTGGTGCAGACCGCCGAACGAGGAGACGCGGGTGACCTGCTTGCCCGTGAGGTGCACCAGCCAGTCGAGGTCGTGGCACGACTTGGCCAGCAGCATGAACGTGGACTCGTCGGCCCGCCGCCAGTTGCCCCGCACGTAGGAGTGCGCCTGGTGCCACCATCCGACCGGCTCCAGGTGCTGGACGCTGACGATCTCGCCGATCCGTCCCTCGTCGAGCAGCGCCTTCAAGGCCCGCGTGTACGGGGTGTAGCGCAGCACGTGGCACACCGCGAACACCGCCCCCGACCGTTCGGCCGCGGCCACGATGGCGCGGCAGTCGTCCTCGGAGACCGCCATCGGCTTCTCCAGCAGGATGTCGTAGCCCAGTTCCGCGAAGCGCACCGCGGGCTCCACGTGGTCGCGGTCCTGCGTGGCGATGATCACCGCGTCGGCCTGCCGGGGCAGCGCGGCCAAGTCCCGCCAGTCCGCGTACGGCGCCGCCTCGGGGAACCTGTCGCGGCGCCCGGCCAGCGGGTCGGCCACCGCGACCACCCGGGCCCTGCCGGTCTCGACGGCGTGGCGGGCGTAGGAGGTCCCTCGCGAACCTGCCCCGACGACGGCGAGCGTCACCATGTACGAGCGCCTCCCACATATGTAACCAATTCACGTATGTCGGCCGATGCTAGGATCCACGCTGGTAGCCGTCAATAGGGAAGTTATGAGAAAGGGTCTCATAAGTGACCGAGCTCCGGCCGGGTGACGCGTCGCTGCTGCGCAAGGTGAACACCCAGGTCACGCTCAGAGCGCTGCGCCGCGCGGGCGTCGCCACGCTGACCCAGCTCGGGCGCGTCACCGGTCTGTCCAGGCAGACGGTCGAGGCGGTGCTCGACGAGCTGGGCGAGCGCGGATACGTCCGGGAGGTGCCGCCCGACGAGGGCGTGATGGGGCGGCCCGCGCGGCGGTTCGGGTTCAGGGCGGACGCCGGCTACGTGGTGGGCGTGGAGGTCGGCGGCGACGCCATCGTGGCCGCCCTCGCCGACCTCAACGGCGAGGTGATCGCCTGGGAGCGGGCCGAGGTCTCCGGCGACGCCGCCGCCCACGAGCGGCTGGAGGCCGCCGAACGCACGGCGCTGGCCTGCGTGGACGGCGCGGGCGTGGCACGCAGACGAGTGTGGACGGTCGCGGCGGGCACCTCCGGCATCGTGGACAGGACAGGCCGCGTGTCACTGTCGATCACCCTGCCCGGCTGGACGGGCGTGGACCTGGCGGGGCTGGCCGGTCGCTGGTTCGGGGGCACCGCCTTGGCCGCCAACGACGCGAACCTGGCCGCGCTCGCCGAGCACTGGCGCGGCAGCGCCCAGCACGCTTCGGACGTCGTCCACGTGCTGATCGGCCACCGGGCCGGCGCCGGCATCCTGATCGGCGGCCGGCTGCATCCCGGCCGCTCCGGCGCGGCGGGCGAGATCGGCACCCTGCGGCAGGTCGGCTGGGAGGACGCCGCCCGCGAGCTGGTCAAGGACGCCTCGGCGGCGGAGGTGTTCGAGGCGGCGCTGGCGGGCGACCGCGAGGCCGTGCGCCGGGTGGACCGCTACGCCGAGAACCTCGCCATCGGGGCCTCCGCCCTGGTGCTGGCCATCGACCCCGACCTGCTGGTGCTCGGCGGGGGGTACGCGCGGGCCGGTGACGTGCTGCTCGAACCGCTGCGCCGGCACCTGGCCGAGCTGTGCGTGAGCGCGCCCGAGGTGGTGGCGTCCACGTTCGGCGACGAGGGGGTGGCGATCGGCGCGGTCCGCCTCGCGCTCGACCACGTCGAGCGGGAGATCCTGGGGCTCTAGAAGGCTCTCGCCGTCCGCATGAGCACGTCGCGGACCTGCTCCTCCGGCAGGTCCATGGTCTTGACCGCCCCCCACTGCAGCGCCCCCAGCAGGGCCCAGCTCTTGAGCCTGATCTCGGGGCTGGGGTCGTCGCCGACGAGCTTGGCGTAGATCGTGTCCCTGAACGTCGCGATCTGGTCCCGCTCCGAGCCGGGCGTGGTCGTGGCGTCGTCCGCGGCCAGGTCCTCCATGAACAGCCGGATCACCGACCGGTAGCGCACCGCGAACTCCACCAGCGCCTCGACGAACTCGCCGCGGCTCGCGTACGGGGCGTCGAGCAGCGCCAGCATGTCGCCCGCCACCGGTGACAGCAGCTCCAGCGCCAGCCGGTCCTTCGGATGGAAGTGGTAGGCGACCGCGGTCTTGGTCAGCCCCACTGCCGCGGCGATGTCGGACAGGGACGTGGCCGCGTAACCGCGCTCGGCGAACAACTCGCGGGCTGCCGCCAGGATCCGGGTGCGGGTGTCGTCGGATGATGTGGTCATCGTCTCATTTCCCTGCGGGAGCGAGCCTTCCGGACAACTCCCGTTTTATCGTAAGTCCTGTACGACCGTACAGGACGGGCGTCGAGTGGGAGCTGAGCGATGACGCGGTTACTGGGACGGCTGGGCGGCTGGTGCGCGCGGCACGGTTGGATCGTACTGATCAGCTGGGTGATCGCCGCCGCCGCCCTGATGGGCGGCAGTCTCGCCTTCCCCAGCCCCACCAACAGCGACGCCAGCATCCCCGGCACCGACGCGCAACGCGCCCACGACCTGATGAAGGACGGCTTCGGCAGCGGCTACGCCACCGGCGGCACCGTACAGCTCCTCCTCTACTCCGCCGACGGCCCGCTCATCGAGGACGAACGCAAGCAGGCGGTGGAGCGCGCCATGGACCGGCTGCGCACCATGCCGCACGTCACCAAGGTCGAGACCCCGTTCCGCGCCGGCGGCATCTCCTCCAACCTGCAGATCGGCCTCATCACGATCCGCATGGAGGGCAACGACAGCGACAAGATCGCCCAGACCACTCAGGAGCTGTCGAAGGCCGCAGAACCCGCTCGGGACGCCGGACTCGAAGTGGTGCCCGCCGACAGCTCGACCCCGGCCGACAAGGAGATCAAGACCGGGCCCAGCGAGATCATCGGCGTCATCTGCGCGCTGCTGGTGCTCGTGTTCGCGTTCGGCACGCTCGTCGCCGCCACCGTCCCCATCTTCGCCGCGCTGATCAGCGTGGCCACGGGGCTCGGCGTCATCGGGCTGCTCGGCTGGGTCGTGGACATGCCCAAGCAGGCCGGCATCATGGCCACGATGATCGGGCTCGGCGTCGGCATCGACTACGCTCTGTTCCTGCTGTCCCGCCACCGCCGCCTGCTCGCCGACGGGGTGCCGGTCGTCGAGTCCGTCCGGCGCACCGTGGCCAGCTCCGGCGGGGCCGTCGTGTTCGCGGGCGGCACCGTCATCATCGCGCTGAGCGCGCTGCTGCTCGCCGGGTTCCCGCTGCTGGCCACGCTCGGCTGGGTCACCGGCATCTCGGTCGTGGCCGCCGTGCTCACCTCCGTCACGCTCGTCCCCGCCCTGCTCGGGCTGCTCGGCCACCGCGTCAACTCCCTCAAGGTCCCCCTCCTGCGCAGCGCCGGCGGCTCCCACGCCGCCGGCACCGGCTGGGCGGGCCTCGGCGCCTGGGTGGCCCGCCGCCCCTGGCGGACCCTGATCGGCAGCGTCATCGTCCTCGGCGCGCTCGCCGCCCCCGCCCTGGCGCTGCAACTCGGCCCGCTCGACGAGGGCTACGGCGCGCAGGGCTCCGAGCCGCGGCGCGCCTACGAGCTAATGGCCACCGGCTTCGGCCCCGGCTTCAACGGCCCGCTCATCGTCGTCGCCGAGCTGCCGTCCAAGGTGCCCGACGCCGACGATCCCCTCGTGAAGGACCTCACCCGCGAGGTCGAGGACGTCGAGGGCGTCAAGTACGTCGCCGACCCCAAGGCCAACACCTCCGGCCGCTCGGTCCTCATCCAGGCCATCCCCGAGTACGCGCCCAGCGACGAACGCTCCGCTCAGGTCGTCAGGGACGTCCGCGCCATCTCCCTGCCCGGCGTGGACGTGCACGTCGGCGGCAAGGTCGCCGGCCTGACCGACGCCGGCGACCGCATGAACGAGCGCACCCCGCTGGTCATCGGCGTCGTGGTGCTGCTCAGCGCGCTGCTCCTGCTGCTGGCCTTCCGCGCGCCGATCGTCGCCGTCAAGGCGGCGGTGATGAACCTGGTGTCGCTGGGGGCCGCGTTCGGGGCGCTGGCCATGGTGTTCTCCATCGGGCTCGGCAGTGGGCTGGTGGGCATGGACCCGCCCGTCAACTCCTCCTTCGTGCAGACGATCTTCTTCTCGGTGCCGATCGAGAGCTACGTGCCGCTGATGTTGTTCGCGGTGCTGTTCGGGCTGTCCATGGACTACGAGGTGTTCCTGCTGACGGTGGTGCGCCAGTCGTACCTGCGGCACGGTGACAACGCCAGGGCCGTGGCCGAGGGGCTTGGATCGACCGGGCGGGTCATCACGTCCGCCGCCTTGATCATGGTGGCGGTGTTCGTGGCGTTCATCGCCTACCCCGACGCCATGGTGAAGACGTTCGGGGTGGGGCTCGCCGTGGCCATCGCGGTGGACGCCACCATCATCAGAGGGTTCCTGGTGCCGGCCACGATGGTGTTGCTCGGGCGGCTCAACTGGTGGTGCCCGCGGTGGCTCGACCGCATCCTGCCGAACCTGTCGGTGGAGGGGCACGAGGAGGACGAGCCCGTCGAGCAGGAGCGGCGGGAGCCGGTCACGGCAGGGGTCTAGGGGCAGAGCTCGCGGTACGGCTCGTCGCCGCCGACGTGCGCCGCCCACTGCTCGCGGGTCAGGGGGCGCACCACCCGCGAGCAGGCGGCGGCGACGGGGGCGGTAGGCGACGTGACGCCCCAGATCTGCAGCACCGCGCCGTAGCCGCTGATCGCGATCAGGTCGTGGCCGCCCAGCCGGAACGGCGCGGCGAAATCCACGAGAGGCCCGGTCGGTATCGCGTGCAGCCGCCTGCCGGTGGACCCCTCCCAGACGGTCACGGTGCTGTCGCTGCCGCCGGTCACGATCACCTCGTCGTCGCCGAGCCTGCCGATCGCCACCGAGTACAGATCGCCGTCGGTCGTCATGACCGCGAGCGAGCGCCCCGTGGCCGCCTCCCAGACCCGCAGCTTGCCCTCGTAGTGCCCTGACACGATGACCTCCCTGCCGCCGAGCCGCCCCGTGGTCACGGCGGAGGCCGGCTGCTCGGCGGTCATGCTGCGTACTTGCCTGCCTGTGGCGGCGTCCCAGATGTGCACGGCGTCGCCGCCGCTCACGACCACCGTTGAGCCGCCCAGCGTGCCGAAGGCCAGGCGGACCGACTCGAATCCGGCGTCCACCTGCCACAGCCGCTTGCCCGTCGCGCCCCGCCAGGCGATGATCCCCCCGTCGGCGGCGGCACCCAAGATCAGCAGGTCGCCTTTCACCGTTCCGGCCACCACCGAGACCATGGGGATCTCCATGTCGATGCTCCGGAGCAGACCGCCCGTGGCCAGGTCCCAGACGCGCACGAAGTGGGGCCCTTGTTCGGCGTCGGAGCCGGCTTCGGCGATCACGTCCTTGCCGCCGAGCCGAGCGACGGTCACGCTTCTCGTGCCCTTGGCGTCCATGGAGGTGAGCAGCCTGCCGCTGTCCAGGGCGTAGACCTTGATCCTGTCGCCGTCCGCCGTCACGGCCACGGGCACGCCGCCCGCCTGTCCCGTCGCCGTGGCGGTCAGCGACCTGTCCGACCTGATGGTGCGGGACGGCCTGCTGCTGAAGGGCGCCCAGACCTGCACCCTGCCCTTGCTGTCCCCTGCCATGATCACGGAGGTGCCGCCGTGCTGGGCCACCACCATGTCGTAGAGGCCGGCACCGGTGCTGAGCAGGCGCAGCGTCCGCCCTGTCGCGGCGTCCAGGACGTGGATGGTCGTGTAGTTCTCTCCGGTCACGACGGCGAGCGCGCCGTCGAGCGACCCCACGGCCAGTGACCCCGACGCCGTGCCGAGCCGGATGCTGCGCAGCCGGGCGCCGGTGGCGGCGTCCCAGACACTCACCATGGAGCTGCTGGGACCGGTCTCGGTGCGCGAGGCGATGACGGTCGTGCCGTTGAGCCGTCCCGTGGCCACGAGCGTGGGCCCCGGCTCCGGCGAGGGGCCCAGCTTCCGCATCGGCTTGCCGGTGATGGCGTTCCAGATCCGGACCTCGCCGTTGTCGTGGCCCGTCACGATCGCGGGCGTGCCGTCGAGCCGGTCGAAGGTCACGTTGCCGAGCAGGGCGGGCACGGGGATCATGCGCAGCCGCCGCCCCGAGGCCGCGGCCAGGACCGCGACCCCGCGCCTGAAGCCCGCCGCGACCGCCGTGACCCCGTTCACCTCGCCCAAGGCGATGTCGATCAGCCCTGGGCCGATCTCGGCGTGCCAGCGCAGCCGCCCCGTGCGGGCCTCCCACACGCGCAGGTCGCTGTGGCCGGCGGCCAGGATCATCGGGACGCCTCCGATCTCCGCCCAGGCCACGTCCGTCACGGTCGTGGTCAGCTCCATCGCGCGCAGCGTGCCGCCGGTCGTGGTGTCGTACACGCGCACCTCGCTGCCCGCGCCGGAACCGCCCGACAGGCCGGCCACGATCACCGGGACGCCGTCCAGCGTCCCGGATGCGAGCCCTCCGGTGGCCTGGCCGAATCCCGGCAGGGCGTCCATGCGGGGATCTGCCACCGACCTGGCCAGGTCGTCGGCCGTGTCCGGCGTCCTCGACAACGTGTAGGCCGCCAGCGCGAGCTGCCTGGACAGGTTGGGGTCGCTCTCCGCCACGTCCCGGCTCCGCGCGGAGACCTTCTGCGACAGCGCCTCCAGCCGCCTGACCTCCGACTCCCGGGCGACCCGCGTGGTGACGACCGCGACGCTCACCGACGCGACCAGGGCCAGCACCGTGGCCACGACCACGGCCGCCACGCCGCGCCGCCTGGCGCGGACCGCCCGGCGGCGGGCCTCGCCGCTGGCCGCCAGGAACCGCGCCGAACGCTCGGGCAGCGGCGGGAAACCGGCCGGATCCGACTCCCACCGGGCCCGCGCCTCCTCGGCCGCGCTCAGCCGCGTCCCGCTGTACAGATAGGACGGGTCCGCGCCGTGCTCCGCCCACTCCCTGGCCTGGTGGTCGAGCTGCTGCCTGGCCAGCAGGACGGCGCGGTCGGCGTCGATCCACTCCCGCAGCCGGGGCCACGCCCTGATCAGCGCCTCGTGGCTGAGCTCCACCGCGTCCTCGCCCACCGTGAGCAGCCGGGCCTTGACGAACGCCTCCAGCACCTGCCCCGCCTCGTCGTCGCCGAGCTCGGTCAGCAGCACCCTCATCCGGGTGTCCTCGGCCTCCTCGCCCAGCCGTACCAGCCGGGGCAGCAACCGGCGGGCGGCCTGCTGGCCCGGCAGGTCGAGGCCGGTCAGCGTGGTCTCCGCGGTGTTGGCCAGGGCCCGGCCCACGCCGCCCGTCGCCAGGTAGCCGCCCACCGTCAGCACGCCGTCCTCGCGCCGCTGCCAGGTCTCCAGCAGCACGTGCGACAGCAGCGGCAGCACCCCGCGCGGCCCGCCGGCCGCCAGGGAGGCGCCCACGTCGTCCAGCAGCAGGTCGGCCAGGCCCGGCTGGAGCGTGAGGCCGGCCAGCTCCGCCGGCCGCTCGATGACCTCCCTGAGCTGGCCGGTGGTCATGGGGGTGACGACCACAGGACGTTCCAGCGCCGTCGCCAGCTCCCCGTACGCGACGCAGCGCCCGTAGAAGTCGGCCCGCAGCCCGAGCACGACCACCGCTTCGGAGCAGGCGCCGTGCAGCGCCGCCAGGAACGCCCGACGCTCCACCTCCTGCTCACACACCGTGAACAGCTCCTCGAACTGATCGACCACGATCACCCGCTCTCCAGGACGCGCCTCGGAGAGCAGCTCGCGCAGCCTGCCCGGGTCTTCGAGGAGCGCCTCCCGCAGGTCGGCGGGGTGGAAGCGGTCCAGGGACGCCAGCCGGGAGGCCAGCGCGCCGACCGGGTCCCCGCCCGGCGCGAACACCATGACGCTGGTGCCCGCCGCCCGCTCCAGCAGCGGCACCAGACCGGCGCGCAGCAGCGACGTCTTGCCCGCCCCCGACGGGCCCACCACGATCAGCGGCTCCGTTGCGGACACCTGCGCGGCCACCCGGTCCGCCAGGTTCCTGGTCAGCTCGGCGCGGCCGAAGAAGAACGCGGCGTCCTGCGGCCCGAACGCCCCCAGCCCCCGATACGGGCTGAACTCGCCGTGCGCCCCGGACCCCGCGACGTTCGCCACCAGCGGGCGCACCCTGGCGGGCCAGCCCGACTGCCTGCGCGGGGCCGGTAAGCGCTGCTCCGTCAGCAGCCGCGCCACCGCCTGATACGCCTCCTCCACCCCCAGGTACGGCCCCGCCGCCGGATCCCCCTCGGCCAGCACCCTGATCAGCGCCCCCGAGAACGCGGTGTGCTCCGCGCCCTCCGGCGCCCACGCGCGCTTGTCCCGCCCGGCGGCGGTCAGCAGGTAGCCGCCCTGCTGGGTGGCGGCGAACGCCTCGTCGAGCGCCGGTCGCACCCCGTCGGCCCGCCCGGCGAAGCAGCAGTCCAGCACCACCAGCACGAGCGGCGCGCGGCAGCCGGACAGCACCTCGGCCACCGTCGAGTACGGCAGCGCCTGGTGGCCCGGGATGCCCTTGGTCAGGTCCACGGTGGCGCGGGTGGCCAGGTGCAGCTCGCCACGCGGGCTGACCAGGCCGTGGCCGACGTAGTACAGGACCAGCACGTCCTCGGCGCCCTCCGCCGCCGACACCAGCGCCGCGCCGAACTCCTTCGGGTCCCCCGGATCGACGAGGACGGTCAGCCCGGATTCCGCCAGCCCCGCCCGCTCAACCAGGAACCGCCCGAGGTCGGCGACCGTCCGCTCGACCGCAGGGACAGGAGTCAGCCGCGAGCCCGCCACGTACGAACCGGACCCGGCCAGCAGCACCCGCGTGCCCGGCCGAGACAGCAGCAGCTCCGGCGGCTCACCCGGCGGTCTCATCGGGCTCGCCGGGGGCTGCTTCCAGCATGCGCACCAGCTCGGCGGCCAGGTCCCTGGCGCTCGCCGCGTCCACGGCCTTGACGCCCTTCGCCGTCAGCTCCACCGACTGGTCGCCGCGGCTGGCCTTGACGCTCACCTCACCGCGCCGCGTGCCCAGCCAGGCGACCAGCACCGTGGCCGCCGTGGCCAGCCCGCCGCCGGCGCCCAGCAGCAGGTTCAGCACGTCGGGGGCGGCGCCCAGGGCGCCCGGCTCGGGCGGGGCCTCGATGATCCGCACCCTGCCGCGCAGCTCTGGCTCCTCGCCCAGCCAGGCGTAGAGATCTCGCAGGTCGTCGCCGGGATTGTCACCTTCGATACGCAGTTGGACGGTCACGCGCGCCCCCCGTTCCTGCAGTCCGGTAACCGGAATCTACCGCGCGACGCCCTCCCGGGCACTGTCCCGGAAGGGCGTGCGCCTGAGCGGTCAGCCGACCCGGGCGCAGTCCTGGAGGGCGACCTCGCCGGGAACGTCGGCCGTGCCGCCGCCCGTGCACTTGATCCTGAGCGCGACGTCGCGGGCGAACCCGAACGCCTCGCCGGTGAAGTCGCCGTTGGTCACGGCGCCCAGCGAGGCCGCGCAGCCGCCGAACAGCACCGTGCGGCCGGGATCGCCGCGGACGGAGTCGCAGGTGTAGGTGGGAGTGAGGATCGGAGGCAGCGCGTTCGAACCGGCCGCGTGGGCGGGGGCTGAGCGCAGGCCGTTCTGAGCGAGAGTCATGGGCAGGCGGTTCGGACCGGCCGCGTGGGCGGTGCCGGGGAGGGTGAGGGTGAGTGCGGCGGCGAGGGCGGCGGTGTGGCGGATCATCGGCGGTGTCTCCGTCAGTCGGGGTCGGCGAGGTTGCAGGCGGGGACCCAGCCGACGATGCCGGTGGTCGCGTTCGTGCCGTGGTGCCACAGGGTGCTCTCGAAGTTGTCGCACCGGTAGAGCCCGTGCTCCTCCGACCGGTCCGACTCGAAGCCCTGGCCCGCGTAGCCGAGCCCGTTACGGCCCGACCCGGCCCTGGGCTCACTCCAGATGATCACGCCTTGGGCGCCGAAGTCGTACAGACGCCTGGCCTGTGCCTGTGCCTGTGTTTGTGCCTGTGCGGCTCCGGCGGGGAGCAGGCCGCTCAGCGACAGGAGCGTGAGCAGGCCGGCCGTGGTGGCTCGTCGAATGTGCTGCACCATGCCTCCTTCCATGAGTTCCATTGCTCACGGTAAGGCTGCGATCACTCAACGTGCCAATCGTTTTCCGGTGCGTCGCCAACCGAGAAGACCGCCGTCCAGCGGCCGGGCGTCGTACCCGTGCTCGCGCAGCTGCCGCACCGCCTCGGGAGACACCACGCAGTACGGCCCTCCGCAGTACGCCACGATCTCGGCATCGGTCGGCAACTCGCCCAGCCGGCTCAGCAGCTCGTCGACGGGCACCGAGATCGCCCCCGGCACGTGACCGGCCGCGTAGTCGGCCGCCGAGCGCACGTCCACCACGACCGTGCCGGGATCCTCCAGCCGCGCGGCCAGCTCCTCCGCGGTCACCCCTTCGAGGCTCCCCAGCCGGGCGCGCACGGCCTCACGCAGATCGGCCAGCCGCCCGTCCGCGAACGCCTGGAACTCCCCGAGGAACCGCGACACCCCCTCGTCCGCCAGCCGGTAGTAGACGTGCGTGCCCTCACGCCTGCTCGTCACGAGCTGTGCGGCGCGGAGCTGCTGAAGCTGGGCGGAGGTGTTCTTGAGCGGAATCCCGGCCGCCCGCGCCAGCTCCTCCACGGTGCGCTCTCGCTGGTCGAGCACGTCCAGCAGCCGCAGGCGAACGGGGCTGGCCAGCGCCTTGCCGATGCGGGCGAGCTGCGCGTAGATCGGCTCCTCCGGGAACATCAGACCATGTACTGGTCGTGGCGCAGGTATACGTCGGTCCACTCCTCGGGGGTGAGCTGCCTGCCGCTCTCGGCGATCGCGGCGAGCTCCTCGAAGTACGACTCCCGCGGCGCGCCAGGCGTGAACAGGATCAGCATCGTGGCCGGCTCGCCCGACTCGTTGCGGAACGCGTGCACCCCGCCCTCGGGCACGAACAGGAAGTCACCCGGCTTGCCGTCCGCCCACTTGTCGCCGTTGAAGAGCCTGATGGTGCCGGACAGGACGTAGAACGACTCCGTCATGGTGCGGTGGAAGTGCGCCCCGGGACCGCCCGGCTTCGGGCCCATCTCCCAGCGGTAGAGCCCGTAGGCGCCGTTGGTGGAGCCGCCGGTCGCCAGGTAGTGGACCTCGGTGTTGGTGCCGACCTTCAGGTCGGGGGTGCGGCCGGCCAGGGCGAAGGTGCCGCTGTGCTCGCCTTCCTCGGCGAAGTAGCGGGGCTCGGGATAGGACATGCTCTCAGCTCCTCCAGCTTTCTAAGGAACCTTAGAATAGCGACGGAAGCACCTCCGCCGCCAGCCGTTCGAGCTGTTCTGCTTCGTCGGACATCGCATCCAGCAGCACCAGGTCCGCGCCCGCCCGCAGCACCTCGGCCAACCCCTGCGCGCATGCGTCGGGCGGTCCGCTGACCAGCATGTCGGCGCTGCCGTACATGCGGGACAGCGGCCCTTCGAGCCTTGCCTCCGCACCCACCGACACGTAGACACGCTTGGCGACCCGGAAGCTCGCCGGATCGCGCCCGGCCTGCTCCAGCTCCGCTCTGAGCATGCGCACCTGCCCGGCGAACGCGTCCGTGGTGGCCCCGCCCGCGCCGATGAAACCGTCGCCGTACCGGACCGCCCGCCTGATCGCGGCTGGCTGATGCCCGCCCAGCCAGACCGGCGGATGCGGCTTCTGGTACGCCTTCGGCTCCATGGCCGTCTCCACCTCGAAGAACCGCCCGTGGAAGGCCACCTTCGGCTCGCTCCAGCACGCCTTCATCAGCTCGATGCCCTCGGTGAAGCGCGTCACGAATCCCTCGGGGGAGACGCCGAAGGACGCCAGCAGGTCCCTGGAGCCCAGCCCGAACCCCACCTCCAGACGTCCCCGGCTGAGCTGGTCGAGGGTGCTGAGGCTCTTGGCCAGATGCAGCGGGCTGTGCACGACGCTGACGTAGATGGCGCAGCCGAGGCGCAGGCGTTCGGTGCAGGCCGCGGCGTACGTCATGACCTCGGTCGGGCCGAGGGTGGGGACGGGGTTGAGCGTGCCCTCGCGGGTCCAGGCGCTGTGGAAGCCGAGGTCCTCGGCGCGGCGCAGGTAGGCGCGGAAGGCTGCCGGGTCGAATGTGGCGTCGGGGATCTGCTGGGGGAGGGAGACGGCGAAGCGGTCCATGGTGGTTTCTGTCATGCACCACCGCATAACTCAGCCATGGCGGCGCGTCCAGTCTCACGCGCCCGCCGGAGATGGACGAGTGATGACGGTGGGGCGTTGTGGCTCTGAGGTTGTGGTCCGCTCCCTGGTCGGGACGGCCGAGGAAGAATCTTCCAGGAGATCAGGACCATGGCAGGTCGGCCCACACTACGCGGTGCTCACCATCGGTGAGATGGGTGCCGCAGCGAATCGCCAAGCTCGCCACCAAGCTCAGGCCCCGGCCCGATTGCCGCATCGAGCCCGGGTTCAGCGGCTCAAAGCGAGGCTCGCGATGGGGCGTTCCTGGATCGATCACCTTCAGCCGGATGAAGTCGTCGGCGGTGCCGAGCCGGACCTCGACCCAGTTGCGCTGATCCCCGGCCGGGACATGCCGGATGACGTTGGTCACCAGTTCGCAGGCGACCAGCACCGCGTTGTAGCGCAGATCAGGGTCGACATCGCCTAGCCACCGCCGGAGCATTCTCCGGGCCTGACATGGTGTTTCTTTGCTTCGCCGCAGCGTTGTGCCCTGCCAGCGGGCGACGTCCGGCATCGATGCGAAAAAGGCCGGTACTGACATGAAATCACCGACTTCCCCATGATTGTGTGCGATTTTCGAGACACGTAGGCTGTCGTGATCGAACGTGTCGGCTCTCAGCATGGATGCTCGCGCTGCCCGCACACTGGTCAACGTCATGAAATCTGGCCGACAAAGAAATACATACTCTCTGTATTGATCGTCGTCTCGGCGTCGCAGTACCGTAATGAAGGAGTTCTGTCCTGCTCACCACCGCGGAGACGTCATGCAGGCAGCCCCCGGCGACTCGATGTCACCCCGTGCCCGCTTCGCCCATGATTTGACCGAATATCGTAAATCAGCAAAAATGACGCAGGCCGCGCTGGCGCTGCGAATGCGCTGTCATGAGTCGCTCATCAGCCATATCGAGACCGGCCGGCGCGCCCCCACCGTAGATATCGCCGAGGAAGCCGACAGAACCTTCGGCCTTGACGGGCACTTCGTTGCCCTGTTCACGAGGATCGCCCAGTCGCCCACCCTTGGCTGGTTCGCCCGCTGGGTGGAAGAGATCGAACCCCGCGCGGTGATCCTGCAATCGTGGGATCCGTTGCTGATCCCGGGCATCCTGCAAACTCCCGACTATGCGCGCGCGATTTTCCAGACCGGCTCCGCTCCCGACCGTGTGGAGGAGCGGGTCGAAGCGCGCATCCGGCGGATCTCCATCTTCGACGGCGCATGCCCGCCGACCTTCCTCGCCCTCATGGACGAAGGCGTACTGCATCGCCCGATCGGCACGGCCGACATCCTGGCGGCCCAACTGCGTTACCTGCTCGAACTGACCAGGCATCCACAGATCACTGTCCAACTGGTCCCTGTCGTGGCTGGCTGTGTCCCTGGCATGATGAGCGCATTCGCCTTGGCGCGGCTGCGGGACGGCTCGGAAGTCGTCTCGGCCGACTCGGTTCTGTCCGGCCAGGTGACTGCGGACCATGACGCCGTCGTGCAGCTCAAGCAGAGATATGACCGCATCAGAGCGGATGCGCAGCCGAGATTTGATACGCAGCAGGCGATAGAGGATGCGATCGGAAAATGGACCAGGTGAACCTCGACGAAGCCGAGTGGCGCAAGGCTACTGCCAGTGGCGACAACGGGCAGTGCGTGGAAGTCGCCACCAACCTGCCCGGCATCGTTGCTGTCCGGGACAGCAAGAACCCGCAGGGGCCCGCGCTGATTTTCACCCCTGGTGAGTGGAAGGCGTTCTTGAAGGGCGCCGGCCGAGGCGAGTTCGACATCTGACAACAACGGTCGGCCGAGGTCGTCGAGCGGTGCCGGCATGCCGACGACCTCGGCTTCTACCTGCGGCTCGTGGGCCATGGTCCACTGACTTCCGTCTTCCGAGGCCATGGGGCCGGAACGGCGGACGACTTCGTCCGGTCGACGGTTTGGCACAGTGGGCGACATTGAATCGCCTCGATGTCGCGGATCAGGTGTGGTGTGAAAAGATTCTGTCGGGGCGTTATGTGCGCTCATGAGCTCTCTCGGATGCGATGTTCAAATGTCTCACACGCGGTTGGTCAGCCAGAAGGAACGAGGTTTCTCTCTACGCGGGCCCGACAAACCTGCTCGCCTCATTTCCGAAGGAACAGCATTCGGAGTTGTTGGAGGTGCTCACGGCTGACGCGCACGGGTCACATGCTTATGTGATGCTGGAGCTCAGCGAAGCGGGCTAGAAAATGGCAGGGTCGCAGTAGGGCTTGCGATGGCTGTCGCGCCCCGGGGTCGGCGGGCGTAATTAGAGAAGACCGCTCGGAGCGGGCTCCCAACGGTGCATCGGAAACGAGCGGGCAAGAGCTGTGAGTACGCATGCAGGAATCCTCAATGGCACGCCTGCTGTCCGCGCGTCGACACATCCGCGGTGGGTTTCCGGAGCAGCAGCGCGGCGACCGCCTCAGGGTCCTCACGCATGGCGTTGTGTCCGGTGGGGAGGTCGTGAACCTGCCACTCGGGATCGGCCTGGAGCCGGGCGCGGAGTTCAGCGAACGGCGTCCGGTCCTCCCACCCCGAGCAGTAGACGAACTCCCGCCGGGAGCCCCGGGCCAGCCCGCCCGTGAGCCGGACCGCCTGCAAGAACGAGGCGAGCGGATGAGGCCGCCGCCGGGGATCGCCACCGGCCGGCGGGAGGACGGCGTAACCGGTGCTCGCGGCCCCGGCGGCGAACACCTCCCGGTAGCGCTCGGTCGTCGCCGACCAGCACGACTCGCCGTCGCGCGGCACATAGGCGTCGAGATGCACCAGCCGCGAGACCCGGCCACCGGCACGATCGGCGGCGGCGGCGATCACCATCCCGCCGTAGCTGTGGCCGACCAGCGTCGCGTCGGTGAGGCGGGCGCGATCCAGGAGCCGCAGCACGTCGTCGGCGTGCGTGTCGAGGTTGGCGGCCGCGACCGCCGCCTCGTCGTCTTCCGGACGCAGACCGGTCAGGGTCAGGGCGTGAACGGCATGTCCGGCGCGTTCCAGCAGCGGGATCACCGTCTCGAACGACCAGGCGCCGTGCCAGCCGCCGGGCACGAGGACGAACGTTGCCATGTGTCTCTCCTTCGGTCGCGAGCGGTCCGGTCGGCTACCGCTTCGCATGCAGGCAAGTCTCGCCAGCGCTGGGTTTGGCTTGCTACCGATAAGATGCCAACCGATGCCCTTTCGCCGCCAACCTCGTCAGACGTCGCACCTGTGGCCCTCCGGCGGGCGTCACCTCTGGCCCTCCGGCGAGACGAGCCCAGCGCAGACGCACGCAAGAGGACACCTGGTGTACGCGGCCAGTGGCGTCCTGACCGTGCACACCGAGCGCGGCACGTCGATCGTTCCGGCCAACCGGGTTGCCTGGACGCCCGCCGGGTTCACTCACCAGCACCGCGCCCATGGCGACACGGACATGCGGATCGTCTTTCTCGCGCCGTCCCTCGCCCGGCTCATCCCCGACCGTCCCGCCGTGTTCCTGGCCTCCGGCCTCGCCCGCGAGGTCCTGCTCGCCCTGACCGGCCCTGGCAACTACGACGACACCGCGCCTGCTTACAGCCGCTCTGCGCGCTCGCGCCTGCTTCGCGTGCTTGTCGATGAGCTCCGCGAAGCGCACGAGCAGGCGCTGCACCTGCCGGAGCCACGGGACGACCGGCTGCGGGCCGTCGCCAGGATGTTGGACGAGAATCCTGCGGAGAACGCCACGCTGGCCGAACTGGGGAAGGCGATCGGAGCCAGTGCACGCACTCTCAGCCGCCTGTTTCGTGATGAGCTCGGCATGACCTTCTATGAGTGGCGCACGCAACTGCGTATCTACCATGCGCTCGTGCTTCTCGGCGATGGTCATGACACCACTCAGACCGCGTATGCCTGCGGGTGGGCCAATCCCAGCAGTTTCATCGCGGCGTTCAGCAACGTCATGGGGACGACTCCGGGCCGCTATCGGGCGGGCGCTCGCGGGTCTGGCCTCTCAGCGGAGTGACTCAGGCAACGGGCAACTCAGTAGGCCATGGTGATGGGTGGATGTGCCTCTGAGGGGGAGCTGGTGACGGCTCGGGGGAGCGCGAGGGGGCTGGAAAGCCCTCTCGCCCCGGGGCTTGCGGCGAAGCCGCGAGCCGCGGATAGGCGCAGCCCGAGCCGAAGGCGAAGTCCCGTTGTCTTCGGGGCGGGCTCCCAACGGCCAGCCCGGTAAATGGGATTGGGGCGGGCTGGGTTTGGAAGGACGCCCGAGCGATCAGCGAGGACCGAGCAGTTGCGGGGTCGAAGGGGCGGAGCCCCTGGGAGGCAGGGGCCCGAGCCCTCGATTGGCGCGTAGCGCCCGCTTGTGAGGACCGTGCTTTTAGAAGGTGATGACGGTTCGGGCGACGGTGCCTTGGCGGACGTGTTCGACGCCGTCGTTGAGTTGGTCGAGGGGGAGGCGTTCCGAGATCAGCGCGTTGAGGTCCAGGCGGCCCTGTACGTACTGGGCGGCCAGCATCGGGAGGTCGTGGGCGGGGGAGGAGTCGCCGCCCTGGGTGCCCATCAGGCGGCGGGAGGCGAAGAGGAGGCCTGTGTCGAGTTGCATGGGCTGGCCTGCTGGGGGGCTGCCGACCATGACCGTGGTGCCGCCGGGCTGGGTGGAGGCGAAGGCTTGGGCGAGGACGCCGGGGGCGCCTGTGGCGTCGAAGGCGTAGTCGACGCCGCCCCGGACCACGTCTGAGACCTGGCGGGGGAGGTCGGTGGCGAGGAGGGTGTGGGTGGCGCCGAGGCGTTCGGCTTGTTTGAGTTTCTGGTCGGCGACGTCGGCGGCGATGATCGTGGTGGCGCCCGCCAGGAGTGCGCCCTGGATGACGTTGAGGCCTACGCCGCCGCAGCCGACCACGAGGACGGTGGCGCCTGGGGGGACCTGGGCGACGTTGAGGACGGCGCCGACGCCGGTGATGACGCCGCAGGCGAGGAGGCACATGGCGTCGAAGGGGAGGGATTTCGGGATTTTTACGCACATGGGTTCGGGGATGACGGCGTACTCGGCGAAGGAGCCGATGCCGATGAAGCGGCGGACCTCCGTGCCGTCCAGGGTGATGCGGGGCAGGCCGCCCATGATGGTGGGCAGGCGGCTGGGGCCCGTGCAGAGGTGGAAGCGGCCGGAGGCGCAGGGGCGGCAGCGGCCGCAGGGGCCGTTCATGGCGATGATGACGTGGTCGCCCGGTTGGAGGGTGGTGACGCCGGGGCCGGTCGATTCCACCACGCCGCTGCTCTCGTGGCCCAGGATGTAGGGGAGTTCGCTGACGACGGGGCTCTTGCCGTCGATGGCCTTGAGGTCGGAGCCGCACACGCCCGACGCCTTGATCTGGACGCGGACCTCGCCGGGGCCGGGGTCGGCGATCTCGACCTCGCGCAACTCCATGGGGGCGTGGAACGCGGTGAGCACGGCGGCGCGCATCAGCATGCGACTCACGCTAGCCGGGGCATCGGTCGCAAACAAGCGGTTGCTCGGTAATTCCGATCACCCCCGTTGACGTCCATGGCGAGGAAACTTACGCTCGCGCTAACCAAGCGAGCGCTAGGCCGAGTGTGAAAGTTGGGCCGGACGTGCGGGAGGCCGTCATGAAGCGGAGGAAGTCGGCGGCGATGCTGGTCGCGGTGCTGGCCGCCGCCGGATGCGCGGCACAACAACAAGGCAGCCGGCAGAACGAAACGGAGCAGGGCGTCACCGACACGACGATCAGGATCGGCGGCGTGCTGACCAAGACCAGCGCCAGCGGCTACTCCACCAAGGACGCCGAACTGGGGGCGAAGGCCAGGTTCGAGCGGGCCAACGCCGAGGGCGGCGTGCACGGCAGGAAAATCGAATTCCTCGGCGCCGAGGACGACGGGCAGGACGCGGCCAAGGGCGACGCGGCGGCCAAGAAGCTCGTACAGAAGGACCAGGCGTTCGCCCTCGTCCCGGTGCACGCCCCCAACTTCGGCGGCGCCGCGTTCCTGGAGCAGCAGGGCGTGCCGTGGTTCGGCTGGGCGACGGGCCCGCAGTGGTGCGGCACGAAGACGGGCTTCGGCTACAACGGCTGCCTGGCGCCCAAGCAGGGGGCCGGGTCGCAGACGTGGTGGGGCAGGCAGATGGCCGACCTGCTGGGCGGCTCGGAGGGCAAGAGCGTCTACGTCCAGACCTCCGACTCCAGCGGCAGCAAGTACGGCGGCACGACCATCTCGCAGTCGTTCACCGCCGCCGGCTTCACGCTGGCGGGCGTGAACTCCGGCCTGCCGGCGGCCGCCCCGCCGCCCGACTGGCTGCCGTACGTCAACAAGATCATGACGTCGGACGACGGCGGCCCCCCTGACGTGGTCGTCTCCGTGATCGCCGGGACGAAGTTCAACGTCGGCCTGTACGCGGCGCTCAAGCGGGCGGGCTACCAGGGCGTGCTGACGGACGCCACCAGCTACGACGTCGCCATCCTGAAGGACCAGGCGAGCGCCCAGGCCCTGGACGGCGTGATCGCGGCCCCCATGTTCGAGCCCTTCGAGTCCACCGCCCCCGAGATCGCCAAGCTCAAGCAGGACGTCGAGAAGGTCGCCCCCGGCACGCAGCTCACCCAGCACCTGGCGATCGGCTACTGGGCGGCCGACATCTTCCTCGACATGCTGAACAGGACCGGCAAGGAGCTGACCAGGCAGAAGTTCCTGGCGACGGGCAACGGCTCGTACCTGTACGAGAACGCGGGCTTCGGCCGGATCGAGTACCCGAAGGACCATGACGAGCCGAACGGCTGCGGTGCCCTGGTCAAGCTGGAGGGCGGCGCCTTCCAGGTGGCCAAGAGCATGAAGTGCTTCGACAACGTGCCGCTCAAATGATCCTGGACTACGTGCTCAGCGGCCTGGTCACCGGCGCCGTCTTCGCGATCATGGGCTCGGGCCTGACGCTCTCGTACGCCGCCACGGGCGTGTTCAACTTCGCCCACGGCGCCATCGGGTTCCTGACGGCCCTGCTGTTCTACCAGCTCGGCCAGGCCGGGCTGCCCGCGTGGCTGTCGGCGCTGCTGGCGGTGGCGCTGTTCGCGCCCGCGCTGGGCTACGTGCTGCACAAGGCGATGTTCAGGGGGCTCGCGCAGGCGGGCGAGACGGCGCAGATCGTGGCCACGATCGGGCTGACGATCGCGCTGCCCGCCCTCGGCCTGCTGGTCGTGGACCTGGCGGGGCTGCCTCCGGCGGACGCGACCGCGTTGCCGCGCGGCGTCGGGCCGCATCCGGCGCAGGCGTTCGACGTGCTCGGCGTGCGGCTGGACAGCGACCAGCTCATCACGTTCTGCTTCTCGGCGGTCGCGGCGGCCGGGTTGTGGGCGTTCATCCGGCACACCCCGTACGGCCTGCGCATGCGCGCCTCCGTGGACCGGCGGCGCCTGGCCACGCTGCGCGGCATCGACGTGGACGCCACGTCGGCGCTGGCCTGGATGCTCGGCTCGGGGCTCGCCGGTCTGGCGGGAGTGCTGGCGGTGTCGGTGCTGGGGCTGGACGCGACCGCGTACACGGTGCTGCTGTTCGCCTCGGCGACGGCGGCGGTGTTCGGGCGGCTGCGCTCGATCCCGTGGACGTTCGCGGCCGGGCTGGCGCTCGGCGTCGTGCAGAACCTGGTCGCCGGCTACACCGACTTCCTCGAAGAGGTGACGGGGCTGCGCACGGCGGTGCCGGTGATCCTGCTGTTCGCCGGGCTGGTGCTGCTGAACAGGTCGCGCGAGCGGGTGGCGGGCAGCGCTTCGGAGGACGTGCCGCCGCCGGACCATCTGGCCGGGCTGCCGCCGTGGCGGCGCAGGCTGCCGTGGGCGGCCGGGGTGGCGGCGCTGGTGGTGTTCGCGTTCACCGGGCCGGAGTACTACGTGGGCGTCGCGGCGCAGGGCCTGGTGCTGGCGCTCATCTTCTGCTCGTTCGTGGTGGTGACAGGGATCGGCGGCATGGTGAACCTGGCGCAGGCCGCCTTCGCCGCCATGGCGGCGCTGACCTGCGGGTGGGCGTTCGCGTCGGGGCTGCCGTTCTTCGTGGCGATCGTGCTGGGCGTGCTGGCCGCCGCCGCGGTGGGGATGCTGGTGGCGCTGCCCGCGCTGCGGCTGGGCGGGCGGGTGCTGACGCTGGCCACGCTCGCTCTGGCGCTGCTCGCCGACCAGGTGCTGTTCCAGGTGGACGCGTTCAGCAACGGGACGATCGGCTGGTCGATCCCGGCGCTGGGGTTCGGGTTCGCCGACACCTCGGACGCGCGGGTGCGGGTGGTGGTGCTGCTCCTGCTGATCGGCGCGGTGGCGCTGCTCGTGCGGAACCTGGAGCGGTCGGCTTCCGGACGGGCGATCCTGGCCGTGCGGTCGGCCCCGGCGGCGGCCACGACGTCCGGGCTGTCGGCGCCGCGGACGAAGATCACGCTGTTCGTGCTGGCGTCGGCCGTCGCCGGGCTCGGCGGGGTGCTGTTCGCGATCTCCAAGGGGTCGATCACGGCGACCGACCTGCCGGCGTTCGCCGGGTTCGTGTGGCTGGCCGTGGTGGTGCTGCAGGGCGTGCGGCGCATCGGCGGGGCGGTGCTGGGCGGGCTGATCGCCGTCGCCGTGCCCGAGGTGCTCTCCACCTGGGACGTCTCCGCGCACGTCGGCGCCATCCTGTTCGGCCTCGGCGGCATGATCCTGGCCAAGCATCCCGACGGGGTGCTCGCCCAGGTCGCCGAGCTGCGCCACAGCCGCGCGAAGCCGCCCGCCGGGGAGTCGCCCGCCGGGCCGCGCGAGCCCGCGCTGTTCGCCCTGGAAGGCGTCTTCGCCGGGTACGACGACGTGACCGTGCTGCGCGGCGTGGACCTGCAGGTGCGTCCCGGCGAGGTCGTCGCGCTGCTCGGCGCGAACGGCGCGGGCAAGTCCACCACGTGCGCGGCGGCGGCCGGGGACCTGCCGGTGACCGCCGGCCGGATCCTGCTGGACGGCGCGGACGTCACCGCCTGGCCCGCCCACCGCAGGGCCCGCGCCGGCATCCTGCTCGCCCCGGAGGGCAGAGGCGTCTTCCCCGGCCTCACCGTCGAGGAGAACCTGCGCACCTGGCTGCCCGACCCCGAGCCCGTCTACGAGCGCCTGCCCCACCTGGCCGAGCGCCGTACCGTGCTCGCCGGCGCGCTGTCCGGCGGTGAGCAGCAGCTCCTGACGCTCGCCCCGGCGCTGGTGCGCCCGCCGCGCGTGCTGATCGCCGACGAGCCGTCGCTCGGGCTGGCGCCGATGGTGGTGCGGCAGGTCTTCGACGTCTTCGCCGAGCTGCGCGAACGCGGGGTCGCGCTGCTGCTCGTCGAGGAGAAGGCCACCGAGGCGCTGGCGATCGCCGACCGGGTGGCGTTCATGCGGCTGGGCCGCGTCACCTGGGTGGGGCCGCGGGCCGAGGTGGACAGCGAGCGGCTGACCGCCGCCTACCTGGGGGTGCGGTGAGCATGCTGGCCGTGGAGGGCGTGTCGGTGGCGTTCGGCGGGGTCAGGGCGCTGGACGGGGTGACGTTCGAGGTCGGGAGGGGCCTGGTCTGCGGCGTGATCGGGCCGAACGGGGCGGGCAAGACCACGCTCTTCGACGTGGTGTCGGGGCTGCGCGGGCCGGACGAGGGGATCGTCCGCCTCGACGGCCAGGACGTGACGGGGGTTCCGGCGATCAAGCGGGCCAGGGCGGGGCTGCGCCGCACGTTCCAGCGCACCCAGGTGTTCGGGCGGCTCACCGTGGCCGCGAACGTGCTTGCCGCGCTCGACTGGCACGGCGGCGGGGGCGGGCTCGCCGCCGACCTGGCCGGCTGGCCGTCCAGGCGGCGACTGGAACGGGAGCGGCAGGAGCGCGTGGCCGAAGTGCTGGAGCTGTGCGGGCTCACCGAGCTGCGCGACGCGTACGCCGCCGCGCTCCCCGTCGGCCAGCGCCGCCTCGTCGAGCTGGCCAGAGCCCTGGCCGACCACCCCCGCGTGCTGCTGCTCGACGAGCCCACCTCGGGGCTGGACGCCGGGCAGACCGCCCGGCTGGGGGAGGTCGTCAGGGCCCTGGACACGACCGTGCTGCTGGTGGAGCACGACATGGGGTTCGTGATGGACGCCTGCGACCGGATCGTCGTGCTGGACCTCGGCAAGGTCGTCGCCACCGGCACGCCGGACGAGGTCCGCCAGGATCCCGTGGTCAGGGCCGCCTATTTGGGCTGAGCGTGCCGTTCGGTGAACGACAGGATCCGCCGCCAGGCGTCCTGGCACGCCTCGGCCCACTCGCCGTAGGTGCGGTCGAAGAACGAGTGCGGCGCGCCCTCGTAGATGTGCGTCTCGTGCTCGGTGCCGGCCCTGTCGAGCGCGGCCTCGTACGCGGCGAACTCCTCCGGCGAGGACACCGTGTCCGCCCCGCCCCGCAGCAGGAGCAGCGGCGCGCCCGGGCCCGACTCCGGCGCCTCGATGAAGCGCAGCGCGCCGTAGAAGCCGATGCCGCCCGACAGGCCGTTGCCGCCGGCGGCCAGCCACCAGGACAGGGCGCCGCCCATGCAGAAGCCGGTCGTGAAGACGGGGCCGCCGAGCGCGTCGGCGGCGGCCCGCGCGTCGGCCCGTGCGCCTTCGAGGGTGACCTGCTGGACGTGCGGCATGAAGTCGAAGTCGTCGTCGCGGACGCTCAGGCCGGCGGTGCGGCCGAAGTAGTCGATCGCGATCGTGCGGAACCCCGCCTCGGCGAAGCGCTGGGCCAGGTCCATGTAGAAGGGGTGCAGACCGCGCACGTCGGGCAGGATCACCATGTTGCGCCCGTTCGGCTCCGCGGGCTCGGCCCGGTAGGCGAGGAGCCGGTTGCCGTCGGACGCGGTCAGCTCGATCTGCTCGTGTGAGGCCACCTCGCCCTGGACGGGCGGTGCGGGCGGCCTGCTGTCGGTGGAATGGCACATGGGAATCAGCATGCCCGTAGACGATCCCGGCTATCCAGGTACGCGCAGGGACAGGCTGGGCCCGTCCGTGAACCAGCAGACTGATGGGGTGAACAGGGAACTGGGCGCGTTCCTGCGGGCGCGCAGGAGCGAGGTCGCGCCGCAGGACGTCGGGCTGGCCGGCGGGTCGCGCAGGCGGGTGCGCGGGCTGCGCCGCGAGGAGCTGGCGGACCTGGCGGGGATCAGCGTCGAGTCCCTCCCCCGCCTCGAACAGGGCCGCACGGAGCAGCCGTCGGCGTCCGTCCTGGAGTCGCTGTCCAGGGCGCTCGGCCTGAGCGACGCCGAGCGGGCGCACCTGTTCGACCTGGCCGCCCCGCGTCCCAGGCCGAGGCCGTCCGGCGGGGTGCGGCCCGAGCTGGCCCGGCTGCTGGAGCGGATCTCCGGCGCCGAGGTCCCGGCGCTCGTCACCGGCCACCGGCTCGACGTGCTGGCCTGGAATCGCCTGGCTGACGCGCTCTTCCCCGGCCTGTGCCGCCCTGGTGCGAACCTGGCCCGCTACAACTTCCTGCACGCCGGCGACCTGTACGCCGACCGCGAGGAGGTGCTGCGCGCCACCGTGGGGCAGCTCCGCCTGGCCACCGGCCGCCATCCCGGCGATCCCGCGCTGGTCTCGCTGATCGGCGAGCTGTCCGTGCACAGCGAGCGCTTCCGCGTGTTGTGGGCCGGGCGGGTGGTCAAGGAGCGCATCAGCGGCGTCAAGCGGTTCCGGCATCCCGTGGTGGGGGAGCTGGCGCTGCGCTACGAGACCTTGGACGTGCCGGGCGGCGGCGGTCAGCGGCTCAGCCTGCTGCACCCCGAGCCGGACGGGGTGACGGAGGAGTCGCTGCGGCTGCTGGCGTCCTGGGAGGCTTGATCCGAACAGCTGGGCTTGATCGGAACGGCTGAGCTTGATCAGAATGACTGGGCGGCGCGCAGCTCGCGCACCAGGTGCTCGCGTACGCGGACCACGGCGGGCCTGAATCGAGCAGGTCGTCGAGCTGCTCGCCGAACGGCGGGCCTGAGGCGGGTAATCGCCGCCGGATGTCGGTTGTGCCCCAGGGGTGTGGGATCTGACCATCTAGGAGTAGTACTGCCGTCCCGTGGAAGGGAACCCCCATGGCCCACCCCAACCTCGATCCGGAGCTGCGCGCCGGGATCGAGCAGTTCCCGATGCCGCCCGGCGACATGTCCGCCCTGTTCGCGGACCTGCCAGGGCAGCGGGCGCAGCTCAACGCGATGATGGCCGCCGCGCCCCCGCCCGACACGCGGATCTCGATCGAGAACCGCCACGTGCCGGGGCCCGAGGGGGCGCCCGACGTTCGGGTGCGCGTCTACCGGCCGGAGGAGCGCGGGGAGAACCGGGCGGCGCTGTACTGGATCCACGGCGGCGGCATGATCATGGGCTTGCCCGAGGGTGACGACGCCCAGATGATCGAGTACGTCGAGCGGCTCGGCGTGGTCGTCGTCTCCGTCGACTACCGGCTGGCCCCCGAGCACCCGCATCCCGCCCCCGTCGAGGACTGTTACGCCGGCCTCGTCTGGACGGCCAAGAACGCCGCCGAGCTGGGCATCGACCTGAGCAGGCTGGCCGTGGGCGGGGCCAGCGCGGGCGGCGGGCTCGCCGCCGCGACCGTGCTGCTGGCCAGGGACAGGGGCGGGCCCGAGGTGGCCTTCCAGCTCCTCGTCTGCCCGATGCTCGACGACCGCAACACCACGCCGTCCAGCGTCGAGTTCACCGAGGCCGTGGTGTGGGACAGGCAGGCCAACCTCTTCGGCTGGGGGGCGCTGCTCGGTGACCGGATGGGCGCCGAGGACGTGTCGCCGTACGCGGCTCCGGCCCGGGCCACCGACCTGTCGGGGCTGCCGCCGGCGTTCGTGGACGTGGGGGAGCTGGAGGTGTTCAGGGACGAGTGCGCCGACTACGCGTTGCGGCTGGCGCGGGCCGGGGTGTCGACGGAGTTCCACCTGTATCCGGGGGCTTTCCATGGGTTCGACATGCTGGTGCCCGGGGCGGCGTTGAGCGTCAGGGCGCGGGAGGCGCGCGAGGCGGCGCTCAAGAGGGTGTTCGGTATTTAACAGAGCAGGCGGACCAGGACCAGGGCCAGGTGGGCGCGCATCCGGCCCGGCTGGTCGCCCAGGGAGAAGCCCAGCGCGGACTCCGCGCGGGAGATCCGGGCGGCCAGGGAGCTGTGGTGCAGGTGGACGGCCTGGGCCGCGCCACGGACGGACCCGGCCAGGCACAGGGCGCGCACCGCCAGCAGCGACTCCTCGCCCAGTCGTGACATGGCCCGCACGTCGGGCAGGCCGGCGATCGCCTGTTCGGGCAGGTCGGCGAACAGGGCCAGCGCGCCCAGGTCCGACCAGCGCATCACCGGGTCGTGCGGGCCGGTGAACCGCAGTGCCGTGCGGGCGCCGGCCCACGACTCGGCCGCCCGCGCGCCGGGCAGCTCGGGCCCGACCCCGACCCTGGACGTGCCCGGCGGCTCGGGGCCGACCCCGACCCTGGACGCGCCCGGCGGCTCGGGGCCGATCCCGGTCCCGGTCCGAGGCGCGTCGGGCAGCTCGGCGCTGAGGGTGGTCGCGACCAGGACGGCCTCCGTGTCGCCGATCGTGGCGGCCCGCACGTGGTGCCCCATCGCCCGCAGCCCGGAGGCGAGCCCCTGGTCGGGCAGCGCGATGGCCAGGGCCTGCAGCGGCGTGGCGGGGTCGAAGCCGAGCAGCCGCAGCGCGCGGGCGCGCTCGGCCTCGCCGGTCTCGGCCGACAGGGCCAGCTCGACCAGGGCGGGATCACGGGCGGTGTGGACGAGGGCGGCGGCGCGTTCGAGGGTGACCTCGGCCGCCGCCGCGTACCGTTCGAGCACGATCTCGTCGAGCCCGTGCGCGGGCCCTTCGCGTTCCATCCAGACGGCGCCGAGCCCGGAGCTCAGCTCCCGCACGGAGCCGGGGAGGGCAGGGGTGTCGGCCGTGCCGTCGGCGCGGACCCGGGTGCGGCGGCCGGTGGCGGCGTCGAGCAGGCCGACCGGGCACTGCGTAAGCCGGGCGGTGGCCGTGAGCAGCACGGGCACGCTGACGTGGTCGCGCACCAGCGAGTCGAAGTAGGCGATGACCCGGACCGCGCTCTCCGCGTCGGTGTCGAGGGTCGAGAGCCGCAGCAGCAGTCCCTGCACGACCTCCACACTAGCCTGGTCACGATACCAAGCGTGCGCTAGGTTGGTTGTCGTGGATCTCGACTACTCCACGGCGGAGCTCGCCTTCCGCGCCGAGGTACGCGACTGGCTGAGCAGGCACGCCCCGCCACTCCTGCCGTCCATGGACACCAGGGAAGGCTTCGCGGCGCACCGTGCCTGGGAGGCGGAGCTGGCGTCCGCGCGGCTGTCCGTCGTCTCCTGGCCCGAGGAGTACGGCGGGCGCGGCGCCTCCCTCATCGACTGGCTGATCTTCGAGGAGGAATACTGGGCCGCCGGCTGCCCCGCCCGCGTCACCCAGAACGGGATCTTCCTCCTCGGCCCGTCCCTCCTCCGCAACGGCACCCCCGAACAGCGCGAACACTGGCTGCCCCGGATGGCCAGGGGCGACGACGTGTGGGCGCAGGCCTGGTCGGAGCCCGAGGCGGGCAGCGATCTGGCCGCCCTGACCTCCCGCGCCGAGCCCTGTCCAGGCGGCTGGCGGCTGTACGGGCACAAGACGTGGAGCTCGCGGGCCGCCTTCGCCACCCACGGCTTCGGCCTCTTCCGCACCTCGGGGGCGCGGCACAAGGGGCTGACGTACTTCATGTTCCCCATGGACGACGTCGCCGTCCGCCCCATCGCCCAGCTCGACGGGCTGCCCGGCTTCGCCGAACTGCGCTTCGACGGCGTCTTCACGCCCGAGTCGATGGTTCTCGGCGAGGTCGGCGAGGGCTGGCGCATCGCGATGGCCACCACCTCCTCCGAACGCGGCCTGACCCTGCGCAGCCCCGGCCGCTTCCTGGCCACCGCCGACCGGCTCGTCGAGCTGGTCCGCGACGCCGACCCGGTGCTCGCCGACCGGGCCGCCCGCTGCCGGGTGGAGGCGGAGGCGTACCAGTTGCACACGTTCGGGACGGCGCGCCGCATCATGGCGGGGGAGGAGATCGGGTCCGCCGCCAGCATGGGGAAGATCTTCTGGTCCGAGCTCGACCTGCGCATGCACGCGCTCGCCCTGGAGCTGCTCGGGGACCGGGCGGAGAGCTGGCTCGACGGGTTCCTGTTCTCGCTGGCCGGGCCCATCTACGCGGGCACGAACGAGATCCAGCGCACCATCGTCGCCGAACGCGTCCTGGGGCTGCCGCGATGAACTTCGGCTTCAGCGAGGACCAGCTCGCGCTCGCCACCAACGTACGGGACGTGCTGCGCACGCACTGCCCGCCCGGCTCGCTGCGCGCCGAGCGGCGGCCGGGATGGGAGCAGCTCGCCGCGCTCGGCTTCTTCGGGCTGCTGCTGCCCGAGCACGCCGACGGCCTCGGCCTGAGGCTGGTCGACGTGCTGCCCGCCCTGGAGGAGACCGGGCGTGCCTGCCTGCCCGGGCCGGTCGTGGAGACCGCCGTGGTCGCGCCGTACCTGCTGGCCGAGGTGCCCAAGCTGGCCTCCGGCGCGGTGAGCGTCGCCGTGCTGCCACCCGGGCAGGCGTACGCGGCCGACGCCGACCTGGCCGACCTCCTCGTGGTCGTGCGGGACGGCCGGGCGCGGGTCGTCCAGCGTCCGGACGTGCGGCTCACGCCCCGGCGCGGCGTGGACCCGTGCAGGCCGCTGTTCGAGGTGGGCTTCTTGCGGTCCGAGCCCCTGCCCGCGCCGGTGGGTCCGGTGCTGGCGCGGGCCATGGTGGCCATCGCCGCGCAGCTCGTCGGGGTCGCCAGGGAGCTGCTGTCGGTCACCGTCGGATACGCGCGCGTGCGCACCCAGTTCGGCGCGCCGATCGGGTCATTCCAGGCCGTCAAGCACCAGCTCGCCGACGTGGCCGTGGCCGTGGAGTTCGCGGCTCCGCTGGTGTACCGGGCGGCGCTCACGGTGGAGACCTCTGGTTCGGACGGCTGCGCCACGGACGGCTGCGCCACGGACGGCCGCGCCACGGACGGCTTCGCTTCGAGCGGCGCCGGGCGGGACGCGAGCGCCGCCAAGGCCGCCGCAGGCGAGGCCGCCGCCCTGGCCGCCAGGGCCGCCCTGCAGATCCACGGCGCGATCGGCTACACCGAGGAGCTGGACCTGCGGTTCTGGCTCGCCCGCGCCTGGTCGCTGGCCGCCGCGTACGGCACCACGGCCGCCCACCGCGAACACCTGCGGAACGCGATCGCCGGGAGGCGCCCGTGAAGTTCGGCGTCCCCCTCGGACTGGTGCATCCCGACGCCTGGAAGGACGTGGCCGTCGCCGCCGACGAGCTGGGCTTCGAGTCGGTGTGGCTGCCCGAGCACCTCGTCTTCGCCACCGACCTGTCCCTGGCCGTCTACCCGGGCACCTCCGACCCCGGGATCAAACCGCAGACGCCGCTGTTCGACGCGCCCGCCTACCTGTGCTGGCTGGCCGCCCTCACCACCCGCGTCCGGCTCGGCACCGCCGTCCAGCTCCTCGCGCTGCGCCACCCGTTCGTGTCGGCGCGCGCCTTCGCCACCCTGGACGTGGTCTCGTCCGGACGGGCCATCTGCGGCGTCGGCGCCGGCTGGTACCGGGGGGAGTGGGACGCGGCCGGCGTGCCGTTCGCGACCAGAGGGGCGCGGCTGGACGAGGCGATCGAGGTGGTGCGGCGGCTCTGGAGCGAGCCCCTCGTCGCCCACTCCGGGCGCTTCTACGCCTTTCCCGAGGTCGCCTTCGAGCCCAAGCCGGTGCAGCGGCGGCTGCCCGTGCTCGCCGGCGGCGAGTCGGCCGCCGCGCTGCGCAGGGCCGCCACGCTCTGCGACGGGTGGATCAGCATGCCGCACACCATCGAGTCGATCAAGCCGCAGCTCGCGCGGCTGGCGGCGGGGGTGCCGGTGACGGCGCACGCGTACGAGCTGGGCTCGCCCGGTGAGGTGGAGGAGTGGGCGGGGATCGGGGTGGAGCGGCTGATCGTCCGGCCCTGGACGCGGAGCAGGGACGCGGTGGCGCGGCTGGCCGCGTTCGCCGACGAGTACGGCGTCAGGAGCACACCCTAGAGGTGGTCTTGCCCGACTTGACCGTCCTGCACCGGCGGGAGGTCGTCGCCGTGGGCCTGGTGGTGGGCCTGGTGGTGGGCTTCGTGGTGGGGCTCGTCGTGGGTCTTGAGGTGGGCTTCGGGGTGGGGCGGGGCTCGTCCGTCTCGGGAGGGGCGGTGGTGGGGCGCACCATGGCCTTGGCGCCCTTGCCGCCGTCGCGCCGCGCCCTGAACGTGTCCACGAAGGCCGACGGGGTGAACGTGCCGCGCTCCGCCTTCTTCCCGATCGCGGCCACCTGGCGCTCCATCGGCAGGAAGTACCACTCGCGGCCGTCGAGGTGGTCGTCGCAGTGGTCGTCGGGGACGCGGACGCGGGTGCGGGCCCGTACGCAGATCATGACGCGGTCCTGCTCGTCCACGATCAGCACGCCCGTCCCCGGACCGCCCTTGCGCGCGGCCCTGTAGGTGCGGCGGGGCGGCGCGTACGGGATGCCGATGGTCACCTTCGCGCCGACGGCGGGCACCGTGGACGTCACGGGGACGTAGTGCCAGGCGTGGTCCGGCTCGCGGTCGTCGCAGCGCTGGTCCTCCTGCCTGACGCGGGTGGCCTGGCCGACGCAGATCTGGGCGTGGTCGACGGTGCTGGTGTCCCGTTGCGCCGCCGTCCGGGTGGGGGGCGCGCTGGGCGGTCGTTCCCCGGAGGCGGTGGCGGCGCATCCCGAGGCCAGGAGGAGGGCCAGGCTGACGGAGGCGAGGTGGCGGACGGTCGGCGACAAGGCGCTCCCAGATCTGCATGTATCGGACTGGACGGACCAACGACAGTCGCAGAAGGGGAGTTCCCGTTCGCCGATCAAGCCCGGTGGCGGCCTCCGCCGACCAGGCGCTGCTCGTCCTCCCTCAGCGCCCTGCGGTGGCGGCGGCCCCTGAGCGGGACGTCGGGCGCGTACCCGGCGTGCTCCTCGACGGCGGCCCGCCTGCGCCTTCCCCGGTAGGCGGCGATCTCGGGGGAGTCCAGGAGGTCGCCGCCGCCGCGCCTGCCGCGGGGCGGGTTGAAGGCGTCGAACGCGCTGGTCGCCCCCGGGATGAGGACGCGGTCGAACGAGCTGGTGTCCACCAGGCGCTGGAGCGGCCCCGTGTCCAGGACGACTTCGAGGGGGCTCGGCTCGTCCGGGAACGTGATGCGCTCCAGCGGGCCCGTCTGGTCGGTGAACGCGAAGCGGCTCGGGTCGAAGTCCGGCTCGTACGGCTCGTTGTCGAAGGCAGGGGTGAACGAGCCGGCCCCGGTGGTGGCGCGGTTGTGCGGGGCGGCGTCGGTGGTGAGGTCGAACGGCCTGGTCTCCAGGGGCAGCTTGCGGTGCCGGGCGCCGCCGGAGCGGGCCGTGCCGTGGCCCGTGAGCTCCCTGCCCGCGGCGTGCCGCGCCGCGCCCCGGCCGGTGGACCGATGGTGGGTGTGCGCGGCGGCGTCCCCGCGACCGTGTGCGGCGGCGGCCTCGCGACCGTGTGCGGCGTCCCCGAGGCCGTGTGCGGCGGCGGTTTCGCGGCCGTGCGCGGCGGCGGTTTCGCGCAGGTCCGTGGCGGCGGTCTCGCGGAGGCTCGTGACGGCTTCCGCGGCGCTGAGGGAACGCAGGGCGGCCGACGTGGCGAGGCGGTCGGCGTTCTCCTGGAGCTCCACCGTGGTGGCCGCCGTGGCGGCGGCCGTCACGGGGACGGGCCCGCGGCGACGGCGGCGGCCCTTGGCGCGGGACGGGCGGGCCGGCTTGCCGGCCGTGGCGGCGGCCGGGCTCATGCGCAGGCGGCGGGTCTTGGCCACGGCGAGCAGCGCGAGCGCGGCGACCAGCGCCGAGCCGATCAGCGTCGGGGAGTCGATGGCGGGCAGCGGCCCGGTGGCGGAGGCGTCGGTGTGCGACGGGAGCGGCTCGGCGGTGGCCGCCTCGGTGTCCGCGGTGGCGGGCTTGGCGTGCTTGCCCTTCTTGATCGCCCCGGGAGCGGGCGAGGCGGCGCCCTGCTGGGCTGACGACTGGGAGGCGGACGGGTGCGGGGCCGTGGTGGCGCCGGCGCGGGGCGCCGTGGTGGCCGCCGGCTGCGGCGCGGAGGCCGTGTCAGCAGGCTTCTTGGCCGCGGCGGTGCCGTCCGTGACCTGGCCCTGGGCCTCGGCCGGGGTGCGGCCCTCGACCTGCCCCTTGGACGGCGTCTGCTCCCTGGCCGGGTCCTGCGACTGGATCCGGCCGGAGACGAAGGGGCTCTGGGCCGAATGCCCGGCCTCCTGCGCCCTGGGGATCAGCGAGCTGAGCGACTCCTCGGGGATCTGGAGCGTGCCATCCTTGGCCTGCTTCTTTGCCGCGGCCGCGTCCAGGCGCTCCTTGACGCGGTCGGGGTAGCCGTAGCCGACCACCTTGCTGGTGTCACGTTCCTTGCGCTTGGCGACGCCACCGTCGATGTTGCCCTCGATGGTGTGGATCGTGTTGCCCTCGACCCTCGTCACGATGCCGACGTGGTCGATGTTGTCGATGTCGTTGGAGCCGCTCCAGTCGTAGAAGACGAACGCGCCGGGCTTGGGCGTCTTCCCCCAGGCTCCCTGCTCCTTGAACCACTCCGCGTGCGCCACCGTCCACGCGAACTGCCCGATCCACTCCTCGTAGCCGAGCTTGTGCGCGGCCCATGAGAGGTACATGTCGCACCACGGCGCGGAGCTGTAGTCGGCGTCGAACTCGACGTTCTTGCCGTACCAGTCGCCGAACTTGGTGTAGGACCCGGATTTCTCCGAGTACCCGAGCTGGCTCTCGAGCAGTTCGATGTACTTCTGGATCTCTGGCGTCATGGAAGTATGGGGGCACCTTCCGGGCAAGACCGGGTTTGCCCACGCAGCATCGGGTAAGGAGGGGAACCCGGGACTGGTGTGACAAAACCGGAGGCCTGTCGTCTTCCGTGCTGAGTGAGGTTATCAACCCGTAACCCCAGCTCACGTACGTCCCCAGGAGAAACCATGTCACTCCGGGGTTAGAAACCGCAGGTCAGAGATGCTGCCAGAAATGTCCGAGGCTAGGTGGTTTAACCCTAAAAGATCTACCTTTAGGACAGGTCTCAGTACCCTGCGCCGGTCAGCAGGCCGCCGTCCACCGTCACCTCGCTGCCCGTGCAGTAGCTGGCCCGGTCCGAGGCCAGGAAGGCCACCACGTGCGAGACCTCCACGGGCTTGGCGAACCGCTTGATGACCATGGACTTCACGAACGCGTCCGCGTCGACCTCGGCCACGATGTCCGGGTCCAGGGCCATGGCGGTGTTGATCGCGCCGGGGTGCACCGAGTTCACCCTGATCTTGAACCTGGCCAGCTCCCGCGCCGCCGACTTGGTGATGCCGCGGATGCCGAACTTCGAGGCCGAGTACGCGGACAGGCCCTCCGCGCCGACGTACCCCTCGATGGAGGAGATGTTCACGATCGAGCCGCGCCCGGCGGCCTTCATCGGCTCGATGACCGACTTGACGCCCAGCCAGGTGCCCTTGAGGTTGACGTCGATCACCCGGTCGAAGTCCTCAAGCGACATATCACTGATGCGACGAAATTTTAGGATCCCGGCGTTGTTGACCAGCACGTCCAGCTTGCCGTAGGCCTCCACAGCCGTCCGCACGGCCCGCTCCCACTCCTCAGGGCTCGTCACGTCGTGCCGCAGATAGATGGCGCCGGTCTCCTCCGCCAGTGCCTTGCCCTCCTCGTCCAGCACGTCCCCGAACACCACCCGCGCGCCCTCCTCCAGGAACAGCCGCACGTGCGCCGCCCCCATGCCCCGCGCCCCGCCGGTGATCAGCGCCACCTTGCCGTCAAGCAACCCCATGCCGTCCTCCTGCCGCGACGGCCACGGCGGCCGCCTCCATGGTGCGGTAGACGGGAATCCCCGCCGCCGCCGCGATCCGACCGACCTCGTCCTCGACGCCCGCGGGGGCGCACTCGCCGTTCCTGGTCACCAGCGTGATCCGCACGCCGGGGCGGGCCGCCTGGGCCGCCGCCAGGGCGCGCGTGCAGGCGTACAGGGGTTCGGGGGCGGTGCCGTAGGTGAAGAAGGCCTGCACGTTCACGTGCGCCACCACGTCCCGGTACGGGCCCGCGAGCGCGTCGATCACGTCGGCCACCAGCTCGGCCCTGCCCAGCGGGCCCACGGGCACCTCCAGGGGGTTGCCCGTCGCCACCACGCCGAGCCGGCGCAGCGCGTCCAGGCGGTCGTCCGGCAGCGGGTCCAACGGCACGCCTGCGCGGTCGAACGCGTCCGCGGCCAGCACGCTCGCACCCCCGCTCGGCCCCACCACCAGCACCTGCTCCCCGTACGGCACCCCGCCCGAGGCCGCCTGCCCCCCACCTGGGACGCGCGCGCCGTGAGCCTGGAAGTACGCCAGCACCCCGATCAGCTCGTCCTGCCCCGACACCAGCGCCGCCCCGGACTGCTCGGCCACCGCCTCCCAGACGCGGCGATCGCTCACCAGGCCGCCCGTGTGCGAGGCCGCCGCCCGCTGTCCCTGCCCGCTGCGCCCGCCGACGAGCAGCACCACCGGCTTGCCCGCCGCCCGCAGCGCCTCGTACAGCTCGCGCCCGTCCCTGGGGTCCTCCAGGTACAGCCCGACCGCCCGCGTCTCCAAGTCCAGCGCCAGCCAGCGCAGCAGCTCGGCGGGCGTGACGTCGGCGGCGTTCCCGACGGTGACGACCCGGCTGAACGCCAGCCCCCGCCGCTCCCCGACCTTGATCACCTCGCCGGCCAGCCCGCCGCTCTGCGAGATCAGCGCGACCGTCCCGGCAGGGCCCAGCCCGCCACCCACGAACGTCTGCCGCCCCACAGGGCAGTACACGCCCATGCAGTTGGGCCCGAGCAGCCGCGTCCCCGCCGCGCGGGCCGCCGCGACCAGCTCCTCCTCCAGGTCCTGCCGCCCCGCCTCGCCGAACCCGCCGCTCATCACCTGCGTGAACGGCACGCCGCGCGCCTGCCGCACGACCTCGGCGCAGCGTTCGGCGGGCACGGCGACCAGGGCGTAGTCCACGTCGGCGTGCGCCAGCGAGGGCACCGCGGGCACCCCGCCCACCTCGGGCGCGGTGGGGTGCACGGCCACCAGCGGCACGCCGGCGTCGCGGTAGAAGCCGAGGAACATGTTGCCGAAGTTCGGCCGGGACGTGGACGCCCCGACGACGGCCACGGCCTTGGGCTCGAAGAGCGGCAGGAGATCGACCACACCAGCCGCCGCCTCGGACGGGAGGCGGCGGGCCGTCGCCTCGTGCTGCGTCGTCACAGGTCGCGTGCTCACGGGCCGCGTCGTTTCGTCCGGGAGGTAGCGGGCGTCCACCGCGATCGCCCCCGAGGGCCCGGCGATCACGGGGTTCAGCTCGAACTCACCCAGCTCCAGCCGCTCCCACAACCCGCCCGCCCCGCCCACCGCCATGATCACCTTGACCAGGGCGTCCACGTCCACAGGAGGCCCGCCCCGCCAGCCGTCCAGCAGCGAGGCCCCGCGCAGGGACGCCAGCGCCCGCCGCACGTCCGTCTCCGTGACCGGGCAGAGCCGCAGCGCCGTGTCCCGCAGCGCCTCCGCCCACACCCCGCCCAGTCCCACGAGCAGCACGGGCCCGAACGCCGGATCCCGCACCAGCCCCACGATCAGCTCGACCCCGGCCGCGGCCTGCTCCTCCACGAGGAACCCGGCAGGCTCCAGCCGCTCCCGCATCCCGGCCGCCGCGGCCTCCAGCTCCTCGTACGCCAGCCCCAGCACCACGCCCCCGGACTCGGACTTGTGCGTGAGCCCAGGCCCGAACGCCTTCAGCACCAGCGGCCCGGCCAGCTCCCGAGCCGCCTGGAAGTCGTCGCCGTGCACCACGACCCCGCGCGGCACCGGCACCCCCGCCTCCGCGAGCAGCGCCTTGACCTCGTGCTCGTACGGCCCCGCGGTCACGGCATCAGCTCGCGGATCTTCCTGCGCAGCAGCTTGCCGGGCCCGCCGGAGGCGTCCTCGGAGTGCGGCAGCTCGCCGGTGACCACGATGTGGTCGGGCCGCTGGTGCGCGGGGAGCAGGTCGGCCAGGGCGAGGGCGAGCTTGGCGGCGTCCAGCGACTGCCCGGCGCGCGGGACCACGGCCAGCAGCACCTGCTGCTCCGCCGCTCCCTCCGGCACGCCGACGGCGCCCGCTTCCGCGACCCCGTCCAGCGCGGAGGCGGCCTCCTCGATGACGGACGGCTGGGTCCAGATCCCGCCCTTGAGTATGGAGTCCTCCCGCCGCCCGAGCACCCGCAGCACGCCGTCGGGGGAGATCGTGCCGAGGTCGCCGCCGACGTACCACTCGCCGCGCAGCACCTCCGCCGTCCTGTCGGGCAGCCCGTCGTATCCGGTCATGCGGTGCGGCCCCGCCAGGTTGATCTCGCCGACGGCGTCCGTGACGGAGGCGCCCTGCGGGTCGGTGACGCGGACCGCGTTCCCCGTGCGGGCGCGGCCGGAGGAGCCGAGCGGGGTGGAGCCGTCGTCCACGCGGCCCATGCACGTGTACGGGGCCTCGGTCTGCCCGTAGTAGGAGTACACGCCGGCCTGCGGCAGCCTGGCCTTGATCCGGTCCAGCATGGTGGCGGTCAGCGGCTCGCCGCCCAGCATGATCACCTGGATGGACGACAGGTCCACGTCCTCGTGGTCGGACGAGGCCAGCAGCGCCGAGTAGAACGAGGGGATCTGCGACAGGTGCGTGACCCGTTCGCGCGGCACGACCCGCAGGAAGTTCGCCGGTCCCCAGTCCTGCTCCAGCACCAGCCGCATCCCGGCGTAGAGCGCGGGCCCGGCGATGGCGGGGAAGCCGATGCCCCAGATGATCGCGCCCGTGCCGAACACCGAGTCGGGCCCGCGCGGCACGTCCAGCCAGATCTGCGCCGTGGCCAGCGACGAGGCGTGCGTGTGCACGACGGCCTTGGGCAGCCCGGTCGTCCCGGAGGTGAAGTACAGCGCGAGCGGGTCGTCGTGGAAGGCGCCCAGCGGCGGCTCCTCGTCCGAGGAGCCCTCCAGGTCCCGCACGTGGATCCAGGCGGTCACCTCCGGCAGGGACGGCCTGATCTGCTCGACCACCGACTCCACCGTCGCGTCGTACACGAACGCCGTGCACCGCGCCGCCGCCACCACGTCGCGTAGCGTCTCCACCGGCCAGTACGGGTTCAGCGCCGCCGTGACCGCCCCGATCTTGGCCTGCGCCAGGTACACCTCGGCGACCCGTAACGTCTCGTTCAGCAGCGCCGCCACCCGCGTGCCCGGGTTGATCCCGGCGGCGAGCAGGGCGTGGGCGCGGCGGTTGACGTTCCTGTTGAGCTGGTCGTAGGTGAAGCTCTGCTCGCCGCAGTAGGTCAGCGCCACCCGATCGGGCGTACGCAGCGCGCCGGCGGTCAGGATCGCGTGGCCGTAGTTGCCGTAGGGTGATCGGGCCATGGGGGTGCCTCCCTAATGAGCGGGCCGGGGCAGGTCAGAGGGGCGAATAGAGCACGAAGACGTTGCCCGAGGGATCGCGCAGCACGGCCCGCGTCTCGTGCGGCCCCGCCTCGGGCTCCCGCACCACCTCGCCGCCGCGCGCGGTCAGCTCGCGCACGGCCGCGGGCACGTCGTCCACCTTGTACGACGGCGCGGCCGACCCGGTGACCTGCTCGGCCGGGCCCGCCAGCGCCACGGTGACCCCGCCGCCGTCGAGCGCGGCGAACCGGTCGCCGTCGCGGAACTTCACCGGCAGCCCGTAGAAGGCGATCGCCTCATCCAGGTCGGCGACGGGGATCAGCACGTTGCCCAGCTTCACGCGGGCCTCCAATGGGGCAGGTCGTCTCGGAACGTCACGCGTACCGGCAGGCCGACGCGCACCTGCCCGGGCGGGCACCCCACCACGTGCCCGAACGCCCGCACCCCCTCCGGCAGGTCCACCCAGGCCATCACGTACGGCTCACGCCCCTGGTAACCCGGGGCGAACGAGCGGTGCACGACCGTGTAGGTGTGCACGACGCCGTCGCCGGAGACGGGGTCGTAGGCGAACCCCCGGCCGCCGCACCAGGGGCAGGCGGGCTCGGGGAGGTGGATGCGGCGGTCGCAGGCCGTACAGCGCTGGATGACCAGCTCGCCGCGCTGGCAGGCGGCCCAGTAGGGGGAGGTGTCACCGCTCATCGCTGCCAAGCTAGCGCACGCTTGGTTGTGCGACAAGGCCCGCTCCGCCGCCGGTCACTCCGCGTCGGGCGGCTCCGGGGAGGCGGGCAGGAGCGGCGCCGCCGAAGGCTGCGGCCAGAGGCGTGACGGGTCGCCGGAGGGCTGCGCGGCGGGGACGTCCGAGAGTCGCGTGGGTGGGGTCTCGGTGGGCAGCGCGGCGGGGGCCTCCGGGAGCCGGGTGGGAGGGGTGCCGGTGGGCTGGGCGGCGGGGGCGTTCGAGGGTGGGTCGGGGGGTCGCGCGACCGGGCTCTCGGAGACGGGCGGTGGCGCGACGGGGGCGTCCGATGGTGACGGCGTGGGGGTGCCGGTGGCCGAGGCGGAGGGTTGCGAGGTCGGGGTGGCGGAGCGGGTCGGCGGGGGAGTGGGGCAGGCGGGTCCGTTCACTGCGGCCTCGCTCACCTGCGGCCCGTTCGCCGCCGCCGGCTCCGTCATCACCAGGAGCCCGGCGTACACCCGCTCACCGCACGCCGGCCGCCCCGGCGCGTACGACACGGCGCTGTTGTAGGAGGTGCTCCCGCGCAGCGTGCGCGTCTCCTCCCGGACCGTCCTGGCAGCCCCGCCGTCCCCGTCCCGCAGCGTGTACGAGATCAGCAGCCGCACCGGCCCCGTGCCGTCCGTGGAGACGGCGATCGAGCCCGTGGCGCCGTTCCAGCCGACGATGCCGGCCGACCGCACGGTGGGGAGCGACACGGAGGTGCCGCCCTGTGGAGTGGGTAGCGGAGGCGGGGCGCTGCTGGGCGGAGGGGTGGTGGCGCGGGCGGTCGGGGCGGTGGTGCGGGCCGTGGGGGTGGCGGTTCGGGAGGACGCGGTCTGCGGCTCCGTCTGGGCCTCCGTCTGAGCCTCCGTCTGGGCCTGGGGAGGCGGCATGAGGATCGTGCCGGGACCCGAGGGGAACCGGCCGCCGGACAGCAGGATCGCGATCAGCGCCGCCACCACGGTCGCGCCCGCCACCCAGAGCTGCGGCGGCAGCCGGGGCACCCGCTCGCGCAGGTTCGCCGCGACGGAGGGGCGGCTGTCGGTCCTGGCCAGCGGGAAGCGCAGGGCCAGCAGGGTGGCCTGTTCCGCCAGGTGCCGGCGGCCGCGCTGCTCCCAGTCCGGGCCGTACGCCGCCGCCGCGTCCTCCTCCAGCTCGGCCGCGAACTGCCTGGCTGATGCGTACCTCTCGGCCGGGTCCTTGGCCAGGCCGCGCCTGAGCAGGTCGCGCAGCGCGTCGGGTGCGACCTCCAGCGGTATCGGCTCCTCCGCGTGCTTGGCACGCAGCGCGGGCACTTCGGACGCCTCGCCCTCGCTGCCCTGGTGCGCCGCGTACGGCGGCCGTCCCCTGACCGCCTCGAACAGCACGCACGCCGCCGCGTACAGATCGGCCGGCGGCCCGTCCCGGCCCTGCGTCCACAGCTCGGGCGCCATGTACGGGGGAGTCCCCGCCGGCACGCCCGGCTCCTCCACGTGCACGACGACGCCGAAGTCGCCCAGCTTGGCGGTGCCGTCGGCCTGCACCAGGAGGTTGTCCGGGGTGACGTCCCGGTGCGGCACGCCGCGCTCGTGGGCGGCCGCCAGGGCCTGCAGCGTGCTCTTGAGCACGGCCAGCGCCGCCTCGGGGGTGACGTGGCCGTGCTCGGTCAGCAGCGTGCGCAACGACACGCCGTCCACCAGCTCCATGACGACGGCGGCCCTGGTGGGCGTCTCGACGTACTCGTACAGCCGCACCACGGAGGGGTCGTCGATCTCGACGAGATGCGGGGTGTCCGACCGGAAGCGGTCCATGAACTCGGCGTCCCTGCGCAGGGTGGCGTTGAGGTACTTGATGGCCACGTACGCGCCGGTCGACTGGTAGGTGGCGAGGAACACACGGCCGGTGCGGCCGGCGCCGAGCTGGCGCACTTCACGGTAACCAGGGACCAAGTCGTACCCCCATCAGGCAGCCGTCATGGATTCGACGGTCTCACCCGGGGTTCCGGTTGTCACGAGCCGGGAGATTTCGTCCGGTGTTATGCTGATCCAGGTTCCCAAGCAAGCGCTCGGCTAAGAAGCATGGAGGTCGCCGGTGGAGCGCGTGGCGGTGCTGGTCATGGAGATGCAGCGGGGCGTAGTCGGCGATCTGACGAAATTTCCGGACCTGGTGGAGGCGTGCGCGCGGCACGACGTCCTGGCCAACGCCGCCCGCCTGCTCCAGGCGGCCAGGCAGGCCGGGCTGCCGGTGATCCACTGCACGGCCGCGTTCCGGCCCGACCGCGCCGGCTCCCACACCGGCAACTGCCCGTTCATCGTCTCCCTGCTCAAGGACCCGCGGCACATGCTGGAAGGCACGCCCGCCACGGAGGTGCTCCCTTCGCTGCGTGCGGACACCGACCTGGAGAGCCGCCGCCACCACGGGTTCTCGCCGTTCACCGGCACCGCGCTCGACATGACGCTGCGCTCGCTGGGCGTCACGTCCGTCGTCGCGCTCGGCGTCTCGCTCAACCTCGGCATCCCCGGACTGGCGCTCGAAGCGGTGAACCTCGGCTACCGGGTGACCGTCGTCACGGACGCGGTGGCGGGCATCCCCGAGGAGTACGCGCGGGCCGTGCTGAGACACACGATCAGCCTGCTCGCCACCCGCGCCACCACCGCCGACCTGGTCGAGGGCTGGAAGTCATGATGGACGGGCTGCGCCTGGACGGACGCGTGGCGGTGGTCACCGGGGGAGCGGGCGCCATCGGCACGGCCATCGCCACCGACCTGGCCGCCCTCGGCGCCGAGGTCGTGCTCGCCGACGTGGCCCTCGCGAACGACGGAAGGCGAGCAACACATCTGGACCTGGCCTCGCCGCAGTCCGTGGAGGAGTTCGCGGGCGCGGTCGGCGAGGTGGACATCCTGGTGCACAACGCCGGGGTGGCGATCGTGGAGCCGTTCACCGAGAGCGACCCCGCAGGCTGGGACCTCATGTGGCAGGTCAACCTGCGCGGGCCGATGCTGCTCACCAAGCTGCTCCTGCCCGGCATGATGGCCAGGGGCTGGGGACGGCTGGTGTTCGTCTCCTCCGACGGCGCCAGGGCCGGGTCAGGGGGCGAGGGGGCGTACGCGGCGACCAAGGCGGGGCTGTTCGGCCTGGCCAAGACGCTCGCCAGGGAGGCCGCCAGGGCGCACGTCACCGCCAACGTGGTCTGCCCAGGACCCACCGACACCCCGATGCTCCGCCGGGTGTCCGAGGCGGAGCCGGGGCTGGTGGACAAGATCGCGCGGGCCATCCCGCTGCGCCGCCTCGGGACGCCCGCCGACGTGGCCGGGCTGGTCGCCTACCTGTGCACGGAACGCGCCGCGTACATCACCGGACAGACCCTGTCGGTGAGCGGCGGCGTGACCATGCACTGAACGGTCATGCGCTCACAACGAGTCGTAGACGGCCTGCAGCAGGCGCAGCCCGCGCAGGTTGCCGGAGATCGCGTTGGCCATCTTGTTCATCACGTACCCCATGGCCAGGCCGCGCTCCGGGTCGCCGACGCCGATCGAGCCGCCCGCGCCCGAGTGGCCGAACGCGGTCGGCGAGGGCACCATGAACGTGGTCGACGGGCGCATGAAGCCGAGGCCGAACGAGGTGTCGAGGCAGAGCACCCGGTCGGGGCCGCTCACGCGGGGGCGCAGCGCCTCGCGCAGGGTAGCGGGGCGCAGGATCTCGCCGGCGATCAGCGCTCGGTAGAAGCCGGACAGGCCCCGGGCGGTGGTGACCATCCCGGCGGCCGGCCAGCCCGCCCGCAGGATCACCGGGTTGTTCGCGCCGCCGTCGAGCAGGTTGATGGCGGGGTTGCCGAGGGCCCGGTTCATCAGGCTGTCCGGGTCGAGCGCCGCCCTGGCCATCTCCTCCAGCGGATTCTCCGCCGGCCCGCCTCCAGCACCCCCCGCCGCCCCCGAATCGCCGCTTCCTCGCCCCGAAGCCGCCGTCCCGGCGTCGGCGCCGGCCCGTCCGGGAGCCGTCGTCCCCGCGTCGGCGCTCGCCGTCTCCGTGACGGTGGCGGGGCGGGCGCGTTCGCCCGCCGTCAGCCGCGCCGCCCGCTCGATCACCTCGTCAGGCGCCCCCACCCAGAGCTCCAGCCCCAGCGGCCCGGCGATCTCTGCCGCCACCAGCTCTCCCACCGTCTTGCCGCTCACCCGCCGCACCACCTCCCCGGCCAGGAACCCGTACGTCAGCGCGTGATACCCGTGCGCCGTCCCCGGCTCCCAGATCGGCCGCTGACCGGCGAGCCGGGCCGCGATGGCGGGCTGGTCCTCGAACTCCTCGACCGGCACGGGCTCCTCCAGCGCCGGCAGCCCCGCCTGGTGGCTGACCAGGTGCTCGACGGTGATCGCCCGCTTGCCGGCCGCCGCGAACTCGGGCCACACCCCGGCGACGGGCGCCTTGACGTCCACCTGCCCCCGCTCGACGAGCTGCAGCAGTACGGCGGCGGTGACGGCCTTGGTGCAGGAGTAGGCGAAGGCGGGCGTGCCGCGCTCCCAGGGCCGTCCGGTGTGCCGGTCGGCGACGCCGTCCCAGAGGTCCACGACCAGCTCGCCGTCCAGGTGGACGGCGAAGGCCGCGCCGAGCTCCTCGCCGTCGGCGAAGTGCCGCTCGAACACCTCGCGGACGCGGGAGAACCGAGGATCGCAGTGCATCAGACCTCCGCAGCAGAAAGGGAGCGCTTACTTGGTCACCGAGCCTAACAACTGGGGACGTTTCGGCCCAGACGATCAGCGTGGCACCCTGAACCTGCTGACCCCGTCCGTCGTCCTGGACGCCCTGCGCAGCGCCGTCTCCGGCGAGGTGCTGAGCCTGGCCATGCCGATCAGGGGCGCCACCTCCTCACCGGCGCCCGGCACGGTGCCGCACCTGCCGGGCCGGCCACTGCCGCAGCACTTCATGTCCGTGGACGGCGGCGACTACGCGGCCGGCGCCCGGCCGATCGGCGCGGGCCTGCGGGTGGCGGACGACGCGCTGGTCGTCACCCACCACGGCACCACCACGCACATGGACGCGCTGTGCCACATGTGGTCGGGCGACGAGCTGTACAACGGCCATCCGGCCGCCAGGGTCCGCTCGTACGGGGCCACGAGGTGCGGGATCGAGCACGTGGGCGGGGTGGTGGCCAGAGGGGTGCTGTACGACGTGCCGCGCCGGCTCGGCCTCGACCACCTGCCCGCCGGCCACCGCATCCCCGCCGGGCTGCTGGAGGAGATCGCGGTGCCCAGGGCCGGGGACGTGGCGGTGGTGCGTACGGGCTGGCCGGTGGTGTGGCAGCGCTCGCGGGAGGAGTACTGGTCCGGCCAGCCGGGGCTGTCGGCGGAGGCGGGGCGGTGGCTGGCGGCGCACGACGTGGCGGCCGTCGCCTCGGACAACGCCGCCATCGGCGGGCTCAACGCGCACGGCATGGCCTACGAGAGCGCCGAGGACGACCTGCATCTCGTGCTGCTGCACCGGCACGGCATCCACCTGATCGAGATGCTGTGGCTGGAGGAGCTGGCCGCGACGGAACGGACGGAGTTCGTGTTCGTGGCGGCGCCGCTGCGGATCGAGGGCGGCACCGGCAGCCCGCTCACCCCGCTCGCCATCCTGTAGCCCCGTGCGCTCAGTCCCAGGTGACCGGCAGGCACGCGACGCCGAACACCGCCGCGTCGCGCTTCAGCGGCACCTCGCCCGCAGGGACGGCCAGCCGCAGGCCGGGGAAGCGCCCGAACAGCGCGCCGTAGCCGATGCGCAGCTCCACCCTGGCGAGCTGCTGCCCCAGGCACTGGTGCACGCCATGCCCGAAGGACAGGTGCCTGCGCGCCTCCTCGCGTCCGGGGTCGAGCACGTCCGGATTCTCGAACAGACCGGGATCCCGGTTGATCATCGGGAGGGACAGCGCGACGGTCTCACCCGCGCGCACCAGCACGCCTGCCACCTCGACGTCTTCCTGCGCGGCCCTGGTGGGCGCGCCGAACTGCAGGATCGACAGCCAGCGCAGCAGCTCCTCCACCAGGCCCTCCTCGTAGGGGATCCCGCGCTCCAGCAGCGCGAGGACGCCCAGGGCCAGCATGTTCGCGGTGGTCTCGTGGCCCGCCACCAGCAGGAGCATCGCCACGTTGGTCAGCTCCTCGTCGGAAAGGTCACCGATGAGGCCGCTGATCAGGTCGTCGGCGGGCTCGGCGTGCTTGCGCCGTACCAGCTCGCCGAGGTAGCCCGCCAGATCGGCGGTCGCGCCCGCCACGTCGCCGTCCGGGGTGACGAGCTGGAGGCTGCGGGACTGGAAGAACTCGTGGTCCGCGTACGGCACGCCGAGCAGCTCGCAGATGACCATGGACGGGATCGGCAACGCGTAGGCGCTCACCAGGTCCACCGGCGGCCCGGCGGCCGCCATCGCGTCGAGGTGGTCGGCGGCGACGCGCTCGATGCGCGGTTCGAGCAGCCGCATCCGGCGCAGCGTGAACTGGCCGGTGAGCAGGCGGCGGTAGCGCGTGTGCTCGGGCGGGTCCATGGCGCCGAAGAAGCCCGGGGGAGCGGGGCGCCCGGTCGCGCCGGGCGTGGTGAACCGTACGGGGGCGTGCTTGAGCTCCCGGCGCGCGCTGAACCTGGGGTCGGCGAGCACGGTCCTGGCCGCCTCGGCCGTGGTGGCGAGCCAGCCGAGGTGTCCGTCGGCGAACTCCATCCGGCTCATCGCGGGCAGGCCGCGCAGCTCGGGGGGCGGGTCGAAGGGGCATCGGGCGTCGCGGGTCAGGGGAAGTCGCATAATTGTGAGAGTAGACTCTCAAAAGAGAGTTGTATAGCGATTGGGCGCGATCTCCTGGAAGTGGACGTGAGCCGCCGCAGCCCCGAGAATGCGGAGACATGAGCGATCGACCGGGCCTGCGCGAGCGGAAGAAGGCCAAGACGAGGGCGCTGATCCAGAAGGAGGCGCTGCGGCTGTTCCGCGAGCAGGGGTACGCGGCCACGACGGTCGAGCAGATCGCGGAGGCGGCGGAGGTGGCGCCCAGCACCGTCTTCCGCTACTTCGCCTCCAAGGAGGACCTGGTCATCGTCGACCAGTTCCCGCCCTTCGTGGAGGCGCTCGACCAGGTGCCGCCCGAGGTGCCGCCCGTGCGGGCGGTGCGCATGGCGATGCGCGCCATGATCGAGGCGCAGACGCCGGAGGAGCGGGCGGACAGCCTGGAGCGGGAGGTGCTCATGCTCACCGTGCCCGAGCTGTGGGCGGCCAGCGTCGAGAACGTGACCGGGGTGGCCACGACCCTGCGCGAGCGGCTCGCGGCGCGGGAGGGGCGGCCTGGCGATGACCCGGGCATCCGGAACGTGGCGGGGGCGGTCATGGGGGTCATGGTGGGGGTGTGGGCCGATTGGGTGAAGGATCGCGACATCGACGCGCCCGCCCGCCTCGACGAAGCGCTCGCCCACCTGGAAGACGGGCTCCCGCTACCCCGCCCCTGAGCCCGACCTCATGCGGTGGTCAGACGCCCGGGTAGTTGCCGCCGCCGTGGGCCGCGTCCAGGGCGTCGTAGTCGGGGGTGAAGCCGCGCTTGGGAATGGTGTCCACGAACGCCACGTGCCGCGGCTTCTTGTACGACGCCAGCACCCCCTTGACGTGCTCCACCATCTCCTCCTCCGAGGCCAGGGCGTCGGGCTTGAGCACCACGACGGCCTTGACCACCTGGTGCCAGTCGGGATCGGGCACCCCGATGACGGCGGCGTCGGCGACGGCGGGATGGGTCTTGAGCGCCCGCTCCACCTCGGCGGGGTAGACGTTCTCGGCCCCCGACTTGATCATGCGCAGCTTGGGCCCGATGAAGGTGATGGTGCCGTCGGGCTCGCGGCGCCCGAGGTCGCCGGTGTGGTGCCAGCCGTACGCGGACTTCTCAGCATTTAAGTCGGGCCGGGCGAAATATCCGGAAAAGAGGGTCTTGCCGCGGGCGCAGATCTCGCCCGTCTCACCCACCGGCAGCTCCGCCCCGTCCGGCCCCAGGATGCGTACCTGCGCCAGCGGCGACGGCCGCCCCGCGAACCCCGCCCCGCCCTCCGCCAGCCCCAGGAACGTGAGCATCCCGCCCACCTCGGTCTGCCCGTACCCGCCCATCCTGGACCGGCACCACGGCGAGTCGTCCACGGTGATCATGTCGTCCCACTCGGCGGAGTGCGCGACGAACCGCAGCGACGACAGGTCGTACTTGCCGCCCGCGTTCGCCTTCACCACCGCGTCGATCATCCCCCCGAACAGGAACGCCTGCGTCACCCGCTCGGCGTCCACCAGCCGGCACACCTCCTCGGGGTCGAAGGCAGGCGTGAACACGTTCGTGCCGCCGATCTGCAGGGTGGCCAGGCAGAACATCATGGTGCCCACGTGGAAGAGCGGCCCGTTGTTCAGGAAGGTGAAGCCCGGCTCCATCTGCCGCACCACCAGCAGTGAGGTGGCGTGCGCGACGAGGGCGGCGCTGCTGAGCAGGGCGGCGCTGGGCCGGCCCGCGAAGGCGGCGGTGTAGAGGGCCAGGACCGGCTCGGTGTCGGCGACCTGGGCGAACGCCCGTTCGGGAGCCTCGGCGATGAGCCGTTCGTACTCCTCGCCCGCCTGGATCCACCGCGTGTCGCGCAGCGGCGCGGCGGTCTCGGAGTGCTCCCAGAAGACGGCCGCGGGCGTGAGGTCGGTGAGGACGAAGCGCAGCTCGTCCTCCGACTGCCGCCAGTTCGCCGGGCAGAAGACGGCGCCCAGCCTGGAGCAGGCGAGCAGCAGCTCCAGCACCGCGTACGCGTTCTGCCCCAGCCACAGCACCCGGTCGCCGGCGGACACCCCCAGCCCGTCCAGGGCGGCGGCCAGCCGGGTCACCCGCTCGTCCAGCTCGGGGTAGGTGAGCCGGGTCTCGCCGTCCACCACCGCCGTCACCTGGGGGCGGCTGCGGGCGTGGTCGGCGAGCACGTCCGACAGAGTCAGGCTGTGGATCATCGTCCGCCTCCAAAGGCCGGCATGACTTCGGTCGCGAAGAAGCGCATGACGCGCTTCATCTCCTCCAGCGGCATCGGCCGGGTGCTGCCGAAGTCGCACAGGAGGTTGGTGAACCCGGCGTCCCTGAGCAGCGAGATCTGCTCGATCACCCGCGCGGGGTCCCCGATCACCTCCAGTTGCTCCCATCGGAAGTCGGCGGAGAGGTCGCCGCCCTTGAGGTAGCGGTCCTGGTAGTACTCGAAACCCTGGGCGGCTCTGCCGGTCTTGGGGTCGATGGGGGCGCTGCGCTGGTTGAAGATGCGCGAGCGGTCGAACGACGCCTCGAACCGCTCCTGGTCCGCGCGGGCCTGCTCCAGGGTGGGGGCGACGTACACGCTGCGGGCCACGACCAGCTCGGTGGTGTCAGGGTGCCCGGCCTGCGCGGCGGTCTCGCGCCAGGTCTCGGCCGCCTTGACGACCTTCCTGAACGGCGCCGCCGGGTCGGCCAGGATGGGCAGGCCGCGTTCGGCGTACATGGTCACGGTCTCGGGGGAGACGGCCGCCACGTGCAGCGGCGGGTGGGGGCTCTGCAGCGGCCTGGGCACCAGCGACACCTCGGCGCCGGTCCGGTAGAACTTCCCCTCGTGCTGGTACGACTCCCGCGTCCAGAGCCCGACGATCACCTCCAGCGCCTCGTTGAACCGGTCGCGCGCCTCGGCCAGGTCGATCCCGAACCCCTCGAACTCGAAGCTCTGGTACCCCCGCCCGATCCCGAGGTCCAGCCGCCCGCCCGACAGGACGTCGACCTGCGCGGCCTCCTCGGCGACGTGCACGGGGTTGTGCAACGGCAGCACGACGATGCCGGTGCCGAGCCTGATCCGGGAGGTCCTGGCGGCGGCGTGGGCGAGCATGGTGAACAGGTTCGGCACGACCCCGTAGTCCCTGAAGTGGTGCTCGGCCAGCCGTACCCCGTCGAACCCCAGCTCCTCGGCCAGCTCGATGAGCTCCAGGTGGTAGTCGTAGACGTCCTTGAAGCTCTGCCCGTCGAACCGGTGGAAGAGATGGAAGGTCGAGAACCTCATGCGGCATCCCCTCAGCAGGTAAACCAAGCGCTCGCTTGGGAGCGTATCAGCCGAAATGCGGTTTCGCATCACCGCAGGGTGCCCCTAGCGTGGCGCTGTGACCCAAGTGATCGTGTTGAACGGCGGATCGAGCGCGGGCAAGTCGGCGATGGCCAGGAGCCTGCAAGCCGTCCTGCCCGAGCCGTGGCTGAGCATCTCCATCGACGACCTCGTGGACGCGATGCCCGCCGCCATGCAGAGCATGGACAGCGGCATCGAGATCACCGACGACGGAGAGGTGAACGTCGGGCCCGACTTCCGCAGGCTGCAACTGGCCTGGCGGGAGGGCGTCGCCGCGATGGCCCGCGCGGGCGCGCCCGTCATCGTCGACGACGTCTTCCTCGGCGGGCCCTCGTCCCAGCAGGAATGGCAGAAGGCGCTGTCCGGCCTGGACGTGCTGTGGGTGGGCGTCAGGTGCGAGAGCGCGGTCGCCGCCCAGCGCGAGCTGGCGCGGCGGGACAGGCCCCAGGGGATGGCCGAGTTGCAGGCCGGGGTGGTGCACCAGGGCGTGCGCTACGACGTGGAGGTGGACACCACGCACACCGGCTCCCTGGAGTGCGCGCGGACGGTCGCCGCGCGCGTCCGTTAGTCGCGGCTCCCGACAAGGCTGCCGTCACCGGCGGGCCGGGCGGACGCGCCACCCGAGTGCCGCACGACGCGGGCGAGCAGCGTCATCACCACCATCACCCCCGTGATCATCGCGAACGCGGCCGGATAGGACAGGCCGTCCGCCAGCCATCCCGTGATGGGCGGGGCGACCATGCCCGACAGGTACGTGATCGTGGCCACTCCCGTCACGCCCTCGCTCGCGTTCGTCCCCGCGTTGCCCGCCGCCGCCATCACCAGCGGCATGACCACCGCCACTCCCAGCCCGACCAGCGCGAACCCGGCGATGCCGAGCGCGGGCGTGCGGGCCGTGACCACCAGAACGCCGCCGAGCACCCCCACGACCCCGCCCGCCCGTACGGCCGTCACGGGCCCGAGCGCCCGGATGAACCGGTCTCCCGTCAGCCGCATGCCGGCCATGCACAACATCAGGACGGTGTAACCCGCCGCGGCCACGCCGGGCCCCGCGTCGGTGACGGCCGTGAGGTAGACGGCCGACCAGTTCGCGCTGGCGCCTTCGGCGAACACGGCGCAGAACCCGACCACGCCGAGGGGCAGGATCGCCCGCGAGGGCAGGGCGAAGCGTCGCGGTGCGGGCCCGCCGGAGGGTGCGGCGCCGGCGGGGCCGTCCTGGAGCAGGCCGCGCCCGGCCAGCACGCTCACGGTGAGCAGAACGGCGGCGACCGCGCCGATGTGGATGCGGGCGTCGATGCCGGCCTGCGCGGCCAGCGTGCCGACGCCGCCTCCGGTCAGGCTGCCCACCGCCCACATGCCGTGCAAGCCGGACATGATGGAGCGCCCGAGCCGCCGTTCGAGGACGACGGCGTGGGCGTTCATCGTGATGTCGGACATCCCCGCGCCGACCCCGGACAGTAACAGGGCGGCGGCCAGCCAGAGCGGTGACGGTGACAACGGGGGCAGGGCCATTACCAGGCACCACAGCCCGAGCAGCACGCGGGTGGCGGCGCGGCTGCCGAAACGGTGTGCCACGCGGGCGGCCATCGGCATGCCGACGAAGGCGCCGATCGGCGGGCACAGCAGCGCCATGCCGAGCGTGCCCGGATCGAGGGAGAGCTGGTCCTGGAGCCAGGGCAGGCGGGTGGACATGGTGCCGGCCACGGCGCCGTGCACGGCGAAGATCACGGCGATCGCACGATGATGACTCATGAGCCGGAAAACTATCAGGCAGGCTTCCTGATGAAAAGAGATTTTAGGCAGGCTCCCTGCTTATTATGGGAGCCGTGAAGACCGCGACCCCCGCCATGGCCCGTGCGATCAACGACCGCCTGGCCCTCGACCTGCTCCTCGACCGCGGCCCGCTCACCGCGCCCCAGCTCCGCGAGCTGACCGGCCTGTCCAGACCGACCGTGTCCGACCTGATCGAGCGCCTCACGCAGGGCGGCCTGATCGAGGTCACCGGCGAGTCGGGCGAGGCCCGGCGGGGCCCGAACGCCCGCGTGTACGGGCTGGTGGCCGGGCGCGCCCACGTGGCGGGGGTGGACCTGCGGCGCGAGACGATCTCCGTGGCCGTCGCCGACATCACCGGCCAGGTGGCCGGCAGCCGCACCCGGCCGGTCGGCGGCGACCTCGTGGACCTCGTCGCCGAGGTCGTCACGGAGGCCGCGGGGGAGCGGGAGATCGACACGGTCGTGGTCGGCGCGCCAGGGCTGGTCGCGCCGCGCGACGGCGAGCTGGTGTCGTCCAACGACGTGCCCGGCTGGCGCACCGGCCTGGTGGCGGCCTGGAGCGAGCGGCTCGGCGTGCCGGTGACCCTGGAGAACGAGGTCAACCTGGCCGCCATCGCCGAGCTGCGCACCGGCGCCGCCCAGGGCACCGAGGACTTCGTGCTGATGTGGGTGGGCGACGGCGTGGGCGCGGCGGTCGTGCTCGGCGGGCGGCTGCGGCGCGGCGTCTCGGGCGGCGCAGGCGAGATCGGATTCTTGGAGGTGGACGGCACCGCCTTCTGCAACCTGGTCACCGAGAGCGTGGCGAAGCGGCTGGACCGGACCGAGTTCGCCGCGCGCCTCGCCAAGGGCGCGTTCGCGTTCGTCACGCTCCTGGACCCCGGACTGGTCGTGCTCGGCGGGGAGGCGGGGCAGGCGGGCGGCGGCGAGCTGGCCGCCGAGGTGGCCGCCCGGCTACGGGAGCTGGCGCCCGCCCCGACCGAGGTGCGCGCCAGCGCCGTGGCGGGCAACGCGGTGCTCCAGGGCGCGGTGCTGACGGCCCTCGACCAGGCGCGCGACCGCGTCTTCCGCTAGCGGTGAGAGCGCTCTCAATCAGGCCAGGGCCGTGATCAGACCCATCGTCAGCGCCGTGCGCTCCGGGATGTGCTCGATCACCACGTGCTCGTGCCGCGCGTGCGCGCCGTCGCCGACCGCCCCCATGCCGTCCAGCACCGGCCGTCCCAGCGCCGAGACGAAGTTCCCGTCGCTGGCGCCGCCGACCGCCGCCTCGTCCATCAGCCAGCCGAATCCGGCCGCCACCTCCTGCGCCTCCTTGAACAACCGCTGGGAGGCCGGGTTGGCGATCATCGGCGGCCGGTTCCACTCCCCGGTGGCGGAGATCTTGACGCGCGGGTCCGAGACGCGCAGCGCGGCGAAGACGTCGTCGATGCGCCCCATCTCGGCAGGGTCCGTGACGCGCACGTCCACGCCGCAGGTGGCGCGCCCGGCGGCGACGTTGCGGCCGGTGCCGCCGCTGATCAGGCCGACGTTCACGGTCGTGCCGCGCTCGCGCGAGCCCGCGCCCGCCAGCGTGGTGACGATCTCGGCCAGCGCGTGCACGGCGCTGGCCCCCGCGTACGGGTCCAGCCCCGCGTGCGCCTCCACCCCGGTCACGGTCACGTTGAACAGCCCCACGCCCTTGCGGGCCGTCTTCAGCGCCCCGTCCAGTGACGCCTCGAACACCAGCGTCGCCAGCGCGTCCTCGCTGGCCGCCTCGATGTGCTCCCGTGAGGCCGGGCTGCCGATCTCCTCGTCGCCGTTGAACAGGAACCGCACGCCCGGATGCGGCAGCCCCAGATCCCGCAGCCCGCGCAGCGCCCAGATCGACTGCACCAGCCCCGTCTTCATGTCGAACACGCCCGGCCCCGTCGCCTTGCCGTCCAGCACCGCGAACGGCCAGCCCGCCAGCGTGCCCGTCGGCCAGACCGTGTCGTAGTGGCTGAGCATGAGCACGGTCCCCGGCGCGGTGCCCCGGTAGTAGAGCTCCAGGACGTCGCCGTGCCGGCCGCCCTCGTGCAGGATCTCGTCGTCCGGTGTGCCCAGGTGCCCGACCGCCCGCGCGCGGATCTCGCGCAGCCCCCTGACCAGCATGACCTTGTCGTAGCTGTGGGTCTCCAGCTCCACCACGGCCCTGAGGTCGTCGAGCATGGCCGGCAGGGCCTGCCGCGTCCAGTCGGTGATCAACACGAGAGTCCTTTCGAGGATTGTCAGGGGACGGGCGCTGCGGGCCCGAGCGGGACGAGCACCACGTACGCGGCGCCGGAGGCCATGTGCGACGCCATCCCGGTGATCGCCAGCGCGAACGTCACCCACTTCGGCGACACCCTCGGCACCCCGGCCGCCGCCGGCCCCCGGCTCACCGGGGACAGCAGCACGCTCAGGACGACGAACAGCCAGAAGGGATGCGGCAGCTTGTCGCCCAGCCGCTCGATGGCGACGAGCCCCCTGAGCGGCACGTTCAGCGATCGCGACTCCGTCACCGACTCCGGCGTGCTCATGGGGGCGGTCTCCTTCCCGCATTTCGGTCACCCATTACACGCGGTCAGAAGACGTCCTGACAAGTCGGAGTCGGTAACGATGCGCGATCAGGTGGTGGCCGTGGGCTCCCGGAGCGGCAGCCGTACCTCGAACCAGGTCTGGCCGGGAACCGAGCGCACCTTGATCTCGCCGCCGTGCCGGCCTGCCACGATGCGGTAGGAGATGTCCAGGCCGAGACCCGTGCCCTCGCCCACGCTCTTGGTGGTGAAGAACGGCTCGAAGATCCGGTCCCTGATCGCCTCCGGCACGCCGTGGCCGGTGTCGCCGATCTCGATGATCGCCTCGTCCTCGTCGTGGGCGGTGCGGATGGTCAGCGTGCCCTCCCCGTCCATCGCGTCGAGGGCGTTGTGGATGAGGTTCGTCCAGACCTGATTCAGCTCGCCCGCGTAGCAGGGGATCTCGGGCAGCGTGCGGTCGTAGTCGGTGACCACGGTGACGCCGGGCGGGATCTTGCCGCGGAAGATCGCGACCGTGCTGTCGAGCAGGTCGTGCACGTTCACGAGCTGGAACGGCGCCCGGTCCATCTGGGAGTACTGCTTGGCCGAGCGGATCAGCGTCGTGATGCGCTCGGTCGCCTCGGTCACCTCGTTGAGCATCTGCGAGATCTCGATGGCCTCGGCCAGCCAGTGCAGCGCCTTCGGCGTGTGCTCCTCGCCCACCTTGGTGCGGATCTTCCGCAGGTAGTCGCTGGTGAAACCGGCGTTGACCAGCGCGGGCGCCAGCTCCCACGGGTCCTCGACGCCCACCTCCTCCAGCGCCTCGCCCAGCTCGTCCTCGGCGTCGGAGATCTCCAGCGGCGAGCGCTTGTCCAGCTTGCCGAGGTTGCCGGTGCACGCCTCCTGCGCCTCGATCAGCGCGCGCAGCTTCTCGGGCGCTATGCCGTCCTCGGCGAGCTGGGCGAGCTGGAAGCGCGAGGCCTTGATGAGCGAGCGCAGCTCGCTGACCGCCCGCACGGCCGCCGCGGCCGGGTTGTTCAGCTCGTGCGTGAGCCCGGCCGTGATCGTGCCGAGCGCGCTCAGCCGCTGCCGCCGGTCGATGATCTCCCGCTGCATGCGCCCGCCGGACATCATGCCGTCGAGCAGGTGCATCGCCATCGGGAACCACTCGGCCACGATGTAGGCGAACTTCTTGGCCGGCAGCGTGAACACCCGTGACGGGGCGGTGGCGCGCAACGTGTGCTGGTAGGTCTGCGGGGCCCGCTCGCCCAGGTAGGCCGAGGTGGCGCCGCCGTAGACGCCAGGCTGCGAGGTGCGGGGCATCGCGACGGTCCCGGCGCTGACCGTCTCGGTGATCATCTGCATCTCGCCTTCGAGCAGCACCGCGAAGCAGTCGGCGGGCTCGCCCTGGCGGAGGATGTCCTCGTCCTGGGCGTAGCTCTGCACCCGGCCGGTGCTCGCCAGCTTGGTGAGCTGCTCGTCGGAGAGTCGCTCGAAGAGGAACAGTTTGCGCAGCTCGTCAATGTCGATCATTGCTTCTCCAGGTACCGATGCACGAGCGCGACGGCCATCGCGCCCTCCCCGACGGCGGAGGCCACCCGCTTGATCGATTCGGCGCGCACGTCGCCGGCCGCCAGCACCCCCGGCACGTTCGTCTCCAGGAAGTACGGCTCGCGCCGCAGCGGCCAGTTGCGCGGCCGCCGCCCGCCCTGCACCAGGTCGGGCCCGGTCAGCACGAACCCGCGCGCGTCCCGCTCGATCGTCTCGCCCAGCCACTCGGTGTACGGCTGCGCCCCGATGAACACGAACAGCCACTGCGCGTCCACCGTGCGCTCCTCGCCCTTGGTGGACAGCGTCAGCCGCTCCAGGTGCCCGTCACCGCTCCCGCCGACGACCTGCGTCTCGACGTGCACCTCGATGTTGGGGATCGCGGCGATCTGCTCGATGAGGTAGTGCGACATGGACTTCTCCAAACCATCACTCCTCACCAACAAATGGACCTTGCTCGCGAATCCCGACAGGTAGACGGCCGCCTGACCGGCCGAGTTCGCCGCGCCCACGATGAACACCTCGGTGTTCTTACAGGCCGGCGCCTCCGTCAGCGCGGCGCCGTAGAAGACGCCACGCCCCACGAACTCGTCCAGACCCGGAGCCTCCAGCCGCCGGTAGGTGACGCCGGTGGCCAGGATCACCGCGTGCGCCGCGATCTCCCCGCCGTCCTTGAACCCGATCACCCGCGCCTGCCCGCGCGGTTCCAGGCTCGTCACCTTGCGCGCGGTCAGCAGCTCGGCCCCGAACTTCAGCGCCTGCCTGCGCGCCCGGTCGGCGAGCTGCTGGCCGGAGACGCCGTCGGGGAAGCCCAGGTAGTTCTCGATCCTGGAGCTCTGGCCCGCCTGCCCGCCCGAGGAGTACGCCTCGACCAGCACGGTGTTCAGCCCCTCCGAAGCGCCGTACACCGCCGCGCCCAGCCCCGCCGGGCCGCCGCCCACCACGATCAGGTCGTAGAAGTCGGTGGCCGGGGTCGTCGAAAGGCCCACCGCCGTCGCCAGCGTCGCCTGGTCGGGCGACTCCAGCGTGGTGCCGTCGGCCGTCACCACGAGCGGCAGGTGACACCCCTCACCGGCCGCCTTCACCAGTTGCGCGCCCTCCGGGTCCTCCGCCAGCATCCACTGGTACGGCACGTGGTTGCGGGCCAGGAAGTCACGCACCTTGTACGACGGCGCAGACCACCGGTCGCCCACCACCCGCAGCTCCGTGCGCTCCACCCGCTCGGTGCGCAACCAGGCGTCGAGCTGCCCGTCGATCACCGGGTAGAACTTCTCCTCCGGCGGGTCCCACGGCTTGAGCAGGTAGTGGTCGAGATCGACGACGTTAATCGCCTGGATCGCCGCGTCGGTGTCGGCATAGGCGGTCAGCAACACGCGGCGCGCGTACGGATACATGTCCATCGCCGCCTCAAGGAACTGCACGCCGTTCATCTGCGGCATCCGGTAGTCGGCCAGGATCGCCGCCACCTCGTCGCCGCGCAGCCGCATCTCCCGCACCGCGTCGATGCCGTCCCTGGCGGTCTCGGCGCGCACGACCCGGTACTCCTGCCCGTAACGGCGTCTCAGGTCACGGGCGACCGCCCGCGAGACGCCCGGATCGTCATCCACCGTCACGATGACCGGCTTGTCCATGCCCCACGTCCTTCTTCATGGTCTTCCTCCTCAGAGGATGTCATGCACGCCCGTGTGGGTGAGCACGCGCTCATATCATGGGCGGATGGGCACACGCGACCGCATCCTCGACGCGGCTGAGCAGGCGATTCGCGAGTTCGGCATCGCGGGGGCCACCACCAGGCGCATCGCCCAGCGGGCCGCCTGCTCCGAGGCGCTGCTCTACAAGCACTTCGCCGGCAAGGAGGAGATCGTCCTCGCCGTGCTGCTGGAGCGCTCGCCCGCGCTCGGCCCCGCGCTGGCGAAGCTGCGGTCCAGCGTGGGGGAGGGAGACCTGGACGCCCACCTCGTCGAGTTCACGGGAAAGACCCTGGAGTTCTACACCAGGGCGGCGGCCGTCGCCGGAGGGGTGCTGGGCGACCCGCCGCTCATGGCCGGGTTCAGGAGCATGCTGGCCAAGGCCGACCTCGGCCCGCACCTGCCGATCGAGGCGCTGGCCGAGATCCTGCGGGCCGAGCGGCAGGCGGGCCGGATCGCGGCGGGCGTCGATCCCGGTGCCGCCGCCTCCCTGCTGATGGGCGCCTGCTTCCACCGGGCGAGCCTGACGCACTTCGTGGACCTGCCCGACGACGACGCGACCTGGGCCGCCGCGGTGGTCGACACCCTGTTCAGGCGATGACGCGGCTCTCCCCGCCGTCCACCAGCAGCGAGACGCCGTTCACGAACGAGGCCCGCTCACTGGCCAGGAACGCCACCACGTCCCCCACCTCCTCGGGGCGCCCGATGCGACCCACCGGCACGCTCTCGCCCCGCTTGCGCAGCGCCTCCTCGCCGCCCGACAGGTCGCGCAGCCGCTCGGTCTCGATGGGGCCGGGCATCACGTTGTTCACCCGCACGCCGTCGCCGCCCACCTCGCGGGCCAGCGTGCGCACGACGCCGGCCACCGCGGAGCGCATGGCGTTCGACAGCGCCAGGTTGTCCAGCGCCTCGCGGGCCGACCTGCTGGTGATCGTGACGATCCGGCCCCAGCCGCGCGAGCGCATCTCCGGCAGCACCGCGTGGACGAGGCGCACGGTGCCCAGCAGGTTCCGCTGGACGGCCACGTCCCAGTCGTCGAGGCCGACCGCGTCGAAGCGGCCGGCCGGCGGGCCGCCCGCGTTCGCGACCAGGATGTCGACGGGGCCGAGCACGTCACGCGTCTCCTCGGCCAGCCGCCGCGCGGCGGCCGGATCCTCCACGTCGGCCAGCACCGCGTGCACGACCTTGCCGAACTCCTGCAGCTCCACCACCGCGTCCGCCAGCTTCTCCGGGTCGCGGGCGCTGACGCACACGTCGCAGCCCTCCCGCGCCAGGCTCTTCGCGGCGGCGAGCCCGATGCCCGCGCTGCCTCCGGTGACGAGGGCGACCTTGCCCGAGATGCCGAGATCCATGGGGCGACTCTATCGACCGGACGCCCCGGGCAGCTCAGGCCAGGTGCACCCGCGCGAGCTTGTCGGGGTTGAGCACGCCGTAGATCTCGCTGATCCGGCCGTCCCTGATGCCGATCATGACGAGTTGCCGATGCCCGCCCACCTGAGTGGCAGCCGCGGACATGCCGTTGACCTCGACCAGCCGTCCGCCCTTCAAGTCGTAGCGGGACTGCAGCCCGAGCAGGAACGCCACCACCTTCTGCCGGCCGGTGATCGGCCGCAGCGCCGCCCTGACCTTGCCGCCGCCGTCGTTGTAGGACACGACGTCCTCGTGCAGCAGCTCGGTGAGCGCCGCCAGGTCGCCGCTGCCCGCCGCTCTGATGAACTTCGTCAGCAGCTCGCTGTGCTCCTCGGTGGACGGGTGGAACCGGTCACGCCCCTGCGCCAGCCGGGTGGACGCCCGGTGATGCATCTGCCGGGCGTTCGCGACCGACGAGCCGACGATCTCGGCGATCTCGTCGTAGGGCAGCTCGAACGCCTCCCGCAGCACGAACACCGCCCGCTCCGGCGGCGACAGCCGCTCCATCATGTGCAGCGTCGCGTACGAGACCGTGTCGCGCAGCTCCGCCGTGTCCAGCGGCCCCGCCTGCGACGTCTCGACCGGCTCCGGCAGCCACGGCCCCGTGTAGGCCTCCCGCTTGACCCGCGCCGAGCGGAGCTGGTCGAGCGCCAGCCGCGACACCACCGTCACCAGGAACGCGCGCGGCTCCCTGATCTCGTCGTGATCGACCGCCCGCCAGCGCAGCCAGGCCTCCTGCACCACGTCCTCGGCGTCCCACATACTGCCGAGCAGGCGGTAGGCCAGCCCGAGCAGCATCGGCCTGTGCTCCTCGAAGTCGTCCACGACCGGCATCATGCCCTGTCCCCGAAGAACGAGGCGTGCCGGGGCCGCCAGTTGAGCAGCAGCCGGGCGCGCGTGTTGGCCGCGCCGCGCAGCCGCGTCATGTACGCCACGCCGAAGCTCCCCACCAGCATCCTGGCCAGGAAGACCGGCACGCGCCTCGGCGGCGGCGCGCCCAGCCGCGCCGCGAACTCGGGCAGCCACTCGCCCATCCTGACCGGGGTGTCGTCCACGACGTTCAGCACGCCGGAGACGTCGCGGTCGAGCGCGGCGACGACGGCCGTGGCGGCGTCGTGCGCGTCCGTGAACGACAGGACGGACCCGCCGTCGCCCACGATCGGCATCTTCCCCGCCCGCACGGCCAAGGTGGTCGAGCCGTCCTCGGCGTACACCGACCCCGGCCCCGTCAGATGGCCGAACCGCAGCACCAGCCCGCCCGCCGCCGTCACCTGATCCTCCAGGTTCGCCAGCGCCGCCACCAGGGGCGCGAACTGCTCGGGCGCGTCCCGCCACAGCGGCGCGTCCTCGTCGGCCAGGCCCGGCGCGGGCGCGTACGCGTACGCCACGCCCTGCGCGACGATCCGCGCGCCGGGAGCCGCCTCGATCAGGTTGCGGGTGCCCTCGGTGCGCAGCCGGTTCGTCAGCGCGAACTGCCTGCCGATCCGGCGCGGGTCGATGGCCGGCGGGATGGCGGTCAGCAGGTGCACGACCGCGTCCGGCGCCGCCTTCCGCACCGCCCGCACGGTCGCCTCCCGGTCCAGCGCGTCCACCCGAAGGCCGGCGTCCGACCTCGACAGCGTGACCACCTCGTGCCCCACCGCCCTCAGCAGCGGGACGAGCCGCCTGCCGATCACCCCGGTGGCGCCGGCGACGAGAACCCTCATGACCTTCCCCCTCTTTCCGTACGAGGACTGGACGGGGCAAGGGCGCCACATGTGACAGCCAACGGGTGGAAAACCAGAGGAGTCCATGATGAGCTGGGCAAGTGGCGAGAAATCTGATCCTGTCAGGAGGCCTGTTCCATGACTTCGCCGCCACGTCGGCCGCCCTCGCGGAGGTGCTCGCCGAAGTGGGGGTCGAGTCGGAGATCACCGAGGACATCGCGGGCGCGCTGAGCGAGCCGTCGGAGGTCCAGCTCATCACGGTCAACGCGCTGCGCTGGCAGATGACCCAGGACCGCTTCGCCGACCTGCGTGACCAGTGGCGCTTCGGCTTACCGGCACAGGCCCGCACCACGCTGCTCGACCACCTCGACCGGGGCGGCGGGCTGCTGTGCATGCACACGGCGTCGATCTGCTTCGACGACTGGCAGGGCTGGCCGCGCGTGCTGGGCGGCGCCTGGACCTGGCCCAAGTCCCACTACCCGCCGCTGGGCTGGACGGGCGTGCGGGTCCACGGCAGGCATCCGGTGGTCGACGGGCTGCGCGACTTCGACGTGGTGGACGAGGTCTACAGCGACCTCCACGTGCTGCCCGACGTCGAACCGCTGGCCTCCGCCAACGGCCAGCCGATCGTCTGGGCGCGGCCGGTGCGGCGGGGCCGGGTGCTCTACGACGCCCTCGGGCACGACACCCGCTCCTACGACAACGAGGTCCACCGGACGTTGCTCCAGCGGGCGGCGCTGTGGCTGCTGAGGCGGCCGGTGACGATCACGGAGTAGCCGACCACTCGCTCCACCTGGTCACCTCGACGAGGACGACGGGGCCGGCGGGCCGGCGCTCGCGGTACTGCGCGTACTTCGCGACCAGCGCGTCGAGCGCCCGCTCCCGCTCCTCGCCGCCGTCCAGGACGCGGGCCAGCCCGTCGGCGCGCACCCACCACAGGCGCGTCCAGTCGTCCTCGTAGTGGTCGGCCAGCACGCTGACGGCGGGGTTCGCCTGGATGTCGCGCAGGCGGGCGAGGTCGGTGGTGGTCTTGGGCTTGTGATCGACGGCCGTCACCACGTCGCCGTCGAGTATGGCGAAGGTGATGGGCACCACGCGGGGCGTGCCGTCGGGGGCGAGCCTGGCCAGCCGCGCCACTCGTTGTGCGGCGAACCGCGCCGCGCTCATCGCCGCGCCACCGGCCGCGCGGGTCACCGCGCTCCCACCAGGCTCTCGATGCAGGGCCGCAGCAGGTCGAGGATGTCGTCGGCGGACGCGTCCGCCAGCGCGCTGTGCTTGAGCAGGTAGCGGTCCACCACCAGCCCGGTCATGATCGCGGAGATCAGCGCGGCCCGCAGCTCGGGACGGTCGGCGGGGATCGCCCGCTCGATCGAGCCCAGCCAGTCGCGGCCCGCCTCGCGGAAGTCCTCGGCCGCCTCGCCGTGGGTGAACATCGAGCGCAACACGGCCAGCGAGGCCACCGGCGGTCCGTCCAGGCGCTTGCGCAGCGTGGCGAGCAGGGCCTGCGCCGGATCGCCCGGCGGCAGCTCGTCGGCGGGCAGGTGGGCGGCGCTGGCGAACAGCTCTTCCTTGGAGCCGAAGTAGTGCATCACCAGCCCTGGCCTGACCCCGGCGGTGGCGGCCACCGCGCGGATCGTGGTGCGTTCGTAGCCGAGCTCGGCGAACGTCTCGCGGGCGGCGGACAGGATGCGGGCTTCTGTGTCGCGGCGCTGCTCGGCGCGGGTGCGGCGGGGCGGCTCTGTCACCGGCTCATTGTACGGGTGTTCAACAATCGACATTCGTTGTACGCTCATTCAATGAACACTTGTACAACGAAAGTGGCGGAAGAGGTGCTGCGGACCAGCCTGGCCGGCGACACCGAGCGCTTGCTGGAGCTCATGGCCCCCGACGTCGTGGTCGAATGGCCGTACCGCCCCGACGGCGTGCCCGGCGAGGTGCGCGGCAGGCGGGCCTTCGCGGACTTCTTGGCCGCGTACGGCGGGATGATCACCTTCCACGAGTACACCGACGTCGAGCTGCACCAGACCCTGGACCCCGAGGTCGTCATCGTCGAGTACGCCGTCCGCGGCGCCGTCAACGCCACCGGCCGGTCGTTCGAGCAGCGGCCGGTCGCCGTCCTGCGGGTGCGGGGCGGCCAGGTCGTGACCTACCGCGACTACGTCAACCCGCTGCCCGTCATGGAGGCCCTGCGCTCCTAGGACATGTCCGGAACCTACAAGACCGACCGGCGGCGATCTGGGCACGATGAGTGCATGAACCCGAACCTTGACCTGATCCCAGGCTTCCTGGCCGGGCACGGGCGCGTCCTCGACCGCCGCCGCTACGACCTGCTCGCCGGCGACGGCGACGCGGCCGGCCTGCTGGCGGCCCTGGAGGGGTACCGCAACGCCGACGGCGGCTACGGCTGGGGGCTGGAGCCCGACCTGCGCTCGCCCGAGAGCCAGCCGGGCGCGGCGTTGCACGCCTTCGAGGTGTTCGAGGAGGCGGGCCCGCTCACCTCGCCGCACGCGGCGACGCTGTGCGACTGGCTGGAGACGGTGACGCTGCCGGACGGCGGGCTGCCGTTCTCGCTGCCGCTGACGTACTCCCACGCCACCGCCCCCTGGTGGTCGGGCGGTGACGCGACCACCTCGTCCCTGCAGATCACGGCCATCACCGCGGCCGTCGCCCACCGCGTGGCCGTTCACGATCCCGCCGTGGCGGCGCATCCGTGGCTGGAGAAGGCCACGCGCTACTGCTTCGAGACGATCGGGGCGCTGGAGGAGGCGCCGCCCGCGTACGTGCTGATGTTCGCCGTGCGGTTCCTGGACGCCGTGTACGACACCCGGGCCGGCGCCGCCGACCTGCTCAAGCGGCTCAGCGCGTTCATCCCCGGCGACGGCCGGGTGCCCGTCGAGGGCGGTACCGAGAACGAGGCGCTGCGCCCGCTGGACTTCGCGCCGTTCCCCGGGCGGCCGGTGCGCGACCTGTTCGAGCCCGCGGTGATCGCGGCCGACCTGGTCCGGCTGGCGGGGGAGCAGCAGGACGACGGCGGGTGGACGGTGGACTACGCGCGGATCTCGCCGGCCGGGTCGCTGGAGTGGCGCGGCGCGGCCACGGTCAACGCGGTGTGCATCCTCCGGGCCAACGGCCTGGACTAGGGCGTCACGCGGCGGGCCGACTCCGACTCCTGGGCCATGCGGCGCAGCGTGTCGAGTGCCCTGCCGTACAGGACCGTGCCCAGCACCAGCGCCTCCACGGCGGCGTCGCGCGGCCCGTCGAACGGGATGCTGTCCATCTCCACCTCCGACACCAGCTTCCGCGCCACCTCCACGTACGGCGTCAGATCGACGGGCACGCCGAGCTGCCGCATCCTGACCAGCGTCTGGGTCAGCTCGTCGCGGGTGGGGGCGTCGGGGTGGACGTCCCAGCCCAGGTCGGCGAGGAAGGCGTCCACCTCGGCGCGCGTAGCCCGCCACTCCTCGCCGGGCTCCGGCTCGACGGCAGGGCTCAGCGCCCAGTGGGCCGTGCCGAGCATCTCGTGCACGGGCATCGACTCGTCCTCGACGGCGGCCACGATCTTCTTGATCGCGGCCACGGAGAGCCGGCCCACGTCCAGCAGGGCCCGGATCAGGCGGAGCCTGCGCAGGTGCGTCTCGTCGTACTCGGCGCGGGTGGCGGCCGTCTGCACGCCCTGGTGGAGCATGCCTTCGCGCAGGTAGTACTTGATCGTGGGGATGGCCACACCGGACTTGGCACTGAGTTCGGAGATCCGCATCATTAGATAATAGAGCTATCCAGAGCGTGCCAGATGCCGGGCCGCACTCACCAGCTCGTGCACGTCGGACTGGCGGTTCCACAGGAAGACCACCTCGATCGGCGGCACGTCCTCCTTGATCGGAATGAACACCAGCGAGTCGGGCACGGTGGTGCCCTCGCGCACGCACAAAGCGTAGCCGGTGCCCTCCCCGACCGTGCTGACGACCGCGTCGTGGCTGGCCGCCGACGGGCCGAGACGGGGGTGCAGGCGCTGGCGTACGAAGGCCTCCAGGAAGCGGCGCGCTCCGGCCACGGCGTCGGACTCCGGCATGACCAGCGGCTCGCCCGCCAGGTCCGCCAGTGACAGCGTCTCGTACTCCGCCAGGTGGTGCTCCCTGTGCAGCAGCGCGCGCACCGGGAAACGGTGGATGAGCATGCGGCCCACCCCGCGCGGCAGCGAGCCGGGCGCGTACCCGAGCCCCGCCTGCAAGGCGCCGTCCGCGATCGACACCATCTGCTCGGCCGTGCCCATCGGCGCCATGCGCAGGCGGCCGGTGCGCAACTGGGAGAGCAGCCGGGCGGCGACGTCCGCCAGGCCGTCGGCCACACCCAGGCGGGCCGTCTCGCCCGTGCACCTGGCGGCGGCCACCGCCCGTTCGAAGGCGTCGACGGCGACGGTCGCCTGAGCCAGGAACGCCTCGCCCGCCTCGGTGAGCGTCACCCCGCTCGACGATCGGCTGAACAGCTCGACGCCGATTTCCTTCTCCAGCGCCCTGAGCTGCTCCGACAGCGTGGGCTGAGCGATGTGCAGCGCGGCAGCGGCCCTGCGGAGGCTGCCTGCTCGTGCGATTGCCATCGCGTACCGGACATAGCGTAGATCCATCGCTCACCTCGGCGTAATGATGATGAGCTATCGGTAGATCGCACCTCCGTATTACAAGAGGCGCTAGCTTCCGTGAAGATGTCCAGTCACCTGTCTGCATGGATATTTCCGCTTAAATGCCATGGAGTGCTGGTCAGGCGGGTTGTTGGGGATTTCGCCAAGGCGCGCGTCCATTGCCTTGGGACGGAAGTTAACGCCGTTATGGTTGCCCGTAAATTCGGCCGGTGAAAGGCCGGGCCGGAGGGCGGCGGCGGTCCCCAAGCAAGCGTTTGCCCTACATGGTGGAGCCCCACTAACGTGGCGGACGACCAGTCGCTCCGCACGGAGGGAGTGCCATGCAGCCCTTCGCGGGCAGGGCGGCCGTGGCCGGGATCGGGATGACCCCCCTGAGCAGGGAGTCCGGCCGCACCGAGCTGGAGCTGGCGACCGAGGCGTGCCGGGCTGCCTGCGCGGACGCGGGCATCGCGCCGTCCGAGGTGGACGCCGTCCTCAGCTACCACCTGAACGACTCCGCGCCCGTCGTCCAGGTCGCCAGAGCCCTCGGTATCGACCGGCTCGGCTGGCACAACGACATCGCGGGAGGCGGCACCCAGGCGGCCTCCGTCCTGGGCGACGCGGCCATGCTCATCCACTGCGGCCTGGCCCGCAACCTCCTCGTCTACCGCGCGCTCAACGGCCGCTCGGGCAAGCGCATGAACACCGTCTCCACCGGCCCCCAGGAACGCTTCACCTACGGGATGGCCGGCCCCATCCCGATGTTCGCCCTGGCCGCCACCCGCTACCTGCACGACACCGGGCTCACGGCCGAGCACCTGCACGCCGTCGTCGCCCAGTCCAGGCAGAACGCCAAGACCAACCCCCGCGCCCTGCGCCGCGAACCGCTCGAACTCGCCGACTACCTGTCCAGGCCGTACGTCTGCACCCCGCTGCGCACCGTCGACTGCTGCCAGGAGACCGACGGGGCGTGCGCGCTGCTGGTCAGCGGCGTGCTGGACGGGCCGCGCGTGCGGGCCGTGGTGCGCGGGGGCGGGCCCGGCTGCTCGGCGATGGACCGCGCGCCCGACGTCACGGCGATCTTCTCGGCGTACGTGGCGCCCATGCTCTGGGAGGCGTCCGGGCTGCGGCCGTCGGACGTGGACGTGGCGGTGCCGTACGACGCCTACTCATGGCTGGTGCCCAGGCAACTGGAGGACTTCGGGCTGGTGGCGCGCGGGGAGCTGGGGGCGTACCTGCTGGAGCGCCGCCACGCGTGGGTGAACCCGCACGGCGGGCTGCTGTCCGAGGGGTACGTGCACGGCCTGAACAACGTCGCCCAGGCCGTGCGCGAGCTGCGGTCAGGCGGCGAGGTGGCGCTGGTGACGGGGTTCGGCGGCAGCTACGGAAGCGCGGCTTTGCTCGTACGGTGAAATGCCGTGGGTTGTTGTGACATGTGAGTGGTGTCCCAATCCCGCAACCGAGGAGGCCGACCATGGGGACCGCCCGTGGATGACCGGAAAGACCGGTTCGAGGCCGTCTACAAGCAAACCTACGAGCACATACTCGGCTACGCCGTACGCCGCTGCGAATCCCCCGAGGACGCGGCGGACGTCGTCGCCGAGACGTTCGCCATCGCCTGGCGCCGCTTCGACGCACTCCCGGCGGGCGGCGAGGCCAGGCTCTGGCTGTACGGCGTCGCCAGGAACGTGCTGGCCAACCACCGGCGAGGCCTGGCCAGGCACCGGCACGCCGAGCTCGACCATGACGTCGCCGACCTGTACGCGCACTCGCCCGAGAGCAGCGTCGAGCTGAGCGCCATCGCGCGCGCGTTCCACGAGCTGCCCGAGAGCGACAGGGAGCTGATCTCGCTGCTCGCCTGGGAAGGGCTGGATCCGGGAGAGATCGCCAAGGTGCTCGGCTGCTCGCGCAACGCCGTACGCATCAGGGTGCACCGGGCGCGCAAACGACTGTCCAAGGCGCTGGCCGGAGCCGGCGTGTCCATGAGCCGTCTTGTGATGGAGTCCGCATGAACGACCTGAAAAGCCTCGCCCGCGTCCGCGACGAAGACCTGGCCGGGCGAGCGTCCGGCGCGGGGGCGCGGGCGCTGCTCGCCTCGATCACCGCCGAGGAGCCCGCACCGGCGGCTACGCCGATCGCGGTCAGGAGCCGCCGCACGCGCCGCTTCGCCGCAGGTGCCGTGGCCGCCGCCGGGCTCGCGGCGGCGGCCGTGGTCGGTCCGGCCGTCCTGGGCGGCGGCACCGCCACCTCCTACGCCAACTCCGCCATCGACGTCCGGCTGCGGGGTGAGTACTACGTCGCCACGATCAAGGATCCGCTGGCCGACCACAGCAAGTTCACCGAGGGTTTCCAGGCGGTGGGGCTGGACGTGCGGCTCGACCTGGTCCCCTCCTCACCCAGCCAGGTAGGTGAGGTCACCGGCGTGAACGCCGGTCCGGGAGGGGCCAGCCCTGACAAGGACCGCCGGATCGGCACCGGCACCTCGCCGGCGGGCTGTGAGCTCGGCAAGCCCGGGTGCGCGATGACCGTCCTGGTGCACACCGGCTACGACAACAGTGGCGTGGTCACGATCGGGCGTCCGGCGGAGCCGGGGGAGAAGTACCGCAACTTCCGGCCGGCCACGAGCAAGGGCGAGATGCTGGAAGGCTTCAGGGCCGACGAGAAGACGGTCGGGGAGGTGCTCGCCGAGGCTCGCCGGCGCGGGCTCACGGCGGTCTACCAGATCATCACCCCCGCGCCGGACGGCAACGGGTACCGCGTGGACCCGGGCAACCAGTCGGCCAAGGTGGGGGACGACTGGATCGTGTGGGAGGCGCAGTCGGAGGAGGCCGGGGTGCTGCGGTTGCTGGTGACCGAGGAACGGCTGCCGAAGAACCCGGTGTACGGCGGCCCGAAGTCGGCCGTGATCCGGGACTGACGTCACGGGCGTCGAACGGCTGAAGCACTCGTGAGCACCGTCCGTCTGACGCGGCGGTGCTCACTGGCCTGTCCGGTGGTGCTCACCGGCCTGTCCGGCGGTGCTCACCGGCCGATACGGCGGTGCTCACCGGGTGGGCGGGGGTGTTCACCGGGCGGGCCGGGGTTTCATCGGGCGGCCCGGACGAAGAGCCGGTGGCGAGCGCGTGAGTCGTGCGAGCTCAAGAACGGGCGCGCGGCCAGCCAGGCCGCCGCCCCGGCCGTGTCACCCGCCGTCGCGACCACCATCCCGCCGCCCGCCATCCCGCCGCCCACCATCCCGCCGCCCGCTGTCGAGGGTGCCGTCACTGTGTCGCCTGCTGTCGGTGCCGCCTTGTTCGACAGCAGCTCGGTGACGGCCTGCCGCACCGGCCCCTCGCTGGTGAGCACGCTCCCGGCCAGCACCACGGGCCCGGCGTCGTGCACGCCACGCAAGGTCGCCACCAGCCGGGCCGCCGCCTCGCGCACGATCCCCACCGCCACCGGATCACCCTCCGCAGCCGCCCGGCTGACCAGCGGCGCCAGCTCGGCGAGCGCGAGTGGCGGGCGCGCGTACACCGCCGCCGCCAGCTCCGCCACCGGATCCCCGCCCAGCCCTTCGGGCGCGAGGCACCGCACCACGAGCCTCGCCAGCTCACCGCCCGCCATCCCGCCGCCCGCCAGCTCACCGCCCGCCAGGCCATCGCCCGCCAGGCCGCCACCCGGTGCCACACCGCCGCCTGCCACGAGGGCGGGAGGCGTCCCACCGCCGGAAGCGGCGGCGGCCAAGACGGAAGGCGTCCCACCGCCCGAAGCCCCGGCGGCCAGGGCGCGGATGGTGGCGCGGGCGGCGGCGCGGCCGAGCCAGAACGCCGACCCCTCGTCCCCGAGCTGCCACCCGAACCCATCGGCGACGGCAACGGCCCGATGCCCGATAATTTTTGCCGCGATGGCCCCCGTCCCCGAGATCAGCACACTCCCCGAAGCCGCCGCCGTACCGGCAGCGAAGGCAGTCACCAGATCACCCACGGACGCGACAGGAACTCCCGGCAGCACCTCGCGGAAGACCTGATCCGCGAGCGCCGCACACGCCTCGGGATTCCCCGCCATACCCACCACCACCTGCACCGGAGGAGCCTCGACCAGGGCGTCCCGCACGGCGGCCGTCAGGTTGGCGGCGGCGAGGTCCCGTCCGAGCGCCCCCGGGTTCGCCCCGCCCGCACTCCCCCGCCGCACGAGAGCGCCCTCCACGGTGAACAGCGCCGCCCGCGACGACGTCCCTCCCGCATCAACCCCAAGAACCATGCGCATGTCAAAAATTATTGCCCAACAGCCTTGACGGCACCACTCCCTGAGCATAATTATCGCCGCGTGGAACTCCTCAACCGCATCAGAGCCGACCAGCACGACATGCCCGACGCTCTGCGCAAGGTGGCCGACGCCATTCTCGAAGGCCCCGCTGAGGCCGCCCGGCTGACCATCGTCGACCTGGCCGAGCGGAGCGGGACGTCCACCGCCACCATCACCCGCTTCTGCCGCGCCCTGGGCTTCGCCGGCTACGCCGAGCTGCGGGTGGCCATCGCCACCGAGACCGGCCGGGTCGCGCAGCAGACCTGGGAGACCGACATCGGCCAGGAGATCCTGCCCGACGACAGCCTCGAACGGGTGCTGGGCGTCGTCTCCGGCAACGACATCCGCCTGATCCAGGAGACCCGCGACCAGCTCGACCTGGCCGTGGTGGAGAAGGTCGCCCAGGCGGTGGCCAGGGCCGGGCGGGTGCTGCTGTTCGGGGTGTCGAGCAGCGCCGCCGTCGCCAGCGAGATGGAGTACCGGCTGCAGCGCATGCGCGTGCCGACGTGGAGCAGGTCCGACGCCCACAGCGCGCTGACCGACGCGGCGCTGCTCGGGCAGGGCGACGTGGCCATCGGGATCTCCCACAGCGGCAGGACCCGCGAGGTCATCGAGGTGCTGGCGGAGTCGGGCAGCCACGGCGCGATCACCGTGGCCGTCACCTCGCAGCCGAAGTCGCCGCTGGCCGAGGTGGCCGAGCTGGTGCTCACCACGGCGAGCCGGGCCACGAGCTTCCGCTCCGAGGGGTTCGCCGCGATCCATTCGCAGTTGCTGGTGCTCGACGTCGTGTACGTGTCGGTCGCCCAACGCACCTACGAACGCACGAAGCAGGCGTTCGACGTCACCGTGAGAGCGGTTGCCGGGCACCGCTTGCCGGAAGGGGATGCATGACCATCAACCCGCAGGACTTCGCCGACCACATCGCCCACCTCGTCCGGACGATCCCGGAAGATCCGGAGATCACCCGCGCCGCCGACCTCTTCACCAAGGCGCTGACCGCCGGCGGCGTCATCCAGGCGTTCGGCTCCGGCCACTCCGAGGCCGTCGCGATGGAGATCGCCGGCCGGGCCGGCGGCCTCGTCCCCACCAACCGTCTCGCGCTCAGGGACATCGTCCTGTACGGCGACGCCCCCCGCTCCGAGCTGGACCGTTACGACCTCGAACGCGACCCCGCGATCGCCCGCACCATCCTCGACCTGGCGCCCGTCCAGCGGCACGACCTGTTCGTCATCATCTCCAACTCCGGCGTGAACGGCGTCGTCGTCGAGCTCGCCACCCTCGTCAAGGAGCGCGGTCACGACCTGATCGCGATCACCTCCCGCACCCACGGCGAAGCCGCCGCGTCCCGCCACCCCTCGGGCCGCAAGCTCGTCGATCTGGCCGACGTCGTGCTGGACAACCACGCCCCGTACGGCGACTCCATCCTGTCCCTGCCCGACGGAGGCGCCACCGGGGCCGTCTCCACGATCTCCTCAGCGCTGCTGGCCCAGCTCGTGGTCACGCAGACCGTACGCAACCTGCTCGAAGCCGGCGAAGTGCCGCCCGTCTACCTCTCGGCGAACGTCCCCGAGGGCGACGCGCACAACCTGCGCCTGGAGGCCCTGTACGCGGGCCGCATCCGCCGCGGCGCCTGACCCCCGCCGGCTCCACCCGCGACCCGCTCCACTAGGCGACCTGCTCCATCCGCCGTCCGTCCCATCCGCCACTCGCTCTCTTCGGCATGCACACATTTCGGGGGCCGCACAACCCGCAAGGAGAACCCCACCCATGTCCCGAAATTTCGGAAAAATACTCGTCTCCTTAGCCCTCCCCGCCATCCTCATCGCGGTGACCCTGATCGCCGCCCCGGCCAGCGCCGCCCAGGCCGTCCGCCTCCAGTACCGCACCAGCGCCCCAGGCGCCACCACCGCCCAGGCCGAGCCCTGGCTGCGCCTGTTCAACGACGGCACCACCACGATCCCGCTCAACCAGGTCAAGATCCGCTACTACCTCACCGGTACGGAGACCTACCGCTTCGCCTGCTCCTGGGCCGTGGTCGGCTGCTCCACGATCACCGGCAGGTTCGCCCCGCAGGAGGGCGGCAAGCAGTACCTGGAGGTGGGCTTCACCTCGGGCAGCCTGAGCCCGGGCCAGAACACCAATGACATGCAGCTGCGCTTCTACCGCGCCGACTGGCAGACCTTCACCCAGGGCGACGACTACTCCTACGGCGCGAACACCGCGTACACCAACTGGGACAAGACCGCCGTCTACGTGAACGGCCAGCTCGCCTGGGGCAACCCCACGGGCACGGACCCCGACCCCGACCCCGATCCGACCGACCCTCCGGGCGGCGGCACCGGCGAGCTCTTCGACGACTTCACCTACTCCGGCCCGAACGACCCGCTGCTCGCCCAGCGCGGCTGGACCGTCCGCTCCAGCTCGGGCGGCCCCGGCGTGCCCGGCGCCACCTGGTCGCCGAACGCCGTCTCGTTCCCGGGCGGCCTGCTGACGCTCGACTCGTCCACGAACGGCACCGCCGCCGGCACCGTACAGACGGAGCTGTCCACCGCGAGCCGCAAGTTCCGCGAGGGCACGTACGCGGCCCGCGTCCGCTTCAGCGACGCCCCCACCAGCGGCCCGGACGGCGAGCACGTCGTGCAGACGTTCTTCACCATCACCCCGCTGCGCTACAACCTGGACCCCGACTACGGCGAGCTGGACTTCGAGTACCTGCCGAACGGCGGCTGGGGCGAGCCGTCGAACATCCTGTACGCGACGAGCTGGGAGACCTACCAGGGCGACCCGTGGCAGGCCGTCAACACCCACACCGAGGAGCGCACGAGCTTCGCCGGCTGGCACGACCTCGTCATCCAGGTCTCGGGTGGCCGGATCAAGTACTACGTGGACGGCCGCCTGTTCGCCGACCACGGTGACATCTACTATCCCGAGACCCCGATGTGGATCATGTTCAACCAGTGGTTCATCGATCTCCAGGCGGCCACGGGCACCCGTACGTACCGGCAGCAGGTCGATTACCTCTACCACAGCAAGAACGAGGCCGTCGCGCCCGCCACCGTCCTCAGCCGTGTCGCCGCGCTGCGCGCCGCCGGCACCGCGTTCAAGGACACCGTCCCCAACCAGTGACAAACACCCCGCGCCCGCCTCGTGCGGGCGCGGGCACCCCCCGTGAAGAGGAACGTCATGAAACACCGCATCCTGGCCCTGGCGGCCGTGCTGGCGCTGAGCGCGTGCGGCACCCCGGCCGAGGAGCCCAAGGCGAGCGGCGGCCCGGCGAAGCTGACCGTCTGGATCATGGACGGCAGCGTCACTGAGGAGCTGCTGAAGAAGTTCGAGACCGAGTACGAGGCGGCGCACCAGGGCATCGACCTCGACATCCAGATCCAGGCCTGGGACGGCATCGGCGAGCGCGTCACCGCCGCCCTGGCCAGCACCGACGCCCCCGACGTGATCGAGGTGGGCAACACCCAGGTCGCCCAGTACTCGGCCAGCGGCGGCGTGACCGACCTGACCGCCAAGGTGGGCGAGCTGCAGGGCGCGGACTGGCTGCCGGGACTGGCCCAGCCGGGCAACATCGACGGCAAGCAGTACGGCATCCCCTGGTACGCCGCCAACCGCGTGGTCGTCTACAACAAGGACCTGTTCGCCGGCGCGGGCATCACGCAGCCCCCGGCCACGCGCGACGAATGGCTAGAAGTCACGAAAAAGCTTAATAAGGGTGGCAATCAGGGCATCTATCTGACCGGCCAGACCTGGTACGCCCTGGCCGGCTTCATCTGGGACGAAGGCGGCGACCTGGCGGTCCAGGAGGGCGGCAAGTGGAAGGGCGCCCTCGACACCCCGCAGGCCCTGGCCGGCATGGAGTACTACAAGCAGCTCCAGGCCCTCGGCAAGGGCCCCAAGGACGCCGACGAGGCGAACCCGCCCCAGCACGAGGTCTTCGCGCAGGGCAAGGTCGCCCAGATCATCGCCGTTCCCGGCATCGCCGCCCGCGTCCTGGAGGTGGACGCCACGCTCAAGGACAAGATGGGCTTCTTCCCCATCCCGGGCAAGACGGCCGACAAGCCGGGCACCGTCTTCACCGGCGGCTCCGACCTGATCATCCCGGCCGCCTCGCAGCGGCAGGAGGAGGCGTACGAGCTGGTCAAGGCCCTCGCCGGGGAGCAGTTCCAGACCGAGCTGGCCAAGGCCATGAGCTTCGTGCCGAACCGCACCTCGCTGGCCGGCGTGCTCGCCGGCGAGGAGGGCACCGCCGCCATGGCCAAGGGCGCCGCCAACGGCCGCGCCACCCCCAACACCCCGAACTGGGCCGCCGTAGAGGCCACGTCCGTCATCAAGCAGTACATGACGGCCGTCCTCACCGGCGCCGACCCGGCGGCGGAGGCGCAGAAGGTCTCGGAGTCGATCACCACGACCCTGAACAGCGGATCCTGATGCGAGGTCGTTCCCCCTGGCCCTACCTGCTCATCGCGCCCACGGTGGCGGGCGGGGCCTTCCTCCTGCTCTACCCGGTGTTCAAGGCGGCGGTGATCTCGTTCCAGCACTTCCGCATGGGCGAGCTGATCAGAGGCGGGGCGGCGTTCGTCGGCCTGGAGAACTACGCCGAGCTGCTGTCCGGCGAGGAGTTCTGGCAGGTGCTGCTGCGCACCCTGGTCTGGACCGCGATCAACGTGGTGCTCATCGTCGGCCTCGCCACCGGGATCGCACTGATGCTGCCCCGCCTGCGCCGCGGCCTGCGGCTCGCCCTGATGAGCGCACTCGCGCTGGCCTGGGCCACCCCGATCATCGCCGCCACCACCGTCTTCCAGTGGCTGTTCCAGTCGGAGCTGGGGGTGGTCAACTGGCTGCTGGTGACGCTCGGCCTCGACTCCTTCCGCGGCTACACCTGGTTCGCGGACGGCACGGCGACGTTCGCCGTCCTCGTCATCCTCGTCGTCTGGCAGTCGGTCCCGTTCGCCGCCCTCACCCTCTACGCCGGCCTCACCACCATCCCGGTGGAGCTGTTCGAGTCGGCCAGGATCGACGGCGGCACCGGCTGGCAGGTGTTCTGGAAGGTCACCTTTCCCATGCTCCGCCAGCTCTTCGCCCTCATCACCTCTCTGGAGGTGATCTGGGTGGCCAAGTGCTTCCCCCAGATCTGGGTGCTCAGCCAGGGCGGCCCGGACGACGCCACGACCACCCTCCCGGTGTACGCGTTCAAGGTCGCCCGCGTCCTGCACCGCTACGACCTCGGCTCCGCGGTCGCCATGCTCACGGTCGTCCTGCTCGCCATCGCCCTGATCAGCAACCTGCGCCGGATGGTCCGCTCATGAAGAGACTCCTCCTGAACGCCTCGGCCATCGTCGTGCTCCTGGTAACGATCTTCCCGGTCTACTGGATGTTCCTGACCGCCTTCAAACCCACCCGCGACATCCAGTCCGACACCCCCACCTTCTGGCCCGCCCACCCCACCTTCGACCACTTCGTCACCGCCGTGAACGCTCCGGGCTTCTGGACCTACTGGCGCAACAGCCTCCTCGTCACCGCGGCCGCCGTCCTCGCCGCCCTGCTGGTGGCCCTCATGGCGTCGTTCGCGGTCGCCCGCATGCGGTGGCGTGGGCGCGGCGCGTTCGTCGTGGCCGTCTTCGCCGCCCAGATGGCGCCCTGGGAGGCGCTGCTGGTGCCGGTCTTCATCATCGCCCGCGACACGGACCTTCTCGACTCGCTCGCCATGCTCAGCGGCGTCTACTTCATGATCACGCTGCCCTTCACCATCGTCACCCTGCGCGGCTTCCTGGCCGCCATCCCGCCCGAACTCGAAGAAGCGGCCCAGGTGGACGGCTGCAGCCGCCTCACCGCCTTCCGCCGCGTCATCTTCCCGCTGCTCGCGCCGGGGCTGATGGCCACCTCGCTGTTCGGGTTCATCACGGCCTGGAACGAGTTCGCGTTCGTCAACGTGCTGATCATCAAGGATCAGGAGCAGCGGACGCTGCCGGTGTGGTTGTCGTCGTTCCGGGACGTGTTCGGGACGGACTGGGGCGCCACAATGGCGGCGGCCAGCCTGTTCGCCTTGCCGGTTCTGCTGTTGTTCCTCTTCTTGCAGCGGCACGTCGGGACGGGGATGACGGCGGGGGCGGTCAAGGGGTGAGCATGCCCTAAGGTGCTCCGCATGGGCGAGTTCCTGGCGGTCTCCGCCTTCATGACCGAGGACGCCGACGCCGTACGGGCCGCCGTCGGCCGCTTCTTCGCGGCCCACGCCTGCCCGGCCGCCACACCCGCCGCCTCACCGGTGACCGACGACGACGTGCTCCTCTTCCCGCCCGCGAACCGATGGACCGTGGTGATGTGGCCGCCCTACTTCGCGGACCTCGCCGCCGTGGAGCCCATCTCGCGCGATCTCGGGCTGGTGGCGAGCACCGTACGCGTCCACGACGGTGACTACTGGAGCCACGCGCTGGTGCGCGACGGCATCACGGTGGATCGGTTCGCCTCCATGCCGGACTACTTCACCGACGACGCTGCGGAGATCGCTCGCCTCGCTGACAAGTACGCCGGGCGGGCCGCGGTGGTCGCCGAAGCGGTCGGCTGTCCCGTTGAGACGATCGCACCCTACTTCGCGGGGGACGGCGGGGCCTTCGCCGAGGATGAGTTCGAGATGGACGACCCATGGGTGTTCGTCGATTTCTGGCGGAGGATCGGCGTCCGCTATCCGGAGGATGTGTCGGCGTATGCGGGGCTGCTTCGGCTGGCGCCTGGATGGCTGGACAAGCTTCCCAGCGGAGATGCCGAGCTCTAGGAGGCTGGTGTCAAGTGGGTCATCCTGGCTGAAGTTCCCCTGGTGAGCTGCTCGGACGGGGCCGTGCGGGGGCGTCGGCTGGGCGCCGGCGTGACCCTCCGTGTGGTGGTGAAGCCGGCAACTCCACTACGCCCGGAGGTCTTCTTCGTGATCCTCAATTGAGCATGTCGTCAGTGGGCTGGCTGGGCTCCGACACGTACGTCCCGCGGTGCGGCACCGTGAAAACCCAGCCGCCGTCTCTGAGGAGTGAGACGACCCTTCGCGCCGTGGTCTTGGCCACCCCGTAGTGGCGCATCAGCGCGTTCTCGCTGAGGATCGCGCGGTTCGGCCGCAGCTCGCCGCGCCTGATCCCCTCGATGATGTCCTCGGCGATGAGGAGGTACTTGGCCTTCGTCGCTTCCGCCCGAGGCGCACCGAGGGGCCCGACGAACGTGCCCTGGCCGTGGACGGTGTGGACGAGCTCGCGTCGGCGCAGCTCTCTGGCCACGTGACGTGCGGTGCTGCGCCCGACGTCGAACTCCGCTGCCAGAGTCGCCTCGCTCGGCACCGCCTCACCGGCCCGGAGCTCTCCCCGGATGATCCGTTCCTGGATCATCTCGGCGATCTGTACGTAAAGGGGGATGGGGCCTTGTCGGTTGAGCATGCTCATAGGTTAGACGTTCAGGTACAACCAGATAAGTAGCTTCACCGACTCGATCGTATTGCCTTCACTCTTGCGGCCACGACTCCTTCTGGCTGACGTAACTGCCGCGCTGGGCGACGGTGTAGATCCAGCCTTGCTCGCGCAGCAGCGCCATGGCACGCCGCACCGTCTCACGCGCCACGCCGTACTGCTTCACCAGTGCCGTCTCGCCGGGGATGGGGCGTCGAGGGGCGTATTTCCCCGCCTTGATCTGCTCGGTGAGGTCCGTGGCGATCTGCTGGTAGAACGGCACCTTGCGCTTCTTGCGTGGCGCTTCGGAGGATGGGCCGACAAATGCGCCTTCACCCTGCACGGTGTAGACGAGCCCTTCCTCCCGCAGTACGTGGACCGCCCGCCTTGCGGTGGTTCTGGCTACCCCGAACTCCTGCTGGATCTCGGCCTCGCTCGGTATGGGGTGGCCGGCGGAAAGCGCGGAGACCCGGTCCCGGAGGATGGCGGCGATCTGGAGGTAGATGTGGGTGTCGCCTTCGTAGTCGAGCACGTAAGAAACATAGGCCAAGGCGGGGCAAGAGCGCTCAAATCGGTTCGTCTGAACAGACCAAGTCATAACTACATGCAGACAAGAAGAGACGACCGGATGTAGGTTGACGCCATGGTTGAGCCCCCTCCTTTGCCGGAGTACGACCGATTCCACTCAGCCCATGTGCCGGAGCTCCGCCCCGACCACATACCGCTTCGTTGGGAACCGTTGCGATACGGCAACCGCGCACGCGTCCGCGACTACACGTGCGACTGCCGGCCGACCTTCTACGAGCTGTGCCACAGCGGCGGTGAGTGCTTCATCCGCAGAACCCGCCGCCTGAACGGGCAGGTGCTGGTGGACGAATGCATGCGCGGCCGGACCGCCAGGACGCTGGAGGCCTGGACCCGGCTCTTGGCGGGCGAGGCGGGATGAGGCCGCGCCGGCCGCCCTTGCGAGGGTTACGCTGCTCGGCATGAGCAGCGCCGAGGACGTGCGCCAAGTAGTCGGCCTGGCCGTCACCACCATGCGCCAGGGCACCGACCCCGAGGCATGGCAGGCCAAGGCGGGCAGCCTCGACTGGACGTGCTGGGAGACGGCCGAGCACGTGGCCAACGTGCTGTTCAGCTACGCCCTGAGGTTCGGGCCGGCGAAGCCGTCGGCGGCCGGCCGGGTGCCGTTCCGGCTGCGTGGTGACAGGGATGATGGGCCGCCGACCATCTTTTCCGCCGATCCGGAAGCGGGGCCCGAAAATCTGCTGACCATTCTGGAGGGATGCGGCGGGCTGCTCGCGTCCGTCCGGCGGACGGCCGATCCGACGGCCGTGGCCTTCCACGGTTACGGCGCGTCGGATCCGGAGGGCTTCGCCGCGATGGGTGTCGTCGAGACTCTCGTGCACACCCACGACGTCGCCCAAGGGCTCGGGCTGGAGTGGTCGCCGCCGAGAGGGCCGTGCGAGAAGGTGCTCGGCAGGCTCTTTCCGCACGTGAACGCGGATGGTGACGCCTGGGAGGTGTGCTGTGGGCGACGGGACGCGCCGCCCTCCAGGATCGTCCGCGGCTCACCGAATGGCGCTGGTACGGCTGATCACGCGAGGGTCGCCAGCTCGCTCTCGAAGCGCCGGCGCAGCGCGTCCTTCTGATCCTGCGGCAACCAGCACGCCTCCACCCCCGCCAGCGCCATCGCACGCAACCGCTCGTCCGGCACGCCGACCTGCTCGGACAAGATCCGATACTCGTCGGCCAGCGACGTCGGAAACATCCCCGGATCGTCAGAAGCCGGAATGACGTTCAGCCCCGCCTCCAGCATGGCCGCGATCGACGCCCGCCGCCACGGCCGCCACGACCGCCGCGAGGTGGTGGAGATCACGGTGAACGGCACCTGCTCGTCCCTGACCCGGGCGACGACCTCGTCGTCCTCCAGCACGAAGTAGCCGTGGTCGATCCGGTCGCAGCCGAGCAGGTCGAGGCAGGTGATGGTGTTGGCGGCGACGGGCGCGTGCTCGGAGGAGTGCGCGGTGCGGCGCAGCCCGGCCTCGCCGGCCAGCCGGAAGGCGGCTTCGAAACGTTCGGGCGGCCCGGAGGTCTCCAAATTGTCCAGGCCGATGCCTGCCACGTAGTCGTGGGGGTGGTCCACGACGGTGCGTACCCAGGAGAGCGCCTGCTCGCCGGTCCCGCTGCGGTCGATGGCCGCGATGAGCCTGCCGGACATGCCGAAGTCGCGTTCCGCCATCCTGATGCCCTCGGCGTAGGCCTCGACGACCGTGGCGTAGCCGAGCTTGTCCTGGTGCGGGGTCAGCGCGTCGAAGGAGACTTCGAGGTGCCTGGTGGCGCTGGTGCGGTGGGCGTCCTCGAACGCCTCGTACGTGATGCGGGTGAGGTCGTCGGCGTCGCGCAGCACCTGGAGCACCCAGGAGGAGACCTGGAACAGCGAGTAGGAGACCTCGGGCTCGTCCGCGCTCCTGCCCTGCGGCACGGGGACGCGGGTGTTCAGGTAGAGCGCCGGGTCGGGCGGCAGCGAGTTGACGTCCGCGTAGATGCGTTCAGGGGTGTCGGGCAGATCGAGCTGCTCGCGTCTGGCCAGCTCGGCGAAGGTGGCGGCGCGCACGGTGCCGATGAGGTGGCAGTGCAGGTCGACCTTGGGCATCAGATCGAGGTTCACTTGCCGGCCACCTCCCGGGTGAAGCGCTCGACCCAGGTGTTGCGGGTGTCCACGAGCTGGGCGGGGTCGAGGGTCTTGTAGCCGGCGGCCACCGGGTCCTTGGCCGCCTCGCCCGTCACCTTGGCGACGTCCGCCGGGATCGTGGCCTTCGGGTTGGTGGGCAGGTCGCCGGCGGCCTCGGCCATGGCGCTCTGCGCCTCGGCCGACAGCATGTAGTCGATGAACTTGGCCGCGCCCTGCTGGTTGCGCGCGCCCTTGGTGATCATCGCCCGGTTGGTGGCCATGTAGCGGCCCTTGGCGGGAGCCGTCCAGGCGATCGGCTCGCCGGAGGTGACGAGGTTGGTAGCGAAGCCGCTCAGCGCGTCGGCGGCGACGATCTCGCCCTGCGTCAGCAGGTTCGTGACCTCGGTGGAGGAGGTGTAGAACTGCAGGACGTTCGGCGCCCAGCCGGCCAGTGTCTTCAGCGAGGCGTCGATGTCGTAGGGGCCGCTGCCGTACGTCTCGCCCACCCCGGAGATCATGAGCTGCCCGGCGGTCACCGAGATGTCGGGCAGCGCGACCTTGCCCTTGTTGGCCGCGTCCGCGAACAGCTTCCAGTCGGCGGCCTGCTCCTGGGTGAGCTCCTTGGTGTTGTAGATGATCCCGTTGAGCTGGTGGGTGTAGGCGGGCCCCTCGTAGGAGCCCTCGGTCGCGAACGGCGCGAGCTCCTTCATGTTGGGCACGTCGACCTTCTGGAAGAGGCCGTCCTTCTGGCCGAGCGCGGCGAAGTAGTCGGAGATCAGCACCACGTCCGCCTCGGGCTCGCCCTTGGCGAGCTTCAGCTTCGACAGGCGGTCGGAGTTGGAGCCGGTGTCCAGCTCGACCTTGATCCCGGTCTGCTTGGTGAACGGGGTGACGACCGCCTGCTCGAACTCCTTGACCCCGAAGGGGAAGGTGCTGACGACGATGGTCTGCTGGTCGGCCTGCTCCTGACCGGAGCCGGAGCACCCTGCTGCGGCGAGCACTGTCAGGGCAGCGGCCAGTACGGCACGGCGCGTGAGCATGGGGATGTTCCTTCTTTCAGCGGGGGAGAGGGATCAGGTGGTCGTCGGGCGCGATCACCGTGACGCGTGATCCGGGCTGCGGGGCCGGTCCGCCGCGTACGTCGGCGAGCAGCCTCACGGTGGCGCCCGACGGGTCGGTCACGTCGAGCGAGACCAGCAGGTCGACGCCGCGGAAGGCGACGTCGGCCACCGTCCCCTCCAGGCCGTCGCCCTGCCCGGCGATGGGGCCGGTGATGCGCAGGTGCTCGGGCCGGATGGTCAGCGGGGTGCCGTCGGCGGCGGTGAGGAAGTTCTCGTAGCCGAGGAACTCGGCGACGAAGCGGTCGGCGGGCCGGGGGAAGACCTGCGCGGGGGAGCCCTGCTGGACGATCCTGCCCTCGTTCATGATGACCATCTCGTCGGACATCTCCAGCGCCTCGTCCTGGTCGTGCGTGACGAGGATGACCGTCAGCTCGGTCTCCGCCTGGATGCGCCTGATCTCGGCCCGCATCTGCACGCGCAGCCGCGCGTCGAGGTTGGACAGCGGCTCGTCGAGCAGGAGTAGCCTGGGCTTGATCGCGATCGCCCGCGCCAGGGCGACGCGCTGCTGCTGCCCGCCGGAGAGCTTCTTCGGCTTGCGGTCGGCCAGATGCGCGAGCCCGACCAGTTCGAGCGTCTCCATGACCCGCGCGCGTCTCTCCGCCGCCGGCACCTTGCGCAGCTTGAGCCCGTACCCGACGTTGTCGGCCACCGACATGTGCGGGAACAGCGCGTACGACTGGAAGACCATCCCCAGGTTCCGCTTCTCCGGCGGCGTGCGCGTGCTGTCGGCCCCGTCGATGCGGATCGTCCCCGACGTCGGGGCGGAGTAACCCGCGATCATCCGCAGCGTGGTGGTCTTGCCGCAGCCGCTCGGCCCCAGCAGCGTCGTCAGCTTCCCGGACGGCACGGCGAGGTCGATCCCGTCCACGGCGGTGAAGGAGCCGAACCTCTGGGTGACGTCGATCAGCTCGGCGGCGGCGGTCATTGGTTGATCCCTCCGAAGATCTTGGCGAATCCGACCGTGCGCTCGGCGATCACGGCGATGACCACGGTGGCGGCCAGAATGAGGGTGGAGGCGGCGGCGACCATCGGGTCGTACGACTGCTGCACGTAGTCGAGCATCGTCACCGGCAGCGTCCGGAAGTCGCGGCCCTGCAGCAGGAGCGACAGCGGCACGTTGTTGAACGACGTGACGAGGCTGAGCAGCCCGGCGGAGAAGATCCCCGGACGCAGGACGGGCAGCGTCACGTTGAAGAACGCGCGCAGCGGCGAGGCGCCGAGCCCCCGGGCGGCCTCCTCCAGCCCTGGGTCGGCCAGCGCGAGCGAGGCGCCGGTCACGCGCACCGCGTACGGCAGCATCAGCGCGGTGTGCCCCACCAGCAGGGTGCTGAAGTTGTCCAGGTCCAGGCCGATCATGAGCTGCTGGAACAGCGCGAGGCCGACGACCAGCTCGGGCACGATGAGCGGCGACAGGAACAGCCCCTCGACCAGGCCCTTGCCGGGCAGCTTGCCCCGGTGGACGGCGAGCGTGGCGGGCACGCCGATCAGCAGCGCCAGCACGGTGGCGAGCAGGGCGAGCTCCAGGCTGGAGAGCGCGGCCTCCATGAACGGCTCGTAGCCGAGCGCCTCGCCGAACCAGCGCACGGAGATCCCGTCGGGCGGGAAGCGCAGCGTGCTGCCCGCGGTGAAGGCGGTGGCGACGACGAAGATGATCGGCACGATCATGATGACGTAGCCGATGACCGCGAGCGCCGCCGTGATCGGCCGCTTCATGAGGTGGCCCCTCTCCGCCCGATCAGCGAGGACAGCCCGGAGACCAGGAAGACCAGGACCGTCATGATGAGCGCCGTCGCCGAGGCGGAGGCCCAGTCGATCGTGGTGCTGGCGTAGTTGAAGAGCTGCGTGGACAACATCCGCTGGCTGGACCCGCCGAGCAGGTAGGGCGTCGTGTACGCGGTGACGGACCCGGCGAAGACCAGGGTGGCGGCCACGACGATGCCCGGCATGGTCAGCGGGATGACGACGTTCCACATCGTCCGGATCCGGCCGGCGCCGAGCCCGCGCGAGGCGTCGTCCAGGCCGGGATCGACCTGGGCGACGGCGGAGTAGCAGGAGATGATGGCCAGCGGCAGGAAGAGCTGGGTGAGACCGAGGACGATCGCCAGCTTGGTGTAGAGCAGTTGTGGCGCCACGTCGACGATCCCGAGCTCGACGAGCAACCGGCCGAGTGCTCCCTTGGAGCCGAGGATGACGAGCCAGCCGAACGTGCGTACGACGTTGCTCAGCATCAGTGGGAAGATCGCCACTGCCAGGAAGACCCCGCTCCAGCGGGACGAGGAGCGGGCGAGCCAGTAGGCGATGGGAAAGCCGAGGACCACACAGATGACCGTGACAGCCAGGGCGAGCCCGACCGTGCGTCCGATCACCTCGAGGTCGTAGGGATCCGTGAGCATCTCGCCCAGCCGCGCGAAGATCTCGCCGGTCCGCACGTCCGGCGGCGCGAAGATCATCGCGGCGGAGGGGATGAGGAAGCCGGCGAGGAGAAGGACGAGACCGGGCACCAGCAGGAGGGCCGATTTGCGGGAGATGTCGGCGTCCTTTCTCGGTGGCGTACGCTGAGTGGAACCGGTTGCGGAACCGGTTGCATCGCCCTGACCATAGATTATGAGAGGCCTGCCGCACAAACCTCTGTGTTAACCGCATGTAACGACTCAAGGAGCACAAGTGCCGACACTGGCGGACGTCGCCGCGCTGGCCGGGGTTTCCAAGGCGACGGCCTCCCGCGCACTCAGCCGGCCGGATCTGGCCGCGCCGGAGACGGTGGCCCGCGTCCGCGCAGCCGCCGAGCAGCTCGGGTTCGTGCCCAACAGGGCCGCCACGCAGCTCGCCGGAGGCAAGACCGGCGTGGTCGCCGTCGTGGTGCCCACGCTCGACAACACCTTCTTCACCCCCATCATCGGCGGCGCCCAGGCGCGCGCGGCCGAGTCGGGCACGCAGCTCACCATCGCGGTGCACTCGCTGGAGCACGCGGCCCAGCTCGCCGCCGTCGAGCAGCTCTCGCGCCAGGTAGACGGGTTCCTGCTCACCGCGCCCCGGGGCTCGGACGAGATCGTGCGGGCCGCGGCGTCGTACAAGCCGACCGTGCTCATCGACCGCGAGATCGACGGCATGACCTCGGTGGTCGCCGACACGGCCACCGCCTTCGGCGCGCTCGTCACCTGGCTCACAGGCAAGGGCCACGAGCGCATCGTCTACCTCGGCGGCCCGGCGGGCTCTTGGCAGGACCGCCAGCGCCAGGCCGCCATCCTGGCCGCGGCCGAGCCGGGCGGGGCGCAGCTCACCATGCTCGGCCCCTTCCCCTCGACGTTCGCCGCCGGGGTCGAGTCGGCGCAGGCCGTGGTGGCGGCCCGCGCGACCGCCGTGGTGCCCTACTCCACCTCGATCGGCCTCGGCCTCATGTTCGCCCTGCTCCACCGGGGGATCCGAGACGTGGTGGTCAGCTCGGAGCGCATGGTGGTCGAGAGCCTCGGGCTGACCGGCGTCCCCTCGATCGACGTGGACGGTGACAAGCTCGGTGCGGTCGCCATGGGGCGGCTGATGACGCTGCTCGGTGAGCGTGGGGAGGCGCCGCCGTCCCCGACGACGAGCCGCCTCGCCGTCCCGATCTCCTAGGCGCCGGTGAAGGTGGCGTGCAGCGCCTTGGCCTCGGCTTCCGTGAGCAGGGCGCGGGCCGACAGCCAGGCTGCGGCGCCCGCCGCGTCCAGCGCGGTCGTGACCGTCTCGCCGGACAGCAGCTCCAGCACGGCCTCCTGTACGGGGCCAGGGGTCGTCAGTACGCTGCCCGCCAGCACCACCGGGCCCGACACGTGCACGCGGCGCAGGCTCGCCACGAGATGCCCGGCGGCTTCGTGGGCGATCTTCATCGCCAGCGGGTCGCCTGCCATGGCGGCCTGGCTGACCAGGGAGGACAGCGCGGCCAGCCGCATGTGGTCGGCCTGGGCGAGGCGGACGATGCGGGAGGCGGCGGCGCGCGGGGTGGCGGGCCGTTCGGCGCCCAGGAAGTGCTGGGCGACCAGGGCGAAAAGCAGTCCGTCCTCGAACAAGGCTGCCACCGGCAGCTCGCGGTCCAGCGCCGCGATCACCGCCTTGGCCGCCCGCCGCCCGATCCAGAACCCGGACCCCACGTCACCGAGCAGCCACCCCAGCGCGTCCCCGACCCGCTCCAGCTCGTACCCCACGACCCGGGCCGCCCCGGCCCCCGTCCCGGACAGCAGCAGTGTGCCGTCGGGTTCCGCGGAGCCGGCGGCGTAGGCGATCGTCAGGTCGCCCTCGTACCGGGGCGGCGCGGCGATCCCGTGCTCGGCCCAGACCCTGGCCAGCTCGGGCACCATCTCGGCGACGTCCCCTGCCATGCCGACCCTGGAGGCGAGCACCCGCGGCCCGCCGCCCGGCGGAAGGGCCACGGACAGGGCCTCGCCGACGGCCGCGGCCGCCTTGCGGAGCCCGTGGGCGGTCGGGTTGCCCGCCCCGGCCCGCGCGTACCCGACCCGGGTGCCGTCCAGCGCGTGCACGGCGACGCGCGTGGAGGTGGCGCCGGCGTCGATGCCGATCACCAGCCCCGGCTCACTCATGACCGGCCGCCCGCGCGCGCCTGGAGAACTGGCGACCGGCCTGGGCTGTGGCGGGCGGGACTAGCGATTGCGTCACGGTCCGAGTCTGGGGGTTGACGCGACCAGGAAGCAAGAATAATTTTCGCCAGAAGACCGAGTATTCGGAAGGAATATTCGTGACTTCAGGAGCGCTCGCGCGCGTCGAAACGGAACTGCCCGGCCTGCCGGAGGCTCTGCGCAGGGTCGGCGAGGTCATCCTCGGAGATCCCGCCGAGGCCGCCCGGTCGACCATCATCGCCCTGGCCGAGCGGGCGGGCAGCTCGCCCGCCACCGTGACCAGGTTCTGCCGGGCCTTCGGGTTCTCCGGGTACGCCGAGCTGCGCGTCGCGCTGGCCACCGAGACGGGCAGGGCGGCGCAGGCCGGGTGGGGCGCCGGCGTCGGGCACGAGATCGGCCCCGACGACCCGCTCGACGCGGCGATCGAGGTCATGGCCGCCGCCGACACCCGGCTCATTCAGGACACCGCCGCCGGGCTCGACCTCGCCGTGCTGACCCAGGTGGCCGACGCCATCGTGGCCGCACCGCGCGTCCTCCTGGTAGGCGTCTCCACCAGCGGGATCGTCGCGAACATGCTGGAGGGCTGGCTGCGCCGCATCGGCATCCCCGGCTGGAGCGCGGGCGACGCGCACGTCGCGCTGTCGGAGGCGGCGCTGATGAAGGCCGGCGACGTGGCCATCGGCATCAGCCACCGGGGACGTACCCGCGAGGTCATGGAGACGCTGGCCGAGGCGAGCAGCCACGGCGCGCTCACCGTCGCCGTCACCTCCTTCGCCCGCTCGCCGCTGGCCGAGCTCGCCGACCTGGTGCTGACCACCGCGAGCAGGGAGACCACGTTCAGGCTCGGCGGGCTGGCCGCCGTGCACTCGCAGCTGTTCGTGCTGGACGCGGTGTACGTGGCGGTCGCCCAGCTCACCTACGAACGTACGAACGAGGCGTTCGAACGCACGATCAGCGCAGTCGAGAGCCATCGGGTGGAGAGGAGCCCATGACGTACGCAACCAAGGTCCTGGATCTGGCGCGCCAGGTCGCGGAGAGCCAGGCCGAGCCGGTGAGCCGGGCGGCGGCGCTGCTCGTCACGTCCATCAGGGCAGGCGGCGTCGTAAACGCTTTCGGTTCGGGGCATTCCGAGGCCATCGCCATGGAGATCGCCGGCCGGGCGGGCGGCCTCGTCCCGAGCAACCGCCTGAGCCCCAGGGACCTCGTGCTGTACGGCGGGCAGCCGCCGGGCGTGCTCACCCCGGAGCTGGAGCGGGACCCGGCGGTCGCCCGGCAGATCTACGACCTGGCGCCGGTCGAGCCGGACGACGTGTTCGTGCTCGTGTCGAGCTCCGGCGTGAACGGCACCGTCGTCGAGCTGGCCAAGATCGTCAAGGACGGCGGCCACCCGCTGATCGCGATCACCTCGGTCGAGCACAGCACCCGCATGACCTCCCGCCACCCGTCGGGCGGCAAGCTGCTCGACCTGGCGGACGTCGTGCTCGACAACGGCGCGCCGTACGGCGACGCCATCCTCGACCTGCCCGGCGGCGGCAGTTACGGTGCGGTATCCACCATCACCTCAGCGTTGCTGGCGCAACTGGTGGTCACCGAGGCGGTGGACGCCCTCGTCGCGCTCGGCGAGACGCCGCCCATCTACCTGTCGGTCAACGTGACCGGCGGAGACGAGCACAACAAGGCCCTGGAAGCCCGCTACGCAGGGCGCATCAGACGCGGAAAATGAAAGGTCAGGAGTAGTCACCATGCCTAACACCCCCCATATCAGCCGGCGCGAACTCCTGCGCGGCGCCGCCCTCGTGCCCGTCGCGGGCGCGCTCGCCGCGTGCGCCACGCCGGCGGCCCCGCCGGCCGCCACGAGCTCGGCGGCCCCGGCCGCGACCAGCGCGGCCAACCCGTTCGGCGTGGACGCCAAGAAGCCGCTGGAGGTCTGGATCTTCGACGGCGGCTTCGGCCAGCAGTACGCCACCGACATTCACCAGCCGCTGTTCAAGAGCAAGTACGCCGGCATCGAGGTCAAGCACAACTCGACCAAGGAGATCACGAAGGTTCTCCAGCCGCGCTTCGCCGGCGGCAACCCGCCCGAGGTCATCGACAACTCCGGCGCCAACAAGATGGACTTCGGCGCCCTCGCCCAGGACGGCCAGCTCGCCGACCTGGGCCCGCTGCTCGACGCCCCCTCCTGGGACGACCCCGGCGTCAAGGTGCGCGACACCATCGACCCGTCCGTCATCGAGATCGGCACCTACGACGGCAAGTTCAGCGTCGTCGGCTACGTCAACTACATCCACGGCATCTGGTACTCGCAGAAGGTCTTCAAGGACAACGGCTGGGAGATCCCCAAGACCTGGGACGAGTTCCTGGCCCTGTGCGAGACCATCAAGAAGTCCGGCAAGATGGCGCCTTTCACCTACGCCGGCAAGCACCCGCAGTACGCCTACGAGCCGCTGCTCACCATGGCCGCGAAGATCGGCGGCAAGGAGGTGCTGGTCAACCTCGACAACCTGGAGGACGGCGCCTGGAAGCAGGAGGCCATCAAGACCGCGGCCGAGAACATGGCCGAGATCGGCTCCAAGTACCTCCTCCAGGGCACCGCCGGCCTCGACCACGTACAGACGCAGACCGCGCAGAACAAGTACCAGGTCGCGATGCTCCCGTGCGGGTCCTGGCTGGAGAACGAGCAGAAGTCGACCACGCCCGAGGGCTTCGACTACGCGATGTTCCCCATCCCGGACATCACCGGCTCCGACGCGATGCCGTACGGCACGCTGCACACCCAGCCGGGCGAGGAGTTCATGGTCTCCGCCAAGAGCGCCCACCCGCAGGCGGGCATGGAGTACCTGCGGGCCATGCTTTCCAAGAAGGCGGCCGGCGAGTTCAGCACCCTGGTCAAGACCGTCACCGTGGTCAAGGGCGCCAGCGACGGCCTGACCATCTCGTCCGGCGTGACCAGCGCCTCCGCGGCGGTCGCGGCGGCGGGCGCCAACACCGTCTACTACCGCGCCTTCGCCTGGTACGGCCCCCTCAACGACGAGGCCAAGGCCGCCACCGGCGAGCTGATGACCGGCGGCCTCACCCCTGACGCCTACCTCGAGCGCATGCAGAAGAAGGCCGACGAGATCAAGAGCGACTCCTCGATCAAGAAATACAAGCGCTGATGCTCTTCAACAGATATCGCCGTGGGCTGTTCATCGCCTCGTTCCTGGCAGCCCCGGTGATTCTCTACGTCATCTACGTGATCTCGCCGAACATCCAGGCGTTCTACATGGCGATGACCGACTGGCGCGGCGTGTCCGCCACGCCCAACTTCATCGGCCTGGACAACTTCCAGCGGGTGCTCGGCGACAGCGTCTTCTGGAAGGCCGTCACCCACAACCTCGGCCTGCTGGTGCTGCTGCCGGCGATCACCATCATCATCGCCCTGTTCTTCGCCTACCTGCTCAATCTGGGCGGCGACAGGGGAGTGTCGGGGATCCGCGGGTCCACCTTCTACCGGGTGGTCTTCTTCTTCCCGCAGGTCCTCGCGGTCACCATCGTGGCCGTCCTGTTCCAGCAGGTGTTCAGGCCCGACGGCAGCGGCATGCTGAACGGGCCGCTGATGGCGCTGGGCCTCGAACCGGTCGGATTCCTGTCCAACTCCGGCATCGCGTTCTGGTCGGTGCTCGGCGTCCTCGTCTGGCAGGCCGTCGGCTTCTACGTCGTGCTCTTCTCGGCCGGACTGGCGGGCATCCCGAGGGACGTGTTCGAGGCCGCGCAGATCGACGGGGCCAGCCGGTTCACCCTGTTCTTCCGCATCACGCTCCCGCTGCTGTGGGACACCGTCCAGGTCGCCTGGGTCTATCTGGGCATCCTGGCCATGGACGCCTTTGCGATCGTCTGGGTGATGACCCTCCAGCAGGGCGGCCCCGACTGGTCGACCACGGTCATGGCGGCCGAGATCTACCGGAACGCCTTCGGGTACTTCCGCTTCGGATACGCCTCCGCCCTCGGCGTGGTGATGTTCCTCTTCACGGTGGGCTTCGCGATCCTTTCGCTGCGCCTGTCGCGGCGCGAACGAATCGAGTACTGAAAGATGGCAACGACAACCCCAGTGGCGCCCGCGGGGACGCCGTCGAGGAGCGCCGCCCGCGCGGAGCGCAAACGGCGGCTCGGTCCGCTGGGTGTGCTGACGCACGCCACGCTGGCGATCTGGACCCTCCTCGTGATGGTGCCGATCATCTGGACGTTCCTGGCCTCGGTCAAGAGCGAGGACGAGATCTTCGGCGCCGCCTGGTCGCTGCCGTCCACGCTGCACTGGGACAACTTCGCCAGGGCCTGGGAGCAGGCGCGCATCGGCCAGTACATGCTCAACAGCGTGATCATCGTCTCGTTCAGCACGTTCGGCACGATGCTGATCGGGTCGATGGCGGCGTACGTGCTGGCGAGGTATCCCTTCCGCGGCAACCGTGTGATCTACATGGTGTTCGTCGCGGGCATGGCCTTCCCGTTCTTCCTGGCGCTGAGCCCGCTGTTCTTCGTGGTGCAGAACATGGGGTCGGTGCCGGTGATCGGGCCGTTCATCGGGCTGAACACGTACGCGGGGACGATTCTGGTCTACATCGCGTACTCGATGCCGTTCACGATCTTCTTCTTGTCGGCCTTCTTCCGTACCTTGCCCACCGGTGTCGCGGAGGCGGCGATGGTGGACGGGGCCTCGCACACCCGGGTGTTCTTCCAGATCATGCTGCCGATGGCGAAGCCGGGCATCATCAGCATCACGATCTTCAACATCCTGGGGCAGTGGAACCAGTACCAGAAACCGCTCATCCTGCTGCAGGACCGCGAGAAATGGGTGCTCACGCAGGGCATCGCCGACATCTCCACCGCGGCCGGGTACGACGCCGACTGGGCGGCCCTGTTCGCCGCCCTGACCCTGGCCATCCTGCCGATGCTGGTCGTCTACACCGTCTTCCAGCGCCAGATCCAGTCCGGGCTCACGGCCGGGGCCCTGAAGTGACTCGTGCGCCGGGGCCGGTCCGGCCTCGCTTCCCTTCGCCCTGCCTCGCCCTGCCTCGCCCCGCCCTGCCTCGCCCCGCCCTGCCTCGCCCCGCCCTGCCTCGCCCCGCCCTGCCTCGCCCCGCCCCGCCCTGCCTCGCCCTGCCTCGCCCTGCCTCGCCCTGCCCCGCCTCGCCTCGCCCCGCCCCGCCTCGCCCCGCCTCGCCCGCGAGAGTGCTGTAGTGGCTTGTGCGCCGGGGCGGGTCTGGCCTCACCTCGCGAGAGAGCCGAAGTGACTCGTGCGCCTGAGCGGGCCCGGCTTCACCCCGCAAGCGCGCCGAAATGGCTCGCATGCCGGACTTCACCGGCTTAGGGTGCGGAGTGTGACTGGCGACATCCGCGCGTTGCTGGCCCGCCACCTACCCGACTACCGGGTCCGTTCCGTCAGCCGGCTCGGCCACGGCCTCGACAACTTCGTGTACGAGGTCAACGACGAGCTGCTCGTACGACGGAGCAGAGTGGCGGACCCCCAGGCCAACCGGCAGGAGGTCGCCCGCCTGGCGGCCGTCAGAGAACTCTCCCCACTCCCGGTCCCCGAAGTCGTCTTCGCCGACGACGAGACCGGCACCATCGCCTACCGCAAACTCCCCGGCACCCCCCTCAACCAGCACCGCAACGGCAACCTCACCCCCGCCGCCCTGGCGGAACCACTGGGCGCCTTCCTCAGCGCCATCCACGGCGCCATCCCCGGCACCATGCGCGACCTGGCCCCCCTCGACGTCTACCCCGCCCCCACGCTCCTCCAGGACGCCGAACTCGACTACCGCGACGTGGAACAACACGTCCCCGAAGCCCAGCGCCCACTGGTGGAGCGCTTCCTGCACGACGACCCACCCGACGAACCCCCCTCCCTGCGCTTCTGCCACAACGACCTCGGCGCCGAACACGTCCTGGTGGACCCCGCCACCAGCACCATCACCGGCATCATCGACTGGACGGACGCCGCCATCACGGACCCAGCCCACGACTTCGCGCTGCTCTACCGCGACCTCGGCCCGCAGGTCTTCGAGCTGACCCTGGAGCACTACGAGTTCACGGTGACGGGGGAGGACCGGGAGCGGATCCTGTTCTACGCACGGTGCGCGCTGATCGAGGACCTGGCGTACGGCCTGAGCACCGGCCCCCGCCACTACGCCGACGCCGCCCTCGCCCACCTGCCCTGGACCTTCGCCCCTTGATTCGCGTAGGTGGCCGGCCGTTGGGATCCGCCCCAAAGGTCCTCGTCCCCTGGGACGCGCCTGCGGCGCGCAAGGTCATCACAAGCCGGCGCTTCGCGCCTCGGGGCTCAGCCGTTTCTCCCAGTCGGGGCCAGCCCCGACCCCTGTAGGTCTTCGCTTCGCTCAGGCGCCCCATACAAACCCGCGCTCGCGCCCGCGCGGATCCATCGACTGGCACGTGGAGATGCCGTTCAGCCTTGGCCGCAAGCCTTGGCCGCAGAAGCCGCTCATGGTTTCCCTGCCTCGAATCCCGCAACCGCCGGTCGTTCCAGCCCGATGCGCTCCGCCAGCTCCGTTTGGCTCAGCCTCGACTGCTCCCGCCGCAGCCTGACGGCCACACCCAGCTCGAACCGGATCCTGGCCGCTTCATACGCCGCTCCGGCCCCCGGACGGCTCATGACCTCGGATCTCTTCTCAGCCCAAGTCCTACGCTCTCCCACTTCGCTCACTCCTCACCAGCAGAGTGTCCCGCTGCACACGCACGATTCGGCCGAGTCGCGCATCCACCGCCTACGGAGGTCAGGGCGCGATGGTTGCGGACCGTCACCAGCTAACGGCCCACAACGCAAGGTAGTCCTACTCGCCGATGCCCGCCGTCCAGTTCCCCCGCCGCAGGCTGATCACCCCCGCCGGGCTGACGGCCACCTTCGCACCGCGAATCGGCAGCTCACCCTCCCTGAGCCACTGCTCCCGCACCCGATCCAGCAGGTCATGAAGCCGGCGCGGCCCACCCTGATGGACGACCACCTTCCCGTCACGCTCCTCGGCCCGAACCCACGACCCGTCCTCATGAGCCATGAGCGCGACCCGATCGGCCTTGTCGTCGTAGGTGATGAACCGATGCTCGATCCCCGGCGCGAGCAGCTCCATCATCGTGTCCACGTCCCAAGCCTCGACCACGTCCATCACCGGGTACGGGCTGGCCTCCACCTGCTCCCCGTCCTCCACGCGAGCCCGGGCGAGGACGGCGAGCAGCTCGCCGCGAGCCGGATAGTCGGCGCCGGACCGGGTGCGCATGAACCCGGCACGATCCCACTCGACCCGGCCGACCGCCCCGCCGTCCTCCTGCTTGTCGGCGGTGATGATCAGGCTCGTGCCGGCGATCGTCGTCACCAGCCGCCCGCCCGTCCGCAGCCCGTGCAGCCAGGACGCGGGGATCGGCTTCACCCCCACGGTGGCGACGATCCGGTCCCCTTCCCAGTCGATCGGGCCGGTGGCGTCCGCCGTCAGAAAGGCCGGGTGGTAGCCCAACTCGTCCAGCCGCCGGTCGGCAGCCTCTGTGAGGTACGGCTCCACGTCGATCGCCGTGACCCGCGCATGCCCGAGGCGGGCGCACAGGAGGGCCGTGCCGTAGCCGGTGCCGGTGCCCACGTCCAGGACGACGGACCGGTCGTCGAGCGAAGCATGCCGGTACATGCTCACGAGCAGGCCGGGCAGTGTGCTCGACGACGTAGGCGATCCATGGAGGAGGGCGCCGGGGCCGGCGTGGTCGGCGTGGACGCCGGAGACCCGGGTGACGAGGGTCCAGTCGCGGTAGGCGGCGGCCAGCCATCGTTCGTGGTCGTCGCTGCCGACGCGTAGCTTCCACCCGTCCGGCGTGCTCGCCCACCAGCGGGGGACGAACGGGTGGCGTGGGGTGCGGGCGACCGGTTCGCGCCATCGCGAGCCGGGCGGGGTCATCGTGCCGGCGAGGTGGCGCGCTCGGTCTCTCCAGGAGTGCATGGGCGAATCTTCGCTCGCCGCGTCCGTGCTGGTCACCGGTTTCCCTCCGAGGGGAGGCGAGGGGCGGGAACGGGCAGCACGAGGGCGTTGCCTTCGCAGGTGGTTTCGGCCGGTTTGCAGTCGTTGCTGTCTGACGACGGTTTGCAGCCGCTGTCTCGTCGGCGAGGCACTCGCGCGAGCAACTCGTGCCAAGCCGGACCGTCGAGGAGGTCGCCCAGCGGGGTGGTGTGGACGTTCCCGGCGGAGGGCAGGAAGCGGGACAGGACGCACATGCGTACGTCGCCGTCCCAGGAGACGGCGGCGCGGCCGTCGCCGCACTGGCCGCACAGCTCACCGACGTCCGGCTCCTTACTTAGGTGACCGGTGGCGCGGCCGACCGCGCGGACCCGGTCCACGGGGCCGACGCGGGGCAGGCCGAGTGCGATCATCTCGGCGCGTGCCTCGTGGGCGCGCTGACCCTTCTCGCCGAGATCGACGACGGCGACCTTGAGCGGGATGGAGCGCTCCAGCGCGGCCACGATGTTGGCGCGAGTCTGGGCGTGGCTGCCCTCGCGGCCAGTGACCTTGTCGTGTTCTGCGGACATGTCGCTGTAGTACGACGTCGCCAGCGTCACGTTCGGGTGCGAGTACAGCTCCCATAGAGGGGTGGTGACGCGGATCAGGTTGGAGTACACCTGCACGCGTAGCCCCACGCCGAGAGCGTGCTCGGCCAGGCGAACGAAGTCCGGGTGCAGGGTCGCCTCGCCGCCGATGAACTGGACCGTCGTGATGCCTGCGGCGGGGGCGGTGTCGATGAGGTGCTCCCAGTCAGCGCGGGTCATCGTGCCGTGGCCCTTGGTGGGGCCGGCGTCGGCGTAGCAGAGGCTGGGGCATCGCATCTGGCATCGCTGGGTGAGTTCCAGTTCGAGGAACCATACGGGGGCCAGGCCGAACCTGGTCGGAATGGCGGGGGCAGCCGTCATGATGGTGATCTTCCGTGAGGGCGGTGTCATTGGCGCGGGCCGGTGCGGTTCCGCAGGGGTAGCGTTGCCTGTACGGTCGGTAACCACCAGGTGTGAAGTGTCCGCTGAGTGTCCGCTGGCGCCGCCGCACACGAGAGGGAGTGCCGCATGGGCAGGGAAGGGTTCGGCGAGGCGCTGCGACGTCTGCGCCTGCGCGCCGGCCTGTCCGTGCGTGAGGTCGCTCGCCGGGCGACCTGCGGCAAGAGCTACGTTTCCGACCTTGAACACGGCCGACGGTGCGCTCCCAGCATGCCTGTGGTCCAGGCACTCGACCAGGCGGTGCACGCGCATGGGGAACTCGTCCTTCGCGCCGGCGGCTCGGTTGCTAACCTCGCGAATGATGCGTGTACCGCCGGTTCCGATGCATTGGGGAAGGACGCGGACGAGGTGCGACGCCGCGGGTTCGTCGGGCTCACCGGGGCTGCGTTGTTCGACGCGGTCCTGGGCGCCTGCGATGACCCGGCCCGAGCCGGTGGCGCGATCGACGCCCTCGCCGGCGTTCTCGTCGATCATTCTCCGTCGTCTGACAGCCCCGTAGACCTTCCGTCCCTGGACCATGCGGTGGGGGCGGCCAAGCGGAACTACCAGGCCTGCCGCTACTTCCAGGTGATCAACGGGCTGCCGGTGCTCTTACGCGATCTACGCGTCGCCTGCACCGTCCTGGAAGGTGACGCCCGGCTGCGCGCGTACGCTCTCTCGGCGGAGGCGTATCACGCCGCCGCCTCGGTCCTGCTCAAGCAGGAGGACAAGGGGCTGGCGTGGCTGGCCGCGGACCGGAGCGTGCGGATGGCGCGAGCCAGTCAGAACCCGCTCGTGATCGGGTCGAGCGCTCGCATCATCACCCACGCCCTCATGGACGGCGGACATCACCGCACCGCCGCCGACGTGGCGCGCAAGGCCGCCCTGCGTATGGACGCCGCACTGGCCGACCCATCCCCGGACGACCTCTCCGTCTACGGGACGCTCCTCCTGCGCGGCGCCATCGCCGCCGCGCACAGCGGCGAACGGCACGTGACCGCCGAACTCCTGGACGAGGCCGCGGACGCCGGCGCCCGGCTCGGGCACGACGGGAACCACATGTGGACGGCGTTCGGGCCCAACAACGTCCTGTGCCATCGCGTGCACATCGCCGTCCGTCTGGGCGACGCCGGTACGGCCATCGAGTACGCCCGCCGAGTCGAGATCGGCAACTTGCCGGCCGACGAGCGCAGGGCCAGTCTCCTGCTCGACACCTCACGGGCGTTCCTCATGAGGGGACAGCACGAGAGTGCTCTCCACAGCCTGCGTGCCGCCGGTGAGCTGGCACCGCAAGAGGTCGTGGGCCGTGGCGCGCCGCTTCGGCTGGCCGGTGACATCCTGGCCGGCGCGCCACCCGGCCTGCGCCGTGAAGCCCGCGAGTACGCCGCGTCCCTCGGAGCCCGCGCGTGAGCGAGCCTGGCAAGATCCTCACCATCGTGGTGTGCGCGGCCGGCCCGGCCGGAGACGTAGGCCGGCTCGTCGCGCTGGCGCAGGGCGAGGGGTGGACCGTCCAGGTCATCGCCACTCCACCGGCGTTGGGCTTCATCGACGTGCCCCGCCTCGAACAGCAGACGGGCCGCCCCGTCCGTAGCCGGTACCGCAACCCTGGTGAGCCGAGATCACCTCGCGCGGACGCGATCATCGTGGCTCCGGCCACCTACAACACGATCAACAAGTTCGCTCAGGGAACCGCGGACACGTACGCCTTGGGCGTCCTCTCCGAGGCTCCAGGGCTCGGCATCCCTGTCGTCGTCCTGCCCTTCGTCAACAGCGCCCTCGCTTCTCGTGCCCCCTTCCTTCGCAGCGTTGAGTCCCTCCGCTCCGAAGGGGTGCGCGTCCTGCTCGGGCCTGGCATGTTCGAGCCGCACCCGCCGAGCACCGGCGGTGATCGCTTTTCTTCCTACCCCTGGGCACTCGCGCTGAGGGAAATCGCTCGAACCGTCTGACGGCATGCCGCCGCAGCTGATCACAATCTTGACCTGGCGGGCTTCGCCGGGTGCAGGTGCCGCATGATGATCGTCATGGATGACGAGGTAGAGCAGATCAAGATCTGGTTCCGGTTCGTTCCTCGGGAGGGATGGTTCCCGCAAGACACCGAGGGCTTGTGGGCTGACAGGCTCAGTGCGGACGCCGCCCAGGTGAAGAACGTTCCCTTCCTCCTGGACGGCGTGGCCGAGGGGGACGTGGTGCGGTTCCAGACCGACTCGGACGGACTGCACTGGGCCGTTGAGCGGGTCAGCGCCTCGGGAAACTGCACGATCCGCGTCGTCCCCATTCCGAGCGGCCCGCTGGGACGCAGTGCCCACGCGGTGCATCAGCGTTTCGCGCAGTTCGAGCTCGGGGGTGAGACGTTCAGCGAGGACTTCCCCATGGTGGCGCTCAATGCACCCGCCGGCGCCGACTTCACCGGCATCAAGGCGCTTCTGACCTGTGGGCAGGAGAACGGATGGTGGCATTACGAACTTGGTTGTGTCACTGACGAGTGGCGAAACGCCTGATGCGGACGGCCGCCTGGAGGCCGGTGCAAGACGCGACGGATTTGAGAAGACAGGCAATTGCGGCCTGTTGGCATTCTGCGATCTTGTAACGAGGATTCGCGGCGTGCAACACGTGACTTGGAGGGGCATCGCCGCGCTGACGCTCGCTCTCGCGGCAGTGTCCTGCGGCTACGGCAATCCGGTGCCAGGCGGTTTGACGGGGCTGATGGTGAACGCCGATGGGCAGCTCACCATGGTGGCGGCCTGGTGCGGGCGGGCGCCGGATGGAGTGGTGGTCTACCGGCGTGCCGCCGACGAACTTCTCGAGCAGGCCGATGTCAGGGCGCCAGTACTGACCGGCGGCATCGCGTCCATGAACCTGGAGGAGAAGCCTTCCGATTGGTCCCTCCAGGAGGGAAGCCTGAGTTTCGACGAAGGGCAGGTGTACAAGGTCCACGCCTATTCTTCTGAAACTCACGTGAAACTGCTCGGAGCTGAATTCACTACCGAGTCGAAGAAGAAGATCTCACGTGGGCAGGTACTGATTCAGAACCATGCGGGTGCCACCAAGGATGTTCTGCTGACAGAGGATGAGTTCAAGGCGCAGGCAAAATATCTCTGCTGAACGGTGTGGTGCTGCTGCGGGCACAGCGTCAGGGCAAGGGACCACGAAAAGCGTTCGCGATGCCTTCGGCTGGTCTGCTTAGCTCCCTGCCATGACATCGTCCGCCTGGGTAGGAGACCGCGTCCGGCTGCGCGCCAGGGAACCCGAGGACTGGGAGGCGTTCCACGCCTTCGACGAGCACTCCGACGCCGTCAGGAACGGCTGGCGCCTGTCGCCGCCGAAGTCGGCCGCCCGGGCGAGGAAGGAGATGGCCGAACGTGCGGAGCAGGAGCTGGATCTCGACGAGTTCTCCCTCGTGATAGCCGCGAAGCAGGACAACGAGCCGGTGGGGTCGATCAACACGCACGAGGTGGACCGGGTGCACGGCACCTTCTGCTACGGGATCGCCGTCGGGACGCCGCACCACCGCAAGGGGTTCGCGAGCGAGGCCGTCGTCCTGCTTCTGCGGTACATGTTCTTCGAGCGGCGGTTCCAGAAGGCCGAGGCGCGGGTGTACAGCTCCAACGAGGCGTCGCTGGCGCTGCATCGGCGGATCGGGTTCGTGGAGGAGGGCCGCCGGCGCAGGTGTCGCTACGCCAACGGCCGCTACGACGACGAGGTCCTCTTCGGGATGACGGTCGAGGAGTACACGGAGCGTTACGCCTGATGGGTCAGCCCGCCTGGGGGCGGGTGCCGACGGTCCAGACGGGGGTGCCGTCGACGTGGGAGACGCGCCAGCCTCCGGGGGTGCGGACCGTCTCGTAGTGGAAGCGTTCGCTCAGCGTGTACTGGGGTGCCGGGGCGCGTTGTCCCTCCGGGGTGAAGGTGACGATGACGTCGGCTCGGACGGTGGCGTGGTCGCCGTCCACCCGCACGATGGGGTTGTGGACGAAGTGCTGGACGCGGTGGCCGGTGGAGTGGCCGCGGGTGGCCTGGGCGACGACGGCGTCGCGGCCTGAGGCGAGGCCGCCCGGGGTGCGGACGCTGATGTCGTCCGTGAAGACGGAGTGCAGGTCGGCGAAGCGGCTCTCGTCCATGCAGGCGTAGAGGCGGTAGATGAGCTCGGTGACGTCCGTGCGCTGGTCTGTGGTCATGATGTCTCCATAATGTTGGCAGAGCCAATGTTCGTCCGGCTAACGATACTCCGGGATTGTTGGATGCGCCAATGGAGTTGGTAGCCTTGATCGGGTGGAGAGAGCTCAGGACCCGATCCCGCATCGGCTGCGTGGCCTGCCGAGCCGGCTCATCAACGGGGTCGCGATGTCCGCCAACCGGCTCGTCGACCAGGCGCTCGGCGGGGCCGGGCTACGCCGGTACCACTACTCGCTGCTGGCCGCGCTGGAGGAGTTCGGGCCCGCCAGCCAGGCCGCGCTGGGACGGCGTACCGGCATCGACCGCAGCGACATCGTCGCGACCGTGAACGAGCTGGCCGGGCGGGGGCTGGTCGAGCGCAGCCCCGATCCCGACGACCGGCGGCGGAACGTCATCACCGTCACGGCGGCGGGGGTGCGGCAGCTTGAGGAGCTTGACGGGTTGCTGGCCGGGGCGCAGGACGCGTTGCTCGCGTCCCTGACGGCGGGCGAGCGCGAGCAGCTCGTCGGGCTGCTCACGCGGGTGATCGACCACCACACCGCCCCGCATTAGCCCGGGGAGACGGGCTTCCACTCGTGGACGAGGAGCCCGAGCAGCACCTCGTCCAGGAACTCGCCCATCACCCAGGCCGAGGAACGCAGCACACCCTCCCGGACGAAGCCGTTGCGCTCGGCGGCGCGCAGCATGGCGAAGTTGTCGGCCAGCGTCTCGATCTGCAGCCGCCGCAGGCCGCGCACCACGAACCCGTACTGGCACATCACCGCGACGATGTCCGTGCCGTAGCCCTTGCCGCGGGCGGACGGCCGCAGCCCCAGCCCGATGTGCGCGGACCGGTTGTGGGTGTCGATGCCCCACAGCACCGCCGTGCCCACCAGCGTGCCGCCCGCCAGCTCCACCACGGAGAACGGCACGTGCCCCTGATCCTTGTCGTCCACCAGGAGCGGCGAGTCCTTGGAGCCGGGCGTGATCGGACGCCACGGTGTGGCCTGGGCCCGGGAGTGGGTGACCGGGTCGTCGTAGAGCTCGGCTTGCAGGATCGGGATGTCGTCCTCGTGCCGGGCCCTGAGCCCGACCTTGTCGCCCCTCAGCATGCAGGCTTCCTATCCGACCGGACCGGCCGGCGGCAACCGCATAAGACGACCATCCTCAGGGCGTCAGGGGCGGGCAAGGCGGGCGGAGGTGGGCAAGGTGGGCAGGGGCGGCAGACCGGCAGACCGGCAGACCGGCAGACCGGCAGACCGGCAGACCGGCAGACCGGCAGACCGGCAGACCGGCAGACCAGCAGGGCGTCAGGGCGTCAGGGCGTCAGGTTGCGAGGGTGGCGCGCAGGCGGCGCGTCGCCGTCACGACGTTGGCGAGCGACGCCTCGACCTCCTCGTACGTGCGCGTCTTCAGCCCGCAGTCCGGGTTGACCCAGACCCGCTCCACCGGCAACGCCCGCAGCGCCCGCCCCAGCAGCGACTCCACCTCATCGGCCGACGGCACCCGGGGCGAGTGGATGTCGTACACGCCGGGCCCGAGCCCGCGCCCGAACGCCGACACCGCCCCCAGGATGCGCGCCCCCGACCTGGCCGACTCGATGGTGGTGACGTCGGCGTCGAGGCCGTCGATGGCGGCGAGGATCTGGTCGGCGTCCGAGTAGCACAGGTGCGTGTGGATCTGGGTGCGGTCGCCCGCCCCGGAGGTGGCTCGCCGGTAGGCCGCCACCGCCCACTCCAGGTAGTCGGCCTGGGCGGCCCGCCGCAGGGGCAGCAGCTCGCGCAGGGCGGGCTCGTCCACCTGGATGATCGACGTCCCGGCCGCCTCCAGGTCGCGCACCTCGTCCCGGATGGCGTCGGCGACCTGGAACACGACGTCCCGCAGCGGCAGGTCGTCGCGTACGAACGACCAGGCGACGATCGTGACGGGGCCGGTGAGCATGCCCTTGACCGGCTGGGTGGCGAGCGACTGCGCGTACGTGGCCCACCGCACGGTGATCGGCGCGGGACGGCTGACGTCGCCGTGCAGGATCGGCGGCCTGGTGCAGCGGGATCCGTACGACTGCACCCAGCCGTTCCTGGTGACCGCGAAGCCGTCGAGGTGCTCGGCGAAGTACTGCACCATGTCGTTGCGCTCCGGCTCCCCGTGGACGAGCACGTCGAGCCCGAGCCGCTCCTGGACCCGGATCACCCGCTCGATCTCCGCCTCGACGCGCCGCTCGTAGTCGGCCTGCGACAGGGTGCCCGAGGCCACGGCGGCGCGGGCCGCGCGCAGCTCGCCGGTCTGCGGGAACGAGCCGATCGTGGTGGTGGGGAGGGGCGGCAGGCGCAGGTGGCCGGCTTGGGCGGCGGCACGGACGGGGTAGGGGGAGCGCTCCTCCACCGGGAGCAGCGCGATGGACGGCCGGTCGTCCGCGAGCAGCGCCACGGACGGATCGTCGCCCGCGAGCGACGCGTCGGCCGCCCAATCGCCCGGATGGGCATCGGCCGCCGCCCCACGCGCGTGAGCATCGGCCAGCGCGACGACCTCGGCCACCTTCTCCTCCGCGAACGCCAGCCGCCCCCGCAGCCCCGCCTCCAGATCGGTCTCATCGGCAAGGGAGTAAGGCACGTGCAGCAGCGAACAGGACGTGCTCACCACCACCCGCGACGCACGCAAGGCACCCAGCGCGGCCAGCGCCCGCCCGGGGGAGGTGCGCCACACGTCCCGCCCTGACACCACACCGGCGACCACGATCTTGCCGCCGAGGCCGGCGACGGGGACGGAGCCCCGTACGAGGTCGAGCCCGATGGCCTCCACCGGCGTCCCCGCCAGCACCGGCAGAGACTCCCCGAGATCGCCGAAGGAGGACGACACGAACAGCCCTGGCCGCTCGGCGACGGCCCCCAGCCGTTCGTAGGCGGCCCGCACGGCAGCCAGCTCCTCCGCCGTCCGGTCGCCCACCAGGGCGGGTTCGTCGAGTTGCACCCACGCGACCCCTTCTGCGGCCAGCGCGCCGAGCAGCTCCTCGTAGCAGCCGAGCACCTCGTCCAGCCGATCGAGGGCCGATCCCAGCAGCAGGAACGTCACGGGCCCGACGACCACGGGCCGCGTCTCGAAGCCGAGGGCCCGCGCCTCCCGCACCTCGCCCAGCGGCTTGCTCGCGTCCAGCTTGAACACGGTGTCGGCGTCGATCTCGGGCACGAGGTAGTGGTAGTTCGTGTCGAACCATTTGGTCATCCGCAGCGGCGCCAGCCCGTCGGTGCCCCTGGCCATCGCGAAGTAGGGGTCGGGGGCGTCGCGGTAGCGGGAGGGCACCGCCCCCAGGAGCACCGCGGTGTCCAGCACGTGGTCGTACAGCGAGAACGTGTTCGACGGCAGCCCGGCGAGCCCCAGCTCGGCCAGCCGGCGCCAGGTCTGCTCCCGCAGCCGCGCGCCCGCCTGGTCGAGGTCCGCGCGGGTCGAGCGCCCGCTCCAGTACGACTCCAGCGCCCGCTTCAACTCCCGCCGCGGCCCGATCCGCGGGTATCCGAGCACGGTGGAGGCGGGAAAGGCAGGCCTGGGGGAGGCGGGCAAGGCAGTAGGAAAGGGCGGCATCTCTTCAGCTCCCTGGATGTGGTTCAAGGTCGCTGGCATCCTGCCGACCGCCCCGGCGATGGTGCACGATGTATTGGTGCTGCTTATGCTCAGGGAGATCCACTGCTTCACCCGGGTCGCGGAACGGCTCAGCTTCTCGACGGCCGCCACCGACCTGGGGATGTCCCAGCCGGCCATGAGTCAGGCCATCACCCGCCTCGAACGCGCCACGGGCGCCAGGTTATTCGAGCGCTCCGCCCGCGAGGTGCGGCTCACGGCCGAGGGCAAGGCGCTGCTCCCGCACGCGGAGCAGGTGATCGAGTCGGTGCGGGCGTTCGAGGCGGAGGCGGCCCGGCTGGCCAGGCCGACCATTCATCTGGCTTATCCACCGCTGGTGGGCACGCTGGCGGCGCGGATCGTCAGGCGGCTGGCCGGCCGCACGCCGGCGATCGGGGTGGAGTTGCGCGCGGCGGGCCGGAGCGCGGCGGCGCGGGCGCTGTCGGACGGCGAGGTGTCGGCGGCGATCCTGGCCACGCCCGCGCCCGCGCGGTTCGTGACGGCGGCCAGGTTCCACGTCACGGTCGATCGGCTGGCCGTGCCGGCCGGGCACCGGATGGAGTCGCGCCCGCGGGTGACGGCGGACGAGCTGGGCGGCCACGTGCTGCTCACCCCGGGCACCCGCCCCTGGCCGGGGCTGCCCGGTCGCTCCCGGCTGGTGGCCGACGACGACTTCGGCGCCGCGCTCGACCTGGTGGCGGCGGGCGCGGGGCTGCTGCCTATCCCGCAGCTCCTGGCCAGGACCGTCAGGCGGGAGGACGTGCGGTTCGTGCCGCTGGAGGCGGGGGATCTGCGCATCACGTACGCGCTGGCGTGGTCGAGGGAGCGCGTCACCCCGGAGCTGATGGCCCTGGTGCAGGCCGTGCAAGAAGCCCTGTGGACTAGATGAGGGGCAGGTTCTTCAGCGCCTCGCGGCGGCTGAGGCCGGAGATGCCCTTCGCCTTGACATAGCGCACCACCTCGCCCGGGTTGGTCTTCGCGTATTCGCGTAAGGCCCACCCGATGGCCTTGCGGGCGAAGAAGTCGTTGTCGGACAGGCTCGGTTCGATGCACGCGTACAGCAGCGCGGTGTCCGTGCGTGACTTGAACCGGTTCTGGCACAGGATGGAGGTGCGCCGCTTCCACAGGTCGCCGTCGTGCGCCCACTCCAGCATGAGCGGCCGCATGGAGTCGGGGAAGGTGGCCAGCAGGCCGCCGACCCGGTGGGTGGCGAGCTCGTCCACCAGGTCCCACCAGGCGCCCGAGACGATCATCTCCTCGTACATCGGCACCGTGTAGAGGGTCTGGAAGTCGCGGTAGAGGTGGTAGCCGGACAGCTCGATGGCGGCGTAGCGCTCCTCGCGGTACTCGGCGTCCCGCCACAGGGTCAGCACCGCGCGCCGCCATTCGGGCGCGCTGTCGAGCCGGTGCTCGGCGAAGACCCGGCGCAGGGCCGTCCGCCTGGGCACGGCCTGCACGCCGAGGAACGGCATCGCCGACTTCATGTAGGCCCGCATGGCCTCGGCCTTGCCCGGCTCGGCCGCCTCCTGCAGTGCCAGCCGCACCGCCTTGCCGAGGCTCATCCCTGCTGGGTGGTGCGCTCGCCCGTCGCGAGCCCGTCGAAGAGCACCGTGATGTAGTGCTCGGCCAGGCCCGTCGTGTTGAGCCTGCCGCCGGGACGGAACCAGCGCACGGCGACCCAGATGGTGTCGCGGATCATCCGGTAGGTGAGCTTCGGGTCGACGTCGGACCTGAACAGCCCGGCGGCCTGCCCGGCCTTGATCTGGGAGACCCAGATCTGCTCGACCTCGTCCTCGGCCTTGACCAGGTAGTTGAAGCGCTCGAACTGGCGCAGGTAGTTCCAGTCGTTCTGCATCACGGTGATGGCGGCGCGGTGCGGCTCCAGCGTGCCGAAGCCGATGCGGACCATCTCCGACAGCACCGTGCGGGCGTCCGCACTGGTGTCGAGGGCGGCGCGGTAGCGGGCGATCAGGTCGTCGAGGAAGGTGGAGAGCACCTCGTCGACGATCGTCTCCTTGGAGTCGAAGTGGTGGTAGAGACTTCCTGAGAGGATGCCCGCCTCGTCGGCGATCTCGCGTACCGTCGTGGCTTGGAAGCCCTTGCGCGCGAAGAGCTCCGCGGCGAGCTTGACGAGGTGGTCACGGCGCTCGGACGCCGACCCCGACGAGGTGGTGCGCTGGCGTTTCGCCGAGGTGGTGGTCGTGCCGGAGTTCTTTCGCGTGGTCACGTTCCCATTATGGGCCCTCAGACAATCGCTTGTTCGCCTAACTGGCCCAGCTCATGCGGCATTCCCGTATAGACCAAGCGCTTGCTACGATGCGTGGATGAGTGAGGCGTACATCGTCGGCGCCGTCCGCACCCCCATCGGGCGCAGGAACGGCGGCCTGGCCGGAGCCCACCCCGCCGACCTCGGGGCGCACGTGCTCAAGGAGCTGATGTTCCGCGCCGACGCCGACCCCTCCGCCGTCGAGGACGTGATCTTCGGCTGCGTGGACACGATCGGCCCGCAGGCGGGGGACGTCGCACGCACCTGCTGGCTGGCCGCCGGGCTGCCGGAGGAGGTGCCGGGTGTGACGATCGACCGCCAGTGCGGCTCCTCCCAGCAGGCGCTGCACTTCGCCGCCCAGGCCGTGCTCTCCGGCACGAACGACCTGGTGGTGGCCGGGGGAGTGCAGAACATGAGCATGATCCCCATCTCCTCGGCGATGCTCGCGGGCCGGCCGCTCGGCCACGACAGCCCCTTCTCGGGCTCCAAGGGCTGGACGGAGCGGTACGGCACGCAAGAGGTCTCCCAGTTCGCCGGCGCCGAGATGATCGCCGCCCGATGGGACATCTCCCGCGAGGAGATGGAGGCGTTCGCGTACGAGTCGCACCGCAGGGCGCTGCACGCCATCGACGCCGGCCACTTCCGCCGCGAGATCGCCCCCTACGAGGGCGCCACCACCGACGAGGGCCCGCGCAGGGACACCACCCGCGAGAAGATGGCCGCGCTCAAGCCGCTCACCGAGGGTGGCACCCTGACCGCCGCCCTGGCCTCCCAGATCTCCGACGGCGCCGCCGCCCTGCTCATCGCCTCGCCCAGGGCCGTACGCGAGCACGGCCTGACCCCGCGCGCCCGCGTGCACCACCTGTCGGTGCGCGGCGACGACCCGATCATGATGCTGTCCGCCCCGATCCCGGCGACCGTGCACGCGCTCGGCATGACCGGCATGTCCATCGACGACTTCGACGCCGTCGAGATCAACGAGGCGTTCGCCCCTGTGGTGCTGGCCTGGCTCAAGGAGACCGGCGCGAACCCGGCCAGGGTCAACCCGAACGGCGGCGCCATCGCGCTCGGCCACCCGCTCGGCGCGACCGGCGCCGTGCTGGCGGTCAAGCTGCTGCACGAACTGGAGCGCACGGGCGGCAGGTACGGCCTGCAGACCATGTGCGAGGGCGGAGGACAGGCGAACGTCACCGTCATCGAGTGCCTGACTCCCGCGCCATGACGACACCATGAAGACATGGCGAACCCGTTCACACTCGGCGTCGCCTCCGGGGAGCCGCTGCCCGACGGCGTGGTGCTCTGGACGCGATTAGCCGTCGACCCGCTCGGCACCGACCCCCGGCGCCCTGGCGGCATGGCCCCCAAGGCGGTCGAGGTGAGCTGGCAGCTCGCCGAGGACGAGCGCTTCACCCAGGGCCTGCGCCGGGGGATCGCGCAGGCGCTGCCGGTGTGGGCGCACAGCGTGCATGCCAGGGTCGCCGGGCTCAAGCCGGGCACGGACTACTTCTACCGGTTCAAGGCCGGCAGCCAGCAGAGCCCGGTGGGCCGCACCAGGACGGCGGACGACCCGGCCTCGACGCGGCCGGTGCGGTTCGCGGTGGCCAACTGCCAGCGCTACGAGCACGGCTTCTACACCGCCTACCGGCATCTCGCGGCTGAGCGGCCCGACGTCGTCTTCCACGTCGGCGACTACATCTACGAGTCGCGGCAGTCTGCCCGCGTGGTGCGCGCGCTGGGGCCGCTGCCGGGCGAGACGAGCCGGCTGCACGAGTACCGCCAGCGGTACGCCCGCTACCGGACCGACCCCGATCTGCAGGCCGCGCACGCCGCCGCGCCCTGGGTGCCGACCTGGGACGACCACGAGGTGCTGGACAACTACCGGGGCCGGGGGGACGGGTCGGCGGCGTTCCTGCGCCGCAGGGGCGCGGCGTACCAGGCGTACTACGAGAACCAGCCGATCAGGGTGCGGCCCGAGGACGGGAACCTGCAGATGTACCGCAGGCGGACGTTCGGGACGGTCGCCGACTTCATGGTGCTCGACGTGCGCCAGTACCGCGACGCCACCACCATGCTGGGGGCGGCGCAGGAGCAGTGGCTGCTGTCGCGGCTGGTCACCAGCCCGGTCAGGTGGCGGGTGCTGGTGCAGCCGCTGTTCTTCGCCCGCCGCTTCGTGCCGGGGCCCGCGCCGAACCTGCGCCCCGACTCCTGGGACGGCCATCCGGTGCAGCGCGCCCGCATCCTGGGGGTGAACGTGCCGGGGCTGGTCGTGTTCAGCGGTGACGTGCACAACGCGTGGGCGGGGGAGCTGAAGGCGGACTTCCTGGATCCGGGGTCGGCCACGGTCGGGGTGGAGTTCGTGGGCAGCTCGATCACCAGCCAGCCGCCGGAGACCGACGGGCCTGCCGTGCTGGCGGCGAATCCGCATCTGAAGTTCTTCGACGACCGGCGCGGTTACCTGTCGTGCACGGCCGGCCCCGAGGAGCTGCGGGTGGCGTTCCGCGCGATGGACTTCGTGGACCGCCAAGGGGCTCCGGTGCGTACCGTGGCGGAGTTCGTCACGAAGGGGAACGGGCTGACATCAGAAAATGCCTCTAGCAAATAGGAAACTTTCCTATTAGATTTCGGGTCATGCCCCTGAGCGGTGACCTGCTTCGCCTTGCCGACGCCGTCCTTTTCCCCGGCTTCCCCGGCCACACGCCGCCCGACTGGCTGCGCCGCCGGCTCGGCGACGGGCTGGCCGGCGTCGCGCTGTTCTCGCGCAACATCGCAGGCCCCGGCCAGGTGGCCGAGCTCACCGCCGCCCTGCGGGCCGAGAACCCGGCGGTCCTGGTCGGCACCGACGAGGAGTCAGGCGAGGTCACCAGGCTGGAAGTGGCGACCGGCAGCAGCCGGCCCGGCGCGTACGCGCTCGGCGTCGTGGACGACGTGGCGCTCACCGAGTCGCTGGCCAGGGACCTCGGGGGCGAGCTGGCCAGGGCCGGCATCACGATCGACTTCGCGCCCTCCGCCGACGTGAACTCCAACCCGGACAACCCGGTCATCGGCCTGCGCGCGTTCGGCTCCGACTCGTCACTGGTCGCCCGGCACACCAGGGCGTTCGTCCGCGGGCTCCAGTCGGCCGGGGTGGCCGCCTGCGCCAAGCACTTCCCCGGGCACGGCGACACCGCGGTGGACTCCCACCACGGCGTGCCCGTCGTCGCCGAGAGCGGGATCGAGGACGCGCTGCTCCCTTTCCGCGAGGCGATCGCGGAGGGCGTCAAGGTCATCATGACGGGGCACCTCCTCGTGCCGTCGTACGACGCGGAGCGGCCCGCCACGCTCAGCCCCAAGGTGCTCACCGGGCTGCTGCGCGAGGAGCTGGGGTTCGGCGGGCTGATCATCACTGACGGCATCGAGATGGCCGCGGTGTCGGGGGCGTACGGGATCGGGGGCGCCTCCGCCCGCGCCATCGCCGCGGGCGCGGACGCGATCTGCGTCGGCGGCGAGCGCGCCGACGAGGCCACCGCCGCCGGGATCCGCGACGCGATCGCGACGGCGGTGACCACCGGACTGCTGCCCGAGGAGCGCCTGGCCGACGCCGCTCGAAGGGTCCGCGAGCTGGCCGCATGGGCCGCCTCCTCGGGCAGCCAGACAGCCGGCGGCGGCCGGATCGGCCTGGACGCGGCCCGCCGGGCGATCCGGGTGACCCGCCGCTCCACCGCGCCCGTCCTGCCCATCGCGGGGGAGCCGTACGTGGTGGAGCTGGTCCCGGTGATGAACCTGGCCATCGACAAGAACACCCCCTGGGGCGTCGGCGAGCCGCTCGCCCGCCTGCTGCCCGGCACGGAGGTCACCCGCCTGGCGGCGGGCGAGGCCACGGGGCCGGAGCTGGAGCGCCTGATCGGCCTGGCGAACGGGCGTCCCCTCGTCGTGGTCGTCAGGGACGTGCACCGCTACGCCTGGCAGTCCGAGGCCCTGCGGAACCTGCTCAGCGCCCGCCCCGACGCCGTGGTGGTGGAGATGGGCCTGCCCGTCCGCTCCGACCTGGGCGCCGTGCACGTCGCCACCCACGGCTCCGCCGTCGTCTGCGGGCAGGCCGCCGCGGAGGTGCTGACCGGTAGGCTCTAGCCCGTGAATTTCGACGGCGAGGATCTGTCCCGCAAGGCCCTGGGCGACCGGCTGCCGCCGGGGGAGATCCACGTGTTCCGCGAGTGCGACCTGACCGAGACCGACCTGTGGGGCGCCTCGCTGGCCGGGGCGCGCTTCGAGTCGTGCGTGCTGGAGCAGACCGACTTCCGCAAGGCCGACCTCGACGGCGCGGTGTTCACCGGCGGGGGCGGGATGCGCACCAGGTTCAACGACGCCGACCTCATCGACGCCGCCTTCACCGACGTGGACCTGTCGTCGGCGCAGTTCGCCGGGGCGCTGCTGACGGACGTCTCGTTCGCGGGCTGCCGCATGATCGGGGCCGCGCTGACCGCGTCGCGCGGCACGGGGTTCAAGCTGAGCCGCTCCAACCTGACGCTGGCCAACCTCGGCGGCTGCTCGCTGCGCAAGGAGCACATCGAGGGCGTGCGCTTCGACGACGCCGACCTGTCGGGCTGCGACTTCACCGAGGCCGTGCTGGACGACTGCCGCCTGCGCGGCACCCGGCTGCTGAACACCAAGTTCACCAAGGCCGACCTGCGCGGGGCCGACCTGGGGGAGCCCGGCGACGACAAGCTTCGCGCGTTCGCGGGGGCGATCATCAACCAGACGCAGGCCAACGCCATCCTCGCGGCGCGCGGCATCACCGTCCTGTGACGCCCAGGCTGGACAGGGCCGCCTCCGCCTCCGCCATCACCCGCTCGATCAGCTCCTGGCAGGACGGCAGGTCGTCCAGCACCGTCACCACCTGACCCGAGGCCATCACGCCCAGATCCACCCGCCCCTCCACCATGGCCGCCCGCAGCAGCACCGGAGTGTTCGCCGCCTGCAGCACCTGCGCCCAGCTCAGCTCCCTGCCCCGCCGCATCCGGCGCCCCTCGCGCAACATCGAGCGCCACGACAGGCCCGACAGGCGCTTGAAGCGGGCCCCGTTCACCACCGCCCTGACCAGCCGCGCACGTTCGAGCGAGGCCACGAACGGCGTGCTCAGCACCCGGTGCGGCACCCCGTCCACGTTCCTGGTCACGACCGTCTCCCGCGCCGCCAGGTAGAACTTCTTCACCTCGTCAGGCACCGGCGAGTCGCTGGTCAGCAGGAAACGGGTGCCCATCGCGATCCCGCACGCCCCGTACGCCAGCGCCGCCACCAGCCCCCGCCCGTCGAAGAACCCGCCCGCCGCGACCACCGGGATGTCCACCGCGTCCACCACCTGCGGCAGCAGCAGCGTGGTCGCCACGGGCCCGGTGTGCCCGCCGCCCTCGCCGCCCTGCACGATGACCGCGTCCGCGCCCCACCCTGCCACCTTCTCCGCGTGCCGCCGCGCCCCCACCGACGGGACGACCAGCACGCCCGCGTCCTTGAGCCGGGCGATCAGCTCACGGCGCGGCGCCATCGCGAACGACGCCACCCGCACACCCTCGGCGACCAGCACCTCCACCCGCTCGGCCGCGTCGTCGGCGTCGGCCCGCAGGTTCACGCCGAACGGGTTGCCCGTCCGCTCCTTGACCCGCCGGATCGCCGCCCGCATCTCGGTCACCGACATGGTGGCCGCGCCGATCACGCCCAGCCCGCCCGCCTGCGAGGTGGCCGCCGCCAGCCGGGCGCCCGCGACGTACCCCATGCCGGTCTGCACGATCGGGTACCGGCAGCCGACGAGCGCGGTCAGCGCGGTCCTCACGCCGCCACCTCCCGGTCGCGCAGCCGGTCGGGGTCGAGGCCGTCCAGGACGCGCAGCTCCTCGCCCGTCGGCTCCCGGGTCTGGGCGACATTTCCCGAAATGTCGTGCAGCTCGAAGCCCGTGGCCGCCACCACGTCGTCCACGCTCACCCCGGGGTGCACCGACACCAGGCGCATCGACCCGTCAGCCGTCCCGAAGTCCAGCACGGCCAGGTCCGTCACCACCCGCCGCAGCTCGAACGCACCCCGATCCGTGCCGAGCCCGCTGACCATGTCCACCTGGGGAACGAACACGCGTTTCGAGTGCCGGGGGATCCAGTAGCTCGTCGGATCGCACCGGGTGTTCCCCGGCGCGCCGCGCACCCCGAGCAGTTGCGCCTTGGGCCGCGCCCAGTCGCCGATGCAGGAGATGTTCGTGTTCCCGTACCGGTCGATCTGGCTGGCCCCGAGCATGACGTGCCGCCGCCCGTTCAGCACCAGCCACAGGTGATCGCGGAACGGCAGCCACCCCTCCACCACCTCAGGCGGCTGCCCGAGCGCCGGCACGTCGCCGGTGAGCAGGCACACGCCGTCGTGGGTGAGCAGGCCGGGCTCGAACGTCAGCCGCGCCAGCCGCGCCGCCAGCACCGTGATCGCCCCGCCGATGCCGGCCGCCAGGATCTCCCCGTCGCCTCTGAACGCCTCCGCGCACGCCACCACACAGATGTCAGCCCTGCTCACGGAAGCCCTCCACGTACCGCCGCTGCGCCGCCTCGTCACGCCCGTAGTCCGGCTCGCACGAGGTGAACCCGGCCCCGCCCGGCGCCTCCACCACGCCCGTCACCATCGACCGGCTGATCAGCAACGACTGCACAGGACCCTCCTTGAGCAGATCCGCCGTGTCCACCAGCCGCTCGCACGAGACGTAACACCGCCCGGCCGCCTTGGCGTACAGGTCGTCGAAGTACGGATCGGGCCCCAGGTACTGGGCGTTGCCACTGGCGTCGGCCCTGTTGAGGTGCACCAGCGCCACGTCCATGGTCAGCGCGGGCACCGCCACCAGTTCCTCCCCGTCCCCGTACGGCGAGCGCACGGTCCGCAGCTCCGGGTTGACCCGCAGCACGTCCGAGCCCAGCCCCGCCCGCGTCGGCAGGAACGGCAGCCGGTGGGCCGCCGCCAGCAGCCCGAACATGAACATGCCCTCGTCGTACTCGGTGAACTCGATCTCCCCCGCCTGCCTGGCCCGCCTGAAGCCGGGCTCCAGGGGGATGGAGTCGAGCGTGACGAACGGGGCCACCACCCTGCGCACCTTTCCCGCCGCGCAGAGCACGCCGACGTCGGGCCCGCCGTACGAGACGATCGTCAGGTCGCTCGCCGGGGACTCGGCCAGGGCCTGGACGAGGGCCATCGGCTTGCGGCGCGAGCCCCAGCCGCCTATCCCGACCGTCATCCCGCTCTCCACCGAGGCGGCCACCTGCGCGGCCGTCATCACCTTCCCCGTCACCTGAAGCGCTCCCTGTGCTCGTCACCGATGCCCATGAGGTTCAGCTCGAAGGTGAAGCCCTGCTCGAAGCGGTAGCTGCGGTGGACGTCGACCGGGTCGATGCCGTTGAGCGACTCCTTGGCCCGGCGGATCACGTACGGGTCCTTGGCCGCGATCTGCCCGGCCACCTGGAGCGCCGCCTCGCGCAGCTTGTCGCGCGGCACCACCTCCAGCACCGAGCCGAACGCGTGCAGCTCGGCGGCGGTGACGTTTCTGCACGTGTAGACCATGGCCCTGACAAGGTGCTGCGGCACCAGCCTGGCCAGGTGGGTGGCCGCGCCCAGCGCGCCCCTGTCCACCTCGGGCAGCCCGAAGTAGGCCTCCTCGGCGGCCACCACGATGTCGGCGTTGCCTGCCAGCCCGATGCCGCCGCCCAGGCAGTAGCCGTGCACGGCCGCGATGACGGGGACCGCGCACTCGTAGACGGCGGCGAAGGCCGCGTGACACGCCCGGTTGGCCCCGACGAGGGCGGTGAACCCCTCGCTCTGCCGCATCTCCTTGATGTCCACCCCGGCGTTGAAGCCGCGCCCCTCGGCCCTCAGCACGACCACCCTGGTCGCGGGGTCGTCGCCGGCCTGACGCACCGCCTGGGCCAGCTCCTCCCAGGCCCGCACCGGCAGGGCGTTCACCGGCGGCACATCCATGATCACTTCGGTGATCGGCCCCGCCCGCAGTGAGATCCCCAATGTACCTCCCTAACGCTTGCTTGGTACGGTAGCAAACGTGACCGTGACTTACGACTACACGGGCAGGTCCGTCCTGGTGACGGGTGGCACCAGAGGGATCGGCGCGGGCATCGCCGCGGCGTTCCAGGCTGCGGGCGCCGAGGTGACCGTCTGCGCCCGCACCGAGCCCGAGCACGCCGCGGCCCGTACCGGGCCCGAACACGCCGCGGCCCGTACCGGGCCCGAGCATGTCGCGGCCCGTACCGGCGGGCCCGGGCGTGCCGCGTACCGGTTCGTGCGGGCCGACGTGCGCGACCCTGACCAGGTCGATCGGCTGATCGGCGGGCTCGGCCGGCTCGACGTGGTGGTCAACAACGCCGGCGGGTCGCCGCCCGCCCCGGTGGACGGCACCTCGCCGCGGCTGCACGCGCGCGTCATCGAGCTCAACCTGACGGCGCCGCTGCTGGTGGCGCAGCGCGCGTACCCGCTGCTCGCCGACTCCGGCGGGGCGGTGGTGATGATCGGCAGCTCCAGTGGCGCGCGGCCGTCGCCCGGCACGTCCGCGTACGGCGCCGCCAAGGCGGGGCTGCACCACCTGGCCCGCTGCCTGGCGGCGGAGTGGGCGCCGCTGGTCCGGGTCAACACGGTCGTCGTCGGCCTGGCCGCCACTCCCGACGCCGCCGCGCACTACAACGGGCGCTCCGAGCTGGACGGCAGGGCGATCCCGGCGGGGCGCATGGCCACGCCTGACGACGTGGCCCAGGCCTGTCTGTGGCTGGCCGCGCCCGGTTATGTGACGGGCGCCGAGGTGCGCGTGGACGGCGGCGGCGAGATCCCCGCCTGGCGGCACTTGATCTCCTGAACGGCCGTCACCGAAACGCCGCGCGGCCCGTCACCGCGGTTCCGTGCGGCCGTCACCGAAACGCCGCGCGGCCCGTCACCGCGGTTCCGTGCGGCCGTCACCGAAACGCCGCGCGGCCCGTCACCGCAGTTCCGTGCGGCCGTCACCGCAGGGCTGAGCGGGCCGTCGGTTGCAGGCGCAGTCGTTCGGTGGGCGCGGTGAAGCGGTGCTCCAGCATCGGCAGGTCCACCTCCCGTTCCTCCTCCGCCGTCTCGAACCGGGCGAACCACACGAAAACCTGCACCCCGGTCCTCACGGGCAGTCGCGGAAAGGTGTTCTCCGCGTCCTCGGTCTCCAGGCAGGCGACCGGCGCGACGCTCGCCTCGGCGAGCGCGGGCCTGGCCTTCCGGTGGAAGAGTTCGGCGAAGTCGTCCCCCTCAACGTGGTAGATGGTCGCTACGTAGAGTGACGACGGCGGGGTGGCCCCGACCGGCGGACGCTCCTGCGAGGGGAAGTCCGGCCCCGCCGGGCGCAGCAGCAGCACGTCATCGGAGTCGATCATGGTGGCGTTGGCCGCGTCGCGGTTGGCCTGCCACACGGGCCCGCCGTAGAAGGCCTCCAGTGCCGCCTTCCTGCTCGCCATGTCGGGGAAGGCGCGCAGCCAGGGGAAGGTGTCCGGCTCGCCGACCTCGCGAAAGCTTCCGGTGACGCGCATCCCGGCGGCTTCCTGCGTCTCGATGAACTCCCGCTCGAACAGCGAGATCAGCGTGTCCCGGCGGCCCGGCAGCAAGGTGTAGCGCCGTAGTTCGTGGATCATGCGGCGACGGTAGGGGCGGGTCACTGACACCTCCTGTCAGCGTAAGCTCCGAACTATGTTCTGACTACTCACTGCTACCAATTGACCACGAGAGGTTATATGCTCGCACTGACCTTGATCCGCTGAGGTCAAAGAAGCCCCAGGGAGCGGTGGTGCGTCAGGGCCCGGCCGCCGCCATCCCGGGGAGCTTCCCCGAAGGCGAAGGAGCAGAAGTGATCAGAAAGGCGTGCGCCGTCGCGGCCGTGCTGGCGGCGGTGGCCGGTGGCGCACTACTTGCGGTTCCCGCTCACGCTGATGACGACTGGGCCGGTCCCCTGACCGGTGACACCTGGTCCGCCAACCAGAGTGGCAACAGCGACTCGTCCCAGTCGGGCAACAACTTCGGTGACGTCCTCGGCCGCAACCACGGCGAGGGTTACTCGACCAACGTCAACAACGTCAACGGCTTCACCACGACCGCCACCAACGGCGGCATCGCGGTGACGTACGTCTTCGACTGACCGGCTGACGTCCGAGCACAGCATTCGGAAAGGACATCGACATGATGAAGAAGCTCTGCATGACCGGTATCGTCGTCGCCGCCGCGGCGGGCGTGACCTTGCTGTCGGCCCCCGCCCACGCCGACACGAACGCCGGCAACTCCAGCTCCAACAGGGACTCCTCGCAGTCGGGCAACAACTTCGGCAACGTGCTAAACGCCAACGTCAACGGCCACGGCGCGACCGGGGTCAACAACGTCAACGGCAACTCCGTGACCGGCACCAACGGCAGTGACGTGGTCGTCGACGACGTGCACGACTAAACGCGTCCCGGTTGACCGGGCGGGCGTGCGGCGCCGCTGAACGCCGGAGTGCGGTGCGCTGCGGCGCCGAATGCCGGAGTGCGGCGGGTTGCGGCACTGCTGAACGCCGGAGTGCGGTGCGCTGCGGCGCCGCTAAACGCCGGCGCGCGGTGCGCTGCGGCACCACTGAACGCCGGCGCGCGGCGCGCCCGTGATCGCGTGCGAGCCGGGTCCGAAACGGCCCGGCTCGCGCCCCATTAACATCTCTATGTGACTTTTTGTGCCTATGTGACCAGTGCTGATGCCGACACCGACGACGAGCGCGAGCCGATGCTCGCCGCCTGGCGGGAGGCCGGCATCGAGGGGTGCGTCGAGCGCTGGGACGACGCGGCCGTCGACTGGAGCTCCTACGACGTCGTGGTCGTCCGCTCCGTCTGGGACTACGTCCTGCGGCGCGCGGAGTTCCTCGCCTGGGCGCGCCGCGTGCAGTCCGTCACGAGGCTGCTGAACCCGTACGCCGTGCTCGAATCCAACACCGACAAGACGTACCTGCGTGACCTGGGCGTGCCGATCGTGCCCACCCACTGGTCCGCGCGGGAGCTGCCCGACTGGCCCGAGTACGTCGTCAAGCCGTCCGTCTCCGGCGGCGCCCGCGACACCACCCGCACCGCCGACCGCGCCGAGGCCGCACGACTGGCGGCGGAGTTGGAGGCCGCGGGTCGCACGCCGATGGTGCAGCCGTACCTCGACATGGTCGAGTCGGAGGGCGAGACCTCGCTGCTGTACTTCGGCGGCCGTCTCAGCCACGCCGTCCGCCGCAGCGCCATGCTCGCCGCGGGGGCGACGGACGCCGACAACGCGCGGGCGCAGCTCCGCACCCCAGCCCCGGACCAGGTCGAACTAGCCGAGAAGGTGCTCACCGCCATACCCCATGTCCTTCTCTACGCCAGGATCGACCTGGTCCGGCTTCCCGGCGGCGAGCCCGCCGTCATCGAGGCGGAGCTGACCGAGCCGTACCTCTTCCTGAACTACGACCCGGCGGCGCCGGCGCGGTTCGCCGCCGCGCTGCGCGAGCTGATCTGATCCGGGCTGATCTGACCCGGGCTGATCTGATCAGCAGGAGATCCCGCCGTCCACCGGGATGACCGTGCCGGTGAGGTACGCCCCCGCCCGCGACGACAGGAAGATCGCGGCGCCCGCCATGTCGTCGGGCCTGCCGATGCGGCCCAGCGGCACGTTGCCCGCGATGACCTCCCGCGTGCCGGGGTCGTCGAGCGCGAAGGCCATCATCTTCGAGTCGAACGGCCCGGGGGCGATGGCGTTGACCGTGATGTGCTCCTTGGCCAGACGCTTGGCCAGGTGCCGGGTGAGCATGTGCACGGCGGACTTCGTCGAGGAGTAGGCGAAGCTCTCCAGTGCGGGCACCTTGATGCCGTCGATCGACCCCACGTTGATCACGCGGGCCGGGTCGTCCGCGCCGGCCGCCTCCCTCAGCCGCGGCAGGAACCGCTGGGTCAGGTAGAAGACGCCCTTGACGTTGATGTTCCACAGCTTGTCGAAGGCGTGCTCCGGATATTCCTCCAGCGGGGCGCCCCAGGTCGCGCCCGCGTTGTTCACCAGCACGTGCACGGGGCCGTCCACCGCCGACACCAGCCGCTCCAGCCCCTCGGGCGTGGACAGGTCGGCGGGAACGGCGAAGCAGCCCAGCTCGGCGGCCGTCTTCTCGACCTCGGCCGTCTTGCGGGCGGAGATGTAGACGGTCGCCCCCGCCTCCACGAACCCGGCGGCGATCATGCGCCCGATGCCGCGCGACCCACCCGTGACGACGACGGTCTTGCCTTCCACTGAGAACAGAGTCATGTTCTGGAAGCATGCCATACCGACTGGTCGGTCGCCATCTCTCAGACGCCCGGCAGCCGCCCGTTGCGGAACAGGTCCACGAAGCGCTGGTGATCGTCCCTGGCCTGCGCCCCGTACCGGTGGGCGAAGTCCACCAGCGTCCCGACGAAGCCCGCCCTGTCCCCGCCGATCACCCCCACGATCGCCTCCTCCGTCGAGAAGTCCACGAGATCGTGGCTGGACTCGTCGTCGGCCACCGAGTGCATCCGCGCCACCGCCCGCCCCAGATCCTGGATGATCGAGCGCAGCTCGTCCGGCTCGTTGACGTCGTCCCAGTCCAGGTCGGCCGAGTACGGCGACACCTCCGCCACGAGCTGCCCCACCCCGTGCAGCGTCGTGTAGCCCAGCCAAGGGTCGGCGTAGGCCTGCAGCGCCCGCTGCGACTCGGCCGTGCGATGCCCCTGGTGCCGGAAGTAGGACGCCACCTTCTCGTCGGTGACGTGCCGCGCCACCGCCGGCACCGCCGCCTGCTTCATGTACAGGACGACGTCGTTCTCCAGCGCCTGCGAACGCCCTTCGAGCAGCAGGTTGTACGACGGCAGCCCCGCCGACCCGATCCCCACGCCCTTGCGCAGCGCCACGTCCTTGATCACGTGCTCGACGGGGCTGACCGTCACGGGCAGCGTGGTCAGGTAGTCGGCGAACGCGTCCAGCACCGACTGCCGCGTCGCCGCGTCCACCGGCTCGCGCCCCTCCATGAGCGCGAAACGCCGGTCGTAGTCGTCGATCACGGTCTCGGCGTCGAGCAGGGCCACCCGGGTGCTCAGCCGGGCGCGCTGGAGCACCCGGTGCAGCGTCCCGCTGGTGGTGGCCAGCGTCAGCGCGCCGATCGCGTCGTCCCCGCCCGCCGCGATCGCGGCCAGCTCCACCAGGTACGCGCCGGCGAAGTCGGTCACGAGCACGCTGATCGAGTCGTCGGACAGCGCCTTGGCGTACCCGATCAGGGCCACGCTGGCCGCGAACCGCTTGAGGTCCCAGACGTACGGCCCCACGTACGCCTCGTCGAAGTCGTTGACGTTGAAGACCAGCTCGCCGGAGGCGTTCATGTACGTGCCGAAGTTCTCCGCGTGCAGGTCGCCGTGGATCCAGACCCTGCTGGTCGGGCCGTCCAGGTAGGACTCGTCGGCGTACGCGCCGACCATGTCCGCGTAGAACAGGCAGGCGCTGCCCCGGTAGAAGGCGAACGGCGAGGCCGCCATCTTCCGGAACTTGCGCCTGAACGCCGCGGGGTCGCGCTTGATCGACTCGCCGAACTCCGTCATCAGGACATCGAGCAGGAATGAGGAGCGTGTGCCCATGTTTCGGACACTAGATCCGGAATCCCCTGTCGCATACCCCGATCTTTCCCTGACAGGTGCGAGTCAGGGTTGGGCCGCGGGGCGGGCGTTCCGCGACAAAGCCCAGGCCCCGGCGCCGGCCAGAGCCACCGAGAGCGTGCCGAGCAGCGCGCACTGGACGACCGCTGTCGCCCACATCACGTCGGGCAGGCTCGTCAGCGTGGGCAACCGGATCGCCAGCAGGACCAGGCCGGCGGCCGACAACGCCAGCGACCAGGCCGGGGAGCCGCCACGCGCCAGGACGACCGCCGAGGCCGCGGCCCACGCGGGGATCGCCGCGCCGTGGTCCAGCCACAGGTAGTAGCCCATCGGCTCGGGCGCGTCCGCCGCGATGAGCAGCATCGTCAGGCCCATCAGCGCCGCGCCCGCCGCCAGCGGCGACAGCGTGAGCGGCCACGAGTGGCGGTGCGGGGTGACGTCGCTGTGGAAGCCGATCAGCAGGGCGAGCGGCGGGGCCAGGAGGAACACCAGGTTGCCCAGGTCGTGCAGTGGCGTGATGGCGGCGGATCCGTTCAGCGCGAGCGAGAGGGCGAAGCTCGTCAGCGAGGGCACGAGGCTGATCAGCGCCGCCACCTTCGCGGTGCGGACGTGGCCGCGCATGATGGTCACGAACGCGACGATCGAGCAGCCGGCCGCCGCCAGCGTGCCGATGAAGGCCAGCCGGGCGGCCGACTCCGGCGCGCCGATGAGCGCGGGCTCGGAACCGAGCAGGGCGGCGCGGACCAGGTCGGCCATGGAGAAGGCGGCCGTCGTGCCCATGCCCAGCAGCGCGAACAGCCGGACCGCTTCGCCGCGTGCCACCTGGCCGGGGGTCGCGCCGGCGGCGCCGAGGCGTACGCGGGCCGACAGGGACAGGATGCTGGCGATCTCACCCCACCTGGGGCGCGGGTCGTCCTCGTCGGGGGCGTCGCCGGACGCCTCCATGAACGCGGCCACCATCTCCTCCTCGCGGCCCGCGCGGTAGGAGGCGGGCAGCAGGCGCAGGGCCGAGCGGTAACGCCGCTCCAGCAGACCCATGCGCTCCGCCTCACCGCCGTCACGCCCGCTCGCGCGCCCGATCTCGCCACCGTCGCGCCCGCTCACGCGTCCCGCCTCGTCGGCGGCGGACCCGCGCCTGCGCTCCGGTTCGCCGCCATGGGACGCGCTCGCGTGGTCAGGCGCGTCTTCGCGGGACGCGCTCGCGTGGTCCGGCGCGTCTTCGCGGGGCGTGTTCGCGTGGCCTGGCTCGCCGTCACGAGGCCCGCTCATGCCGTCTCGCTCGTCCGATTGCTCGCTCATGCGGCGCCTCCCGCCGTCCTGGCCCGCAGGCGGGTGGTGGCCGCGGCGGCGGTGGCGGCCATCCTGGAGGCCTCCTCCTGCAACGCCGCGGCACCCTCGTCCGTCAGCCGGTAGTAGCGCCGCAACCGCCCCTGCTGCGCCTCCTCACGATCCAGCACCACCAGCCCGCCGGCCGACAGCCGGTCGAGCACCCCGTACAGCGTGCCGATCTTGAGCTGGACGCGCCCCTCGGACAGCCGATCGACCTCCTGGACGATCCCGTATCCGTGCCGGGGCTCGTCCACCAGCGCGGTGAGCGCCAGGAACATGGGCTCCGTCATATTCATGAACCCACCATATCTTGCAAGACAAGATATCGTCACGGGTGTTGCGAGGAAACGGAGACGACCTCACCGGTCATGTACGACGCGTACTCGCTCGCCAGAAAGACGATCACGTTCGCCACCTCCCAAGGCTCAGCCGACCGCCCGAACGCCTCCTTGGCCGCCAGCTCCGCCAGTAGCTCCTCACTCGTCACCTTGGCCAGGAACGGATGCACGGCCAGCGAAGGCGCCACCGCGTTCACCCGGATCCCGTGCCCGGCGGCCTCCAGGGCCACGCACCTGGTCAGCGCCATCACCCCCGCCTTGGCCGCCGCGTAGTGCGCCTGCCCGTGCTGGGCTCGCCAGCCGATCACGGAGGCGTTGTTGACGACGGCGCCGGCGCCCCTGGGGATCATCAGCCGCAGCGCCTGCCTGGTGCAGCGCATGGTGCCGTTCAGGGTGACGTCGATGACGGCGTGCCACTGCTCGTCCGTCATCTCGGCGAGCGGCGCCGTACCGCCGAGGCCCGCGTTGTTGACCAGGACGTCCAGCCGCCCGTGCGCCTGCTCCACCGCCTCGAACAGCGACTCCACCTGGGCCTGCGAGGTGACGTCGCACGGGACGGCGAGCGGTTTGACGCCCGTCAGCTCGGCGAGCGACTCGGCGGCGGCGGCCAGGCGGCGCTCGTGCTTGTCCGAGACGACGATCGTGGCGCCCTCCTCGGCGCAGCGCCTGGCCGTGGCGTAGCCGATGCCCGCCCCCGCCGCGGCCGTGACCAGCGTGACCTTGCCGTCGAGGAGGCCGTGGGCCTTGGGGTAGGGCGGTGACATGGGCGACTCCCATCAGCGGGTTCAGGCGGGGGCCGATCGGTGAGGGGCCGGTCAGCGGGGCAGGCCGAGTGTCCGTTCGGCGATGACATTGCGCTGGATCTCGCTGGACCCGGCGTAGATGGTGTCCGCCCGGCTGAACAGGTAGAGCCGCTGCAGGTCGCCGAGCTCCCCGCCGGCGTCCGCGACCAGCCCGGCCTTGCCCTGGACGGCCTGCGCCAGCTCGCCCAGCCTGCGGTGCCACTCCGACCAGTACAGCTTGGCGATCGACACCTCGGCCCCGGCGCCGGGCCGGAGCATCCGCAGCGCGTTGAGCCGCATGACACGCAGCTCCAGCCACGACCGGACGAGCCGGTCGCGCAGCACGGGATCGTCGATGGCGCCGGTTCGCTTCGCCGTGGCGACGACCGCGTCCAGCTCCCGCGCGAACCCGATCTGCTGCCCGAGCGTGGAGACGCCGCGCTCGTACCCGAGCGTGGCCATGGCGACCCGCCACCCGTCGCCGGGGGCGCCGAGGATGTTGCCCGCCGCCGTGCGCGCGCCGTCGAAGAACACCTCGTTGAACTCGGAGGTGCCGGTGAGCTGCACGATCGGCCGGACCTCGACCCCGGGCCCGCGCATGGGGACCAGCAGGTACGACAGCCCGTGATGCCGCCGCGAGCCCTCCTCCGTACGGCACAGCACGAAGCACCAGTCGGCCCACTGCGCGAACGACGTCCACACCTTCTGGCCGGTGATCACCCAGTCGCCGCCGTCGAGGCGAGCCCTGGTCTGGACGTTCGCCAGGTCGGAGCCGGCCTCCGGCTCGGAGTAGCCCTGGCACCACAGCTCCTCGCCACGCCGGATCGGCGGCAGGAAGCGGTCCTTCTGCTCGTCGGTGCCGAAGTCGAGCACGGTGGGGCCGATGAGTCCCTCGCCGATGAGGCCGAGCCGGGCGGGGGCGCCCGCTCTGGCGTACTCCTCGTGGAAGGCGACCTGGTCGTCGAGGGAGGCGGCGCGCCCGCCGTAGCGGCGCGGCCAGCCCAGGCAGGTCCAGCCGTGCGCGCCGAGGTGGCGTTCCCAGGCCCGCCGCAGCTCGTACGCCTCGTGCTCGCGCCCGGGGCCGCCCAGCCCTCTGGCGCCGGCGAACTCGCCGCTCAGGCTCTCCTCCAGCCAGGCCCGCGCCTCCTCACGAAGGCTCAACGAACCCCCCGTAGCCGCCCTGGAAGAACACCAGCGGCCCGCCTTCGGCGTGCGTGTCGAGCTGCAGCACCCGGGCCACCACGATCACGTGGTCGCCCGCCGGGTGCTCGGCCTCGATGGCGCAGTCGAGCCAGGCCAGCGCGCCTTCGAGGACCGGGTTGCCGCCGGGGGAGACCGTCCAGGAGAGGCCGGCGAACTTGTCGCCGCCCTTGGTCGCCATCTGCGCGCACACGGCCTGCTGGCTCTCGGCCAGCACGTTCACGGTGAGCGCCTTGGCACCGCGCAGCCTGGGCCAGCTCGTGCTGGTGTAGGCGACGCAGAACGCCACGAGGGGCGGCTCCAGGGAGACGGAGGTGAAGGAGTTGGCGGCCAGGCCGCACGGTTGCCCGTCCATGGGGTCGACGGCGGTGATCGCCACCACGCCGGTGGCGAACCTGCCGAGCACCTGCCGGAAACGGCGGCTGTCGAGGTGGCCGTTCTGGCTTGGGTGCGGCTGCCCCGTCGGCATGGCGGCTCCGTTGCGAATCCTGCTGCGCTGGTGGGGCGCCGGAAGGCTGCGGCAGCCGTCCGGCGCGATGAGCCGGGCAGCGTGTGTGCTCATGGTCCGCCTCCTCGGTGCGCCGACGAAGTCATCATACCAAGCGCTTGCTTGGACGGTAGGGGGAAGCGGGAAAAGGTGTCAAGTCGTACCACCGGACCTGCGTTGACAGGCCGGAAAGAGCCTGCCTACCGTGACGTATGTGCCCAAGCGCTTGCTTGAATTTCCGGATCGCACCGCCATCGCCGGCATCGGCTGGACGCCCTTCTCCAAGAACTCCGGCGTCAGCACCCTGACCCTGGCCTGCCGCGCCGTGCTCGCCGCGCTGGAGGACGCCGGGCTGACCCCGGACGAGGTGGACGGCCTGGCCACCCACCGCGTCGGCGACTCGGCCCCGCCCACCCTGGTCGCCCCCGCGCTGGGGCTGACCGACCTGTCCTGGCACCTCGACCAGTTCGGCGGCGGCAGCGTCTCCCACGCGGTCGTCGGCCAGGCCGCGCTCGCCGTAGCCGCCGGAATGGCCGAGACCGTCGTCTGCTACCGGGCCATCAACGCCCGCTCGGAGTTCCGCATGGGCGGCACCGGGCGGGGCCTGCCGGTCAGCCCCGAGGTGCAGTACCAGGCCCCCTACGGGTACGTCGCGCCGCCCCAGCAGTTCGCCATGTACGCCCGCGCCCACATGCTGCGCTACGGCACCACGGCCGAGCACTTCGGCGCCCTGGCCGTCACCCAGCGCGCCAACGCCGCCAAGAACCCGCGCGCCCTCATGCGCGACCCCATCACCCTCGACGACTACCTCGCCAGCCGGTGGATCGCCGAGCCGTTCCGCCTCCTGGACTGCTGCCTGGAGACCGACGGGGCCTGCGCCGTGGTGGTCACCACGGCCGAGCGCGCCCGTTCGCTGCGCCGCCACCCGGTGCTCGTCTCGGCCGCGGCCTGGGGCGGCGGCACCTCCCACCTGGCGTGCGACGACCCCACGGTGACGGCCGCCGCCGCCCTCGCCCCCCGTCTGTACGCGCAGGCCGGGCTCGGGCCGCCGGACATCGACGTGGCCGAGCTGTACGACTGCTTCACCTACTCGGTGATCGTGCAACTGGAGGACTACGGCTTCTGTCCCAAGGGCGAGGGCGGCCCGTACGTGGCCTCGGGCGCCACCGCCCCGGACGGCGAGCTGCCGGTCAACACGCACGGCGGCTTCCTGTCGGAGGGCTACGTGCACGGCGTCAACCACATCGCCGAGGCCGTCTCCCAGCTCAGGGGCGAGGCGGGGGACCGCCAGGTGCCGGGCGCCGAGGTGGCGCTGTCCACGGCGCAGCCCGGCTACATCCTGCCCGCCACCTCGGCGCTGATCCTGAGGAGAGCCTGATGCCCGGTTACCGTCCCGAGCCCGACCGCGACTCCGGGGAGTGGTGGGAGCGGGTCGCAAGGCGGGAGTTCGCGGTCCAGGAATGTGACGCGTGCGGCACTCTCCGGTTCCCGCCGCGGGCGTTCTGCGCGGCCTGCCGTACGGAGGGGTGGACCTGGCGGGAGGTGGCCCCGGAGGGAAAGGTTGAGAGTTGGATCGTCAGCCGTCAGCCCTTCGTTCCCGGACTCCGCGATCCATACCTAGTGGTAATGGTTCGTTTGAAGGCCGTTCCCGGCTGTCTGGTGTACGGAAACTGGCGCGCGGCGCGGCAGCCCGAGGCGGGGGAGCGGGTGAGCGGGGTGTTCACGCAGGTGGACGAGGAGTTGACCGTGCTGGACTGGATGCCGGAAAGCTTCAGCCCTCTCCACTCCGGTGAAAATCCGCCCGCTGGTTGACCTTGCTCCGGAAATTGGATTCGTACCGGAAAATCCCACCAGTCCCACCATCACGAAGCTGCCCCCGGGTTGGCCCCGCAGGGTTGATGATGTGTGGCAAGCAGGCGTCGTCGAATGGTGGCAGACGTGAGCGGTACGGAATCGGCGGGCGCGGCGGGAAGGTCGCGCGATCCGCCCCCCGGGCAGAGAAAAAGCCCCCATCGGGACGATGGAGGCGGCGGGCACTCGGCCGGTCCTCGGAGGAAAGCGCGTCCTGGCGGGCGTGGGGGACCCGCCAGGACGCGCTTCCTGCCCCGCGTGCGACGGCGCCAGGACTCCGGCGAGGGATGGAGTCCTAGACCGTTGACTCGCACACGGAGTCGATGGGGGAGCGCGAAGGTCCCTGTTGCCGGCGACGTGCGGCGATGCGTCGAGCTGCACCAACCGGGTCATCGACGCGATGCGCGACGGGGGCGCCACCCTCCTTGTTCCCGACTAAGGATCCGTCGTCGCAGCGCACGGTCAGCTCAGTCAACGCCGATGGCGCGGGCATGCCGTCGCCAAAGCTCTGGTAGGTGTGGGTGAACCCCTGGCGAGTCAACGCGTAACGCAGTAAACGTGTTGCTTCGCGGGGGTCATGCCAGGGCAGGTATGGCGTACCCGTGCGGACCGGCAACACTGGCCTTCACCCCCTCACCGGCCTTTAGATGGATTTGTACCAACGAATGGATGATGGGCCGGTGGAGGCGGTTCGGTCAAGGGGTTGTGGCCTGCTAGAACCAGATCGTCTAAATTGTTGGAACAAAAGGGGTGAAAGTGGCAAGGTCGGTGCTGTATCAGCAGGTGGCTTCGGAGTTGCGACGAGCCATCTACTCGGGTGTCCTCGGCCCCGGGGCACAGCTACCGACCGAGGCGCAGCTCATGGAAGACCATGGGGTGAGCAGGAACACGGTACGACTGGCCCTCGGCGAACTCGTCAACGAGGGTCTGGTCACGCGCACGCCGCGGCGCGGCACCGTGGTCCGGGACCGAAGGCCGCTGCTGATCTATCCGCAGCGGGAGCTGGAGCCGCAACCCAGCGGGGAGTTGCGCGAGGCGTTCGCCTACGCCGTCGCGCAGGAAGGCCGAGCCCCCAGCCAGTACATCGAGGTGCTGACGGTGTCTCCCGTCGAGGAGATCGCCAGCAGGCTGGAATTGGCCGACGGCGAATTGGCGGTGGTGAGACGCCGTCTGCGTTTCGTGGACGGACAGCCGTACAACACCAACGATTCCTACTACCCCCGCGATCTGGTTGCCGACTCCGAGATCGCCAGGCCTGGAGACATCGCGCGAGGGGCGAACCGGGTGCTGGAAGAGCTGGGGCATGCGCAAGTTCGCGTTGTGGACGACATCTGGGCCCGCATGCCCAACCAGGAGGAAGCCGAACGCCTCCAACTTGAACTCGGTACACCAGTAATGGTGTACGTCAGAGTGGGGTACGACGGGGCAGACATGCCAGTGCGTGTCGCCGTGTCGGTTTTGCCAGCCGACAAACATCTGATCAGATACGAGCTCGATCGCCGCTGACGAGCTCGTGGGTGAAGGGGTGATCCCGCCGGCCGGGCGCAGCGAGAAATAGCCGCCTCGCTGGCCTGGGGGAGTCGTGCATACTCCCCTAAATCGCCATTTATCCATATATATCGGATAAAGGCCCCATTTCGCCCCTACGCACCGTGGTGTCATCACGCTGTGCGCAGGAGCGGACACCCAAGGCAATGAAGGGTACGACTATGCACACCAACACCCTCCTGCACCCGCTCTCGCTGCGCAGAGCGGAGCCCGCGGACCTTCCCGGCGTACTGACGCTGCTCGCCGACACCGCCGAGTGGCTGCACACGCAGGGAGTGCGGCAATGGCCTCGCGGCGGGTTCGGCGCCGAGCGGATCGAGCCGCTCATCGAGGAACGCGTGCTGTTCCTCCTGGACGACGAGCTCAGATATCTGGACCCCGACGAGTCGGCTCCGCCGGTGGCCACCATCGCCCTCGACGATCACGCGGACGCGGAGTTCTGGACCCCGGCCGACGATCCGGGGGCGGCGCTCTACATCCACAAACTGGCCGTCGCCCGGCCGTGGTCGGGCTCCGGCCTCGGCGACGCCCTGCTCGACTGGGCCTGCACCGCAGCCTTCTCGGCGGGCCTGCCCTGGCTCCGCCTCGACTGCGCCAAGGCCAACCCGCGGCTGCAGGGCTACTACCGCGACCGCGGCTTCCGGCACGTCCGCACGGTGGACCTGCCGCACAGGTCGTCAGGGGCGCTGTTCCAGCGGCAGTCGGAGGACGTGCCGATCACGGTCTTCCGTGATCTCACGCTCGCCGAGCTGATCAGCGCCTAGATCGGGTGCGGACAAGGCCCGGCCCCACCGCGGGGCCGGGCCTTGTCCCGGCGTGCGCGGGGAAGGTCAACGATGGGCCCGGGTTTCCCCGTGGTTGCACCAGTGATCGTTCCCGTGACCGCCGTCCAGGGCAGGATGCCCAGCGATGCAGGATGTGGCCGGGGAGAAGGCGTTCTCGTGGCGGCAGCGCGCGCTGGCGTACATCGCGGAGCTGCAGAGCCAGCTTGACGGCTACGGCGACGGATCCGCGCAGGCCAGGGGCGCGCAGCGGCACCTCGACGCGGCCCGTGAGGCCGCGGCGGGCCGGGCGAGCCTGCGGGGAGCCTGGTCAGGCCTCGCTGTGGACCGCACCTGGGCGAACATCAACAAGGTGGAGGTCGCCCTGCTCAAGCTGCTGCCCGAGGCGGAGCTTCCCTGGTGGGGCAGCGACGTGCTCGCGCGGGCGTTGCAGCATTTGGGCCCGCAGGACCCGCGCCGGGCCAAGCTGGAGGAGCATCTCGGCGGCCAGGACGGCAAGCTGGCGCCGCAGGACCGCACGCTGGCGGTGATCACGCTGCAGGCGGCCAACATCGCCGCCCAGCAGGAGAAGGTGCGGCTGCGCAGCTTCCGCAACACCATCCTGATCTCCACCTTCGTGCTGGCCCTCGTCGCCGTGTCGCTGCTCGTGGTGGGCGCCTTCCACCCGCATGCGCTCAACCTCTGCTTCGACGATCCCAAGGCCGGGCCCGCGTGCCCCATCGGGTCCGTCCCGACCACCTGGGACGTCGCCATCGTGGAGCTCGTCGGCCTGTCCGCCGCCTCGCTGGTGGGCGCGATCGGCCTGCGCCGCATCCACGGGACCTCGGCCCCCTACACCCTGCCCGTCGTGCTGGCGCTGCTGAAGCTCCCGGCGGGCGCGGTGTCGGCGGTCATCGGCCTGATGCTGATCCAGGCGCGCTTCGTCCCGGGGCTGAGCGATCTCGACACCCGCGCGCAGATCCTCGGCTGGGCGGCGGTCTTCGGGGCCGCGCAGCAGCTCATCACCCGGCTGGTGGACGAGCAGGGCCAGACGGTGCTCAGCAACGTGCGGGACGCCTCGCGCGGCGTGGGCACGGCCGCCGAGCCCCGATGCCCTGACTGACCAGGGAGAATAGCTCTTCTTCCAAGAATGGGCAGCGCTGGGGGAAAGGGGCGCATCGTCCGGTCGGGCGAGGGAATAGCGGCCAGAGATTCCGCGCCGCACCTGCACCGGCCCGGCGCGGCGGCCGCATTCTCGGGGGAGTTCACATGGCCAAGCAGCAGGAAGGCGTCGCCGGCGGCCCACCGGTGGCGCGCGAACCCGCCACGGCCGAGCAGTATGAGCGTTACGCCGGGGGCTCACCCGAGAGGGAACGGGTGATCCTGGAGCGGCTCGCCCACGACCTCATGCGCGTCCAGCTGAAGATCAAGGAGCGCGGCGGCGCGTCCGCGATCGACCGGGCCTTTCACGCCAAGGCGATCCTCGGTGTCGAGAACGCCAGGCTGCGGTTCCACCCCTCGCTGCCCGAGGAGCTGCGGACCGGATTCGCCCAGCCCGGCGCCGAATACCCGGTCATCGTCCGCCTGTCGAACGCGAGCGGCGTACGCCAGCCCGACCACGCCCCCGACCTGCGTGGCGCGGCCCTGCGGATCCAGGTGGGGGAGGGGGAGACCCACGACCTCCTGATGACCAACCATCCGGTCTCCCACGCCCGCAACGCCCGCGAGTTCGTGGTGTTCGCGCAGGTCATGGCGGGTGCGATCACCACATTGCGCAAGGCCGTCGCGCTGTACGTGAAGCTGCCGTGGGCCCTGGGCTGGTCCGTCGCCGCCCGCATGCGGCGCAACGTGCTCGCCGGAACCCGGCGCGAGGTGCTCAGCCTCGCCCTGGAGACGTACTGGAGCCGGGGCTCCATCCTCTGGGGCGAGGCCGGCCCGGTGCGCTACCGCCTGCGGCCCGCCACGGTGTCCCCGGCGGTGCCCGCTCCGCCGCCGGAGGACCCCGACTACCTGGCGCACGAGCTCGCGGCCCGGCTGGCCAGGCAGGACGTCGTCTTCGAGCTGTGCGTCCAGCGCTACGAGGACCCCCGGGTCACTCCCGTCGAGGACGGCGCCGCCGACTGGCCGGACGCGGACGTGCCCGTCGTCCCCGTGGCCACGCTGACGATCCCGCGCCAGGACGTGGGCGCCGCCGGGGCGCGCGCCGCCGCGGCCCGCATCGACCGGCTCGCCTTCGACCCGTGGAACACCACCGACGCCTTCCGCCCCCTCGGCAACCTGAATCGCGCCCGCAAGGCCGCCTACGAGGCCGGCAGCGCTCACCGCCTGGGACGCCGCTTCGTCACGCCGACGCCGAGACGCAACCTCGTCGTCGGCGCGCTGCTGCGCGGCACGTTCGGCGTCGTCAACCGCCACATCCCCTGGCACCGGCTGCCGACCTGGATCGGCCTGCTCAACGTCGCGACCATCCGGCAGGTGCTGCGCCGCGACAACCTGATCGACACCGAGGTGCGGCGGGGCCCGCCCCAGACGCATCCGGTGCCCACGCCGCCCGACGACAGCCTGCTCGTCAGGCGCACCTACGACGGCACCTGCAACGACCTGTCCGCCCCCGCCATGGGGGCGCTCGGCGCGCCCTTCGGCCGCAACCTCCCGCCCGTCTACCGGCCGGACCTGTTCGACGAGCCGAATCCGGTGGTCGTCAGCAGGGAGCTGCTGCACCGCGACACCTTCCTCCCTGCACGGTCGCTGAACGTGATCGCCGCCGCCTGGATCCAGTTCCAGGTGCACGACTGGGTGGACCACAAGCGCTGCCCGCCCGGGGCGGCGAGCGTCGAGGTGCCGCTCCCGTACGGCATGACATGGACCAACACCCCGGGAGGCGCGCCCGAGAGCGTGATGCGCTTCGCCGAGAACGAGGACCTGCGCCCGGCCGGCGGCACGGGGCCGCCGATCCTGTCCGCCAACGCGGCCTCCCACTGGTGGGACGGCTCCGAGGTCTACGGCGGAGACGAGAGCGTCGCGAGATCCCTGCGCGAGCCGGACGGCGGCGCGTCGCTGCGCCTGGAGGACGGCCACCTGGTGCCCGGCCCTGACGGCATCCCGATCACCGGGTTCCGCGACAACTGGTGGCTCGGGCTCAGCGTCATGCACACGCTCTTCGCCCGGGAGCACAACGCCGTGTGCCGGGCGCTGCGCGAGGAGTACCCCGGCATGGCAGAGGAGGCGGTCTACCACACGGCCAGGCTCGTCGTCTCGGCCCTCATCGCCAAGATCCACACTGTGGAGTGGACGCCCGCCATCCTGGCCACCGAGCTGATCGACATCGGGCTGAAGGCCAACTGGCAGGGGCCGCCGAAGAGCTGGCTCACGCACCTCGGGCTGTGGCTGGCCGACGCGCACGCGCTCACCGGCATCCCGGGGACCCTGCCCGACCATCACGGCGCGCCGTACTCGCTCACCGAGGACTTCGTCACCGTCTACCGCATGCACCCGCTGATCCCGGACGACTACCAGCTCGCCGACCACCGCAGCGGACGGCCGCTGGAGACCCTCGGCTTCGCCGGCGTGCAGGGCGCCGCCACCGAGCCGGTCATGCGCCGGACGGGCCTGGCGAACTCGCTGTACTCGCTCGGCATCGCCCATCCAGGGGCCATCACGCTGCGCAACTTCCCGCGGGCGCTGCAGGCGTTCGAGCGGGACGGCGAGATCATCGACCTGTCCGTGGTCGACCTGGTCCGCACCCGCCGCCGCGCCGTGCCGCGTTACAACGACTTCCGCGCGGGCCTGCACCGGCCGCGCCTGCGGCGCTTCGAGGATCTCACCACCGATCCGGACCTGCTGGCCAGGCTGCGGGACGTCTACCGCTCGGTGGACGACATCGACACGATGGTCGGGCTCTTCGCGGAGAACCCGCCCGAACGCTTCGGCTTCAGTGACACGGCGTTCCGCATCTTCATCCTCATGGCCAGCCGGCGGTTGCAGAGCGACCGCTTCCTCACCGTCGACTTCAGGCCCGAGATCTACACCCCGCTGGGGATGGACTGGATCGCCCGCAACGGCATGACGAGCGTCATCCTGCGGCACTGCCCGGAACTGGCGGCGGTCCTGCCCAGGACCACGAGCGCCTTCGCGCCGTGGCACCCGGCCAGGCCCGAGGCGAACACCGGCACCACGCACGACTGAAAGCGAGCCCGATCATGGACGTCAAGCCCGCCACCAGGCAGGAAGGGCTGGAAGCGGTCCTGTCCCGGCCGCTGCTGGAGAGCATCTGGAAACGCCGGACCCACCGCGTCAGCCGCGGCGCGGCCGTGCCGGCGGGGTCGATGAGCTACCGGTCACCGCACCCGCCGATGCCGCTGACGGAGCTGGAGGAGGCGCTGCTCATCGCGCTCACCGGCTGCTCCGGCCTGACCATGCCCGACCGGCCGTTCGAGGACCCGCGGGACGGCGACCCGATCATGGCCAAGCCCAACCTCACCATGGCCGGCCGGACGGCGGGCAGCCCCGACAACGCGCAGGGCACCCACTTCTTCATGATCAACGACACCGGCACGTACTACCTGAGGAAGCTCCCGCCCGCCCCGGACCTGCCCTTCACCGCCGACGCGCTGATCGAGCGGGCCCGCCAGGCCAAGGTGCGCGTACTCGGCCGCCGGCTCGACGTGGCCGAGGGGCGCCGGGACTTCCCCGCCTACCTGGACGCGAACCGGTTCCTGTCCAACCTTCCCGGCACGACGATCTTCCTGCCCGTGGTGGACCTGTCCCACCAGTACATCAACTGCCTGATGTTCCTGCTCACCCAGCCGGAGGGGGCCAGGCCCGCGTTCGTCGACGACCGCAACCTCTACCGCCTGGCGGGCGTGGCCAAGTGGGTCAAGAACGGGTTCCTCAATCCGGACATCAAGGTGCCGCTCGGCGCCATGGGGACGATGCGCGTCCAGATCGAGGCGGACCTGCTCGTGCAGAACCTGATGCTGGCCGCCGACGCGATGGGGCTCGGCGCCTGGATCCACGGCACGATCCATCCGCAGATCATGCTGGGCGACCCGAAGTTCTCCCGCGCCTACGGCCGGATGCTCGGCTTCGACTTCGTCACGCCGCGCTTCCGCCCCGCCGACCTGCTGCGCTGGCACGTGCCGCTGCCGAAGTACGCCACGCTGCGCTCCCACCCGGTGGGCCTGCGGGTGGACGGCGAGCATCTCATCAAGGCCGCCTGCCCGCCCAACTTCCCGTCGATGGAGGCGGCCGTGGACAGCGTCGTGCGGGCGAAGTTCGGCCCCGGCGGGATCTACACCGACGAGAAGACCTTCGGCCACATCTACAAGGGCGACTACGGGCGGCGTTACCTGGCCGAGGCGAGCGCGTACGAGCAGGAGGTGATCGACTGCGCGCGGGACGTCTGCGTCTACATCCACCGGACGCACGGCCGCTTCCCCGCCCACGCCGACGCCATCCACGTGCCCGGCATCTGGCTGCAGGCCCATCACGTCGAGACCGAGTACTACGAGCGGTTCTTCGCGAACGGCACGACCGACGCGCACCAGCGGCACGCCGCCCGCTGGCACGGGGAGGAGGCGCGCCCATGAAGGTCTACGAGGCCATCGTCGCCGGGCTGGAGGACGTCGGGGTGGAGGCCGCCTTCGGCGGAGCGGGCGAGAACGCGGCGGGCCTGATGCTGGCGCTGAAGCACTCGCGACGGATCCGGCCGATCATCACCCGCCACGAGCAGGCCGCCTCCTTCATGGCCTGCGGGTACGCGATGTACAGCGGCAAGCTGGGCTTCTGCTTCGCCACGGCCGGCCCCGGCGCCTTCAACCTGTTCTCCGGCCTGGCCATGGCGATGTCCGACTCCTACCCGGTGCTGGCCGTCTCGGGATACGCGCCCAGGAAGTGGCAGGGCTGGGGCTCGCTGAACGAGACCTCGGGCCTCGGCGGGACACCGGACTCGCGGGCCATGTTCGCCGCCACGACCAAGAAGTCCTACCTGCTGGAGTCGGCGGAGGACACCTTCGCGGTGTTCGAGGAGGCCGTCAACACCGCCTTCGAGGGGCGGCCCGGCCCCGTGCACATCCACGTCCCCCTCGACCTGACCGAACGCGGCATCGAGGTCGAGCGGACGCGGCCCGTCCGGCTCGACGTCGCGCCGGTCCGGCCCGACCCGGCACGCGTCGAGGAGATCGCCTCGGTGCTCGCGGACGCCATGGAGCAGGGCCGGCGGATCGTCGTGCTCGCCGGGTTCGGCGCGGTCCGCAGCGGCGCGGGCCCCGAGCTCAAGCGGCTGGTCGAACGGTTCCAGATCCCGCTGCTGACCACGCTCGACGGCAAGGGCATCGTGCCCGAGACGCATCCGCTCGCGCTGGGGGTCTTCGCCGACAGCGGTCACGCCAGCGCCTGGAAGGCGTTCCGCGAGGCCGACGTCGTCCTGTGCGTCGGCAACTCCCTGAACCAGCACGCCACCTTCAACTACCGCCAGGACCTGTTCGACGGCAAGGTGCTCATCCACGTGAACATCTGCGAGATCGAGTTCCACAAGGCGTACCGGCCCGATCACGCGCTCCTGTCCGACGCGCGCCCGGCGGTGGCGGCCCTGGCCGAGGCGCTGGAGCGGAAGGTCGGCGACGTGCCGGCCGCCGACGTGACCGGCAAGGACTACGAGGCCAGGCACATCATCCACCTGACCGGCAGGATCCACCCGGGGGAGCTGGCGCAGGCGATCGGCCGGCTGCTGCCGGCGCGGGCCGTCCTCCTCGCCGACGCGGGCGCCCACCTGGCGTGGCTCGGCTACTACGTGGACGTCGAGGAGGGCCAGAACTTCCGCAAGGCCGGCTCGTTCGGGCCGATGGCCGGGCACGTCAACGGCGCGATCGGGGTGAAGGTCGCCCAGCCCGATCGCACGGTCGTGGTCGGCTGCGGCGACGGCTGCTACGCGTTGTCGGGCTTCGAGCTGATGACCGCCGTGGAGCACGACATCCCCGTCATCTGGATCGTCTTCGACGACGAGGAGTTCAAGCTGATCAAGCTCTACCAGCTCTCCGAGTACCTGGAGACCGGCCTGGTCGAGTTCCGCAACCCGGACTTCGCCGCCTACGCCAGGGCGTGCGGGGCGGACGGGTACCGGGTGGAGACGCTCGGCGAGTTCGAGGACGCCTTCCGCGCGGCGCTGGGCTCTGGCCGCCCCACGGTGATCGACGCCAGGATCACCCGGTGGGCGATCCCGCACTACAGCCCCTCACCCGATGGGGTGATCGCCGGCCTGGTGGAGACGGTCGAGGACCGCCTGCGCGGCCAGGACGGCATCAGGCGCAGGTGAGCAGCACGCTGGCCGGGCGGTGATCGGTGGCCCGCCGGTCCCGCGCGGATCCGTCGCCGTCGAGCTGTGCCGCCCAGGCTTCGTGCTCGATGCGGCCGGACCCCGGCACCTTGGCCAGCGCCGAGCCGCCGTTCGTCAGGCCGGGCGACAGCAGGATGTGGTCGAGCAGCACGTGCCGGTCCGGCTCCTTGGTGACGAAGTCGTCGAACACGGCGCTGAAGCGCTGCTCCTCCTCGACGTCGGCCTGGGCGTGGCCGAACAGCCGCTCCGGCTCGTACGGCGAGCCGACGAGGATGTCGGTGACGTTGTGCGCGAGATAGAACTCCTCGAAGTAGTCCTGGCCGGGACCGTCGTTGAGGTCGCCCAGCACGACGGTCGCCGACTCCGGCTCGCTCTCCAGGCGCCGCTCCATGGCCCTGCGGATGCGCATGGCCTCGTTGGCGATCCGCCGCCTGTTCCGCAGCGCGGCCTTGACGAACTCCAGGCGCCGCGCCGGGTCCTGCCACATCTGGCGGCCCCGGTTGATGAAGTTCGACTTCAGGTGCGCGACCACCACTCCCAGCCGGTTGCCGTCCACCTCGGCCTCGCAGCACAGCGGGTTCCTGGTGAAGGCGTACTCGTTGAGCGTCCCGTCGCCGTCCACGTCGGCCATCCACGGGTCGATGAGCGGCCCGGCCTCCGACGAGGGCGTCAGTGAGAGCGCCACCCGATCGGGCTTGAACAGCAGGGCCGGCTTCTGGCTCCCGCCGGAGTCGCCGAGCACGAAGTCGTAGGCAGGGCGGCCGTTCACGGACAGGTATTCGTCGATGAACAGCCGTAGCTCGGCCGGTCGGCTCGGCGCCTCCACCAGCGCGACGACGTCCGCGTCGATGGCCGAGATCAGCCCCGCCAGGCGGCCCGCCGCCTCCGCGGTGACCCCGTGCTCGCCGTCCTTGGAGAACTCCGGCACGAAGGCCGCCGTCTCGGCGTCGGCCGTGAACCAGTCGTTCATCCACTCGCCGTTGACCGTCGTGATCTTGAGATTGGTCATGGCCGTGCGCCTCCGTTCCTACGCCACCCGTCCGGCCGGCGCCTGCAGCGCGGCCCCGATCGGGTGGGCCACCTCGGGGTGGGCGAGGTACTCCTCGATGTCGTGGGCCTTGCCCACCGGATTGGCGACGGCGACCTCGTCGGGGCCGTCGCTCCAGCGGTCGATCAGCGGGCACCCGATGGCGACCGGGTCGATGGGACACCAGGCGTTGAACCAGCGCGACACCCGGTCAGGCCGGTGCGGGCCGCCGGCGAGCAGCCGCCGGTGCACGCCGTCGAGCCCCAGCGGGCTTCCTGCGGTGACGAGCAGCTCGACCTCCACCGCCGGGTCGAGCCGGGTGAGCAGGTCCATGGCCACCACCGTGCCGAGGCTGTGGGTGACCAGCACCATGCGGCCGGCGCGCGGCAGATCCTTGAGCACGCAATCCAGTACGGCCTCGCGGACCTGCTGGTCGTCGAGGTAGGCGGCGACGTCCGCGAAGATCGCGGCGATGAGCAGGCGATCGAGGTCGGTGGTGTCGGCGAGCCAGTTCAGCCCACGCCGTACGGAGTCGCCCAGCCCTTCCCTGCTTCCCGGCCCCGGCATGCCCGCTCGCCCCGCCGCCTCGACGATCAGCTCCTCGTACAGCCGCCGCGTGGAGCCGGGCGCCGGCGCCACCGCCTCGACCGCTGTGTGCGGCGAGCGCGGGAGTGCCTCCATCGGGCGCATGGCCTGGAGCAGCCGTTGCGCGTAGTAGGGGAAGCAGACGTCGGCCGGCGCGATCGTGTCCAGCCCCGCCCTGGTGAGCCCGCCGTTCAGCCCGGCGGCCCAGTCCCGGCGCAACACCTCGGGGATTCTCTCCTCCTGACCGCGGCCGTGCAGGAAGACCACGTGCCTGGATCCGCCGAAGGCGCCGGGGGCGGCGGGCAGGCCGGCGCGCTGGGGTGTGCTCCGCGCGTCCGCCTCGACGACCAGCCGCCCGTCCATCGGAGGGGCGGGCACCGGGACGGTGACGGCCGCGAGACCCGACTCCGGCCCCATCTCCGTCAGGAAGGCGCGCATGGCCTCGCCGAGGGGCAGGGCGGCCAGGTGCTTGAGGATGACGCTGATCCGCACGCCCTCGTTCGAGACCCAGTCCACGGCGTCGTCGCCGTCGCCCTCCCGCCACGGCTGCCCGTCGCGGCGCAGGATCCGTCCCTGGTCGTCCGTTCTGGGCACGCCGCTGTGGTGCAGCGCCGTGACCTCCCACTGGTCGTTGAACACCGGCGAACCGGAGCTGCCCGGCTCGGTGTCGGTCTGGTACTGGAGGAAGTCGTCCAGCCGCGCCTCCAGCCGGTTCTCCCGGATGGAGATCTCCTTCAACCGCCCGCTGGGGTGGCCGATGATGTTGACCGGCTCGCCGATGACCAGCTTGCCCGTCTGGACGCTGAGCCGGTTCCAGCCGAACGTCTCCCCGGCCTGGCGGCCGTCGGACCCCGGGCTCACCAGCACGAGGGCGAAGTCGAGTGCGCTGTCGGCGACGAAGAACTCGCCGGGGTCCAGCACGAACCGCCTGGAGATCTCAGGCGTGTTGTCCACGGTGACCTGGGCGTCGAACTCCACGATCACCGAGGCGGCCGCCGCGGCGTCGGGCAGCACGTGATGGTTGGTGAGCAGCAGCCTGGGGGAGACCAGGAAGCCGGTGCCGATCGGGATCTCGCGGCCGTTCTCGGCGACGGAGATCCGGGCGACCGTCCGCGCGGCCCGCGCCCCTCTGGGCAGGAAGCTCCACGACTGCAGGTCCTTGGCCACCCCGAGGATGCGTTCGTACATCTGGGGCTGGTCGAGGGCCTCGGTCCTGGTGGCCTCCAGCGCGGCCTCGACGGGCAGCCCGTTGCGCTGGATGAGGCGGGCGGTGCGGGCGGCCAGCATCTCCGGTGAATCGGGGAACGCCTCTCCCCGCTCGCGCCTGCGCCACGTCTCGTCGCGTTCCGAGCCGCTCCAGCGATACCGCTCGGCGGCGGCCCTGGTCTGCCGCGCCCTGCTTTCGCTGACTTCCGTGGATATTTCCATAACAGTTCGAATGTGTGCGCCGTTTCGCGGGACCGTCCAGATGTCCAGCGGTTTATTGACTGCTGGTTGACTCATCTTTCAGGTCATTAAAATTGTTATGGAGATGGCTTATTGTGCGTTTTCTGGTCTTCCGGTCCGTCGTGGCTACCGTGAGAAGCGAGGAGAGAGGGGACCCGCATGGGTAACGTCGTCGACTACGTCTCCGTCGCCTCCCTGGACAGGCCGGGCCAGCACCTCACCGAGGCCGAGCTCGCCCGCCTGGAGGAGCTGACGGCGGCGGCCGGGGATGACGAAGGGTAGACCCGCCTGTCCGGCGGAGCGGGAGGTGCCGCTCGCCGAGGCCGCACGGCGCTCGGTGGCGGCACTCGCCGCGCTGGGCCTGCGGGCGCAGCTCGTGGACATGGGCGGTGGTCGTGATCCGGCCGCCTGGTGGTGCGGGCTCCTGAGCCGGGCGGGCTCCGCGCCCGTCGCGTGCGGCATGGGCAAGGGCGGCCGGGACGAGGCCCGCCTCGGTGCGCTCTTCGAGGCCATCGAACACCACCTGACGGGGCCCGCCGGATTCGACCCCGGCACCGTGGAGGCCGCCGCTCCCGCCGCGCTCGCCGCGGGGCCGTTGCGGGCCGACGCCTGCGCGCCGCTGCTCGAACCCATGCCCGGACGGCGGATGGCCTGCCGGCGATACCGGGCCCTCGACGGCGGCGGCGACGTGCTCGTGCCGCTGTTCCTGTCCGCGCCCTGGTACCTGGAGGCCGGGGCCGCGCCGCTGCGCGAGCGGGCCTGCGACGACAGCGACTACGCCCAGCTCGCGCGCTACAGCTGCAACAGCGGCTCGGCCGTCGGCGTCACCGCCGCCGAGGCGGTGCTGCACGCGCTCAACGAGGCGATCGAACGCGACGCCCTGTCCCTGCTGCTGGTCCGGGCCTTTCTCTGCGGGCGCGGGTTCCGGCCGAGGCTCATCGACCCGGAGACGCTGCCGCCCGGCGTCGCGCGGGCATATGCGGTGGCGGCGGAGCTGGCCGAATCCCCGGTGCACCTGCTGGACATCACCAGCGATCTCGGGGTGCCGACCATGCTGGCGTACACGGCTCCCACGTCCCGCCGCCCGCACCGGCGTGGCACCGGCACCTCGCTGAGCCCGTCCCATGCCGCCTGGCGCGCCCTCACCGAGCTCGTCCAGACCACGCTGGGAGGGGGCGCTCGCGGTGATCCGGCCGGGCTCGGTGCGCACCCCGCCCTGGCGGCCTGCGGGCGGTTCGAGCTCACCGGCGCCCTGCGCGGGGCGCTCGTGGTGCCCCTTCCCGCCGCTGAGCCGGCGGTGGGGACGCCCGGCGCGCATCTGCGGGTGGTGTCCGCGACGCTGGCGGCGCGCGGCCTCACGGCCTACGTCAGGACGGTGCGCGTCCTGCCTGGAGGCGTGGTGGCCGTGCACGTGATGGTGCCGGGCCTGGAGCGGTTCATGCTCGTCACGGACGGCAACCTCGTCGTCCCCGGACCCAGGGGACGGGACGCGGCGATGGCCTTCCACCGGCGTGGCGAGGTTTCCGGATCGCTTCCGCGCGATTGGCATTCCGCTGGATGACCCGGCCCGGTTTTGCCGCGCGCGTGCATTCAGCGACCCCCTTTCTGTAGGCCATTGCTCGCATACTGGATTTATGTCTGGGCAATATGCGCAGCGGAAATCAAAAGCCGTCGGAGCGCTCGTCTGGGGCGTTCTGCTGCTGGCCGCGGCTGTCGCGATTCTCGCCGTAGTGACGAAGCAGTCCGTCTCTCAGGGAGTGGCGCCGGGAATCACCCAGCTCGTGGCGACGGTCGGCAGCGTGATCGCGCTGGCGGGCGGTCTGCGCGGTCTTCTGTCCTGGTGGCATGAGTGCCGGGCGCCCGCGTGCGCCCCCACCTCCGCCGGCATCGACACCGCGAAGGACATCCTCGCCGGGCTGGTGGCCGAGCAGTGGCGCGAGGAGACGGTCCTGCGCTCGCTGGGCGATCCTGAACCCATGCCGCTGCCCTGGCGGGCGACCGGGCGGCGTGAGCTCGTCGACCACCCTGAGATCATCGCCAAGGGCGCCGTGGCCTTCCCCGGCCTGCCGATGCACATCAGGGACATGGCGTCCGGATTCCGTGCCCTGCCCTGCCGCCGGCTGGTCATCCTGGGTGGGCCGGGAACAGGGAAGACGACCCTGGCCGTCCAACTGGTCCTCGAACTGCTCCGCACGCGCGAGCCGGGCGAACGCGTCCCTGTGCTGGTGTCGGCCGCCCGCTGGGACGAGCGGGCCCATCCGCGCATGCAGGACTGGCTGGCCTCGTTCCTGGCCATGGACTACCCCGCGTTGCGCGCGGACGCGCTCGGCCCCGGCATCCCCGAGGCGCTGGCGGCCCGCGGCGAGCTGCTGCCCGTCATCGACGGGCTCGACGAGCTGCCCGAGCACGCCCGCACCGACATGCTGCGCGCGCTCAACCGCTCGATGTGCGAGAACGACCAGCTCATCCTCACGTGCCGCACCGAGCAGTTCGCCGAGTCGGTGGACGAGCTCGGCGACGTCCTGACGGCGGCGGCGGTCATCGAGCCGCAACCCATCGACGCCGTCGCCGCGGCCGGCTACCTGGCGGCCTGCCTACCACCGGTCCCGCGCCCGGCCTGGTCAGAGGTGCTGGAGTCGCTGCGCACCGGCGCCGCCCCCGCCCTGGCCCAGGTGACCTCGACGTCCCTGGGCCTGTGGCTGGTCCGCGTGACGTACATCGCCACCCGCGCGGATCCGGCGCCGTTGCTGGCGTACGGGCGAGGCAGCGCCGCCGAGTTGCACGACCACCTGTGCGACGAGCTGATCCCCGCCCTGGTGAGCACGCGCCCGCCTGCCAACGGCACCGCGCAACCCTTCCGCCCGCAGCACGCGTGGACGCCGGAGCAGGTCGACCGGTGGCTGACCTATCTGTGCAGGGAACTGTCCGCGAGCGAGGCGGACACGCGGGACCTGGCGTGGTGGCACCTGGCCCGCTACACCCGCAACTGGCCGGTGCGATGGTGGAGCGGCATCGCGGTCGGGGCCGTGGCCTGCGTGGTCTACACCGTCCTGGGCGGCACCCCGGCTGTCGGCGCGGCGTCCGGTGTGCTGGTCATGCTCGTGATCGTGCTCGCGACCGGTTCCTGGTTCAGGGAGACGCCGGGGCACGTGGACTTCCACCTGCGCCGAGGGCTCTTCAACCTGGTCCGGGTGCTGCCCGCGGGGATTCTCGTCGGCGCCCTGGGCGCGGGCATCGGGTGGCTGACGGCCACCCCGTTCCAGGGCCCAGAGATCGGGATGAAGGCCGCGACGGAGGTCGGGCTGCTGTCGGGCATCGGGTTCGTCGTCGTGCAAGGTCTGATCCGGTGGGTGGAGCGGCCGGCCACGGACGCCAGCGCGAGATCCCCCCGCTCCACCTGGCGGGCGGACCGTAACCTGACGGCGATCCGGATCGGAAGCGGGCTCGCCGTCGGGGTCATCGGCGCCTTCATCGCGTGGGGATTCAAGTTCAACCCCGTCGCGAGCCTCGTCGGCGGGCTGGTGGGTCTGCTGTTCGGGCTCATGCTGGGCAGCCACCACGCCTGGCTCGCCTACAACCTGACCGTCCCCCGCCTGGCCACCAGAGGCAGCCTGCCGCTGCGCGCGATGGACTTCCTGGACGACGCGCACCGCCTGGGCCTGCTGCGCACGGAGGGGCCGTACTACCAGTTCCGGCACGTCGAGCTGCAACAGCACCTGGCCCGCGAGCTGGCGGAGAAGAAGAGCAGGCACCGGGAGCCCGTACCGCTTTCTTGAACGAACGGGAAACGAACGGGAGGAGAGGGCCATGGGTGAGAGATACAGCGTGCTGCGCGACATGAGCGGCGTACGCACGGCAAGTCCACTGGAGTCGGCGCGGACGGGCGGTGCGGCGCCGCCGCAGGCGCTCGCCGCCGGCAGCGAACCGCACGTGGAGGTGGTGGAGCTCGGCAAGCACGAGCTGCGTGAGGTGGCACGCGACCCGGAGGTCAGGGCGGTGGCGCCGGTCATGCCCACTGCGCTCATCCAGCCGGTCGAGGACGAGGCAGACGAGCGGGCGGAGGCCGGGGCGAGCGCCGCCACGGCCACGTGGGGCGTCAAGGCCGTGGGCGCCGACGTCACGACGCGGACGGGAGAGGACACCGTCGTGGCCGTCCTCGACACCGGCATCGACGCCGCCCACCCAGCCTTCGCCGGGGTGACCCTCCTTCAGGAGGACTTCAGTGGCTCAGGCGTGGGTGACAAGCAGGGGCACGGCACGCACTGCGCCGGCACGATCTTCGGCCGGGCGGTCGAGGGCACGCGGATCGGCGTCGCTCCTGGGGTGACCAGGGCGCTGATCGGCAAGGTGCTCGCCGACGACGGGAGCGGCGACACGGAGGGGCTGCTGCGCGGCATGGAGTGGGCGCTGAACCAGGGCGCCCAGGTGATCTCCATGTCCCTGGGGTTCGACTTCCCCGGCATGGTGCAGCGGATGGTGGACATGGGGCGGCAGCCGAGGTTCGCCACGTCGCTCGCCCTGGAGGCGTACCGGGCGAACCTGCGGCTCTTCGACGCGCTCATGCGGATGGTGGCCGCCCGCGGGGCGGTCGGTCCCGGCACCGTCGTCGTGGCGGCGGCGGGGAACGAGAGCGAGCGCCAGAACGGGCCCGAGTTCGAGATCGCCGTGTCGCTGCCCGCCGCGGCGGAGGGGGTCATCGCGGTCGGTGCACTGGCGGAGTCGCCCACGGGCAACGGGCTGGTCATCGCGCCGTTCTCCAACACCTTCCCGCAGATCAGCGCCCCGGGGGTGGGCGTGGTGTCCGCGCGGAACGGGGGAGGCCTGCGCTCCCTGAGCGGTACGAGCATGGCCACGCCGCACGTCGCGGGGGTGGCGGCGCTGTGGTGGGAGGACGTGCTGAAGTCGCCGCTTCCTGCGGCCTCGTCCACGGTCGTCGCACGCTTGCTCGCCTGCGCCGCCGTCAGCCCGCTGGCGTCCGGCGTGGACGTGGCAGACAGGGGCGTGGGCCTGGTCAGGGCGCCATAGCGGAGCGGTCCCGCACCAGGTCGTGGGCCTGGTCCGGGCGCCATGGCGGAGCGGGCCCGCACCAGGTCGTGAGCTTGGTGCGGGCCCGTGCGCGCCCGAAGCGCGGGTCAACTCTCTGGCACAAGGGCGCAAAGCGCCATATAACCTCTCCCACATGACCGGATCCCTCCTTGAGGTGATCGCGCTCAACGTGCGCGACGCCGTGGCCGCCGAACAGGGCGGCGCCGACCGGCTTGAGGTCGTGGCCGACATGGCGGCCGACGGGCTGACCCCCGCCCCGGAGACGGTCGCCGCGATCGCCGCCGAGTGCCCGCTCCCGCAGATGGTGATGCTGCGCTGCGACGCGAGCTTCACGGCCGACCCCGACGTCGTCGAGCGGCTCAGCCGCGACGCCAAGGCGCTGAAGCAGGCCGGCGCGGCCGGGTTCGTGTTCGGTTTCCTCGACGGCGCGGGAGCCGTGGACCTGACCGCCACCGAGGCGCTCATCCACGCCGTCTCGCCGCTGCCGTGGACGTTCCACCGCGCCGTCGATCACGCCGCCGACGTGCAGGCCGCCTGGCGGGCCGTGCGGCTGCTGCCGAACCTGGCCACCGTGCTCACCTCGGGCGCGCCCACCGGCGTGGGCGACGGCCTGCCCGTGCTGAAGGCGCGCGCCGACGCGGGTGACGGGTCGATCGTGCTGGCCGGCGGCGGGTTGCGGCCCGCCCACGTGCCCGCCCTGCTCGACTACGGCATCCGCGCCTTCCACGTCGGCTCGGCCGTGCGGGCGAGCTGGTCGGACCCGGTCGAGTGGCGTCTGGTACGCCAGTGGCGGGCCCTGGTGGAGCGCGACTGAGCCGGCCGGGAGTTCAGGGCAGGGCGGCGTCCGCGCGGCGCAGGGCGGCCGCCAGGGTGCGGATCGTGGCGGGCTCGTCCATCACGCCGCCCCCGGCCGACCGGCGCTCCTCCCAGGCCAGCACCCGCTCCCGGTACGACTCGTACCGCGCCAGGTGGAAGGCGTACACGGTGGCGAACCGGCTCACCAGATGCGACGGGTGCATGTCCCACCCCTGGTAGAAGCCGTGCCGCAACGAGTGGCGGACCAGCTCGGCGTGCCGCCGCCACAACCCGTGCACGTCCCCCGCACGGTCGGAGGCGGGCGAGGCGGCCAGGGATCCGTCCGACAGCTCCACCCCCGTCCCCGCGAACGCCGTCTGCATGACGTGCCGCGCGTGGTCGCAGGCGGGATGGTCGAGCCGTTGCTCGTGCGGCGGCAGCCCCAGCGCGGCCGTGTAGTCGAAGACGCCGAAGTGCGCCGCCGCCAGCCGCCCGCCCAGCGACTCGTTCAGATCGCCGCGCAGGAACGGCAGCGTCTGCGGCGCCTCCACCTGCATCTCGAACCGCAGTCGCGTCCCGAGCCCGCGCTCCAGCTCCTCCAGCACGCTCACGAACTGCCCGAGGTAGGCCTCCATCAGCACCTTGGGGAAGGTCACCGTGAACCCGCCGGGCAGCTCACCGACCTGCCCGGCCACCCCGGTGACGAACCCGTGGAGGGTGCGCGCCGACCGCTCGGGGTCGCCGTCGGCGAACGACTTCACCCGGGGCCCCCACCGCCTCGGCAGCGTCCCGGCCGCGTGCATCGCGGCGATCGCCTCGACGGCCTGCGTGACGTGGCCGTCCTCGACGGCGCCCGGCCGCACGCCGTAGCCGTCCTCGAAGTCGACGCGCAGGTCCTCGACCGGCTCGGTGGACAGCTTGCGCAGTAACATCTCGTGCACCACGGCGGCGAGCCCGGACGGCACGCCGAAGACCTCGGCCACCTCGCCGGGCCCGGCCAGGTGGGCCTTGAGCAGCGACAGCGCCTGGTCGCCCCATTCGGTGACGGTGCCGGCGGAGAAGCGGTCGGCCGGCACGTACACGGTGTGCACGGGCTGCCAGCCGGGCCTGGCCTCGGGATAGCGGGCCTGCTGCAGCCGGTACGCCTCGGCGAAACCCTCAGGGACGGCAGGCACGGAGCATGGCCTCCAGTCCGACGAGCTTGACGCGTTCGCCCCGGCTGAGCGACTGGGCGAGCTCCGCCTCGGCCGCCTCGATGGCCTGCCACTCCTCGTAGGTGATCGGCCGGACCCCGCGCTCGGCGAGCAGCACGTCGATGCCGCCGGAGCCGACGCGCTCGCCGCCGTCGAGGTCGGCCAGCAGCGTGCGGACGGTCTCCGCCGCGTCGGACTTGTTGGTGCCGATCACCCCGGTGGGCCCGCGTTTGAGCCAGCCCGCCACGTACTCGCGGTCGCGCACCCGCCCGGCCTCGTTCGGCACGGTCATGGTCCGCTCGGAGAACGGCACCCCGGGCAGCGGCACGCTCTGGTAACCGACCGAGCGCAGCACCATGCCGACCGGCAGCGTCTCGTACTCGCCGGTGCCGACCACGCGGCCCTCCTCCGACAGGCGGGTGCGTTCGAGCTTGAGCCCCTCGACCCGCTCGGCACCGAGTATCTCGACGGGCCGCATCCAGAAGCGCACGTCCAAGCGGCGCGGGCGGCCCACCGGCTCCCGACCGGCCCAGCCCTGCAGCACCTTGATGTTGCCCTGCACCTGGCGCGGGAAGTCACCGCCCGGCACGACGGCCTCGTCGGGGCGCACGCACACGTCGGCGTTGGCCAGCTCGCCCAGCTCGCGCAGCTCCTTGAGGGTGAACTTGGCGTGCTCGGGGCCGCGCCGGCCGACCATGTGGATGGCCTTCACCTCGCTCTCGCCGAGCCGCTGCAGCACCTCGTGCGGCACGTCGGTGGCGCGCAGCTCGTCGGCCGTCTTGGCCAGGACGCGCACGACGTCCACGGCGACGTTGCCGACGCCGATCACCGCGACCTCGGAGGTGTCGAGCGTGAACCGGCCGGGATCGACGTCGGGGTGCCCGCAGTACCAGTTCACGAAGTCGGTCGCGGCGACGCTGCCCGGCAGGTCCTCGCCGGGGATGCCGAGCTTCCTGTCGACCATCGCGCCCGTGCAGTAGACGACCGCGTCGTAGACGCCGAGCAGGTCCTCGACCGACACGTCGGAGCCGAGGCGGACGCCGCCGAGGAAGCGCACCTGGGGCAGCTCCAGCACCTTGCGCAGGTAGTTCGCGATCGACTTGATCGAGGTGTGGTCGGGCGCCACGCCGTACCGGACCAGCCCGTACGGGGTCGGCAGCCGTTCGACGACGTCGACCTCGACCGGCTCCGCCGACTGTTTGACCAGCGCCTCGGCCGTGTAGATCCCGGCGGGGCCCGACCCGATGACCGCCACGTGCAACGTCACGCCGCCTCCCTATGCCGGTCTCCGTGCGACACGTCCCACCAGACGTAACCGGCCAGTGTGATCGATGTATCCCCGGTCGCCGGTGCGGATGAACCCGTCCTTGGCGAATACCGCATGATCGGGGCTCCTGCCAACGTAACCGCTCATGACGGCTTCCGAGCGGAGCAGCACCTCTCCGTGGTCCTCGTCGGGCAGCGCGCGGCCCTCTCCGTCCCTGATGGAGACGTTCACGCCGGTGCGCGGCCTGCCCACGCTGAGCTCCGCGTCCTCGGGCGGGTCGTCGGGCGCGGTGCCGAGCCCGAGCCCGGCTTCCGTGCAGAGGTAGCGGTTGCAGACGGGCACGCCGTATCTGGTGCGCAACGCCCTGATCAGCGCCGGGGTGGCGGGGGCGCCGCCGGCCAGGATGAGGGTCAGCGCCGGCAGGTCCTCGCGCAGGTCGAGAATGCGCGACAACTGGTACGGGGTGCCCTGCAGCACCCCGATCTTGTGGTCGCGCAGCACCCGCAGCGCCGCGTCGGGGCTCCACTGGGGCACGACGTGGCAGGTGCGCCCGGTCTGCAGGACCACCGGCAGCCGGGTGACGAAGCCGAGCTGTCCGAGCGGGTGCGGCACCAGCCTGGCGTCCCCGGTGCCCCACCGGAGCCCGGCCCCGTGGGCGCGGATCGCTTCGAGCTGGCGGTTGCCGAACACGACCCCCTTGGGCGGCCCCGTCCTGCCCCCGGTGAACGTGATCACCACCGGCCGGGCGGGGTCCGGCGGGAACGGCGGCGGAGGCGGTTCGGGCCTGCGCAGGCCGGTGAGCCGGACGGGGTCGTAGGTCAGCGGCGAGCGCCGGCCCCGGTCGGTGGGCAGCGTCACCACGTCCAGCCCGGTCAGCGGCGGCAGCACGCTCGGCGCGGTGATCACGATGGCCGGGTCCAGGCTGGCCAGCAGGCCCAGGCGCTCCACCCCGATCCCGGCGGTGACCGCGCCGATCTTGGCCGCCGCCACGTAACAGATCACGAACTCCGGCCCGTCGGGCAACGCCAGCACCACGACGTCGCCGACGCGGGCGCCACGATGGGCGAGCCCGGCGGCGACCTGGTCGGAGAGCCGGTCGAGGTCGGCGAAGGACAGCAGGGCGGAGCCGGTGACGACGGCCGCGCGCCCCCCGAACCTACGTGCGGCCTCACCGGCGAGCAGGCGCAACATGGCGGCTCCCGGACGAAGGGCGTGCCTCCACGCTACTCCGCTACGTTTCGTGACGGCGCAGAATGACCTTGTCCACCTTGCCGTTGGCGTTGGTCGGCAGCGCGTCCAGCACCACGATCCGCCGGGGCACCTTGTAGCCGGACATGTTGGCGCGCGCCCACACGAGCAGGGACTCGGGGTCGGCCGTCACGCCGGGCCTGGGCACCACGTACGCCAGCCCGGACTCGCCGGAGACCCTGTCGGGCACGCCCACCACCGCGACCTGCGCCAGCGAGCCCTCCCGCAGCAGCAGCGACTCGACCTCGGCGGGGGAGACGTTGAACCCGTTGACGATGTACAGGTCCTTCTTGCGGTCCACGATGGCCAGGTTGCCCGCCTCGTCCAGCACGCCGACGTCGCCGGTGTGCAGCCAGCCGTCCGCGTCGATCACCTCGGCCGTCCGCTCGGGCTCGTCCCAGTAGCCGCGCATCACGCCGTAGCCGCGCTGCAGGATCTCGCCGCGCTCGCCGGGCGCGACAGGCTTGCCGTCGTCGTCCACCACCGCCACCTCGATGCCCGGCACGGGCCTGCCGGTGGTGTTCGCGATCACCTCGATGGGGTCGCCCGCCCTGGTCATGGAGACGACCGTGCCCTCCATCAGCCCGTACGCGTTGATCATGCGTCGCAGCCCGGCCTGCTCGACCAGCCGCCTGATCAGGCCGGCCGGCACGGCGGCCGCGCCGCAGATGGCGACCCGCAGCGACGAGACGTCCCAGGAGCCGCGGTCCAGCTCGTCCAGCATGCGGTGGAACAGCGTGGGCGGCCCGGCCAGCACCGTGACCCGCTCCCCGGAGATCAGCGACATCAGCCCGTCCGGTGTGAAGGCCGCGATCGGGATCATCGTGGCGCGGCGCAGCACGCAGGCGACGAGCCCGGCGTTGAGCCCGAACCCGTGGCTGAACGGCGCGATCACCGGGTAGCGGTCGTGCTCGTCGAGGGCGACGATCTCCGACCAGTCCCAGTAGCCGCGCAGCACCTGGGAGTGGTCGATCATCACGCCCTTGGGCGTGCCGGTGGTGCCGGAGGTGGACATGATCTCGCACAGGTCGCCGGGCCGTACGGCCAGCGCCCGCTCCTCGGCCTCCTGGACGGGCGCCAGAGCGCCGCTCCCGACCTCGGGCACGACGTGCCGCAGGCCGGGCAGCGCGGGCAGCAGCGCAGCCAGGGAGTCCTCCGCGACCAGCACCTCAGCGCCGGTCCTGGTGAGGAGCTGGGCGGCCTCGATGCCCTTGTAGCGGGGCGACAGCGGCACGAGCACCGCTCCCGCGTCCCAGATCCCGAACGCGTGGACCACCCAGTGGGACGAGTTCACCCCCCACAGCGCCACCCGGTCACCCGGCCGCACACCGAGCGCCGCGAGGCCGCGCGCGACCCGCGAGGCCGCCTCGCGCAACCCGGCGAGCGTCAGCCGCGGGCCCGCGGGATCGGCGATCACGACCTGGTCCGGATGGCGTGCGGCCTGGTCGCGCAGCATGCGGGGGAGCGTCCCCCAGCCCGGCATCGATCCCATCGGCTGCCCCCCTTAGGTGATGAGCGCCCGGTCCCTGCCGAGGTGGTGGCCGCGCAGGTCGTGCACGGTGCCGGGCGCGGGCGTCTCGGAGACCTCCTGGGCGATCTCCACGGCGATCGACACGGGGGTCAGCGCCCGCACGGCCTGCTCGATCCGCGACTTCCACATGGGGTTGCCGACCAGGCTCCGCCGGGCGAACGTCACCGTGAGCGCCGCCGTGTCGAGCGTCCCCTGCCGGCTGATCGCCAGCTCCCACCCCGCCACGCCGTCGATACGCGACAGCGCCTTGTCGATGCGCGGCAGTGCCAGCCACACGCCCCTGACCAGCACGTGCTCGCCCACCGTGTGGGCCGGCGCGGGGATGCCCTCGCCGTCCGCGGCCCTGGCCACGAGCCCGGTGCGCAGCACGGCGTCACCGAGCGTCGAGTGCGCCGCCGGGGTGACGACCAGCTCCGCCGGCCCGTCCCCGTCCGGGGGGCCGTCCTTGGCCAGGGCGGCCAGCCCCAGCACGCCGTCCGCCAGCGGCCGCAGCGGCTCCTCCTCCGCGCCGCGCCAGGCCAGCGCGCCGCCGCTGAACGGGCTGGCCAGCACCTCCGTGACCGTCGCGCCGAACTCGCCGGCCAGGTGCCCGAGCGTGCGCTTGGCGGCGATCTCGCCGGTCAGCACGATGTTCCTGAGCCCGAGGTCCAGCGGGTCCAGCAGGAACTCCAGATGCAGGCGGGCCAGGAAGTCCATCGCGCCCGTCGGGGTCGCGACCAGCGTGGTGGCCTTCAGCGCGCTCAGCGCGTGGTGCAGGCGCATCCGGCCGCGCGGATCCACGCGGGCGGCGGCCTCCGCCACGTCCGCCGCCGCCGACGTCCACAGCGCGCCGGCCGGCTCGGCGAGGGCCACCACGACGCGGTCGCGCTCGCCGGCCCCCGCCTCGCGCAGCGCCGCCCCCGTCAGGCCCGCCGCCGCCGTACGGTCGCCGGGGGACAGCGGGAAGACGCTGGACACGTCGGGGGAGACCAGCAGCAGCCCGGTGGCCGAGCCCGCGGCGGCCCCGAGGTCGTCCCGGGTCAGCCAGCGTGCCATCAACGCATCACGTCCTTCATGAACAGGGAGATCGACTCGCACACCCGCTCGTGCGCCAGGCCGCCCACCTGCGCCTGGATGATCAGGTCCGTCGCGCCCGCCTCGGCGATCCTGGCCAGGGCCTTGCGCGAGCCCTCCACGTCGTCCACGACCACCATCAGGTGCTCGCGCAGCGTGGCCATCGCCTCCTCCGGCGGCAGGCCGGCGGCGAGCTGGCCGAGCACGCGGTGGGTGGCGTGGCGGGCGTCGTAGTAGTCGGGCGGGGTGACGAGGTTGACCTGGCGGCGGATGTACCACAGGACGGGGTCGGCGGCCGTGGCGGTGGCCTCGTCGCGGGTGGGGGCGACGTGCCAGGGGATCATCAGCGCGACGCGGCGGGTGGCCGGGTCGTAGCCGTGTTCGGCCAGGCACTCCCGGTATCGCGCGATGTCGGCGGCGACGTCGTCGATGCCCTTGAGCATGGTCATGCCGAGCAGGTTGTAGCCGTGCCTGGCGGCGGCCAGATACCCCTCCAGCGAGGTCGAGGCCACCCAGACGGGTGGGTGGGGCCGCTGGGCCGGACGCGGGTAGACGGCCACGTCGGGGATCTCGAAGAACTCGTTCGACCGGCTGACGGGCTCGCCGTCGGCCTGCCAGATGGCCAGCGTGGCCTCCAGGGAGTCCTCCCAGATCTGCCGCGACTTCTCGAACGGCCGCTGGAAGGCCTGGTACTCCAGCGGGGACGCGCCCCGCCCGGTGCCGAACTCGACCCGGCCGCCGCTCAGGACGTCCAGGGTGGCGACGCGTTCGGCCGTGCGGATCGGTGACTGGAACGGCAGCAGCACCACCCCGAGCCCCAGGCGGATGCGCTCGGTGCGCTGCGAGATGGCGGCCAGGACCAGATCGGGGGCGGAGGAGTGGGAGAAGCCCCTGGTGAAGTGGTGCTCCACGAACCAGGCGGCCTCGCAGCCCAGCCGGTCGCCCAGGACGACCTGATCGATCACGTTCTGGAACGCCTGCTGCTCGACCTCGCGGGTGCGACCGCGTACCTCCAGCTCATACCCCAGGCTGATCCGTAGGGACGACGTCATCGCGCCTCCGGCGAAGTAGGAAACCAAGCGCTCGCTTGGTAGAGCGTATCAGCGGCAAAGACTTGCGGGAAGGGCGCGGCGGCGATCAGAGTGGATGCCTGTGAAGCGAAAGCACGCGTTGCGGCGGCCGAAGAGCGGCACGTCTCCGGACCAAGGCGACGACCTCTCGCTCACCAGCGCCCGCCGGTACGAGGCGTTCGGCCGCGTGATGGCCGCGCTGGCCTCCGAGGCCGAGTTCATCGAGTCGTGCCGCGACCTGACGTGGTGGCGTGGAGCCGACCACAGCTGGCACATCGAGTGGCGCGACGGGCCCTACGCGTCGGAGGTGGCCGACCTGCTGGCCGATCACGTCCGCGACCCCGACTACGACGGCTCCCTCGTCACTCGCGCGGGGCCCTCCGACGGTGCGTCGGCGGTGCTCGACGTGATGGGCGTGCGGTTCGAGCTGCGGGCCGTCGATCCGATGGGGCGGGCGGGGGTTCGCGCGCGGCCGGGCCTCTGGCGGCTGGCCGAGGCCCTCGACACCACTCGCCGCACCAACACCCGCCACCCCTGGGAGGAACTCCTCGGCGGCTGACCCTGTGGTCAGCCCGTGCCGAGGGCGTGCGCGGCCAGCCGGGCACGGTGATTCTGCGGCGGCCCGAAGAGCTGCGCGTCCGAGGTCGCCCGCTTGAGGTACCGATGGGCGGGGTGTTCCCAGGTGATCCCGATTCCCCCGTGCACCTGGATGTTCTCCCCGGCCGCCATCAGATAGGCCTCCGTGCAGTACGACCCCGCGACGGCCGCCGCCACCTCGTCCTCGGCCGCCGCCCCCGCCGCCGACCGGGCCGACTCCACCAGCAGCAGCAGATCGGCCAGCTTGTGCTTGATCGCCTGGAACGACCCGATCGGCCGCCCGAACTGGTGCCGCCGTCCGGCGTGCTCGACCGCCATCTCCAGGCACCGCTGCGCCCCGCCCACCTGCTCGGCCGCCAGCGCCGCGATCCCGAGGTCGCGCACCCGGCTCCACGACGCCCCGTCGCCCAGCCGCCGCACCCGGACGCCCTCGAAGTCGAGCCGCCGCAAGGGCCGGCTCTCGTCCATGGTCACGTGCCGCGTCCGCCGTGTGGGCACGGCCTGCACCAGAGAACCGCCGGCGTAGGCGAGCACCAGCTCACCCTCCAGCGCGTACGGCGCCACCCCCGTGAGCACGTCCCCGTCGAGCCGCAGCTCCCCGTCACCCGGCAGCACCACGGTCGCGCTCGCGCCACCCGCCAGCTCCTCCAGCAGCTCGTCCGCCCCGCAGGCCGCGGCGGCCTCCACCGCCATGACGGCCGACTGCAGGAAGGGGTGGGGTGACAGCACCCGCCCCAGCTCCTCCGCCACGGCCGCCATCTCGGCCGGCCCGCAGCCCGCGCCGCCGTGCTCGGCGGGCACGAGCAGCCCGGCGATCCCCACGTCCCGCGCGAACGCCTGCCAGGGCGCGCCGGGACGGCCGGCCAGATAGTCGCGGACGGCGGCGCGAAGCTCATCGGCGAGTGCCACGCGTCAGATCATAACCAAGCGATTGCTTGTTTTTGAATGGACATGACCGAAATTTGCCTTTTTTGTATGGTCACATAATCTGGATGTGGTCATCCCCAGACGATTCACGGGGAGGGGTTGACCAGGGAAATGGACATGAACAACACCACCATCGACTACGCCGACTTCGCCGAATACGACCGGCGTCAGCGCGCCATCGAACGCCATTTGCTGGCGGCCTTCGCCGGAGGCCTGGCCGTCGGCTTGACCGGCATGCTCATTTCCGGAAACGGCCCCGCCTGGCTCGGCCAGATCTACGACCCCTACGCCTATCTCACCCTCTCGCTGATCGTCGGCGCCACCGCGTCCGGGTTCGGCTGGGCGCTGGTGACGACGTTCCTGGCGGCGGTGTCCACGCTGGTGGCCGCGATGGGCGCGGGCGCGCTGCGCGGCCGCGAGGCCTTCGACGTGATCGGCGGCAGCGCGGCCGGGCTCAACTGGACGCTCGCCCTGCTCGTGGGCCTGGGCCTGCTCGCCTACGCCACCCGCAGGAACGACGGCTGGGGCGACGTGGCGGCGGGTGCGGTCGGCGCGGCACTGATCGCCGACGTGGTGGACCGGGCGACGCCCGGGTTCATCGACAGCGACCAGTCGTTCTGGCCCGGCCCCGCGGTGGCGGTCGGGCTGGCGTCCGTGGTGCTGGTGCTGGGGCTGCGCAGGAACGCGCGGGGACGAGTGCGGGCGCTGGCGGTGTCGGCGGTGTTCGCGGGACTGTTCACGGTCTGCCTGGCCGCCTTCGTCGCCGGTTGGGTCCCCCTGGCCGTCTGAGCCCGCCCGGATAAGCCCGAGCGCGGGGCTCCTCCGACTCGATAGCCTGTAGTCCTCCACATTCGGGTTCGAGCAAGGAGTAGCCGTGTTGCTGCGCATGTCGTCGTTGTTTCTTCGCACCCTGCGGGACGACCCGGCAGACGCGGAAGTGCCGAGCCACAAGCTCCTCGTCCGAGCCGGCTACGTCCGCCGCGTCGCGCCCGGGATCTACTCCTGGCTCCCCCTCGGCAAAATGGTCATGGAGAACGTAGCGAAGATCGTTCGCGAGGAAATGAACCGCATGGGCGGCCAGGAAGTGCTCTTCCCCGCCCTGCTGCCCCGTGAATACTACGAGGCGACCGGCCGCTGGACCGAATACGGCGACACCCTGTTCCGCCTCCAGGACCGCAAGGGCGCCGACTATCTCCTCGGTCCCACCCACGAGGAGCTCTTCACCGACATGGTCAAGGGCGAATACTCCTCATACAAGGACTATCCGGTCACGCTTTACCAGATCCAGACCAAATATCGCGACGAGGCGCGGCCCAGGGCCGGCATCCTGCGGGGCCGTGAGTTCCTGATGAAGGACTCCTACTCCTTCGACCTCGACGACGACGGGCTCAAGCGCTCCTACGAGCAGCACCGCGAGACCTACATCCGCACCTTCGACCGCCTCGGCATCACCTACAAGATCGTCTTCGCGACGTCGGGCGCGATGGGCGGTTCGGCGTCGGAGGAGTTCCTGGCGCCCACCCCCACCGGCGAGGACACGTTCGTCGCCTGCCACTCCTGCGGCTACGCGGCCAACGCCGAGGCCGTCGTCACCACCGCCCCCGCCGCGCGCTCCTTCGACGACCTGCCCGCGCTGCAGGTCATGGACACCCCCGACACCCCGACCATCGAGACGCTGGTGTCGTACGTCAACGAGCACCACGGCCTGTCCGTCACCGCCGCCGACACGCTGAAGAACGTCGTCGTCAAGGTCACCACGCCGGGCTCCGACAAGGTCGAGACGCTCATCATCGGCGTGCCGGGCGACCGCGAGGTCGACTTCAAGCGCCTGGAGGCGTCGCTGGCGCCCGGCGAGCCCGCCATCTTCGAGGCCGCCGACTTCGCCAGGCACCCCGGCCTCGTCCGCGGCTACATCGGTCCGCAGGTGCTGCGTGAGCTGGGCATCCGCTACCTCGTCGACCCCCGCGTCGTCACCGGCACGTCCTGGGTGACGGGCGCCAACGAGCCCGGCAAGCACGCCGCCAACGTGGTCGCGGGCCGCGACTTCACCCCCGACGGCACCATCGAGGCCGCCGAGGTCCGCGCGGACGACCCCTGCCCCCGGTGCGGCTCCGGGCTGTCCATCGACCGCGGCATCGAGATCGGCCACATCTTCCAGCTCGGTCGCAAGTACGCCGACGCCGCCGGCCTCGACGCGCTCGGCCCCGACGGCAAGCCCATCCGCATCACCATGGGCTCCTACGGCATCGGCGTCTCCCGCGCCGTGGCCGTCATCGCCGAGCAGGCCCACGACCAGCTCGGCCTGGTGTGGCCGCGCGAGGTCGCGCCCGCCGACGTGCACATCGTCGGCACCGGCAAGGAGAACCAGGTGGAGGCCGCCCTGGAGCTGGGCGCCGAGCTGGAGTCGCGCGGGCTGCGCGTCCTGGTCGACGACCGGCCGCAGGTCTCGCCCGGCGTCAAGTTCAAGGACGCCGAGCTGCTCGGCCTGCCGACGATCGTGGTCGTCGGGCGCGGGCTGTCGCAGGGGGTCGTGGAGCTGCGTGACCGCGTCTCGGGCGAGAAGTCCGAGATCCCGCTCGCCGAGGCCGCCGACCGCATCCTGGCCGCCGTCAACGCCTGACCCTCCCGTACGGACGGAGCCCTTCCCGCGCGGGGAGGGCTCCTCACCGTCGGGCGAGGATCGCGGCGAAGAAGTCCTTGACCGGCCCGAGCAGGAGCATCGGCTCGTGCCCCACACCCGGCACCACGTCGAACCGCACGCCGATGCCGTGCTCCTCGAAGTTGTCCCGCAACGCCGTCAGCCGCTCCACCCGCGTCACCCCGAACGCGTCGGCGCCCTCCATCCAGTTGGAGTCGCCCGGGTTGTTGATCTCCCACGTCTCCACGTCGGCACCGCCCACGATCATCTGCACGGGAACGTTCCGAAGCTCCGCCACCCCCGGCGCACGCCCGAACTCCTCCTCGAATCCCAGCAGCCCGACCCACCACGGGCTGTCCCGGTCGATGTAGGTGATCCGTCCTGGCGCCCCGATGGACACCCCGGCCAGCCGCTCGGGATGCAGATAGGCGAACCGGTGCACGAACTGCCCGCCGCCAGAGAACCCGTGCAGCAGGAACCGTTCCGTCCGGACGTTGAAACGCTCGCCCACCTCCTCGACCATGGCCAGCAGGGCCAGATCGAAGCGGATGTCGCCGTACCGCAGGAACTTGAAGTTGTGCAGGTCCTCCGGATCCCGCCCGATGCCGGCCGGGAACAGCGGCGCCAGCACCAGACAGCCGTGCTCCTCGGCCCACCTCGCGAAGTTGTCCCGGTACTGCGGGCCGCGCCGCCCCGTCCCGTGCTGCAGGACGACCAGGGGGAGGGGCTCGCCGTCCGGGGCGTGCGCGGACGGCACGTACAGGCAGTAGGAGAACCTCTGGTCGTGTCTGGACGCGAAGACGGTCGTGGCGCCCGCCGAATAGAAGCCGGTCGGATGCCTGACCACGTGCAGTTCCTCAGCCATGAGGCGACAGCCTGCGGGAACGCGGGCAGGTCCACAAGCCGATTGACGCCTACGCGGTAACCTGCAGAGTGGCCGTCACGCTCATCGTCGACACCCCCGGCACCCGAGACCCGTCTGACGCCTCCACGACCGCCGTGCCCATCGCCGTCCAGCAGTCTCCGCTGGCCGAGCTGTGCGCCTGCCTGCACGCCCTCGACGAGCCCGGCCACCACCCCCTCAGCGCGGGCTGGGTGGCCAGGGCCCACGCGCGGCTCGACGCGGGCCTGCTGGCCACCGCCGCCGCCTGGGCGCCGCTCTACGGCGCCTTCCGCGCCCGCTACCTCCTGCCGCTCTCCGCCGGTCGGCGACGCACCCTGGATGACGAGCTGGGCGAGGTGGCCGAGCTGCCCATCGGCGACTTCGTGGCCATGACCGTGCAGGCGCTGATCGGCGTGAACGAGACCGAGCTGGCGCCCCGCCTCAGCGACGAGACCCTGCACAGGCTCCGGCTGATCTCCTCCAGCCGCCAGGAGATCGGCGGCCGGCTGCGCGCCGACCCGCACGCCGTACGGGCGCGGCTGCTGGACTTCCTGGCCGCCTTCGCCCGCGCCGCCTTCGCCGCCGAGTGGCCCGCCCTGCGCCGCACCCTCGACCACGACGGCGCCCTGCGCGAACGTGACCTGCGCAGAAGGGGCGCCCTGACCCTGTCCGGCCTCCCGACCGCTACGGCGGGCACCCCGTCGGGGCGGCGCCTGCACGTCGTCTTCGACAAGCTCTACAACGCCACCGCCCGCGTCACCGCCGCCCGCCCCTGCCTCCTCGTCCCCACCGTCCACGGGCGGCCCCACTTCGTCATCAAGCACTACCCGGGCTATCCGGTCGTCATCCAGTACAGTGCCGACGCCGCAGAGACCCCCAGCCTCGACACCGCCCGGCGCCGCCTGGCCGCCCTCCAGGACCCGACCCGGCTGCGGCTGTGCCACGCCATCCTGCGCAACCCGGTGGCCACGTCCGAGCTGGCCAACCAGCTCGGGATGACGGCGCCGCAGGTCTCCCGCCACCTGCGGCGGCTGCGGGAGGCGGGGCTGGTGCACACGCATCGTCGCGGGCCGGTCGTCTACTACCAGCTCGACGCCGACGCCGTGCAACGCCTCGGCCCGGACCTCCTGTCGATCCTCTACCACTGACCGCCTCACACCAGGCGGAGGCTCAGCCGCCGGCAGAGCCCGCCGACGGCGAAGCAGGTGGAGACGCCGCCACAGGCATGCCGGGAAACGCCGCCGGCGGATCAGGCTTGAAGCTGTACGCCCGGGTCACCGCCTGCTGCATCACCGCCGCCGCATGCTCCCGCACCTTCACGTCCCGCGCGGACACCAGCTCCAGATAGGCCGCCGCCACCCCGTTCTCCAGCTGCACCGCCAGCTTGACGGCCAGCTTGGCGTCGGAGGGAAAGAACGGCAGCGCATAGGACGCGTCAGGCTCGGCGGGCCGCCCGCCACGCGTCGTGATGAGGGTGCGGAGCCGATCGCGCTGCGCCCGGTGCGCGTCGTAGGCCGCGCTCATCCGCCGCCGGACCTCCCCCGAGGTGCGCGCCGCCAGCAGCCCGTACGCGAACACCGCCGCGTGCTCGGCGGCCAGGGCCTTGCGCAGCTTCTCCATGTCGTCGGCAGAGCTCACCGAGAACCTCACAGGGACTTAGGAAGGGCGACGGCATGGGCGGCCTCGCAGGCCCCGATGCTGGCGATGAGCTGGGCCACTCCGGGTGAGACGCCGCCGAGCTGGCGTGGCCGCGCGGCGGCGGCCTTGCGCTCCAGCTCCCGCAACCGCGACAGCGACGCCTTGACGGGCGAAGCGGCAGGGGAGGGCGAGGCGGAGGCGGAGGTGGAGGGGACGTACTTGCGCAGCTCGTCCAGATGCGCCTGGTGCCGGTCGCGGAACGGCCCCAGCTTCTCGGCCCCGCCGCTGATCAGCGACGAGTAGAGCGCGATCGTCCGCTCCTTCTCCGCGATGAGCCCCTTGAGCAGCACGGTCTCGGGCGAGTCGGACGGCGGGGCGGCGGTCGGCCGAGCGGGCCCGGAGTCGCTGCAGCCGGTCAGCGCGGCTGCCCCGCCCGCCAGCAGGGCCCCGCCCGCCAGCAGGGCCCGACGGGAGAGCTGACGCGCGCGCACGGACTCGAACCTCCAGGTGTCACCGGCCCGTTGGGGCCTCGGTAGCATCGTACGGCCAGTGCCCGCGATCGCCGTCCGGCGACGCTCCGCCATTCGACCGCGACGAGTGGCGCTCTTTCCGTGCCCTCATACGGATAGGGTGTCAACTGTCGTCGCTGGCTGAGCGGCCAGACGGCGGAGAGCCAGAGGCGAGGTCCGCCCGGCTGAGACATGACAATAGGGGAGGTCGATATGGGCAGCGCATCACCCCGCGACCACCTGATGAAGCTCCTGGAGCCCGTGGTCAGCGCGGAGGGCCTCGACCTGGAGGACATCACGGTCACCCAGGCAGGCAAGAGACGGCTGTTGCGCGTGATCGTGGATCGTGACGGCGGCGTGAGCCTCGACGACGTGGCCGACGTGAGCCAGGCCGTCTCCACGGCGCTGGACGACGACGACGCGATGGGCCAGGCGGCGTACACGCTGGAGGTGTCCTCGCCGGGCGTCGATCGCCCGCTCACCGAGCCGCGCCATTGGCGCCGTGCCGCCAAGCGGCTGGTGAAGGCGGAGCTGAGAGACGGATCCGTGGTGGAGGGCCGCGTCGTGGCCGCCGACGAGAGCGGCGTCGACCTCGACGTCTCGGGCGCGCCGCGCAGGCTTGGTTTCGAGGACCTGACCCGCGGACGGGTGCAGGTGGAATTCCGCCGAATCGACGACGTCGACGGCGACGAAGGCTAAGGGGGAGCCGTCGTGGACATCGACATGAGCGTCCTGCGCAGCCTGGAGCGGGAGAAGGACATCTCCTTCGACCTGGTCGTCAAGGCGATCGAGGACGCGTTGCTGATCGCGTACTTCCGCACCGACGGCGCCGCGTCCAAGGCGCGGGCGGAGCTCGACCGGGGCAGCGGTCACGTCACGATCTGGGCGGCCGAGCTCGACGATGACGGCGAGGTCGTCAGGGAGTTCGACGACACGCCCAGCAACTTCAGCAGGATCGCCGCGACCACCGCCAAGCAGGTCATCCTGCAGCAGTTGCGCGACGCCGAGGACGAGATCAACTTCGGCGAGTTCGCCAGCCGCGAGGGCGAGCTGGTCTCCGGCGTGATCCAGCAGGGCAAGGACCCTCGCGTGGTGCTGGTCGACCTGGGCAAGATCGAGGCCGTGCTGCCGCACGCCGAGCAGGTGCCCGGCGAGGAGTACGTGCACGGCGAGCGCATCCGCGCTTACGTGGTGCAGGTGAAGAAGGGTCACAAGGGCCCGTCCGTCACCCTGTCGCGCACGCACCCCGGGCTGGTCAAGAAGCTGTTCGCGCTGGAGGTGCCGGAGATCGCCGACGGCACCGTGGAGATCGCGGCGGTGGCGCGCGAGGCGGGTCACCGCACCAAGATCGCCGTCAGGTCGCGCAAGCAGGGCGTGAACGCCAAGGGCGCCTGCATCGGCCCGATGGGTTCGCGGGTCCGCAACGTGATGACGGAGCTGCACGGCGAGAAGATCGACATCATCGACTGGTCCGAGGATCCGGGCGAGTTCGTGGGGAATGCCCTGTCGCCGGCGCGCGTTTCCCACGTCGAGGTTCTCGATCTCGAAGGCCGGGTCGCGCGGGTGACGGTGCCCGACTACCAGCTCTCGCTGGCGATCGGCAAAGAGGGACAGAACGCCCGGCTAGCCGCGAGACTCACGGGATGGCGGATCGACATCCGGCCCGATACACAAGCCGAGGACGCCGCCGGTTCCGTAGATGCGTCAACACGGTAAGCTGGAATATGGTGGCCGAGCGGTCCCACAGCGCACCTGTGTGGGCTGCCGGGCTCGCGAGGCTAAGTCCGAGCTGCTCCGTCTGGTGCGGGTCGAGGGCCAAGTGGTCCCTGACCTGCGCGGACGGCTCCCGGGGCGAGGTGCATCGCTGCACCCGTCCCTGAGCTGTCTGGAGCTTGCCGAGCGGCGCCGAGCGTTCCCGCGCGCGTTCCGCGTGCCGGGGCCGCTTGACAGCTCGCCCGTGCGAGCGCACCTGGAGGGAGACCAAGAAATGTCATGTAGGACGCCGAGTTGATGGGCGGAGTCAGATTGCTATGAGCGCCTGATGAGCACGCGGCGATGAAGACGTCAAGGTAGCGACGGTCCGGACGGCACAGCCAGCCTCCCGGGCCGAGTAAGGGAGTGCAGTGGCGAAGGTCCGGGTATACGAGCTCGCTAAGGAGTTCGGCGTAGAGAGCAAGGTCGTCATGGCCAAGCTCCAAGAGATGGGAGAGTTCGTCCGTTCGGCGTCCTCGACCATCGAAGCGCCGGTGGTCCGCAGGCTCACCGAAGCGCTAGGGGTCTCCAAGGGAGGCTCCTCTAGGGGCGGCGGTCAGCCGTCCAACAAGCCGCAGCCGCCAAGGGCTGCGCCCCGGCCGGCCGAAGGCCAGGCCGGTAACGGTGCCGGGCAGGCACCGGTTCCCGCTCCACCGCGCCCGGGCCCCAAGCCCGGTCCGCGTCCCGGCCCGCAGGGCGGCGGCGGTCAGCCGCGCCCGCCGGTGCCGATGCCGCACCAGCAGCCGCAGCAGGCCCCCGAGGCCGCTCGCGGCGAGACCTCCGGTGCCCCGCAGGCGCGTTTCGAGAGCGGCGCGCCCGCCCGGCCGACCCCTGGTCCGCGTCCCGGCCCCGCCGGTGGCGGCCCGCGTCCCGGTCCCGGCCCCAAGCCCGGCCCGCGTCCCGGAGGCCCCGGTGGGCCCGGTGGTGAGCGCGGCGGCGAGCGTGGTGGTGAGCGCGGCGGCGAGCGTGGTGGTGAGCGCGGCGACCGTGGTGACCGCGCTGAGCGTGGCGACCGCGGCGACCGTGGTGGTGACCGTGGCGGCGACCGCGGCGGTTCGGCGCCCGCGCCGCGTCCCGGCGCGCCCGCCGGTGGCGGCCCGCGTCCCGGCCCCGGCCCGCGGCCTGGTCCGCGTGGCCCGCGTCCGGGCAACAACCCGTTCTCGTCCAACGCCAGCGGCATGGGCCAGTCCCGTCCGCCGCGTCCCGGTGGCAACCGCGAAGGTGGCGGCGGCCCCGGCCAGCGCGAGCGCCGTGACGGCCCGCCGCGCGACGGCGCGATGCCGCGTCCGCCGCAGGGCCGTGGTGGCGACAGGCCCACTCCGGGTCCGCGTCCCGGCCCGCCCTCCGGCGGAGGCCCGCGTCCGGGTCCCGGCGGCGGTGGCGGTGCGGGCGGTCCCCGTCCGGGTGGCCCGCGTCCCAACCCGATGATGATGCCGCAGGGTCGTCCTGCCGGTCCCGGCGGCGGTGGCCGTCCGGGTGGCGGTGGTGGCGGTGGCGGTCGTCCCGGCGGTGGCGGCGGTGGCCGTCCCGGTGGTGGCGGCGGCGGTCGTCCGGGTGGCGGCGGCGGTTTCGCCGGTCGCCCGGGTGGCGGCGGCGCCGGTCCGCGCACCGGCACCGGTGGTCCCGGTGGCGGTGGCGGCGGCGGTGGCTTCGGCGGCCGTCCCGGTGGCGGCGGCCGTGGCCGTGGTGGCGGCACCGCGGGAGCCTTCGGGCGTCCCGGCGGCCGTCCCGCGCGTGGCCGCAAGTCCAAGCGTCAGAGGCGCCAGGAGTTCGACAACATGTCGGCGCCGGCGATCGGCGGTGTGCAGGTCGCCCGTGGCAACGGCGCGACGATCCGCCTGCCGCGCGGCGCGTCGCTGTCCGACTTCGCCGACCGCATCGGCGCGAACCCCGCCTCGCTCGTGCAGATCATGCTGCACCTGGGCGAGATGGTGACCGCGACGCAGTCGGTGAACGAGGAGACGCTGCAGCTTCTCGGTCAGGAGCTCGACTACGACATCCAGGTCGTCAGCCCGGAGGAGGAGGACCGCGAGCTTCTCGAGGCCTTCGACATCGAGTTCGGCGAGGACGAGGGCGACGAGGCCGACCTGGCCGCGCGTCCGCCGGTCGTGACCGTCATGGGTCACGTCGACCACGGTAAGACCAAGCTGCTCGACGCCATCCGCAAGACCAACGTGGTGGCGCGCGAGGCGGGTGGCATCACCCAGCACATCGGTGCTTACCAGGTCGCCGCCGAGCACGAGGGCGAAGAGCGGAAGATCACCTTCATCGACACCCCGGGTCACGAGGCGTTCACCGCCATGCGTGCCCGAGGCGCCAAGTCCACCGACATCGCGGTGCTGGTGGTCGCGGCCGACGACGGTGTGAAGCCGCAGACGATCGAGGCTCTCAACCACGCTCAGGCGGCCGAGGTGCCGATCGTGGTCGCGGTCAACAAGGTCGACAAGGAGGGCGCAGACCCGAACAAGGTCCGTGCCCAGCTCACCGAGTACGGCCTGGTGGCCGAGGAGTACGGCGGCTCGACCCTCTTCGTCGACATCTCGGCGAAGAACGGCACGGGCATCGACAACCTCCTCGAGGCCATCCTGCTGACCGCGGACGCCGAGCTCGACCTGCGGGCCAACCCGACGATGGACGCCCAGGGCATCGCGATCGAGGCGCACCTCGACCGTGGCCGCGGCCCCGTCGCGACCGTCCTGGTCCAGCGCGGCACGCTGCGCGTCGGCGACTCGATCGTGTGTGGCGAGGCCTTCGGCCGCGTCCGCGCGATGCTCGACGACAACGGCGAGCCGGTCGAGGAGGCCACGCCGTCGCGTCCCGTCCTGGTGATGGGTCTGACGGCCGTGCCGAGCGCCGGTGACAACTTCATCGTGGTCACCGACGACCGGATGGCCCGGCAGATCGCCCAGCAGCGCGCGGCGCGCAAGCGCAGCGCCGACATGGCGAAGTCGAGCCGTCGCCGCACCCTCGAAGAGCTGTTCAGCGACCTTGAGAAGGGCCGCGTCGACGAGCTCAAGCTCATCATCAAGGGTGACGTGTCCGGTTCGGTGGAGGCCCTGGAAGACGCCCTGCTCAAGATCGACGTCGGCGACGAGGTCAGGCTCCGTGTCCTGCACCGCGCGGTCGGCGCGATCACCGAGTACGACGTCAACCTGGCCGTCGCCGACGACAACGCGGTCATCATCGGCTTCAACGTCCGCCCCGAGCCCCGGGCGCGCGACCTGGCCGAGCGCGAGGGCGTCGACATCCGCTACTACTCGGTCATCTACCAGGCGATCGAGGAGATCGAAGCGGCGCTCAAGGGCATGCTCAAGCCCGAGTTCGAAGAGGTCCAGATGGGCACCGCCGAAGTCCGCGAGGTCTTCAAGGTGCCGAAGATCGGCAACGTCGCCGGTTCGCTGGTCCGCTCCGGTCTGATCGTCCGCAACAGCAAGGCCAGGGTGATCCGCGACGGCGTCGTCATCGCGGACAACCTGACCGTCTCGTCCCTGCGTCGCTTCAAGGATGACGCGACCGAGGTCCGCGAGGGCTTCGAGTGCGGTATCGGTGTCGGCTACAACGACATCAGGATCGACGACGTGATCGAGACGTTCGAGATGCGGGAGAAGCCGCGCGTGTGACGCGCGGCCGGGCGCCCGGCGGGACATCCGCCGGGCGCCTCTCGCACGCCCGGGCCTGGTCCCCACCGCAGCAGGCCCGGCGTGCTCACACACCCAGCCAAGCGGTGGTGACCAACGATGTATGTGGGTGCTCTGACCCTGGACATCCTGCTCGGCGACGTCAGATCGCTGAAGCAGAAGCGCTCTGTCGTACGGCCGCTGATCGCCGAGTTGCAGCGCCGTTATCCCAGCATCGCGGTGGCTGAGACCGGCCATCTCGACCTGCATCGCAGAGCGGAGGTCGGTGTGGCGGTTGTCTCCGCCTCCGCGGGTAACTGCAAGGAGGTGCTGGACGCCTGCGAGCGCATGGTGGCCTTCCGCCCCGAGATCGAGCTCCTGTCGGCCCGGCACCGGCTCTACAACGATGAAGACTGAACGACTGCACGGCCAGGTCGTGCGTGAGGGGGAGCGAACATGGTGGATGCAGCACGAGCACGCAAGCTCGCCGACCGCATCCAGCAGATCGTCGCCGAGATGCTGGAGCGCCGGATCAAGGATCCGCGTCTGGGCTTCGTCACCGTGACCGACACGCGCATCACCGCTGACCTGCGCGACGCCACGGTGTTCTACACGGTGTTCGGCTCCGATGCCGAGCGGGCCGACAGCGCTGCCGCCCTCGAAAGCGCCAAGGGCATCATCCGCTCCGAGGTGGGCCGCCAGACCGGGGTGCGGTTCGCCCCGACGCTGACGTTCAAGCACGACCCGCTGCCCGACAGCGCGCGGCACCTCGACGATCTGATCAACGCCGCCAGGGCGCGGGACGCCGAGGTGGCGCGGCAGGCCGAGGCCGCCTCCTACGCCGGAGAGGCCGACCCCTACCGCAAGCCCGACGACGAGGAAGACGCCGAGGTGAGCAGGGACGATCAGGCGTGACGCCCGACGTACGCGACAGGACCGACCGCCCGGCGAGCATCGGGCGGCTCCCCGGCGAGGGCGGCTGCCCGATCCCCGAGTCGTCGTGGGATCGGGCGCTGCGGCTGATCGGCCAGGCCGACGAGGTCGCGCTGGCCTGCCACGTGAACCCCGACGGCGACGCGCTCGGGTCGATGCTGGCCGTGGCGTTCGTGCTGCGCTCGATGGGCAAGCGGGTGGTGGCCTCGTTCGGTGACCGGATCTTCGCGGTGCCGAGACTGCTGGGGTTCCTGCCGGGGCAGGAGATGCTGGTGCCGCCGGAGGAGTACCCGGCGGCGCCCGACCTGATGATCGTGTTCGACTGCTCGACGTTCGAGCGGGTGGGTCTGCTGGGCGCCAACGCCGCCTCGGCGCGCGAGGTCATCGTCGTCGACCACCACCCGTCCAACACCGGGTTCGGCACGCTCGACCTCATCGACGCCGACGCGGCGGCCACGGCCATGCTGGCCGAGCAGCTCGTCTACCGGCTCGGCGGCCGGCTCGACCGTGACATCGCCACCTGCCTGTACGCGGGGCTGGTGACCGACACCGGGTCGTTCCGCTACTCCTCGACCACGCCCGCCGTGCACCAGATGGCGGCCAGGCTGGTGGCGACCGGGCTACGCACCGACGAGATCGCCCGCGAGCTGTGGGACCGTTCCCCGTTCGGCTACCTCAAGGTGCTGGCGAACGCGCTGGAGCGGGTGACGCTGGAGGGCCGGCTGGTGTGGACGTACGTGTCGCGGGTCGACCGGGCCGCGTACGGGCTGCCGTACTCCGAGCTGGAAGGCATCATCGACATCGTGCGCCGCGCCGACGAGGCCGAGGTCGCGGTCGTGCTCAAGGAGGATGACCACGGCGACTGGCAGGTCTCGACCCGGTCCAAGGGCACCGTCGACGTGGCCGCGGTGTGCGCGGCCCTCGGCGGCGGCGGCCATCACAACGCGGCGGGCTACACCTCGTACGAGACCGTGGAGGAGACCATGGCGAAGTTCCGGCGCGAGCTGCGGAGGGTTTCCTGAATGGCCGAGAGCGGTCTGATCATCGTCGACAAGCCGGCGGAGTGGACCTCCCACGACGTGGTGGCCAAGATGCGGCGCATCGCGGGCACCCGCCGGGTGGGCCACGCGGGCACGCTCGACCCGATGGCGACGGGCGTGCTGGTGGTCGGCGTGGAGAAGGCGACCAGGCTGCTGGGGCACCTGACGCTGACCGAGAAGGTGTACGAGACCACCATCCGGCTCGGCGTGAGCACCAACACCGACGACGCCGAGGGCGAGGTCATCGCCACGGCCCCGGCGTCGGACGTCACCGGGGCGGAGATCGCCAAGGGCGTCGCCGCGCTCACCGGTGAGATCATGCAGGTCCCGCCGCAGGTCAGCGCGATCAAGGTGAACGGTGAGCGGGCCTACAAGAAGGCCCGCGCGGGCGAGGAGGTCGCGCTGGCGGCCAGGCCCGTCACGGTGCGGCAGTTCGACGTGCTCGACATCAGGCACGGCGGCGACGTCGTGGACGTGGACGCGGTCGTGACCTGCTCCAGCGGCACCTACATCCGCTCCCTGGCCCGCGACCTGGGCGCCGCGCTCGGCGTGGGCGGCCATCTGACGATGCTGCGGCGCACCCGGGTGGGGCCCTACGACCTGTCGCTGGCCAGGAGCATCGAGCAGCTCGCGGGAGAGTGCGTGATCCTGCCCATCGGCGAGGCGGTGGCGGCGGCGTTCCCGCGCCGCGACGTCACGGCCGACGAGGCACGCGTCATCGGGCACGGCGGGCGGCTGCCCTCCGTGGGGCTCGGCAAGGGGCCGATCGGGGTCTTCGGGCCGGAGGGCGAGCTGCTGGCGCTGGTCGAGGAGCAGGGCCGGGTGGCCAAGCCCCTCGCGGTGTTCGTCGGGTAGCGGGTGCGGGCGCGTCACTCGTCCGACGGCTCTGTCGAGGCGAGTGAGCGTGCGTCTAGTCGGCTGCCTGCAGACGCGCCGCCCGTGCCGCGACGAGTGCGATGAGCGCGACGAGGACGATGGAGACGATCTCCCGTAGCTGGCCGGGGCTGTATCCGGCGTGGAACCCGATGACCAGCACGAGAACGATGACGATCACCGGCTGTGGAGCCCGGGACGCCGGTGATGACCGCTGTGTGTTCATGGTGGTGTATCACCCTTTCCGGTAGGTGAGTCGCAGGAGGAGTGTCACCGCCGGGCGCCGCGCGTAAAGGTGGCGGAGGGCTTTTGGCAATTGCCACTTGGCGGTGCCCGGCATCTTCGGCCGGAAGACCGGGGATAAGGGGGGCATCGCCGATCCTCGGGGTGACATGTGCCCACATCGAACCTGACGCTGCGCAGACGTCAGCTTGCGGTTCAGTTACGCAAGATGCGGCAGGAAGCCGGAATGACGATCGAAGAGGTCGCAGGCAGGCTGCCGGCAAGCCCGACAAAGATCAGCCGGATGGAGAACGGGCAGCGTGGTGCCAGCCCGCGCGACATCCGGGATCTCAGCGAGATCTACGGTGTGGACGACGAGCGCGTGGTGAGCAAGCTGATCGCCTTGGCGTCGGAGTCGCGTTATCAGGGGCTCAGGCAGGAGTTCGGAGATCTCGGCCACGCCGCGATGTACACCCACATGGACATCGAGGCAGCCGCCTTTGGGATCACAGAGCTGCAGATCTCCTACCTTCCCGGACTGCTGCAGGTCGAGGAGTACGCCCGTTCGCTCATCCGGGGAACCCTGCCGGGGCTGGCCATGGAGATGCTCGAACGGCGGGTGCAGGCCCGGAAGAAGCGCCAGGCGCGGCTGTGGGAGGAGCCTCCGCTGCCGTACTGCGTCATCGTGGACGAGGCCGCGCTGCGCCGGGAGGTGGGCGGCTCACGCATCATGCGCCGGCAGCTCGATCACTTGCTGTGGGTGGCGGCAGAGGGCCGGGTGACGCTGCAGGTCATGCCGTTCTGCCGCGGCGCTTATACGGGCATGGACGGCCCTTTCATGCTCTACGAGCTCCCCGAGCCGATGCCGACCCCCATCGTTTTCGTCGAGACCATGGACGCGGTGGAGTACCTGGAGAAGCCGACGACGGTGGCCCTCTACCGGACCGCGATCGACCGGCTGAAGAGTACCGCGCTGCCGCCCGCCGCCTCGATCGCGCTCATTGACGAGATTAAAGGAAGCTTTGCCGGATCAAGGCTCTGATGAGATTCCCCTGCTTCGCCCCTAGTGGTAGGGGCGCCGAGTATGCTGTCACGAAGAGTAATTGAATGACTACAGGGGAGCATCATGACCGGCGATTTCTCGAGCCACCAGCCCGCTTGGCAACGAGCATGCAACAGCGGCAACTGCGTTGAAGTGGCGATCGGTGACGGCCGCGTCAGGGTCAGGGACAGCAAGGACGGCGGCGACGGTCCGGTCCTCGACTTCAGTCGTGAGGAGTGGACGGTCTTCGTGGACGCGGTGCGGCGCGACCAGTTCAGCCTGCCCGAATGACCTCGGGCCAAGCTCGCTAGGCGGGCTTGCGGGCCACGATGACGTCGCGCACGATCGCCTGGTCCACCCAGTGCTCGAAGTCCGGGTATTCCAGCACCTCCAGCCCCGCCTCCGCGAGGATCCTGCCCAGCTCCGCGCTCTTGCCGCCGTAGGTGTTCCAGGCGATCCCCATCGCCCCGCCGGGCCGCAGCAGCTCGGCCCAGCCCGGCACGGCCTTGGCCAGCAGTTCCAGGGGGCTGCGCGACAGCCCGGCGCCGCCCTTGCTGCCGTGCTGGACGCCGTAGGGCGCGTCGGTCACCACCAGGTCGAACGAGCGGGGCTTGAAGAACTCGCGGCTGCGCAGCGTGTCGGCGTTCACCACGGCCAGGTGCTGGACGTCGCCCGCCTTGACGGCCTCCTTCGACAGGCCGAAGGCGATGTTGAGCCGCCGCCCGGCCAGCGCCCGGTCGCGGCGCACCGGCACGGTCTCGGCGGTGTGCTTGAGTCGCTTGTTGCGCAGCCAGGTCTTGATGAAGCCGCTGTAGGCCTCGAAGTCCTTGCCGTCCACGTCGATGCCGTAGGCGTCGTAGCCGTACATGAGCGCCTGGTTGAGGGTGGTGCCGCGGCCGCAGAGCGGGTCGAAGACCTGCAGCCCGTCGCTCAGGCCCTTGTCGCCCGCCAGCGCGGTGACGTTGAGGAGCAGCTTGGTGAAGTGCTCGTTGGTCTTGCCGGCGTACTTCTGGATGGTGAGCAGATCGCTGCTCAGCCGGTCGCGCGGGCTCATGGTAAGGGGTCTGAGCAGGTCGCCCTCGACGCCGAACACCGCGTAGACGGACGACAGGTTGGACAGCAGGCGCACGTCGCGCTCGCTCAGCGGGCGCGCGGTCTCGAACACCACGTACGGAACGCCGCCGATCCGTGCCTCCGCGCTGTCGAGCACCTCGCCTTCGAGGGCGCGCGAGCTGAAGACGGCCAGCTCGGCGAGGGTCAGCCGGACGGAGCTCTCGCCGTAGACCCGGTTGAAGGCAGGCAGGATCAGAAGCGCGTAACGAGGCATGATGCCCGATGATAACCCCCTCGATTGGAGGGAAGGGCGCGGCGCATGGCAGGCTTGTACGGGTTGATCCGGGGACGAGCGAATGGGGCCTAGCGTGCAGGGTTCGGAAAGGTCTGTCGTCACCATCGGCGTGTACGACGGGGTCCACCGCGGGCACCAGCGGGTGGTCGAGCGCACGGTCGCCGTCGCCAGGGAGCGCGGGCTGCGGAGTGTGGCCGTGACGTTCGAGCCGCATCCGGAGGAGGTGGTGCGGCCGGGGTCGCATCCGTTCCGGCTGAGCAACGCGCGGCGCAGGAGCGAGCTGCTGGTAGAGCTGGGCGTGGACGGGGTCGAGGTGCTGGAGTTCACGCTGGGGCTGTCGCGCACGCCGCCGGAGGAGTTCGCGCAGAGCGTGCTGGCCGAGCGGTTGCGGGCGGCGGTCGTGGTGGTGGGGGAGAACTTCGCGTTCGGGCAGGGCGCCAAGGGCGATGTCGAGACTTTGCGGACGCTGGGCGAGATGTACGGCTTCGAGGTGGAGGCCGTGCCCCTCCTCGACGGCGTCTCCTCCAGCTCGATCCGTGACCTGCTCGTGGACGGCGACGTGGCGCGGGCCAGGGAGTGGCTCGGCCGGCCGCACCGGGTGGAGGGCGTGGTCGTCCGCGGCTACCAGCGCGGTCGCCAGCTCGGCTTTCCCACCGCGAACGTCGAGACCCCGCAGTACACCGCGATCCCGGCCGACGGCGTCTACGCGGGCTGGATGGAGTGCGTGCCGGTGGCCAACCTGCCCGCCGTGTACGCGGGTGAGCGCTGGCCGGCCGCGATCTCGGTGGGCACGAACCCGACGTTCGAGGGGGTGCCGCGCACGGTCGAGGCGTACGCGCTGGACCGGGACGACCTGGAGCTGTACGGGGTGCACGTGGCGGTGGAGTTCGCGGCGCGGCTGCGCGGGAACACGCGGTTCGAGTCCATCGACGCGCTGATCGCCCAGATCCACGCCGACGTGGACGCCACCCGCCGGGTCACGCGCTGAGAGCGGGCGGGCGACCCCACTTCGAGCGTGAGGGGGCCCGTTCCGCGTGAGTCCGTGCACCGGACATGAGGTGGTAACCTTGCATGTCGGCTCTGTAGCGGTGGCGCTGCGCGCTGCCCATGAAGGCCTTCACGCGGCGACTGTAGGCACGCACGGTCGTTCGCGCTTCCATCTCATTCGCGCGTGTCCGTAGATTGAAGGAGAGCCGTGTCCCTCGACACCGCTGCCAAGAAGACCATCATCAGTGAGTACGCGACGGCCGAAGGCGACACCGGTTCGCCCGAGGTGCAGATCGCGCTGCTCAGCAAGCGCATCAGCGAGCTGACCGAGCACCTGAAGACGCACAAGCACGACCACCACAGCCGTCGTGGTCTGCTGCTGCTCGTGGGTCGCCGGCGCCGCCTGCTGAAGTACCTGCAGAAGGTCGACATCCAGCGCTACCGTTCGCTCATCGAGCGACTCGGTCTGCGCCGATAGCATGAAAGGGAGCGGCGTCCGCGCCGCTCCCTTCTCATATGGGGTAGGACCCCATACGGTCGGACGCGTGGCGGCGTGAATCGCCCCCGCGCCTGACGTACAACTGAAGATCCGAGACACAGCCCCCGCGTCCGTTCAGCACCATGCGACCCGCGACGCCTGCGGGCCGGTCCTCGGTAGTGGCTTCCGGTAAGAACGCACTTGACCGGGCGCTTCGATCGAAGACCGGCGCTGCACCTAACGAGGGTGCCGGTGAGAAGAGGGCGCGGGTGACCGACCACAAGGAGGTCCCCCGTGGAGGGTGTCCACACTGCTGAAGCCGTCATAGACAACGGCTCATTCGGCACGCGTACGATCCGGTTCGAGACCGGTCGTCTCGCGCGCCAGGCGGCGGGCTCCGCCGTCGCCTATCTCGACAACGACACGATGGTGCTCTCGGCGACCACCGCCTCGAAGACGCCGAAGGACCAGTTCGACTTCTTCCCGCTGACGGTGGACGTCGAGGAGCGCATGTACGCCGCGGGCCGCATCCCCGGCTCGTTCTTCCGCCGTGAGGGCCGTCCCTCCGAGGACGCCATCCTCACCTGCCGCCTGATCGACCGGCCGCTGCGCCCGTCGTTCGTCAAGGGCCTGCGCAACGAGGTCCAGGTCGTCGCCACGGTGATGGCGCTCAACCCCGACCACCTCTACGACGTGGTCGCGATCAACGCCGCGTCGCTGTCCACCCAGCTCGCCGGGCTGCCCTTCTCGGGCCCGATCGGCGGCGTGCGGGTGGCGCTGATCGACGGCCAGTGGGTGGCCTTCCCGACGCACCCCGAGCTGGAGCGCGCCACGTTCGACATGGTCGTCGCCGGGCGGGTTCTGGAGGACGGCGACGTCGCGATCATGATGGTCGAGGCCGAGTCCACCAAGGACACGCTGAAGCTGGTCGCCGAGGGCGCCGTCGCGCCCACCGAGGAGACGGTCGCGCAGGGCCTCGACGCCGCCAAGCCGTTCATCAAGGTGCTGTGCGAGGCGCAGTCGCGCATCGCGCGGGTCGCGGCCAAGGAGACGGCCGAGTACCCGGTCTTCCTCGAATACCAGGAGGACGTCTACGCCGCCGTCGAGGCCGCGATCAAGACGGAGCTGGCCGCCGCGCTGACCATCGCCGGCAAGCAGGAGCGCGAGAACGAGCTGGAGAAGGTCAAGGCGCTGGCCGCCGAGAAGCTCCTGCCCGAGTTCGAGGGCCGCGAGAAGGAGATCTCCGCCGCGTTCCGCTCGGTCATGAAGAAGCTCATGCGCGCGCGGGTCGTCAACGAGGGCATCCGCATCGACGGCCGCGGCACCAAGGACATCCGCGCCCTGTCGGCCGAGGTCCACGTGGTGCCCCGGGTGCACGGCTCGGCGCTGTTCGAGCGCGGCGAGACCCAGATCATGGGCATCACCACGCTGAACATGCTGCGCATGGAGCAGGTCATCGACACGCTCAACCCCGAGCGGACCAAGCGCTACATGCACAACTACAACTTCCCGCCCTACTCCACCGGTGAGACCGGCCGGGTGGGCTCGCCCAAGCGCCGCGAGATCGGTCACGGCGCGCTGGCCGAGCGGGCGCTGATCCCGGTGCTGCCCACGCGTGAGGAGTTCCCCTACGCGATCCGGCAGGTCTCCGAGGCCCTCGGCTCCAACGGCTCCACCTCGATGGGCTCGGTCTGCGCCTCCACGATGGCGCTGCTCGACGCCGGTGTGCCGCTCAAGGAGATGGTCGCGGGCATCGCGATGGGCCTGATCGGCGAGGGCGACAGCTACGTCACCCTGACCGACATCCTCGGCGCCGAGGACGCCATGGGCGACATGGACTTCAAGGTCGCCGGCACCAAGGACGTCATCACCGCCCTGCAGCTCGACACCAAGCTCGACGGCATCCCCGCCAGCGTGCTGGCCGCCGCGCTCAAGCAGGCCAAGGGCGCCCGCCTGGCGATCCTCGACGTGATGCAGGAGGCCATCGACTCCCCGGCGGAGATGAACCCGACGGCGCCGCGCATCATCACCATCAAGGTCCCCGTCGACAAGATCGGCGAGGTCATCGGCCCCAAGGGCAAGATGATCAACCAGATCCAGGACGACACGGGCGCCGAGATCACCATCGAGGACGACGGCACGATCTACATCGGCGCCACCGACGGGCCCTCCGCCGAGGCCGCCCGTTCGGCGATCAACGCGATCGCCAACCCGCACATGCCGGAGGTCGGCGAGCGTTACCTGGGCACGGTCGTCAAGATCGCCGCCTTCGGCGCGTTCATCTCGCTGATGCCCGGCAAGGACGGCCTGCTGCACGTCTCCCAGATCCGCAAGCTGCACGGCGGCAAGCGGATCGAGAACGTCGAGGACGTCATGAGCGTCGGCGAGAAGATCCAGGTCGAGATCGCCGAGATCGACGGCCGCGGCAAGCTCTCGCTGGTGCCGGTCGAGGTCATCGAGAAGGAGGCCGCCGAGAAGGCCGCTTCCGGCGACGCGGCTCCGGACGAGTCCGCCGACCAGCCGGAGTCCGCCGCCCCCGCCGGCGAGGACAAGGGCGATCGGCCCCGCCGTACCCGCACCCGCGTGCGCACCCGCGGCTCCGCCGAGGGAGACGACCGGAACTCGTGACGACGACCACGCTGCACCCCGGCAAGGACGGAGCCGGGGTGGTAAGGCGCACCGTCCTCCCGGGTGGGCTGCGCGTGGTGACCGAGACCATGCCGACCGTGCGAAGCGTCGCGGTCGGCATGTGGGTCGGCATCGGCTCGCGTGACGAGGCCCCCGAGCACATGGGGGCCACCCATTTCCTCGAACACCTGCTGTTCAAGGGCACGCCCACACGCGACGCGATGGAGATCTCCGCCTCGATCGAGGGCATCGGCGGTGAGATCAACGCCTTCACCGCCAAGGAGTACACCTGCTACTACGCGCGGGTCCTCGACGAGGACCTGCCGATCGCGGTGGACGTCCTCGCCGACGTCGTGACCAGCTCGCTGGTGACCGAGCAGGACGTCGAGTCCGAGCGGGGCGTGATCCTGGAAGAGATCGCCATGCACGACGACGACCCGTCGGACGTGGTGCACGAGCAGTTCGCGGCGGCGCTGTACGGCGACTCGCCGATCGGCCGGCCCATCCTGGGCACGGTCGACTCGATCAACGCCCTGGCGCGGGAGCGGATCGCCGAGTACTACCGGTCTTACTACCGGCCTCGCACCACGGTCGTGTCCGTCGCGGGCAACGTCCGGCATGAAGAGGTCGTCGAGCTGGTGACCAGGGCGTACGAACGGGCGGGCGTGCTGAGCGGCCCCGCCGAGTTCGCGCCGCCGCGCACCAGCGGCCCCGGCGCCGCGACGCGTTCCGGCGTCACGGTGCTCGACCGGCCGACCGAGCAGGCCAACCTGGTGCTCGGCACGACCGGCCTGGCCCGTACCGACGACCGCAGGTTCGCGCTCGGCGTGCTCAATGCGGCGCTGGGCGGCGGCATGTCGTCCAGGCTCTTCCAGGAGATCAGGGAGAAGCGCGGCCTGGCCTACTCGGCCTACAGCTACACCTCGGCCTACGCCGACACCGGGCAGTTCGGCATCTACGTGGGCTGCCTGCCGTCGAAGATCGACGACGTGCTCAAGATCTGCCGGGACGAGGTGTCCAGGGTGGTGGCCGAAGGGCTGAGCGCCGACGAGATCATGCGCGGCAAGGGGCAGATGCGCGGCGGGCTCGTGCTGGGCCTGGAGGACACCGGCTCGCGCATGTCCCGCATCGGCAAGAACGAGCTGGTCTACGACGAGCTCATGTCGGTGGACGAGGTGCTGGCCCGCATCGAGGCCGTCACGCCTGACGAGATCTCCGAGGTGGCGTACGACGTGCTCAACCGGCCGCTCACGCTGGCCGTGATCGGCCCGTACGGCGACAAGGACTTCTCCGACGCCGTTCGATAGGGTTCCCCTGTGATCAGGGTAGGTGTGCTCGGCGCCCAGGGGCGCGTGGGCGTCGAGGTGTGCAAGGCGGTCGAGGCGGCCACCGACATGGAGTTGGTGGCCGCGCTCGACAAGGACGACCCCATCGAGGGGCTCGAAGGCGCCGAGGTGGTGGTCGATTTCACCCATCCCGATGTGGTGATGGGCAACCTCGAATGGATGATCGGCCACGGCATTCATCCGGTGGTCGGCACGACGGGGTTCGACGAGGGGCGCCTGGAGAGGGTGCGCGGCTGGCTGGCGGCCAACCCGGGCACGAGCTGCCTGATCGCGCCCAACTTCGGCATCGCGGCCGTGCTCATGATGCACTTCGCGCAGCAGGCGGCCCGTCACTTCGAGTCCGTCGAGATCGTGGAGCTGCACCACCCCAACAAGGCCGACGCGCCGTCCGGCACGGCCCGGCGCACGGCGGAGCTGGTGTCCGAGGCCCGCGCCAAGGCGGGCCTGGCCGCGATGCCCGACGCGACGAGCACCGCGCTCGACGGCGCCCGCGGCGCCGACGTGGGCGGCGTGCACGTGCACGCGGTGCGCCTGTCCGGGCTGATCGCGCACCAGGAGGTGCTGCTCGGCGGCGACGGCGAGACCCTCACGATCAGGCACGACACGATGAGCAGGGCGGCGTTCACCCCGGGCGTGCTGCTCGGCGTGCGCAGGGTGCGCGAGCTGCCCGGCCTCACGGTCGGCCTGGAGCCGCTGCTCGACCTGTGAGAACGCACACGACGTGCCCACACCCTCGGGCGTGGGCACGTCGTGAGGAGAGGGTCCCGGCTCCGCACAGCCGGGCCTACGATCATCAACCCTAATACGAGCGGCGAGATCAGCCCGAACCATGAGATCGTGTCGCCATGGTGCGATGGGCGAGGAAGAGCGAGCTGCCGGGACTGGTCGCGATCGAGCTGGCCGCCGACGGGCTCTTCGAGCAGGTGGGCATCGTCTTCCCGCCGGGCACGACGCAGATCGAGGAGGTCGGCGACCCTGACGTGGTGCTCGTCGAGGGCGAGCCGCCGGCCGGGTTCGCGCTGATCGGCTGGGTGGACGGCAACCTGCACCTCGAACAGCTCGCCGTGCGTCCTGACGACATGCGCCAGGGCATCGGCGGGCGGCTGATGGCCGCCGTGCTCGACCACGCGCGGGCCGCGGGCGCTTCCCGGGTGACGCTGACGACCTTCCGCGACGTGCCCTGGAACGCGCCGTGGTACGAGCGGCACGGCTTCTTCGTGATGCCGGAGGCGCAGTGGGGGCCGCAGTTGCGCGACCTCGTGCGGCAGGAGCGCGACCTGGGCATCGAGGTCGCACCCCGCGTCGTCATGCACCGCGTTCCCTGACCTATTTCCCCTCCGACGGGTGGGTTTGACCGGCGATGCCACCAGCGAATACTCTCATGAGCCAGTTGGATTATTCCGGTAGACACTGCAGTTAGGCGGGTTGCCGGTTGGCGTGAAATGAGGATCCCCGGTGGCCGAACTGCCCCTCTCACGGCGTTCACTCCTGCGGGCCGCCGCGCTCGTCGCGGCGCTCCCCGCACTCGCGACCGCCTGCGGCTCCGACGACCCCGCCACGCCCACCGCCCAGGGCGGCGGCACCCTGGACACGCTGCGGGTCGCCCTGCCGTCCTCCATCGGCTCGCTCGACGCGGCCAAGGAGGCGGGCATCATGAACTACGTCGTCGCCCTCCTCGTCCAGGAGGCCCTGGTCGGCGTCGGGCAGGACGGCAGCCTCCAGCCCTCCCTGGCCGAGTCGTGGGCCAGGAAGGACGCGACCACCTACGTCTACAAGCTCCGCTCCGGCGTGACCTTCTCCGACGGCGCCCCGCTGACCGCCGCCGACGTCGTCGCCAGCCTGAACCTGCACGCCAAGAAGGGCTCCACCACCGCGTTCGCCTATGCCTACGCCAACGTCAAGAGCATCGAGGCCACCGCCGACGCCGAGGTCACGATCGTGCTCAAGGAGCCCGACGCGTCCTTCGCCTGGACGCCCTCCCCCGGCACGCTGCTGGTCACCAGCGAGAAGTTCATCGAGGCCACCGGCGAGCGCATCGGCACGCCGGAGGGCAAGCTGCTGGGGACCGGGCCGTACACGGTGACGGAGTTCGCCCCCGACTCGCACGTCACGCTGCGGCGCAACGACGCCTGGTGGGGCGGCAAGGCGCCGTTCGCGCAGATCAGGATCGACTTCATCCCCGAGGAGTCCACCCGGCTGCTGGCCATGCGCGGCGACTCCGTGGACGTCGCGCTCAACGTGCCCGCCGAGCAGCTCGACCAGTGGCAGGCCATCCCCGACGTGCAGGTCAAGACCGCGGGCGACCGGTCGCTCGTCACGCTCGCGTTCAACACGGCCAAGAAGCCGTGGGACGACGTGCACGTCCGCAAGGCCGTCGCGCACGCCGTCGACAGGGAGGGCATCGTCAAGAGCATCCTGCGCGGGCACGGCAAGGTCGCCGCCACCATCCCCGACCCGGCGCAGTGGGGCGGCGTGCTCGACTCCGCCGCCGTCACCGACCTGTACTCGGCCATCCCCCAGTACCGCTTCGACCTGGCCGAGGCCAAGGCCGAGCTGGCGCAGTCGGCCACCCCGCAGGGCTTCTCCGACGTGCTCACCTACCCCGGCAGCGGCCCCCAGCTCGGCCGCGCCGCCCTCACCCTGGCCGAGAACCTCAAGGGCATCGGCATCAACCTGGAGGTCAAGGAGGTCCCGCTGGAGCAGTGGATCGCCGGCCTCGGCAAGCACGCGTCCGGGATCTACCTGGGCTGGTACTTCGCCACCACCGGCGACCCCGCCGAGTACACCCAGCAACTCCTGCACGGCGGCGCCACCGGCGAGAACGGCACGAACATCGCCGAGTACGACAACGCCGAGGTCACCCGGCTGCTCGACGAGGCGAAGGCGAGCACCGACGAGGCCGCCAGGGGCGAGCTGCTGGGCCAGGCCCTGGTCAAGGCGGCGGCCGACGTGCCGTACCAGCCGCTGTGGTGGGGCGAGGCGGCCACCGCGTTCGGCAAGGCCGTCACCGCCGACGGCTTCGGGCCCTACTTCTTCGTCGGCCCGTGGGCCGCGAAGACCACCACCCGATGACGCGCGACCCCCTGGAGGTGCACGCGGCGCTGGCCGGGCTGCGGTACCCCGAGTCCGTGGCGCTGCATCCGGACGGCGATCGCGTGGCCTGCGTGATCGAGGGCGTGGCGCACGTGGCCGCCCTGGACGGCACGCTCACAGCGGTCGAGGGCGGCGAGCACGCCCTGACCCGATGGTCGCCCGACGGGCGGCTGCTGCTCGCGTCCGGGTCGAACGAGGTGCGGGTGCTGGACGCCGACCTGCGGCCCGTCTGGCGCGCCGAGGTGGACGGCGAGATCGAGGACCTGATCCCGGCGTCCGACGGCACGCTGCTCATCCGCCACGCCGACTACGGCAGCGAACGCGACGGCAGCCACCTCGGCCTGCGCGTGCACGACCCCAGTGACCCCTTCGTCAGGACCCCCGGCGGCCGCCTGCGCCGCCTGTCCTGGACGCACGTCGGCGACGACCGGCTCCGGGAGATCGCGCTGCCCGGCCTGACCGTGTGGGACGCCGACTGGCGCGACGGCCGCGCGCTCGCCGTCACCTCCGCCGACGAGACCCCCGCCGGCTTCTACCGCCCCCGTCTCGACCTCGCCGACGCTCGCACCGGCGAGGTCAGATCGCTCTACCAGACCCCCTGGCAGCTCAGCCGCCCCCGCCTCGCGCCCGGCGGCGGGGCCGCGGTCGTGGTCGAGGGCCTGTCCATCGTCTCCGGCCGCGTCATGCACGCCGACCTCGTGACGGGCGACGTCCGCCCGATCCCCGACCTGGACGACGTCACCGACCTGGGCTGGCTGGACGAGCGCACCCTGTGGTTCACCGGCTGGTCGGGCACCGGCGTGCACGGCGGCGTCATCGAGGACGGCCGCGTGACGAGCCGCTGGACCGCGTGGGGCACGCTGGGCGGGCGCGACGGCCAGCCCTCGCTGTCCGTCGCGGGACGGCTGGCCGCCGCCACCTGGGAGACGGCCGGGCAGCCGCCCGAGATCGCCGTCGCCTCGCTGGACGCCGGCGACTGGCGCCCCATCACCACGCTCAACACCGAACTGGCGCCGCTGGCCGTGCATCAGGAGGAGATCACCTGGTCGGGACACGACGGCCTGCCCGTCTCCGGCCTCCTCCTGCGCGCAGACCCGAACCGTACGGGACCGCTGGTGGTCATCGCGCACGGCGGCCCCACCTGGCTGTGGTCCAGCTCGTTCGCGCCCGCCGAGTCCAACCAGCTCGCCCTGCCGCTCGCGCACGCGGGCGCCACCGTGCTGCTGCCCAACCCGCGCGGCAGCAGCGGGCGCGGCCAGGCGTACGCGCGGGCCGTCATCGGCCTGGTCGGCGACGCCGACCTCACCGACGTCCTGCGGGGAGTGGACCACCTGGTCGCGACCGGCGTCGCCGACCCCGCACACCTGTCGATCATGGGCCTCAGCTACGGCGGGTTCCTGACCGCCTGGGCCGTCACCCGCACCGACCGCTTCCGCGCCGCCGTCGTCATGTCGGGCGTGAGCGACTGGCTGAGCTTCGCCACCGCCAGCAACCTGGCGGGCGGCTTCGACCCGCTCTACCACGCGGGCGCCGACCCCGCGACGCCCGAGGGCAGGGAGGCCCTGGCCGCCCGCTCACCGGTCTACCACGCCGGCCAGGCCGCCACGCCGACCCTCATCCTGCACGGCGACCAGGACAGGACCACCCCGCTCGGCCAGGCGGAACAGCTCTACCGCGCCTGGTCCGCCGCCGGCGTACGCACTGAGCTGGTCGTCTACCCTCGGGAGGGGCACGAGCTCGTCGAGCCCGCGCACCGGGCCGACGCCGCGCGGCGGGTGATCCACTGGCTGGGGGTGTCGTGAGGTTCCTGCTGCGCAGGCTCGCGGGCACCGCCGTCGTCGTGCTGCTGCTGTCGATCGGCGTGTTCTGCCTGCTGTACCTCGCTCCGGGATCCATCCAGCAGACCCTGCTCGGCACCCGCCCCGCCACCGCCGAGACCATCGCCGCCATCCAGGCCCGCTACCACCTCGACGACCCCGTCGCCGTCCAGTACCTGCGCTGGCTCGGCGGCGTGCTCGGCGGCGACCTGGGCACCTCCATCAGGACCGGCGCGCCCGTCACCGACATGCTGGGCCAGCGGCTGCCGCTCACGCTCGGCCTGGTCGGCTACGGCACCCTGCTGGCCGCGCTGGCCGGGCTGCCGCTCGGCGTGCTCGGGGCGCTGCGGCGCGGCCGGATCGCCGACCGGCTCGCCGTCACCGCCGGCGTCGTCGGGCTGAGCGCGCCGCCGTTCGCGGTCGGGCTGCTGCTGCTCGTGGTGTTCGCGCTGTGGCTCGGCTGGTTCCCCGTCTACGGCACCGGCGGGCTGTGGCACCTCACGCTGCCCGCCGCCGCGCTGGCGGCCGGCGCGGTGGGCATGCTCGTCAGGTTCAGCAGGGCCGCGCTGGTGCGCGAGCTGGAGCAGGACTACGTCGTCTTCGCCCGCGCCCGAGGCCTCAGCGGGCCGCTCGTGCTCTACTACGCCGCCCGCAACTCGCTGGTGCCCGTGCTCACCGCCACCGGGCTGGTCGTGACCGGGATGCTGGCCGGGACCGTGCTGGTGGAGGTCACGTTCGCGCTGCCGGGCATGGGGTCGCTGCTGGTCGACTCGGTGACGTTCAAGGACGTGCCCGTCGTGCAGGCGCTCGCGCTGCTGCTCACCCTGCTCATCGCCGCCGTCAACCTGCTGGTGGACGTCGGCTACTCGCTCGTCGATCCCCGGGTACGGCTATGAGATGGCCACCGTACGCCGCGCTGGCCGTGCTCGCGATCGTCGGCGTCGCGGCGGCGTTCTCGCCCTGGATCGTGCCCGGCGCCACCGCCCAGGACCTCATGACCGGCATCACCGGGCCGGGCCCCGGGCACCCGCTCGGCACCGACGACCTCGGCCGCGACGTGCTGCAACTGCTCGTCGCCGGGGCCCGCACCGCCGTTCCGGGCGCGCTCGCCGTGGCCGCCGGCTCGATGCTCATCGGGAACCTCGTCGGGCTCGCCGCCGGATACTTCGGCGGCTGGGTCGACACCCTGGCCATGCGCTGGGCCGACCTGATGTTCTCGCTGCCCGCGCTGCTCGTCGCGATCGTCGTGGCGGGCGTGCTCGGCGGCGGGTACGCGCTGGCCGTCGCCGTCCTGGTGGTGCTGTTCGCGCCCACGGACACGCGGGCCGTGCGCGGCGCCGTCCTGGAGCAGCGCCACCGCCCCTACGTCGAGGCCGCCCTGCTCAAGAACCTCTCCTCCTGGCGGATCATGACCAGGCACATCTGGCCCAACATCGCCTCCGTCAGCCTCGCCGGAGCGTTCGTGAACTTCGCGTACGCGCTGGTCTCGCTGGCCTCCCTGTCGTTCCTCGGCCTCGGCGTGCCCGCCGGGTCGCCGGACTGGGGGCGGACGCTGGCCGACAACCGCACACAACTGCTGGCCAACCCGTGGGCCGTCATCGCCCCCGGCCTGGCCGTGATCGCCACCGCCGTCGCGCTCAACGTCGTGGGCGACTGGCTGCACGAGCGCGTCGAGCGGCGCGGAAGGGCACGCTGACATGCTGAGCGCCAACGGCCTGACCGTCCGGCAGCCCGCGACCGGGCGCACCCTGCTGTCCGGCGTGTCCTTCGAGGCCGCGCCGGGGGAGTCGGTGGCCATCGTGGGCGAGTCCGGCTCGGGCAAGTCGCTGACCGTCCGGGCGCTGCTCGGGCTGCTGCCCGCCGGGCTGGAGTCGTCCGGCGAGGTACGCGTGGACGGCCACCGCGTGGACGACGACCCCCGGACCCTGCGCGGGCTGCGCGGCGGCACCGTGTCCCTCCTCATGCAGGACCCGTTCACGCTGCTCAACCCGCTGCGCAAGGCGGGCAGGCAGATCGCCGACGGCCTGCCGCGCGGGGCCGGCCGCACGGCCGAGGTGACCAGGCTGCTCGCCGAAGTCGGGCTCGGGGCCGAGGTGGCGGAGCGGTACCCGTTCCAGCTCTCCGGCGGCATGCGGCAGCGCGTCGGGCTCGCGGCGGCGCTCGCGGCCGGGCCCCGCGTCCTCGTCGCCGACGAGCCCACCACCGCGCTGGACGCCACCACCCAGCGCGAGGTGCTGGCGCTCATCCGGCGCGTGCAGCGGGACAGGGACATGACGTTCCTGCTGATCACGCACGATCTGCGGGTGGCGTTCTCGATGTGCGACCGGGTCGTGGTGATGTACGCGGGGCGGGTGGTGGAGGACGGCACGGCGGCGGAGCTGCGGGCCCGGCCGCGGCACCCGTACACGCGGGCGCTGCTGGCCGCCGAGCCGCCCGCCGACCGGCGCCTGGCGGTGCTGCCCTCGGTGCCGGGGTCCGTGCCGGCGCACGACGCGGTGGCGGGGCGGTGCGGGTTCGCCGACCGGTGCGCGCACGCGATCGACGCCTGCTGGACAGCGACCCCCGA
>NZ_VSEY01000018.1 GCF_008086045.1 Nonomuraea sp. PA05 | reverse complement strand
GGTGCCGGCGGGGACGGTCGCGGTGCCGTGGGCCAGTTCCTTGGCCGCCGCCGCGTCGGCGGGCGTGATGGTGGGGACGGCGGCCGGCCAGGCGGGGCCGATCGTCAGGTCGATGCTGATGCCGCGCTTGGCCGCCTGGTCGAGGGCCGCGGCCACGGCGGCGTTCCAGGCGGGCGTTCCCCAGCCGTGCCCGGCCGGGTCGAGCACGGACTTGTCGCGGATGCTGTGATGCACGGCCGCGATCTCCGCCCCGCCGAAGCCGGCGTCCGCGAGCTGGTCCACCTCCCGCCGGATCTCGCGAGGGTCGACGTGGGCGTCGGGCCACCACCACCGCACCATCGGCCGGACCTCGCGGCGCGGACGCGCGAACCAGGCGGGCGAAGGGGCGGGGGAGGGTAAGAGGTCGTCGAAGGTCAAGAAGGCGGCGGCACCCAGCGCGAGAAAGCCGCGCCGAGTCACCGCGATCCCGCCGGGTGGCGGGAGGGAGGCGTCGCTGGGCCGCGCGAAGGTGGGTGGCGGGAGGGAGGCGTCGCTGGGCCGCGCGAAGGTGGGTGGCGGGAGGGAGGCGTCGCCGGGCCGCGCGAAGGTGGGTGGCGGGTGCGAGGCGTTGCCGGGCCGCGGGAAGGTGGGTGGCGGGAGGGAGGCGTCGCTGAACCGTGTGGTGGGAAGGCCGTGCTGCGTCAAGTCGTTCACGGGCGCTCCAAGAAGCCGGTTGGACGGGACGCCGGGCCCGCCGGCCCGGCGCCCCGGCCGGTGTGCCGAAGTCAGGCGACGGTCACTGACCCCGCCGCCGCCACTCGGCTAACTGGGGATCGGGTACGGGAAAGCCCCCGTCACGCCGATCTTGTCGTACTCCATCTTCGAGGCGTCGAACCCATCCACCCAGTTCGCGTTCGTCACCTCGTTGCACTGGTAACTCTGGTACGACTGGTCGGTGGTCCTGCCCACCTCGATGTTGTCGAAGGCGAACCCGCACCCACCGGCGTCCATGTGCACCCCGCGGGTCCCGCTGTCGGGCATGGACGCGTCCGGGATGACGTCGCCGATCACGACCTGGGAGACGTGGTTGGTGATCTCGTGCGGGTCCAGGTTGGAGACGCCGTAGGTGTAGAAGGCGCCCATGTCACCGCTGTCGAGCCCGGTCTCCTCCAGCCTGAGGTACTTGAACACGTTCCCGTGCGCGTACCCGTCGCCGTCCTTCACCTCGGGCCGGACCTCGAGGCTCACCCCGTACCGGGCGCTGTGCTTGACGACGGTGTGGCTGACCTCGTTGTTGCCGGTGTTCATGAGCTCGACGCCGGACGAGTCGCCGGGCACCAGCTCGCCGATGTGATCGATGTAGTTGTTGGTGAACACGTTCTGCCCGGCGACGTCGCCCTCGCCGGGGTAGGGGCCTTCCACCTTGATGCCGTCGGCGCCGACGTTCTCCAGCAGGCTGTCGGAGACGCGCACGTGGTCGTTGGCGAACAGCAGGTAGACGGCGGTGAAGCCGGTGTCCGACACGTGCAGGCGGGTGAGGTCGATGCCGCTGGTGTTGGTCAGGGTGATCATGCCGAACCGGTTGCGCGGCATCTCGATCTGCCGGTCGTACTCGGGGTACTTGTGCGGCTCGCCGGCGTCGCCGGCGCTGATCCAGCCGTTGCGGTACCAGCTCACGAAGTCGCTGTACTGCAGGGCCAGCCCGTCGAAGGACAGGTTGCGCACCCGCTTGTCAGGCGTGCTGCCCTTGAGCGACAGGATGGTCTTCACGGTCGGCGCCAGGACCTTGTCGATCGAGCCGCGCGGCCAGTAGTAGACCTCGCTGTTGGCGAAGTCGAAGTAGTACTCGCCGGCCTGGTCGAGGAAGTCCAGCGAGTTCTGCAGGTAGTAGCGCGAGCCGCCGCGGCTGTTGACCAGGGCGTAGCGCGTCCAGTGGGCGAGGGTGAGCTGGTTGTCGTCCCACGACGGGTTCTTGATCGGCACGGTGTCGGTGAACCAGCTCCACGACCCGCCCGACCAGACCATCACCTGCGCGTTGGTCAGGTCCCAGCTCTTGTCCCAGTCACCGGGGTTGGAGTACAGCCACTGGTAGACGGCCTCCTTCTCCGGCTCCTTCAGCACGGACGTCAGGTAGGGCGCCCACACGTCGTCGGAGCGGCGGTTGGGGTAGCGGGCGGTGGTGGCCCGCTTGCCGTCCTCGAACAGCGTGTAGAAGGTACGGTCGATCTTCGTCTTGTAGATGTCGCCCTTGTACTTCTGCCAGCCGGTCACCGGCTTGGCGCCCAGCAGGCGGGCCTTGCCGGGGCCGTCCACGCTGCGGTAGACGACGCGGTGGCCGTTCCTGCCGGAGTCGGCCTCGGTGAACTCGATGGTCTTGTCGACGACGTAGTCGCCGGCCTTCAGGTTCACCACGATGTCGCACGTCTGTGGCCGCTTGCGGACCTGGTCGCGGGCGTGCTCGATGGTCTTCCACGGCCGTCGGGCGTCGCCGGGGCCGGCGTCGGTCCCGTTCGGGGCGACGTACAGGTCGATCGGCTTGCACGGCGCCTGCGCGGAGGCGGTCGGCGCGACGAGCAGCGCGCCGAGCGCCACCGCCGCCGTCACCAGCGCCTTCACTGGGTGGCTCCGGGGATCGGGTACGGGAACGCGCTGGTCACGCCGATCTTGTCGTACTCCATCTTCGAGGCGTCGAAGCCGTCGGCCCAGTTGGCGTTGGTCACCTGGTTGCACTGGTAGCTCTGGTACTTGTCGTCGCTGACCTTGCCCACCTCGATGTTGTCGAAGGTGAAGCCGCAGCCGCCGGCGTCCATGTGCACGCCTCGGGTGCCGCTGTCGGGCATCGCGCCCGCCGGGTCGTTGATGACGTCGGTGATCACCATCTGCTTGACGTGGTTTTCCATGGGGTGCGGCTCGACGTTGCTGACGCCGTAGGTGTAGAAGGCGCCCATGTCGCCGCTGTCCAGGCCGGTCTCCTCCAGCTTGATGTAGGAGAAGGAGTTGTTGCGGGCGTAGTTGTCCGCCGGCTTGATCTCCGGGCGGACCTCCAGGCTGATGCCGTACCGCGCGCTGTGCTTGACGTTGATGTTGCTGACGGTGTTGTTGCCCGTGCTCATCAGCTCGATGCCCGCGGCGTCGCCCGGCACCAGCTCGCCGACGTGGTAAATGTAGTTGTTGCTGATCGTGTGGTGGCCGGAGATGTCGCCCTCGCCGGGGTAGCCGCCCTCGACCTTGATGCCGTCGGCGCCGATGTTCTCCAGCAGGCTGTCCGACACCTTGACCCGCTCGTTGGCGAAGAGCATGTAGACGCCCATGAAGCCGCTGTCGGAGATGTGCAGCCTGGTCAGGTCGATGTCGCGGGTGTTGGTCAGCGTGATCATGCCGAACCGGTTGCGCGGCATCTCGATCTGCCGGTCGTAGACGGGGTACTTGTGCTCGTAGCCCGAGTCGCCCTCACTGATCCAGCCGGCCCTGTACCAGTCGACGAAGTCGCTGTACTGCAGGGCCAGCCCGTCGAAGGCGAGGTTCTGCACGCGCTGGTCGGGCGTGCTGCCCTTGAGCGACAGGATCGTCTTCACGGTCGGAGCCATGACCTTGTCGATCGAGCCCTTGGGCCAGTAGTAGACCTCGCTGTTGGCGAAGTCGAAGTAGTACTCACCGGGCTGGTCGAGGAAGCGCAGCGTGTTCTGCAGGAAGTAGCGGGAGCCGCTGCGGCTGTTCACGAACGAGTAGCGGGCCCAGTGGTTGAGCGTGAAGAAGCCCTTGCGGAAGTCGGCCCCGCCCAGCGGCACCGTGTCGGTGAACCAGCTCCACGAGCCGCCCGACCAGACCACGATCTGCGAGTTCTTGTCGAAGTCGGCGTCCCACTCGGCGGGCACGTCCTCGGGCTTGAAGTACAGCCACTGGCGCACCGCCTCCTTCTCCGGCTCGCCCAGCCTGGAGAACAGGTACGGCGACCACAGGTCGTCGCTGGTCCTGTTCGGGTAGCGGGCGGTCGTGGCGCGTTTGCCGTCCTCGAACAGCGTGAAGAAGGTACGATCGACCTTGGTCTTGTAAATGTTGTCGTTGTACTTCTGCCATCCCGTCACCGGCTTGGCACCCAGCAGGCGGGCCTTGCCCGGGCCGTCAGCGCTGCGGTAGGTGATCCTGTGGCCGTCTTTGCCCGAGTCGGCCTCGGTGAACTCGATGGTCTTGTCCACGACGTAGTCGCCGGCCTTGACGTTGACGACGATGTCGCAGCTCTGCCTGCCCTTCTTCGCCCGGAGGGCGTCGCGGGCCTGTTCGATGCTCTTCCAGGGGCGTTTGGCGCTGCCGTCCGCTCGGTTGCCGCCCTGGGTGGAAACGTAGTAGTCACAGGTTCTGGCCGTCGCGGCCGATGGTGCTGGGGTCGTCAGACCGCCCACGAGTAAGACGATCGCGCCCACGGACCTGAGAATCACTGGCTCTCCTTAACGTCCCGCCACCGCTCGTACTCGGCGCGGGTCTCGGGGGTGAGTGGGTAGTAGTCGGAAAGCGCCCCGCCCTCCTCGATGCGGGCGCGGCTGTAGCGCTCCCACTGCTCGTGGTCGGCGGCGGCTTCGAGCACCTGGCCGGCCCGGCGCAGCGGCACCACCACGGCGCCGTCGTCGTCGGCCACGCACAGGTCGCCGGGCAGCGCGAGCGCGCCGCCGACGGCCACCGGCACGTCGTAGGCCCAGGGGAACAACTCCGCCTGCGAGGCGTAGTGCGGGGTGGCGCCGGTCGACCAGATCGGCAGGCCGATGCCGCTCACGCGCGGCAGGTCCCTGATCCGGCCGTCCACGACGATGCCGGCGCCGCCCTTGCGCTTGAAGTAGCGCACCAGCATGTCGCCGAAGCAGCCGGTGTACGCGCTGCCGTACGCCTGGACGACGAGCACGTCACCGGGCTCGATCTCCTCCAGCACGTGCCACAGGGCCGTGTGCCGCTCGACGTACTCCTGGCCGAGGCCGGAGGCGATGTCCTCGCGCTGCGGCATGAACTGCAGCGTGCGCACCCGCCCGGCGATCCGCTGCCCCGGCGCGATGGGACGTGGCCCCTCGACGAAGGTGCGCCGGATGCCCTGCGCGTGCAGCTTGGCGCAGGCGGTGGCCGAGCTGATCCGGGACAGCCCCTCCACGAGGGCGGGATCGGGTGCGGCGGGCAGCTTCCCGCGCACAGGCAGATCCCAGATGGCGTCGTCCATGAAACTCCTCAATCGGTCTTGCGAATGCTTGGTCGCAAGGCTCAGTAGTGCTGGTGCGACGGCGTGCGGACGCGCGCGGTCGTGTGCAGGTCGAGCCGGATGCGGCGGCCGGGCGGCAGCTCCACGAGCAGGCGCGGGCCGTCCACGGTCACCTCCTGCTCGGTGTGGGCGATGGGGGGTGAGGTGTAGGCGCGCGGGTCGCCGGGGTAGTCGTCGCCGGCGACCTGGGTGACGGTGGCGCGGTCGATGCGGTCCTCGCCGAACTGGCCGGCCTGCACCACGACCCGCCGGGTGTGGGCCAGGCTCAGGTTGACCAGCTCCACGGCGGTGCCGCCGGGGCGCACCGAGTCGACCAGCGCGGCCACGTCGCGGGGCAGCCCGGGGCGGGCGCGGTCGGCGTCGAAGTAGGCGAGGCGGGTCGGCAGCAGGCCGCCGTTGTAGAGCACCTGCGGGGTGCCGGTGACGAGTTGCAGCAGCGCCTCGGTGAGCACCGGGTTGAGCCGCTGCCAGTGGTGCACGTGGATGGTGGCCAGGTCCGCCTGGTCGGAGCCGACCAGCGCCATGCGGCGCTGCACCTGCCCGAGCGCGGTGGACAGCATCTGCTCGGGGAAGCCGGGGTTGGCGCCGCGCAGGAACTCCAGCCACGGCGCCTCGTGCCCGGCCTCCTCCTTGTTGCGGAACGGCCGCACCGTGGACCAGTCGTAGCCGGACGCCTTGCGCAGCCGGTCGAGCCGGTCCGCGTCGCCCCGGTTCTGCGACACGTGCCAGAGCCAGACCGGCAGGCCGAGCTGCGGCGGCTGGAAGTCGAACCAGCCCGTGTCGTCGTGCCGGTTCGGCACCAGCATGGTCGGCTTGACGGCCTCGTCGCCCAGCTCCGCCAGCCAGCGGTCGCTGATGCTCATGTCGGTCTCGGTGACGGCCGCCTGGACGGCGCGCCCGTACACGGCTTCGAGGGGGTCGCGGCCGATGGCGAGCGTGGCCTCGTCCCCGGTCAGCAGGTACGCGTTGACCGCGGCGATCGCCGCGGCGGCGCCCACGCTGTAGAGGCCGTGCGGCCACTGCCAGCCGTAGTTGCCGCCGTACCAGCGGCCGCCGTGCAGCTCGCCGACGACGCCCGACGGGCCCACGTTGTCGGGGATGACCCCGTCGTTGGCCTCGGCCCTGCGCTGCCAGGCGCCGATGTAGCGCAGCGCCCAGTCGCGGTAGCGGTCGTCGCCGTCGTACAGCCAGGCGTTGACGGCCAGGCTGGTCGCGGCCAGGTTGACGGCCACGTCGCCGCGGCCGATGCGCTCGCTCATCGCCGCGCCCATCCGGGCGGCGTTGCTCGGGTCGCCCAGGTCCTCCCAGCGCTCGATGCCCGGCAGGTCACGCAGCGGCAGGCCGAACGGCCGCATGCTGACCAGGTCCGTGTGGTAGGAGGCCCATTCCCACTGCAGGCCGTAGCGGGGGCCGCCGGCGCCGTTGTGCGGGGCGCGGATGATGTCGTGCGCGGCGTCGTAGTTCGCCGAGCCCGGCAGGTACAGGTCGGCGAAGCGGCGGGCCCGCTCGCGGAACAGCTCGTCGCGCGGGTCGGCCGCGCAGATGCCGTAGAACAGCAGCATCGACTCGCCCTGGTGGAACCAGTCGTAGCCGCGCTCGTACTCGTCCACCAGGTAGCCCAGCTCGGTGAGCTGCGTGGTGACGCCCTCCCAGTGGTGCTTGGCGGCGTCGAGCAGGTCGTCGGCGCCGCCGAGCTGGTAGAGCGTCGGCCAGTTGAAGAACGCCTCGTAGAAGTCGTCGGCCCCGTCGCGGTCCGCCGCCGGGCCGTGGTAGATCAGCCGGCCGTCCGGCCCGCAGTAGCGGGCGGCGAAGCCGCGCCATGCCTCGTCGAGGGCGTCGAAGAGCCTGCGCTCCAGCACCGCCCACGCCGGTGGTTCGCCGAGCGGCACCGTCGCTTTGATCTCGCGCATGGTCAACCTTTCGTTGCTCCTGCCGTGAGGCCGCTGATGATGTGCCGTTGCATGAAGACGAAGAAGATCAGCAGGGGCGCGATGGCCAGCAGCAGCGTCGGGAAGACCACCGTGTAGTCGGTGGAGTACTGGCTGACCGCCGCGTACACGCCGGTGGTGACCGTGTAGAGGCCGCTGCCGGGGCCCAGGATGATCTGCGGGTTCACGAAGTCGTTCCACACCGAGAAGGTGTTGAGGATGACCATCGTGGCGACCGCGGGCCGCATCAGCGGGAAGACGATCTGCCAGAACGTGCGCAGCCTGCCCGCCCCGTCCACGGCCGCCGCCTGGTCGAGCACGGCCGGGACGGTGGCGATGTATCCCGCGTACAGGAAGATCGAGAACGGCAGCGTGAGCGTGGTCTCGAAGAGCACGAAGCCCTGGATGGTGCCCATCAGGCCGAAGGTCTTGAGCACGTACACGACGGGGATGACCAGCACCTGGCCGGGGATGAACGTGCCCGCCAGGAAGAACAGCATGAGCACGCGGAAGCGGCGCTTCGGGCTGCGCGCGATCACGTACGCGGCGGGCGCGGCCAGCCCCACCGACAGCACGTTGACCGCCACCACGAACAGCAGCGTGATCGCGTAGCCCTTGAACACGTTGAAGTTCGGGTTCGTCAGCGCCCTGCCGAGCGGTTCGAGGGTCAGCCCGCCCAGGCCGAACGGGTTGGACAGGATGTCCTGCTGGCCCTTGAACGCGTTGACGGTCAGCACGTACAGGGGGATCAGCATGAAGGCGACGGTCGCCCACAGGAACGTCTTCTTCGTCATTGGTGCACCGCCAGCTCGCCGCGCCTGCGCAGCTTGGTCACCACGAACGCCAGCGCCCCCGTCACCAGCATGAGCAGCACCGACTGCGCGGAGCCGAAGCCGAGGCGGGCGTCGTGGAAGGAGTTCCACAGGATGAGGTAGGCGACGGTCTGCGTCTGGCCGGCCGGGCCGCCCGCCGTCAGCGAGACCACCAGGTCGTACGTCTTCAGCAGCGTCACCAGCGACAACACGATGTTGACCGTCACCGAAGGGCCGAGCGCGGGCAGCGTCACGTTCCTGAACACCTGCCAGCGGGTGGCCCCGTCGATGCGGGCCGCCTCGATCAGCGAGTGCGGCACCGCCTGGAGGCCCGCCAGGTACAGCACCACGTTGACGCCGAACCCGGCCCACACCAGCACCGCGATCATGGTGACGGTGGCCCAGGTCGGGTCCGACAGGAACGGGATGACCTCGCCGCCCCAGGTCGTGACCAGGTTGTTGACCGCGCCGCCGGTGCCCAGGATGGCCGACCAGAGGAAGCCGACCACCAGGGCGCTGAGCACGTGCGGGTAGAACAGCACGATCCGGAAGAACGTGTTGGCCCGGGAGGCGCCGTTGACCAGGAGGGCGAAGCCGAGGCCGAGCAGGTTCAGCCCGGCCGTGCCGGCGACCGCGACGAGCAGCGTGACCAGGGAGGCGCGCCGCAGCTCCGGGTCGTCCATCAGGTCGAGGTAGTTGGCGGCGCCGACGAAGGCGGGGTTGGCGCTGAAGCCGTCCCAGTCGGTCAGGCTCAGGTAGAGGGCCAGGCCGACCGGGACGATCAGCATCACGGTGTAGAGGACCGTGGCGGGGGCCACCATGAGGGTGTTGGCCCATCCGTCGTGGTTTCTGCGCTTCTGGACGGGCGCTTTCACGACGGGAGGAGCGTGCTCTCGGGTGAGGGTCATGAGCGTCCGGCCAGCCAGCGGTCCACGCCCTCGGCGACCTCCTTGGGCGACTTGCCGACGTACAGGCCCTGGACCTCGGTGTTCCACGCGGAGTTGAAGCCCTTGGGCAGGGTGGCGTCGCCGTACCCCTCACCCTGCGGCACTCCGGAGGGCGCCTTGTCGAGGATCTCCTGCACCTGCTTCTCCAGCGGGGTGAACTCGCGCTCCACGCCGGTGCGGAAGTTGCCGTCCTGCGCGAGCTGGCTCTTGACCGCCGCCGGGTCGGTGACCAGCCACTGGACCAGCTTGAGCGCCGCGTCCTTGCTGGGGGTGGACTTGAGGATCATGTACGGGGCCGCGAGCGTGGCGCCCTGCGGGCCCGGGTAGGTCTGGCCCTTGTCGACCGGGGCGGGGAAGACGCCGACCTCGAAGTCCTTCTCGGCCTTGGCCTCGGTGGCGGTGAACCAGCTTCCCATGACGTACATGGCCGACTTGCCGGACAGGAACTGGGTCTCGGCGTCGGCGTACTTCAGGCCGAGGGCGTTCTTGTCGACGTACCCCTTGTCGATCCAGCCCTTGTAGCGCTCGAGGTAGGGCAGCAGCGACTCGCCCGCCTTGGTCTTGCCCGCCTTGACGTCCTGCTGCCAGGCGGGGTGCGTCTGGGCGCGGCTCGGGTTGGACAGCTGCAGGAGCTGCAGGCCGGTCAGGAAGTCGCCGCCGGTCTGCAGCGGCAGGTAGCCCGCCTTCTTGAGGGCCGCCATCGCGGTCTCGAGCTCGTCGAACGTCTGCGGCGGCTGCTCGATCCCGGCCTTGTCGAAGGCGGCCTTGTTGTAGAAGACCAGCGACTGGGCCTGCACGCCGACGCCGGCCTGGTAGAGCTTGCCGCCCAGCTTGGCCTGCTCGGCCAGCGGGGTGTCCTTGGTCCACGCCTGGTCGGTCAGGTCGAGCATCTGCTTGGCCAGCGTCTCGTCGGCCATCAGGGTCTCCACCACGTCGGGCGCGTTGCCGGCGGCGAGCTGCTGCGGCAGCGTGTCGGCCACGCCCTTGCCGGTCGGCGCCTCGATCTTGACGTCGATGCCGGGGTTGGCCTGCTCGAACGGCTTGACCAGGCCGTCCCAGTACGTCTGGGTGAGGTTCGGGCTGATGTTGACCAGCATCCGGACGGTGACCGGGCCGCCCTCGCTCTGCTGTGCCTGGGACTCGCCGGCGAAGCCGCCCCCGCCACAGCCGGTGAGAACGAGCAGGCAGCCAAGGGACGAAAGGGCGAGGGATGAACGGGGGGAACGCATCGCACCTCCAAGGGGGCGAGATCTGCGACGCCTTTTAATGGGTCGTTACTCGATTAGCGATTATTTAATACGTTGGTCACATGGCCCCGTCAAGGGCAAACGCGACGCTACAAATACGTGTCCTGTGGGTTGCCGAGTCATAAATACGTTAAGGTTGCGGCGTGGCTGGACATGAGGACGACAAACGGCTGGTATTGGGGGCCGAGGAGCTCACCACCCTGCGCGAGTGGGCGGCCCGGGAGCCCACCGGCGGTGGCGGGCCCGCGCTGCGCAGCCGCATCGTGCTGGCGTGCGCCGAAGGGCTGCCCCGCAAGGAGATCGCGACCCGGCTGTCGGTCAGCCCGGCGACCGTCGCCAAGTGGCGCGCCCGCTTCGTCGAACGCGGGCTCGACGGCCTGGCCGACGCGCCCAGGCCGGGCCGCCCCCGCAGCGCCGAACGGCAGGAGGCGGAACGCGTCATCGCCGCCGCGGCAGGAGGCGGCGCCGTGCCGTCCACCCGCACCATGGCCGCCCAGCTGGGGCTCTCCCAGTCCACGGTCGCCCGCATCTGGCAGGAGCAGCAGATCGCGCCGGACGCGGCCCGCGTCCTGCCCAGAGAGCTGCTGTCGGACCGCGTCTACGCGCTGCTGCGCGGCTGGATCGTCGCCGGCGAGCTGGTCGCCGGGCAGCGGCTCGTCGAAGCCGAGATCGCGCGCCGGGTCGGCACGAGCCAGGCCCCGGCGCGGGAGGCGATCAAACGGTTGGCGCACGAGGGCCTGGTCATCTCCTATCCCAACCGAGGCAGCTACGTCGCGGAGATCTCGGACGAGCAGGCTCGGGAGGTGCGCGACATCAGGGTGTTGCTGGAGGAGTATGCCGCACGCGGCGCGGCGGCCCGCATCCAGGCCGACACGTTGCGGCAGCTCTCGGCCGACGTCCTGGCCATGCGGCAGGCGGCCCGCGACGGCGACATCGGGGCCTTCAGGGACGCGGACCTCGCCTTTCACCGGCGGGTGTGCGCTGCCTGCGGGAACTCCTTCCTGCTGCGGCTGTGGCGGACCATCGAGTCGAACCTGTGGAGCCTGCACGTGGTCGGCAACCCGCTCTACGACGGGGACTGGTCGGCCATGGCGGGGCATCATGACGACCTGGTGGCGGCGCTGGCGTCGGGGGATCCCGATGAGGCGGCGCGGTTGTTCGCGGCGCACGCCCGGGGCGAGGCCTCCCGCACCCGGCCCCGCGCCCCACGTCCCGCCTGACCGGCAGCCGTCACCACCACACGCCCCTTCCCCGCCGTACTCCGGCCGAGGTCCTTTTGGGGGACGCGGTGCGTGCGTGGACGGCACCGGCTGCACACGCACCGCGCACAGCCCGCACGCCGCATCGCGCAGCCCGCATGGCGCACGCCGCGCATGGCGCTCGCCGCGCATGGCGCTCGCCGCGCATGGCGCACGCCGCGCATGGCGCACGCCGCGCACGCAGGTCGCGGTGAGCGGTGGGTGGTGCGGTGCGTTGCGGGTGTGCCGGGTCCAGGGCCCGCCCACGGGTCGCGGGCGGGCCCTGGGGCGTCAGGTGGATGGCGCGACGTCGTAGACCGCCCCCTTCCGGGTCTCGAACACGACCACCCCCGCCTCCGGCCGCTCCACCCTGACCGGCCGCCCGCGTTCCGTGACGGTGACGGGCGCGGCCGTGCGGAGGGTCAGGGTGCGCCCGAGGCGGGAGTGCACGCGTCCCCGCCGCAGCGCCCCACCGGCCCACTCCACGTCCACCTCGAACCCGCCCCGGGCCAGCAGCCCCCGGTACGAACCCGCGGGCCAGGCGGCGGGCAGGGCGGGCAGGAGGTGCACCTGGTCGCCGTGGCTCTGCAGCAGCATCTCGGTGATCCCCGAGGTGCCGCCGAAGTTGCCGTCGATCTGGAACGGCGGGTGCAGGTCGAACATGTTGGGCGCCGTCCGGGCGGGCACCAGCAGGTTGCTCAGCCGCTTGTAGGCCTCGACCGGGTCGAGCAGCCGCGCCCAGAAGTTGATCTTCCAGGCCAGCGACCACCCGGCCCCCGCCTCGCCGCGCAGCTCCAGGGTGCGGCGGGCGGCGGTGGCGAGTGCCGGGGTCAGGCGGGGGTCGATCTGGTGGCTGGGGAACAGGCCCCACAGGTGGGAGATGTGCCGGCTGCGCGACAGCGCCGCGTCGCCCCGGTAGTCCTCCTGCCACTCCTGGATCTGCCCGAGGTGCCCCACCTGGTTGGGGACGAGCCGCCCGCGCGCCTCCGCGACCTGGGCGCGCATCCCGGCCTCGACGCCCAGCACCTGCGACGCCTCCTCGAAGGCGCCGAACAGGTCCCGCAGGATCTGCATGTCCATGGTGGGCCCGGCGCAGATGGAGACGTTCTCGCCGTTGTCCTCGTGGTGGCCGACCTCGGGGGAGTGCGACGGGTTGGTGACCAGGTAGCCGGTGCGGGGGTCGGTCTGCAGGGTGGCCAGGAAGTACTCCACCGAGCCCTTGATCAGCGGGAAGTGCTCGCGCAGCCGCCGCTCGTCCCCGGTGTACTGGTAGTGCTCCCAGAGCGTCAGGCACAACCAGGCCCCGCCCGTCGGCCACACGCCGTAGAAGGCGAAGTCCACGGGGGCGGTGCCGCGCCAGCCGTCGGTGTTGTGGTGGGCGACCCAGCCGGGCGCGCCGTAGGTGTCCCTGGCCGTGCGGGCGCCGGTCTCCGACAGGTCCTTGATCAGGTCGAAGAGCGGGTCCATGCACTCGACGAGGTTGCCGGGCGCGGCGGGCCAGTAGTTCATCTGGCAGTTGATGTTGATGGTGTACTTCGACTGCCACGCCGGTTCGAGCGAGTCGTTCCAGATGCCCTGGAGGTTCGCGGCGTAGCCGGGGGCGCGCGAGCAGGAGATCAGCAGGTACCGGCCGTACTGGAAGTACAGGGCGGCGAGCTGCGGGTCCGTGTCGAGCTGCTTGCGCTGGACGCGCTCGTCCGTGGGCAGCGCCGCCGCCTCCGAGGTGCCCAGGTCGATCGAGACCCGGCCGAACAGCCGCTGGTAGTCCTGTACGTGCCTGCGCCGCAGCACCTCGTACGGCCGCCCGCCCGCCTTGGTCAGATGGCGGTCCGCGACCTGCGCCGGGTCGCCGCCGACATCCTGGTAGCTGCGGTAGCTGCTGCCCATGGAGATCAGCAGCGTGACCTCGTCCGCGCCCTCGACGACCAGCGTGCCGCCGTCCACGCGCACGGTGCCGCCCTTGGCCTCGGCCCTGGCCAGCGCCTGGAAGCGGACCTCTCCGGCCATGCCCTCGGTCTGGCCGCTGACGCCGTTCAACGCGATCGTGGCCCGTCCGGCGGCGGCCGAACTGGACTGTTGCGGGCTGGAGAAGGCCGCCGTGAACGAGATCGAGCCGCGCTGGTCGGCGGTGTGCCGCAGCACGATGACCTGGTCGGGGTTGCTGGCGAAGACCTCGCGCTCGTGCCGCACGCCGTCACGGGTGAACCGCACGCTGGTGACGGCGCTGGTCAGATCGAGCTCGCGCCGGTAGCCGGTGAACTCGGCAGAGCCGGGATAGGTCAGCGTGAGGTCGCCGAGCACCTGGTACCACGCCTGTTCGCTGGGCGTGCCGAGCAGCTTCTCGTCCGCGAGGTTCTGGGCGGCCTGCCACTTGTCCTCCCAGACCAGCCGCCTGATCTCCGGCAACGCCTCCAGGGCGCCCGGGTTGTCGTAGTTGTGCGGCCCGCCGGCCCAGATGCTGTCCTCGTTGAGCTGCAGCCGTTCGGTGGCCACGCCGCCGAACACCATCGCGCCCAGCCGCCCGCAGCCGACCGGCAGCGCCTCCAGCCACACCTCGGCCGGGCGGGTGTACCAGAGGGCCAGCGGACCGGCCTGCCTGTCGTCAGCCCATGCCGGGAGGGCGTCGGCACCGCTCACGATCAGGGATCCGGCCGCCGCGCCTAACCCGGTGGCGAGCACTCCGCGCCGCGTATATCCGTTGCTGGACACTGTTGATCACTCCTGTCGCATACATAGGATGTCTGTCGTGAATCGCATCGATGCCCACCATCACGTCTGGGACCTGTCCGCCCGCTCCCACGCTTGGCTCGACTCCGCCAAGATGGCCCCGGTACGCCGCACGTTCACCCTTGATGACCTCGCCGGGCATGCCGCCGCCAACGGGGTGACCGCGACCGTGCTGGTGCAGGTGCTGCCCGATCTCGACGAGACCAGAGACTTCCTGACGCTGGCCGCCGAGTCAAGACTTGTGTCGGGAGTCGTCGGATGGATCGACCTGACCGAGCCCGATGTCGCCGGCACGCTGGCCGCCCTTCCCGCGGGGCTGGTGGGCGTGCGGCACGGCGTGCAGTCGGAGGCCGACCCCGCCTGGCTCAACCGGCCCGACGTGCGCCGGGGGCTGGCCGCCGTGGCGGACGCGGGGCTGGCCTACGACCTGCTGACGCTGCCCCACCAGCTCCAGGCCGCCATCGACACGGTGAGCGCGCTGCCGGAGCTGACGTTCGTGCTCGACCACCTGTCCAAGCCGCCGATCGCGTCAGGGGAGCTGGAGCCGTGGCGCGGCCGGATCCTGGAGCTGGCCGCGCGGCCCAACGTCTTCTGCAAGCTGTCGGGGATGGTCACCGAGGCCGACTGGGGTTCGTGGCGCACGTCCGACCTGCGGCCGTACGCCGGGACGGTGCTGGAGGCGTTCGGCCCCGAGCGGGTCATGTTCGGCTCCGACTGGCCGGTGTGCCTGCTCGCGGCCGAGTACGACCAGGTCGTCTCGGCCGCCGACGAGCTGTGCGCCGGGCTGTCGGACAGTGAGCGGGAGGAGGTGTTCGCCGGGACGGCGCGGCGGGCGTACCGGCTAGGAGGCTGACTCCACCCGGAACGTCGTGTGGTACGTGCGCGACTCCTGCGGGCCGAGCCAGATCATGCTGCCGTCCTGCCTGGCCGCCGCGTCGCCGGACACGTGGTGGGTGGACGGCTCCAGGCCGACCGCGTAGTTGCCCGAGCGCAGGTTCAGCCACTCGAAGAAGTACGGGAACTCCGCCGCCCGCCACTCCACGGCCACCCGCATGCCCAGGCGGTCGTTGACCACGGCCACCCGGTGCAGCCCGTCGGGCCGGGGGGCGAGCGCGTGCTCGTACACCTGCTCCACGAACCCCGGCACGGGCCCGGGGAAGGTGATGTGGTCGGCCTTCTGCTCGGCCACGCTGTCGCTCTGCCACAGCGTCTCCCGGATGTCGGCCTCCAGCCTGGCGCCCTCGTCGAGCAGCGGCCAGCCCAGGTTGATGTGGTAGAGGTACATGTGCGGCGTCGGCTCGAACCCGGCGTTCGTCACCGTGTCGACCAGCCTGATCTCGTCGCCGCCCAGGTCGGCCTCGATCCGCCGCACCAGCCGCAGGTTCTCGGCGAAGACCGCCGCCTGCCGCACCTCGCCCTCCGCCCACAGCACGCACCGCTCGCCGTCCCACCGCTCGCCGTAGCCGGTCAGCCTGGCGGGCAGGTTGCCGGCGCGCCCGTGCAGGCCGTGCCGTACGGACTCGCGCGGCGGATACCGGTAGGCGTCGGCGGGCACGTCACCGCCGAACAGCGTGTGGTCCAGCCCGGCCGTCACGATCAGCCCGGAGAAGGAGCGCAGCCACGACAGCCCGTCCTCGTCGTTGTGCTCGTGCAGCCCCGGATGCCGGAACCCGGTGGGCGAGCGCCAGCCGAACGCGCGCCCCGCGTGCTCGGCGTGCCCGATGTCCATGCACCGGTCGACCAGCACGTCGAACGCCAGCCCCGACCCGGTCCTGAACTCCAGCGCCCTGACCCCGCGCTCCACGCCGTCGCCCAGCGTGACGAGGCGGACCCCGCCCATCGCGCTCAGGTCGCCCGTCAGCTCGGCCAGCCGCCTGCGGTCCGGCGTCATGCCATCACCCACCCTCCGTTGACTTCGATGCTCTGGCCCGTGACGAACGAGGAGTCCGGGCCGGTCAGGAACGACACCACGGCGGCCAGCTCGTCCGGCGTGCCGCGCCGCTGCAGCGCCTGCCGCTCCAGCACCATCCGGTTGTACGCCTCCAGATCCTCGTGGATCTCCTCGGCGGCCGTCGGGAACGCGCCGGGCGAGACGCAGTTGACCCGGATCTCGCGGGGGCCAAGCTCGCGGGCCAGCGCCCTGGTGAACGCCGCCGCCGCGCCCTTGGTGGAGACGTAGGCGGCCAGGTCCGCCCAGCCGCCGTGCATGGTGATCGAGGCGATGTTGACGATGGCGCCGCCGCCCAGCTCCGTCATCTGGCGGGCCGCGTGCTGGGCGCACAGCCAGTAGGCGCGCTGGTTGACGGCGACCACGTGGTCGTACTCCTCCAGCGGCACCTCGAGGAACGGGCGGGCCGGGTAGACGGCGGCGTTGTTGACCAGGACGCCGACCGGGCCGAGCCGCGCGGCCGTCTCCTCGAACGCGGCCTCGATCGCCGCCGGGTCGCGCAGGTCGCTCTTCAGGTTGAGCGCGCCCTCCAGGCCGGCGGCGTCCACGTCGAGTGCCGCCACCTGGTGGCCATCGGCGGTCAGGCGGCGCACGATCGCGCGGCCGAGCGCCCCGGCGGCGCCTGTGACGAGCGCCGTGGTCATGGTGTCCTCCATTCCTCGTGCAGGGTCTTGAGCAGGTCACGGGTGGGGGTTCCGGCGAGCAGGCCGTCGCGGATGAGCGCGGACGAGCGCTCCTGGCGGGCGATGTAGCCGGGGAAGCGCGGCCTGATCCAGGCGGCCTCCATGGTGGCGCGGGTGTCGCGGTAGAAGGCGCGGGTGCTCCCGGTCGCGGCGGGTGTCGCCTCGCCGGGCCCGTCCGTCCACACCGACCGCGCGGCAGGCTGGCCGCCGGTGGCCGGGAAGAGCGTGCCCTGCACCGGCTCGGACGTCAGCCGCAGCAGGTGCGCCCGCACCGGCTCGCGGATCTCGCCGATGCGCCGCCGCGACACCACCAGCCCGGTGCCGCCGAGCACGCTGCCCGGCTCACGGCCCGGCCAGGCGGGCGCGTCGGTGAAGGCCAGCGGATACGTGACGTACCCGTACAGCAGGGGGCAGAAGTCCACTTCGCCCGCCGCCATCGCGTCCAGCACCCCGATCGGGTTGCGCAGCGACAACGCGGGGTCGGCGACGGCGAGTAGCTCCGCCATCAGCTCCAGCGCCCGCTCCCCGGCTTCCTCGTCGAGGAAGTCCCCGCACGTCACCGCGCAGAACATGAGGAACGCGTGCGGCCCGCCCAGGCACAACGCCATCCGTCCCGACTCCGCCGCCGAGCGGACCCCGGGCCAGGAGGAAGGCGCCCGCACGCCCGGCCGGGCGGCGGCCACCTGGGTGGCGGCGTCCAGGGGCAGCGCCCACTGCCGCCCGTCCAGGTGGTAGCTCTCGTACGAGCGGCCCGCGAAGCGCAGCCCGGCCAGCTCCTCCGGCGAGAACAGCTCCTCCATCGGCACCAGCGCGTCCGTCGCCGCGCCCAGGCCAGGGTGATCGATCACCATCACGTCATAGGTCTCGGACAGGCGAGCGATCGGCTCCGACTCGAAGCCTTCGAGCGGCTGCCGGTCCCAGGTGATCGGCTCAGGCACGTCCCCGTACGGGTTCGCGCCCGCCAGGTCGAGCCGCGTCAGCTCGTCCAGCGGCGCGTACCCGCGCGGATGGTCCCACGTCAGTCCTCGCACGTCAGTCCTCGCATGCCAGCACGCCTTCCGCGGCCAGCTCGGCGGTGCGTCCGGGGGAGTAGCCCAGCTCGGCGAGCAGCTCCTCGGTGTGCTCGCCGACCAGCGGCGCGCCCCTGCGCACCTCGGGCGGGGTGGCGCTGAAGCGGTAGGGAAAGCCGGGCGTGGTGACCGTGCCCTCGGTGCGGTGCTCGTAGGTGACGAACGAGCCGTTGTGCTCGACCTGCGGATCCTTCATCAGGTCCGCGTAGCCGTACACCGGGCCGGCCCACAGGTCGTGGCGGGCCAGGATCTCCAGCCACTCGTCCGTGGTGCGCTCGGGCAGGCGGGCGGCCACCATGGCGGTGATCTCGTCGCGCCGGGTGTGGCCGTCGGCGTCGCCGTCCATGGCGGCCAGCTCCGGCAGGTCCAGCGCCACGGCCAGCCCGTCCAGGCGGGGCATGCCGAGCGCGATGAAGCCGTCCTTGGTGGCGAAGACGCCGTACGGGGCGCGGATGTAGGTGTGGCCGTGCGGCTCGCGTCCGCGCCGCTGCGGCACCTTGCCGACCGTGAAGATCGACAGCTCCTGCATCTGCACGGCGACGGCCGCGTCCAGCATGTTGACGCTCACCCGCTGGCCCTCGCCGGTGCGCTCGCGGTGCAGCAGCGCGGCCAGCGCGCCCTCGAACGCGCTGTAGGCGGTGATGGCGTCGATCGCGTACGAGCCGGCGGGCGCGGGCGGGTCGCCGTCGCGGCCGGTGCTCAGCATGGCGCCGCTCATGGCCTGCAGCAGCAGGTCCTGGCCGGGACGTGAGATGTACGGGCCGGTCTCGCCGTAGCCGGACATCGAGACGTACACGATGGACGGGTTCAGCCCGCTGATCGTCTCGTAGTCCATGCCGAGCCGCTCGGCCACGCCTGGCCGGTAGTTCTGCAGGAACACGTCGGCGGTCCTGGCCAGCTTGTGCACGATCGCGCGGCCCTCGTCCGACTTGAGGTTGACCGCGAGGCTGCGCTTGTTGCGGTTGAGCGACAGGAACGAGGCGTTGACCCGGTTGCCGTGGGCGCCGCCCGCCGGGGCGTGCCGCTGCCACTCGCCGGTGACCGGTTCCACCTTGACCACGTCCGCGCCCAGGTCGCCCAGCCGCATGGCGGCCAGCGGGCCCGCCATCGCGATGGACAGGTCCACGACGCGGTAGCCGTCGAGCACCCCCATGTCAGCGCCCCTCGAAGACGGGCTCGCGGCGCTCGGCGAAGGCGGCCCTGCCCTCGGCGGCATCCTGCGTGGCGAAGCAGACGGTCTGCAGGTCGCGCTCGTACTGGATGGCCTGGTCGAGCGGCATCGAGTAGGCGGCCTTGAGGTTGGCCTTGGCGGTCTGGGCGGCGATCGGCGGGCGTTTGGCGATGGTGTGCGCCAGCGTCCTGGCCGCCTTCACGAGCTGGTCCTGTGGGTGGACGTCGGTGACGAGCCCCCATGCCTGGGCGCGGGCGGCGTCGATGGGGTCGCCGGTGAGCAGCATCGTGGCCGCGTTGCCCGGGCCGACCGCGTGCGCCAGCAGCGCCGACTGGCCGCTGCCGCCGATCCAGCCGAGCTTGATCTCCGGCGCCGCGAACGTCGCCGTCTCCGCGGCCAGCCGGATGTCGCAGGCCATGGCCAGCTCCAGGCCGCCGCCGTAGGCGTAGCCGTTGACGGCCGCGATGATCGGCTTGCGCAGGGCGCGGACGGCGTCGCCGTAGTCGCCGCGGTTGCGGAACTCCCAGGGGGTGGCGTACTCGTCCAGCTCGCGGATGTCGCTGCCGACGCAGAACGAGCGCTCGCCCGCGCCGGTCAGCACGGCCACGCGGAGGTCGGGGTCGGCGTCCACCCGGGTCAGGCAGGCACGCAGCGCGGCGGCCATGTCGGGGGTGATCGCGTTCAGCTTGGCGGGTCTGTTGAGGGTGACGACGGCCACGGGGCCGTCGAGGTCGAGGAGGACGTCCAAGGGGGGAGCCCTTTCGCAACTAACAGCTTCACAGCTAACAGCAGAGATGTACGTGCTGCTCGGCGTCGGCCCTGGCCACTTCGACCACCGTGCGCATGGCCTCCTCGGCCTTGCGGTGGTGCCGGCGCCTGATCGCCTGGGCCACGCGTTCGTGACCGGGCAGCGTTTCCTTGTTGTGCGCCACCGAGCGGGTGTGCACCTGGCGCACGGACCGCAGGGCGATGCTGATCATTTCGTAGATGTAGAGCAGCAGGTCGTTGTCGGCGGCGGCGAACACCGCCTTGTGGAAGGCCAGGTCGGCCTCGATGAACGGCTCGGGGTCGTCCGCCGTGGCGTACAGCGCGGCCAGGGCCTCGTCGATGCGCCGCACGGCCGCCGCGTCGGCCCGCTCGGCCGCCACCCTGGCGGCCCCGGGCTCCAGCGCGACCCGCAGGTCGGCCAGCACCCGGATGTCCTCAGGACGGGGCTCCGGCTCGAAACGCCAGCTCAGCACGTCGGCGTCGAGCAGGTTCCAGGACTCGCGGGGGCGCACGATCGTGCCCGCGCTCCTCCTGGTCTCCAGCAGGCCCTTGCCTGCCAGCACCTTGACGCCCTCCCGCACGGCGGAGCGGCCTACGCCGAGCTCGCCGACGAGCTCCTCCTCGATGGGGATGGACGTGCCGGGAGCCAGCGTGCCGCCGACGATGCGGGCGCCGAGGGCACGTACGACCTGGACGTTCCTGGCCGAGTCCCGCTGGGGATCAGTTGCCACGGCTCCGCACGCTATCCCGAGCGCGCCCGTTTTCATAGAGCTTCATCTGATGAAGTTAGTTTTTCATCTGATGAAGTGACATTTCGGGACTTTGGTAGTACCTTTCCGGCAAGTGGTACGACCAATTGAGGTGATCGCCGTGGACGCCGTCTCCGACGCCCTGGCCGGGCTCATCCGCGACCTCGGCGAGGGCGCCAGGCTGCCGGCCGAACGCGAGCTGGCCGAGCGGCTCGGCGTCAGCCGTACCGCGTTGCGCGACCGCCTGCGGCTGCTCGAAGCGTTCGGCGTGCTGAACAGGCGGCAGGGCTCCGGCACCTACGTCCAGCGGCTCGACCCGCAAGGCCTGGAGGCCGCGCTCGACCTGGCCCTGTCCGCCAGCCACCTCACGATCGAGTCCCTGCACTCCGTACGCGTCGCGCTCGAACGCCAGGCCGCCAGGGAGGCCGCCCGCCGGGGCGACCCGGTCGCCATCGCGCACGTCGGCAAGGCCCTGGCCGACATGGAGGCCGCCGCCACCGCCGAGGACATCGACCACGCCGACTTCGCCTTCCACCAGGCGCTGCTGCACGCCACCGGCAACGCCGCGCTCACCTTCTTCGCCGACGCGATGACCGGCGTGCTCTTCCGCGCCGTCCGCCAGCGCCGCGACCGGCTCAAGACCCACCCCCGCGACAAGGAGGTGTCGGTGGCCGCCCACCGGCCCCTGTACGAGGCGCTGCTCGCCGGCGACGCGGACGCCGCCGGGCAGGCCAGCGACGACCACTTCCAGGTCTGGCACGACCTGTTCACGCAACCCACGATGGAGAGGCCTTGACCACAACACTCGGACTGATCCACACCTCGGCCACGCTGGTGCCGGTCTTCGCGGAGCTGTGCGCGAAGCACCTGCCCGGCGTCGAGACGTTCAACATCGTCGACGACAGCCTGATCAAGAACACCATCGCCGCCGGCCGCCTCACCCCCGGGACCGCCCGCCGCGTCGCCGGCCACATCGCCTCCGCCGAGGCCGCCGGCGCCTCCCGCATCCTCGTCACCTGCTCCTCGATCGGCCCGGCCGTGGAGGCCGCCGAACCGCTGACCGGCGTGCCCGTGCTCCGCGTCGACCGGCCGATGGCCGACCGCGCGGTCACGCTCGGGCCCCGCGTCGGCGTGCTCGCCACCCTGTCCACCACCCTCGAACCGACCGCCGACCTCGTACGGCGGCGCGCCCACGCGGCCGGGGCCGAGATCGCGCTGACCGCACAGGTGTGCGAGGGGGCGTTCGAGGCGCTGATGAGCGGCGACGCCGCCACCCACGACGCTCGCGTGGCCGAGGCGCTGGCCGAGCTGGGCGGGCAGGTGGACGTGATCGTGCTCGCGCAGGCGTCGATGGCGCGGGTGGCCGGGACGGTCTCGCTGCCCGTTCCCGTCCTGGCGAGCCCGCCGCTGGCCATGGAGCACCTGGCGAAGGAACTGCATGCGTGACCTGACCGTGCCCGCCGAGGGAGACACCGGGCGGGAGCTGACCGTGGCCACGTACCGGGTGGTCACCCGCCTCCCGCTGGAGCAGGCCGTGAACGCGATCGCGGGCGAGCAGAGCACCGGCACGTTCGTCAGTGTCGCCGGCGAGACCGACGAGCTGCGCGCCCGCCACAGCGCGGTCGTCCTCGGCATGACCGAGATCCCCGCCCCGATCACCGAGCCCCTGCCCGGCTCGCGCGGCGACCGGCCGCTGCACGCCGCCCTCGTCCGCATCGGCTTCCCGCTCGACAACACGGGGCCGTCCCTGACCAACCTGTTCCCCGTCGTCGCGGGCAACCTGTACGAGCTGCGCGAGCTGGCCGGCCTCAAGCTGGTCGACCTGGAGCTGCCGGACGCGTTCGGGCGGGCCTACCTGCCGGCGGGCTACGCCGTCGAGGGCACCAGACGGCTCGTCGGCCGCCCGTCCGGGGTGATGATCGGCACCATCGTCAAGCCCAACGTCGGCCTGCGCCCGTCCGACTACGTGGACCTGGTGCTGGAGCTGGGGCTGGCCGGCGCCGACTTCATCAAGGACGACGAGGTGAACGCCGACTGCCCGCCCGCGCCGCTGGCGCAGCGCATCAGGGCCGTGACGGGCGCGCTCGACGAGGTGGAACGGCGCACGGGGCGGCGGCCGATGTACGCCTTCAACATCAGCGACGAACCCGACCGCATGCTGCGCAACCACGACATGGTGGTGGCCGCCGGCGGGACCTGCGTCATGGTCAACCTCAACGTCGTCGGCTTCCCCGCCGTCGCCATGCTGCGCCGGCACGCGCGGGTGCCCATCCACGCGCACGTCACCGGGATCGGGGCGCTGTCCCGGCACGCGGGGCTGGGGATCGGGCACGTCGCCTACCAGAAGCTCGCCCGCCTGGCCGGGATCGATCACCTGCACTGCGGCGGGTTCCACAGCAAGTTCTACGTGACGGACGACGACGTGGCCGCCATGGTCGCGGCCGTGCGCACGCCGCTGCTCGGCGGCTTCCCTTGCCTGCCGGTGCTGTCGTCGGCGCAGTGGGCGGGGACGGCGCCGGTCACGCTGGAACGGACGGGGACCGACGACCTGCTGGTGCTGGCCGGTGGGGGAGTGCTCGGGCATCCGGACGGCGCTGCGGCGGGGATCACGAGCATCCGGCAGGCTTGGGCGGCCACGGTGGCGGGGGTGCCGCTGCACGAGGTGGACTCGCCGGAGCTGGCTCGGGCGCTGAAGCACTTCGGCGGCGTGGTGGCGCGGTGAGGGGCGGGCGTGGCGTGGTGAGGGGCGGGCGTGGCGCGGTGAGAGCCGGGCGTGGCGCGGTGAGAACCGGGCGTGGCGCGGTGAGGCCCGGGTGTGGCGTGGTGCGGTGCTGGAGTGTTGCGGGGGTGCTGTCGTGACGCTGGTCGCCTTCGTGGCCGACGACTTCACCGGCGCGACGGACGCGCTGTGGCAGTTCCGCCGGCTCGGGCTGAGCGGGTCGCTGGTCACGGACGTCGAGCACCTCCACGACCGGGACGACGTCATCGGCCTGGCCACCACCGCCCGCGCGTCGGCCGACCCGGTGGCGTCCGCGCTGCCCGCGCTCAGGGCGGTGGCGGCGCTCGGGCCGCGTGTCGTGCAGTACAAGGTCTGCTCGACGTTCGACTCCTCCCCGTCGCGGGGCAGCATCGGCGCGGTCATCGCGGCCCTGCACGGCGCGGGGCTGGCTCGGGGCGCGGTGCCGGTGCTGGCCGCGCAGCCGGAGTTCGGGCGTTACACGTGGTTCGCCAACCACTTCGTACGGGCGGGGGACGAGGTCGTCCGGCTCGACCGCCACCCACCGGCCCGCGACCACCCCGTCACCCCGGCGACCGAGGCCGACCTGCGCGTGCGGCTGGCCGAGCAGGGGGCGGGGCCTGTCGGGTGGCTCCCTGCGGAGGCGCCGGCGGAGCGGTACCTGGCGCAGCGGGCGGACGCGGCGGTCGTCGCCGACGCGATGACGGACGCGCACCTCGTCTCCCTCGGCCGCCTCCTGCTCGGCTTGGCGGGCGGGGAGACGCTGTACTGCGTCGGGTCGGGCGGCCTCAGCTACGCCCTGGCCACCGCCCTCACCTCGAACCGGCACGCGCCGCCAGAGCCAGGCCCGGCGAGCCGGCACGCGCCGCCGGAGCCGGGCCCGGCGAGCCGGCACGCGCCGCCGGAGCCGGGCCCGGCGAGCCGGCACGCGCTGCCCCACGCTGGCGCGGCGGATCGGCACCCGCCGCCGGACGGCGCCCCGGCGACCGGGCACTCGCTGCCGGGCGCGGGTGCGGGTGCGGGTGCGGCGGATCGGCGCTCGCTGCTCGCCACCGCGCCGACGGATCGGCGCTCGCTGCTCGACACCGGGTCGGCGGATCGGTGCCCGCTGCCCGACGCCGGGCCGGCGGATCGGCGCCCGCTGGACGACGCCGGTGCGGCGCTGGGCCCGGCGGCGCCGGTGCTGGTGGTGTCCGGGAGCCGTTCCCCGGTGACCGCCCGCCAGATCGACGTCGCCGAGGCGGCGGGCTGGGCGGTGCTGGACGCGTCCGGCGGCCCCGACCTGATCGCGCACACCGAGGCGAACCTGCGCGAAGGCCGTCACACCATCGTCCAGTCCACCCGAGGGCCTGCACGGGAGGGCGTCGGCGACCTGCTCGGCCGGGTGGCCGCGGCGGCGGTGCGGAGAGGCCTGGTGCGGCGGCTGGTGGTGGCGGGCGGCGACACCTCGGGCCAGGTGGTGACCGCGCTGGGCGCCCGAGCCCTGGACGTGACCGCCACCCTGGCGGTGGGCGGCCCGGTGTGCGTGCTCGCGTCGGACGATCCGGCGTGCGACGGGCTGGAGGTGGCGCTCAAGGGCGGCCAGGTGGGCGGCGAGGACTTCTTCCTGAGGGCCGCCGCCGGAACGAGGGCCTCTTCCTGAGCGCGCCGGCTTCCTGGGCGCGCCGCTTCCTGAGCCGCCGGCGGGAACGGCGCCGCGCACAACTCACCGAGTCAATATGATATAAGGCACTATGTCCGGGCGGCAATTTATGTCCGGATTCTGTGACACAGAGGCTTATGAGAGCGGTCCCACAACCCCTCTGGTAAGCCAGGTTTCCGCAGATGGAGCCCGGTTTCAGGGGTCCCCAACCCCCCAAGTCGATCAAATGTGAGTGACCTTACCGTTATATATCGCCGTTTCTGACTGTTATATTTTTGCTTATATTCTGCGCCCTGATCGCCATCCCGACATCGCGTTGACATTTCACGATGCGAGATGGGTTTTCGTTGCGGGGGGCGCCTCTCCGCCAAGGAAGGTTGCGCCCTCGGTCAGCGCGAACGGAGAGTGATGGGCAAGTACCTGCTCCGCAGGTTGGCAATAAATGTGATCTTGGTCGCCATAGCGGCCAGTTTGGCGTACATGCTCGCGGCCACCACCATGAACCCGCGGGCAGCGTACGAGGGGCGCCAGCCCCCGGTGGCCGAAGAGGTCATCGACGCCACACTTGATGCCTACAACCTGAACGACAAGACCCCCCTGCTCCAGCGCTATGCGACCTGGGCGTCGGGTGTCGTCACCGGAGACTTCGGCAAGACGTGGAACGGCGGCTCGGTCAACGCCGAGATGGGCCGTCGCGTCATGGTCAGCCTGAGACTCCTGCTCATCGGCACGCTGCTGGGCTTCGCCCTGGGCGTGGTGCTGGGCGCGGTCTCGGCGGTGCGCCAGTACAAGCCCAGTGACCGGTTAATCGGTGTCAGCTCCTTCGTGATCATGGCGATCCCCGTGTTCGTGCTGGCCACGCTGCTGGCGATCGGCACGTACAACCTGAACAGGGCGCTCGGGTTCACGCTGATCGAGTACACCGGCGAGTACAACCCTCGGTTGTCCGGCTGGGACCAGTTCCTCAACCGGATCAACCACCTGATCCTGCCGACGATCTCGCTCAGCCTCGGCGCGATCGCCTTCTACAGCCGGATCCAGCGCAACATGATGCTCGACGTGCTGGGGCAGGACTTCGTCCGCACCGCGATGGCCAAGGGGCTGCGGCGCAGGACGGCGCTGACCAAGCACGCGCTGCGGACCGCGCTGATCCCCTCGGCGACGTACTTCGCGTTCGCGTTCGGGACGATGTTCACGGGCGCGACCTTCACCGAGAAGATCTTCTCCTGGCACGGCATGGGCGCCTGGCTGGTCGACTCGATCAACCAGAACGACGTCAACTCCGTCGCCGCGGTCACGTTCTTCGCCGCCGTCTGCATTCTGGCCGCGTCCTTCCTGTCGGACCTGCTGGTGGCGGCCCTCGACCCCCGGGTGCGGGTGAGCTGAGATGCGATCGAGAGTCGTCTTCAAGCGCCTGCTGCGCAACAGGCAGGCCCGTTATGGCTTCATCGCGCTGATCCTGCTGGTGGCGCTGGCGTACGTGGGGCCGTTCTTCGGCGCGTACGACTGGACGGACAAGGACTTCATGGCCTTCCTGTCGGCGCCCGACGCCGACCACTGGTGGGGCACGACCGCGATCGGCCAGGACATGTACGCGGTGACGCTGCGCGGCATGCAGAAGTCGATCATCATCGGCATGCTGGTGGCGCTGATCTCCACCGGCCTGGCCGCGGTCGTCGGCGCGTTCGCCGGCTACTTCGGCGGCTGGGTGGACCGGGCCCTCATGTGGGGCGTGGACCTGCTGCTCGTGCTGCCCAGCTTCCTGATCATCGCGATCATCTCGCCCCGGCTCAGGGAGGGCACCTGGCTGTGGTTCGTGGTGCTGCTGGCCGCGTTCTCCTGGATGATCACCTCCAGGGTGGTCCGCAGCATGACGCTCTCGCTGCGTGAGCGCGAGTACGTGCTGGCCGCCGTCTACATGGGCATCCCGCGCTGGAAGATCATCTTCCGGCACATCGTGCCGAACCTGGCCTCCCTGCTGATCATCGACGCCACCCTCAACGTCAGTGGCGCGATCATCGGCGAGGCCGCGCTGTCCTTCTTCGGCTTCGGCATCCAGCCGCCGGACGTCTCGCTCGGCACGCTGATCGCGGAGGGCTCCCGCAACGCCACCGGCTACCCGTGGCTGTTCGCCTTCCCCGCCGGCCTGCTGGTCGCGCTGGTGCTCAGCGTCAACCTCATCGGCGACGGCCTGCGTGACGCACTCGACCCGGGGAGCAACTCGTGAGCATCTTGGAGGTCAGGGACCTCACCGTCACCTTCCCCGGCGGCATCGAGGCCGTGCGCGGCGTCAGCTACGAGGTCGAGCGCGGCGAGGTGCTCGGCATCGTCGGCGAGTCCGGCTCGGGCAAGTCCGTGACCTCGCTCGCCGTCATGGGCCTGCTGCCGCAGAACGCGGTGGTCAGCGGCTCGGTGAGGCTGCACGGCCAGGAACTGCTCGGCATGAAGGAAGACGAGCTGGTCAAGGTGCGCGGCAAGGCCATCAGCATGATCTTCCAGGATCCGCTGTCGGCCTTCACCCCCGTGTACACGATCGGCGACCAGATCGCCGAGGCCGTCCGCATCCACCAGAAGCTGGCCAAGGACAAGGCGGCCACCCGCGCCGTCGAGCTGCTCGACCTCGTCGGCATCCCGAACCCGAAGCTGCGGGCCAAGGCGTTCCCGCACGAGTTCTCCGGCGGCATGCGGCAGCGCGCGATGATCGCCATGGCCATCGCCAACGACCCCGACCTGCTGATCTGCGACGAGCCCACCACCGCGCTCGACGTCACCATCCAGGCGCAGGTCCTGGAGGTGCTCAAGACCGCGCAGCAGGAGACGGGCGCCGGCATCGTGATGATCACCCACGACCTGGGCGTCATCGCCGGCATGGCCGACCGGGTGCTCGTCATGTACGCGGGCCGCCCGGTCGAGCAGGGCCCCGTGGACGACCTGTACTACCGGCCGCGCATGCCGTACACGATGGGGTTGCTCGCCTCGATCCCCAGGGTGGACGGCGAGGAGGGGCCGCTGGTGCCCATCGAGGGCAACCCGCCCTCGCCCGCCTCGCTGCCGCCCGGCTGCCCGTTCGCGCCGCGCTGCCCGATGAAGGTGGACATGTGCGACGACGAGGAGCCCGAGCTGACGCCATTCGGCGGCGGGCGCCACGTGGCCTGCATCCGCGCGCACGAGATCGAGCACAAGGGCCTCACGGGCGCCGACGTGTTCCCCGTGCCGGTCATCCCGCCGAGCGACGTCGTACGCGTGCCGCGCGCCGAGCGCGCCACCGTGCTGGAGCTCGACGACATGAAGAAGCACTACCCGCTGATGAAGGGCGCGATCTTCAAGCGCCGCGTCGGCACCGTGTTCGCGGTGGACGGGATCAGCTTCGACATCGCCGAGGGCGAGACGCTGGCCCTGGTCGGCGAGTCGGGCTGCGGCAAGACCACCACGCTGCAGCAGATCATGCAGCTCCAGCCGCCCCAGGACGGCCGGGTGGTCGTGCTCGGCAAGGACAGCGCCAAGCTGGACCAGGCCGGGCGCAAGGCGCTGCGCGGGGACCTGCAGATCGTCTTCCAGGACCCGATGGCCGCGCTCGACCCGCGCATGCCGGTCGGCGACATCATCGCCGAGCCGCTGCGCGCGCACGGCAAGAAGGACGTCAGCGCCAAGGTCGCCGAGCTGCTGCAGCTCGTCGGGCTGGCGCCGGAGCACGCGGAGCGTTACCCGCAGCAGTTCTCGGGCGGCCAGCGGCAGCGGATCGGCATCGCCCGGGCGCTGGCGCTGGAGCCGAAGGTGCTGGTGCTGGACGAGCCCGTCTCCGCGCTCGACGTCTCCATCCAGGCAGGCGTGATCAACCTGCTGGAGGAGCTGAAGAACAGGCTGGGCCTGTCCTACCTGTTCGTGGCGCACGACCTGGCGGTGGTCCGGCACCTCGCCGACCGCGTCGCCGTCATGTACCTGGGCAGGATCGCCGAGATCGGGGAGGTCAAGAACGTCTACGACCGCCCCGCGCACCCGTACACGCAGGCGCTGCTGTCGGCGATCCCGTTGCCCGACCCCGAGATGGAACGCACCCGCAAGCGGATCCTGCTCGAAGGTGACCTGCCCAGCCCGGCGGACCCGCCGTCGGGGTGCAGGTTCCGCACCCGTTGCCCCAAGTTCGCCCGGCTCAGTGAGGCGGAACGGCGGCGGTGTGTGGACGAAGAGCCCTCGGTTGCCCGGCTGACCGGTGCCGTCGATCACGGCGCGGCCTGCCATTACGCGGAGGAGATCGAGGTCATCACGACCTCGGAAAATCAGGAGGAAGAGTGAAGGTTCATCACCGTGCGGCCGCTGGGCTGGCGGTCCTGGCCCTGGCCGTCGCGGCCTGTGGCGGTGGCGGCGGCTCCGAGAGCAAGCAGCCGAACGCCGAGCAGTCCAAGCAGGCGCAGCAGCAGATGACCGAGACCCCGGCCATCAGCATCAACCCGGTGCCCTACGAGCAGGTCAAGGACGGCGGCACGCTCACTCTCGCCATCGGGCAGTGGCCGACCCAGTGGAACCCCAACCACGTGGACGGCAACCAGGCCGACACCGCGACCATGCTCGACCCGATCCTGCCGCAGCTCATGATGGCGGACGAGAACGCGCAGTTCACGCCGAACGCCGACTACGTCACCGACGTGAAGAACGAGACGGTGGACGGCAAGCAGACGGTCACCTACACCCTCAACGACAAGGCCACCTGGTCGGACGGCACGCCGATGACCTGGAAGGACCTCGAGGCGGCGTGGAAGGCCAACAACGGCGAGAACAAGAAGTACAAGCCGGCCTCCACCGACGGCTGGGACAAGATCGAGTCCGTGAAGAAGGGCGACACCGACAAGGTCGCGATCATCACCTTCTCCAAGCCGTACTCGGAGTGGCAGGGCCTGTTCAACCGCGGCACTCAGCACCTCATCCCCGGCGAGCACATCACCACGCCCGACAAGTTCGACAACGACTACAACCAGAAGATCCCGGCCACCGCGGGTCCCTTCAAGGTCGAGAAGATCGACGAGGGCACCAAGACGCTGACCCTCGTGCGTGACGACAAGTGGTGGGGTCAGAAGCCGAAGCTCGACAAGATCATCTTCCGGACGATCGCCGACGCGTCCGCCGAGGTGAACGCCTTCGCCAACGGCGAGATCGACGCCGCCTACATCGAGGCGGGCAACCCGGCAAACCTGCAGCGGGCCAAGGAGGTGCCGAACTCCGAGATCCGCAAGGCGCTCAGCCCGAACTGGCGGCACATCACCGTCAACAACTCCAGCGAGTTCCTCAAGGACAAGTCGGTCCGCCAGGCCGTGCAGTACGCGATCAACCGTGACGTGATCACCCAGTCCGACCTGAAGGACATGGAGTGGCCGATCCAGACGCTCGGCAACCACGTCTACATGAACAACCACAAGGGCTACGTCGACAACTCCGGCGACCTCGGCAAGTACAACCTGGAGAAGTCCAAGCAGCTCCTCGACGCGGCCGGCTGGAAGCAGGAGGGCGAGTACCGCAAGAAGGACGGCAAGGAGTTCGCGCTCAACTTCGTCATCCCGGCCAGCGTCGCGACCGCGAAGACCGAGGGTGAGCTGACCCAGGCCATGCTCAAGGAGGCCGGGATCAAGGTCACGATCCGCCCGGTCCCCGATGACAAGTTCTTCACCGACTTCATCATCAAGGGCGACTTCGACCTGGTGCCGTTCTCCTGGATCGGCACGCCGCTCCCGCTCGGCAGCATGCCGCAGATCTACAAGTCCGGCTCCGAGAGCAACTTCCCCAAGGCCAGCGACCCGGCCGTGGACGCCGCCATCCAGGCGGCCGTGGACGAGACCGACCCGGCCAAGGCCGTCGAGCTGGCGAACGCCGCCGACAAGCTCATCTGGGACATGGTGCACACCATCCCGCTGTACCAGCGTCCTGACATCTGGGCCGTGAAGAAGACGCTCGCCAACTGGGGCGCGCGTGGCTACAAGTACTACGACTACACGGCGGTCGGCTTCACCGGCTGATCCCGCGTCAGATGAGGAAACCCCCGGCCGCTCCGGCCGGGGGTTTCTTTTTCGGCTCAGCCGTGCGAGTCGGACACCGAGCCCCTGAACGTGGTGAAGCAGGAGGGGCCGTTGGCGCCGTCGAAGCGGACGGAGTCGAAGAAGTCGCGGAAGCTGACGAAGAAGTTGCCCTGGTCGCGCGGCTGGGTCACCGCGGAGCAGCCGCCGTAGCCGGCCTCGGAGTAGAGATGGATCCAGGAGTCGGTACGGTTCCAGTCGGACTTGGCGCGGTCGGCCATGCCCAGCGCGGCCAGGTCTGGGGTGTCGGTCTTGATCTGGACGATGTCCCCGGTGCCGTCGAGGCCCGAGAACAGGCAGTAGTAGCCGTCCTGGCACCGGTCGTAGCCGTCCGCGGCCTGGGCCGGCGCCGCCAGGGCGGTCAGGGCGGCGGCGGCCAGCGGCAACGCCAGCATGTGAAGCTTCTTGCCCACTCTTCCTCCATGGGTGAAACTTTCCTTCCGCCCGAACATACATGGCGCGATCTTGTCAGGAAAGGGGTTGACAGGCGACTCAACCCGTGGCGAACTCCCGCAGCGTCAGGGGAGGCTGCCCGCCGTGCCGCTCGATGGTCCCGGTGACGCGGTAGAGCGGGTGGTCACCGTCCCCGATGGCGCGGAACAGCGCCCACAGGTGCGTGAGATGCTCGACCGCGTACGCGTCCCGGTACACCTCCATCGCCCCCGCCTCCCACTCCTCGGGCGGCAGGTCCGCGTACTCGACCCCGAGCGCCTCGGCCGCCGCGCCGGCGGTGGACATCTCTCCCGTCAGCAGGCACACCGGATCGACCGGATCCGGGTCCAGCAGCAGCCCCGCACCCACCCTGGCCACGTCGGCGCCCGCGACCAGCGGGATCTTCGTGGAGGGCGGGCCCAGCGGCAGCGCCAGCCGGCCCGCCGCGGCCACCACCACGGCGAGGTTCTCGAAGAACACCCCCGCCCGCAGGTGCACCGCGCCCACCCCGGCCCAGTCGAAGACCTGCTCCGACAGCCAGTGCCTGCGCATCCGCGGCGTGCCCGCCTCCGGCTGGGCGTCGAGCTGCGACACCTCGACGACGCGAGACACCCCCTCCTCCCGGGCCGCGGCGGCGAACGCGGCGGTCGCGTCCAGCAGGCCCGCCGTGACCGGATACGTGAAGTACGCCCGCGTGACCCCGCGCATCGCGGGCCGGACCGTGGTGATCTCGCGCAGGTCGCCCACCACCACCTCCGCGCCCAGCTTGCGCAGCTCGGCGGCGCGCTCGTCGTCGGCGCGGACGAACGCCCGCACCTCCTCGCCGCGCTCCAGCAGCAGCTCCGCGACCTTTCTGCCGGTCGCGCCCTGCTGCCCGCCGGCCGCGCCGGTGACCAGGATCATCTCTCCTCCTGAAGGGTGAGTGTGAACAGGCCGAGCCGCTCCAGGTCGCGCAGGAACGGCCCGGCGGGGAACGCCTCGGCCGGGCTGAACACGCCCGGCCCCGGCCCCTGACCGCCGGCACCCGGTCCCGGGCCCTGACCGCCGGGACCCGGCTCCGGGCCCTGGCCGCCGTCGCCCTGGCCGCCTGCCAGTCGGACGGCGGCTTCGACCGAGGCCAGCGCGCTCATGCGCCACAGGTCGTGGCCGCGCGCCTGACCGGCCCGGTTGCCGTCCTGCGTGATCACCTGGACGGCGACCGTGAAGTGCGAGCCCGCCCTGGTGGCCGCGTCCACGTGCTCGCTGGTGAACGCCTGCTCCTCCTCGAACGTGTGCGCCGTGAGCTGCGCCTCCACCTGCCGCGCCGCCACGTGCCTGGGCACCGTGACGACCTCGGGGAACGGCACCGGCGCGATCATCGTGCGCGGTCCCAGCGGCGGCGGGAACGGGAAGACCGCGTTACGCGGCTCGACGTAGCCGACGTGCTCGGCGCCGTCGGTGTAGGTGATCCGCCGGGTGTCGGCGAAGAGCAGCTCGGCCGTCTTCCTGGCCCCCGTGGTCAGCCGCCAGCCGGTCACCGAGTACGCGGTGATCACCCGGTCGACGCCGGTCACGCCCGCGGCCACGGCGCCCGCCAGCAGATCGCCCAGCCCGCCGTAGAAGCTCATGGCCGTGACCATGGTGATGCCCGCCTCGCGTGCGGGCCCTTGCATCGCGTCGAACATCCACTTCGTGTGGTGCTGCTCCAGGGCGTGGTCCACGTAGTGGCAGCCGGCCTCGGCGGCGGCCGTGGCCAGCGCCCTGCCGGTGTCGGTGAACGGGCCCGCGCAGTGGATCAGCACGTCGGCCGAGCCCGCGAGATCGCGCAGCGCGGCGGGTTCGTCGAGGGCGGCCTCGAACACGAGAGCTCCGCCCAGTTCCTCGGACAGGGTCTTGAGCGCGTTGCCGTCGCGACCGGCCAGGGTGATCTCCAGGCCGCGGGCGTGCAGGTCGGCCGCCACCAGGCGGCCGGTGTGCCCGGTCGCGCCGTAGACGGCGATGTGCGGTGGTGACATCACGGTTCCTCACGGGGATACTGCGAGTACGTAACTATGTTCGAAGTTACGTACCGCGAGTATGTAAGTCAATGGGAGCACGATGATTCGCCGTACCCAGGCAGAGCGCTCCGACGAGACCACGGGGCGGCTCGTGCGCGCCGCGCGGGAACGCTTCGGAGCCACCGGATACGCGCTGACCTCGATCGACGCCGTCGCCGCCACGGCCGGGGTGACCAAGGGCGCCGCCTACCACCACTTCGGCGGCAAGGCCGATCTGTTCCGGGCGGCGTTCGTGGCCGAGCTGGAGGCGGTGGACGCCAAGCTGCTCGGCATCGCCGCCGAGGAGAGCGACGTGTGGGCGGCGCTGCGGCGCGGCTGCCGCACCTTCCTTGAGCACTGTCTCGATCCGGGGTTCCGGCAGATCGTGCTGCTCGACGCGCCGGCGGTGCTCGGGTGGGAGACCGTGCGCGAGATCGAGCACGATCACATGCTGCGGATCCTGCGCGACGGGCTGCTCATGGCGGTGGCCGCCGGGCGGGCGCCGGAAGGTGATCTGGACGCCCGCGCGCGGCTCGTCTTCGGTGCGTTGTGCGAGGGGGGCATGTTGCTGGCCAGGGCCGAGCGGCCGGAGACCGCGCTGCGGGACATCGCCGCGGAGGCCGACCGGCTGCTGTCGGCGCTCGTCACACCGCCCCCCGGCTGAGTTCTGGTCGTGCGACGCATTAGGCGAGGGCGACGGTGACGCGCTGGGTGGCTCCGGCCGCGCCGCGCAGGTCGCCGAAGGACAGGCGCAGCGAGCCGCCCGTACCGGCGGCGGTGACGGACGGGGACGCCGAGAGCACCTCGCGTACCGGGCGGTCCCAGGTGAGCGCCAGCGCGGCGGCCTCGCGCGGCGGGTCGGAGACGCAGACGTGCGCGGTGCCGTCGGCGCGCTCGCGGATGAGCACGCTCGCCGGAGCGCTCGCCGACAGCGTGCCCACGCGGGCGGGCGCCCACAGGTTCGCCGCCGTCAGCCCCAGCTCAGGAACCCTGATCACCTGCGCGTACGGGGTGTTGGACACGATCTGCACCCGCCCCGCGGCCGCCGCCCTGGCGCGGGTCGCCGCCTCGGTGGCGCCCGGCATGAGCACGTACGCGTAGGACGCGCTGATCGGGTCGGCGCCGTGGTCCAGCCACATGGTCAGGTAGCGGCGGGTGATCGGGTCGGGGGAGCCGCCCGCGTTGACGTCCCGCCACGCGCCGGTCCGCTCGTCCAGCAGGAGATTCAGGACGGCGGGGGAGGGGAAGACGTAACCGGCGTGGCCCGCCACGTGCACCCAGGAGACGCCGTCTCGCCGCTCCCGCGTGCCGCCCGACCGGCCCTCTCGCCCGCTGTCCCGCGCGTCGTCCCGCCCGTCGTCCCGCGCGCCGTCGCGGCGTGCACTGTCGCGGGTCGCCTTGCCGCCGCCGTCCGCCTGCCGTCCGCCGAACCGGCCGTTCCACCGGTCGCCGTTCACCCGCACGGCGGCCTCACCGCGCGCCCCCAGGTTGCGGTTGTCCACCACCGTCTCCACCGGCACCCCGTCCGCGCTCGTGATGCCCGCCCCGAGGCACACCACGCAGTCGTCCAGGAAGAACCACGCCTTCCTGGCGGCCATCGTGCCGCCGAGCCCGCGCAGGTCCTGCCCCACCGCGGCGAACTCGCCGTCGGTCGCGCCGCCCACCCAGCTCACGTCCGGACGGGGCAGCGCCCACGCGCCGCCCTCGCCGTCCGCCAGCCGCTTGGCGGACACGGTGGTCCCCGGCAGCCGGTACGGGTCCGCCGTCGCCCAGTACGCGTCCGTGTACTGCTCCTCGCCGAACCCGTCGCCCCACCACGACAGCCATCCGGCGCCCGTGTGCCAGCCCCGCGCGTTCTCGCCGTTGCCGTACTCGTAGTGCGCCACCCGCCGCGACGCCATGCTCACCGAGGCCGCCCAGCCCGGCCGCCGGTGTACCGCCCGATCCATGCTGGGGAACAGCCGGTGTCCCACAGGCTCGGCCGCCGCCCGCGCCGTCGAGCCGGACACGGCCAGCAGCCGGGCCGTACGGGCGACGCCCAGCGAGCGGCTGCCCGTCACCGGCCTGCCGCGCTCCAGCCAGCCCTTGACCATGGCCTGCCAGCGCTCCCCGCGCTCGCCGCCGGCCACCTCCGCCAGCAGCGCGATCGAGGCGAGCATGCCCTGCCCGCGCTGGTGGTCGTCCTGCGCGCCCCTGCTGATGGAGCGCCCGGCCACGTTGTCCATGAGCAGCCCGTTGTAGACGAACGGCGCCACCGCCTCGTCCACCGTGCCGAGGAACGCCCGCAGCTCGGGCCCGTCCAGGTCCCACGGCGAGCCGCGCAGCAGCGCGCCCAGCATCGCGACCCCGCCGAACAGCGCCGCGCCGTAACCCCCGACGTAGGGGACGCAGTTGTGCTGGATGAAGGAGCCGTCGGCGTAGAAGCCGTCGCCCTCGGTGACCGGGGCGAAGACCGGGGTCAGCGCGTTCCTGGCGAGCTGGATGCGCGGCGCGTCGCCGCCGAGCAGGCCGCGCAGCGCCAGCACCTGGCACAGGTCCACGCGGTTGGCGGCGGTGCTGCTGCCCGTGTAGCGCGTCACCGCCGTCTCCGGGACGAACGCGTCCACCGCCGCGCAGCACGCCGCCGCCCTGCCGCCGGTCAGCCTGTCCGACATCAGCAGCGCCGTGTCCAGCAGCGCCTGCGGACCGCCGATCTGCCAGTGCCACCAGTTCCCGTACGGGGTGGTGCCGGGGTGGTAGACGTCGGTCAGCAGGTGGTCCAGGCCCGCCAGCACGGCGCGGCCCAGCGCGGTGTCGCCGGTCACGCCGGTGCCGGGCTGGGCGTACGCCTCGGCCATCGTCCTGAGGCGGGTGAAGCTCTCGTGCAGGTTCGCCGACAGCGCGGCGGGGCCGGCGGGTGCGGTGCCGCGCTGCCCTCTGCCTGACCAGGTGCGGCTGTGCTGGGTGATGCTGATCTCGGACGGGCTCGCGTACATGAGACTGATCGCCGACGGGCCCGCTGAGGCGAGGCCGCGCATGGCCGCCGCGCGCGCGTCCGCGTAGCGGAGCCCGCGCCACAGCGCTCCCGGCTGCGGCCTCATCGACTCGCGGTGCCTGGCCGCCGCCCGTCCCAGCTCGGCCAGCCTGCTCCGGTACGGCTCCGCCGAGCGGTCGAAGCCCTCCCCGAGCAGCAGCGCCCGCCACCGGGCCCGCAGGTCCGCGTGCCGTGGCGCCACCTCGGCCCAGCCAGTAGGCGTCCCGGGCCCCATCCCGGTGACGAGCCCGGTGCTGAGCGCCGCTCCACCGGCGGCGCGCAGGAGAGCACGCCGCGTCCATCCACCCGACATGAGATCCCCCGAGGCCGGTCGTGCTGCTGCTGCGGACATCGGGGACGATATAGGCGCTCATGTCGGTGACCGGGCCGACATCAGTGGCGTTGATCAAGTGCTGACAGTTTCATGCCCCCATAGGGGTGATCTTCCCGAAGCCCGCGCCCGCGCGGACCGCCGCCGGGACGTTCTGCGGTGGATCGACGGTGTAGGCGTAGTACGTGCGCGGCTCGACCACGGTGCCCGCCACCTCGGGGGTCCCCGAGCCGACGAAGACGTTGTCGCGCTGCACGGCCCGGCCCGGGCCGCTGTCGGCGTACCCGCCGGCGGAGTAGAGCGGGTGCGGCACGTTCTCGAAGTAGTTGCCCTCGACCACGGCTCCGGCGTTCTCGGTGGAGGCCACCCCGTACAGCTCGTTGCCGAGGAAGTAGTTGTTGTAGATGTGCACCGGCTCGCCGAAGCGGATGCGCGGGTGCCGCTGCCTGCTGTTGTCGAAGAAATTGTGGTGGATCGTCACCTTGAGGTGGCCGATGTCGGTGCCGCCCGCGCCGTCGGAGTGGCTGATCAGCATCGACTTGTCGGAGTGGTCGAAGTGGTTCCACGAGATGGTGACGTAGTCGGCGCCCCGTACGACGTCCACCGAGCCGTCCACCGCGCCGGAGAAGGTGTTGTGGTCGACCCAGATGTGATGGGAGTTCTGGCCGATGTTGACGGCGTCGTCCTCCGCGTTCGTGAAGCGGAGGTTGCGCACGATCACGTTGTACGAGCGGTAGAAGTCGAGGCCGCCGCCGGTGATGTGGCCGGTGGTGCCGACGCCCACGATGGTCTTGTTCGGGCGCACGCCCTGCTTGCTGATGATCTGGATGGTGCCCGAGACCCGGATGACCAGGGGTTCGAGGCTGTCGATGTACTCGAGGAACTGGTCGGCGTCGGTGGCGGTGACGGTTCTGCCGCCGGCGCCGCCTGTGGTGCCGTTCTGGCCGAGCGCGTTGACGGCGGCGAAGCCGGTGGGCGCGTCGGCGGCCGCGCGGGCCTGGGTGCCGGCCGGTTGGAGGAGGAGGGCTGCCGCGAGGACGGCCGCCCAGCGGGACGCGGTCAGAGGCATGAGGCTCTCCGATGGTGGGGAAAGCGCTTTCCTGCTTTTATTATCGGCAGCCCCTCAGGGGCGGTAAAGCGGCGATGAAACTTTCACCGGATCGCGCCCCGTTTTCGCTGGTGCCCGGGGATCGCGGGGGTGCCGGGGCCTGGCGTCCCGGGAAACTCGGCAGTTGTGACCTAGAGTGCGTTTGGGAGCGCTCCCAAAACACCCTTCGAGCCGAGCGCGGAGCAGCGTGCCATGAGCAACCCGAGCAGAAGATGGACGAGCAGGGCCGCCGCGCTGACGCTCGTCGCCGCGAGCCTGGTGACGGCGCCCCCCGCCGTGGCCGCCGCCGCCTTTCCCTACCAGGATCCGACCCTCCCCGTCGCCACCCGGGTCACCGACCTGATGTCCCGGATGTCGCTGGACGAGAAGCTCGGCCAGATGACCCAGGCCGAACGCGGATCGGTCAGCGAGGCCGACGTCGGCACGTACCGGCTGGGCTCGGTGCTGTCCGGCGGCGGCTCCGCGCCGTCCCCCAACACGGCGACGGCCTGGGCCGACATGTACGACAGGTACCAGAACGCCGCCCTCGCCACACCCCTCGGCATCCCCATGATCTACGGCGTGGACGCCGTGCACGGCCACAACAACGTGCACGGCGCCACGATCTTCCCGCACAACATCGGTCTCGGCGCCACCCGCGACCCCGCCCTCGTCCAGCGGATCGGCCGGGCCGTGGCCGAGGAGGTGTCCGGCACCGGCATCGACTGGAACTTCGCGCCCTGCCTGTGCGTGGCCCGCAACGACCGGTGGGGGCGCACGTACGAGTCGTTCGGCGAGACCCCCGAGCTGCCCGCCTCGATGGCCTCGATCATCACCGGCCTTCAGGGCAGCGCGCTCAACGGCCCCGCCTCCGTGCTGGCCACCGCCAAACACTACGTCGGCGACGGCGGCACCACGGGCGGCACCGACCAGGGCAACACCCAGCTCTCCGAGACCGAGCTGCGAGCCGTCCACCTCCCGCCGTTCGAGGCGGCCGTGGAGCGCGGCGTCGGCTCGGTGATGATCTCCTTCAGCAGCTGGAACGGCACCAAGCTGCACGGGCACCAGTACCTGATCACCACGGTGCTCAAGGGCGAGCTGGGCTTCGACGGGTTCGTCGTCTCCGACTGGAACGGCATCGACCAGATCGACGGCTCACCCGGCACCTCGGCCCAGGACGTGCGCACCGCCGTCAACGCCGGGATCGACATGGTCATGGTGCCCGTCGAATGGCGCCGCTTCATCGACCTGCTGCGCGCCGAGGTGCAGGCCGGGCGGGTCACCACGGCGCGCGTGGACGACGCGGTCCGGCGCGTACTGACCAAGAAGTTCGAGCTCGGGCTGTTCGAGAAGCCGCTCACGGACCGGTCGTACACCTCCAGCGTGGGCAGCGCGGCGCACCGGGCGCTGGCCCGCGAGGCGGTCGCCAAGTCGCAGGTCGTGCTGAAGAACGCGGGCAACGTGCTGCCCCTCGCCAGGACCGGCGGCAAGCTCTTCGTGGCGGGCAAGAGCGCGGACGACATCGGCAACCAGAGCGGCGGCTGGACGATCTCCTGGCAGGGCTCGTCCGGCAACATCACCACCGGCACCACGATCCTGCAAGGCATCAGGAACACGGTCGGCTCCGGCACCACCGTCACCTACAGCCGCGACGGCAGCGGCATCGACGGCACCTACCGGGCCGCCGTCGCCGTCGTCGGCGAGACCCCGTACGCCGAGACCACGGGAGACCGCCCCGGCAGCCTCGGCCTGGACACCGCCGACCTGAACACCATCGCCACCCTGCGCGCCTCCGGCGTCCCGGTCGTCGTGGTGCTCGTCTCCGGCCGTCCCGTGGACGTCGCCTCCCAGCTCTCCGGCTGGAACGCGCTCGTGGCTTCCTGGCTGCCGGGCACCGAGGGGCAGGGCGTCGCCGACGTGCTCTTCGGCGCCACCCAGCCGACCGGCAAGCTGCCCATGACCTGGATGAGCAGCGCGTCCCAGCAGCCGATCAACGCGGGTGACGGCAAGACGCCGCTGTTCGCGCAGGGGTTCGGCCTGACGTACGAGCCCTCCGGCGAGGACGACACCACCCCGCCCACCGCGCCAGGCACGCCCGTCGCCTCCGCCGTCACCTCCGGCTCGGCCACCCTGACCTGGACGGCCGCCACTGACGACGTGGGCGTCACCGGCTACGACGTGGTCCGCTTACAGGGCTCGGCCGAGACGGCGGCGACCACCTCCACCACCGCCTCGGCCTCCCTCACCGGCCTGACCGCGAACACTTCCTACACCTTCGCCGTCTACGCCAGGGACGCGGCCGGCAACCGCTCACCCCGTTCGGGCACCGTCACCCTGACCACCACCGGCGGCGGCACGGGCGGCGGGTGCACGGCGACGCCGTCCACACAGAGCCAGTGGGCCACCGGGTACGTCATCCAGGTGACGGTCACCAACACCGGCACGACGGCCAGGAACGGCTGGACCGTCACCTTCACCCTGCCTGCGGGGCACACGATCAGCGGTGGCTGGAACGGGACGTTCACGACGTCCGGCCAGACCGTCACGGTCCGCCACGCCGGGCACAACGCGCTGCTCGGGCCGGGAGCGAGCACGGCCTTCGGCTTCCAGGGCACCCGCCCGAACGGCGACACCTCCCTGCCGTCGGGCTACACCTGCGCGTGAGAGGCGAAGTGGGCCGGTGGCGCCGGCCCGCTCCGCTTCCCGGGACCCGTTACCGTTCCTCGTACACTCGCCCGAACTCCACCTGCGGCGTGCCACCGGAGAAGTTCCGATCGACCTCAGCCCGCTCGGCGGCGCTGGGTACCGCGTTCCTGCAGCTCACCGGCGCGCTGGAGCCCGACATCAGGTCGGAGCACCGCCCGGTGCGCCGATCAGGCAGCCCCAGGATGTGCCCGATCTCGTGGGTGGCGATCCGCAGCGGGTAGTAGCCCTGGTTGACGGCCTGCCGGCCCATCCAGATCGTGCCCCGCCCGAGGCTGGTCGGTTGCGCGCGGGGCCAGCCGTTGTCGGCGAGCACGACGAAGTGGGCGGGCGTGCCGCGCATGAGCCGGACGTTCACCACGTTGGAGTTCCAGACCTGGGCGGCCTGGTCGATCGTGGCGCTGAACTCGGCGGCGCGGCTGGCGTCGTACCTGAGCACCGTGACCAGTGCGGTGGCCTGAGCGGGCGCGGTGACGAGCAGGAACGCCAGGCCCAGGACGACGGAGAGCATGAAGCGAAGAGGTCTTGACACGGAGCCTCCTCCAGGAGTTGGGGGTGTTGTGACGGTATGCGCACCCGCTCGCCCGGGAGACGTATCAAGTTGCCCCTATCGTCGTGATATGGCCCCTGCTTCCGGCCTCCAGAAACTGTCAGTGCTCGCATGCTCGCCGGCCAGGCGATGCGAATGGCCAGCCCGCGCCGCAAATGGATCATCGGCCGGTTGCCGGCCGAGCGCACCCCCGCGGCCGAGGTCCGCGCGTCCACCATGCGCGGCTTCCTGCTGCGCATGTACGACGCGGTGGCGCGCGCCGAGCAGGACGTCATGCTCACCCTGGCCCTCGGCGGCCTCGGCACGGCGCTCGTCTACGCCGACCTCTACACCCTCCAGGCCACCGCCTACCGCTGAGACCGGTTGAGTAGGGGGATACTCATGCCCTGCCGTGGCCGCCCTCCTAACGTCACCAGGCATGAAGACCTGGACGGCCGCCCTCGCCCTCATGTCGTGCCTCGCGGTGACCGGCTGCGGCAGCGGCGCCCTCAACGGCCCCGCCTCCTCTTCTGACGGCGAAGCAGCCGCCGACAGCGGCTCCTCGCCCTCCTCCTCTGGCGGCGACGGCGAGGTGGCGGGCGGTGGCGACGGCGAGGTGGCGGGCGGCGGCGGAGACCCGGCCCGCCCCTCCACCGGACCGACGCGCAAGACCCAGTACGAGTTCACGCTGCCGGTGGGGGAGACCTCGGTGGACGTGAACGAAGGGGATGTCTACGCGGCGTTGTCGGAGGGCCGGTGCGACGACGCCCAAGCCCTGCTCGACTCGACCCAGGGAAACTTCCGGACCCAGCAGACCGTGCCGCTGTTCCAGGCCGGGGTTCACCTGTGCCGGGGAGACAGGGCGGCGGCCAAGGCCGCGTACGCGCGGGCGGTCTACGCGAACGAGGAGAACGTCTGGTTCATCTGCGCGTTGGATCGGGCGGTGGGGAGTGTGGTGCGCGGGCGGCCCAAGTCGGTGCTCGGCACGTGTCCGCCGGTCATTCCACGCACCTCCACGCCGGAGCCCGACTCGTCGCCGGAGACGTCGCCGGAGACGTCGCCGGACTCGTCACCTGAGTCGTCAGCCGAGGCTTCGCCCGAGTCGTCGTCTGAGTCCTCTTCTGAGTCGTCGCCGGATCCTGAGTCGTCGTCTGACACGGAGTCTTCGTCCGAATCGGAGTCTTCGCCTGATTCCGGGTCGTCGTCTGAGTCGGGGAGCGGTGAGAGCTCGGAGTCCACCACTGGCACGGGGTCTGGGCAGGGCTCCGACCCCTCTTCGGGCTCCGACTCCGGATGAGCGACGAGCCGACCGTGGAGATCGCGGGAAGGGCTGCCCCGCCGAGGCCGCCTACGGGCGATGAGCATGCGCCGCCGCTCACCGCCGACGGCCGGCGCGGGGTGCCAGGGTCAGCCACCGACCCCCCAACGGCCACCGCGCCCTCAGCGGACGCTCACCTCTCAACAGACGCCCACGCCGCGACGCCCACCCAGCCTGCGACGCCCACCCAGCCTGCGACGCCCACCCAGCATGCGACGGCGGCCCAGCCTGCGACGGCGGCCCACCCTGCGACGGCGGCCCACGACGCGATGGCCGCCCAGCCTGCGACGGCCGCTCACCCCGCAACGGCCGCTCACCCCGCAACGGCCGCTCACCCCGCAACGGCCGCCATGCCCGTGACGGCCGCCGAGTATCCGAGGGCCAGGCCGCTGCCCGAGCGTGATCCGTTGGTCGCCATGGCGGGCGAGGAGGAGCCGCCGGCGGGGGAGGAGGGCGAGGGCGACGGTCCTGCCGGGCACCCGTTGCTGCGCTGGGCCATCGGCGTGCTGGCCAACGTGACCGTACTGACCGGCCTGCTCGTCTACTTCGGCTGGCAGCGCAGCGAGATCCAGGCCCTGGAACTGGGCATCGACGACAGCGTCCTGGGCATGTCGCCCACGGACTACGTGCTGCGGAGCGTCCGCCAGGCGTTGACCCTGCTGCTGCTCATCGCCATCGGCGGGCTGGCGTGGCTGCAACTCGACCACTTCCTCGCTCCTCGCGTGCGCGACTTGGGCACCACGGGGCGGGAAGACAGCACCGCCGGCCAGGAAGGCGAAGTCGCGGGACAGGAGGGCGGTCCCGCCAAGAACGCGGGAGATGCAGACTGCCCCAGCGGCGGGCATCCGGCAGATTCCCGGCACCGAGAGCGCGCCGGCCATCAGCGGGGCGCGGTGGCCGGCCTCCGCCGTCGACGGGTGCTCGGCGAGGCGGCAGGACAGGCCGGGGGCGCAGGCGCCCATGCCGGTGGCGAGGAAGGCGCGGCCAGAACAACAGGTAGGCAAGTCGGTGGTGAGGAAGGTGTGGCCGTAGGAGCGGGTGGCCAGGTCAGGAGCGTGGACCGGCTTGTGCGGTACTCCTTGCGCTTCATGTCCTGGGCATGGCTGGTGCTACCGGTCACCTTCTGGGCCCTGGGCTTCGTCGGCCCCCTGTTGGAGACCGCGTTCCTGATCTTCCCCTTCAGCATCGGCGTAGGCGCCCTGCTCACCCTGTACGGCACCCACCTCCGCTCCACCATCCCCGGCCAATCCCCCCACACCAACATGCCCCTGCGTTACGCGTTCACCGCGCTCATCGTGTGCGTGTCCCTCTTCTACGGAGCAGGCAACTACGCCACCGTCCTGGGCGTCTCCCTGGCCGAGAACCTCCAGGTGAACAACCTGGCGATGGTACGCGTCTACAGCACCCAACGCCTGAACCTGGCGGCAGGCAAGGAGACGACCCTCCCCGGCTCCACCGGCAAGGACGACTACCGCTACCGCTACACGGGCCTGCGCCTGCTCCTGCACACCAGCAAGGGCTACTTCCTGGTCGCCCAGGATTGGCGACCCCAGCAAGGGGTCGTGATCATCCTTCAGGAGTCGCCCACGATACGGCTGGAAATGGGCGGTTGAACGCGTCACCCGGGAAGTGCACGACCAGGGAGGTGGGCAAGGTGGGGCCGTAGGGGAGTCGGCGCCCAGTCGTGACGGTGCACCGCCGTGGCGCCGGGGGGTCAGGTGACGCTGACGTCCAGGAATATGGGTTTCTTGGCGGCCAGGAGCGGGGCGCCGTGTTCGTCGGTCATCTTCCAGAAGATCTTGCAGCGGCCCGGGGAGTCGGCGGCGCGGACGCGTACGGTGATGTCGACCGACTCGCCCGGCAGGACAGGGCCGATCGCGACGCGCTTGGGCGCCTTGCACGGGGTGTCGTTCATGCGGGTGAGGTAGCGGTCCTGCCAGGGGATGTTCCCCGAGTTGCGGATGCGCCAGGTCTTGTCGAAGGACGTGCCCGACTGCACGACGGTGCCGTCCGGGTAGGTGACGTCCTTCTCGAAGACCGAGTCGTCGAACGGGGTGGCCGGCGGGGTCGGGGTGCCTTCCGCGTCGTCCACGATGTGGGGGAGGACCCAGCCGATCAGGATGGCGCCCGCGCCGACCACGCCGCAGATCGCGGCCAGGACCGCGTGCCGCCGGCCCGATCGGGGCCTCTTGCCGGTGGGCCGGGGGCCCGGTGGTGGGTCGTCGGAGGCAGGGGGTTCGTCCGAGGTGGGTGCCTCGTCGGTGATGGTGTGGCGGGGGCCGTTCGCAGGGCGGGATGCTTCCTCCCAGTACGTCCGCCATTCGCGTCTGACCTCGTCCTCGTTCCTGCCCAGCCGATGGACGGCCAGCACGCGGACGAACTCCCAGGTCGTCTCCCAGCTCGGCATCGTGGTGCCCCGGGCCGCGGCGGCGAGGGAGGACTTGGAAGCGGCGGCTCCGAGGCGGGAGGCCATGTCGGCGAAGGACGGATCGCCCGCCTGCTCCTTGAGCTCCCAGAGGCGGTGGGCGAAGAGCGCGACGGGGCCGGAGCCCGGGTCGGGCCGGACGGGGCGGCGGCCACGCCGCGCCCCCGTGTTCTCGTCCTGCGATCCGGGCGACTGCGCCATCCCACCTCTGCTTCGGTCGGCCGCCGCGCGGCCCCCTGCCGCACGGCACCAAGACCAATGGAGGTTACCAAAGGCGACTGGGACGTGGACCATGAGTCACCAGGACGAGCATGGCGGGCCCCGGCGCGTTCATTCGGCCCTGATGTCGTCGATCAGCACCTCGCCTCCGGTGTTCAGGAACACCCACACCGCCCGGATGTCACTCCGATCGAGCGTCACCCCCACCGGACAGCTGATCTGGTCGAACCGCTCGGTGACGGTCCTGCTGGAGTGCGGGTTGGTCCAGGTCCACAGCCCGCCCTGGCACCAGGTGAACGACTCTCCGACCTGGACGGCGATCTCCCCGACGGTGCCGACGTCCCCCGCCTTGAGGTCGAACTTGAGCATCGTCCTGCCGGACAGGTCCACCGGCGCGGCCAGCGTCCTGCCGAACCAGTTCCCGGCGACCGGGGTGGACACCGCGAGGCCGTTCGCACCCTCGGTGTGGAAGGAGGGGGATTGTGTAACGGTGCCGCCGTCGCCCGGGTTGGCGATGGTGAAGCCCTCGGTGCCGGATTCGAAGGAGAAGAGGGTCTGCGACTGCGGCAGGATCGGGCTGTCGTCCGGGACGTCGCCGCAGGTCAGCACGGGTTTCGCCCAGTCGGTGTGGGTTCCGGATGTCGGGGACTCCGCCACCAGGCGCAGCCACGCGGCGCCGGTCAGGTCGGCGGTGAGGGGCTTCGGGGCCTCACCTGCGGCGACGGGGCCGCTGGTGGCGGCGGCGGTGTCGTCGGCGTACACGGTGAACGTGGCCGGGCCGCCCTGCGCCTCGTCGTCCAGGCCCACGTCGGTGACCAGGCGCGAGCATCGGCCGCCGAGGTAGTAGCGCAGCTCGCTGCCGGTCGTGGTGCCCAGGCCGCGCTGGTACACGTGGCCGGCGATGGTGATGAGGTTGCCGTCGTTCTCCAGCGCGCCGCCGTTGCTCTGGTCGGCCTCCACGGGGCCGGTGGCGTTGGCGGAGGTGACGGGGGAGATCGTGCTCAGGTGGCGGCGTCCGTCCTCGGGGGCGGTCACGACCGTGGCGATGATCTGGCTGGAGGTGGTGGCGGGGCGGTGGCGGGGGCCCCATCGGTAGGAGGCGGTGATGTCGACCGGGTAGTGGCCGGCGGGGGTGCCTGCCGGGACGTTGAGCCGCCAGGTCGTCCGCAGCGTCGTGTCCGTGGCGAGCCGGGCGCGTTCGGCAGAGCTGAGGGGGGCGGCGGTCCAGCCTTCCGGTACGTGCGCCGCGACCGACAGGTCGCGGATGGTGCCGACGCCGCGGTTGGTCACGGTGGTCGTCAGCGTCCCCCCGCCGGTGGGGCCCGGAACGACGGTGCCCAGCTCGGCGCCGACCGCGACCGCGGGCGCCACGTGGGCGGGGTCGCGCAGTGGACGTACGCGGTACACGACGGTTCCGTGAGCGGGCACGCCCGCCGAGATCGTGGACTTCACCTGCGTCTCGGCCCCGCTCCACACGTCCGTCAGCCGGTACGCGCCCGCCGGCCGCAACCCGGTCCCGGCCGTCGCGACGCTCACGGTGGCCAGCGTGTCGGTGGAGTTGTACAGGGCGATGGCCCGGTCGCCGTTCGCGAGGGGCTTGTCGAGCACCATGAGCCCGTTCTCGTCCGAGACGACCGCGCCCTGCACGCCGAGCCGGTCCTGGTCGATGGCGATGAGCGCCCGGTTGCCGAGGATGGACAGCGTCTCGGCGGAGGCCGTGCGCAGGTCGGTGCCGATGATCAGCGGGGCGGCCATCATGGCCCACATGCTCATGTGGGTGCGGTACTCGGTGGCCGTCATGCCGCCGTTCCCGATCTCCATCATGTCGGGGTCGTTCCAGTGGCCAGGCCCGGCGTACGGGGCCAGCGGCGCGTTCTGCCGGATGATCGAGCGGAGGCTGGCCCAGTTGTCGCTGATGTCGCCCGTCGTACGCCACAGGTGGCCGATGCCCTTGGCCCACGTCCACGGCTGCGAGGTGCCCCACTCGCAGATGGAGTACACGATCACCCGGCCGGTCTTGTCGAGGGCCTGGCGCATGGCGGTGTAGCGCCGGATGTAGTCCTCCTGCGACCCGTCCGACTGGTTGTTGCAGTTGTCGTACTTCAGGTAGTCGACGCCCCAGTCCGCCCAGGTCCGGGCGTCGAGCTCCTCGTGTCCGAGGCTGCCCGGGTAGCCGGCGCAGGTCTTGGTGCCCGCGTCGCCGTAGATGCCGAGCTTGAGTCCCTTGTCGTGGACGTAGTCCGCCACGCCCTCGATGCCGCCGGGGAACTTCGCCGGGTCCGGCACCAGCCGCCCGTCGGGGCCGCGCTCCCGCAGCGACCAGCAGTCGTCGATGTTGACGTACCGGTAGCCGGCGTCCTTGAGGCCGCTGGAGACCAGGACGTCGGCCGTCTCCTTGATCAGCCGCTCGTTGACGTCGCAGCCGAACGCGTTCCAGTTGTTGAAGCCCATGGGCGGGGTGGCCGCGAGCGTGGGGGGCGGCGGCGCCGCCTGGGCGGCGGCGGGGAGTGCGAGGAACGACCAGACGAGCGCCAGGGATGAGACGAGGGCCGCGACGGGCCGTCCCCGATTCCGCATCATGCGCCTCCAGGGGTGACATGCGGTCAGCGACTGTGGACGCTATAGACGCGTGTGACGGCCGTCAATATGCGGATTAACTGGTTCATCGACGCCTTGCGGCGTTGTCGAACTGTTTCGATTCGTGCGAGCTGGGCGGATCGCCGTGGGTTACGGCACCGTACGCTATGAATCGGTTAAGCGGCGACCCGCCCAGCCCTCTCAGACGACCATGCCCGCGGGGCCGGTCAGCAGCGTGACGCCCTTGCCCGCGAAGTTCGCCAGGTCGGCGACCGCCGCCTTGCCCTCCTCACTGGCCGCGGCCGCCTCGAACGCCTGCTGGTCGTCGAAGGTCAGCACCGCGACGAGGTGGTAGGGAGCCTGCTCGCCGCCGGTGGCGGCGGGCCGCATGGTCGAGTACGAGCGCACGCCCGGCATACGGGCCGCGAGCGGGGCGTGCGTCTCGTCGTAGTGCTTGTCGAACGCCGCGGCGTTGTCCGGCTGGTTGTAGAGCACGATGAGCTGGAAAGCCACTGTCGCCTCCAGAGGCAGACGGGGATGTGCCCTTTGATGAAACCCCCGCCACGGCCTCGGCGATAGGGGCGGCGGCCCGGCCTTTCCCGTTCTACGGTGAACAAAGGAGACGGTCGAACAGGGGGCGCGCATGGATCCGATCGTTCTGGCGGCCGGGACGGCTCTGGTGGCCGCCATGGCCACCGACGCCTGGCAGGCGGCCCGCGACGGCGCGGTGAACCTGTGGCAGCGGGCCAGGCCCGGTGAGGCCGAGGCCGTCGGGGCGGAGCTGGCGAGCGTACGCGGGCAGGTGCTGGACGCGCGAGCCGACGGGGACGAGGACACCGAGCGGGCGCTGGCCGGGTCCTGGCAGATCAGGCTGGCGGCGCTGCTGCGCGCTGACCCGGCGATGGCCGTGGAGATCCAGCGGGTGCTGGACGAGGTGCTGCGGCCCGCGCTGGCCCCTGACGAGCAGGGGCGGGCCGGGTCCGTCGTGATGGAGGCCAAGGCGAGCGGCCAGGCCCGGATCTACCAGGCGGGGCGGGATCAGCACATCAACGAGCGCTGACGTCGCCCCGGTCCAGCGTGAGCGGCTCGTCGCCGTCCTGCGCCGCGAACGGCCCCTCCAGGTCCTTGAACCCGACGACCTCGTCCGCCGGAGGGGGCGTGATCTTCACCTTGGCGCCGTAGCCGGTGTAGCGGGTGTCGACCACGGGACGGTAGGTGTTCTTGCCGTTCGTGTCCGTCCACTTGGAGGTGTACTCCGTGATCAGGCGGATGGGGAGCCCCCGGCGGTCGAGGAAGAGCCGGTAGGAGACCTTGGTGAACTCCGCGTAGCTGTACTTTCCGTACAGGTCGTTCCCAGTGAGCACGCCGCGGTACTCGCCGCCTTTGCGGACCGTGGCCTTGGCCAGCATCGCGCGCAGGATCCTGGGGTTGAAGACGTCCACGACCTGGTCGCCCCGCTGCCCGTCGTTGCCCCACGACGCCTCGCCGGGGGTGAACCTGATCCACTTCTTGCCCTCGGGCATGGGGCCCCACTCGAAGCCGCGCACGTACGTGTGGCGGCCGACCTTGATCGCCTGCAGCTCCTCCGAGGACGGGCCGGCCTTCCAGCGCGAGGTGAGGTCGTAATCCACGGCTCCCGAAGTGCCGAACTCGATCGTGCCTGTGGTCCTCGTCGGCGGGACCTCTTTGACTTTGGAGGTCTTGCCGCGGGTGGTCTCCGAGACCCGGACGCCGCGCCCCTCTGCGAACTGCTCGCGCAGGCTCTTGACCGGGTCGGGCGAGGCGTGGGCCGGGCCGCCGCCGGTGAGCACGCCTGCCGCTAAGGCCGTGGACAGGAGCGCGACCGTGAGGCGCTTGTTCATGAGGGTTCCTCCGCTGTCGATGGGACGCCGGAGCATTCTGGCCGTACGTGATCACAGACGGATCTCAGCCGGACGAGGACCCGGAGGCGGAGCCGTGCTTGGCGGCGAGCCGGACGACGGCGGGGCGCATCAGGGCGGACGGCGGATCCACGAGGCCCACCACGCGGGCGAACGCGATCGCGCACGACGGATCCCGGGTGGCGGCGCGCTGGACGCGGGCCACGTACCGGCCGATCATCCGCGACAGCAGCGGCGGCTCGCCCGGCACCCCTGGGAAGGCCAGGTCGGCCTGGAGCGCGAGCTGCCAGACGGGGTCGGTGGCGCGCATCGCGGCGCGGAAGTAGCGGCGTTCGAGGTCGTCGCGGCCCTGGGCGAGCGTGTCGCGCAACGCGATGGCCTGGAGGGCGGCGGCGCTCATGCCCTGGCCGTACAGGGGATCGACGCTGCACGTCGCGTCGCCGGCCGCGATCAGGCCGCGCGGTGGCCTGCGCAGCCGGTCGAAGCGGCGGCGGACCGCCTTCGGGAAGCGGGCGGGGAGGATCTCGTCCGGTAATCGGGCCGCGCGCAGGGCCGGCAGCACGTCCGGCATGGACGGCGGCACGATCGTGGCGACGAAGTCGAGGAACGCGGCCGGGCCGGTGGGCGGGTGGTCGCCGCACATGCCGCCCGCGCTGAGGATCCAGCGCTCGCCCTCGACCCGGAACAGGGCCATGCCGCGCGGGTTGGCCGGGGTGCAGCCGACGAGCACCAGGAAGTCGCCGCCCAGGGCGTCCTGCGGGAGGGTCAGGTAGCAGGTGCCGTAGCCGACGTTCACCTCGACCTCCTCCACCGGGGGGCGTTCGAGGCCCGCCTCGGCCAGCCAGGTCGCGGCTCTGCCCGCGCGGCCCATGGCGTCCACCAGGAGGTCGGCGGGCAGCGTGCGCTCCTCGCCCTGGCGGCCGGCCATCGCGCCGGTGACGACGTCGCCGGCGCCGAAGAGCGGGCCGACGGCGTCCCAGCCGTCGAGCAGCTCCACCGCCGGCAGCGTGAGCAGCCGCCGCCGTACGTGGTCCTCCAGGAACGGGCGGGTCAGCGCGAGGCCGCGGTCCGGCATCTCGGCCCGGCACATGCGCTGCCCGCCGAGCACCATCCGCGCTTCCTCAAGCGGCCGGTACGGCACCGCCCCGGCCGCCACCAGCTCCCCGGTCAGCCCGGGGAACAGCTCCTCGATGATCTGCTGTCCGCGAGGCAGCAGCGCGTGCGCGTGCCTGCCCTGGGGAACGCCTCGCCGGGGCCCCTCGGTGAGCCGGTCGCGCTCGACGATCGTGACCCGCTCGTACCGGTCGGCCAGCACCCGTGCGGTCAGCAGCCCCGCGAGTCCGGCACCGAACACCACCGCGTGCTCCATCCGGACAAGATCTCTCATACAACCCGTGTCTGCCAAGACCCGATGATCTATTCTCGGCGATATGTCCGAGACTGAGCTTCCGGGAGTCGACTCGAAGACCCCGAACGCCGCGAGGATCTACAACTACTTCCTCGGCGGGAAGGACAACTTCGCCGCCGACCGGGACGCCGCCGAGACGGTGCTGGCGATGGCGCCCGAGGTGCGCGCCGCGGCCATGGAGAACCGCGAGTTCCTGGTCCGCGCGGTCGAGTACCTGGTGGGGGAGGCGGGCGTCCGGCAGTTCATCGACGTCGGCGCGGGGATCCCCGCCGAGCGGCCCGTTCACGAGGTGGCGCAGCGGATCGACCCGAACGCCAAGGTCGCGTACGTGGACAACGACTCCGTGGTGCTCGTGCACTCGCGGGCGCTGCTGGGCGGGCGCCGGGGCACGCTCGTCGTTCCGGGGGACGCACGCGAGCCGGAGGCGATCCTGGACTCTCCTGAGCTGGCCTTGATGATCGATCTGGACCAGCCGGTCGCGGTGATTCTCATCGCGATCCTGCACTTCGTGCCTGATTCCGATGATCCGGCTGGGTTGGTGCGGAGGTTGCTCGATCGGTTGCCGTCGGGTAGCCACGTGGTGATCACCCACCTGTCGGACGGCGGGGTGCCGGATGATCCGCGCATCGCGCAGACGCGGGCGTTGTACAACGGGGGGTTGTACTTCCGGTCGCGTAAGGAGGTCGAGGGGCTCTTCGAGGGGCTCGACATGGTGGAGCCCGGGCTGGTCGGGGTGGGGCAGTGGCGGCGTACGGCAGGGGATGAGACGTCGTGGTGGCTGGGCGGGGTGGCCCGCAAGCCGTGAGCGGTGGGCCGTGCTCTCAGCCGAGCCAGCCGGGAACGACCAGGATGGCCCACGCCGCCAGCGGCCCCACCAGGACGATCACGCCGCCGTAGGTCAGCAGCTTGCGGTAGAAGACGTCCCGCTCCATCCCCCGCACGTTGGCCACCAGCAGCGCCCCCGTCGTCGAGAACGGGCTGACGTCCACGATCGCCGACGACACCGACAGCGCCGCGATCATCGCGATCGGCCCCAGGCTGCCCTGCGCCAGCAGCGGCACGGCCAGCGGCACCAGCGCGCCCAGGATGCCGACGGTCGAGGCGAACGCCGACACGACGCCGCCGACGTAGCAGATGAGCAGCGCCACCAGCAGCGGGATGCCGATCGCGGCCACGGCTGAGCCGACGTAGTCGACGGTGCCGATCTCCTGCAGGACGCCCACGTACGTGACGACGCCGCAGATCAGCAGCACGGTCGGCCAGGCCACCTTCTCCACGGCGCCCTTGTTGGACTTGGGGGAGGTGAGCATGAGGATGACGGCGACGGTGACGGCGGTCAGGCCGACGTCCAGCTTGAACACCAGGACGGCCAGGCAGAGGCCGAGGATGCCGGCCAGGGTCAGGGCCTGGTGCGGGGTGAGCCGGAGACCGGTCGCGGTGGCCGGGGCGCTCTCCGTGGTGACCACGCCACCGCTCCCAGAACCGGAGGTGCCGGACGCGGCGGGCGTGCTGGAGGTGCCGGACGCGGCGGGCACGGTGCCGGGCGCTGTGCCGGGCGCGGTGGCGGGCGCTGTGCCGGGCGCGGTGTCCCCGGACGCCGTGTGCGCGTCGCGCCCCATGAGCCGCCGCCCGCCGAACACGAAGAACACGATCAACGCCGCAGCGGCGTTGAACGCGAAACTGGACAGGAACAACACCAGACTGCTGCTGGGCAGCCCGGCCTCGGCGGTGACCCCGTTGACGATGCCCCCCAGCACGCTGATCGGCGAGAACGCCCCCGCCTGAGTCCCGTGCGCCACCATCAGCCCGATCAACATCGGATGGATCCGATAATCGGCCGCGAACCCGAACGCGATCGGCGCCAGAATCGCCGCCACCGCGGGCGCGGGCGCGCCCACCGCCGTGAGCAGCGCCGAGATGACGAACACGACCACCGGGATGGCGGCCAGCCGCCCCCGCACGAGATGCACGGCGGCCCGGACGAGCCAGTCCACGGTCCCGTTGTTGGTGGCGATGGCGAACAGCAGCGTCACCCCGACGAGGATCACGAACAGGCTGCCGGGGAAGGCGTCCAGGATGGTGTCGGTCTCCATGCCGGCGGCGAGCGTGCCGACGAGGAAGGCGCCGACCAGGGCCAGCGCGCCGAGGTTGATGGGGAAGATCGTGGCCACGACGAACATGGCGACGAGGGCGAGAATGGACAGGAGCTCTGCGGACACTGCGTTCTCCGATCTCCCCCGATGCGTTTATGGCAGGCCGGCCGCCCAGGCGACGAGTTCGACCGGATGGCGGGCGGCGCGTCCGGCGCCGTGTGCGATCTGCTGGCGGCAGGAGACCCCCGTGGCCGCGAGCAGGGTGTCGGGCGAGGATGCGGCGATCGCCGGGAAGAGCCGGAGCGCGCCGATCTTCATGGACAGGTCGTAGTGTTCGGCCTCGAAGCCGAACGATCCGGCCATGCCGCAGCAGCCGGCGTCGAGCTCCGTCACCTCCGCTCCGGGGATCCTGGTCAGCAGCGAGAGTGTGGCGGCGGTGCCGGTGACGGCCTTCTCGTGGCAGTGGCCGTGCAGCAGGATCCGGCGTCCGCGCAGCGCGTCGCCGAGTGCGAGCGACCCCTCGTCGATGGCTTCGGCGAGCAGTTCGGGGACGAGCCGGGCGCGCGCCGCCACGGCCGCCACGCGCGGGTCGCCGGGCAGCAGCGCGGCGTACTCGTCCTTGAGCGTCAGCAGGCAGGACGGTTCCAGCCCGACGATGGGCGCGTCGGAGGCGGACAGGCGGGTGACCAGGTCGCCGGCCATCGCGCGCGCCCGGTCGAGCAGGCCCTTGGAGATGCTGGAGCGGCCGCAGCAGCCGTCGGCGGCGAGGTGGACGCGGTAGCCGGCGCGCTCCAGCAGCTCGACGGCGGCGCGCCCGATCGCGGGTTCGCTGTAGGTGGTGAACGAGTCGGCGAGCAGGATGACGTCCCGGCGGCCCTGCCTGACGGGCCTGCGGGCGAACCAGCGGACCAGGTTGTCGCGGCGGAAGCGGGGCAGCGGGCGTTGCCTGCTCAGGCCGAGCGGGCCGCGGGCGACGCCGGCCAGCCAGTTCGACAGGGGCGCGGTGGCGGAGCCGAGCCGGTTGAGCGTCCTGATCGCGCCGAACGCCCGCGCCCGCAGCGGCACGCCGTTGAGCTGCTGGTACTGGTGGAGGAACTCGCTCTTCATGGCGGCCATGTCGACCCCGAGCGGGCACTCCGACTGGCAGGCCTTGCACTCCAGGCAGAGGTCGAGGATGCCGTGCAGCCGCTCGTCGCCGAGCGCCTGCCGGGGGTCGGGCGACGACAGCGCCTTGACCAGGGCGTTGGCCCGGCCGCGGGTGGAGTGTTCCTCCTCGCGGGTGGCCATGTACGACGGGCACATGACGCCGGTGTCGTCCTTGCGGCACACGCCGACGTTCATGCACCGGTCCGCGGCGGCGTGCATGCCGTCGGCGAAGCTCAAGGTCGTCGGGAGCGGCCGCGGCGCGGGCATGGCGGGGTCGCGCAGGTGGTCGGTCATCGGCGGCGCGTCCACGATCTTGCCGGGGTTCAGCCGGTTGTGCGGGTCGAAGACCTGCTTGACCTGCCGCATCGCTTCGTAGACCGCCTCGCCGAACAGGCGCCGGTTGAACTCGGAGCGGGCCAGGCCGTCGCCGTGCTCGCTGGAGTTCACGCCGCCGTGCCGGGCGGCGAGGTCGGCGATCTCCTCGGCGACAGCCCGCATCGTGCCGATCTCGCCGGGGGAGCGCAGGTCGACGAACGGGCGTACGTGCAGGCAGCCGACCGAGCAGTGGCCGTAGAAGCCGGCCCGCAGCCCGTGCCGGTCGAGGATGCGGGCGAACTCCTCGACGTACGGCAGCAGCCGGTCGGGCGGCACGGCGGTGTCCTCGACGAACGCGAGCGGCCTGCGGCTGCCCACGCTGGAGGCCATCAGCAGGCCGAGCCCGGCCTTGCGCACCTTCAGCACGGCCGTCTGCTGCCGCGCGGTGACGGCGCGCAGCGTGTGGTAGCCGTGGCCGTTGGACTTCCAGATGGCGGCCAGCTTGTCGACCCGGTCGGCCACCTCTTCCGGGGTGTCGCCGAAGAACTCCACGAACAGCAGCGCCTCCGGGTCGCCCTCCAGGATGTCGCCCAGCCCGGCGTAGTCCACGCGCTGCTTGGACAACTCGAGGATGGCCTTGTCGAGCAGCTCGACGGAGGCGGCGTCGAAGGCGAGGGCGTCGGCGGTGGCGGCGATGGCGGCCGCCGTGGAGGTGAAGTGGCCGACGGCGATGGCCTTGGCCTTCGGCAGGTCCACCAGCCCGACCGTGGCCTCGGTCACCACGGCCAGCGTGCCCTCCGACCCGACGATGAGCTTCGTGAGGTCGCCGTGCGCGGCCTGGTCGAGGCGGTAGCCGCCGGAGTGGCGCCAGAAGCGCGGGAAGCCGGACAGGTCGAGGCCGTCGAGGATGTCGGCGACCGCCGTCCGCAGCCGGGTATCGGTGGCGAGGTCGGGGGTGGTGGCGTCGGCGAGCACCACGCGCAGCGCCTGGACGTGGTCGATGGTGGAGCCGTACAGGACGGAGTGGCTGCCGGCCGAGTTGTTGCCGATCATGCCGCCGATGGTGGCCCGGTTGCTGGTGGAGGTGTCGGGCCCGAACATCAGCCCGTGCTTGCGGGCCGCCCGGTTGAGCTGGTCCTGCACGACGCCGGGCTGCACGCGGGCGGTCCTGCCGTCGATCTCCAGGATGCGGTTCATGTGCCGGGAGAAGTCCACGATCACGGCGGCGCCCACCGTCTGGCCCGCCAGGCTGGTGCCCGCGCCGCGCGGCAGCAGCGGCACGCCCAGCTCGCCGCACGCCACCACGAGAGCCCGGACGTCCTCGGCGTGCCGGGGGAAGGCGACGGCGAGTGGCTCGATGGCGTACATGCTGGCGTCGGTGGAGTACAGGTGCCTGGTGTACGGGTCGTCCCGGACGTCACCGGCGATCAGCGGGGCCAGCGTGCGGGCCAAGCTCACTGTGCCCACTCCTGGGCGACCTCCAGGTACGCCAGCGCCGCCCGCGCCCCACCCTCCTTGATCGGCACCCCGGCCGCCGACAGCCCCATCTCGACCCCGCTCAGCGTGCCCGCGAGCGTGAGGTCGCTCAAGTGGCCGAGATGGCCGATGCGGAACACCTTGCCCGCCAGCCGCCCGAGGCCGGTGCCGAGCGACATGTCGTACCGCTCCAGGATGAGCCGCCTGACGGCGTCGGCGTCGTGGCCGTCGGGCATCAGCACGGCGGTCAGCGAGCTGGAGTGCTCGCGCTCGTCGGCGCAGAGCACCTCCAGCCCCCAGCCGCGCACGGCCCGCCTGGTCGCCTCGGCGTGCCGGTCGTGCCGGGCGAAGACCGCGTCCAGGCCCTCCTCCTCCAGCATGAGGAGCGCCTCGCGCAGCCCGTACATGAGGTTGGTGGGCGGCGTGTAGGGGAAGAAGCCCTGCCGGTTGGCCGCGATGATGGGCTCCCAGTCCCAGTACGACCGGGGCAGCCGCCCCCGGTGCGCCAGGGCCTTGCCGCTGACCGCGTTGAACCCCATGCCGGGCGGCAGCATCAGCCCCTTCTGGGAGCAGCCGACGGTCACGTCCACGCCCCACTCGTCGTGGCGGAAGTCCATCGAGCCCAGCGACGAGATCGTGTCCACCAGCAGCAGCGCGGAGTGCCCGGCGCGGTCGAGTGCCGCGCGGATCTCGGGGACGCGGCTGCGCACGCCGGTCGAGGTCTCGTTGTGCACCACCATGACGGCGGCGACGTCCGGGGTGAGCCGGTCGGCCAGCGCGCCGGGGTCGGCGCCGTGCCGCCAGTCGCCCGGCACCACGTCCACGACGAGCCCCAGCCTGGCGGCCATCTCGCACCACAGCGAGGAGAAGTGCCCGGTCTCGAAGGCCACCACCTTGTCGCCCGGCGACAGCGTGTTGACCAGCGCCGCCTCCCACGCGCCGGTGCCCGACGACGGGTAGACGACGACGGGCCCCGCGGTCTTGAAGACGGTCTTCAGCCGTTCGAGCAGCTCGCCCACGAGCCGGGCGAACGCGGGCCCCCGGTGGTCGATCGTGGGCTGGGCGATGGCTCGCAGCACCCGATCGGGAACGTTGGTCGGCCCGGGAATCTGCAAGAAGTGCCGGCCCACTGTCTGACCACCTCCGTGCCATCACACGGCACGGCGTGCCGCTGCGCGGTTCATTAACATTAAAATCGGTCCGCAGAGGAGTCAATGCATGCAGAACGTGATCAACGCTCTCCGTGTGCTGGAAGAGGTCGCCGACCGCCAGCCGATCGGCGTCGGCGAGCTGGCGCGCGGGCTCGGCCTGCCCAAGAGCACCGTGCAGCGCTCGCTGAAGACGCTGCACGAGGCGGGGTGGATCAGGCCGGCCGGGGGCGAGGTCACGCGCTGGCAGGTGACCAGCAAGGCCTTACAGGTCGCCCGCCGCACCGAGCTGGGGCTGCGTGACGCGGCCGTGCCGGTGATGGAGGAGCTGCGCCAGCGCACCGGCGAGACCATCCACCTGATGGTGCCCGAGGGGGACGCGGTCGTGCTGATCGAGCGGCTGGAGACCGACAAGCCGCTGCGCATCGTGCTGCCGCTGGGCATCCGGCTGCCGCTGCACGCCTCCGCCAACGGCAAGGCCGTGCTGGCGCACCTGGCCCGTTCGCCCGGCGAGCTGCCGGGCTACACCGACACCACGATCACCGACCCGCACGTGCTGCGGGCCGAGCTGGACGCCGTGCTCGCCCGCGGCTACGCCGACAACCGGGGCGAATGGCGCTCCGACATCGCCGCCGTGGCCGCCGCCGTCCTCGGCCCGGCAGGCCCGGTCGCCAGCCTCAGCGTCTCCACCCCGGCCAGCCGCATGACGGAGGAGCTGCGCGCGGAGTACGGCAAGCTCGTCACCCAGGCGGCCAGGACGCTGGCGGGCATCCTGCACTGAGGGATTTCGGCTCGGGCGTTATAAATGTCCGTTCTTGACGGGGTTCGGGGGCGGATGTACGTTCGCCACCGCTTCGCCCTGCCGAGGGTGTCCAAACCGCGCGGAGAGTCGCCATGACGCGCACCATCCCGCTGTTCACGCTCGAAGGCGTCCCGGACGCCACGATCACGACGCACCCGTTCACCACCCAGGACGGCCTCGGGCTGAGCCTGCTGAGGTTCGTCAGGGAGCCCGCCGGAGACGTGGTGTTGGTGATCCACGGGCTCACCACGTCCAGCGACATGTTCATCATGCCCGAGCACCAGAACCTGGTCCGCTACCTGCTGGACAACGGCTTCTCGGACGTATGGACGCTGGACTGCCGGATGAGCAACCGGCACCCCTACAACCGGTCGATGCACCGCTGGACCATGGACGACGTCGCCCTGTTCGACCACCCGGCCGCGCTGCGCACGCTGCGCGCGCAGGTGGGGGAGCGGCGCGTGCACGTCATCGCCCACTGCCTGGGCTCGGTGTCGTTCCTGATGAGCCTGTTCGGCGGGGCCGTGGACGGCATCGCGAGCGTCATCGCCAACAGCGCCGCGCTGACGCCGAGGGTGCCCGCCTGGTCGCAGCTCAAGCTGACCGTCGCGCCCGCCGTCATGGAGTACGTGCTCGGCTTCCCCTACCTCGACCCCGCGTGGAGCGAGAACCCCCGCTTCACCAGGGGCTGGCTGTTCTCCAAGGCGGTGGACCTGTTCCACCCCGAGTGCGACGAGCCCGCCTGCCACATGCTCAGCCTCATGTGGGGCACCGGCTGGCCGGCGCTCTACGGCCACGACAAGCTGGAGTCCGTCACCCACGCCCGTAGCGGCGACCTGTACGGCGCCACCGGCTTCCACTACTACCGGCACGTGCTGAGGATGGTGCGGGCGGGCCGCGCCGTGAAGTACGACCCCGCCGACGCGCGCCTGGCCGCGCTGCCGGACGACTACCTGGCCAACGCGGCCGAGATCGACACGCCCGTGCTGCTGACCACCGGCGACCGCAACCACGTCTTCGCCGACTCGAACGTGGTCTGCTACGACCGCCTCAAGGCGGCCGCCCCCGGCCGGCACGAGCTGGTCGTCTTCCCCGGCTACGGCCACCAGGACGTCTTCATGGGCAGGAACTGCCACCAGGACGTCTTCCCGCTGATGACCGACTTCCTCAAGCGGCAGGGGGCGTGACCGTGTCCTACCAGCCCGTGAGCCATGAGGACCATCCGCGCGACACGCTGCTCAGCCTGGCCCACGACGGGGAGCGGACGGCCGATCCCGCGATCCCGCCGCGCTGGCCGTTCAAGGTCTACCTGCCGCGCACCACCGACGACGTCGTCAGGGCCGTCAGGGAGGTGCGCGGGCGGGACGAGCGGCTGATCGTGCGCGGCCACGGCCACTCCAGCAACGACCTCGTCACAGGCGACGGCGCCACCGTCCTGGTCACCGGCCGGATGAGCCAGATCGTGGACGTGGACGAGCGCGGCCGGACCGTCACCGTGCAGGGCGGCGCGATCCTGTCGGAGGTGGACGCGCACCTAGCAGAACGCGGCTGGGGGCTGCCGGTCATCGGCGACCACGACCGGATCACGGCCGGCGGCTTCGCCTCGGTCGGCGGCATCAGCCCCGCCTCGCACCGCTACGGCCTGTTCGTGGACACCGTCAAGGAGCTGGAGTACGTGGACTGGGACGGCGAGGTGCACGTCTGCGGCAGGGACCGCGACCCCGGCCGCTTCCACCGCGTCCTGGCGGGCACCGGCAGGCACGGCGTGATCACCTGGCTGAAGATCGACCTGGTCCGCGTCGACAAGCACCGCACGGTGCTGCGCAACCACCTGCTGTTCACCAACGACCTCGACGACTACCTCCGCCGCTCGGCCGAGCTGGTCCGCGACCCCGGCGACGCGCTGATGGAGCGGGGCGTGTGGGCCGACTTCCCGACGCCGCTCGGCGCGCTGCGGCTCGGCCAGTTCTCCTCCTACCGCCAGACGCCGCAGAACCCGCTCAAGTCGCTGCTGAACGGCGCCGCCCACGGCTCCCAGCAGTTGCTCGGCCGCTGGGCGAGGCGGCTGCCGGCGGCGGACGAGCTGGTCAAGTACCTCGGCATGGCCGAGATCATGTTCAGCCCGCTCTACGCCAGCGGCAAGAACGTCGAGCGGCTCACCGATCCGACCGCGGGTGAGCCGGCCCGCACGCTCGCCGTCCTGGCTCCGGCCGAGCGCTACGAGATTCTCTTCCGCCGCCTGTACGACGTCGCCGTCGAGGAGCGGCGCGACAGCGGGGGCATCACGTTCGTCTCGATGCACGTCAAGGCGATCCGGTCGGGCTACCTGTCGCAGGGGGAGGACGGCAGGCGGCACTGCGAGCTGATGCTGCACTTCGGCGTCAACCCGGCGCAGCTCACGGAGAAGGTGCTCGAACGGCTGGTGGAGCGGGTGGACGACCTCGTCATCGACAACGGCGGCTTCCGGTGCATGCACACGCGCACCAGCGCCTCGCCGGAGCGGCGGCGGCTGCTCGACCCGAACGCCAGGTACGCCGAGGACGCCGGCAAGCCCCGGGGCAAGGGTGTCACCGGCACGACCGGGAAGGTCTGATGACCATGGCTCCCAAGACACGGCAACCTCGCGCGACGGCCCCAGCGACGGGCGAGATCAAGGCGGGCGGGATCAAGGCGGGCGGGATCAGGGCGGGCGCGGTCAAGGAGGCGAAGGCCGCCCCGGGGCTGACCTTCCACGAGAAGATGTCCGGATATTTCGCGATGGGTGTGAAAGATCCCCGCGAGGGCGCCCGCATCGGCCACCGCACCGGCTGGCGCCTCACCCTGCGCGCCACCGTCACCATCCCCGACCTCAAGGCCTTCACCGCCGACCCCGCCCACCCCGGCACCCTGCGCGGCGAGATCGAGCTGCCGGGCGTGGAACGGCGCATCCCCTTCCACGACGGGATCTTCCACCTCTTCGCCCCGTCCGGCACCCCCGACCTGACCCTCCTCCTCTACGAGGCCTCCTTCTCCCACCAGGGCCAGGCCCACTACCTGGCCGGCCGCAAGAGCGTACGCGACGACCTGGGCCTGGACCTCTGGCCCGACACGACCACCCTCGACGTGCGGCTGCACCGCGGCCCCGACACCCGGGGCGAGGTGACGGGCGCGGGGGTGCTGCGGCTGGGCGCGGGCGACCTGGCGGCGCTGCTGCTGTCGATGCGCGCCAGGAACGTGGCCTCACCGGTGGAGGCGGCCCGCGTGTTCGGCGCGTTCGGCCTGCTGTTCGCGCGCAACCTGCGTGACAGCTACCTCCTGCGGCCCCGCGCCTACCTGCGGCGCAGGGAGCGGTCATGACCCCGCCCGCCGCGGAGCACGTGGACGCCGTGGTGGTCGGCTCGGGGTTCGGCGGCGCGGTGTCCGCCTTCCGGCTGGCCGAGGCCGGGCTGCGGGTGGTCGTCCTGGAGCGCGGGCGCGCGTACCCGCCGGGCAGCTTCGCGCGCACGCCGCACGAGATGGGCAGGGCCCTGTGGGATCCGAGCGAGGGCCTGTACGGATTGTTCGACGTGTGGACGTTCAACGGGTTCGACTCGGTGGTGAGCAGCGGCCTCGGCGGCGGCTCGCTGATCTACGCGAACGTGCTGCTGAGGAAGGAGGAGAAGTGGTTCGTCAAGCGGGAGCGGCTGCCCGGCGGCGGGTACGAGACGTGGCCGGTCACCAGGGCCGAGCTGGACCCGCACTACGACGCCGTGGAGCGGATGCTCGGCGCCACCCGCTACCCGCTGCACGCCCCCGCCTACGCCGGCACCCGTAAGACGCTGGCCATGCAGGTGGCCGCCAAGGACCTGGGGCTGGCCTGGGAGCTGCCACCGCTGGCCGTCAGCTTCTCGCCGGGGCCGCAGGAGCCGCCGGGGCTCGGGCTGCCGATCAAGGACCCCGAGTACGGCAACCTGCACGGCAGGCCGCGGCGTACCTGCCGGTTGTGCGGGGAGTGCGACATCGGCTGCAACGACGGCGCGAAGAACACGCTCGACCACACGTACCTGTCGGCCGCGCGGCACGCAGGAGCGGACCTGCGCACCCACCGCGAGGTGCGCGAGCTGCGGCTGCGCGACGGCGGTGGCTACGAGGTCGGCTACGTCGAGCACGACCCGGCGAGTGAGGGCCGCCGCCTCGGCACGGGCAAGCTGCCGCTCCGCAGGATCACCTGCGACCTACTGATCCTCGGCGCGGGCACGTACGGCACCGTCTACCTGCTGCTGCGCAACCAGGGCAGGCTGCCGGGGCTCAACCTGGAGCGGCTCGGCCGGCGCTACTCCGGCAACGGCGACCTGCTGACGTTCCTGCTGCCCAGGCCGGCCGGCGGCGAGCGGATGGAGGCCAGCCGCGGGCCCGTCATCACCAGCTCCATGTTCGTCCCCGACCGGCTGGACCGCCCCGACGTCCAGGGGCGCGGCTTCTACGTGCAGGACGGCGGCTACCCGGGGTTCGTGGACTGGCTGGCGGAGAGCGCGGACGTGACGCGCTCGCTGTTCAGGGCGGGCGAGTTCGCGGTGCGGGCGGTGGTGTCGCGGCTGCTCGGCACGCCCGACAGCAGCCTGAGCGCCGAGCTGTCCCGGCTGATCGGGCAGGGCACGCTGTCGTCGGGCTCGCTGCCGCTGCTCGGCATCGGCCGCGACGTGCCCGACGGGGTGATGCGGCTGCGCGGCGACCGGCTCAACGTCGACTGGACGACCAGGACGAGCCGGGAGTACTTCGCGCGGATGCGGCGCACGATGCGCGATCTCGCCGACCACCTGGAGGCCGGCTACGTCGACAACCCGATCTGGTTCTTCCGCAAGATCATCACGGTGCATCCGCTGGGCGGCGCCGCGATCGGGCACAGCCGCGAGGAAGGCGTCTGCGACCCGTACAACGCCGTGCTCGGTCTGCCCGGCCTGTACGTCGCCGACGGCGCCGCCATGCCGGGCCCCGTCGGCCCCAACCCGTCGCTGACCATCGCGGCGCTGGCCGACCGCATGTGCACGCACCTGCTGGAGCGGCGCCCGCGCCGCACCCGCCGCAGTGCCACCCGCAGTGCCGCCCGCCTGACGCCGGTGGAAGGGAGCACGCCGTGAACCGCATCGCCGTGGCGTTCGTCCACGGCGTCGAGATCGACGACCCGGACTTCGCCGCCCGCCCGTCCGAGCTGCTGCGCGACACGTTCGCGGACGCGGCCGGGATGAGCCGCGTCGACGCCGACAACGCGCTGGTCGTCGAGCCCGTCGCGTGGGCGCCGCACATCGAGGAGCGGCAGCGCGAGCTGTTCGCCAGGATGTACTCGGCCGCGGGCGCCCGCTCGTTCTTCGACGAGCGGCTGCAGGGCATCGTCAGGAGGCTCAACGCCGGGCGGGCGACCGCGCTGATCCCGATGGCGCTGTCGCTGGTCAGGCGCACCCTGCCCGAGCTGCCCGGCCTGCGCTACCCGGCCGCCCGCTGGCTGATGCTGCACTTCACCGGCGACATCATCGCCTACGACAGGAAGCTGAACGAGACCAACTACGTCGCCGCGCACGAGGCGCTGGCCGCCGCCCTGGCCCGGCTGGCGGACAAGGCAGGCGACGGCGCGCCGCTGTGCGTGCTGGCGCACTCGTTCGGCGGCGTGCTCGTCAGCGACTACCTCTACGACCAGCAGGAGACGCTGCGCGGACACAAACTGGTGCCGGACCGGGTCCGCGCCGCCATGGGCACCTCGGCGCTGGCCAGGGGAGAGACGCTGGCCTGGCTCTACACGATGGGCAGCCCGCTCGCGCTGTGGAGCCTGCGCTACCCGGACGCCCGCCTCGACAGGCCCATCGACTTCCCCGGCGCGGACGTCGCCGGGCGCGTGACCGGGCTGCAGAGCGAGTGGGTCAACTTCTACGACCCCGACGACGTGATCGCCTACCCGCTGCGGCCGCTCGGCCCCGCCTACGAGCGGCAGGTGACGATGGACCGGCCGATGACGGTGCGCGGCTGGCGGCCGGTGTACGGCACGCCGCTGGTGCACCCGTTCTACTGGACCGACAGGAAGGTGATGGAGGCCGTCGGCCGGTCACTCGCCAAGGGCTGGCGGCACCTCAACCCGTAGGCGAGGCCGACGGGCTCGGCGGCGCGGTGGCGGGCGGCGCCGTCGAGGGCGCGCCCGACGGCGCGGCCGGCAGGTCGGCGAAGTGCCCGGTACGCGTCTTGACCGGCACCATCAGACGCACCGGCTCCGCCTCGCGGAAGGTGAACGTCATCGGCACCACGTTGCCGCGCACCCCGTTGGCCGTGCCGATGGGCTGGTTGCCGGTGCCCACCGCCTGGTCGGGCGGCAGCGTGAGCGGCTGCCCCGTGAGCTGCACGGTGCCGCCGCCCTCCATGGTGACGCGTTCGAGCTGGTCGGGCTGCTGGGCGTCGTTGACGATCACCCCGAACAGCGCCTGCTGGGGCGGGTGCGACGCCGAGTCGGTGCCGCCCAGGAGGAAGATGTTGCGCAGGCTCAGGCTGTCGCCCACGTTGGCGTTGGCCCCGTCGTTCTGCGGGACCCGGTTGGCCTCGTCGAACCCGGCGTTGGCGCAGCCCGTGGCCGCCAGGGCCACGACCATCACAGCAGCGGCGGCAGCTCGCATCACATGCCCTCCTCCCGAACCCGTAGTGGTTGCACTACCCGCCCCGGCACCGGCCCGAACCAGCGCTTTCAGCCCTGGTGACCATCGATGATGCATCATGTACCGTCACCGTTAACGCGTGACCTACCCCAGGAGCGGTAGATGGTCGATCAAGGACTCGACACGACAGGTCAGCAGAAACGACGGCAACTGGTCCGCGCGGTGGTCGCCTCCGCCGTGGGCACCTCGATCGAGTGGTACGACTTCTTCCTCTACGGCTTCGCCGCCAGCACCATCTTCGCGGAGCTGTTCTTCCCCACCAGCGACCCGACGACGGGCCTCCTCCTGGCCCTCGGCACCTACTTCGGCGGCTTCGCCGCCCGCCCCATCGGCGCGGCGATCTTCGGCCACTACGGTGACCGCATCGGCCGCAAGGCCACCCTCATCATCACCCTCATGACCATGGGCATCGCCACCGCACTCGTCGGCCTGGTGCCCACCTACGAGCAGATCGGCATCTGGGGCGGCATCCTGCTCACGCTCCTGCGCCTGCTCCAGGGCATCAGCGTCGGCGGCGAGTGGGGCGGCTCCGTGCTGCTGGCCACCGAATGGGGCAAGTCCAAGGGCGGGCGGCGCGGCTTCCTCGGGAGCTGGCCGCAGTTCGGCGTGCCCGTCGGGCTCGTGCTCGGCTACCTGGCGCTGCAGGTGTTCGAGCCGATGGACCCGTACTGGGGATGGCGCATCCCGTTCCTGCTCAGCGTCGTGATGGCGGCCATCGGCCTGTACATCAGGCTCGGCATCCTGGAGACGCCGGTCTTCGCCAAGGTCGTCGCGGAGAACAGGGTCGAGCGGGTGCCCGTGCGGCAGGTCCTGGCCATGAACTGGCGGGAGATCGTGCTCAGCGCGCTGTTGCGCACCGGCCAGCAGGCGCCGTTCTACATCTTCACCGTGTTCATCCTCACCTACGCCACCAAGACGCTGGGCTTCGCGCCGAGCGACGTCTACACGTACGTGATCGCGGCCGGTGTCGTGTCGCTGTTCACCGTGCCGTTCTGGGGCTTCATCTCCGACCTGGTGGGGCGCAGGCGGCTCTACATCATCGGCGCCGCGATCATGGTGGTCTGGTCGTTCGTCTACTGGCCGCTGCTGGACACCCGCGTCCCCGCGCTGGTCTTCCTGGCCATCGTGCTGGCCGCGCCCATCCACGACATCCAGTACGGGCCGCAGGCCACGTTCATCGCCGAGAGCTTCACCGGACGGCTGCGCTACAGCGGCGCCTCGCTCGGCTACCAGCTCGCCTCCGTCACGGCGGGCGGGCCCGCGCCGCTGATCGCTGTCTGGCTGTACGCGACGTACGGCAGCTCGATGGCCATCGCGATCTACATGGCGATCTGCGCCGCGATCAGCGTCGTGGCGGCGTACCTGCTGAAGGACCGCTCGCAGCAGGATTATGCGGTCGAGTACGACGACCCACGGGCCAAGACCGGTTAGGCGAGCCGTTCGAGCGCGAGCATGGTCGCGTCGAGGTGGCGCAGCACGATCTTCACCGCCTCCTCGGCGTGCCGCCGCCTGAACGCCGTCACCAGGTCGCGATGGTCGCGGTCGGCCTCGTCCCTGCGCGTACGCTCCTGCCCGCGCAGGGACAGCCCCACGTAGACGGCGGCGCCGTCGCGCAGGCCCTTGAGTATCGCGCGCAGCCGGGGCGAGCCGGCCGCGTCGCTGAAGACGGCGTGGAACTGCCGGTTCAGCTCGACCCACTCGCCCCGGTCGAGCTCGGCCTCCATCAGCTCCCGCAGCCGGTCGGCCCGGTCGATCTCCTCGTCGGTGATACGTTCGACAGCCTTACGGATCGACACGGGCTCCAGCATGCGGCGCAACTCGTAGATCTCCCTGACCTCGGCCAGATCCGGCTCGCGCAACATCGCGCCCTTGTGCGCGTCGATCCTGATCAGGCCCTCGCCCGCCAGGTCGCGCAGCGCCTCGCGGACCGGCGTGATGCTCACCTTGAGCTGGGCGGCGATGTCGGCCTGCACGAGCCGGTAGCCGAGCGGCAGGTCGCCGCCGAGGATCGCGCGCCGGAGCGTTTCGTAGACGAAGGCGTGCGCGGTGCGCGCGGGCGGGCCGGGCTTGAGCACGACGGACGTCACGCTTGCCACTATAAGCGGCGCCTAACCGCCGTTTCCTGCGAGGTCAGGCGTCCTCCGCCACCACCGGGTTGCTCAGCTCGCCCAGCCCCTCCACCGTCACGGTCATCGTGTCGCCCGGCTGCACCGGGCGCACGCCCGGCGGCGTGCCGGTCATGATGACGTCGCCCGGCTCCAGGGTGGAGAAGGCCGACACGTACGCGATCAGCTCGGGGATGTCGAAGATGAAGTCCCTGGTCCGGCCGTCCTGGCGCAGCTCGCCGTTGACCGCGCAGGTGACGCGCACGTCCGACGGGTCGAAGTCGGTGTCCACCCACGGGCCGAGCGGGCAGAAGGTGTCGAAGCCCTTGCCGCGCGTCCACTGCGGGTCGCTCTTCTGGATGTCGCGGGCCGTGACGTCGTTGCCGATCGTGTAGCCGAAGACCACCGACATCGCGTCCTCCGCCTTGACCCGCCGCCCCGGGCGGCCGATCACCACGACCAGCTCCGCCTCCGGGTCGAGCCGCCCCGACAGCGACGGGTAGACGACCGCGTCACCGGGGCCGACGATCGACGACGGCGGCTTGAGGAAGATCAGCGGCTCCTTCGGCACCGGGTTGCCGAACTCGGCCGCGTGGTCGGCGTAGTTCCGGCCGACGCACAGGATCTTGCTGGGGGTGACGGGCGCGCGCAGGCGCACCTCGCCGCCCACCGGGTCGCCGGGGACCAGCTCCGTGTACGGGTCTCCGGTCGCGGCCCGCACCGTGCCGTCGGGATCCATCACCCCCCACCGCACCGTGCCCGCGTCGTCGTACCTGATGATGCGCATCTCGCTCCTCAGCAGCCGTTGTACTCGTTCGTCCAGAGGCGGCCCTCGGCCGCGTCCGCCTTCTCCTCCAGGATTTTCAGCCTGAGCATGACATCCAGCGTGCGCCGCACCACCGCCGGGTCGAAACAACCCCTGTCGGACAGCGCGGAGCTCATCGCCTTGACGGTGCGCAGCACCGTCGCCTTGTCGCTGCTGCCCAGGTCGTCCATGATCTGGCCCGCCACCGCGTCGGGCTGCTGCTTCACCTTGACGGTCGCCTGCGCCAGCACGCGGCTGAACGCGGCCGCCGTCCCCGCGTTCTCCGCGGCCCACTGGCGGGAGGTGGCCCAGGCGGTGTAGTCGAACTTGTCCAGCTCCGGCACCTCGCCCTTCGGCCCGTCGATGAGCACCACGCCGAACCCCTTCTCCGCGGCCACGTACGGCGTCGGCGGCGACAGGTGGTAGGCGTCGATCTGGCCCTTCTCCAGCGCCGCCAGCAGCGCGGACCCGCCGCCGAGCGGCACCAGCTCCACGTCCCGCTCCGGGTCGAGCCCGACCGAGGCCAGGTAGTAGCGCATGTAGGTGTCGGTGGGGGAGCCCGGCGAGGTGATGCCGATCTTGAGGCCCTTGAGCGCCCCGAGCCTCTCCGGCAGCGGGGAGGCCGCCGTGACGTTCTTGCGTTCGCTCACCTCCTTGCGCATGACCAGCGTGAGCGTGACCCGGTTGAGGATGTCGTGCGCCATCACCACCGAGTCGTCGCCCGCCTTGCTCAGCTCGGCCAGGTCCTCGAAGCCGACGTCGGCGTACTGGGCCTGGCCGGAGGCGAGCGCGGCGACGCTGTCGTTGCCGCTCTCCACCTCCACGATCTCCACCGTGAGGCCCTCCTTGGCGAACAGGCCGTCGTCCTGGGCGACGTACAGGGCGGACAGGAACACGTTCGGCGCGGACGCGATCGTGATCTTCTTCGCCTCCTGCGCCGGCTCCGCCCCGCCGCCGCAGCCGGCCACCGCCGCGAGGACCACCGCGACCGTTCCAATATGGGCTCTCATGAGACCTCCTCACCGCGCAGCCGGACCTCGGGCCGCCAGCGCAGCACACGGGACAGGGGACGCAGGGCCAGCGACAGCAGCAGGACGATCGCGGCCAGCACGACCGTGCCCGCGATCACCCCGGCGGTCTGGTACCGTCCGGCCGCCGCCCTGGTCAGATAGCCGATGCCGCGGTTGGAGGCGATGAACTCGCCCACCACCGCGCCGATCATCGCGGCGGGCAGGGTGACGCGGAAGGCTGCCAGCACGTACGGCAACGCGCCCGGCAGCAGCACCGACCGCAACGTCACCCACCGGTCGCCGCCCATCACGCGCGTCACGTCGATCAGCCCCTGCGGCACCTGCCTGATGCCCTCGACCGTGTTGATGAAGACCACGAAGAACACGAAGTACGCGGCCAGCACGATCTTGGGCGTCAGCCCGATGCCGAACCAGAGGATGAACACCGGCCCGAGCGCCACCGCCGGCACCGAGTACGCGATCAGGAAGTACGGCTCCACCACCCGGTACGCCACCCGCCGCAACGCCAGCGGCCAGGCCAGCAGCAGGCCCAGCAGCGCTCCGGACAGGAAGCCCAGCGCGGTCGAGGTGAGGGTGAAGCGGGCGTGGAACCAGAAGTCGGGGGAGACGGCCCAGGTGGCGAGGCGTTCCGCGACGGCCGATGGGGTGCTGACGAAGAACGGGCGGACGAGAGTGCCGGAGATGAGCTCCCAGGTGAGGATCGCGCCGGCCGCCAGGCCGAGGCGGCCCGCCCACACGACCGCGCGGCGGGCGCGGCGGTGGCGCGCGTGCTCGGCCACCTGCCGGCTGAGCACCTGCTCGCTACGGGCATGTTCGCTGGACGCCCGCTCATCCGGCACCTGCTCGCTACGGGCATGTTCGCTGGACGCCTGCTCATCCGGCACCCGCTCACCGCGCGCCTGCTCGCTCATCCGTGCGGCCCTTGCGCGCACCACGGCAGGGCCCGTGCCTCGACGGCCCGCACCACCGCGTTGACCAGCATCACCAGCACGGCCACCACCACGATCCCGGCGAACACGGTCGCCGTCTCGAACTGGCGCGACGACCGTACGATGAGGAACCCCAGCCCCTGCGTCGCCGCGATGAACTCCCCCAGCACGGCCCCCACCATGGCCCGTGAGAACGTCAGCCGGATGCTCGCCACCACGGCGGGCGCCGCACCGGGCAGGATCACCGTCCGCACCAGCCTCGCCCCCCGCGCCCCCATCACCCGAGACACCTCGACCAGCCCTGGCTCGATGCCGCGCACCCCCGCCACGGTGTTGGACAGCACGATCAGGAACACCATCAACGCCGCCAGCAGCACCTTCGGCAGCAGCCCGAGCCCGAACCACATGATGAACATGGGCGCCAGCGCGATCTTCGGGATCGAGTAGAACGCCGCCAGGAACGGCCCCGCGATCTCGTCCAGCACCGGCACCGCCACCAGCACCAGCGCCGCCGCCAGCCCGACCGCCACGCCGATGAGGTAGCCCAGACCGGCCTCCACCAGCGTCACCCTGATGTGCCCCCACAGCTCGCCGTCCACGACCAGCTCGGTCAGCCGCACCGCCACCTCCGACGGGGCGCTGACGTAGCGGCGCTCCACGACCAGCGGCGCCACGAACTCCCACAGCACCAGCAACGCCACCCCCAGCCCGGCGATCCCGGACCGCACCAGCAGCCGCTCCCTGGCCGCCGCGGCCCTGGACCGGTCCGCCGCCAGGGTGAGCACCTGCGCGGTGGCGGGTCCCGGGGCCTCGCGGGTGTCCCTGAGCGTCATGTCGCCGCGATCTCCATGCGGATGTCGTCCCACAGCGCGTCGTACAGCTCCCTGAAGCGCGGGACCTCGTGGATGTGGAAGACGTCCCTGGGGCGGGGGAGGCGCACCTCGTACTCCCGCTTGACGCGGCCAGGGCGGCAGGTGAACGTGATGATCCGGTCGCTCAGCGCGATGGCCTCGACGAGGTCGTGCGTGACGAACAGGACGGTCGGGCGGCGCAGCTCCCACAGCTTGAGCAGCTCGTCCTGGAGGATCACCCGGGTCTGCGCGTCCAGCGGGCCGAACGGCTCGTCCATGAGGACGACGTCGCTGTCGTAGGCGAGCGTGCGGACGATCCCGGCCCGCTTGCGCATGCCGCCGGACAGCTCGTGGGGGTAGTGGTCCTCGAAACCCTTGAGGCCGACCAGCTCGATGAACTCCCTGGCCCGGCGGCGCCGCTCCGCCTTGGGGACGCGGCGCAGCTCCAGGCCGTACTCGACGTTGCGCAGCATCGAGCGCCACGGCAGCAGGTTGTCGTCCTGGGTGATGTAGCCGACCTCGGTGTTGACGCCGGTCACCGGCCTGCCGTGGTGCAGCACCCGGCCGGCGGACGGCTGCGTCAGGCCGGCCAGGAGGTTGAGCACCGTGGACTTGCCGCACCCCGACGGGCCGACGAGGCTGATGAACTCACCGGGCCGGGCGTCGAAGCTCACGTCCTCCAGCGCGAGCAGCGGCTGCGCGGAACGCCCCCGTGGGACGAACGCCTTGTAGACGGCCTCCAGGCGGACGGCCGCTGCCTGATCTGCCATGCCTATCAGCTCCATACCGGATACTGAAGATGGTAGACCGTCTACCGGAGGGATCAAGACGTCACCTGGCGAGCAGTTCGCGCAGCGACTTCACCACCTCCGCCGGAGCCTCCTCGGCCATGAAGTGCCCGCACGACACCGTCCGGTGTTCCAGGTTCTCCGCCCACGCCCGCCACCTGCCGGCCGCGTCGAACCCGAGCGCCGCCCCCCAGTCCTGCTGCAACACCGCCACCGGCATGGCCAGCTTCCGGCCCGCCCGCCGATCGGCCTCGTCGTGCTCGACGTCGACCGTGGCCGTCGCCCGGTAGTCGGCCACGATCGACGGGACCGCCTCCCTGGACGCCTTCAGATAGGCGGCCCGCACGTCGGCGGGGATAGCGTTCGGGTCGTTCGCCCAGAGGTCCAGGAAGTACCCGAAGAACGCGTCCGCCGCCCCGCCGATCATCGCCTCGGGCAGCCCCGGCGGCTGCGCCATCAGATACAGGTGGAACCCCACGGCCGCCGACCTGCCCTGCATCACCTCCCAGGAGTCGAGCGTCGGCAGCACGTCCAGCGCGGCCAGGTGCGTGACGACGTCCGGATGGTCCAGCCCGGCCCTGACGGCGACGAGCGCGCCCCGGTCGTGCCCCGCCAGCGCGAACCGGTCGTGCCCCAGCGCCCTGGCCAGGGCGACGACGTCGGCGGCCATCGTGCGCTTGGAGTAGGCCTGGCCGCCGGTGTCGGCCGGCTTGTCGCTGTCGCCGTAACCGCGCAGGTCGGGGCAGATGACGGTGTGGTCGGCGGCCAGGTCGGCGGCGACGTGCCGCCACATGAGGTGGGTCTGCGGGAAGCCGTGCAGCAGCACGACGGGGGTGCCCGAGCCGCCCACGGCGACGTTGAGCGCCACGCCGTCGGCCACGGTGACGCGGCGGCGGACGAACCCGGTGATCTGAGGAGCCATGTCGGTTGCCCTTCCTGGTCGGTCGCGATCGTTCGGCGCCCAGCCTGCCGGGCGCCGATCAGCGCCTGATCAGCGACGACTCAGCCGCGACGGCCACCGCTCACGGGCGGATAGGTTGGGAGTCAAATGGTGACTTTCGGGGTGCTGGGGCCGCTGACGGCCGAGAACGAGCACGGCCCGGCGCGGCTCAAGGGGCCGCGCCATCGCGCCGTCCTCGCCCGGCTGCTGATTGCCCGGGGCCGGGTGGTGCCGGTGTCGTGGCTGATCGGCGATCTGTGGGAGGAGCCGCCGACGGGCGCCCTCGGAGCGGTGCAGACCTTCGTGGGTGAGCTCAGGAAAGCCCTCGAACCCGCCCGCCCTCCTCGCACCCCGTCCCGCCTCCTGGTCACCTCGCCGCCGGGCTACGCGCTGCGCCCCGGCCCGGAGGCGGTGGACGCCTGGCGCTTCGAGTCCGCTCTCACGGACGCCTCCCGCCTCCTGACCACCGGCGCGCCCGCCCGGGCCCATGCCCTCCTCGACGCCGCCCTCGGGCTGTGGCGGGGGCCCGCTTACGCGGAGTTCGCCGGCCTGGACTGGGCGCGTGGTGAGGCCGCTCGCTTGGACGAGCTGCGCCTGCTCGTCGTGGAGCGCCGGGCCGAAGCCGCCATGGCCTGCGGTGACGCGGCCGGGTGCGTGCCTGATCTGGAGGCGCATGTCGCGGAGCATCCGTTGCGGGAGGACGGGTGGCGGTTGCTGGGGCTCGCGCTCTACCGGGCGGGGCGGCAGGGGGATGCGCTGGGGCAGTTGCGGCGGGCTCGGGAGGTTCTGCGGGAGGAACTGGGGGTGGATCCGGGGGAAAGGTTGCGGCGCCTCGAAAGCGACATCCTCACCCAAGCCCCACACCTCAACCCACCCCCGCACCCCAGCTCGCCGGCACACCTCAACCCGCCCCCGCACCCCAGCTCGCTGGCACACCGCAACCCGCCCCCGACGCCCGCATCGCAGGGTGGCTCGCCTTCGCAGGCCGGCTCGTCGCCGCACGTCAGTTCAATCCCGCATGCGGGCACGCACCCGCACCCCCGGTCGTTCCCGCACGTCAGCCCGCCACCACTCGCGCCGCCGCTCTCCGCCCTCACGCACGCCCGCGCGATCGCGCCTCCCACCGAGCGCCCGCTGGAACCGGCCGAGCACCCCTTCGTCGGGCGGGCCACCGAGCTGGCCGAGCTGGAAGCCGTGGCGGCGCACGTCACGGCGTCGGGACGGGTGCGGCTCGTGCTGGTGTCCGGCGCGGCGGGCGCGGGCAAGACGGCGCTGGCCAGGACGCTGACCCGGCGCCTGGAAGCCGACGGCTGGACCACCGCCTGGGGCGCCAGCCCGGAAGTGCAGGGCGCCCCCTCCGCCTGGCCCTGGACCGAGCTGAGCGAGCGCCTCCCCACAACCGAGCCCCCGGCCACCACGCCCCCGGCCACCACGCCCCCGGCCACCACGCCAGACACGCCACCGGCCACGCCAGACACGCCACCGGCCACCGCGCTGGCCGCCCGCTTCAAACGCCACCGCGCCATCACCACCCACCTGACCACCATCGCCGACCGAGCCCCGCTCCTCCTGGTCCTCGACGACCTCCACTGGGCGGACGAGGAAACCCTGGCCCTGCTCACCACCCTGGCCACCGACCTGGGCCAGGCCCCAGTGCTGCTCCTCGCCACCTACCGCTCGACGGAGATCTCCGCCGCGCTGTCCGACGCGCTGGGCAGGGCCGCCCGAGCCGAGCCGGCCCGCGTCTACCTGGGCGGTCTCACCCAGCCGCAGGTGCACGAGCTGGTCCAGGCCATCACCGGCCGCCCGGCGAGCGACAGGGACGCCCGGACGATCCACACGCGCAGCGCGGGCAACCCGTTCTTCGTCAGGGAGCTCGTCCGCCTCTGGGAGAGCGAGGGCGACGCGGCCCTGCACACCGCCGTCCCCGCCGGGGTCCGCGACGTCATCCGCCACCGCCTCGCGGGTCTCGCGGAGACGGCTCGTACGCACCTGCGGCAGGCCGCCGTCCTCGGCCAGGAGGTGGATCTGGACGTGCTGATCCCGCTGGCCGGCGACGAGGAGCAGGTGCTGGAGTCGGTGGAGTCGGCCCTGCTGGCGGGCTTCCTGGTGGAGCGGGACGCGGACCGGCTGCGGTTCGCGCACGCGCTGGTGCACGAGACGCTCTACGACGACGTCACGCTCGCCCGCCGTGCCCGCTGGCATGCCCGGGCGGCCGGGATCGTCGAAGGGATCCGTCCCGGTGACGTGGAGACCATCGCTCACCACTGCGTACGTGCGGAGGGCCGGGCGGGTGCCGCCCGTACCGCCCACTACACGCGGGCGGCGGCGCTGCGCGCTGAGGCCAGGTCGGCGCCGCACGAGGCGGCCCGGCTGTGGCGCGCCGCACTCACGGCCCTCGACCAACTCACCGCCCCGGCACCCGGCTCGTCCGGTCCGGCACCCGGTCCCTTCGGCTTGGCACCCGGTCCGTTCGGTCAAGCACCCGGCTCGTTCGGTCCTGGGCCCGGTCTGTTCGGCCCTGGAGCCGGTTCGGCGGGCCCCGGTGGTGGGGCGGTCGTGCGGTTGGAGGCCGTCATGGGGCTGGTCAGGGCGCTGGCGGTGATCGGGGAGTTGCGCGAGTCGCGGCGGTACCGGGCTGAGGCGGTGGACGCGGCGGAGGCGCTCGGCGATCCGCTGGTGACGGCCGGAGTGATCGGCTCCTTCGACGTGCCCGCCATCTGGACCACCAACGACGACCCGGCACTGTCCGCACGCCTCGTCGCCGCCGCCGAACGCACCCTGGCCGCCTTGCCCGCCGAGGAAGGGACGCCGCACACGTACGCCGCAGAACGGGCCAGGCTTCTGATCACCATCGCCATGGAACGCCGAGCCGACCCCGGCCCGCGCGGCGACGAGGCGGCCCGGGAGGCTGAGGTGATCGCCCGCCGCCTGGGCGACCGCACCCTGCTCGCCTACGCGCTCAACGGCCGGTACATGCAGACGTTCCACCGGGCAGGCCTAGCCCCGGAGCGGGCCGCGATCGGCGAGGAGCTGGTTCGGCTGGCGGCAGGGGATGAAGGGCTGGCGACGTTCGAGGTGCTCGGCCACCTGATCCTGCTGCAGTCGTCGGCGGCGCTGGCCGACCTGGAGGCCGCCGACCACCACGCCGCCGCGGCCGATCGCATCGCGGAGCGGTACGACCTTCCGCTGGTCGGCGTGTTCACGACCTGGTACGCGGCCCTCCGCCGCACCATCACGGGCGACGACACGGCCGGGCAGGCGTACCGCGCGGCCGCCGCCCGGCTCAGCGGCACCGGGATGCCGGGCGTAGAGGACGGCATGCTGCCGCTCGCCCTGCTGTGCCTGGAAGTGGCCGAGAACCGGCTGCCGCAGGAAGGCCCGTCAAGCGCCCCCGCGGCTCGGGAGGGCTTGGCGGGCGCGGCCGTGGCCCCGGAAGGCTTGGCGGGCGCGGGCGCGGGCGCAGGTGCGGGTGCGGGTGCGGGCGTGGCTCGGGAAGGGGCGGTGGGTGCGGGCGTGGCTCGGGAAGGGGCGGTGGGTGCGGGCGTGGCTCGGGAAGGGGCGGTGGGTGCGGGCGTGGCTCGGGAAGGGGCAGTGGGTGCGGGCGTGGCTCGGGTGGCGGGCGCTGATCTCGCCGGCCTCGCGGATGCCGGCTGGGGCCCCTACGAGAGCTGGACCCGCCCCCTGATCCTCCTCGCCCAAGGCCGCCACGACGAGGCGACGGCCGCCGCCCGCACGATCCCCGACTCCCCGAACGACCTCCTGCTGGAGGCGAGAACCTGCCTGCACGCCGTGGCCGCGCTGGAAACGGCCGACCACCGCACGATGGAGCGCCTCTACGACCGGCTGCTCCCCGCCCAGGCGGAGCTGGCCGGAGCGGGCAGCGGCCTGCTCACCCTGGGCCCGGTCGCCCGATACCTGGGCCGCCTGGCCACGGCCCTGGGACGCGACGGCGAGGCGGCCGAGCATTTCCGGCGGGCAGAGGCGCTCGCGTCGAAGCAGGGGCCCACAGCAGGCAGCTCCACATGACCGCAAAAACGACACGAAGCCCGCAAAAGCCCCTTACCTCCCACCCCTGTAGTCTGCATGTCGACGTCCCCTCCCAGCGCGGCGACCTCTCGCCCACCCTTCCGAAAGTTTCGGGAAATTTATCGCCCCGCCGAGCCGGATCAGCTCCGTGACAAGCCCGGATCGCCCGTCGGCAGGATCTGCAACATAGCAGGTTGGCCCCACTCTTGACACGATTCAACCGGCCCCTTATGTTGCCGCAATATTAAACAGATCTGCTTGAAAGTTTCGGCGTCACCCCCGCGTAACACCCCCCGCTCTCGCCGCGGACGGCGCCGTCATGGCCGAAGGGATGGCATGAGGGGCCAGGAACCAATCGACACGAGCTCGACGCGCGGCGAGAGCGAGCCATGGCGGGACGCCCGGCTGTCGCCCGCCGAGCGGGCCGACGCGCTCATCCCGCTCATGACCCTGGAGGAGAAGATCGCCCAGCTCGTCGGGGTGTGGGTCGGCGCTGACGCGTCGGGCGGCGGCGTCGCTCCGCACCAGACCGACATGGGCGCCGGCCCCGAGTGGGACGACGCGATCCGTCAGGGGCTGGGCCAGCTCACCCGCCCGTTCGGGACGGCCCCGGTCGATCCCGTGGCGGGCGCGCGCTCGCTGGCGGCGTCGCAGGCGGAGATCGTCAGGGCCAGCCGGTTCGGGATCCCGGCGCAGGTGCACGAGGAGTGCCTGACGGGCTTCGCGGCCTGGCGGGCGACCGTGTACCCGGCGCCGCTGAGCTGGGGCGCCTCCTTCGACCCCGAGCTGCTTGAGCAGGTGGCGGGCCAGATCGGCCGGTCCATGCGCCGCGCGGGCATTCACCAGGGACTGGCCCCGGTGGTGGACGTGACGAGGGACTACCGCTGGGGGCGCACCGAGGAGACGATCGGCGAGGACCCGTACCTCGTCGGGACGCTGGGCGCCGCGTACGTGCGCGGCCTGGAGGGCGCGGGCCTCGTCGCCACCCTCAAGCACTTCGCCGGGTACTCCAACTCGCGCGGCGGCCGCAACCTGGCGCCGGTCGCGATGGGACGGCGTGAGCTGGCGGACGTCCTGCTGCCGCCGTTTGAGATGGCGCTGCGCCTGGGCGGCGCCCGTTCGGTGATGAACTCCTACGCCGAGATCGACGGCGTGCCGGTGGCGGCCGACGAGAGCATCCTGACCGGCCTGCTGCGCGACGAGTGGGGCTTCGAGGGCACCGTGGTCGCCGACTACTTCTCGGTCCGCTTCCTGGAGCGGCTGCACGGCGTGGCCGGCGACGGCGGGCAGGCGGCCGGGCTGGCGCTCAAGGCCGGGATCGACGTCGAGCTGCCGACGGTCGACACGTTCGGCGCTCCGCTGGTGGACGCGGTCAAGGCCGGTTCGGTGGACGAGGCGCTGATCGACCGCGCGCTGCGCCGGGTGCTCGTGCAGAAGGCCGAGCAGGGCCTGCTGGACGAGGGCTGGCAGCCGTTGCCCGGCCCCGCCGAGGACGTGCGGCTCGACGACGAGCAGAGCCAGGAGCTGGCCCTGCGGCTGGCCCGCGAGGCGATCGTGCTGCTGCGCAACGACGACGCCGTCCTGCCGCTGAGCCCCGCCGCGAAGGTGGCGCTGATCGGCCCCGTCGCCGACGACCCGATGGCGATGCTCGGCTGCTACGCCTTCCCCAACCACGTGGGCCCGCATCCCGAGCAGGGGCTCGGGCTGGACCTGCCGACGCTGCGCGAGTCGCTCGCCGAGCTGGTCCCCGGCCTGGCCTACGCGCGGGGCTGCACGATCTCCGGCGCGGAGACGGACGGCTTCGCCGAGGCGGTCGAGCTGGCGGGAAGCAGCGACGTGGTCGTGCTGGCCGTCGGCGACCGGGCCGGGCTGTTCGGGCGCGGCACCTCCGGCGAGGGCTGCGACGCCACCGACCTGCGGCTGCCCGGCGTGCAGGCCGACCTGGTGCAGGCCGTGCTGGCGACCGGCACCCCGGTGGTGCTGGTGCTGCTGGCGGGCCGCCCGTACGCGCTGGGCGACGAGGTGGCCGCGGCCAAGGCCGTGCTGTTCGGCTTCTTCCCCGGCCAGCGCGGCGGCCAGGCGCTGGCCGAGGTGCTGACGGGCGCCGTGAACCCGACGGGCCGCCTGCCTGTCGGCGTGCCGCGCGACGCGGGCGGCCTGCCTGCGACGTACCTGGCTCCGCCGCTCGGCCGCCGTTCCGACGTCTCGTCGGTGGACCCGACGCCCGCGTACCCGTTCGGGCACGGCCTGAGCTACACCGTCTACGAGTGGAGCGACGCGAGCGCCAGCTCGGCGGAGTGGGCGGTGGACGGCGAGGTGACCGTCCAGGTGACGGTCCGCAACGCCGGGACGCGCGCGGGCGCGGAGGTCGTCCAGCTCTACCTGCACGACCCGGTGGCGCAGACGACCAGGCCGGTGGTCCGCATGATCGGGTTCGCCCGCGTCCCGCTGGAGGCGGGCGAGTCGGCGCGGGTCACCTTCACCGTCCCGGCGGACGTCACGTCGTTCACCGGGGTGCACGGCCGGCGCATCGTCGAGCCGGGCGACGTCGAGCTGCGCCTCGGCCGCTCGTGCGCGGACGCGGTGGCGACGCTGCCGCTGCGCCTGACCGGCTCCGAGCGTGAGGTCGGCCACGAGCGGCGGCTCCAGGCGCCGGCGCACATCGACCGCAACCCCCCGGAGGGCCGAGGATGAGCACACCCCAGACCCTGACCCCCACCGAGACGCAGCCGCCGGAGACGAAGCTGGCGGCGGGTCGCCGCCGGCGTCAGGGCGGCAGCTCGTGGGGGCGGGCGCTGCGCCGCGACTGGCAGCTCTACTCGCTGGCAGTCCTCCCGCTGCTGTTCTTCCTGGTCTTCCGGTACGCGCCGATGATCGGCAACATCATCGCCTTCAGGAAGTTCGAGCCCGGCGGCAACATCTTCGGTGAAGAGTGGGTGGGCCTGCGCTACGTGAAGCTGTTCCTGAACGACCCGACGTTCTGGAACGTGTTCACCAACACGCTGGTCCTCGGCGGGCTGACCCTGCTCTTCTGCTTCCCGCTGCCGATCGTGCTGGCCCTGCTGCTCAACGAGGTGCGCAAGCGCGCGCTCAAGCGGTTCCTGCAGTCGGTGACGTACCTGCCGCACTTCCTGTCGATCGTCATCGTGGCCGGTCTCGTCATGCAGATCACCTCGATCGACGGGCCGATCAACGCGCTCCTGGGTTACATCGGCAGCGAGAAGATCTCGTTCATGCAGGACCCGGACTGGTTCCGGACGATCTACGTCGGCTCTGAGGTCTGGCAGACCGTCGGCTGGGGCACGATCCTCTACCTGGCCGCGCTGACCACCATCGACGACCAGCTCTACGAGGCCGCCAGGATGGACGGCGCCGGCCGGTGGCGGCAGATCTGGCACGTGACGCTGCCGGGCATCCGGCCGACGGCGGTCACGCTGCTGATCCTCAACATCGGCACGTTCATGGCGGTGGGCTTCGAGAAGGTCTTCCTGCTGTACAACCCGCTGACGTACCCGACGGCCGACGTGATCTCGACGTACGTGTACCGGATGGGCCTGGAGGCGAGCAACTTCAGCTACGCCGCCGCGATCGGCCTGTTCGAGGCGCTGGTCGGCCTGGTGCTGATCCTCTCGGCCAATGTGATCTCCCGCCGCACAGTTGGGACGAGCCTGTGGTGACAACGCACGACATGACCCGGGGCTACCGCGTCTTCCAGTGGTTCAACGGCGTCGTCCTGGCGCTGGTCGTGGTGGTGACGCTATACCCGTTCGCCAACATCCTGGCCCGCTCGTTCAGCTCGCAGAGCGCCATCGCCGCGGGTGAGGTGAACCTCGTTCCCAAGGGGTTCAACCTGACGACGTACAGGATCGTCGCGTCGGACCCGATGTTCTGGACGAACTACCGCAACACGGTCGTCTACACGGTCGTCGCGACGCTCATCGCGATGGTGATGACCACGTGCTACGCGTACGTGCTGGCCAAGAAGCACCTCAAGGGCCGCAAGTTCCTCGTCGGTGTCGCGGTCTTCACCATGTTCTTCTCCGGCGGCCTGATCCCGAACTACGTGCTGATCACCAGCCTCGGCATGAAGAACTCGATCTGGGCGATCGTCCTGCCCAACGCCATCAGCGTGTTCAACCTCCTGGTCATGAAGGCGTTCTTCGAGAGCCTGCCGCAGGACCTGGAGGAGGCCGCCGCCATCGACGGCCTGAACACCTACGGCATCCTGTGGCGGATCGTGCTGCCGCTGTCGAAGGCGGTCATCGCGACGATGATCCTGTTCTACGCGGTCTCGTTCTGGAACTCCTGGTTCTCGGCGTTCCTCTACATGGACCGCTCTGACCTGTTCCCCGTGACGGTCTATCTCCGCAACCTCATCGCCGGCGCGACCGGCGCGGACTCCTACGGCGCCGCAGCCGCCGAGGTGACGCAGGTGGGGGCCAACATCCAGGCGGTGACGATCGTGCTCACCGTCCTGCCGATCCTGGTCATCTACCCGTTCGTCCAGCGCTTCTTCGTCTCCGGCGTCATGCTCGGCGCGGTCAAGGGCTGACCTCCCGGCGCCTCCCAACCCCCAGAAAGGATCCCCCCATGCGCGACATCTCGCGGCGTCAGGCGATCATCGGCCTCGGTGCCTTCGCCTCCCTCGCCCTGACCGCCTGCGGCAGCGACAGCGAGACCCCTGCCAAGGCCACGGACGCGGCCAACAAGGCGGGCTCGATGGCGTCGTACGGCGTCGGCCAGCAGTTCAAGGCCACCGAGCCGCTGTCGTTCGACGTGCTCTACAACAACCACTCGTTCTACCCGAACAAGCCCGACTGGCTGTTCTGGTCGGAGCTGACCAAGCGCACCAACGTCACGTTCAAGCCGGTCGAGGTGCCGCTCAGCGACTACGAGAAGAAGCGCGGCCTGCTCATCGCCGCCGGCGACGCCCCGCTGATCATCCCGAAGACCTACCACCCGCAGGAGGAGGCGTTCGTCTCCTCCGGCGCGATCCTTCCGGTCAGCGACTACTTCAACCTGATGCCCAACTTCCAGGACAAGGTCGCCAAGTGGCAGCTCCAGCCGGAGCTGAACTCGATCATGCAGACGGACGGCAAGATCTACCTGCTGCCCGGCCTGCACGAGGCCGCCTGGGCCGACTACTCCTTCGCGGTGCGCACCGACATCCTGGAGAAGCTGAAGCTGGAAGTCCCCAAGACGCTGGACGACTTCTACAACATGCTCAAGGCGATGAAGGCCGAGTACCCCGACCTCTACCCGATGACCGACCGCTGGGGCGTGCCCACGCCCGGCGGTAACCTGATCAAGCTCATCGCGCAGGCGTACGGCACCAAGGGCGGCTGGGAGTACGCGCACGCGATGTTCGACACCGCGCAGGGCAAGTTCGTCTACACCGGCGCCATGCCGCAGTACAAGCAGGCCATCGAGTACCTGAACAAGCTGGTGAAGGAGAAGCTGCTCGACCCCGAGAGCTTCACCCAGCAGGACGAGGCCGCCAAGCAGAAGTTCATCTCCGGCAAGTCCTTCGTGATCAGCACCAACGCGCAGGTGCTGATCAACGACTACCGGGCGGCGCTGACCGAGAACGTCAAGGACGCCAAGATCGTCAAGATTCCGGTGCCGACCGGCCCGGCGGGCGACTTCAAGGTCGCCACCCGCCTGGAGAACGGCATCATGATCTCCAAGAAGGCCCTGGAGAACAAGAACTTCGTCGCCATGATGCAGCTCATCGACTGGCTCTGGTACTCCGACGCCGGCCTGGAGTTCGCCAAGTGGGGCGTCGAGGGCACGACGTTCACCAAGGAAGGCGACAAGTACAAGCTGGCCGACGACATCGACTACGTCGGCCTCAACCCCGGCGCGCCCAAGCATCTGCAGAAGGACTTCGGCTTCGGCAACGGCGTGTTCGCCTACGGCGGCCCCACCAAGCTGCTCCAGTCCACGTTCTCGGACGAGGAGATGGAGTTCCAGAACGTGATGAACGCCAGGAAGACCTGGCCCGTCGAGCCGGCCGCGCCGCTCAGCGAGGAGGAGCGCGAGCAGGTCTCGCTCTGGGAGACGCCGCTGAAGGACCACGTCACCCAGAACACCCTGAAGTTCATCCTCGGCGAGCGTGACCTCGCCGAGTGGGACGCCTACGTCAAGGAGCTGGAGGCCAAGAACTCCACCCAGTACGTCACCCTCGTGAACGGCGCCTACGACCGCTTCAAGAAGGCACACGGCGGCTGATCACCCTCAGGCCGGGCCGTCTCCCTCCTGCCGGGAGGCGGCCCGGCCGCGTACTCGTCAAGGACTTCTCTTCTGATGCGTTACCCCGTACCCGCCGAGCCCTCCGGACGGCTGTCCGACGCCTGGCGCTTCTGCGTCGGCACCGGACGCTTCGACCTCGCGCTGCGGCGCGACTACCAGGACTCGCTGGCGCTAGTCCAGCGCGAGATCGGCTTCCGGCACATCAGGGGCCACGGCCTGTTCAGCGACGGCGCAGGCGTGCACCGGCCCTACGAGTACGAGGGCGCGCGGCGCGTACTGCACTCGTTCACGTACCTGGACCAGGTCATCGACGCCTACCTGGAGCTGGGCATCCAGCCCTTCCTGGAGCTCGGCTTCATGCCGTCGGGGCTGGCCTCCGGCGAGCAGACCGTCTTCTGGTGGCGCGGCAACATCACCCCGCCCAGCTCCTGGCAGGAGTGGGCCGGCCTGGTCAGGGCCACGATCACGCACCTCATCGACCGCTACGGCCTCGACCTGGTGCGCCGCTGGCCGATCGAGGTGTGGAACGAGCCCAACCTCGACGTCTTCTGGCTGGGCGCCGACGAGGCCGCCTACCACCGCCTCTACGAGATCACCGCCAGGACGATCAAGGACGTGGACGCGTCGCTGCAGGTCGGCGGCCCGTCCATCTCACCCGGCTCCGACGAGTGGATGCCGCGCTTCGCCGACTTCGTCACCTCACGCGACGTGCCGTGCGACTTCCTCAGCCGCCACGCCTACACCTCGGGCCCGGCCCAGCACGTGCCGTTCGGCGTGCACCAGACGATGGGGCCCGCCTCCGGCCTGCTGGAGCAGTTCGCCACCACCCGCCGCCAGGTCGCCGGCGGCCCGCTGGCCGACCTGCCGGTGCACATCACCGAGTTCAACTCCTCCTACCGCCCCGACAACCCGATCCACGACACCGCCTTCAACGCCGCCTACCTGGCCCCCGTCCTGGCCGAGGGCGGCGAGCTGGTGGACTCCTTCTCGTACTGGACGTTCAGCGACATGTTCGAGGAGGTCGGGATCCCGACCTCGATCTTCCACGGCGGCTTCGGCCTGCTCACCCACCGGCAGATCAAGAAACCCACCTACCACCTGTACGTGTTCCTGGCCCGCATGGGCGACCAGCTCCTGACCCGCGGCCAGGACCACCTCGTCACCAGGGACGCCGCCGGCCGCGTCACCGTGCTGGCCTGGGCTCCAGTGGACGTCACGGGCGGCCCCGCCGTCTCCGGGCACACCGTGCGGCTGTCGATCCCCTTCCATGGCGAGTCGGTCTTCATGCTGCGCTCGTCGGTCAGCGAGGAGATGGGCAACGCCTGGACGGCCTGGTCCGAAATGGGGCGTCCACGGTCACCCCATCCCAAGCAGCTCGATATCCTCCGGGAAGCGGCGGAACCGGTTCGCCGCCACCGGAACCTGCCGGTGCGCGGCGGGACGGCCGAGCTGGATCTGACGCTCGACCGGCACGAGGTCACGCTCGTCGAGCTCAGCCCGGTGGTGGACGAAACACCGCCGTGGTGGGACGACAGCCGGATCCTCGGCCTGTAGGAGGGCAAGTGACCAGCGACGCGACGGGCACGCGGAAGTTCGGCGCAGGCCCGCTCTCCAGGGCCTCCGCGCTCATCTACAACCTGCTGATCGTCGAGCTGCTGGTCCTGCTCACCGCCGTGCCCGGTCTGGCGGCGCTGGTCCTGCTCGACCGCTCCACCGGCAACGTGCCGCTGATGGCCGCCTGCCTGCTGCCCGCCGGGCCCGCGCTCTCCGCCGCCCTGTACGCCCTGCGGCACCGCAGCTCCGAGCTCACCGAACTGCACCCGGCGCGGGCCTTCTGGCGCGGCTACAAGCTCAACTTCGGCGCCGCCCTGAAGATCTGGGTTCCCTGGCTCGTGGTGCTGGCCCTGGTCGGGACCAACCTGAGCAACTTCTCGGCCGCGGGCGTGCCGGGGTGGTGGGCCGCGCTGCTCGTCGTGCTGGCTGCCGGGGGGACGTTGTGGGTGGCCAACGCGCTGGTCATCACGTCGTTGTTCGCGTTCAGGGCGGTGGACGTGGGCAAGCTCGCGGCGTGGGCGCTGGGCCGCTTTCCCGGCGCCACACTGGCCAACGCCTGCCTGCTCATCGTGGCCGGCGGTGTCACGCTCGTGGCCACCGAGGCCGCCCTGGCGCTGCTCGCCTCGGTGCTCACCGGGACGCTCCTGTGGAACTCCCGCGCGATGATCGCCGAGGTCGAGCAGCGCTTCACGCGCCAGTAGCGCGTCCGGCGGCCGGTCAGTGGATCGGACGGCCGTGCGCGTCGGGCACCCCCGACTTGCGCAGGAAATAGGTGTTCACCTGGTCCCGCCACTCCTCAGCACACCGGACCTGCTCGTCCAGCCGCTCCTTGACCCGCGCGTACAGCGCCGCGTCCACCGAGCCCGCCAGCTTCTCCCAGGCCACCCGCATCCCCGCCGCCTCCTCGGCGCCCGCGAAGTGCGTGTCGTAGATGTGCTGGACGACTGTGCTCCCGCTCTGCAGCACGTGCTCGTAAGGCACGTGATGGAAGAACAGCAGCAACTCGTCGGGGCACTCGGCGAGCGACTCGTACACCTCCGACCACGGCGCCGGATACTGCCCGGTGTAGCCGGTGCCGGTGGCCCGGGTGCGGTCCACGCCGACGCCGTCGCGGTCGGCGAAGTGGTAGGTGCCCCACGGCGTGTACTCGTACCCGTCCACGTCGGGCCCGTAGTGGTGGCCGGGGCGCACCATGAAGCCGACGCCGAGCGGCGCGGTGTAACGCTCGTACGTCTCCCACGAGCCGTCCATCATCTCGTGCAGCGTGTTCCGCACCAGGCCGGTCCCGCCGGGGAAGGTCAGGCCGATCCACTCGTCCAGGATCGCCGCCGGGTCGAGGTCCGGCGCCCAGGCGAGGCGGCCGAACGCGTACAGGTTGGCCTGGGCCAGCGGATGACCCGTCCAGTACGGGTCGTCCCCCACATTGGAGACCGCCGTCAGACCGCCCCCCGCCGCCACGTCGGCGACCGTGCGCTCGCCGGAACCCCAGAAGCGGAACCCGAGCACCTCGCTCCACATCGGGCCGAGATAGCAGACGTGCCGCTGCTGGCCCGTGTACTCCTGCGTCACCTGCAGTTCCACCGCGAGCCTGGTGCCCGGCATGGCGGCGATCACGGGGGAGATCGGCTCGCGCGTCTGGAAGTCCATCGGGCCGTACTTGACCTGCACGATCGCGTTGTCCCTGAACCGGCCGTCCAGCGGCGCGAAGTGGTCGTGGGCGGCGCGGGCGCGGTCGGTCGAGCGGTCGCGCCAGTCCTGACGGTGGTTGTAGACGAAGGCACGCCAGAACACCACACCGCCGTGCGGGGCCAGGGCGTCGGCCAGCATGTTCGCGCCGTCGGCATGGTCGCGTCCGTACGCGAACGGGCCCGGCTGGCCCTCCGAGTCGGCCTTGACCACGTAACCGCCGAAGTCGGGGATCGTCTCGTAGACGTGCGCCGTCGTGCGCGCCCACCACTCGCGCACACCCTCGTCCAGCGGGTCGGCGCTGTCCAGGCCGCCGAGCACGATGGGGGAGGCGAAGTTCACCGACAGGTGCACGCGGATGCCGTACGGGCGCAGCTCCGCCGCGATCGCGGCGACCTCGCCGAGGCGGTCGGTCAGCAGGTGGGCCTCGGTGGCGTGCACGTTCACGTTGTTGATCGCGACCGCGTTCACGCCGGTGGCCGCCAGCAGCCGGGCGTACGCGCGGACCCGCGCCAGATCCCCGCGTGCCGCGCCGTCCCGCCAGAAGATCGAACCGCCCGAGTAGCCGCGCTCGACCTGGCCCATCACCGGGTGGACGTCGATGTTGTCCCAGTGGTCCAGCATCCGCCGCCGCAGCGCCGGCCGGTGCGTCCGCGCCGGTCGTGCCTCGCCGAACGCCGCCTCGCCCAGCCGGACCACCTCGAACCAGCCGTACAACAAGCCCGCCGGGTTCTCCGCCAGCACCACCGTGACGCCGTCAAGGCGGGCCAGCACGAAACCCTCGGCGCCGATCTCCGGCTCCCGCACCGCCTGGGCTTCGGGGGGCAAGGCGTCGGCGGACGACAGCGCCAGCACCAGGTCGAACGGCTCGCCCGGCGCGACCACGGAACCGCCGTGCCGTTCACAGGCCTCGGCCACCTCGGCCCGCACGGTCGCGGCCGGCGCCTCCCCACCGAGGTCTTCAAGGGAGGCGGTGAGCACGAGCACGCGGCGCGACCCGGCCGCGCGGAACGCCTCAGGAGGCAGCCAGGCCGGATGCACGCCGGGCACAGGGGGAACGGTCACGGGGGCTCCTTCAGATTTCGGCGAGTGGGTGGGGAAACGCCGCCCGTCCACCCGCCGGCGGCAGGTGAGTGCACTCGCACGCAGCGGTTATGCCGCAAAATCTATCGGTTCCCGCCGAGCCGCCCCTCACCGCCTCACGCGGTCGCGTTGAACGGCGTGAGCCGCAACCTGATCGAGGCGGAGCGTGGTCCTGGACGTAGGTGGACCAGTCGGCCACGTCGTCGTCACATGCCGGTGCCGTGAGCGCTCTCTCGCGATTTCTAGATTTCTTTCCGGCCCCGCACGCATGTCCCAGCAGTATGGGATCGTGGTGGCGTCGAAGGCCGGAGCCTGGTTGAGATCCTGTGCCGGAGCGACCTCGACCAGGCTGGGGCGGGTCAGTCGTCGAGTGCCTGGTAGAGGGTGGTCCAGAAGTCGTTGATGGCGTTCGCCGAGTCGGGGGTGGACATGCCGACCTGGGTGAGCAGGATGCCGACGATGCCGTTCCGGGGGTCGGCGTAGGTGGTGGTGCCGGCTCCGCCGTCCCAGCCGAACTGGCCGATGGGCGCGTAGTCGGCGCGGTAGGTGCGCACCGCCATGCCGAAGCCCCAGCCGCCGTGCTGTCCCAGGCCGTATCCCACGGAGACGTTGTCGCGGGCCCAGGCCTGCCGGGCGGCCTGCGCCGCGGGCGGGAGCTGGTTGGTGGTCATCAGCTCGACGGCGGACCTGGACAGGATCCGCCGGCCGTCGTGCGTGCCGCCGTTGAGCAGCATCCGGTAGTAGGCGTGGTAGTCGTCGGCGGTGGAGTCGAGTCCGCCGCCGCTGGACGGGAACGCCGGGGGTTTGCTGTGGTGTCCGCCTTCGGCCGGGTCTTCGACGTTGAACGCTCCGGTCTGCCAGTCGGGGGCGTACAGCGGCGGGAACCGGTGGATCTGGTCGGCGGGCACGTGGAAGCCGGTGTCGGTCATGCCCAGCGGCTCGAAGATGCGCTCGTGCAGGAACTTCTCGAACGGCTGGCCGGTGACCCGGGCGACCAGCACGCCGAGCAGGTCGTCGCTGAGGTTGTACACCCACCGCTCGCCGGGCTGGTACATCAGCGGGAGCGTGCCAAGGCGGCGCATCCACTCATCCGGGTCCGAGCCCGGCAGCAGCCAGCCGTCCTCCTGCCCGTAGACGCCCCGCTCGAAGAGCGCCCCCATGATCGGGGCGGTCTTCGCCGCCAGGTCCAGTCCGAGTCCGCAGGTGGAGGTCAGCAGGTCCCGTACGGTGATCGGCCGCCGCGCGGGCACGGTGTCGTCCAGCGGCCCGTCAGGCCGCGTCAGCACCTGCCGGTCGGCCAGCTCGGGCAGCCACCGCTCCACCGGGTCATCCAGCCGTAGCCGGCACTCGTCCAGCAGGACCATCGTCGCCGACACCGCGACCGGCTTGCTCGTGGAGGCCATCCGGAAGATCGTGTCGCGGCGCATCGGCGCGCCCCCGTCATGGCGCATCGTCCCCATCGTCTCCACATGCGTCTGCTCGCCCCGGCTGACCAGGGCCACCAGCCCGGGAATCCTCCCGGATTCGACATGCCGTGTCAGCACCTCGCGCAGTCTGCGCAGCCCCGCCTCGGTGAAGCCGTTGGTGCCAGTTCCCATCATGAATCTCCTTGCAGACAGTGTTCGATACTCACAAGTGCTGGATCTTGCGGAACCCGTCCCGGTGCGGGGTCCGGGTGTCGTCAGCCTGTCTTGGCCACTTGCCCGGTGCCCTCACCGGCGGCGCGCTCGATGGCCTCGGTCAGCTGCCTCCGCGCACGGGCGGGGACGTAGCCACCGTCGGAGTAGTCACGGACGAACGCCTCGGCGAACTTCACCGGGTCCGGTCCGACGACGTCGCGGATCGGCGTTCCGTCCGCCGCGGCCTGCTCGAAAAGGGCGGCGAGGTCTTCGAACCTGGAGGCGTCGCTGTCGGCGTCGACCGGTACGAAGTGCATCATGTGCCGCTGAATCGCTTCGACCGCCGTCCGGTGGTTCGGCGGAAGCTGTCGGACGCGTGCCTGGTACTGCCGCCACCGCCGCTTGGGGCCGATCATCATCGCGATGAAACCGCCGAATTGCGTGTTGGACATCATGATCCGTCTCCTTGGTTCCGCCACTGGGCTTATGTTCATGCATTGCTGAATGTTTGTGACCGTACATTGCATTCATAGATTGGTCAACTTGCTTGCGGAATAATATGGCCTGTCTGAACTCGTCTCATCGGCAAGCACTGCAATGAGCGTGAGGCTGATTGCAATGGATGATCAAGCTTGTGTTGCAATGGGATTTGAGTGATTGCATAATGTGCGGCAGAAGACCGCTCGCCGGCAGATGGGGAGACGAGCACCGATGCCCGGAGACAGACTCACCGATGAGGACCGTCAGCACATCGCTGCGGGGCTGGCCGAGGGGCTCGGGTTCACCGAGATCGGCCGGCGCCTCGGGCGGCCCGGCTCGACCATCATGCGGGAGGTCGCCCGCAACGGCGGGCCCGAAGGCTACCGGGCGCAGCGGGCGCAGGAGGCCACCCGGCAGCGTGCCCGCCGGCGGCGGCAGGCCAAGCCCCCCGCGCCGCCGATCGGCGACAGCAGCCACGGCCGCGACCCGCAGGCGGTCCAGGACATCACGCAAGCCTTCGCCACGCTCTTGGAGCAGCAGGGCATGCCCCGGATGGCGGCCAGGGTGCTGGCCTGTCTGCATGTCACCGACTCCGGCATCCTCACCGCCGCCGACCTGGTCCAGCGGCTTCGTGTCAGCCCCGCGTCGATCTCGCAGACCGTCGCCCTCCTGGAGCAGCAAGGGCTCATCAAGCGCGAACGAGCGCCAGGCGGGCGCCGCGAACGCTATGTCGTCGACGACGATCTCTGGGTTCGTTCCACCCTCGCGGCCCTGCGGATGAACGAGAGCCTGGCCGCGCATTCGCAGCGTGCGGCAGACGTCCTGGGGGCCGCGACCCCGGCCGGCGCCCGCTTCGGCCTCGCCGCCCAGTTCCTGCTCCTGGTAAACGAAAGCCTCGGACAGGTCATGCGGCAGTGGCAGGAGGGCCAGGCCGACCGCCAGTCATGATCTCTCGCCGCTCGCGGCGAAGATCGTGTCGGCGCCTCATGCGGCCTGCACAGCTCCTTACCGGAGAAGCCGCTGTTGCTCTTTCCGTCATGATTCCCCTGACCGGCGTTGTTTCCCTTGGACACTGTGTCCGTCGGACGCTGTGTACGCTAGCCGCAGACGATGTACGATCGCAAGAGCCAATTGAGGGAGGGTGACGAATGGACCCGACGCGCACCGTTGAGCTGCTGTGGGGACTTCGCGAGCCGTGGACGGGTGGCGGCCCCAGACCGACACTGAGCATCGACCAGATCGCCCGCACTGCCGTGGCCATCGCCGACGCCGAGGGGTTCGACGCGGTCACCATGCAGCGCGTCGCCGGCCGGCTCGACTACACCAAGATGGCGCTCTACCGGTACGTCGCCGGCAAGGACGAACTGATCGCGGCCATGATCGAAGCGGCCGTCGGCGACCCGCCGGATCTGACCCGGACAACCGGTGGCTGGCGCGGCAAACTCGAGGAATGGGCCAACCGGATGTGGGCGGCCTGGGAGGCCCATCCATGGCTACCGGACGTCACCATGGGCAACCGGATCATGGGGCCCAACGAAGTCGGCTGGGTCGAGGCCGCGCTCAGCGCACTCACCGACACCGGGCTGAACGGCGATGAACAGATGGACGCCGTACGCCTGGTCAGCAGCCACACCCGCAACACCCGGTCGGCCGACACCGCGGGAACCCTCCCGTGGACCCCCGACGGACAGCTTCCCGACAGCATCGGCGAACAACTGCACGAGCACCGCAAACGCTACCCATCAGTGACAGCCGCGGTCGCGACCGCCAACCCCGCCATGCACGACACCCGCAAGTTCGGCCTGCGCTGCATCCTCGACGGCCTCGAACAGCTCATCTCCACCAGATCGCGCGAGGGATGACACTCACGGGCGGCCGGCCATCCTCCTATTCGGAGTCGCCCTGCGAGCCGGCGGGGCCGTCGCCGCGGACCCTGCCCGGCGGCTGGCGGGTGCGGCTCGGAGTGACGCTTGCCGGGCTGGGGGCGACGGCCGCGGCCGGGGTCCTGCCCGGGCGGGCCGCCTGGGTTCCCTGACCGGCCGACGGCGAGATGGCCGGGTCGGGCTTCGACGCCTCACGCACGCCCGCCGACGGCGGCACCGCGCCTGTCTTGCGCACGGGGCTGCGACTGGGGCGTGGAGCCGCCTGCGAAGGGGGTGAGGGAGCCGCGCTGGTGGTGGGTGCGACCGGGGCGGGGGCCGAGCGCAGGCTGGTGGCGGCGACCGGGCGTCCGGTGCGGGTGTCTCCGCGTGCCTTCTCGCGGGTCTCGGTGCCGGCGCCCGGGGTGGGTAAGGGGTCGAACGACGTGGAGCTGCCGGGCAGGGCGATCAGTACGGCGGCGAGCGCCAGGTTCAGGACGCCCGCCAGCAGGGTGGAGATCCGCAGGGCCAGCCCCCGGCGGCGGCGCCGCTCCTCGGCCTGGTCGGTCAGCACTTGCGGCACGTTCCTGCCGATGCCATGCGGGGGTGTCCTCCGGGGCGTGGGGCGGATGAGTCCCTTGATCTAGGCATGGATGGACTCGGGGGTCAAGCCCATCCTACGAAGATCACCCACCCTCGGCTGAGCGAGCGTACCCAAATCGTTCCAAACCCCCTTGAACGGCTGCGCTATGATCACACCGGACAACACGCTCGCGCCGCTCACGGGACTCGAGGAACGATGTCGAGCATGAAAGAGGTCGCCCGGCTGGCCGGGGTCTCCGTCGGCACCGTGAGCAACGTGCTCAACCGGCCGGAGATGGTCGCGCCCGACACCCTGCGACGGGTGCGGGAGGCGATCGAGCGGCTCGGCTACGTGCGCAACGGCTCCGCGAGGCAGTTGCGGGCGGGGCGCAGCCGCATCATCGGGGTGGTCGCGCTCGACTTCGGCAACCCGTTCTTCATCGACGTCCTGCGCGGCGTGGAGACCGCCGCCCAGCGGGCGGACGTGACGGTGATGGTGTTCAACAGCAACAAGGACGCCCACCGCGAGGCGGGGCTGCTGGAGACGTTCGAGGAGCAGCGGCCCATGGGCGTGCTGATCACGCCGGTGAACGACAGCGGCGAGGAGGAGCGGTTGAGCAGGCTCGTCTCGCGCGGCATCCCGGTGGTGCGCTTCGACAGCTCGGCCAGCCACAGCGGCGGCTGCGCGGTCGCGGTGGACGACGTGCTGGGGGGCCGGCTGGCGGGCGAGCACCTGCGCGAGCGGGGGCACAGCCGCATCGCCTTCGCGGGCGGCCCGCTCACGGTCCGCCAGGTACGCGAGCGGCGCGACGGCCTGGCCGGCGTGCTCGGCCCGGACGACACGCTGACCGTGATCCCGTTACCCGACCTGACGGTGGCCACCGGCCGCACGGTCGGCAAGGAGATCGCGGACCTGCCCCCCGGCGAGCGGCCCACCGCGGTCTTCTGCGCCAACGACCTGGTGGCGATCGGGGTGCTGCAGGAGATGACGCTGCGCGGCCTGCGGGTGCCCGCCGACCTGGCCATCATCGGGTACGACGACATCGACTTCGCCGCGGCGGCGGCGGTGCCGCTGTCGTCCATCAGGCAGCCGCGCGAGCAGCTCGGCCACACGGCGGCCATGCTGCTGCTGGAGGAGGCCAACCGGGCGGGCGACCACGAGCACCGCCAGGTCATCTTCCAGCCTGACCTGGTCGCCCGCACCTCGACGACGGCGCGCGTCCGGGCGAATTAGTTTTCCCGGTTTTTCGTTCATCGCCCCGGGAATAATTCGTTCGGCAATTCGCCGACATCTCGAAGGAGAAGCATGATTGCGCTCCTTGTCATCGATGCGCAGCAGGAATACTCCCGTTCCGGCTCACTGCCCGTCGAGAGATTCGATCAGGCGATCAGCAACATCAAACGCCTGCTGGAAACCGCGCGATCGAGTGACGTCGCCACCGTGGTGCACGTCCGCCACATCAGCAAAGTGCCCGGGGATCAGAGTTTCGACGCGGGCAGCCCGGGGATCGACTTCGTCGACAGTGTCCGGCCGTTGCCGGACGAATTGGTGGTCACCAAACATTACATCGGCTCGTTCTCGAATCCCGATCTGGACCGGTTCCTGCGCGCCCAGCAGGCGGACCGGGTGGTGATCTGTGGATTCACCTCGTTCATCTGCTGCGACACGACCTCCCGTGAGGCGGTGCAGCTCGGTTACAAAGTCTTTTACGTGGACGACGCGATCAGCGAATTCAGCCTCGGCAATATCGCCGCCCAGGATCTGCATCGCACGGTCGCGGCCGTCCAGGGCGCGGTGTTCTCGACGGTGACCACCACCGAGGACGCCGTCGCACTGCTCGCCGGGAAGGTGTGACGCCCGGAGGCGGCCGGGGGACGGCGCCGTCCCCCGGCCGCCTCCGGCGTTCAGACGGGGATCACCCTGATCGACGGGTGTCCCTCGGTGTTGAGGTAGAGCCGTTCCTTCTTGTCCTCCTGCTCCAGCTCGACGACCAGCCGGTACCGGTAGGTGCCGGGCCTGAGGCTGGGCAGGACGGTGCCGGCCCAGTAGTAGTAGACGGGTGTCAGGTCGTCCCGCATGCGGTCGGGCGCACCATAGATCTTCAGCTCGACGCACACCTTCTTCTCGGCGACGTCCTCCTCGTCACCCGCCTCGACGTCCAGGAAGACGATGTTGTTGATCTTCGGCATGGGCGGCCAGGTGCCGTCGCGGCGCCGCTCCATGTCGATCGGCCGGATGATCCAGTTGAGCACCTGGCCCGGCTTGCAGACCGTTTCGAGCCGCGCGGTGCCCTGGCCGGAGCCGCCCACGCTGTTGTCCACCATGTACATGGCGCCGGCCAGCGACTTGTGCTCGGTGGCCTTCTCCATGTCCACGAGCGTGACGATGTTGAGCTGGACGGAGTTGAGCTGCCCGGGGTTCTGCTTCTCGACCTTGCCGGAGCTCGCCCTGGTGGCTGGCATGACCATCGGCGTTGCCTCCTTCAGCCCACCAGCGTGGGCGACAGCGTGGTGACGATCGGCTCTGCGCGCGTCCCGACCAGGAACTTGATCCGGTACGGGACCACGTCGATGTCGTCCTTCTTGACGGTCCCGATCCAGTACGCGACGTCGGTGCCCGGATACACCTTGCGCTCCGGCTCGATCACGTCCTTGTCGACCTCGATGGCGGAGATCCCGACGAACGCCTCGCACTCCAGCGCCAGGCAGTTCCACAGCACGCGGTCTCCGGCGTGCACGCGGGTGCGCAGTTCCTCGGTGCCGAAGCCGGTGGAGCCGCCGGCCTTGTTGGTGTCGTACAGGTACAGGTGGCCGCGCACGCTGCCGGCGGCCAACGCGCCGACGGCGTCCAGGACGGCGGTGATCGAGATCGGCGCCCTGCTGTTGTCCCGCGTCTTCGCTCTGGGTGGCACGGTTCCTCCTCGGGGGATGGGGTTCAGGCCGGCGGGATGGGCAGCAGGCCCAGGCCCGACTTGGTGAAGGCGTTGCGCTTGGGCTCCGAGACGATCCTGAGCTTGGACTCGCAGGTCAGGTCCACCGGCTCCCACGTCCAGTCGCCGCCCTGCAGCAGCAGCCGGTGGAGCTGGATGGACATCGTGTACGCGTAGGTGCCGGGCCGGGTCGAGTCCACGGTGGCCGACCAGTACCAGCCGTCGGTCACCATGTCGGGGGAGCCGTACTCGGCCGGATACATGATCTTCTTGTCGACCGCCTCGCCGTAGATGTCGGTGATCACGGGAGGTGGGTAGGTGTGCGCGGCCGCGCCGTCGTAGGAGATGACGTTGCCGGTCACGTCCAGGATCTTCTGCGTGGCGGGCCCGCGCGTGCGCCTGGTGCTCTTGACGCGGGTGCCGAGCGTCTGCTGGAGGTGGCTGAGCTGCGCCGCGGCGTCGCCCCCCTGGTTGGCGGGCTTGTTCACCATGGCTTCCAGCTCGGTCAGCGCCTCCCGGTCGGTCTGGCGGGCCCGCTCGGCCTCGTAGCCGCGGGGCACGGTCGGCGGGATGGAGCCCAGGCTGTACGGCAGCCAGTTCAGCACCTGCTCGCTCGCCTGCGACCCGTCGCGCCAGTAGGAGCCGTGGATCGCGGTCACCAGCTCGCCGGTGCCCTGGCCCTCCGAACCGTGCAGCTTCATGTTGTCGAACAGGTACGTGTTCCCCTCCAGCGTCTTCGTCTCCAGGGCGTTGGCGACGTCCACGAGCAGGATGATCGCGAGTTGCTGGGGCATGGGCTTCCTTCCCTAGATCCGCATCAGCGAGGGCGTCTCGACGTACAGCACGCTGTAAGGGCCTTCGTACATCTGGAACTCCAGCCGGTAGCGGTAGGCCACCCCCGGCACCATGTAGTACGGCACCACCCCGGCCCAGATCTCCAGGTCGAGCTTCTCGCTCTCCGTGGTGGGGGCGCCCGTCACCATGGTGGGCCCCGGTGGGAAGGCGCCGGGACCGTGGCCCGCCGCCGCGTACGCGGGCTGGGCGGGCTGTGGCGCCAGGCCAGGGCCCGCCCAGCCCGCCTGCGGAGCCGGGTAGGCGGGCGCGCCGGGCGGCGGCTGGAGCCGGAGGAACTCGATGTTCTTGATCTCGACCGGCGTCTGCAGGTCCACCGCCAGCGCGGTCCACTGGACGACCTGGCCCGGCTGGACGATGGTGCACAGGTCAGGCGTCCCCTGGGCCCTGCTCGCGAACGAGCCGTCGTCGATCAGGACCAGGTTCCCGTTGAGCAGCGAGCGGTCGGACAGCGCCCCGATGACGTCCACCAGGGCGATGATGCTCACCTGCGGTTTCACGGCCACTTCCGATCTCCTTTCCGGGGGGTCAGCCCCTGTCGCGGACCAGCGGCACCTTGCCGACGTTCGTCCGCTCGATCTCCGGGGACGAGCGCGGCACGAACCGCAGGTGGAACCGGTAGCCGGTCTTCTCGATCGAGGCGGGGTTGGCCTCCCCCTGGTTGAACAGCGACAGGGAGCGGGGCAGCGCGTTGACGAACACGTGGTGCGCGCCGTACGGGCCGATGGCCGCCTCTGTCGCGTACGTGAGCGCCGCCACGTCGTCCACGGCGGCCAGCAGCGTGATGGAACGCTCCTCGCGCTGGTTGACGAACTGCACCTCGTGCGCCACCTCGTCCAGGTCCACCGGCGCGACCAGCCGCAGGTCCTCGCGTACCGCCACGTAGGCCCGCGCGGCGGAGTACTGGCTGTCGGCGATGTGCAGCACGTCACCGGTCCGCCCGGCGAACTCGAACCGCTCGGCGCGCGGGCCAGGCCCGCCGAGCCGGGGCCTGCGGATCATGCGGTCGCCGAGCTTGAGCCGCAGCAGCGGCGCCTCGTGCGCGTGCAGGCGGGTGACGACCAGCTCACCCTCCTCGTCGTCCCTGACCCAGCGGCCCTGCTCGTCCACGATCTCGACGAGGTGCAGGCCGGGCACCGCCGACAGGCACGGCGAGGACTCCTCCAGTTGCAGGCCGACGGTCTCGGCCTGGGTCGCGGCGAAGTAGCTGAGGATGGTCAGGTTGGGGTAGAGCGCCTTGAGCTCGGCCCGCTTGCGGTGCGCGAGCACGCCGCTGCCGTACAGCGCGACCCGGAAGCTCTCCCTGGCCTCCCGCTTGAGCCCCTGCCCGAGGTCGGCCAGGATCGCGATGCCGGCGCTGATCCCCATCAGCGCCTTCGGCCCCGGGTAAGAGAACATGTGCTCCAGCACCCCGGCGGTGACGGGCCCCGCGCCGATGTAGTTGACGCCGGGCACGTGCTGCAGCACCCCGCCGACCATGGTGCCGCTGCTCCACATCTGGTAGTCGGCCAGCGTGGTGAACAGCCACTTCGGGCCGTCGGCGGGGAAGTGCCGGTCGAGCTGGTAGGCGCCCAGGAAGCGCCCGGCCACCCGGTAGGTGTCGTGCAGCTCGCGCAGCGCGTACACGACCTCCAGCGGCGCGCCGCCGCTGGTGCCGCCGCTCGCGACGACCTCGAACCCGCCGTGGTCGAGCGGCACCACCAGGCCGGGCCGGCCCTCCATGTACAGGTCGCGCTGGACGTTTTTGTCGGCCATCGGGACGGCCTGCCAGTCCTCGTACGTGATCGGCCCGCCCCCGTCGGGGCCCCAGGCGCGCAGCCGTTCGCGCCAGGCCGGGTTGAGCCGCACGGTGTTGACGAGCTGGCGCAGGCGGCGCAGCACCAGCGCGTCCTGCGTCTCGTGCGGCAGCTCGCTGTACGGCGTGCGGTAGGCGCGCTCGAACTCCCGCATCTTGCTCGCGAAGGACGGCAGCCCGGTCACCGCCTCCACGGAGGCCGGCGCCAGCTCCTCCTCGGGGATCAGCTTGGCCGCCAGCGTGCGCGGATCCGGGGTCGTCCGGCTCATCGGCGTCCTCCCACGTGCTGCTGGTCGTCCTGCCGGCCGCCGGACAGCTCCTGCCCGGCCGCCCTGATCTCGGCGAGCAGCATCCGGAAGTGCTCCTCGGTGATGAGGTGGTTCATCATCACGACGCGCAGCGCGGCGACGCCGCCGATGTCCACCTTGGAGATGAAGAACGTGCCCTGGAGCTTGATGCGGTCCCTGATCGTCACCTGGAGGCGGTGCACGTCCTCGTCGCGGACCCAGCCGGGGCGGTAGCGGAAGCACAGGATGTTCGACTCCGGGTAGTGCGCGGTCTCGAAGTCGGGCTCGGCCAGCAGGATGCGGTGCACGTCCCTGGTCAGCCGGCACAGGTACTCGATCTTCTCGGCGAACAGGGCCCTGCCGTACATGGCCCACACGACCCACAACGGCATGATCATGGGGCGTTTGGTGCACTCGATGGTCTTGCCGCCGCTGTCCAGCGCGGCGTAGCTGTCCGGCTCCTCGTCGAAGACGTAGCTGGCGCGCTGGCGGAAGGCTCGGCGGCTCTTGTCCTTCTCGCGGTAGAACAGCAGCGTGCACGGCGCGGGCGTGAACATCATCTTGTGCGCGTCCCAGGTCAGCGAGTCGGCCAGCTCGATGCCCTTGAGCCGGTGGCGGAGCTGGTCCGACACCAGGAGGCTGGCGCCGTGCGCGCCGTCCACGTGCAGCCAGATGTCACGTTCCGCGGCGACCTGGGCGAGCCGGTCGATGGGGTCGAACGCGCCGACCGACGTGGTGCCGGCCGAGGCCACGAGGCAGAACACGCGCAGGCCGCGCCGCTCCGCCGCGTCCAGCGCGGGGCGTACCCGGTCCATGTCGATCTGCTGCTCGCCGTTGAGCGGCAGGCGGACGATCTGCGCCTCCCCGATGCCCATGACGCCTGCCGTGCGGGAGACGCTGTAGTGCACGTCGTCGCCGACGGCGATGGCGGGACGGGCCTGGTCCGGGTAGGCGGCGCTGCCCTCCGTCCAGAAGCCGGGGAACCTGTCGTTCCTGGCGGCCAGCAGCGCGGTCAGGTTGGCCAGCGAGCCGCCGGACGTCGTGACCATCGCGAAGCTGTCCGGCGGCCAGCCGATGAAGCGGTTGAGCTCGTCGGCCATGATCTTCTCCACCACGTTGGGGAGCTGGCCGGCCTCGTAGAACGACGACGGCTGGTTCACCACGGAGCTGACGAAGTCGATGACGCCGGCGAGCGGCACGGTGCTGGAGAACTGCCGGCCCATGTAGCCCGGCGAGTGCACCTGGATGCCGGTTCTGACGTACAGGTCGATGATGGCGGCGAGCCGGTCCTCGTCGTAGCCCGCGATGTGCTCCCGCTCCGTCGTCATCAGGGCCCTGGCCGCCCGCGACAGCACGGCGGGCTCGGTCAGCGACAGACCTTTGATCGAGAGATCGGCCAGGTGTTTCTCCAGCTTGGCCACAGTCGTCTCGGAGCTCTCTCGGAACAACCGGACGTCGAACGGTTTGAGCCACTGTGTCAACGCAGCCTCCGTTGAATGTTCACCCGAATTACGCGCACGACGAACCGGACGCCGAAAACTCCGCGGAAACACGCCGATATTCCGGCGCATAAAAGCGTGGTCCCCGAGGCGTGCGCGACCATGACGGTGCTCACATGGGAAAAGGCTCCTCCAATTCCCCCGGGCGGAGGTCCGGGCGGTACAGCAGGAAAGTGCCGTACATCCTTGCCGTGACCCGGCCAGTGGAGGGGGAGAAGGCCGGCGTGCGAACAAGCCGAATCACAACATGGATCCGGAGGCAACGCAATAGGCGCCAGGCGTCCCACTAAGGACAGGATAATATCAAGCCCGCATACCCCCTGCCGGGTCGCGCCATTACAGCACGGTGAAACTTCTTTTCGGCGGCCGGACTTTCCCGATGGCGCCGATGAATAAAAAGCCGGCCGGAGCGGTCCGAAAAGTACGCGGGACCGCTCCGGCTGAGTAGGGGGTCAGCCGCCGTGCCCGTGATGCGCGGGAACGTCCAGGGTCGGATTGCGGTCGAAGAAACCATTGGGCTTGAGCGTGAATCCCGTGTGGTCCACCGGCATGATCGGCCAGTCCTCGGGCCGGGGCAGATGGGTCAGCCCGAAGACGTGCCAGACGACGAGCGAGCGGCCGTCGAGGTCGCGGTCGGCGGCGGCGAAGGCGGGCAGCCCGGCGCCGCCCGGATGCTGGTTGACCAGGAAGCCGGCCGGGTAACGCTCGTCCGGGTCGTACGCGGTGACCCACAGGTGCCTGGTCGCGAACGCGGCCCGCGCCGCGATGGAGGAGCCGGGATCGGCCAGCAGCACCGGCTTGCCCTCGGGCTGCAGCACGTACGCCACCGGCCGCCCCATCGCGTTGAGCGAGGCCGGGTTCGTGATGTGCCAGGCGCGCTGCACGGCCGGCTCGGCCAGGCGCTGCGCCTGGCCCTCCCGCAGCAGGGGCGTGCGCCGGTAGGTGAACGCGTTGCCGCGCGGGTTGCCGGGCCCCATCGGGACACGGGCCAGCTCGACCTCCTCGACCCGGTTGGCGGGCCCGTCCACGGCCATGTCGAGACGGGCGCAGAACAGATGCTGGTGGTAGGGCGCGGCCAGGCCGGGCGCGACCTCCGTGGCGTACGCCGACTCGCCCTTCGGGTAGGCCGAGGTGAACAGCACGCCGGTCGCCTTGGCCTCGAACGCGATGGCGCCGTCCAGGTAGAGGTACCAGTAGAAGCCGTAGTCGTAGTTGCCGACCGTGGCGAAGAACGACAGCACCAGGCGGCGCTGGCGGCGCACCTCGGAGGAGCCCGTCCACAGGTCCGTGTGCTTCCACAGGATGCCGTGGTCCTCCTCGTGCAGGCAGATCGCGTTCGGCAGGGTGCGGGCGGCGCCGTGCTCGTCGGCGATGACGGCGTCGAGGTAGGTGATCTCGCCGACGCAGTCGCAGCCCCGTTCCAGGGAGTTGGCGTACTGGCCGATGAGGTACTCGCCGACGTCGAAGTAGTTCTGCCAGGAACGGATCGGGGACGGGTCGGCGTAGGGCACGACCATCTCGGCGATCGAGGCGCGGTGCACGATCGGCCGCTCGCGGCCCGCGTCGCGATCGTGGAAGGCGATCTGGTGCAGGACGAGCCCCTCGCGCACGTCGAAGCCGATCCGCAGCGACCAGTTCTCCCAGCGCAGCAGGTTGCCGTCGAGGGTGAAGCTGGGGCCCTCCGGCTGGGTGATCTCGATGGGCCGCTGCGTGGTGCGCGCGGGCCCCGTGACGGCGGCGTCGTCGAAGTTGCCGGACACCGACGGGATCGGCACCGGGCCGAAGTCGATCACCTGGTCCACCGTGCGGTTCAGCACGTCCACGTACGCGACGAGGCCGTCCACCGGGTGCGCCCAGGCGTGGTCCTTCTCGTGCTCCTGCACGAAGGCGAGCCCGCGCAGGATGCGGCGGCCCGCCTCGCCGGGGTACTCGCCGGCGTACACGCCCGCCGACAGCGGGGCCACCCTGACCTTGGCGACGTCCAGCCCCCGGGTCTTCAGCGCGGCGATCCACCGCTCGTCGGTGGCCAGCACCTCCTCGACGATCCCGAACTCCGCGTCCAGCACGGGCGGCTGGCCGTCGAGCGCGGGATCCAGCGTACGGTCGGACTCCACCGTCCCCCGGGTCAGCGAGACGACCACGTCGCGGGGCGCGGCTCCGGCGGTGTCGAGCAGCAGCACCCTGACCCTGCGGTCGGGCGGGGCGGCGGGCGAGTAGGTGAGCAGCGCGTCCTTGGGTGGCTCCTCGACCCCCGTGTACGCGAAGCGGGTGGTGTCCTTGATCAGCCCGGCGGCGGCCAGCACGGTCCGGGCGGCCGCGATCTCGCCTGGGGACAGCGGGTCGAGCGGGTGCGGCGTGGCGGTCATGGCTTCTCCCTCTGCCGACGAGTTCTGCCGACGAGTTCCGCCGACGAATACTGCCGGGGAACGTCGCCGTCAGCGAACACCACGGCGACGGTGATTTCCAGGGCCGGGAAGACTGTCGTGGCGATGTCCCGCGCGCGGCTGGGCCGCCGCCCGCCTGGCCCGCGCGTCCGGTCAAGCCCCCGCTTCAGGGGAGGGCTCGGGCCGGTCGGCGGGCTGGTCGGCGGGCTCGGGCCGGTTGGCGGGCTGGTTGGCGGGCTGGTCGGCGGGCTGGTCGGTGGGGTCGGGCCGGTCGGAGGTGGCGGGCGGGGATTGCGGGGTCAGGGCGGTGACGATCCTGGACAGCAGCGCCGCCCACTCCTCGTCACCCACCCCGCGCAGATCCGGCGTGACCAGCGCGCTGCCCATCCCGAGCAGCAGGCAGAAGTGCGCCACCGCCTCCGGCGACAGAGCGGGATCCAGCTCACCGTCCCCCTGCGCGACCCCGACCAGATCGGCGATCCAGTCGGCCCGCTCGCCCACGTAGTCGCGCATCGGCCCGGCCACGTCCTCGTCCCTGCGCGCCGCGACCAGCGCCTCGACCACCAGGTAGCCGAGGGGGTCGCGCCGCCGGGTCAGCGTGCGGCCGATGGCGAGCAGCAGCTCCGTGGCCGACCGGTCGGGGTCGGCGACGAACAGGCTGGCGAGCTGGTTGCGCCCGTGCGCGCGCAGGGCCGCCACGAGCAGCTCGGCCTTCGAGCCGAAGTGCGCGTACAGGGCGCCGTTGCTCACCCCCGCGGCGGCGGCGATGTCCGCCACGCGCGTGCCGTCGTAGCCGCGCTCGGCGAAGACCTCGGCGGCGGCGCGCAGCAGCCGCTCACGTGTCTCCGCGGCGGTGACTCCCGCGATGCGTCCCATGGTCGAATTTAAAATTTCGTTCAATTATCTCGTCAAGAGCGGCTTCAGGGCACCCTCGGGGTGGAGGGATGTCCCCGTTTGATCTACTCTGAACCGGCGAGGGGAGTACTTCCAAAGAGCCGGCCCGGTCAGTACGGACGTCCCGCGCGTCCCCGGACGGCCACCCTTTGGGTGAAGGAGACCTCGAACGGTTGGATCTGTTCGAGGGAGGTATTCCCATGTCCGCGGGGACATTTTCGCATGCCCTAGAGCTGCGCACCATCGCTTCACCGACTCTCTGGATCATCACGGTCGCGGCCCTGTTGCTGCTGCTGGTGGTGGACATGCTGATCACTCGGCGGCCGCGCGAGGAGAGCATGCGCGAGTCGATCGGCTGGTCGGTCTTCTACCTGCTGCTGCCCGTGTTCTTCGGCTTCTACCTGTGGGCCGATCACGGCGGCGGCGTGGCGGTCGAGTTCTTCACCGGGTTCGTGGTGGAGAAGTCGCTGTCGGTGGACAACCTGTTCGTGTTCATGCTGCTGCTCGCGGCCTTCGCGGTGCCGTCCGCGCTGGCCAGGCAGGTGCTGCTGTACGGCATCGTCGGGGCGCTCGTGCTGCGCGTCATCTTCATCTGGCTCGGCGCCGCCGCGCTGCAGAGCGGCACCTGGGCGTTCCTGCTGTTCGGCGCGATCCTCATCGTGACCGCCGGCAAGATCGTCCGGGACGTGGTGAAGGGCGGCGAGCAGGAGGTGGACATCTCCTCCATGCGGACCGTCCGGCTGGTGCGCCGCTTCGTGCCCGTCACCGACGAATACCGCGGCTCGCGGCTCGTCGTGCGCGAGCGGGGGCGGCTCGCGCTCACCCCGCTGGCGCTGGCCGCCGTCGCGATCCTGGCCACGGACATCGTCTTCGCCGTGGACTCCGTACCGGCCGTGTACGGGGTGACGGAGGACCCGTTCCTCGTCTTCGCCACGAACGCGTTCGCGCTGCTCGGCCTGCGGGCGCTGTACTTCGTCCTGCAAGGGGTGCTGACCAAGCTGCGGCACCTCAACCACGGGCTCGGCGTCATCCTGGCGTTCATCGGGGTCAAGCTGGTGCTGCACTGGGCTCACGGGATCTGGACGTGGGTGCCGGAGATCCCGACACTGGCCTCGCTCGGAGTGATCGTGGGAGTCCTGTTCGTCGTCACGGTGACGAGCCTGCTCGCCAACCGGCGTGACCGGCTGCGCGGCGCCGACGCCCTCGTGGCAGGGGACGAGACGCCCGAAGCGATCCAGGAACCGGCCGGGGAGCGGTAGCCTCCGCGTCCGGACGCGCCCGCGGGGCACTCGCGCCTCGCCCCGCGGGTTTCGCGGTGGGACGGCGCCGCCACACTAGTGGCACCCACCCGCCACGCAAGTGCACCGCTCAGGCGTCCGGCGGCGCACCCCCGCGGCAGGCCACGCGACAGACCCGCCGGTCAAGCCCCCGCCGCTCCGCAACCCCGTCCCCCACGCAGATGCGCGCGAGACAGGGCTACACGGGGCGGCCCGGGGAAACGTCAGTGGGGGAAGTTAATGTGTGCGCTGTCCCAGCGTTCGACCGGAGGGGGAGCGATCGTGGGGTCCTTCGAGGGCAGTGGGCTGCCCCCGGATGACGTCGTCGTCGGAGCTCTGCGCGCCGGCGACGAGGCGATGTTCGCGGTGCTGCTCGACACCTGGTCCAGGGGCATGCTCCGGGTCGCCAGGTCGTACGTGTCCACCGACCACTCCGCGGAGGAGGTCGTGCAGGACACCTGGTTGGCGGTGATCGACGGGATCGACGCCTTCGAGTCGCGTTCCTCGGTGAAGACCTGGGTGTTCCGCATCCTGGTCAACACCGCCAAGAAACGCGGCGTCCGCGAGAGCCGCACGCTGCCGTGGAGCACGTTCGAGCGGGACGGCGGCCCGTTCGTCGAGTTCGGCGCGGCCAGGGGCGGCCGGTTCGACGGCGCGGCGGCGTGGCCGACGCCCGAGGGCGAGGCGCTGGCGGCGGAGGTGCGGGTGCTGATCGCCGAGGCGCTCGGCCGGCTGCCTCCCCGGCAGCGGGTCGTGATCACCTTGCGTGACGTGGAGGGATGCACCTCCGACGAGGTGTGCGAGATCCTGGAGATCTCCGCGGCCAACCAGCGGGTGCTGCTGCACCGCGCCCGCACCGCGGTACGCGGCTGGCTGGCGGACTACTACGAGGCCGTCAAACAGCCCGAATGAGGTCGCGCGGCCCCATCGGGCCCGTGCAGCGGCGACAATGAGTGAAACGGTTCATCCCAGAGACGAGGGCGGTCAACGTCGTGAAGCGGTTCACCTGCGACGAACTGGCGGAACAGCTCACCGCCTACCTTGAGGACGCCCTCGACCAGCCGTCCCGCGACGGCATGCGGGCGCACCTCGCCTGCTGCGAGGGGTGCGGGCGATACCTCGAGCAGTTCCGCGCCACCATCAAGGTGCTCGGCGACCAGCCGCCGGAGAAGTTGCCGGCGCCGGTGCGCGACCGGCTCATGTCCGCCTTCCGCGACCGCCGTCCCCGGTAGGAACGTCCCCCGAGCCCGCAGGACCCCCCGAGCCCGCAGGATCCCCCAAGTCCGCAGGATCCCCCGAGCCCGTAGGAACGCCCCCCGAGCATCCGCTCTCCCGCCGCAAGCCCTCGACGCCCGCGAAACTCTCCCGCAGTGCGGCCAGCACCGGCGCAGGGATGACCCCGTCACGCAGGCAGCTCAGAGCCGCGATCGTCGCCAGCAGCTGCGACACCCACCCCGAGCACCCCGCACACGCGCCCAGATGCCCCGCGACGGCCCGATGCCGGCCCGGCGGGAGCGCGCCGTCCAGGTAATCAGTGACCAGGCCGAGCACCTCCGCGCAGCCCAGTGAACCCTGCTCCATGTCACACAGTGCCTTCCACGCCCCGTCCGTTACGCGGAAATTCGTGTGTAACGATCGAGCGCCTCCCGGGTCTGTAGTCCCGTGCGCACCAGTACGACCCGCGCGCGGTGCCGGCGAAAGGGAGACGATGATCGGGGTCACGGCCGAGAGCACACCGTTGCGCGACGTCACGGAGGTGGCGGAGTACGCGCACCGGTGCTTCCGCCCCGCCGCCGCCCGGGTGGGCGTCGAGCTGGAGTTCCTCGTCTTCGACCGGAAGGATCCCGGCGGGCAAGTCCCGATGGAGCGGACCCGCCGGGCGCTGCCCGGGTACCTGCCGGGCGGCAGCCGGGTGACGTTCGAGCCGGGCGGCCAGCTCGAACTGTCGGGCCCCGCGGGCCCGCTGCCCGAGACGGTGGCCCGCCTGACCGCCGACGTGGCCGCCGTCCGCGACGGCCTGCGCGCCGCCGGGCTGGCGCTGGGCGCGGTGGGGCTCGATCCGGTGCGCGCCCCCTGCCGCCAGCTCGGGCTGCCCCGCTACGAGGCGATGGCCGAATTCCTGGGCGTGCCGTACGGGGCGCTGATGATGTGCTCCACCGCGTCCATCCAGGTCAACCTGGACTTCGGGCGGGAGCCCGCCGTCCGCTGGGAGCGGGCGCACGCGCTCGGCCCCGTGCTGCTCGCCGCCTTCGCCAACTCCCCGCTGAGCGGCGGCAGGCCGTACGGGTGGATGTCGGGCCGCCAGGACGTCTGGAACAACCTCGACCGCAGCAGGACCCGGCCGGTGCCCGTCACGGGCGACCCCGTCGCCGACTGGACGGAGTACCTGCTCGACTCCCGGCTGATGCTCGTCCGGGAGGAGTCCGAGCGCTACCGGCCGATCCGCGACGGCTCGACGTTCCGCGACTGGCTGGAGAGCGGGGGCGAGCGCCGGCCCACCCCGGAGGACCTCGCCTATCACGCCACCACCGTCTTCCCGCCGGTCCGGCCCAGGGGATGGCTGGAGATCCGCTACCTGGACGCGCTGCATCCGTCCGACTGGCCGGTGTGCGTGGCCGTGACGCACGCCCTGATCACCGACGACCGGGCCGCCGACGCCGCGATGGCCGCCGTCGAGGTGCGGCGGCCGGGTCCGTACCAGGAGGACTGGGACCGGGCGGCCAGGTGCGGGCTGGCCGACCCGCGGATCAGGAACGCCGCCGAGGCGTGCTTCCGCGCCGCGCTGGAGGCGCTGCCGCGGCTCGGCGCGGACGCCGCCCTGGCCGGCGCCGTGGCCGCGTTCGCCGACCGCCACGTGAGCACCGGCCGCTCACCCGCCGCCTACCTGATCGACCAGGCCTCCGGTTCGATGGACCGTCCCTGGCTGGACCACGACTCCCACCACCGGCCCGACGGCCACTGACCAGACGACGACACAGCAAGGACGCGCATGACTGACATCAAGGAACGCATCGCCAAGGAGCTCATCGCGGTGCGCGACCGTTCACTCACCTACACGGACGCCGAGGACGACCTCCTGGTACGCCAGCACTCCCCGCTCATGTCCCCCCTCGTCTGGGACCTGGCGCACGTCGGCAACTACGAGGAGCTGTGGGTCCTGCGCGCCGCGGCCGGCATCACCCCGCTCCGCCCCGAGATCGACGACATCTACGACGCGTTCAAGACCCCCCGCAAGGACCGCCCCGGCCTGCCGTTCCTGCGCCCCGCCGAGGCACGCGGCTACATCGAGGGCGTGCGCGGCCGCGTGCTCGACGTCCTCGACGAGATCGACCTGGAGGGCCCGTCCCCGCTGCACCGCGACGGCTTCGTGTTCGGCCTGGTGATCCAGCACGAGCACCAGCACGACGAGACCATGCTCGCCACGCTGCAGCTCTCCGGACAGCCCGGCCTGGTCCGCGACGGCCACCTGCCGCCAGGGCGCGCGGAAGGCCCCGAGGAGGTGCATGTCCCGGCGGGGCCGTTCCTCATGGGCACCGACACGCTGCCGTGGGCCTACGACAACGAGCGCCCGGCCACCTGGGTGGACCTGCCCGGCTACTGGATCGACCGGCTCCCCGTCGGCAACCGCGCGTACCTGGCGTTCATCGAGGACGGCGGGTACGACGACCCGCGCTGGTGGACGCCCGAGGGCTGGGAGTGGCGGCAGCGGCGCGACATCACCGCCCCGCTCTTCTGGACCAGGGACGGCGGCGCCTGGCACCGCAACCGCTTCGGCCGCGTCGAGCCCGTCCCCATGGACGAGCCCGTGCAGCACGTGAGCTGGTACGAGGCCGACGCCTACGCCCGATGGGCGGGCAAGCGGCTGCCCACCGAGGCCGAATGGGAGAAGGCGTGCGGCTGGGACCCGCAGCAGCGCCGGTCCAGGCGCTACCCGTGGGGCGAGACCGACCCCGGCCCCTCCCTGGCCAACCTCGGCCACCTGTCCTCCCACCCCGCCCCGCTCGGCGCCTACCCGCAGGGCGCCAGCGCCTACGGGGCCGAGCAGATGCTGGGCGACGTGTGGGAGTGGACCGGCTCCTGGTTCCACGGGTATCCGGGGTTCCGCAGCTTCCCGTACAAGGAGTACAGCGAGGTGTTCTTCGGCGAGGAGTACCGCGTGCTGCGCGGCGGCTCCTGGGCGGCCGACCCGGCGGCGGTGCGGACCACGTTCAGGAACTGGGACTACCCGATCCGCAGGCAGATCTTCACCGGCTTCCGCTGCGCCCGGTCGGAGCTGGTCTGAGGTGTGCAGGCACGCCGCCTGGCTGGGCGCGGAACGCCCGCTCGCCTCGCTCATCGACGAGGCCGAGTACGGGCTGCTCAAGCAGTCGTACGCGCCGCGCCGACAGCGGGCCGGGCTGATCAACGCCGACGGGTACGGCATGGGCTGGTACGTCGCAGGCCGCCCAGAACCGGTGCGTTACCGCCGTTCCGTGCCCATCTGGACGGACGCCAACCTGCCGGGCCTCGCCGCCACGGCCCGCTCCACCTGCCTGCTGGCCGCCGTCCGCTCGGCCACCGTCGGCATGCCGATCGAGGAGAGCGCCACCGCGCCGTTCACCGACCGCACCTGGCTGCTCAGCCACAACGGCCGCGTCGCCCGCGACGCGGTCAAGAACCTCTGCGACGGCGCCGAGAGCACCTGCGACGCCGCCTGGGTGGCCGCCGCCGTGTTCCAGCGCGGACGCGCCGGCGCCGGCCTGGGCGAGGCGCTGGCCGACGTCGTCGTACGGGCCGGGGAGAAGGACCCCGCCGCCCGCCTGAACCTGCTCGCCTCCGACGGCACGGCCATCGCCGCGACCGTCTGGGGCGACACCCTGTTCCATCACCGACTCCACGACGGCGTGCTGGTGGCCAGCGAACCGCTCGACGACCTGCCCGGCTGGCAGGCCGTGCCCGAGCGGAGCCTGCTCACCGTCACCCGCGACGACGTCGTCGTCCAGCCGTTGTGACTCACCTAGGAGATCTCGTGCCCGTCACCCAGTCCACCGTGCGTGTGATCAGTCATCTTGACCGCGACTACCTGCGCCAGGCCCTCGAACACGACGTCACCGCCGGCCTGACGTCCAGCCCCAAGTGGCTGCCGCCCAAATGGTTCTACGACGCCGCCGGCAGCGACCTGTTCTCCCGTATCACCCGATTGCCCGAGTACTACCCGACCCGCCGCGAGCTGACCATCCTGCGCGCGCGGGCCGCCGACCTCGCGGCCGTCTCCCGCGCGGACACGCTGGTCGAGCTGGGCTCCGGCACCAGCGAGAAAACCGGGTTGCTGCTGGACGCGCTGTCGGCGGCCGGCACCCTGCGCGGCTACACGCCCGTGGACGTGGACGCCGTCACCCTGGAGGCCGCCGCCCACCGGCTCGCCGGCCGCTACCCGGGTCTGACCGTGCAGGCCGTGTGCGCCGACTTCGAACGCCACCTCGCCTTGCTGCCCCGCAACGGGCGGCGGATGGTGGCCTTCCTCGGCGGCACCATCGGCAACCTCGAACCGGCCGCCCGCGCGGTGTTCCTCAAGGAACTGCGGGCCACGCTGCGGTCGGGCGACACGTTCCTGCTGGGGGCCGACCTGGTGAAGGAGCGGGGGAGGCTGGTGGCGGCCTACGACGACAGCGCGGGGGTGACGGCCGAGTTCAACCGGAACGTGCTGCGGGTGATCAACCGGGAGCTGGACGCGGACTTCGAACCCGAATCGTTCGAGCACGTGGCCGTCTACGACGAGCGGCACGACTGGATCGAGATGCGGCTGCGGGCGTCGCGGGCCATGCGGGTGCGGGTCGGCGGGCTCGGGCTCTCCGTTTCGTTCGAGGAGGGGGAGGAGATGCGGACCGAGATCAGCGCCAAGTTCCGTGAGGACGGGCTGCGGGGCGAGCTGGCGGCGGCGGGGTTCGGGGTGCGGCGGCACTACACGGATCCCGAGGGGGACTTCGCGCTGGTCCTGGCCGAGGCGTGAACCCGCGCGCCACGCCCGCCTCCGGTGCGAGGCCTGGCTCCGGTGCGGTGCCCGCCTCTGGTTCGGCGCCTGTCTCCGGCGCGGCAGCCGGAAGGAGGCGGGCTGCGGAGGCGGGACGGACGCGCGTGGCCGAGGCGTGGCGGGCGGCGCGGACGGTGACGCCGGTGGGGCACCTCGACGCGGCCGGGTGCAACGTGCCCAGCGATCGGGTGCTCGACGTGATGACGGCCCACCTGCGGCTGGAACGCGAGCGTGGCGGCTACGGCGCCGTCCCCGACCTCACCCCCGCCCGCTCCGCCCTCGCCGCCCTCGTCGATGGCGGGCCGGGTGGCGGGCCGGGGCGGGTGGCGTTCCTGGAGAGCGGGACGGCGGCGATGGCGGCGCTGCTGGGCGGCTGGCGGCTCGGCCCCGGCGCCCGCATCGGGTGCGCTCCCACCGAGTACGGCAGCACGCTGATGCTCCTGCGCCACCTGGCCCCCCGACGCGGCTGGCACCTCGTCGAACTCCCCGTGGACGGCGACTCCCGCATCGACCCGGACGCCGTACGGACCAGGCTCGCCGCAGGCCTCGACCTGGTGATCGTCTCGCACGTCGGCTCCCACCACGGCGTCGTCCAACCGGCAGCCGAGATCGGCGCACTGTGCGGGCAGGCCGGGGTGCCGTTCGTCCTGGACGTCTGCCAGTCCCTGGGCCACGTGGACGCACGCGGCACGGGAGCCACCGCCTACGTCGGCACCTCCCGCAAGTGGCTGGCCGGCCCGCGCGGCGTCGGCTTCCTGATCGTCCCCGGCCTGACCCCCGCCATGGACGCCCCCGCCCCCACCCTCAGCGGCCACCTCTGGGGCGACCCGTCGCTGGACGGCGGCGAGGTCGCGCCGGTTGAGGGGGCGGCGCGTTACGAGAGCTCGGAGGGCCCCATCGCCACCAGGGCGGGCCTCGGCGCGGCGGTTCTGGAGCACCACGAGCTCGGCCCGTCCGCCGTCCACGCCCAGCTGGCCGATCTGGGACGCACGGCGCGCGGCCTGCTCGACGGGGCGGGCGGCTGGCGGGTGGCTGAGCCGCTCGACGAGCCTTCGGCCCTGGTCACGCTCGTCCCACCGCCCGGTGACACGGCCGAGCGGGCCGCCGCCCGCGCGGCGCGGGCGTCCCTGCTGGTCGGCGTCGTCCCCACGGCGCGCGCCCCGCTGCACCTGCGCGAGCCGGTGCTGCGCGTCTCCCCGCCGCCGGGCACCCCGCCGGACACCCTGGAGTCCCTGGCCCGCACCCTCGCCACCCCCTGACCTGACCACTCACCCCCCGGCAGGCAGCCCCAGCGACGCGACGAGCTCGCGCATCTCCTCCCGGTACAGCTTCTCCGGATGCCGCGCCTGCGCCCGCAGATGCCCGTGCACCTCCAGCGCCACCAGCCCGTGCATCCGCCCCCACACCCGCAGCGCCACCGCCACGGCGGCAGGCGGCAGCCCGGGATGGGAGGCCCGCACCTCGTCGGCGAGCCCCGGCCCGAAGTCCGACCAGTCGTGCTGCTCCGCACGCGACCGCTCGCCCGCGTACGGCCAGGCGGCGGCCACCAGCGACACCAGCCCCGCGCACGCACGCCGCGCGGCCTCCGGGGCGGGCCCGCCGGGCGGCGGCCGGTAGTCGGGGACCGGCTCCCCGTAGACGAGCCGGAACCCCTCGGGATTGCCGGTGGCCCACGCCCGGAACGTCCGCGCCCACGCCATCAGCCGCCCCGCCGCGTCATCGGCGGGCACGGCGTCGCAGGCCTTGTCGATCTCGTCCATGAGCGCGGTGTAGACGTCGTCGATGAGCGACGTGAGCAGGTCGTCGCGGGTGGCGTAGTAGCCGTAGAGCGCTCCGGCCGTCATCCCCATCCGCCGGCCGATGGCGCGCAGCGTGACCGCGCCTGGCCCGCCCTCGGCCAGCAGTGCCATGGCGGTCTCCTTGATCTCCTGGACCGTCTGGGCCCTGAGCCGCTCTCGCCTGCTGCCTTCGACCACGTTGACACCTTACCGGGTTCAGTGTCTAATCGGCGTTCAGTTACTACACGCCGTTCAGTGAATAGCTTTGAGGAGTGCGTCATGCGCATGGGAGTGTTCGGAGCCACGGGTGTCATCGGGTCGCGCGTCGTCGCGGAAGCGGTGCGGCGGGGCCACCACGTCACCGCGTTCACCAGGGACGCCTCCCGCTTTCCCGCCGAGACGGGCGAGATCGCCTGGCAGGTCGCCGACGTCCTGGACGTTCCCGGCGTGACGAGCGCCATCACCGGCCTGGACGTCGTCGTGAACGCGCTCAACGCCGGACGCGACGTCCCCGACACGATCGCCAACGCCCACGTGCTGCCCGCCACCGCCCGGTCGCTGCTGGAGGCGCTGGAGTCGCAACCCGCCGCCAGGCTGATCGTCGTCGGCGGCGCGGGCAGCCTCGAGGTACGCCCCGGGCTGCAGGTGGCCGACGCCGAGGGCTTCGCCGAAGGGCTGCCGGAACTTCTCGGCGTCCCCGCGGAGTACATCAAGGTCGTGCTGGCCCACCGCGAGGCGCTGGCGCTCTACCGCCTGTCCAACCGCAACTGGACCTACCTCAGCCCCTCGGCGGCCCGCGTCGACCCCGGCACCCGCACCGGCAGGTTCCGGGTGGGCGGCGACCGGCTGCTGGTCCGCGAGGACGGCACCAGCGACATCTCCGCCGAGGACCTGGCCGTCGCCATCCTCGACGAGGCCGAGCTGCCCCGGCACGTGCAGCGGCGCTTCACGGTGGGTTATTGAGCAGAACGTTGATCGCGACGCCCGGCGCGGGGATCATGACCGCGAAAGGGAGGCACACATGCGGAGATTACGCACGCTGGGCGCCGCGATCGGCGCCGTCGCGGCCGTCCTGGTCACGGCCACGCCGGCCGCGGCGGCTCAGCCGCCCACCCACACCTGGCACAAGCAGACCCTGTGGAAGCAGTACACCAGCACCGACCCGGCCACCGGCGCGACAGTCACCACCTGCTACCGGCTCCCGGCCGTCGTCAAGACGAGAAACGACGTGCTGCTCGCCTTCGCCGAGCGGCGCAACAGGAACAACTGCGCCGACCACGGCGCCTTCGACGTCGTGATGCGCCGCTCCACCGACAACGGCGTCACCTGGGAGGCGAGCAGAACCGTCCTGGCGAGCACGGCGGGGGCGGCCCTCCAGGGGAACGCGACCGTGGTGGCCGACTCGTCCGGATCGGTGTTCCTGTTCACGACCTCCGAGCCGACCGCGACCCAGACCACGCCCCGCGTTCCGAAGGTGCAGGTCAGCACCAACGACGGGCGTACGTGGTCGGCGCCGCGCGACCTGTCCGCCGACATCAAGGCACCGGCGGGGGCGGGTGACTGGTTCGCGACAGGACCCGGGCACGGGATCCAGCTCACGCGCGGCGCCCACGCCGGACGACTGGTCGTGCCCGTCTACTTCGCCGTGGGCAACCGGCAGAGCGTGCGGCTCGTCCACAGCGACGACCACGGCGCCTCCTGGCGGATCGGCGCGACCGCCACGTACGACAAGACCGTGCTCAAGCTGGGCGAGCAGACGCTGGTCGAGCGGACCGACGGCAGCATCCTGGTGATCGCCCGCAACGGCGCCGTCCCCGACGACCAGACCTCCGTCCACGGCCTGGCCCGGGGCGTCAGCAGCGACGGCGGGCTGACCTTCGACGGCGACTTCCGCGCCGACAACGCCGTCACCGCCCCGCCGACCCACCCCGCCCTGCTCCGCCAGCGCTGGGACGGCGGCCCGTACACCCGCATCCTGCTGTCGGCGCCCGCCACCCCCAAGACGAACAACAATCCGGTCGGGATGAACGTGCGATCGTCCTTCGACGAGGGCGCGACCTGGCGCGGCTACGACGGCAGCACCGGCAACGCGGGGGTGCGGATCGACGCGGACCACGCCGGCTACTCCGACATGACGCTCCTCGGCAACGGCGCGATCGGCGTGTTGTACGAGGCGGGCGCGGCTCGCTTCCGCGACGAGATCCGGTGGAACTGGTTCTGGGAGAGCGCCATCGGCCTGCGCTGATCACGTCGGCCGGGCAGTACCGCTCACTCGGCGACGCAGAGGCGTTCGACGGCCGCCGCCACCCGGCGCGTGAACGGCGACGCGCTGGCCGGGCCGTGGAAGGGCTGCGTGGCGCCGTCCGTGACGGCCTCGACGGTGGCCAGGTCCGCGCCGGGGTGGCAGACCACGTCCGCCGACGGCAGGTCGGCGAGCAGGAACTCGCCCTGGTCGGCACGGGCCTCCGCCGGGTGGGCGGCGCGGCGGACCCACACCGGGCGGTCGTCGCGGTCCAGCCGGTAGACGCCTGGCCCGCGCCCGGCCGCGATCCGTACGGCGGAGCCGCCGCGCAGCCGTACCCGCAGCGAGAAGGGCCCGCCGCGCTGGGTGGCGCGCAGCAGGCTGACGTGGTTGAACTCCTGCGGATCCGCCAGCCAGCTCACCCGCCCGCCCAGCATCACCACGAGATGGGCCAGCACGAACGGGGGCACGCCGACGGCCTGCTGGTTGACCGCCGACACCTCGGTGCTCTCGTCGCAGTGCCACCGGATGGCCGACAGGTAGACCCGTTCGCCCGGCGTGATCAGAGCGCGCAGGCTGAACAGCCCCGCGACGCCGTACCTGCGCCAGCCCCAGACCGCGACGCGCTCGGCGCACTCGATGAGCAGCGCGGCGGCGGGCACCGGCCAGGGGCGCGACCAGTCGTGGCCCGCGCTGCACAGCGGGCCCACGCCCAGCTCGCCGACGCCGGTCGTCTCGTGCGAGGGACGGTCCACGTACACGCTGACGCCGCCGGAACCGTCAGGGACGCTGAGCACGGTGACGGCGCACGGCCAGCCGTCCACGAACGCCGCCACCCGGTACGGGCCCAGCAGCCGCGCGGCCCTGGCCATGTCGTCGTCGCCCGACACGATCACCGTGCCGCGCCCTCCTGACACGCCGCCCGCCTGCACCACCACCCGCTCGGTGCCGACCGCGCGGCGCAGCTCCGCCAGGCTCGCCAGCCGTTCGGCGGGCACGCAGCGGATGCGCGCCACGGCCGGCACGCCCGCCGCCCGCAGCAGGTCGTCGAACAGGTGCCTGGCCTCGATCGTGGCCCGCACGCCCGGGTCGATCGCCGCGACCGTCCCACCGGGGCCTGCCAGCTCCTGGAGCTGGGCGCCGGTGTGGCCGGTGGCGATGACGGGCGGGCGGTCCAGCTTGACCAGGTGCCGGGCGGCTTCGTGGCGTACGCGCCGCAGCCAGCCGCGCCGCTCGGGCACGGAACGGCTGCCGGTGTGCTCCTCCGCCGCGACGACCATGCCGGGCAGCGCCGGATCCCACGCCGCGTAGCAGCCGATGCCCAGCGCGGGGCGCAGCGCCTCGACGGGCGCGGGCCCGGTGTACCCGGCGCGCAGGGCGGTGCTGCACCGGTCGACGACGACCAGGGGCCTGCCCGCCAGCGCGCCCAGCAACTCGGCATGAGCCACCTCGGCCGCCGCCCCGTCGAAGCGGGCCGCCTCCTCCGTCGCCCGGTCGGCGTGGGGCGCCTCCGCCGCCGCCCGGTCGGCGTGGGCCGCCTCGTCCATGCCTGCCATCCGGCCTCCCTGTCGTCCGCCTGCCTCACCGCCGGCTCTCTTGACGGTGCTCTGCGCGCGGCGCATCGTCGAGGGCACCGCGATGTGAAGCGATGTGAAGCTGAGATGCCGCCACGGCGCACCCGCCCCGTCGTGAACCGCTCCCTGGCCGCACTGATCGAGCAGGCCGGCTGGACGCACGCCGCCACAGCGCAGCACGTCAACGCCGTCGCCGCAGAGAGCGGCGAGCGCCTGCACTACGACCGCTCGGCGGTGGGCCACTGGCTGACGGGAACGGTCCCCAGGCCCGAGGCGGTGCACGCCGCCGTGGAGGCGTTCCGCCGCAGGCTCAACCGGCCGGAGCTCTCCCCGCGCCATCTCGGCTGGCCGGACGCCGCAGTCCCCCCGCCCGCCGACGACCCCTGGGACGGCGACCCGGTGGCCCGGCTCGCCACAGTGGGCGAGGACGACCTGCTCAACCGCCGTACCGTGCTGACGGCGGGCACGTTCACGCTGGCCGCGCTCTCCGGCCTGGCCACCGGGCGCGGGGCGCCGCAAACACGGGGACGCCCCTCCTGGGCGGGCGCCGCACCGAACGCGCTGGATCGCGCCTCACGGGCGGGCGCAGGCGACGTGGTCCGCGTACGCGCCGCCACCGCGGCCTTCGCCGACCTGGACGACCAGTACGGCGGCGGCCACGCCCGTGCCGCCGTCGCCGCCTACCTGGCGCGCGAGGTGACACCCCTGCTGCGCAGGGCGAGCGGGCGCGGCAGGCCCGACCTGTTCACGGCGGCGGCCGAGCTGAGCTACCTGGCCGCGTACATGGCCATGGACGCGGGCGCCAACGCCCTGGCCCAGCGCTACTACATCAGCACCGTACGGCTCGCGGACGAGGCCGGCGACCTGCTGCTGCGCGCGACCGCGTTACGCAGCATGGCCGTGCAGGCCGCCGAGCTGGGCCACGACGGTGAGGCTCTCGCACTGGCCGACGCCGCCGCCTCGGCCCTCGGCGGGCACGGCCCCCGGCGTACGCTCGCCTGGATCACCGGCATGCGCGCCGAGGCGCACGCGGCGGCCGGCACCCGCTGGGACGCGCTCAACCTGCTGCACCGCACCGAGACCCAGCTCGAACGCGCCGACTCCCCGCCGGAGACCGAGTGGCTCGGCAACTACCGGCGCGAGTCCCTGGAACACCAGATCGGGCTGACCCTCACCCAGCTCGGCGACCACGCCACCGCCGCCCGCCACTTCACCGCGTCCATGGCGGCGCGGCGGCCGGTGGAGCTGCGCACCCGCGTCCTGATCGGGCTGCGGGCGGCGCACGCCCACCTGCGGGCCGGCGACCCGGAGCAGGCCGCCGTCACCGCGCTGGGCCTCAGCGACGACGTACGGCTGATCGCCTCGGCCCGGGTGCACGACGAGCTGCGCCGCCTGCGAGCGGCCTGGCAGCGGTACCGCGCCAGCCCGCTCGTCGCCGAGGCGGACACCGCCGTGTCAGGCAGCGACCTCACGACCTAGCTCACAGGAGGTCGGCGAGGCGGTCCACCTGCTTCGAGTTGTGATCACCCTGCACCCGGCCGCGCCGGGCCCCGCACCCGATGCGGGGCCCGCCGGACGGTCAGGGCCGCAGGATCGTGCGCGCGGCGACCAGTTCGCCGCCCTGGAACCCCTCCACCCTGATGACGTGCGCCGCCCCGGCACCCTGCACCGCCACGGTCGTGACCTGCTGCGTCACGTCCACCGACGCCACCGGCCTGCCGTCCAGGTAGATGTCGGCCCGGTCCACCAGCGCGGTCGTCAGCGTCACCTGCGCCGCCGAGACCTGCACGTCGAGCCGCCGCACCGGCTGCCCGGCGAGGATCTCGCCCGCCCGCGCGAGCAGGTCCTCGTTGCCCTGCAGCACGTCCCTGCGGGTCATCCGGTGCCGGAAGTCGGGCACCACCCCGAGGTCCTCGACGGGCGTGCCGGCCAGGTCGTGCACGCGCAGCGTGCGCCGGACCGACACCCGCATGCCCGCCCCGCCCGGCAGCGGCTTGTACGGGGTCTGCGGCGCGGGCGAGGGCAGCTCGAGCAGGAGCTTGAGCAGCTCGTGCGTCCACACGTTGGCGCCGCCCGCGCCCGTGTTGTCGTCCGTGCCGAGCACCTTGCCGATCTTGTGGTCCTGGAAGCCGGCGGCGAAGATGTCGGTCGCCGAGTAGCAGAGCGCGTTGGTGATCAGCACGACGGGGCCGAAGTACTGCTGGCCGAGCGCGTTCGCGCCGCCGGCCGGGGTGATGGAGAACGCGCCGGAGAAGACGGCGCCCGTCTCCAGCGCCTGCTCCATGGACGGGCACCAGGGGCCCAGGTCGATGCCGGACGGGTTCTCCTGGTGCTGGCGGCAGATGCGCAGGTTCAGGTTGGACGTGATGAACTGCGTCGGCTCCGGCACGATCGGGCGCGGCGTCATCGTCTGCAGCAGGAACTCGCTGGCGAAGATGTGCCCGCCGCCGTTGTCGCGGACGTCCAGGACGAGCCCGTTCTGCGGCAGCAGCCCGATCAGCCTGCAGAACTCGCGGACGAACGCGTCCGGGTCGTTGACGCTGAAGCTGAACACGCGGATGTGGCCGTACGTGCCCGACGGGGTGACGACGCTCCTGGCGCGGAAGAAGGCGGGCATGGAGGTGGGGATGTCCGCGCCGGCCTCGGCGGGCTCGGCCGTCAGCTCGGCGCCGCCCAGGCTCTCCCGCGGGGTGACGGCCTCCGGCACGTACAGGAGCTTGATCGCCCGGGAGATCTCGTCCGCGCCCAGGTCGAGGCCCTGGGCCGTGGCGGCGACGGACAGCTCGTCGGCGTTCACGAACGGCGGCAGGTTGTCGCTGACGCGCCAGGTCTCGCTCAGCTCGCGGCGGATCCCGTCCTGGCCGACGTAGGTGAGCACCACCCACGACTCGTCCGGCGGCACGTGCACGCGCAGCGGCCTGATCGTCATCGACTGCAGGCCGCGCGCGTGCCTGGCCGCCGGGTTGCTGCCCGCGAACCTGGACGCGTTGATGTCCACCGCGCGGTCGATCGGGATACCGTTCCAGTGCGTTACCTCGACGCCGGGGCCGAAGCCGGGGGCGGAGAAGTCCTGCAGCGTTCTGGTCACCACGTAGTGGCGCTGGTCGCCGTCGTAGTGCTCCTCGATGAGGTACGGGAGGAAGGCGATCCTGCCGGAGAACGGCAGGGGTAGCAGGTAGTTCGTGTGCAGGTCGCGTACCGAGTGGAAGATCTCGGACAGCTCGGAGTGGAAGCGCCATTCCGGGCCCATCGTCTGCGGGGTCTGCCTGCTCAGGCGCACGGCGAGCAGCCGCAGCCGCTGCACAGGGTTCACCGCGTGCATCGCGGCCTTCAGCGGCAGATGCACGTAGTTCTGCTCGATGAGCACCAGCGCCTGCTGGACCAGGAGTCTCCTGTCTTCGAGTGTGAGTTTGTCCGCCGCGCGCAGGAAGTCATGCAGTTCCTGCTTCGCGACCCCGCTCGTGGGCTCGGTCATCTTCGTCCACCCGTTCCGGTCGTACGCGCGCCAAATCGCTGCCGCGCTCGAATACCGGCACGCTCTCACCGCGGGTGAAGGGGCCGCCACGGGAGGTGTCCTAGGGGTTTCCCTAGCGCGCGGGGGTCTTGCGCAGTACGCGGCCGGGACGGGCGCCGGTGGGGACGCCGTCCGCCAGCACGACCTCGCCGGACACCAGCACGTGCCGCGCGCCCGCCGCGTACCGCCACGGATCGCCGTAGGTGGCCAGGTCCGCCGTGCTCGCCGGGTCGAACACCGCCACGTCCGCCACCTGCCCCGGCGCGACGGTGCCGCGATCGGTCAGCGCGAGGCGGGCCGCGGGCAGCGAGCTCATCTTCCGTACGGCCTCCGCCACCGGCACCACCCCCTCACCACGCGCGCTCGGGCCAAGAACGCGGGCGAACGTGCCGAAGTTACGCGGATGCGGATGCCCGTCGCCGGGGGCGCGCAGCACCCAGCCGTCGCTGGCCACGGCGCTGGCGGGGTGCCGCAGCACGGCAGCCACGTCCCGCTCGGCCATCGCGTGGTTGACGATCATCACCTGGGCGCGGTGGGCGGCCAGCACGTCCAGGACGGCTTCGGCGGGCTCCACGCCCGTGTCCTTCGCGATGGCGGCGATGCTGTCGCCGACGCGGTCCGCGTACGGGCCGGGGGAGAGCTCGGCGATGATCACCCCTTCGGGCAGGAACGTGCGCCCGACGGCCGGCCGCAGGCCGGCCAGCACGCGCTCGCGGTCGGCGGGGTCGGCCAGGCGGGCGAGCAGGGCGGCGGTCCCGCCGTCCATGGCCCAGCCGGGCAGGCGGGAGGTCAGCGTGGTGGAGGAGGCGGTGTAGGGGTAGACGTCGCAGGCCACGTCGAGCCCCTGCGCCGCGGCGGCGTCCATCAGGGCCAGCGCCCGCTCCACCTTGCCGTGGTTGGCCGGGCCCATGGCCTTCAGGTGCGAGATCTGCAGCCGTACGCCCGACGCGCGCGCCACCGACAGCGCCTCCTCGACGGCCTCGATGAGCCGGTCGCCCTCGTCGCGCATGTGGGTCGCGTACAGCAGGCCGTGCCTGGCGGTCTCGGCGGCCAGCGCCTCGATCTCCTGCGTGGCCGCGAACGAGCCCGGCGCGTAGATCAGGCCGGTGGACAGGCCGAACGCGCCCTGCTCCGCCGCCGTGGCGAGCAGGCCGCGCATGCGGTCCAGCTCCGTGCGGCCGGGGGCGCGGCGCTCCTGGCTGAGCACGGCGGCGCGCAGGGCGCCGTGGCCGACGAGGAGGGCGAGGTTGACGGCGGGACGGGCGTCGTCCACGGCGGCGGCGAACGCGGCCAGGTCGGCGCCGCTGTCCGGGCCTGGGAACGGGGACATGCCGCAGTTGCCCGTGACGAGCGTGGTGACGCCCTGGTGGAGGCAGGCTTCGGCGGTGGGGGTGCCGAGGATGGTGAAGTCGGCGTGGGAGTGGAGGTCGATGAGGCCGGGGGTGACGATGAGGCCGGTGGCGTCGATCACGTGGGTGGCTTCGGCCGGTGTGGTCGTGCCGACGTGGGTGATACGGCCGGTGCTCATCGCGAGGTCGGCGCGTCGGGGCGGGGCGCCGGTGCCGTCGATCAGCAGGCCGCCGGTGATCAGGACATCGGTTCTCACCCTCCCGATCATGCCACTGGGCTAGTATTTCACTAGTAAAACATCTGCTAAACTTTAGGGGATGAGTGTTTTCCCTTTCCAGCAGTTAAGGCCCCGTGTCCGCATGCCCGTCCGCGCCGCGCTGCGTCTCGCGCCCCTCGGCGACATCTGGCACAAACCCGCCCTCAGCGGGGTCGCCGCACTCGCCGTCGTGCTGCTCGCGCTGCTCCTGGCGGGACGGCTGGACCTGACCCTGTACGCCTCCGCCGGGGCCATGTGCGCCCTGTACGGGCACGGGCTGCCGTACGCGGCCCGGGCCAAGGCACTGGGGTGGGTCGTGGCCGGGATGCTGGCCGGCACCACGGTCGCCCTCGTCACGGCGGCGCTCACCGAGTCGGTCGCCGTCCGGGTGGCGGTGGCTGCCGTGCTGGCGGGGGTGCACAAGGCGGCCTGCGACGCCAGCCGGATCGGGCCGCCAGGGAACGTCGTGCTCACCTTCGTCGCCGCCAGTGCCGCGTTCGTGCCGGGGGAGCGGCTGGCCGAGGTTCCGCTGCATGTGGGGCTCGGGGTGCTCGGCGGGGTTGTGGCGTGGGTCGTGGGGATGGCGCCGGGGGTGGTCCGGCCGGACGGGCCTGAGCGGATCGCGGTCGCGCGGGCGTTGGAGGCCACGGCGCGGCTGGCGAGCGGCGCGGCGCGGGGTGATGACGTCCGGCAGGCGCGCCATGCCGCCGCGACGGCCGTGAACGCGGCTTGGGTGACGTTGCTGCGGGCCGGTGATCGGCGGGAGGGGTTGCGGCGGTTGCTGGTGCGCGCTGAGTCGGCCGCCGCGGCTTGCGCCGGCGGGCGGGCGCGTGGTGGGGTCGATGCCGGCATGCTCGCGGGCTGGGCGCATGAGCTGCGCAAGGGCCGTCCCGTGCCTGAGCCGCCGGCGTGCGACGCGCGGACGGAAGCCGCCGAGCAGGCGGAGTTGAGCGGGATCGCCGCCGAACGCGCGGAGCCGGTCGAGGCCGCCGGCGCCCGCTGGTGGCGGGTGGCGGCGACGGTGGCCGCCGGCGCGGCGCTGGCGGGCTGGGTCTCGATGGCGCTCGGCGTCGGCAGACCGTACTGGGCCGTGGTCACGGCGGCGGCCGTGTTCGCCGCCAACACCACCATGTCCTGGAGCCGGGCGCTCCAGCGCGTGATCGGCAACCTCCTCGGCGTGGCCCTGTTCACCGCCCTGGTCCCGCTGACCCGCTGGGGCGCGGTGGCGCTGATCGTGGCCGTGCTGGTCATGCAGTTCGTCACGGAGGCGGCCATCACCCGCAACTACTGGCTGGGCAGCGTGTTCGTAGCCCCCATGGCCATGCTGATGACCGAGTTCGCCGGCGCCGAGCCGGTGTCCGCGCTGGTGGCCGACCGCTGGCTGGACACCTGCCTGGGTGCCGCCGCCGGGTTGCTGGCGTGCGTGCTGCTGCCCGACCGGCGGGCCGCCGCTCGCGTACGGGATGGGCTGGAACGTTTGGAGCGGCTGCTGGAGGAGCCGCTCACCGGCGCGGCGCGCGACCGGTTGCGGGCCGCGCTGGTGGAGTTGCGTGAGGCGGCCGACATCGCGGCGGGAGAGTGGTGGAGCGCGGCGCTGCCGCAGGAGCGGATCGCCGCCGCCGAACGGGCCGGGCACCACAGGCTCGCCGAACTGACCGCCTAGACGGCCCGGCCGCGGGTGGCGGGGGCGTACGATCGGAGGCCAGCGCACACCCAGGGCGGCAGGAGGGATCGGGCACGTGGAGGACGCCGTGGCGGTCGCGCTGCGCCAGTGGCGGAAGGTCCTCCCGGACGCCGACCTCGACACGATCGCCGTCATCGGCCGGCTCAACCGGTGTACGGCGCTCCTGCACCAGGCCACCGACGCCCCACTCGGCCGCGCCGGGGTGAACCGGGCCGAGTACGACCTGCTGTGCGCCCTGCTGAGGGTCGGCGGCGAGCTGACGCCTGGCCGGCTGGCCCGTGAGACGTTCGCCTCGGGGGCGGCGGTGACCAAGCGGGTGCGGCGGCTGGAGGAGATCGGGCTGGTCGCGCGGCGGGTGGACGATCGGGACCGCCGGGTGGCGCATCTGTCGCTGACGGAGCGGGGCAGGGAGTTCATCATGCGGTTGCTGCCCGAGCAGCTCGAGTACGAGACCGCGTTGCTGTCCGGGCTGTCGACCGAGAAGGAGCGGGAGCTCGCCGGGTTGCTGGGGGAGCTGCTGCTGATGCTGGAGGGCCGCCTGGGCGGAATGCTCGGCTAGCGCCCTGAGGCGCCCGCCCGAGGCGCCCGATCAAGGCACGATCAAGGCGCTCGCTCAAGGCGCCCGCGAACCTCAGAAAGCGTAGTTGCGCAGGACGGCGAGGGCTTCGGCGCCGTGCGGCCCCGTGGCCTTGAGCGACGAGTCGGCGGGCGCCAGCCGCCGCGCCCCCACCCGGCAGAAGTCCCCCGCCGGCCCCGTGATGACGGACGCCGCGCCGGGCTCGCCGAAGTGCCACGTGTCACCGTTCGGCGCGGTGAGCTCGCAGTGGACGGGCCCGCCCGCCAGCCCCTCCACGTCGAACGCGTACGGCAGCGTGCGGTGCCCGAGCCACGCGATGTGCCGCAGCCGCGCCGTGTCCGGGTAGGGGATGCCGAGCGGCGTGGTGATGTCGAGGGCGTGGGCCCAGTGTTCGGCCAGGCGGGTGGTGGCCAGGGTGGCGGGGGAGAGGGAGGCGGCGACCCAGGGCAGGCGGCTGCCCCTGGGGTGGGCGCGCAGCGCGGCGGGCATGAACGCGGTGGCCGCGCGCCAACGGGCCAGCAGGTCGCCGGGGGAGACGTCGCGTTCGGCGGCCACGGCGCTGTCGGCCATGGCGTCCACCTCGCCGCGGGCGCGCGGGCCGCCCAGCTCGCCTCTGATCGAGGCGGCGGCGAGCTCCTCGGTCTGGGCGAGGTGGAGGACGACGTCGGAGACGGTCCAGCCGTCGGCGGCCGACGGGTGCGACCACTGCCTGGGGGTGAGGGCGGCAAGGACGGTGTCGAGTTGCTCGTACTCGGCCTGGAGGTCATCGAAGATGTCCGTCATGTCCCACCACACTACAGAACAACATTCGGTTTGGCCTCAGTTGAGGAGCGGAAGCTCGCCGAACGTGTGCGCGGCCCAGATCCGCCGGGACGCCTCCTCCGGGTAGGGCACCGTCGCGGGCTCGACGTCGAAGAGCCTGGTCAGCCGCTCCTCCGGCGTGTACGGTTCCCAGCCCGGCCCCTCGCCCGCCGCGAAGCCCGTCCACGAGCGCCGGAAGGCGGCCGACACGGCGGCGGCCTCGGGCGGGGCGCTCCGGCCGAGGAAGAACGTGCCCATCCCGCTGTCCAGGTTGCCGAACACCAGCGGCACGTCCAGCCCGTGACATGCCCCGCCGAGCACGGGAGTGGCCCAGGTCAGCTCGTACGCCCACACCCGCCCGCCCCCGGCGGCTTGCGCGTCGGCCAGCCGCAGCGACGGCATGCGGAACAGCCAGTCGGACTGCACCAGCTCGTCCAGCAGCTCGGGCCCCGCCGAGGGGAAGGCGTCGCGGTAGTCCTGCTCTCGTCCGGGCGCGAACACTCCCAGCAGTTCCTCGCCCTGGACCCGCCCCATCTGGGTGAACAGCCGGTACTCGTCCCGCGTGTGCCCCACGACCAGCTCGACGTCCCGGGCGGCGCCGTCCGCCAGCGCGCTCCACGGGTCGCGCGGCAGCACGTCGCCGTCCACGACCGGCGAGAACGGCGTCACGGTGTACGCGACCGCGCCCCAGCGGTCCTCGTACCGGCGCATCTTGGCGGTCGCCGTCTCGGCGGCCCCGACGAGCAGGCCGGGCTCGACGGCGGCCAGCGCCTCGGCGGCGGGCGGCAGGCCCAGCTCCCCGGCCAGGACGGCGCCGAGGTCGGCGGCCAGCGCCGCCGAGAAGTACGTGCCGGGGACGCTCTGCGCGATCGCCCGCCCGAACAGCCCGGCGGCGCGCGGCATGGCCATGAGCGCGATGATCGACCCGGCCCCCGCCGACTCCCCGAACACCGTCACCCGCCCGGGATCGCCGCCGAACGCGGCCACGTTCTCCCGCACCCACTCCAGCGCCGCCACCTGGTCGAGCAGCCCCCGGTTGGCCGGCGCCCCCTCGACGTGCGCGAACCCCTCCATGCCGACCCGATAGTTGAGGGTGACGACGACCAGGTTCCCCTCGCGGGCCAGCATCGCGCCGTCGTACACGGGCTCGCCGGACTCGCCGGCCCGGTACGCGCCCCCGTAGATCCACACCATCACCGGCAGGCCCGCCGCCGGGCCGGGCGACGGCGTCCAGACGTTGACCGTCAGCCAGCTCTCCCCGCTGCGCCCCCGCACAGGGGAGGCGACGGTGGACTGCTGCGGTGGCGGCGGGCCGAACGCCACGCAGTCGCGGACCCCGTCCCAAGCCTCGGCGGGCTCGGGCGCGCCGAAGCGCGGCGGACGGGCGAACGGGATGCCGCGGAAGACGGCCACCCCGCCCTCGGCGCGGCCCCGCACGCGCCCTGTCGCGATCCTGACCTCCGGCTCTGTCGTGGTGCCCATGCTCAGCCCGCCTCTCTAGAACGACCCTCCAAGATTACGGGTCCATTCGCCGACAAGATCGGACCGCTCGGCGTAAAGCGCGGGCGCATGCCAAATACTGCATACCGTATGTGTGGTAGCCGTGATGCGTGTCAGTCAGTACGAGGTTCGCGAGTCCCACAGGTTTCCTCAGTCGTTCCCGTACCGTGGCGGCGCCCACCTGGAGCCGATGGCTCGTGCCGCCCGCGGCGCTCTCCGTCCACCTGGCGATCGGGCAGGCGTACGCGTGGAGCGTGTTCAAACCCCCGCTCGAATCCGCGCTCGGGCTCACCGGCACCCAGAGCGCCCTGCCGTTCCAGCTCGGCATCGTCATGCTGGGCCTGTCGGCCGCCTTCGGCGGCACCCTCGTCGAGCGCAACGGGCCCCGATGGGCCATGTTCGTCTCGATGACCTGCTTCTCCTCCGGCTTCCTGCTGTCGGCGCTCGGCGTGTTCACCCGGCAGTACTGGCTGGTCGTGCTCGGCTACGGCTTCGTCGGCGGCATCGGCCTCGGCATCGGGTACATCTCGCCGGTATCCACCCTGATCAAATGGTTCCCCGACCGGCCCGGCATGGCCACCGGTATCGCGATCATGGGGTTCGGCGGCGGAGCGCTCATCGCCTCGCCCTGGTCGGCGCAGATGCTGGCCACCTTCGGCCCCACCACGACCGGCATCGCCACCACGTTCCTCGTGCACGGCGTCGTCTACGCCGTGTTCATGTCGATGGGCGTGCTGCTCGTCCGGGTGCCGCCGGACGGCTGGGCCCCGAAGGGCTGGACACCGGCCGCCGCGCGGGCCCGCCCGCTGATCACCACGGCGGACGTCTCGGCGCGCAACGCCATCCGCACCCCGCAGTTCTACTGCCTGTGGGTCGTGCTGTGCTGCAACGTCACCGCCGGCATCGGCATCCTGGAGAAGGCCGCCCCGATGATCACGGACTTCTTCGCCGGCACCCCCGTCGCCGTCGCGGCCGGAGCGGCGGCCGGGTTCGTGGCGCTGCTGTCGCTGGCCAACATGGCGGGCCGCTTCGTCTGGTCCTCCACCTCCGACCTCATCGGACGCAAGAACATGTACCGCGTCTACCTGGGCGTCGGCGCGCTGCTGTACCTCGTCATCGCGCTGGCGGGCGACTCATCCAAGCCGCTGTTCATCCTGTGCGCGATGGGCATCCTGTCCTTCTACGGCGGCGGCTTCGCCACCGTGCCCGCCTACCTCAAGGACCTCTTCGGCACCTACCAGGTCGGCGCCATCCACGGCCGCCTGCTCACCGCCTGGTCCACGGCCGGCGTGCTCGGCCCGCTCATCGTCAACGCCATCGCCGACGCGCAGAAGGCCGACGGCCGCTCAGGCCCCGACCTCTACACCACTTCGCTGTTCATCATGATCGGGCTGCTCGCGGTGGGCTTCGTCGCCAACGAGCTGATCCGTCCCGTCCACGACAAACACCACGAACGGCCCGCGCGGGCGCTGGAGGAGGGACAGACCGCATGAGCACCGGGACGGAACGGCGCACCGGGCTGATGGTGCTCGCCTGGATCTGGGTGGGGCTGCCCTTCGCGTACGGGGTGTACGAGCTGCTCCTGAAGCTCACCCAGCTCTTCGCCTGACGGGCGCGACGCCGTACCGAAGCGAAAACTAAGCGGCGGCAGAGGTCTGCCCTCAGCGTCGGCTAAGCGGGGCGTGCCAGGTTGACGGGCACGCGGGACAGTGAGCCCGCCCGACGCGAGGGGCAGATCAATGTCGATCACCGACGTGCGGAGCGCCACGCACCAGCAGATCGCGGACCTCCAGCCGAACCAGGAGACCAGGGAGCTGCTGGCCGACCAGCGGATCCAGCAGGTCATGCGGGAGGCCGTGGCCAGCCTCGACCACTTCACGGCGCAATACAGGCAGAAGTACCGCGAGCTCGCCGACAGGGCCGCCCGCGGCCAGTACCCCGACGCCCGCGAGCAGCAGCGCCAGTCCGAGTCCTCCCGCTCCGCCGAGTACGCGCGCGCCCCCGAGTACGCCCGCGCCGCCGAGTTCTCCCGCTCGGCCGAGCAGCAGCGCGCCCCCGAGCAGCAGCGCCAGGCCGAGCAACTCCCCACGGCCGAGCAACTGCGCGCGCCCGAGCAGCAACAGCAGCGCGGCCCCGAGCAGGGCCGCATCCAGCAGCAGGGCGTCACGCGGGCCGCCACCCCCGTGACGCCCACCCACCCGCCGTACCTCTGGTTCGACCTCATGGCCATGGGCCCCTACCGGGAGCCCTACTTCGGCGGGCCGCTCCAGCCGGCCAGGGTCGTCCACTACGGCGAGAACGTGTACCTCTTCGCCGTGCTCTGGCGCAACCCCATGTCGCTGCTCGGCGGACCCTCGGCGGCCGAAGTCATGGCGCCGTTCATCTACCAGGTGCGCGGCGTGTCCGTCGAGCTCAACTCCGTCACCCCGGGCCCGACGCTCAGCCCGAACCCGGCGGCGTTCGGCCCCGACTACATCAACATCATCCCGATGCGCATCCCGACCGACCCCAGGCCCGCCGAGGGCCGGCCGCGCCCGCTGGAGATCCACCTCACCGTGGACATCCTCGGCGTCGGCGTCGGCCTGCCGCCGTTCGCCGGCTTCGCCAGCCGGTGGTACCGGCCCGACCTGCAGCCGGGCTTCCTCGGCCTGCCCGACATCCTGCCGGGGATCGTCGAGGAGACGCCGGTCAGGATGCTGGTCTACTCCTGATCACATGACTGCGCGGTGAGCCTGGAGGGTTCCTCCTCGCTCACCGCCGTCCGCCGGGCCGCGCGCGACTGCCTGAGAAGCCGCGCGTGGCCCGGCATGAGGGCGTACGGAGGCCGGCACCAGACGCAAGGGCAGGGAGAAAGCATGAGAACGCTGGACGCACGCCTGCGGCACCTCCTCGCGCGGGCCAGGGAGCAGGCGGGGATCGAGGGCACGGCGCTGGCCGAACGGGTGGGGTGGCGGCCGGGGGTGGGGGCCGAGACGACGGCGGACGGCACGGCGAAGGGCACGGCGAAGGGCACGGCGGAGGGCACGGCGGACGGCACGGTCGAGGTGCTGGTCAGCGCTGGTGACCGCCGGTGGTCCGACGACGTGCCGGGGGTGCGGATCCACGCGAGCCCGTCCGACGCCGGGCGCCCTCACCCCGGCGGCGGCCTCTTCGTCGCCCGCGTGCCGGTCACCCGGCTCGACGAACTCTCCCGGCACGAATCGGTCCTGCGCGTCGAATCGTCCAGACCCCTGTTCCCCGAACTCAACATCTCCCGCCGCGACGTGCGCGCCGCCGTCGAGTCGCCCACCGGCTCAGGACCGCTCCACGGCGAAGGCGCCATCGTCGCCGTCATCGACTCCGGCATCGACTACACGCACCCCGCCTTCCGCCACCCGGGCGGCATTTCCCGCATCCTGCACCTCTGGGACCAGTCCGCGACCGCGACCGCCGGCGGCTCCGTCCCGTACGGCGCCGAGTACGCCAAGGAGGACCTCGACAAGGCGCTCGGCGACCCGCGCCCCACCGACATCGTCCCGCACGAGGACGCGCCGGGCGGGCACGGCACCCACGTGGCCGGCATCGCCGCCGGCGACGACACCCACCTCGGCGGCGCCTACCAGGGCATCGCGCCGCACGCCGACCTCATCGTGGTCGCCCTCCCCGCCTCGCCAGGCGGCGCGCTCGGCCGCTCCACGCAGCTCGTCGCCGCCGTCGACTACGTCGTACGGCGGGCCGAGGGCCGTCCCGTCGCCGTCAACGTCAGCGTGGGCACGAACGCCGGCGGCCACTGCGGCGAGTCCCTCCTCGAACGGGCCCTCGACGCCTACGCCCGCCGCCCCGGCGTCGTCATCGTCACCTCGGCCGGCAACGAGCGGGCCCGGCGCACCCACGCGGGCGGCACCATCGGCGAGGGCGAGGTCGTCACGCTCGACCTGGTCGTCCAGCCGGGGGACGCCGAGGACGACGTCGTGGAGGTGTGGTTCGACGGCGAGGACCAGATCAGCGTGGGCGTCGTGCCGCCCAGCGGGCCGCAGCCCGCGTTCACGGCGCCGGGGGAGGAGCAGACGTTCACCACGCGGCGCGGCGACCGCGTCCTGATCGACAGCGAGAGCGACGTCTCGGGCAGCGGCGACACCACCACCACGGTCATCATCTCCGGGCGGTCTGGCCAGGGCGTTGAGCCGGGCGTCTGGCGGCTGCTGCTGCGCGGCGGGACCGTCCGGCATGGGCGTTTCGACGCGTGGATCGAGCGCGCGCCGCGCGACGAGGCGTCGCAGAGCCGCTTCTCGGACGCCTGCGCCGACCCGGCCCGCACCATCACCACCCCGGGCACGTCCCGCCGCCTCGTCACCGTCGGCTCCTACGCCACCCGCCCCGCCGACTGGGGGCCCGGGCACGGCGGGCTGTCCGCCTTCAGCAGCCACGGCCCCACCCGGCTCGGGGACGCCAAACCCGACCTGACCGCGCCCGGCGAGACCATCGCCTCCGCCCGCTGCGCCAACAGCGCACTCCCGCCGCAGCCCGACCTGCTGCACACCCTCATGGCGGGCACGAGCATGGCCGCGCCGCACGTCTGCGGGGCCGTCGCCCTCATGACGTCCGCCCGCGCCGCGAACCGGCTCGGGGGGCTCACGAGTGAGCAGGCGGGCCAGCTCCTGCGCCGCGCCGCCCGCCCCATCGAGAGTCCTTTCGAGGGGCAGGAGCCGACGACGGCGACCGGCGCGCGGGAAGCCGAAGCGCCGGACGCCGGCCCCGCGTGGGGAGCGGGGAAGCTGGACGTGACGCGCGCCGTCGAGATCGCCGCCACCGCCGCCTTCCCCCGCGTCGCCGGCCCGCGCGTCGAGGGCGCCACGCTGGTGTGGGAGACGGACGTGGACTGCTCCTGGCGCGTACGCTGCCACACCGCCCCAGCCCGCCTGGCCATCGGCAGGCACGTGGCGGAACGCGCCGAGGACGGCTTCGGCCGCGAGCACCGCGCCGACCTGAGCGACCTGCCGCCGGGCCGGTACTGCTGCGAGATCCTCGTCACCGACCGCTCCGGCCTGTGGACCCGCGACGACAACGCGGGCCTCGGCCACCAGGTGCTCGTGGAGGGCGCCGCGCGAGCCCCGGCGGAGGACGACTTCCAGCGGGTCAAGGGCGTCGGGCCGAAGACGTCCGCACTGCTGAACAAGGCGGGCGTCACCACGTTCGAGCAGCTCTCCGCCCTGACGGTCGCGGAGCTCGCCGCCATCATGCAACCGGCGGGCATCGGCGCGGAACGGCTGACCAAGCAGGACTGGATCGGCCAGGCCGCCAGGCTGGCCGCCGAGGAGCGCAGGGCCGTGCCGGAGCGGCACACGTTCACTCTGACGGTGACCGCCGACAGCGGCAGCAGGGAGGTGCTGAACTGCGAGATCCGGCACCATCAGACGGACGACGTCTCGCGGGTGCGCGGCTGGGACGCCGAACGGCTGCTGGCCTTCATCGGGGAGCGGGCGCGACTGCGCGACCGGTGACCGCGCGACCGGTGGCATCGGTGGCGGCCTGGTTGTTCAGACGGCCAGGTGGCGGCGTACCGACTCGTACAGGGCGTGCGTCTCGGGGCTGGGAGTCATGCCGAGGACGGCGTCCAGCTCCCTGCGGCAGGTCTCGTACTGGGCGAGCGCCTTGTGCGGCTGGTTCTGGCGGGCGTGGCAGCGCATGAGCAGGCGGTGGGTCTGCTCCCGGCAGGAGTCCCTCGCCAGGACCTGCCGGCAGGTGTCGACGCACTTCGCGTACGCGCCCGCCTCCAGGTAGAGGACGGCCAGCCCGTCGAGCAGATCGACGTGCGCCGCGCTCAGCCGCTCCCGCTCCGGCACCACCCAGTCCAGGTACGGGGCGTCCTCCAGCAGGTCGCCCTCGTACAGCGCCCTGGCCGCCTCGTGCCGGGCGATGGCCTCCTCCCGCCGCTCCTCCTCCGCCCTCGACCGGGTCGCCGTGGCGCAGCCGCCGGTGAACGCCTCGATGTCCAGCCAGATCGACAGCTCGGGGGACAGGGCGTAGGTCTCCCGTTCGTACACGATGAGCTGCCTGCCGGGGGAGACCTTGCGGAGGTCGGCGCGCAGGGCGTGCATGGTGGCGTTCAGGCGGTTGCGGGCGGCGTTCTCGGGGACGCCTGGCCAGATGGCGTCTATGACGGCGTCTCGGCGGATGGGCTTGGGGTGGGACAGGAGGAGGTACATCAGGACGGATCTGCCCAGCTTGCCCGACCACTCGGCTACCGGCTGGCCGTCCACCCGGATCCGGAACGTACCCAGCAGCCAGGCCTCGACGTCGGCACGGGCCCCTTCCCCGCCCCCGCCTACGCCGTCAGGCTCCCCTCGGCCGTCCCGCCCGCCTCCGCCATCAGGCCCGCCTTCGCCGCTGCGCCCGTCGCGATCGTGCGGCGCTGGGCGGGGTGCCAGGGCCATGGCCGGGGCGGCGGTGCGCGGCGGGGCGGGGGTGTGTGGCGGGGTGGTGCTGTGCGGCGGGGTGGGGCTCTGCGGCGGGATGGTGCTGTGCGGCGGGGCGGGGCTGTGCGGCGGGATGGTGCTCTGCGGCAGGGCGGGGGTGTGTGGCGGGATGGTGGGCTGGGCCGAGGCGGTGGGCTGGGCCGAGATGGTGGGCTGGGCCGAGATGGTGGGCTGGGCCAGGGTGGTGGCCTCCAGCGCCTGCAGCAGCAGCACCATGCGCTTGCGAGCCGACCGCGCCCGCACAGCTCGGCGCATGAGCCGCAGAGCACGCCGAACCCTCTCCCCGTCCTCCTGCCCCGCCACGAGCTCCCGCGCACGCCGCCCGTACCACAACGCCTCCTTCAACTCGCCGGTGACGAGCGCGGCCCTCGCCCGCCGCCACGCCTCCCGCGCATCCGTCACCCCCTCCACACCCGCACCCGCCTCGTGCCCCTCCTCACCAAGGTCCGTCTCCGCCAGCAGCTCGGCCACCAGCTCCCGGTCCCCGGCCCGGCGCGACAGCTCCACCGCCTCCCGCGCGGCATGGGCCCCCACCAGTTCCCCCGCCACCACCGCCAGCCGCTGGCGGAAGGCCGGCGACCGATCGGGCCGCAGGGCGCAGAGCGCGGTGGACCAGAACGGCAACATCCGGTACCAGCCACCGGCGAGCGGCTCCCACCAGGGCTCCTTGTCGGGCTCACGCAGCGCGGGCCGCAGCGCCGACAGGTCGTCGTGCGCGTAACCGAGCCGCGCCGCCAGCCCCAGCGCCTGGAGCCGGGCAGGTTCGGCGTCCCGCAGCAGCCACCAGGTGACGGCGGCGACGAGCGAGGCCAGCCCGTCGGCACGCATGACACACTCCCCGATCCCGCCACTGCCGCCGAGCCCGCCGAGCCCGCCGCGCCCGCCGAGCCCGCCGCGCCCGCTTAGCCCGCCGCGCCCGCCGCGCCCGCTTAGCCCGCCGCGCCCGCTGAGCACGCCACCATCGCCGAGGCTGCCGCGCCCGCCGAGCACGCCGATGCCGCCGAGCCCGCCGCTCTCGCCGAGCTCTCCGCCGCGAGCCGAGGCCGCCCGCAGCACCGAGTCGATGACCGCCGACCGCCCTCCCGTCACGGCCACCAGCCGGTCGGCGACGTCCCGTCCCAGCGGGCAGTCGAGCTCGCCGGCCGCCGCGACCACCGCCTCAGGGGACACCGCCAGCCCCCGGTCACCCGCGCACGGCGACAGGACGACCTCGCTGGCGGCCAGCGCCGGTGACGGGCCGCCGAGTTCGGTGGTGCCCGCGAGCGGCTGCTGGATGACCACGGTCCCGGCCGGCTCGCTCGCCGCCGCCAGGCGCCGCAGGTCGTCGGCCCCCAGCTCGTACGGTTCCGGCCGCAGCCACCCGAGCCCCCTGCCCGCCCGCAGCAGGTCGGCGGCCAGCCGTCCCTCGACCAGGTAGCCCTCGGGGACGAGGAGGTGCAGCCTGGCCCTGTCACCGAGCCCGTCGAGCGAGAACTGCGCCGGCCACCTCAGCTCCGGCATCGGCGCGGCCACCTTGGCGAGGAGCATCGTCGCACCTCCGGGGACGGAAGGTCCGCGGAAACGATAGGCGGCGGCGCGGGGGCCGACAACAGGGGGACGGCCAGGGTTCTCCCTAGGGCGGACGGCCGGTGACATCAGGCTTACCGTCCCGGACAACGGCTGGTCCAGAGAGCTCTCACGATCGCCACGGAGCGGGGCCGCCCTGCTCCAAGGCCGCCGGCCAAGCCTCCAGCACATCACCTCGGCCGCGCAGGCGCCGCCCGAGAACGGAACGCGGGCATTTGGCGAGCGGGCTTACCCGCCCGCCGACCGGCAAAAGGAAACAGGTCAAAGGCAATCTTTATGCCGCGGCCCCAGCCGAGTCAACGACGCCCATCCGGATATGGGCGAAAGAATTGGCGGACGTGACAGCCGGGATCGCCGTCGCTTGGATATGTGCCCTGTCGCCCCATTGATTATTTCTGCGCTGCCGATCAGCCGCAGAGCGGCTGTGAGAGGCATGCCATCGTGACGGAAAGTCCCAAGCGATTCGTTCGCCGCCGCGAGGACTTCGACTGTGCCAATTGCCAGAAAAAGGTACGGGGAACGGGATACACGAACCACTGCCCGCGCTGCCTGTGGTCCCGGCATGTCGATGTCTCACCCGGTGACCGCCTCGCCACCTGCCGGGGAATGATGGAGCCGGTCGGCGTCCTTTACGAGCGTGGCGAATACCTGGTGACCCAGCGCTGCGTCGAGTGCGGTCACTCATGGCGGAACCGAGCAGCCTCCGTCGACAGCCGGGACGCCCTGCACGGGTTGATGGGGCGTGCCGTCGCATTCCCCGCCGCCAGGACCGGCCGAAGAAAACCCACTCAGCCCTGATCGAATACACCCGGCTCGTTCAACTGCTCGAAGTGAACGGTTGAACGCATCCGTGGCCGTCGGCAGGTTGCCTCATACCGGCAACATACCGCCCCTCCGTAATGTCGTCCGCGATCAAGCACGCGTTGAGGGAGCCGACTGTGCCCGTTCCGCTGAAGCACTGGTTCCGGCGGGCGGCGGCCCGTGCTCCTTCGTACGGTGGCCGGATCTATCGGAGGGAAGCTTCGTGGAGAGAAGCTCTTCAGAGCCGGGGGACCGGGAGAGCGGATTCATCGGCGACGACGTCGTACGCGTGCGGCTCGACGAGCTGGCGGCGGCGGATTCGCCACGTCAGCAGGGAGTCGATTTCGGCCATGTCCGTGCACTGGCCGAGGTGGAGGATCCGCTGCCGCCCATACTCGTGCACTTCGCCACCATGCGCGTCATCGACGGGATGCACCGCCTCACCGCTGCCCGGCTGGCCGGTCGCACGCACATCGAGGTGCGGTTCTTTCACGGGACCACCACCGAGGCGTTCCGGCTGGGCGTCCAGGCGAACGTCTCACATGGCCTGCCGCTGAGCCTGGCCGATCGGAAGTCGGCGGCGGCACGGATCGTCCGCTCCCAGCCGCATCTCTCGGACCGGGCGATCGCCTTGTCGGCGGGTTTGGCGGCGGCGACCGTGGCGTCCCTGCGCGCGCAGGCGCAAGGGCCGGGTGCGGCCGGGGCGAGAACGGGCGCGGACGGCAGGGTCCGGCCGCTGAACGCCGCGAGGGGGCGATTGGTCGCCGGCGAGGTGATCGCGGAGCGCCCGGACGCGACGCTCAGGGAGATCGCCCAAGTGGCAGGCATCTCGATCGCGACCGCCCAGGACGTGCGGCGGCGGGTCCTCGCGGGTGTGGATCCCCTGCCTGATCGACTGAGGCCCGCCGGGGAAGACCTGCCTCAGCCGAGGGCCTCGCCGAACGGCCCTGGCTCCGCCTCGGAACGGACCGACGTCACCCGGCTGATCGACACTCTGCGGCGTGACCCGTCGCTTCGCTATTCCGACTCCGGCCGCCTGCTGCTCAGGTGGCTGGAGTCCAGGGTGGTGACGACCGAGCAATGGGCAGAGGTCGCGGAGAGCGTGCCGCCGCACTGCCTGGTCTCCATCGCCAAGGTGGCGAGGGAGTGCGCCAGGACATGGTCGGACATCGCGGAGACGATCGGCGCCGGATGACGCGGGCGGACGGGAAAATCGGCCACCGCCATAAAAGCACTTTCCCGGCGAGCGATCAAGTGCGCCGAAATAGGTGCTCAACGCGTTCGTCATGAAAGCGTTGACAATTCTTCCCGGCGATCAGTAGCGTCCTTTTCCGCGCATCCACGGAAAGGAGAAGATTCATGGAACTCATCAACGACCTTCAGGTTTCCAAGCAGTCCGAGGAGGACCTTCAGGCCGTCCTCCAGATCGCTTTCGTCTCGGCGTACCGCTGCCCGGCGTCGACGGAGGCCAGCCCGAGCGTCCAGGAGGAGTTTCAGCTCGCCTGGTCGGCGCCGCAGAGCGCCTGAGCTGCTGATCTGAGGTCGGCGGCAGCTTGACGGCTGCCGGCTCGCATTTCATGACCCCGCCTACGCAGGGTGCCACTCAGCCTTGTGTAGGCGGAGTTGAAAAACGCGATCGTATGGAGCCCTACATGTTCGTGTTCACTCACCGGCCGCATCGTAAGTCCCTTGAGGTACAGGGTATGCAGGGCTATTCACCGGTAATTCTGTCCGATGTCACGCTGCCTTATCTCCTCGACCCGGGACAGGTCGCCGACGACCGTGCGGCAGGGTTCGTGGAAAGGGCGGTCGGCCGCGGGTGGCTGTCTCCGCAGAAGGAGCTCAACGGCGTTCTCCGCACCGTCAGGACGGAGCCCTGGCTCCGGCGCATGCAGATCGAGACCGCACTGACCTGCAACTTCTCGTGTGACTACTGTTACAGCGGTTCGGCTCCCACCCGGCGCGAGCGGCTGGAGCCCGCCGAAATAGCCGCGCTGCTGGACCAGGCGGCGGAGCTGGCGGTGCGTGAGATCTGCTTCACGGGTGGCGAATTCCTGCTCTACCCGGCATGGCGGGACCTGGTGGCGCACGCCCGCTCCCACGGCATGGTCGTGGACGTCCACACGAACGGATACCTGCTCGACGACGGAGCGATCGCCCATCTCGCACAGAGCGGGGCACGCCAGGTCCAGGTGACGATGGAGTCACACCTGGCCGAGATCCACGAGTCGATCCGGGGACGCAGGGGCTCGTGGGCCCGCGTGATGAGGAACATCAGGGCGGCCCGTGACGCCGGCCTCAGGACCAAGGTCGTGACGCAGGTGCACCGGAAGAATCTCTCGACCATCAGGGAGACGGCGGCATGGTTCCACAGCCAGCTGGGCCAGATGGTCAACCTGGACCGGATCGTCGGTGGCAGTGACGACTTCGCCGTCAGCCACGAGGAGTTCTGGGAAGCGGTGGCGCCTCTGATGGGCCTGGGAGCCAGGGCGTCACGCCTGTGCGACCCCGCGGACGCCGGCATGCCCGGGGTGGAGCCGGAGTGCGGGGTGGGGGCGGACCTGGTCTATGTCACGGCGGACGGCGAGATCGCGCTGTGCCCGACGATGACGAGCCGCGAGAGCGCCCTGTTCTCGGGGCGCAACCTTCGCGAAACGTCGCTGGAGGACGCGTGGTACTCCTCGGAGACCTTCACCCGGTATCGAGGGGTCAACTGCGAGAACACCCACAGGTGTCCGGCGGCCGGCGGTTGTCGTGGCGGCTGCCGTTCGAACGCCTACGCCGAGACGGGGCGCGTCGACGCCCCCGACGTGATCGCGTGCAACATCAACAAGAACCCCGGCGGAGTGTTCATCGACTTCATCGGCAGGTACGCCGACGGTGACTTCACACCGGTGACGGTATGAGCGATCACAATCCGGCCGGACGCGAAAGTACTCCGATGCGCAAAGTGCGTGCGATCGTCGTCGACTACGACGGCGGGACGAAGGTGCCCGGCTCCGGTGGCGCAAGCCCGGCCTGGCATGTGGTGCTGGAAGAGCTGCCGGCATCCCTGCGCGCGCACGTCGCGGGACAGCTGACCATCCCGCGGTCATTGGGCAGATACATCCCCTCGATGGTCAGGTTCGCCGTAGGCGACTGCTTGCGGGACGGCCTGGCTCCGCTCCTCCTGGGCGGCGACCACTCCCTCTCCTACGCGACCGCCTGGGCGGCCCGGGAGTGTGTGGGAGCACTCGACGTCATCCACGTGGACGCGCATCACGACAGCTATCAGGTGCCTTACCTCAGCAACTACTCCTTCGCCCACCACGCGGGCCGGGACTTCGGTCACCGGTGGCACGGAGTGGGATGGCGTCATGAGTCCGAGCGGCTGCGGTCCAGACGCCTGGAGTATGACGTCGATGGCCCGAGCTGGCTGTCGTTCGACTTCGACTACTACGACCCGGACCTCTTTCCTGAGGTGCGCTTCCCCGTTCCCGGCCCGGGAGGAACACCCCAGGACCTCGACGCGACGATCGACCGCGTGAAAGGCCCGCTGCTCGGCGTGGATCTGCTCGAATGGACGCCGGCGCTCGGGAGCGGACATCACGATCTCGTCCTGCGCACGGTCGTGCGCGCCTTGGAAGCGGTGTTGCGATGATCCTCTTCGACGCTGACGGCCTGCTACGTGTACTGCCGACCAACGCGGTGGCCATTGTCGATTCGGTCGACCTGGTCATCCGTGACCCGCGAGGCCCCATTGTGGTCCGCAACGGCGTCCGCAACGGGAGCGAGTTGACCCGCGAAGGCCTGGAAGCGCTCGAGCGGCATGGATATCTGAGCAGCCTCTTCGAATCGGACGTCGCGGACTGGTACCTCGACGAGGAAGGCCCGGCCGAGGACACCGACGCCGCCGTCACGGCGGTGGCCTCGGCCGCCGCGTCACTCGGCAGGCCGGTGCTCGACTGCTGCTGCGGGTTCGGCCGGCTCTCGATATCCCTGTTGTCGCAGGGGGCCGAGGTCTACGGCGTGGACGTGTCCGAACGATCGGTGGCGGCGGCCACGGCCAACGTGGAGGCGCAGGGCCTGCTCGAAGGGTTCCGGCCCATCGTCGCCGACATGGCGAGCTTCGGGATTCAGCAATTCTTCGGCGGTGCCATCTCCGCCGCCAATTCCCTGCGCTATCTCGGCAGCCTGGGGCGGGTGTCGCGGCATATCCGGCTGATGGGCCGCTCGCTGGTCGAGGGCGCGGTCTTCGCGCTGGAGGTGGATACCAACGCCACGCCCGGAGGCGCCACCTGGAGCCTGCCCCAGGGAGAGATGACGTGGGAGGTGCTCTCCGTCGACACGCTGGCGGGGGAGTCGCTGGAACGGGTCACCATCCGGGATGCCTCGGGAAACACGATCCTCAGTGAGCTGCAGCATCAGGTGTCGATAAGCAGTGACCGGCTGCTGGAAATCGCGTCGGCCGCCGGATTCACGTTTCGCGAAGCCTGGGACAAGAACCTCAAATCGCTGAGCCGCACCGACCTCCCGGTATACGAGGGCAACATTTGGTACGTCTTCGATCGCCGATGAAGCAATAAAAGAAAAATGATATGACGCCCCCCGGAGGAATCATGAGTGACGCGTTGGCGTCATGTGTGGGTGACACCGAGTACTTCTTCGAAACGGTGCTGTCGCGTGCCCACCTCTACAGACCGGCCGCATTCGACACCGACGCCGTACCGGTCTCCACCGCGGAGATCGACGACTGCGTCACAGGCCGTCCCCTGCCGGCGAGTTCCGTCCGGATGGCGAAGGACAACCAGCTGCTTGACGAGAAGCTCTACCTCATGGACGTCGGCCCGGACTACGTGGGACCCCGGGACACGATCGACCCCGTGAAGGTCTCGCGTCTCATCGACGCGGGCGCCACTCTGGTCGTCCGGCCGGCCTCGCTGCATCTGCCGAGGCTCCGGCGCTTCTGCAAGGACATCGAGATGCGGGTCGGGCAGGGCGTGGACGCCGATCTCTTCATCACGCCCTCGAACGCCCGCGGCTTCGAGATTCACGCCGATGCGGCCGAATCGCTGGTCATCCAACTGCGGGGCAGCAAGAACTGGACGCTGTACGAGCCGGTACGGCCCTGGGAACACCGCAGTTTCGGGATCGACCCGCCCGCGGAGCTGAGCCCGGCCGCGGAATACACCCTCGACCCGGGCGACTTCCTGTACGTGCCGCGCGGAATGCCGCACCTCGCGCGCACCGCCGACAGCCTGTCCGTGCACGTGACCATCAGCATCAACGCGATCAGGTGGTCCGACCTGCTCACCTCGTTGATGCAGACCGCGTTGGGCGCGCCCTCCTTCGCCGGACCCGTTCCCCTGGGGGACGATCTGGTCGCCGCCATCCGGGAGGAACTGCCGCGGCAGGCGGCGCGGCTCGCGCAGGCCGTCCAGCAGGCGGCGGCCGGCGAGGGCGTCCTCGAACAGATTCTCAGGTCGGACGACAGCATGCTGGACGCCGTCCGCTCGAACCTGCTCTCGGACCTGATCACCGGGACGGACATCACCGCGGTGGACAGGCTCCGGCTGCGGCCGGGGGTGTGGCCCGTGGTCCATCGCGGAGGCCAGGAGACGGCGATCCAGACGGGCCGCAGCCGCTTCCGCGTGAGCGGCGGCGCGGCCGACGCCTGCGAGGTGCTGATGAGGGCCCCCGCTTACGTCAAGGACCTGGCCGACGACGCACGAACGGCGCTGCAGGCGGCGGAGGCGCTCTTCCAGTACGGCATCGCGGAGCGTTGCCCTGACTAGCCCCCGCCGTTGTCACCAGGTCACGAGGCAAGAGGAGACAAGTGAGCCAGGGTAAGAGCGGCCTGCGGGGACTGCGCGGGTTCCCCGAGGTCATGGCCGCGGCCGGCATCTCGACGATCGGGGACGGGATTCAGCTCGTCACCCTGCCGCTCCTGGCCGCGTCCCTCACGACGAGCCCGCAGGCGATCGCCGCGCTCGCCGCCGCGGGCATGCTCCCGGCACTGATCTTCGCGCTCCCGGCCGGAGCCCTGGTGGACCGGATCGATCGGCGGCGGCTGCTGGTCATCGTCGACGTCGTGCGCGCACTGATCCTCGCGGGCCTGGTCCTGTTGTTGCTGAGCGGGCGGCTCGTGCTCTGGGAACTGTTCGTGATCACGTTCGTCCTCGGCGTCTGCGGGGTTCTCTTCGGCACCGGATCCGTGGCGTATCTGCCCAGCATCGTCCCCAAGAACAAGCTGGCGCAGGCGAACGGTTACCTGTCCACGATCACCGAGCTCGGGAACGGCGTCATCGGCCCGGCGCTGGGCGGGCCGATCTTCGCCATCTCGAAGAGCCTGCCCTTCGCCATCGACGCCCTCTCGTTCGCGGGGTCCGCGTACTTCCTGAGCCGTCTCGCGCGCTCGTCCGAGCTCGCTCCCGCGCAGACCAGGGCCGCTCCACCGGCCGGATCCTTCGGCCGGCAGGTGGCCGAAGGGCTTGGCTGGCTCTTCCGCCGGCGTTCGCTGAGGTCGCTGGTCTTCGTCGTGGCCGGCTGGAACCTGTTCGGGTGGATGCCCGAGGCGACCTTCATCCTGTACGCCACGCAGGAACTCCAGCTCGGCGAGGTCGGTTATGCCCTGCTCTTCACCACGACCTCGGTGGGTGCGGTACTCGGCGGTCTCGTGTCATCCAGGCTGATCAGCCGCTGGGGCATGCAGCCGGTCCTGTACGGCTCGATCGGCCTGTACGCCCTGCTCATGGTGCCCGTGGCGTTCTCGGACTCCGTGGTCGTCGTCGGTGTCGCCTTCTTCGCGCAGGGCATTCCCCTGGTCGCCTGGACCGTGGTCAGCACCACCATCAGGCAGGCTCTCGTGCCGGACGAGCTGCTGGGGCGGGTCGCCTCCGTGTTCCGCCTGGTCGCGAGTGGCTTCTCACCCCTCGGCATGCTGGCCGGCGGGTTGCTCGCGGGCTGGCTCGGCCTCCGGGCGGTCTACCTGGTCAGCGCCGCGGGGATTGTCCTGTTCGTGGTGATGAACATGCGTGGACTGCGCATTCTCGCCGCGGAGGCCGAGACCGAGACGCGGCAGGCGGCTCACACCGAAGCGCCGTAGGGGGCGCGTCCGGGCGGTGAGTCTCCATCATCGATTCGTCTACAACAGAGCGTGGGAGTGATCGGCGAAATGGGCGTGGACACGTATGGCGCCACCGGTGCCGTACAAGGTGAGACCGCGGGCCGGATCGGAGCCGGAGGTCTGTCGCGGCTGGGTCTCGGTGTGGGCCTGGACATGCCATGGGGCGGCCGCGTCGGGTTCTCCACGACTGGCGGAAGCCAGGGCGGCGACGGTGTGACGCCTGCCGTCCGGGAGTTCCTGGAACGCCGGCTCGGCGCGTTCTCCTATCTTTTCTTCTCCTTCCAGCCGCGCGACTACGGCCCGCTGGAAGCGGCCCGCTACTACGCCGCGTATGACGACATCTGCGGCTTACTGCCTGCGGACATGCCGCGCGTGTTCCATCACACGCGGCTGAACATCGGCAACCCCGAGCCGTTCGACAAGGAGGAGACCGCCCGCTTCACGAATGACCTCATCGCCAGGTACGGGTTCAGCTGGGTCGTCGAAGACCTGGGGATCTGGTCCTTCCGCGGGAAGTCGCTTCCCTACCCCCTGCCTCCCCTGCTCACGCCGGAGGGCAGGGAGATGTGCGTCGAGCACGCGACGCAATGGCGGCGGCTGCTGGACGCTCCCATCTCCATAGAGTTCCCCGGTTTCACCGAGGGGGGCACGTTCTGCCTGGGACACGAGAACGCGTTCCAATACTTCTCGGACGTCGTGGAGACGGCAGACGTCCTGGCCACGATCGACATCGGCCACATCATCAGCTACCAGTGGATCCGCGGGGTGCAGGGAGAGGCCGCTCTGCGGGAACTCGAGCTCCTTCCCCTGGACCGCTGCATCGAGTTCCACCTGTCGGGCTGCCAGATCGTCGGGAACAAGTTCCGCGACCTGCACCACGGGATCCTCCTGGACGAGCAGTTGGAGTTGCTGGAGCACCTGCTGCCGCTCTGCCCGAACCTGATCGGGGTCACCTACGAGGATCCGGTGTTCGACAACCGCGGCGACTTCGCCCCCAAGACGGTGCCCAACTACCTCAGGCTGGCCGACATCACGGAAAGGTGGTGCGAGGATGCCCGATGAGACGGGTCTCGTCGAGATTCTCCATGCGCTGATCTATCACAAGGAGTTCCGCGACGAGTTCATCGCCAGCGGGCCCGAGAGCGCTTCGCTGCCGCTGACCCCGGCACAGCGCACCGCGCTGACCGCCGTCGACCTGGACGAACTGTCCAGGACCACCTCGCGGATCCAGAGCATGATCCTGCGCGGGCACGTCGACAGACACGGCGGTCTGCGGGCCTCCTTCCCGAAGACGCTGGCGCTGCTCGCCGGTCAGGGGCTCAAGGACGCCGACCTGTGCGCACGTTTCCTCGCCTCGCCGTACTTCGACCGGTTCCGCGAGATCCCGTACGGCGACAAAGGGCTGTCGCTGGAGGAGTGTTTCTACGAGTTCCTCTGCGCCGGACCGTGTGACATCGGGGCCGACGCGAGATTCCTGGCGACTCACGAACTGTTCAAGGCGTTGATCAGTCATGTGCGGGCGGGGAGTCTGGCCACGTTCGACATCCGCACCGAGCTGTTCCGGAGCAACGGTTCGGCGTGGTTCGGCATCCTGGAGCACGACGCCGCGGTGTGCCGGGCTCTGGCTGTCGAGCCCGCCTGCGACGGCACCGTCCTTTACGCGATCGGCGGCATGGGACTCGTCATCGGTCAGGTTCCGGGCTGGATGGGCCGGGTCCTCCTGCTGCCCGAGATCAGCAGCCAGGCCCTCGAAGACGTGGCGAGCGACGAGGGGCTGGAGAGCTCCTTGCTGCATGACGCGGCGCTGCGGCTGATGAAGCTGGGCCTGCTCCCGGCGAAGGGGCAGGCCGTCGCCCCGGGTGGTGGCGCGCCGGCTCCGTAGCCGTTCGTGACGGATGGTCAGCGCGCCGGTACGCACGATGCCGTCGGCTCACTCCAGCCGCTGCCCCACCCGCTCAGCGACCAGTTCGAGCGCGGCGGCACTGGCGGGAAGCACGTTCACCATGGTGAAGAACACGTGCATCTGCCCATCGAACCGCTTCAGCTCCACCGGCACCCCCGCCTGCCGCAGCCGTTCCGCGTACTCCTCGCCCTCGTCCCGCAGCACGTCGTGCTCGGCCGTCAGAACCAGTGCGGGCGGCAGGCCGGACAGGTCGTCTGCGCGCAGGGGAGAGACGTCGGGGTTGGCGCGCTGGGCCGGGTCGGGCACGTAGTGGTCCCAGAACCAGACCATGGAGTCGCGGCTGAGCATGAGCTGGTTCTCGGGGTCCTGGTAGGAGTTCGTGTCGAGGTCGCAGTCGGTGACCGGGTAGACGAGCACCTGGAGCGCGATGGACGGGCCGTTCTCGTCCCTGGCGCGCTGGGCTATGACGGCGGACAGGTTGCCCCCCGCGCTGTCGCCCGCGACGACGATGGGCATGCCGGGCATGCGGTCGGCGACCCAGCGCAGCGCCGTGTAGGCGTCGCGGGCGGCGACCGGGTAGCGGTGCTCGGGGGCGAGCCGGTAGTCGGGCAGGACGACGGTGCAGCCGGTGCGGGCGGCCAGTTCCCTGCCCAGCGTGTCGAACTCGTCGAGCGCGCCGAGCACCCAGCCGCCGCCGTGGAAGTAGAGGATGACGCCACGCGGCGTGCCCATGGGGACCAGGACGCGGGCCGGGAAGGAGGCGCCGTCCTCGGTCGCGATGGTGGTCTCCTCTACGCGGGCCATGGCGGGGCCCTTGCCGTACAGCTCGCCGAGGAAGGCGCCGAGGGCGCGGGCCTCAGGAACGGTCATCTCGTGCAGCGGCTTGCCACCCGTGTCGGCGAGCTGCTTGAGGAAATCGGTTGTCGCGTGGTCAAGAGCCATGGGACGTCACCTCACATCGGGGGGAACGACGTAGGTCAAACCTGAACGTAGGGGGCGTCACCGAAGTTGTCGAGACCGGCGCGTGTGAAGCGCATGACCTGGGGCAACGCAACGGGGATGAAGGTGGTTACGGTCTCGTCGTGGCGGGAGCTGGACGACTCGGTCGGCGAGGCGGGGCGGTGTGACGGTGCCGGGCGCGCGCATTCGACGCTGGTGTTCCGCGGGCTGGCGCGCAGCGCGTACACGCACATGTCGGGCCTGGCCCGGCTGCGTGGCGACTACGCGGCCGTCGAGTCCCACCTAATACGAAATTTCCGGAAATATGCGCACCGCCAGGCGCCGGGGCCGACCGTCTGGGACTGGCTTGCGCTCGGCCAGCACCACGGCCTGCCCACCCGCCTGCTCGACTGGACGTTCTCCCCGCTCGTCGCCCTGCACTTCGCCACCGCCTCCTGGCCGCAGGACGACGGCGTGCTGCTCTCGATCGACTGCGCCGCAGTCCACCAACTGCTGCCGCAGCCGCTGAGCGAGCTGCTGGCCGCCGAGGGGGCGCTGCTGTTCACCACCGAGATGCTGGCCAAGGTCGCGGCCGATCTGCCCTGCTTCGACGAGCTGGGCGGCGACCGGCCGTTCCTCACCTTCTTCGAGCCGCCGTCACTGGACGAGCGGGTGGTCAACCAGTCGTCGGTGCTGTCGGTGCTCTCCGATCCGAGGTTCCAGCTTGAGCAGTGGCTGGAGGAGCACTCGGGGGCGGCGCGGGCGTGGCTGATCCCGTCCGAGGTCAAGGCCGAGATCAGGCAGCGGCTGGACCAGGCGAACATCACCGAGCGCGTCCTGCTGCCGGGGCTGGACGGGCTGGCCGACTGGCTGCGCCGCTACTACTCGCCCGGCTCGATCGAGGACGGGAGCGCGGGCGCGTCGATGGCGGCCCAGGAGGAACGTCACCGCCAGGACGGCCGCATGGCCGGGTGATCCGGCGTCCCCGCCTCACACCCCTTCCGCGGCGGCGCCGGGCCGCACGATCATCAGCACCACGACGACCGTCCACAACACGTTGTAGATCCCGGCGAGCATGGACAGGGCGCGCAGCCGGTCGCGCTCGCCAGGGGTGGCGAGGGCGTCCCGCTGGCGCGGGTAGATCTGCACGGCCAGCAGCAGGCCCGCCGCCGCGGTGAGGACCATGGCGAGGACGACCCACACCTCGCCGGTGCGGCCCTGCACGAAGGCCAGCACGATGCCGGCCGCGGGCACGACCAGCCCGGCGATGCTGTAGCCGCGGGTGATGCGGTGCAGCGCGGTGGCGACGGCCCGGCTGCGTTCCTGGCCGGGGTCGGCGCCGGTGACGGGCACGTACCGCGGGAACAGGCTGGTCGCGATGGCGGAGCCGCCCACGAACACGATGCCGGCGACCACGTGGATGGACAGCAGCAGAGGCTCCACGAAGTTCTCCCTCCAAACCTTCAGGTGGCCTGAAGCTTAACACTCATCCTTCAGGCTGCCTGAAGGAGGGAAGAGGATGGCGCGATGTGTGGGGTAGTGGTCGTTGACGCCATGAGGCGGCGGCCAGCAGGGTGAAGGGGTGAGTCAGCGCCGCATCGTCTTCGTCGTCTACGACGGCTTCCAGTCCCTCGACCTGACCGGCCCCTACGAGGTGTTCCAGCAGGCCGGACGGCGGTCGGGCCGCTACGCGTGCGAGATCGTGGCGCCTGAGCCCGGCCCCGTCCACACCGGCAGCGGCCTGCCCGTGCACGCCGGGCACGGCATCGGCACGCTGCCGTCCGGCGGCGTGGACACGCTCGTCGTGGCGGGCGGCAGCGGCGTCTACGCGGCCAGGCGCGATCCGGCGCTGGTCGGCTGGGTCGCCGCCGCGGGCGCCACGGCCCGCCGGGTGACGTCGGTGTGCACGGGGGCGTTCCTGCTGGCCGCCGCCGGCCTGCTCGACGGCCGCAGGGTCACCACCCATTGGGCCCGCGCGCAGCGGCTGGCAGAGGAGCATCCGGCCGTGACGGTGGACAGCGAGCCGATCTTCATCAGGGACGGGCGCGTGTGGTCCTCGGCGGGCGTGACCGCCGGCATGGACCTCGCCCTCGCACTCGTGGAGGACGACCTCGGCCAGGAGGTGGCGCTCGACGTGGCCCGCCACCTGGTGTTGTTCCTGCGCAGACCGGGCAACCAGTCCCAGTTCAGCGTGGCGCTGTGGTCCGCGCAGCCGTCCACCGACCCGATCCGCGCCGCCGTGGCGGCCATCCACGCCGACCCCGGCGCGCGGCACGACATCCAGGACCTCGCCGCGCACGCCGGGCTCAGCCCGCGCCACCTGCAGCGCCGCTTCACCGCCGAGCTCGGCGTCCCGCCCGGCTCGTACGTCGAGCGGGTCCGCGTCGAGGCGGCCCAGCGGGCGCTGGCGTCCGGCGACGAGCCCGTCGAGGTCATCGCCCGCCGCTGCGGCTTCGGCACCGCCGAGACGCTGCGCCGCACGTTCCACCGTCGCGTCGGCGTCGCGCCGTCCGACTACCGCGACCGATTCCACGCCAACGCCCAGGGAGGCGCCTCGTGACCACGTACGGACTGCTCATCTTCGACGACGCCGAGGAGCTCGACTTCGCCGGCCCCTGGGAGGTCTTCACCATGTCGGCGGCGCTGCGCGGCGGCGGCGACCGCGCGGTGCTGATCGCCGAGCACGCCCCCGCGCCCGTGCGTTGCGCGAAGGGCACGCGGGTGCTGCCCGACCACGGGCTCGACGAGCATCCGCCCCTGGACGTGCTGCTCGTCCCCGGCGGCAGGGGCGCCAGGAAGACGCAGATGCACAACCCCGCCGTCACCGGCTGGGTGGCCGGGGCGGCGGAGCGGGCGAGCTGGGTGGCGAGCGTGTGCACCGGCGCGTTCGTGCTGCACGCGGCCGGGCCGGCGCGCGGGCGGCGGGTGGCCACGCACCGGGACCACGAGGAGGAGCTGGAGGCGCTGGGCGACGTCACGGTCGTGCGGGACGTCCGGTACGTGGTGGACGGCAAGCTGCTCACCAGCCAGGGGGTCTCGGCCGGGATCGACGCCGCGCTGTGGCTCGTCGGGCGGCTCCACGGCCGCGACCACGCCCGCGCGGTGCGCGGGCAGATGCAGTACGAGCCAGCGCCCCCGTACCTGGCGGACGAGCCGCTCTAACCCGCGAACGCGGCCCGGATCGTGTCGCCCACCTGCCGCTGGATCGGGTCGGCGCCCTCCCCGAACAGCCGCTCGTCCACGTCGGCCACCGCCGCCCGCGCCCGCTCCATCAGCCGCGCCCCCTCGGCCGTGACCTCGATGGCCGACGCCGACCCGGCGCGGGCGGTGTTGTCGCGCACCAGCCCGGCCCCGGCCAGCGCCTTCACCGCCGCGTGCACGCTCTGCACGGTGATGCCCGACATCCGCGCCAGATCGCTGAACGAGACGCCGGGCATGGCGGCGATGTGCCCGAGCAGCCCGAGCCGGCTGACCGTGAGGTCGAGCGGCGAGAGAGCGGCGTTGAGCTCGGTCTCGACCTGGCGCGCGAGCGTGAGCACCACGATGGAGGCGCTGGTCGTCGGGGGTGCGGGGCGGTCGTCGTCGGAGCTCACCCCCCAAGTCTCCACCAGGGTCCGGCGTCATGGCGAACGACGGCGGCGTGCGGGAGCCGGGCGGGCATCCGGAGCGCGGGCCGGTCCGGATGATCTGCCGCACCGCCGCTCATGACGGCGGCCTGCCGCGCTGGAACGGGCACTTCTCCCGTACCAGACTGATCGCTAGGCTGGCGGCACCTCGGTGCAGGGAGACGACGCGTGAGTGCTGTTGAGCCGGACGTGCCCGGTGTTGACCCCACGGTTCCCAGCGTGGCCCGCATGTACGACTACTACCTGGGCGGAAAGGACAACTTCCCCGCGGACCGGGAGGCGGCGGAGAAGATCATCGCGATCGTCCCCGAGGTGCGTGAGACGGCCCGCGACAACCGGGCCTTCCTCGGCAGCGCCGTGCGCGTCATGGCCGAGCAGGGGGTGCGGCAGTTCCTCGACATCGGCGCCGGCCTGCCCACACAGGAGAACGTGCACCAGGTCGCGCAGCGGATCGTGCCGGACGCCCGCGTCGTCTACGTGGACAACGATCCGATCGTCCTGACGCACGCCCGCGCCCTGCTCGCCGACAACCCGTACACGCTGGCCTTGTGGGGCGACATCACCGACCCGGCGGCGCTGCTGAGCGACCCGGAGCTGTCCGGGCACCTGGACTTCAGCCGGCCGGTGGGGCTGCTGACGTCGGCGGTGCTGCACTTCGTGCCGGGCGACCAGCAGACGAGCGACATCGTCAAGACGCTGCGCGCGCCGCTCGCGCCGGGCAGCCACCTGCTGATCTCGCACTTCTACGCGCCGGACACCGGCGACCCGAAGGTCAGGGCGGGCCAGCAGGTGTACAAGGCGACCAGGCCGGGCGCGCTGATCGCCCGTTCGCTGCGGCAGATCGGCGCCTACTTCGACGGGCTGAGCCTGCTGGAGCCCGGCCTCGTCCCCGTCAAGTCGTGGCGGCCTGACTCGGAGCTGGACCGGCAGGTCGAGGTGGATCTCGCCGCGCCCGCGCTCGTCGGCGCGGTCGGCCGGGTGTCTTAGGGACTTCCCTAGGTCGTGCCCTGACGACAGGGTGTGACCGGCTGCATAGTGTCGGCACCTCTCCTCTCTCTGTGAAGAAGGTGCCGGGCCATGGCCACTCCCCATGCGGAAGGCAGCGAGTTCAGCTACGTCGACAAGACCAACGGCCGTCTCACGTCCTTCGCCGCCAAACCCGACGAGGCCATGGTGACGTTCGCGCCGCGGGCCCAGGCGGAGATCGACACGCTCAACCGGATCGTCGCCGACCCTGCCCTGCTGTCCGTCAGCCAGGGCTACGACCTGGAGCGGGGCTTCGCCGCCGTCTACGTCAGCCCGACCCGGATGGGCGACGTGGCCGCGCAGGCCGAGGTCACGAACTCGCTCCCTGTCATGATCGACGAGCACGGCGCGTCCAGGTACTTCCTGCCGGACGAGCTCACCGTGCAGTTCCGCCCCGGCGTCGAGGCGGCCCGCGCCGAGGAGATCATCGGGCAGCGGGGCAGCCGCGTCCTGGTGCGTCAGCGCACGCCCGGCTACTACACGATGGCGGTGCCGGAGGGGCGCGGCCTGTTCGAGGCGATCCGCGAGCTGTCCGGGCTGGACGAGGTGGCCTTCGCCGAGCCCAGCGAGGTGGGCTTCAACAGCAAGCTGCTGTTCATCCCCGGCGACGCGGACTTCGGCAGGCTGTGGGGCATGCGCAACACCGGCCAGACGGTGAACGGCGCCGCCGGGCTCGCGGACGCCGACATCCACGCCGGCGAGGCGTGGGAGATCACCAGGGGCGACCCCGAGGTGATCCTCACCGTCATCGACACCGGCACCGCGATCACCCACCCCGACCTGGCGGCCAACATCCTGCCGCGCGGCGCGGAGGACTGGGACTTCGCCGACACCGGCGACCCCGTCCCCGAGGACGAGGACGGCCACGGCACGCACGTCGCGGGCACCTGCGCCGCCGTGAACGACGCGGTCGGCGTCGTCGGCGTGGCGCCGCTCTGCCGCGTGATGCCGCTGCGCGTGGACCTTACCACCGGCATGAACCAGAACCGCGCCGACGCGATCAACTACGTGGCCGCCCAGGCCGGCGCGCACGCCGAGCGCCGCTACGTCGTCAACTGCAGCTGGCGGATGAACGGCGACCACGCGGGCGTGCGGACCGCCATCCAGAACGCGGTCGCCGCGAACGTCGTCGTGGTCTTCGCCGCGGGCAACGCCGGCACCAACACCGACATCACCCCGCAGTTCCCCGGCGTCTACCCGGACGTGATCGCGGTGGCCGCGCTCGACCAGTCCGACCGCAAGGCCACGTTCTCCAACTTCGGCACCAACGTGGACGTCTCCGCGCCCGGCGTCAACATCTGGTCCACCTTCCCGAACGGCGGCTACGCCTTCCTCGACGGCACCTCGATGGCCTCGCCGCACGTGGCGGGGGTGGCCGCGCTCATCTGGTCGCGCAACCGCAACCTGACGAACCTCCAGGTCCGCCGGATCCTGGAGAGCACCTGCGACAACATCGACGCGACCAACGCCGGCTTCATCGGCATGCTGGGCGGCGGGCGCGTCAACGCGATGAGCGCGGTCACCTCGCCGCTCATCTTTCCCGCCGTGATCGAGTACACCGCCGACCTGACGGGGGACAGGAAGGCCGACGTCGTCGGCTTCGGCGACGCGGGCATGTACGTCTCCAGGAACCAGGGGAACGGCCAGTTCGCCGCGCCCGTGCTCGCGATCGGCAACTTCGGGTACGAGGCGGGCGGCTGGCGGGTGGAGCGTCACCCGCGCTTCCTGGCCGACCTGACCGCCGACGGCCGGGCCGACGTGGTCGGGTTCGGCGACGCGGGCGTGTGGGTGTCCCGCAACAACGGCAACGCCACGTTCCAGGGGCCGCAGCTCGTCGTGCAGAACTTCGGGTACGAGGCGGGCGGCTGGCGCGTCGAACGCCATCCGCGCTTCCTGGCGGACCTGACCGGCGACAGGCGGGCCGACATCGTCGGCTTCGGTTACGGCGGGGTGTGGACGTCCCGCAACAACGGCAACGGCACCTTCCAGGGCCCTCAGCTCGTCGTGCAGAACTTCGGCTATGACGCGGGCGGCTGGCGGGTGGAGCGCCATCCGCGTTTCCTGGCCGACCTGACCGGGGACGGCCGGGCCGACATCGTCGGGTTCGGCTACGCGGGCGTGTGGGTGTCGCTGAACAACGGCAACGGCACCTTCCAGGCGCCGCAGCTCGTCGTCGGCAACTTCGGCTACGACGCGGGCGGCTGGCGGGTGGAGCGCCACCCGCGCTTCCTGGCGGACCTGACCGGCGACAGGCGGGCCGACATCGTCGGCTTCGGCGACGGCGGCGTGTGGGTGTCGCTGAACAACGGCAACGGCACCTTCCAGCCGCCGCAGCTCGTGGTGCAGAACTTCGGGTACGAGGCGGGCGGCTGGCGCGTCGAACGCCATCCGCGTTTCCTGGCCGACCTGACCGGGGACGGCAGGGCCGACATCATCGGGTTCGGCTACGCCGGAGCCTGGGTGTCGCTGAACAACGGCAACGGCACGTTCCAGGCGCCACAGCTCGTCGTCGGCAACTTCGGCTACGACGCCGGCGGCTGGCGCGTCGAGCGTCACCCGCGCTTCGTCGCCGACCTCACGGGCGACGCCCAGGCCGACATCCTCGGCTTCGGCCACGCGGGCGCGTGGGTCTCCATCAACAGCGGCAAGGGCGCTTTCGGCAACCCCGACCTGAGGATCGGCGACTTCGGCTACGGCGCCGGAGGCTGGCGCACGCACAAGCACCCGCGCCTGGTCGTCGGGCCGCGCTGACCCGGCGGCACCGTCGCGACCTGCCTCACGACCCGGTCGTCGTGAGGCAGAACCGTTTGTCCAGCCCCGTCATCCGGAGCAGCCGGGTGATGCGTGGTTGAGCGCCGCTCAGCCGGAGCGTGCCTCCGGCGGCTTCGGCGCTGTTGGCGGCCCAGATCAGCGTGTTGAGCCCCGATGAGTCGCAGAAGGCGACGTCTTGCAGATCGACGATCACGGACGGCGGCCTGAGGCAGGACAGCGCCTCGGCCAGTCCGTTGCGGAACTCCTCCTTGGAGGCCAGATCCAGGTCACCAGCAGGACGCAGGACAGCCGCGTCGTCACTCTCGGTGACGGCCCAGGAGAAGCCGGTGCGGTCTGCGCTTCTCATTCCACCCCTCCGCTTTGCAACGGTTCGCATATTTATCATTGCACAGTGCAATAAAACTGGGAAGTTACACTCAGGAGCCCCCGGAAAGCCGGCGACAGGTGCCATTGACTGTGGACGACGACGGTGAGGACCTCGACGCGGTCATCACGGCCGTGCTCGCGGGCTCCCGGCTGCTCATCTCCGTCGCCGCCCGGTCACTCGCGGCCGTCGAGGACAAGATCACCCTGCCGCAGTTCAGGATGCTGGTGCTGCTGGCCGGCCACGGCGGCGTCAACCTGGTCACCATGGCCGAGCTGCTCGACGTCAACTCCTCCACGGCCATGCGGATGGCCGACCGCCTCGCCGGCGCCGGCCTGATCGTCAGGGAGGTCAACCCGCACAACCGGCGGGAGAGCATGATGCGGCTGACCGAGGAGGGGCACCGCATCGTGGACGAGGTGATGGCCCGCCGCAGGAAGCAGATCGGCGAGATCGTCTCCCGCATGTCCGCCACCCAGCGCCAGGCGCTCATCTCGGCCATGAACGCCTTCAACGAGGCGGGCGGCGAGTCCGCCGCGAGCCTGCCGCAGTGGCCCGGAGTCTGAGCCGGCCCCCGATCAGGAATCAACGCGTTCTGTTGGGGTAGCCGAGCGCGGATGCGCAACGAGGGAATGCGGAGTGGCCGGCTCGGGGCCCGCGGCCTGGGGCCGCGGCTGACCCTGGCCGGCCTCGCCGCGTGGCTCATTCTGATCCCGTTCAGCCTGCTGCTGCTGGTGGCCAAGATGCCCCTCAACGACCTGGACGCGGGGGTCGCCGCCGAGCTGCACGCGTACGCGCTCGCCAACCCCGGCGTGACCAGGGTGCTCATCGTGTGGACCGACGTCTTCGGGCCGTGGCCGTGGCGGATCGCCGTCATCGCGTGCGCCCTGTGGCTGCTGCGCAAGGGCGCCACCGGGGTGGCCGCCTGGGCGGTCACCACCATCACCGTGGGCGGGCTGCTCGGGCTGGCGATCAAGGTGATCGTCGACCGGGCCAGGCCGATGCTGCCCGACCCCGTCGCGCTGGCCCCCGGCGACAGCTTCCCGTCCGGGCACACGGTCAACGCGACGCTCGGCGCGGGCATCATCGTGCTGATCCTGCTGCCCGTGCTGCCCCGCTGGGGGCGGCGGGTGGCCTGGGCGGTGGCCGCCTTCCTGGCGCTGTCCGTCGGATACACCAGGATCGCGCTCGGCGTGCACTGGATGAGCGACGTGGTCGCGGGGCTGGTGCTGGGGGTGGCGACGATCGCCGCGACGGCGGCGGCATTCGAGACGTGGCGGCGGGGCCAGGGTCGCAGGCCCTCCTCGCCGGTGGCAGAAGGAGTCGAGCCCGAGTCGGTACGGGCGCTTCGTGAGTGAAGGGGTGCTTCGTGAGCAAGACCGAGAATGTCAAGTATTACGGGCTGACGCTGTTATCACCGATGCTGCTGATGGCGGCGGTGACGTACGGCGCCGGCCAGGCGATCCTGGCCTGGCCCACCGGCGAGGCGGAGCTGAGCCGCGACCTGGCCGCAGCCCGCGACCCGGCCTGGAACACCGCCACCGACCTGGGCAGCAGCCTGTCCGACACGCCCTACATCGTCGCGCTCACGGCGGTGATGGCGATCGTCTTCAGGCTCTGGTTCCACCGGTGGCGCGAGTCGGTCTTCCTGGTGGCGGCCGTGTGGAGCCAGTCGCTGGTGTTCCTGGCCACCACCGAGGTCGTCGGACGGCACCGTCCGCCCGTCAAGCACCTCGACCCCGCGCCGCCCACCTCCAGCTTCCCGTCCGGGCACGTCAGCGCGGCGGTCGCGTTCTACTGCGGGGTCGCGGTCGTCCTGAGCACGCGCGTGCGCAGCACGGCGGCGCGGGTGGCGATCTGGACGCCCGCGGTCGCCGCGCCCCTGATGGTCGCCTTCTCGCGGCTCTACCGCGGCATGCACTTCCTCACCGACGTCATGTGGGGCCTGCTGCTCGGCGCCGCCTGTGTGGTGATGGCCTTCTGGGCGATCCTGCGCCGCCGCGACACCGCCGGACCCTCCCACTCCGCCAGAGCGGCGGTACGGGCCGGGCATGGTTAGAGCAGGTCCTCGACGCGGATCGGCAGGCGGCGCGGGCGGCGGCCGGTGGCGTGGAAGACGGCGTTCGCGATGGCCGGGGCGACCCCCACCAGGGCCACCTCTCCCAGGGTCTTGACGCCCGTCGGGTTGAGCGTGAAGTCCGGCTCGTCGATGAAGTCCACCTCGATCCGGCCGACGTCCGCGTTGACCGGGATCACGTAGTCGGCCAGGTCGGCGTTGACGAAGCCGCCGTAGCGGGGATCGACCTCGCTGTGCTCGCTCAGCGCCGCGCCGATGCCCCACACCACCGCGCCGCGCACCTGCGCGTCCGCGGTGACGGGGCTGGCCACCCGGCCGCAGTCGGCCACGCTCACCACCCGCGTGACGCGCACGCGCGGCGCGGCCGGGTCCACCCGCACCTCGGCGAAGTGCGCGATGAAGCTGAACGCGACATGCCCGGGATAGTCGGGGCCCGCGGGGGCGACCAGGCCCGCGCGCATACGGTCGATCGCCGCGGGCGGCTGGCCGGGGCCCTGCGTGACGGCCTCGGCCACCACCTCCTCCACGCCGGACGCCCTGACGGCCGCCGCCACGTCCACGGGGCCCTCCGGTGGCACGCCCAGGCGTTCGCGCAGCTCCCGCAGGGCGGCGTGGACCGCGAGCAGCGAGCTGTTGGTGCCCCACGCGCCCGCCGTCAGATGGTGCGGCACGACCCGCGTGTCCCCGACGACGGCTCGTACGCAAGCGGCGCCGATGCCCAGATCACCCGCGACGGCGCGGACCAGGGCGGTCGTGATGCCCTGGCCCATCTCGTGCCCGCCCACCTCGACCCGCACCCCGCCGTCCGCGCCGGCCCGCAGGCGGGCCAGCACCGGCACCGTCATCACCGGGTACGCCCCCGCCGCCACCCCCCAGCCCACCGTCGCCCCGTCGGGCGCGCGCATCGAGCCGGGATCCGGCGAGCGGCCCGCCCAGCCGAACAGCTCCGCGCCCCGCCGCAGGCACGCCGCCAGGTGACGGGACGTGAACGGCTTGCCCGTGACCGGATCCGCGCCCGCGTCGTTGGCCAGGCGCAGCTCCACCGGATCCCGCCCCGCCGCGTGGGCCAGCTCGTCCACCGCCGACTCCAGCGCGAACGCCGCCGGATGCTCGAACGGCGCGCGCATGTAGCCGGGCGTCTGCGCGTCGGTCCTGACGTGGCGCTGGCGGCCGCGGAAGTTCCTGATGTCGTACAGGCGGGAGGTGATCTCCGTGTACGTGGCGGGCAGCAGGTCGTGGCGGGACGCCTGCTGGTCCACCTCGTGGATCGCGGCCAGCAGCCGCCCGGAACGGTCGGCGCCGAGCCGGACGCGATGCCTGCTCACCGGGCGGAAACTGGCCGCGTGGAAGGTGTGGGCGCGGGGCAGCACCAGCTTCACCGGACGGCCCAGCCGGCGCGCCGCCACCGCCAGGGGCGCGAGGTGCGGCTGCAACGAGTTCTTCTGGCCGAACGCGCCGCCCACGTACGGGGCGACGACCTCGACGTTCTCCGGGGCGATGCCGAGCTGGCGGGCCAGGCCGCCGCGCAGCGCGCCGACGCTCTGGGAGCCCTCGTGGACCACCAGCGTGTCGCCCCGCCACTCCGCCACCCCGCCGATCAGCTCCATCGGCACCTGGTGCTGCGGGCCCGCCTCGTAGACGGCGTCCACGCGCAGCGGGCTGCGCTCGTACGCGCCGTCGGCGTCGCCCACGACGACGTCGGCGAGGAACGGCAGCGGCAGGGCCTCCTCCTGGAGCACCGTCTCGGTGCCGTCCGCGTCCAGCTCCACCGCGAACGGCTCCGTCTCGTACGTCGCCCGCACCAGCGCGGCGGCCTCGGTGGCGGCGACCAGCGTGTCCGCCACGACCAGCGCGATCGGCTGGCCGCGGTAGGCGACGTGGTCGTCCAGGAGCGGTTGCAGGCTCTGGAAGGCGTAGCCGTCGGCCATGATGTAGCCGGCGGGGGCGATGTCGGGGGCGTCGAGGTGCGACAGGAGGAGCAGGACGCCGGGGACGGCGGCGGCGTCGGTGGTGTCGAGGGCGGTGACGCGGCCCTTGCCGACGGTCGCGACGACCGGCATGGCGTAGGCGACGCCGGGCGGGGTGTGGTCGGCGCCGTAGCGGGCCTGACCGGTCACCTTCTCCCGCGCGTCGACCCGGGACGTTTCTGCGTCCGCCGCCTTCTCCCGCGCGCCGGCCCGGGACGTTTCTGCGTCGGTCATCGCTCGGCCCGCTCTCCGGCGATCCGCAGCGCCTCGGCGACGGTGCGGACGCCCAGCTCGATCCGGAACGCGTTGTGCGCGCCCGGGCGCGCGCCGGCGAACGCGGACTCCCCGGCCCGCCGCGCGCTGCGCCTGTCCAGCACCGCCCCCACCAGCTCCCGTTCGGCGGAGTGGCAGCGCCAGGGCCGGGTGGCGACGCCGCCCACGGCGACGCGGCACTCCCGCACCGTCCCGCCCTCGCCCAGCGCGACGGCCACCGCCGCCGAGGCGAGCGCGAACGCGTACGACTCCCGGTCCCTGACCTTGTGATAGGTCGATCCGCGGCCGGCGGCGGTGACCGGCACGCGGATGCGGGTGATGATCTCGTCCCAGGCCAGCGTGTGCTCCTGGTCCGGCCTGTCCCCTGGCTCGACGTGCAGGGCGGCGAGGGGCAGCGTGCGCGGGCCGCGCGGCCCCGTCACGTCCACCTCGGCGTCGAAGGCGATCAGCGCGACCGCCCAGTCACCCGGATAGGTGGCGATGCACGCGTCGCTGCCGCCGAGCAGGGCGTGCCCCCGGTCCAGGCCGCCGATCGCCGCGCAGCCGCTGCCGGGCCGCCGCTTGTTGCACGGGAACGCGGGGCCGCCGCGGAAGTAGGCGCAGCGGGTGCGCTGGAGCAGGTTGCCGCCCACGGTGGCCATGTTGCGCAACTGCTGGGAGGCGGCCTTGGCCAGGGATTCCGTGAGCGCCGGGTAGTCGCGGCGGAGCATCGGGTCGGCCGCCACGTCGGCCATCAGCGCGCCGGCGCCGAACGACAGCTCCCTCGATCCGGCCGTGTCGATGCCGGTCAGCTCGGGAAGCGCGCGGATGTCCACGACGGCGCGCGGGGTCTCGATGTCCAGTTTCATGAGGTCGTACAGGGTGGTGCCGCCGGCCAGCAGCCTGGTGCCGGGGCCGGACTCGGACAGGGCGCGGACGGCCTCGTCCAGGGTGGCCGGCGCCGTGTAGGAGAACGGGCGCACGCCTCAACCCCCCGGCCGTCCGGCGGCACGTCCGGCGGCGGCGCGGATCGCGGCCAGGATGCCCGTGTACGCGCCGCATCGGCACAGGTTCCCGCTCATGTGCTCGCGGATCTCGTCGTCGTCACCGGCGTTGCCCTCGGCGACGCAGGCCAGCCCCGACATCACCTGTCCGGGCGTGCAATAACCGCACTGGAGGGCGTCGTGATCCACGAACGCCTGCTGGAGCGGATGCAGCCCGCCGTCGGCCCCCGCCACCCCCTCGATCGTCCGCACCGACCGGCGATGCGCCTGCACGGCGGGGAGCAGGCAGGACACGACGCGCCGCCCGTCCACGTGAACCGTGCAGGCCCCGCACTGCCCGTGATCACAGCCCTTCTTCGCCCCGGTCAGACCCAGCCGCTCGCGCAGGACGTCGAGCAGCGACTCCCGCGGGTCCAGATCCAGGCGGACGTCCTGACCGTTGACCGTGAGCTCGGTCGCTACCTCCGAGGTCATATGCGCAACGCTAGTACCGAACATCGCCTTTATCCCCATATGGCCGGATAAGGAGAGGTCAAGAATGGCTGGTCAGGGCAACACCGACCCCGTGAGGCGTCCGGTGCGGCGGTAGACGGCGCACATGACGTCGCGGTCGCCGTCCGCCCACGTCTCGACGGTCGGCATGATCGGGTAGTAGGGCAGGTCGGCGCGCTCCCGCCCCCACAGCTCGGCGTAGCGCTCGCCGCAGCTCCGCCAGGCGAACGCCGACAGCGCCGCCCGGTCGTACGGGCCGTCGGGGGCGTGGGTGAAGCCGTACGACTGGTTGTCGGCCCCGTCGGCGCACGGCGTGTAGACCACGGTCCGCTCGCCCGCCCCCTGCGAGTACGCCGGGTCGCTGAAGCACTCGCCGCCCTCGATCAGCAGGATCCCGGTCGTCTCCGCGGTGATGAACGCGTCCGTCTTGGTCACCGGCTGCGCGGGCGGCACCACGAACAGCGTGCCGAGCGCGGCCACGGCGGGCAGCAGACTCCAGCGGCGGGTCGCCGCCATCCGTTCACCTCCCGCTCACGCGCACGATCATCCGCCGGCGATCGTAGGCGGCAGGCGGGAAACGGCGGGCCAACGGCCGATGACGGCCGCATTTCCGATCGTGAATTCATCTCGCGGACAGTCTTGGGACAGATGAGCGTCAGCGATGCCTGGGTGAATGCGCTGGCGCCCATCTCGCGCTCGCGGATGGGCGAGTACCGCTTGTCGATGGAGTGAACAAGAAGTGAATCAGCCCATGAAGCCGCGGTTCCCCGGCTCACGGCAGACGAAGCTCGCGGCGGCCGGCGCCGGCGTGCTGCTGGTCGGCGGGTTAGCCTTCGGCCCCGCGGCCGTCGGCGCGGCGGCGCCGCCCGTCTACCCGGCCGCCGAGGTCCACAAGCCGACCCCCATCCCCGACCGCGTCATCCTCATCCCCACCACCACGCCGGCCACCAGCCAGCGCGTGTCGTGGCGCGCCGAGGCCGCCGCCGACGTCGCCCAGGCGCAGCTCCTGGTGGCGCCGCGCGCGCTCGGCGACGTCAAGCCGGCCGCGGGCGCCGTCACCACCGTCCAGGCGCTGGCCAGCACCCCGGTCAACACCACGCTCGGGTACGCCTCCACGTACCACACCGCCGAGTTCACCGGCCTCCAGCCGAACACCCGCTACACCTACCGGGTCGGCGACGGCACGAACTGGAGCGCGTGGACCGACTTCACCACCGCCGCGGCGGGCTTCGAGCCGTTCTCGTTCATCTACTACGGCGACGCGCAGAACTACCTCGACTCCGCCGTGCCGCGCGTCTTCCGCCAGGCGTTCGCCGACCGGCCGCAGGCCAAGGCGATCGTCAACGCCGGCGACCTCATCGACTCCGCCAACAGCGAGGAGCAGTGGGGCCAGTGGTTCAAGGCAGGCGGCTTCATCGACGGCCAGGTCAACAACATCTCGGTGCCGGGCAACCACGAGTACAGCGGCGGCCTGTCCACGTTCTGGCGGCCGCAGTTCCCGTATCCGGACAACGGACCCGGTAACGCCGAGCTGAAGCAGACCGCCTACACCCTCGACTACCAGGGCGTCCGCTTCATCGGCCTGGACACCAACTACCAGAGCAACGCCACCCTGATGGCCGCCCAGACGGCGTGGCTGGAGAACCTGCTCAAGGACAACCCGAACAAGTGGACCGTGGTGACCTTCCACCACCCCGTCTACTCGACCACGGGCACCCGCAACAACCCGAACGTCCGCGCCCAGTGGGCGCCGCTGTTCGAGAAGTACGGCGTGGACCTGGTGCTTCAGGGCCACGACCACTCCTACGGGCGCGGCAACCCGGTCTCGGCGCGCAAGTCGGCGACCGTGCACAACGGCGTCGCCTACGTCGTGTCCGTCTCCGGCGGCAAGATGTACGCGCTCAACGGCGGCGAGAACTGGACGGGCAACGGCGCCGAGGTGCGCAGCACCGCCCAGAACACCCAGCTCTACCAGCTCATCGACGTCACCGCCGACACCGTCACGTTCGAGGCCCGCTACGCCAACGGCGAGCACCACGACGGGTTCGTGATCCGGAAGAACAAGCAGGGCGAGCGCACCGTCAACGACCTGCGCACCCCGGAGAACACCGTCGGCGAGCAGGCCACCGTGGACAAGACGTCGGTGCGGCGGCTGGAGACCGTGAAGGTCGGCGCCTACGGGTACGACCCGGGGGAGAAGGTCGCGATCTGGTGGCGCGAGAGGGGCGACGACACGGCTCGCCACGGGCGCAACGGCACGCTGATCGGCTACGAGAAGGCCGATGAGCTGGGCCGGGTCGAGGAGACCGTCCGGGTGCCCGCGCTGGTGAGGAAGGGCGGGGTGTACGAGGTGTATCTGGACAGCCAGAACCAGAAGATCACCAGCCCTGCCGTCACCGTGACCAAGTGATTCACCCCGGGTGGGGCGCTGTCCCGGCCCCACCCGGGTTTCAGCACAGGAGTCTCCCCTTGACCTTCCCCCTCTCGGCACGCCGCCTGCGCGTGCCGCTCATCACCGCGCTGTCCTTGACCGCGCTGTCCGTCACCGTGCTGCTCGTCACTGTGCTGCTCGTCACCGTGCTGCTCGTCACCGGCGCCGTGACCCCGGCGCCCGCGCGCGCGGCCTCGGCGCACCCCTTCGGCCCGCCGTCCACGGCCAAGATCGGCGCCGACGGCAACCGGGTGACCCTCGCCTGGCTGCCCGCCGAGGACGACTGGGTGGCGCTCGGCCGCTCGGTCGGCGCGTTCGACCCACCCGTCGGCAACACAGCCGCCGACACCTCGATGACGGGCGAGCAGAAGCTGGCAGGCTCCGCCGCGGTCCGCGACTACCTGCTGGCCCACGTCGGCGTCACCCAGGCGGGCCGTCCCTGCGCGGCGGAGCTCGCCCCGCTGGAGCGGCTGCTCGCCGAGGGCGCCCGCTTCAGCTTCGAGTGCCCGGACCCGGTCGTGGACGTGGACGTGCGCGTCGGCGCGCTGACGGACCTGCACGAGGCGTACCGCACGATGCTCACCGCCGAGACGCCCGCCGAGCCCGCCAAGGCGCTGCTCACGGCGGAGGCCGACACCCGCAGGCTGCGCTTCGACCCGTCGGCGACCGGCGGCACCTCACTGCTGGTGCCGGCCGTCGCGCTGGTGGCCGTGCTCGGCGTGCTGGCCGCCCTCCTCCTGCGCCGCCGGCGCTCCTCGGACGTGCCCGCATGAACGGCATCACCGGACCCGACAACTACCTGATCGGGCTGTTCGACGGGGCGGGCGCGTTCTGGCTCGCGCTGGTCGTCGCGCTCGGGGTGGGCGCGCTGCACGCGGTCGCGCCGGGGCACGGCAAGAGCGTGACGGCCGCGTACCTGATCGGCACGCACGGGCGGTACCGCGACGCGCTGCGGCTGGGGGTGGTCGTGGCGCTGATGCACACGGTGTCGGTGCTGGCGCTCGCGCTGGCGTGGGTCGGGCTGAGCAGCGCGGCGGCCGTCGGCACCGAGGCCGTCACGGCGTGGCTGCAGGTGGTGGCGGGGGTGGTGGTGATCGGCGTGGGGGCGCACCTGACGTATCGGCACTTCCGCAACCGCAGGACGCACGCGCACTCGCATGGTCACGGGCACGGTCACGGGCACGGGCACGGTCACGGTCACGGTCACGGGCATGGGCATGGGCATGGGCATGGGCACGGGCAGATGGATGACCCGTGGTCGGCGCGCGGGCTCACCGCGCTGGCGCTCTCCGGCGGGCTGGTCCCGTCGCCGTCGGCGTTCATCATGCTGGTCAGCGGCCTGCTCACCGGCCGGTCCCTGGACGCGGTCGTGCTGGTGCTGGCGTTCGGCGCCGGGATGGCCGTCACGCTGACCGCCGTCGGCGTCGTGACGGTGCGGGGCGCGGCGGTGCTGAGCAGTCACGCGCCTCGCGTGCGCCTGCTGCGATCGGTCGCGGCCTGGACGCCCGCGCTGGCGGGCGTCGCCGTGGCGATCGGCGGCTGCCTGTACCTGGCCACCGCCGTCACGGCCCTGGCGTCATGAGAGGGCGTCATGAGAGGACGTCAGATGGTGATCACCACGTTCCCCGTCTTCTGGCCCGTCTCGACGTAACGGTAGGCGTCCACGATCTCGTCCAGCGGATAGTGCCGGTCGATGACGGGCCGGAACGCCCCGGACTCCATCAGCCCCGCCAGGCGCCGCGCCATCTCCGCGTCATGCCGGGGATAGGGGAAGCGGACCCGCCGGCCGCCGAACAGCGGGGTGACGGCCGTCAGCGCCAGGTTCTGCCATAACGGCCCCACGTCGGAGGCGATGTAGCCGCCGCGCGGCTTCAGCAGCCGCCGGCACCGCCCGAACGTGCTCTTGCCCACCGCGTCGATGACGACGTCGTAGCGCTGCTCGTCCGCCGTGAAGTCCGTGGCCGTGTAGTCGACCACCTTGTCCGCGCCGAGCCGGCTGACCAGGTCGAGGTGTTTGGTGCCGCAGACGGCGGTGACGTTCGCGCCGGCGTCTTTCAGCAGTTGCACGGCCGCCGACCCGATGGCCCCGGTGGCGCCGTACACGAGTACGTCCTGCCCGGCGCGCACCTTCGCCGACGTGATCAGCGACAGCGCGTAGTGCGCGCCCTCCGTGCCGGGCACGGCCTCCTCGTACGTCAGCCCCTCCGGCAGCGGCGCCAGCGTACGGCCCTGCTGGATCACCAGGTATTCGGCGTGCGCCCCGAACCCCGGGTCGTTGTACCCGAACACCTTGTCGCCCGGCTTGAACGCGGTGACGCCGTCGCCGACCGCCTCGACGTCGCCCGCGAACTCCGTGCCGAGAACGGGCACGTGCGGCCTGACGAGCCCCGTGAAGAACCGCCAGATGAACGGCTGGGCGGCCCGCATCGCGCAGTCCGTACGGTTGACGGTCGTCGCTCGCACCCTGACGAGCACATCGCCGTCCTTGACGGCCGGCATGCCGACCTCTGAGACGCTCACCACTTCCGGCGGGCCATATCTGGCGCGCACTGCGGCCTTCATGCCCGGAGTCTAGCCACCGATCAGCCGCCGATCGCGGCGTGCACGTGAACGAGATCCGCCTCCATGCGCGCCGCCGTCTCCCTCAGCGCGGGCAGGACGTCGCGCAGGAGCGTGGCGTTGGAGGCGCGGCCGGCGTGGGTGGCCACGTTCACCGCCGCGACCGTGCGGCCCGATCGGTCGCGGACCGGCACCGCGATGGACCGCACCCCCTCCTCCAGCTCCTGGTCGACCAGGGCGTACCCGTCGGCGGCGGCCTGCCGCAGCAGGGCGCGCAGCTCTTGCGGCGAGGTGACGGTCCTGGACGACAGGCGTTTCGGCGCGATGGCGGCCAGCCGCTCCTCGGGCAGCTCGGCCAGCAGCACCCGGCCCATGGAGGTCGCGTACGCGGGGAAGCGGGTGCCGACCGTGATGTTGATGCTCATCAGGCTGACCGTCTGCACCCTGGCCACGTACACGACGTCGTCGCCCGACAGCACCGCCACCGACGCGGACTCCCGCACGCGCGCCACCAGGTCGGCCAGGTGCGGCTGCACGACCTCGCCGAACGTCAGCCCGGAGAGCTGCGCGTACCCGAGCTCCAGCACCCTCGGCAGCAGCGCGAACCGCGTTCCGCCGGCGCCCGCGTAGCCGAGGCTCTCCAGCGTCTGCACCGCCCTGCGCACCGTCGCCCTGGGCAGGCCGGTGACCTTGGCGCAGTCGGCGAGGGTCAGGCCGCCGCGCGCCGTGCCGAGCGCCACCATGACGGCCAGGCCGCGCGCCAGCGACTGCAGGAACCCCATGCCCAGCTCCTGCTTGGCGCCGCGCGAGCGATCGACGCCGGCGGGCGCGGCCGGCATCGGCGGGGCGCCGGCCAGCGTCGCCTCCATCTCCGCCACGATCTTGCGCAGCCCGGCCAGGCAGTGCTCGCGCAGCTCCGCCACGGTGTGCCTGCTGGTGTGGCTGACGACGCTGACCGCGCACACGGCCCGCCCCAGCGCGTCGCGTACCGGCATGGCCACCGCGATCAGCCCCGGCTCGATGAGCTGGTCGTCCTCGGCCCAGGATCCCTCCGGTTCGAGCAGCGCCAGCCCGGCCGCGCACCGGTCGGCGGGCAGCAGGTCGCCGACCCGGAAGGTGACCGACATGGTGCGCCGCCGGGTGCACTGCACGACGAAGCGCACCCCGTCGCCGTCCCGCACGGCCAGCGACACGGACTCGTCCAGCTCGTCCGCCAGCCGCCCGGCCGCGGGCGCGAGCGCGTCACGCAGGCCGCCGGCCGCCAGGTAGGCCTCGCCCAGCTCCATCAGGCGCGGCGCGGGCGACACGTCGCGGCCCTCCGTCCGTACGTAGCCGAGGTGCGCGAGCGTGCCGAGCACGCGGTCCACGGTGGACCTGGCCAGGCCGGTGGCGCGGACCAGGTCCGTCGCCCGGACGGGCCGCCGGGGGGCGGCGGTCAGCGCGCGCAGCACGGCCAGCCCGCGCTCCAGGGTTCCGGCCCCTTCCATCGGCTCCTCCTCCAGGCGAGGCGGCTTCCCGACGCGTCACCCGACACCACCGGCGGGACCTTTGACAGCCCGCCCCCCGATACACATACTGAAAAACACATAATAGTGAACTTAAGTTCGCAGAGCGAACACCTCGGAGGAACGGAGCGTCGTGCGCAAGGACAAGGTGGTCGCCACGGCCACGGAGGCGCTGGCCGGCGTGCACGACGGCGCGTCGTTCGCCGTCGGCGGCTTCGGCCTCAGCGGCATCCCCAACGTGCTGATCCAGGCCCTCTACGACACCGGCGCCACCGGCCTCGGCGTCGTCTCCAACAACTGCGGCGTCGACGGCGGCGGCCTGGGCATCCTGCTCGCGGCCGGCCGCATCGCGCACGTCACGGCCTCCTACATCGGCGACAACAAGGAGTTCGCCCGCCAGTACCTGGCCGGCGAGCTGGAGGTGGAGCTCACGCCGCAGGGCAGTCTCGCCGAGCGGCTGCGCGCGGGCGGCAGCGGCATCCCCGCGTTCTACACGCCCGCCGGCGTCGGCACGCCCATCGCCGACGGCGGCCTGCCGCTGCGTCACAACCCCGACGGCTCCATCGCGGTCGCCTCGCCGCCGAAGGAGGTGCGCGAGTTCGACGGCCGCGAGTACGTGCTCGAACACGGCATCCGCACGGACTTCGCGCTGGTCCGCGCCGCCAAGGGCGACCGCTTCGGCAACCTCGTCTTCAACAAGTCGAGCAGGAACTTCAACCCGCTGGCCGCCATGGCCGGGCGCGTCACGATCGCCGAGGTCGAGGAGCTGACCGAGCTGGACCCGGACGAGGTGCACCTGCCGGGCGTCTTCGTCCAGCGCGTGCTCGTCCTGACCCCCGAGCAGGCCGCCGACAAGGGCATCGAGAAAAGGACCATCACCGAATGAGCTGGACCCGTGACGAGATGGTCGCGCGGGCGGCGGCCGAGCTGCGCGACGGCGACTACGTCAACCTGGGCATCGGCCTGCCCACCCGCATCCCCTCCTTCCTGCCGCAGGGCGTGGACGTGGTCCTGCACTCCGAGAACGGCGTCCTCGGCGTCGGCCCGTACCCGAAGGCCGAGGACGTCGACCCCGACCTGATCAACGCCGGCAAGGAGACGGTCACCGTCCTGCCGGGCGCGTCGTTCTTCGACTCCTCGCTGTCGTTCGGCATGATCCGCGGCGGTCACATCGACGTGGCCGTGCTCGGCGCGATGCAGGTCTCCGAGCGCGGCGACCTGGCCAACTGGATGGTCCCCGGCAAGCTGGTCAAGGGCATGGGCGGCGCCATGGACCTGGTGCACGGCGCCCGCAAGGTCATCGTGATCACCGACCACAACGCCAAGGACGGCTCCCCGAAGCTGGTCGCGCAGTGCTCGCTGCCGCTGACGGGCAAGGAGTGCGTGCACCGCGTCATCACCGACCTGGGCGTCTTCGACACCACCGAGCGCGGCTTCGCGCTCGTCGAGAGCGCCCCCGGCGTGCGCCTCGACGAGGTGCGCGAGCGCACCGGCGCGGAGGTGATCGCATGAAGGACGTCTACATCGTCGACGCCGTGCGCACCCCGTTCGGCCGCTACGGCGGAGCCCTGTCGAAGATCCGGCCCGACGACCTGGCCGCGCACGTCGTCAAGGCGCTGGCCGAACGCAACGGCCTGGACAGCGCCGACGAGGTCGTGCTCGGCAACGCCAACGGCGCCGGCGAGGAGAACCGCAACGTCGCCCGCATGGCCGCGATCCTCGCCGGCCTGCCCGTCACCACGCCCGGCGTGACGGTCAACCGCCTGTGCGGCTCCGGCATGGAGGCCGTCATCCACGCCTACCGCGCCATCGCGGTCGGCGACGCCTCCACCGTGATCGCTGGCGGCGTCGAGTCGATGACCCGCGCCCCCTGGGTGCTGCCCAAGCCGGAGAAGGCGTTCCCGGCCGGCGGCCAGGAGCTGGTCTCCACCACGCTCGGCTGGCGGCTGGTCAACCCCGCCATGCCCGCCGAGCACACGGTCGCCCTCGGCGAGGGCGCCGAGCTGATCGCCGACAAGCACCGGATCACCCGGGCCGAGCAGGACGCGTACGCGCTGGCCAGCCACCAGAAGGCGGCCAAGGCGTCGTTCGAGCGCGAGATCGTCCCGATCGCGGGCGTGACCGCCGACGAGGGCATCCGCCGCGACTCGTCCCTGGAGGCGCTGGCCAAGCTCAAGCCCGCCTTCCGCAAGGACGGCGGCACCGTCACCGCCGGCAACTCCTCCCCGCTGAACGACGGAGCCGCCGCCCTGCTGCTCACCGACGAGGCGGGCCTGCGCGGGCGCGAGCCCCTGGCCAGGATCGTCGCCAGTGGCGTCAGCGCGCTGGAGCCCCGCTACTTCGGGCTCGGCCCCGTCGAGGCGGCCGGCAAGGCGCTGGCCAAGGCGGGCAAGCGGCTCGGCGACCTCGACACCGCCGAGCTGAACGAGGCGTTCGCCGCCCAGGTGCTCGGCTGCCTGGCCGAGCTGCCCGGCCTCGACCCGGCGATCGTCAACCCCGACGGCGGCGCGATCGCCATCGGCCACCCGCTCGGAGCCTCGGGCGCCCGCGTCACCGGCGCGGTCGCGCACCGGCTGGCCGCCGCCGGCTCCGGCACCGGTCTCGCCTGTCTCTGCATCGGCGTCGGCCAAGGGCTGGCCGTCGTACTCGAAAGGTAGCGTGATGTCCGAACCCCTCAAGCAGGCCGACATCGATCAGGAGATCGCGGCACACGCCGGCCGGCAGGGCGACCACCCCTCCCGCGACTACGCCCCCTACCGCAGCACCCTGCTCCGCCATCCTCAGCAGCCGCTCGTCGCGATCAAGGACCCTGAGGCGGTCGAGCTGTCGGGGCCGGTGTTCGGCGTCAGTGACGTGACCCCGTTCGACAACGACCTCACCAAGCAGCACCTGAGCGAGCCGCTGGGCGAGCGGATGACCGTGCGCGGGCGCGTGCTCGACCGCCAGGGCCGGCCCGTGCGCGGGCAGCTCGTCGAGATCTGGCAGGCCAACGCGTCCGGACGCTACCTGCACCAGCGCGACGACCACCCCGCGCCGCTCGACCCCAACTTCTCCGGCGTCGGCCGCTGCCTCACCGACGACGACGGCAACTACCTGTTCACCACGATCAAGCCCGGCCCGTACCCGTGGCGCAACCACCTCAACGCCTGGCGGCCGGCGCACATCCACTTCTCGCTCTTCGGCACCTCGTTCACCCAGCGCCTGGTCACCCAGATGTACTTCCCCGGCGACCCGCTGTTCCCCTACGACCCGATCATGCAGTCGGTCACCGACGAGCGCGCCAGGGAGCGGCTGGTCGCCACGTACGTGCACGACCTGTCCGAGCCCGAGTACTCGCTCGGCTACCGGTGGGACATCGTGCTCGACGGGCCGACCGCGACCTGGATGGAGGAAGGCCGATGAACCCCACCCCCTCGCAGACCGTCGGCCCGTTCTACGGGTACGCGCTGCCGTTCCCCGGCGGCGGCGACATCGCGACCGGCGGCATCGCCGTGCACGGCTACGTCTACGACGGCGCGGGCGACCCCGTGCCGGACGCGCTGCTGGAGTTCTGGCAGGCCGACGAGAACGGCTCCCGCGCCGGAGCGCCCGGCACCATGCGCCGCGACCCCACCAACGGGGCCATCCTCGGGCGCGACGGCGTGCGCTTCACCGGGTTCGGGCGCGTGGCCACCGACTACGACGGGCACTGGGCCCTGCGCACGGTCGTGCCGCGGAACGGGTACATCAGCGTGTGCGTCTTCGCCCGCGGGCTGCTGCACCACCTGTACACGCGCATCTACCTGGGGCAGGACGCGTTCCTCGACTCGCTTGCGCCGGAGCGGCGGCAGACGCTGGTGGCGGTGGAGGAGCGCGAGGGGGTTCATCGGTTCGACATTCATCTGCAGGGCGAGAAGGAGACGGTCTTCCTTGACTTCGGCTGATCCCGAGCCGCCGTCCGGTCATGCCGATCTGGGGCTGTTGTCGCCCATGCGGGGCGCGGCCGAGGCGACCGGCGACCTCGCCGTGCTGCAGGCCATGCTGGACGCCGAGGCCGCACTGACCCGTGCCCAGGCGGCCCTCGGCCTCGCCCCCGCCGAGGCGGCGGACGCCGTGTCGTCGGCCGCCGCCCGCGCGGACGCGTTCGACCTGCCCGGCCTCGTGGCGCGCGCCCGCTCAGGCGGCAACCCGGTCATCCCCCTGGTGGAGGACCTGCGCGACGCGGCCGGCCCGCCCCACGGCGAGTACGTCCACCGGGGCGCCACCAGCCAGGACATCGTCGACACCGCCCTCATGCTCGTCGCCCGCCGCGCCCTGGCCCCGGTCCTGGCCGACCTCGACCGGGTGATCGACGGGCTCACCGCGCTGGCGTCCGCGCACCGCGACACCCCGATGGCGGCCAGGACGCTCACTCAGCAGGCCGTGCCCACGACGTTCGGGCTGAAGGCGGCGGGCTGGCGCAAGCTGGCCATCGACGCCCGCGCCCGCCTCGCCGCCGCCCGCGCCGCCCTCCCGGCCCAGCTCGGCGGCGCCGCCGGCACCCTGGCGGCCTTCCAACCCCAACCACTCACGGGCGACGTGCCGGACCCCGTGGCGGTGGCGTTGCGCCTGCCCGGACGGTTCGCCGCCGAGCTGGGCCTGGCCGAGCCGGTCCTGCCCTGGCACGTCCTGCGCACCCCCGTCGCCGACCTGGCCGGAGCGCTGGCGTTCACGGCCTGCGCCCTGGGCAAGCCGGCGGCCGACGTCCTGGTGCTGTCACGCACGGAGATCGGCGAGCTGTCCGAGGGCGTCGGCGGCGGCTCCTCCTCGATGCCGCACAAGCACAACCCGGTCAGAGCCACGATGATCGCCGCTGCCGCCCGCCAGGTCCCCATGCTCGCCGCGACCCTGTACGCGTCCCTCGCCGCCGAGGACGAGCGCCCGTCCGGCGCCTGGCACGCGGAATGGCAGCCGCTGCGCGAAGCGCTCCGCCTGGTGTCGGGGGCGGCCCGCGACGCCGCCGAGCTGGTCGCGGACCTGCGCGTGCACCCTGACCGCATGCGCGCCAACCTGACCGTCAAGGGCGACCCAGGCCCGGCCCCGGCCCTCGTGGACCGCGCACTCGACCACCACCAAGACAAGGCCCCGCACTGATGCCGCTGCACTACCGCCTGGACGGCCCCGTCCAGGGAGAGCCGCTCGTCCTCGCCCCGTCGCTGGGCACGTCCACCCGTCTGTGGGACGCCCAGCTTCCCGCGCTGGCCCGCACGTTCCGGGTGCTCAGGTTCGACCTGCCCGGCCACGGCGACTCGCCCACCCCGCCGGTGGGCACCATGGACGACCTGGCCGCCCTGGTCCTGGACGTGGCGAGCGCCGAGGGCATGGACACCTTTCACTTCGCGGGCGTCTCGATCGGCGGCGCGATCGGCGCCACGCTGGCGGCCCGCCACCCGGGGAGGCTGCGTTCCCTGGCCATGATCTGTTCCAGCGCCAGGTTCGGCGAGCCGGGGTCGTGGCACGACAGGGCGAAGCTGGTCCGCGCGGAGGGCACGGCGCCGCTGCTGGAGGCGACCGCCCGCCGCTGGTTCGCCGGAGCCCCGCACCAGGCGCTGCTGGACGACCTGGCCGCCGCCGACCCGGCCGGTTACGCCGCGTGCTGCGACGCCCTGGCGGGCTACGACCTGCGCGCGGACCTGCCGAAGATCACCGTGCCGACGCTGGTGGTGGCCGGGCGCGAGGATCCCGCGACGCCTCCGGCGCACGCCAGGGAGCTGGCCGACGGGATCCGGGACGCCACGCTGGTCGAGCTGCCGGGCGCCGCCCATCTGGCGCCCGCCGACCAGCCGGAGCGGGTCACCCAGGCGCTGCTCGCCCACCTGCCCGCCCTGCCCGGCATGCGGGTGCGGCGGGAGGTGCTCGGCGATGCCCACGTGGACCGCGCCGTGGCCCGCACCACGCCGTTCACCAGGGACTTCCAGGATCTGATCACCCGCTACGCCTGGGGCGAGATCTGGACCCGCCCCGGCCTCGACCGCCGTACGCGTAGCTGCATCACGCTCACGGCGCTCGTCGCCCACGGGCATCTCGAAGAGCTGGCCATGCACGTACGCGCCGCGCTCCGCAACGGGCTCACGCCGGACGAGATCGGCGAGGTCCTGCTGCAGAGCGCCGTCTACTGCGGGGTCCCCGCCGCCAACGCCGCGTTCGCCGTCGCCCAGCGCGTCCTGACCGAGGAGCACCCTTCATGAGCATCACCCGCGACCGCTCCGGCGGGCGCTGGGCCGTGGACGCCTTCACCAGCACCCGCTGGATCACGCCGGCGACCCAGCAGGCGCACCATCCGTTCTGAGCCGGTCGCCGTGCGGGCCGCCGGCCAGCCTATGATGAGCGAATGACCTCGCCCCCCGCCACCTCCGAACGCCAGCGGGACGCCGACCGTACCAAGGCGGAGATCCTTGAGGTCGCGCAGCGCGAGTTCGCCCGCTACGGCTACGCGGGTGCGCGCGTGGACGAGATCGCGGCCCGCATGCGCACCACCAAGCGCATGATCTACTACTACTTCGGCAGCAAGGAGCGGCTCTACGTCGCCGTGCTGGAGAAGGCGTACGCCGAGGTGCGCGAGGTGGAGCGCACCGTCGACGTCGAGCACCTGGCGCCGGTCGAGGCCATCCGCACGCTGGCCGAGCTGACCTTCGACCACCACGACGCGCACCGGGAGTTCATCCAGCTCGTCGCGATCGAGAACATCCACCAGGCCGAGCACATCCGCAAGTCCGAGGTGCTGGGCAACCTCGGCACGCCCGTGCTCGACCTGATCTCCCGCATCCTCGACGCAGGGCAGGAGTCGGGCGACTTCGTCACCGAGGCCGACGCCATCGACGTGCACATGATGATCAGCGCGTTCTGCTTCTTCCGGGTGGCCAACCAGCACACGTTCGGCGCGCTGTTCGGGCGCGACATGACCGCGGCCGAGCATCGGGCCAGGCAGCGGCGGATGGTCGGCGAGATGGTCGTCGGCTACCTGTGCGGCAGGGGCGCCGCGCCTAACGCCCCCGGGCCTGCCTGACCAGGCGCCTGCCCAGCCGCTGGCCGGGCGTCTCGATCAGGTGGTGGGTCAGGGCGCTGAGCGCGATCACGGCCGGCACGAACAGCGCCAGGTTCGGCAGCAGGTGCAGCAGGATCGGGTGCAGCAGGTAGACGGAGAAGCTGATCAGCCCGAGCCACGGCAGCCAGCGCGGGAACCGCCGGCCGCGCAGCGCGTACGCCAGCGCGAACGCGCCGAAGGCCAGCACCATCGCCGCCGCCCACGTGGAGTCGCCCTTGGCGGGGAGCCCGCAGGCCAGCACCACGGCCGCGGTGACCCCTGCGGTCCGCCACGGGATCGTCCCCTGCTCGGCCCGGTGGATCGCCGTCCCGGTGAACATCACGGCCAGGACGATCACCCCCTGCCAGGTGCCGCCCCGGCTGCCCAGCACGACCAGCGCCAGGCCGAGCAGCCCGCCCGCCACCGCCGCCACCGTGCGCGCCCCTTCCGAGGCCAGCACGGTCACCGCGATCGCGGCGAGCACGGCCAGGGCCAGCGCGGCGGCGGCCAGGTCGGCCCGGCCGCCGATCGTCGCCTTCGGCAGCAGCAGGCCCAGCGGGACGGCCGCGACGGCGAGGGCGACGGCGATGCCCGCCGATCTGCGGGCCTGGCGGGTGGCGAACAGGGCCACGCTCATCAGGTAGAACGCCATCTCGTACGAGAGCGTCCAGGTCACGCTGATCAGCGCGGGAAGGTTGAGCAGCTCCTGCAGCATGCTCACGTTGCCCAGCGCGACCAGCGGCCAGGGGCGCTCGCCCAGGCCAGGCGGGGCGGGCAGCAGGCCTGTCGCGGTGAGCAGCAGCGCCAGGCAGGACGCGGTCAGCAGGAGCGGCAGCAGGCGGAACGCGCGGCCGGTCCAGAAGGCGCGCAGGTCGCCTCGGCGTTCCAGGGAGGCGGGGATGATGTAGCCGCTGACCAGGAAGAACACGAGAACCCCGAACGAGCCGAGGTCCACGCGGCGGTCGATCTCGGCCCATACAGCCGGGACGAACGTCCAGCCGGCGTGGTGCATGGTGACGGCCAGCGCTGCCGGTCCCCGCAGGGCGTCCAGCCAGGCCAGCCGGGCGGGGGCCGCGAACATCTGCCGCAGTCTAGGGCATAAGGGACACCCCTCGGCTCGGCGTGCAGAGTTCGGCGTCCGGGCGGTCAGGGAGTGGCGGCGGCCGGGCGCAGGCGGGTGAAGGCGGTGTCCACGAGCTCCATGTGATCGCCTCCGGGCCCCGCGCGCAGCCACTCGCGGGAGGCGCACTCGACGGCGGCCCCGGCGGCGGCCGTCAGCAGATCGACGGTGAAGGCGTCCAGGCCGGTGCGCACGGCCAGGGCCTCGGCGATGCTGCCGCGCACCTCCTCTCGCTTCTGCTGGAAACGGGCCCGCAGCGAGGGCGTGCGCTCGATCAGCCGGAGGGTGGCCTGGCTCTCGGCGTCGATGCGCGCCACCCACTCGCGCAGCACCGCGTGCAGCGTCTCCCACGGCGGCTCGCCCGCCGGCCGGGCGGCGAGCTGCTCGGCGATGTCGTCGCCCATCACCTGGACCCCGCCGAACACGGCGTCCTCCTTGGCCGGGAAGTACCGGAAGAAGCTGCGCTTGGAGACCCCGGCGGCGCGGGCGATGTCGTCCACCGTGACCTCGTCGAAGCCCCGCTCCGTGAACAGCTCCAGCGCCACCGCCGCCAGCTCCGCCTGTACGGCCCGTCGCGCGCGCTCTCTCAACCCCGCCATGCGTCCGAGTGTATTGGGTGACATATAGTGCTGTTCATGACATCAAGTGACAGAAATGGCAGCGTCGCCCTCGTCACGGGCGGCACCGGCGGGATCGGCATGGAGACCGCCCGCGGCCTGGCCTGCGGCGGCGCGTCGGTGATCGTCGCCGGGCTCGACCCGGAGCGGGGCGCGCGGGCGGCGCAGGACCTCAGGAGCAGCGCGGGGCACGACCGCGTGCACGCCGTCCCGGCCGACGTCACGCGGCTCGACGGGATGCGCAGGCTCGCCGCCGAGGTCGCCGGCCGCTACGACCGGCTCGACGTGCTGGTGAACAACGTCGGCGTCAACCCGCCCGAGCGCCGGGTGACCGCCGACGGCGTGGAGCAGATGTTCGCCGCGCACGTGCTGGCGCCCTTCACCCTCACCCACCTGCTGCTGCCGCTGCTCCAGCGCGCCCCCGCCGCCCGCGTCGTCAACCTCACCGGCGGCATCCCGGGCGGACCCATCGACACCGGCGATCTTCAGGGTGAGCGCCGGTACCTCGGGTGGACGTTCAGCCACTACAACCACACCAAGACCATGACCATGGCGATGACGTGCCGCCTGGCCGAGCGGCTGCGCGGCTCCTGCCGGGTGACGGCGAACGTGGTCTACCCGGGGCACGGCCACACGCCGATGAACCGGGTCACGCCCATCCGGGCGTTCCCGATCCTCTACCGGCCGGTCGCGCCGCTGGTGCTGAAGGTCGTCGCGCCGCTGTTCCTGTCCGACCTCACGCGGTCGGCGCGATCCAGCGTGTACGCGGCCACGAGCGCCGAACTGGACGGGGTGAGCGGGGTCTACGTGGATGACAGGTGCCGGCGCAAGCCGATGCCCGCGTCGGCGCTCGACCCTGGGGCCCAGGAGGCTGTCTGGGAATTGTGCGCGCGGTTGGCGGGGGGCTTGTCAGGGTGAGGACGCGGGCCGCCGGGCGTCGCGGCAGACGCGGCACCGTCCCCATGCGGCGGTGGATCGGCGACGAAGGCGCCACCACCTTCAGCCACTGAGCGGTCGTACGATCAGGGCATGCTGCATGGCCGGGAGCGGGAGTGCGCTCTCATCGCGCGGCTGCTCGACGGCGCTCGCGAACGACGCAGCGCCGTCCTGGTCGTGCGGGGAGAGGCGGGCATCGGCAAGTCCGCGCTGCTCGACTACGCCGCCGCACGGGCCGACGGCATGCGGGTGCTGCGGGGCGGCGGCGTCGAGTCCGAGGCCGAGCTGCCGTACGCCGCCGCGCACCAGCTCCTGCACTCCGTCGCGGACCGCGCCGCCGCCATCCCGCCGGGGCAGGCCGCGGCCCTGCGCGGGGCGTTCGGGATGGGGGATCCCGTCGAGGGGGATCGGTTCCTGGTCTCCGTGGCGGTGCTGAGCCTGCTGTCGGAGGTGGCGGAGGAGCGGCCGCTGCTGTGCCTGGTCGATGACGCCCACTGGCTGGACGGGGCCTCCGCCGACGCGCTGGCGTTCGTGGCCAGGCGGCTGGAGGCGGAGGGGGTGGTGCTGCTGTTCGCGGTACGCGACGAGGAACCAGGCCCCGCCCCGGCCGCTTCAGCGGCCTCGTTCGCGGGCACCGCGGCTCCTGCCGGCCCGCGCCCGCCTTCCCCCGCATCGGCATCCCCCCGCTCGCTGGCCGGGCTGCCCGAGCTGCGGTTACGCGGCCTGGACGCCGACGCCGCCCAGGCCCTGCTGGCCGAACGCACCTCCGTGGCGCTCGCTCCCGGCGTCGCCGCCCTGCTCGTGGACAGCACCGCGGGCAACCCGCTCGGCCTCCTCGAACTACCCGGCTCCCTCTCACCCGACCAGCTCGCCGGCACCCGGCCACTGCCCGCCCGCCTACCTGTCGGCGAGGTGGTCGAGCAGGTGTTCCTGGCCAGGGTGCGGCGCCTGCGCGGCCCGGCACAGACCCTGCTGCTGATCGCCGCCGCCGAGGAGAGCGGCGACGTCGGCCTCGTCCTCCGGGCCGCCCGGTCGCTCGGCCTGGCCCCGGACGCGCTCGACGAGGCGGAACAGGCCGGTCTCGTCCGGGTCGAGGGCGCCGTCCTGTCCTTCCGCCACCCGCTCGTCCGCTCCGCCGTCTACCGGGGCGCGACGTTCCTGCAACGCCAGGCCGTGGAGCAGGCCCTGGCGGCGGCGCTGGCGGACGGGGACGCCGACCGGCGCGCCTGGCACCTCGCCGCCGCCGCGACCGGCCCCGACGAGGCGGTGGCCGGTGCGCTGGAGGCGTCGGCCGAACGTGCCACCCGCCGTGGCGGGCACGCCTCCGCCGCCACCGCCCTGCGCCGCGCGGCCGAGCTGACGGCGCGCGCCGACCTCCGCGCGCGCCGCCTCACGCTCGCCGCCGAGACGGCCTGGCTGGCCGGCCAGCCCGACCGCGCCCGCGCCCTCCTGGACGAGGCCGCCCACCACACGTCCGACCCCCGGCTCCGCGCCAGGGGCGAGCACGTGCGGGGCGCGATCGAGGGGCTCTGCGGCCGGCCGGACAGCGCTTACGTGGTGCTCATGGCAGGCGCCGAACTCGCGGCCGCCCCGAACCCGCCCCAAGGCGGCGCCGGGTTGGGCGCACCGCCGCACCAGGCCCGGGGCGGCGCCGAGGTGGGCGCACCGGCGGACCAGGCCCGGGGCCGTGCCGAGGTGGACGCGCCGGGCCCCGGGCAGGCCGCGCGCATGCTGATCGAAGCAGGCCGCCTGGCCTTCACCGCCGCCGACCTGCCCAGGCTGGCCGAGGCGGGGCGGCGGCTGGCCGGGCTGCCGCCGATCGAGGAGGCCGTCACCGCGGGCGGCAAGCTGATGATCGGGCTGACCGCCCTGCTGGCAGGCGACACAGAGCAGGCCACCGCGCTCCTGCGCGAGGGAAGGGCCCTGGCCCGCGACTCGGCCGACCCGCAGAGCCTCACCATGGCGGCGGGCGCCGCGATGTTCGTCGGCGAGGACGCGACAGCGCTGGACCTGTTCACCGCCGCAGCCGTACGGGCCAGGACGGCCGGCGCGGTCAGCGTGCTGCCGCTGGTGCTCGCCCCCCTCGGCGCCCTCCAGATGTGGACGGGCCGCTTCGCCGCCGCCCGCGCCACCGCCACCGAAGGACTGCGGCTGTCGCTCGACACCGGGCAGGACAACACGGCCGCGCACCACCGCGCCGTGCTCGCCTGGATCGCCGCCGTTCAGGGCCGGGCCGAGGAGTGCCGTACGGAGGCGGACGCCGCGCTGGCCCGCGCCATCGGCCAGCGCCTCGGCCCGCCGGCCGGCATCGCGGCGTGGGCGCTGGCCCTGCTCGACCTGGGGGAGGGGCGGACGGGGGAGGCGTTCGACCGGCTGGCGGCGCTCGCGGACGCCGCTCCCGGCGAGGGGCATCCCATCGTGAAGATCTTCGCCGCCGCCGATCTCGTCGAGGCCGCCGTACGCGCGGACCGCCCGGAACGCGCCGCGGACGCCCTCGACCTGCTGCGCCGCTGGGCGGAACCGGCCAGGTCCCCGTGGGCGCACGCGCTGGTGGCCCGCTGCCGCGGCCTGGTCGGGAACACCGGGGCGGGCGACGCCGACGTGCACTTCGCCGAGGCCCTGTCGTTGCACGCGCGGGCCGGCCGGCCGTTCGACACCGCGAGGACGGCGCTGCTGTTCGGCGAGGCGCTGCGCCGGCGCCGGCGGCGGGCCGAGGCGCGGCGTCACCTGCGGGCGGCGCGCGAGACGTTCGAACGGCTGGACGCCGCGCCCTGGGCGGGGCTCGCCCGGGTGGAGCTGCAGGCCACCGGCGAGACGGCGCGCAAACGCGACCCCAGCACGGTCGCCGACCTGACCCCTCAGGAGACGCAGATCGCGCGCATGGTCAGCGAGGGCGGGACGAACAGGGAGATCGCGGCGCACCTGTTCCTCAGCCCGCGCACCGTCGACTACCACCTGCACAAGGTGTTCGTGAAGCTGGGGCTGTCGTCCAGGGCCGAGCTGGTGCGGCTCTCCCTGGAACGGCCGGGCCTCCTCGACGGCGAGCGCTGAGCGGCCACCGGCCCTTGGCCGTGCGCTGAGCGATCAGCGGCCTTTCGCCGTGCACAGGAAGGCCGCCAGCTCATCCGCGACCCGGCAGGGTGCGCCGGACAGCACCAGCACCGGGCAGGCGACACCGTCCAGCCGCCGGTCGAGCCTGCCGCACACCGCGACCCGGCTGATCCGGTGCGGCATGTCGAGCGCCGCACGGAGCGCGATCCCGCCGCCCAGTGACATCCCGGCGAGGGCGGCCCGGTCGATGGCGCAGGCGTCGAGGAACGTGCGCAGCCACGCCGCGTAGCCGGTGAGCGTGGGCACGGTCCCGCCCGTGGGGGTGCCGCCGAAGCCGGGGAGGTCGGGGGCCGTCACCCGGGCGTGCCGGGCCAGGATCGTCCACACCGGCTCCCACGCCTGCCTGGCGCCGCCCGATCCGCCGCCCGATCCGGCGTCTGGCCCGCCGCCCGATCCGCCGCCCGGCCTGCCGCCATGCAGGAGCACCAGCTCGGTGCCCGCGCCCGCGCGGTAGGCGCGGACCAGGGAACCGGCCACGGGGAGCACCGTCTCGTCATGCCGCACCGGACGACTCTGCGCCCGCCCGTGGACGGCTCGCATCCGTGATTCCACCAGTCCACCGGCCCGCCCCGGCCCCCGCACTGGCCCCGCACTGGCACAGGCACCGGCACCGGCCTCGGCACAGGTACCGGCACCGACCCCGTCCCCGCGCCGCCGCACACCGGCGACCCCGACTGTGTACTTCACCGATTCGACGCCCCCCGCCCCTCACGCATGGTGGTGACGTCCAGACCCCGGAGGGAATGTGATCCCCGATGACCGAGACCGATGTGATCGTCGTAGGCGCCGGCCCCACCGGCCTCATGCTGGCGTGTGAGCTGGCCCTGGCCGGCGTCCGCTGCCGGCTCCTGGAGCGCCGCACGGAGCAGCCCAACCTCACCCGCGCGTTCGCCGTGCACGCCCGCACCCTGGAGCTCCTGGACGCCAGAGGCATGGCCGACGACCTGCTGACCCGCGGCGTCCCGGTGGACAGCGTGGCCCCGGCCCCCGGCGCCACGCTGGACCTGCGCAGGCTCGCGACCAGGTACCCGATGGTGCTGATCGTCCCGCAGAGCGGCACGGAGCACCTGCTGGAGGAGCGCGCCCGCGAGCTGGGCGTGCAGATCGTGCGCGGCGCCGAGGTCGTGGGGCTGAGGCAGGACGACCGGCGGGTGATCCTGGACCTGGCCGACGGAAGCACGCAGACGGCGAGTTACGTCGTCGGCTGCGACGGCGCCCACAGCAAGGTGCGCGGCCTGGCCGGCATCGACTTCGCCGGCAAGCAGTACGCGACGCACATCCTGCTCGCCGACGTCCGCGCCACCGAGCCGCCGCCGGACGCCCTGTTCGCGAAGGCGAGCAGCGAGGGCGTGGTCCTCATGATCCCGTTCGGCGACGGCTGGTTCCGCGCGATCGCCTGGGACCGGCTGCGCGAGCAGGTGCCGCTGGACGTGCCGCTGCCGATGGAGGAGATGCGCGACGCCTTCGTGCGCATCGCCGGCACCGATTTCGGCATGCGGGAGCAGCGGTGGAGCACGCGCTTCCTGAGCGAGCGCCGGCAGGCGGAGCGATACAGGGCCGGGCGGGTGTTCCTGGCGGGCGACTCGGCTCACGTGCACTCGCCGCTGGGCGGTCAGGGCATGAACACCGGCATCGGCGACGCGATGAACCTCGGCTGGAAGCTGGCCGCCGTCGTGCGGGGCCGGGCGCCGGAGAGCCTGCTCGGCAGCTACGAGCGCGAGCGGCACCGGGTGGGCGCCCAGGTGCTCACCCTGACCGACGCCTTCAACCGCCTGGTGCTGGGCCGTTCGGCGATCCGCCGCGCGTTCCGCACGCTGACGCTGCGGCTGGCCCTGCGGTACGGCCGCTCCCGCACGTTCCTGGCCGGGCGGCTGACCGGGCTGGGCATCCGGTACCCCGCCGCGTCCCGCCATGCCCACCCGTGGACGGGCCGCCGCATGCCCGACCTCCGATGCGCGGACGGCAGGGTGTACGAGCTGCTCAGGGACGGCCGCCACCTGCTGGTGGACGCGAGAGCGAAGGGAGCCGCGGTGAAGGGGGAGGTCAAGGTCGCCCGGTACACCGGCCCCGCCGTGCCCGGGATGCCCGCCGTGGTCCTGGTCCGCCCCGACGGCTACGTCGCCTGGGCGGGCGACGATATCCCAATGACGTATCAGGTACCGGACGAGACCCCCTTTAACCTATCTTTACCGTGACCATGCGTCACGAAGGAGATGTTCTGTGAAGAGGCTTCTCGAAGGAACCGCCATGCGCACCGGAGTCGTGGCCGCGGTCGCTCTGGCGGGCGGTCTGCTGACGGCGTCCCCGGCCGGAGCCACCACCGTGACCGGGGGCAGCGTCGCCACCACGGTGACACTGTCGGCCGAGTCGGCGCTGGCCCGTCCGCGCAACGGCACGATCCTCTACGACCGCATCAGCGGCGGCCAGGGGAGGCTCAAGATCAAGAACGGCCTGTCGACGGACGGGGTCGTCGCCCTGGTCAGAGGCAAGACCAAGGCGATCAGCATCTACGTCCGCGCCAAGTCGACCGCGACCATCAACGACGTCAGGGACGGCACGTACCGGATCTACTTCACCACCGGCACCCGCTTCAACGTGTCCAAGGGCAGGTTCACGCGGAACGCCGTCTACCAGCGCTTCAACGACAAACTGAAGTACAGGACGACCGCCACCAGGATCCCCGGGTGGTCCCTGACCCTCAACCCGGTCCGCGGCGGCAACGCCGGGACCAGCCGGGTCAACCCGAAGGACTTCCCCGCCTGATCCGCGCGCCCTGGGCCCCTGGAGCAGCCTCCGGGGGCCTTCGGCTTGACTGGCGATCTTCAATGCACCAGATTGTTCGCGTCTTTCCGGACCGTTCCCAAGGAAACCAATGAAGCGAACCATCGTCGGTGTCGCCGTGGTCGCAGGCGTGGTGCAGCTCACCGCCATGCCCGCGCAGGCCGCATCAGACCCGGTCAGGGCCCTCCAGGCCGAGTTAGCGCCAGGCCGGGCCGTCAACCTCCAGGCGACGGCGAAGATCACCTACCCGGGCGACCGGGTCGTCAGCTCCGCCGTGGACGGCACGTTCGGGTTCGGCTCGCGCGGCCCCGTGGCCTCCGACCTGGGCCAGACCGTGCAGTACAGCGACAGGCTGCTGCGCGAGATGAAGAAGTCCAGCCCCAAGGAGACGGAGGGGCTGCAGGCGGGCCCCGTCCGGCTGATCTCCTCGGGCAGCGTGAGCTACGTCTCAGGCCCGGTGGTCGACCAGGCGCTGCTGACCGCGGACGCGAGCCACGTGCGCTACAGCGGCGTGAAGCAGCCGCCGAGCAACCTGCTCGTCGAGGTTCTGGACCCGGCGACGCTGAAGGCGCTGGTGGCGGCCCGCACGTCCTGGAAGGACGGCATTCTCAAGGGCACCATCAAGCCGGCCAAGCTCGCCGCCGTCTCGGCCCCGTTCGCCTCGCGTTACGGGACGCGCTTCAAGACCGGCAAGATCTCGTACGTGCTGTACTTCGGGGAGAAGGGCCTGGTGCGGCGGGTGGCGGTCAAGGCCACGCTGCCCGTGTCCAAGACCACGGTGCAGGTCGAGTCGGACACCCGGTTCACCGACTGGGGCCGCGAGGTCACCGTGGGCATGCCGCTGCGGGGCGACACGATCGACCGCGGCGAGGTCAAGGACGACGTGCCCGCCGGCGTTCCCGGCATCTGGAACTGACGACGGCACCGCGCGCCGGCCGGCGTTAATCCGGTGGCAGGCCGGCGCGACGCCCTCCTACACTGGGCCGCATGTTCACGCCCCGCACTTCTTGATCAGGACACCAGCTTCCACGCCACCCGTGTGTCCTCAAGAAGTTCCGGAGCGTATTGTCATGATTGCCTTCCGTGGCGTAGACCTGCGTGTCGGCGCCCATCTCCTGATGTCCGGCGGCACCGCCCACGTCGCCCCCGGCGACCGCGTCGGCCTGGTCGGCCGTAACGGCGCCGGCAAGACCACGCTGATGAAGACCCTGGCCGGGCGGCTGCGTCCCGCCGCCGGCGAGATCGTGCGCACCGGCCCCGTCGGCTACCTGCCGCAGGACCCGTCCGCCGCCGACCCGGGGCTCGCGGTGCTCGACCGCGTCCTGTCCGCGCGCGACCTGGACCGGGCGCTGCGCGACCTGCGGGCCGCCGAGCTCGCGCTCGCCGAGTCCGGTGACGAGCGGTCGATGAGCCGGTACGCCGCCGCCGAGGCCGAGTTCCAGGCCCGCGGCGGGTACGCGGCCGAGGCGGCGGCGGCCCGCGTCGCCGCCGGGCTCGGCCTGCCCGACCGGGTGCTCGACCAGCCGCTCGGCACCCTGTCCGGCGGGCAGCGGCGGCGCGTCGAGCTGGCCAGGGTGCTGTTCGCCGAGCCGGGCGTCCTGCTGCTCGACGAGCCGACCAACCACCTCGACGGCGACTCGGTCGCGTGGCTGCGCTCGTTCCTGCTCGGCCATCCCGGCGGCCTCGTCCTGATCAGCCACGACACCGAGCTGCTCGCGGACGTGGTCAACCGGGTCTGGCACGTCGAGGACGGCGCGCTGGAGGTGCACAACACCGGCTGGCACACCTACCTGGCCGACCGCGACGCCGACGACCGGCGCAGGGCCCGGCTGCGGGCCGCCGCCGAGCGCAAGGCCGCCGCGCTGCACGCCCAGGCCGACCGGATGCGGTCCAGGGCGTCCACCGCCGTCCGGGCCAGGGACATGGCCCGCCGCGCCGACCGCATGCTCGCCGGGACCCGCCCGGCGCGCCGCACGGACAAGGTGGCGCGCATCCGGCTGCCCGAGCCCGCCCCCAGCGGCCGCATGCCGCTCGGCGCGATCAGCCTGGCCAAGTCGTACGGCGGCCTGCCCGTGCTGACCGGCGTGGACCTGGCCGTCGACCGGGGCAGCAGGCTCGTGGTGCTCGGGCTGAACGGCGCGGGCAAGACCACGCTGCTGCGGCTGCTGGCCGGGCACGAGCGGCCCGACTCCGGGCGGGTCGTGCCGGGGCACGGGCTGCGGCTCGGCTACTTCGCCCAGGAGCACGACACGCTCGACCCGGCCGCCACCGTCGGCGGGCACCTGGCCGCCGCCGCCCCCGACCTCACCGACGGGGAGGCGCGCGCGGTGCTCGGCTCGTTCCTGTTCGGCGGGGACGACGTGGACAAGCCGGTCGGGGTGCTGTCGGGCGGGGAGAAGACCCGGCTGGCGCTGGCCGGGCTGGTCAGCTCCCGGGCCAACGTGCTGCTGCTCGACGAGCCGACCAACAACCTCGACCCGGCGTCCAAGGCGGAGGTGCTGGCGGCGGTGGAGGCGTACCAGGGGGCGATGGTCATGGTCACCCACGACCAGGACGCCGTCGAGGCCCTGCGGCCCGATCGGGTGCTGCTGCTGCCCGACGGGGCCGAGGACCTGTGGCACGACGGCTACGCCGACCTGGTCACCCTGGCCTAGCGCCTACTTCACGGCGCCGCCGGTGATGCCGGAGATGATCCTGCGCTGCGCGACCGCGAAGACGATCAGCAGCGGCAGGCTCATCAGGATGATGTAGGCGAAGATCAGGTGCCAGTTGTTGAGGTAGAGCCCGGCGTTGGCCACCTGGAACAGGTTCAGCGGCAAGGTGTCCAGCCGCCCGCCCACGACGAAGAACGCGTAGAAGACGTCGTTCCACACGTACAGGCAGATGAGGATGGTCGCGGTGGCCAGCACCGGGCGCAGCAGCGGCAGGATCACCGAGAAGAACACCCGCATGGGCCCCGCGCCGTCCATGCGGGCCGCCTCCTCCAGCGACAGCGGCACCGTACGCACGAAGCCCGTCACGAAGAAGATCACCGTGGACAGGTAGATGCCGACGTACACCCCGATCATGCCGGCGGGGCTGCCCGCCAGGCCGAGCTGACGCAGCAGGAGCACGATGGTGACCACGGCGGGCGGCAGCACGATCCCGCTGATCGCCAGCGCGTACAGCACCGCGTTCAGCCGCGAGGCGCGGCGGGCCAGGATCCACGAGGCCATCGAGCCGAACGTGAGCACCAGCAGCACCGACGGCGCCACCACCAGCAGGCTGCCGAGGAACGCCATGGGCACCTCGCCCTGCTGCCAGACCTGCGCCAGGTTCTCCCACAGTTGCCAGCGCGACGGCGGCGACAGGTTCGGCGACAGGGCCTCGCCCTGCGACTTGGCGGCCGTGACGACGACCAGCCACAGCGGCACCCCCATGACGGGGACGACCAGCGCGACGACCGCGAACGGGCGCAGCCGCGCGGCCAGCCCCCGCCGCACCGGCGACGGGGCCCGGCGGCGGGTCGTGGAACCAAAGGCGGGGACCGTCACAGGATCTCCTCCCTTCTGCGCAGCACGCGGATGACGGGGAAGGCCAGCAGCGCGACCATCAGGAACAGCACCAGGCTCATCGCCGTGGCCTGGGCGAACAGCCCCTGGCCGAAGGTGCGGTAGATGAAGATGTTGAGGATCTCGGTGCTGCGGGCCGGGCCGCCGCCGGTCAGCGCCTGCACGATGTCGAAGCCGTTCATCGAGCCGAGCAGCGCCGTCGCCACGTTGAAGGTGACGGCCGGCGCCAGCAGCGGGAACCGGACCGCCCAGAACGCCTGCCACGGCGTGGCGCCGTCGATGCGGGCGGCCTCGGTCACGTCCTCGGGGATCGTCTTGAGCCCCGCCAGGTAGATGAGCATCGACAGGCCCATCCACTTCCAGGCGTGGATGATCGCCGCCAGCACGAGCGTCCACGTGGTGCTGCCCAGCCAGGCGATCTGCACCTGCTGCCCGGTCAGCGCCGAGAGCAGGTCGTTGAGGCTGCCGTCCGGCTTGAGCAGGGCCTGGAAGAGGTAGCCGACGGCCAGCGCCGACATCAGCACGGGGATCAGGAAGGCCAGCCGGGCGGCGCGGTTGAGCCAGGTGTCCTTCTCCAGCAGCACGGCCAGGCCGAAGCCGAACAGGTTCTGGAACAGCGCCACCAGCGCGGCGTAGATCACCGTGATGCGCAGCGCGCTGAACAGCGTGCCGTCCGACAGCAGGTTGGCGAAGTTGTCGAAGCCCGCCGGGCGGATCTCGCTCTTGAAGCTGGACCAGTCGGTGAAGGCGTAGACGAAGTTGAACAGGGTCGGCAGGAAGAAGAAGACGAACAGGATCGCGAACGCGGGCAGGAGGAACCACATCGGGTGCGTCCTGCCGCGCGCGACGGTGGGGGCGGGCGCCCGCCGGGCGGCTCCGGTGGGGCGGGCGAGCGTCTGCTGCACGAGGTGACTCCCGCTGTCAGAAACCGGTGGCGCCGGCGGCCTTGGCCAGCTGGGCGAACTGCTTCTGGGTGGCCGCCGCCACCTGCTCGGGCGTCAGGCTGCCGGTGATCATGTCCGCCAGGTTCAGGTACAGGTCGGGGTTGGCCACGGCCAGCGCCTGCATCGACCCGACCGACTGGCCGAGCGAGGCGTGCACGTCCAGCAGCGCCTGCGGCACGCCGTCCGGCGTCGGCACGTCCGTACGCAGCGACACCGTCTTGCGGTCGGCCACGAAGGCGGCGTAACCCGGCCCCATCCAGTACGCCAGCAGCTGCCGCGCGGCCTGCTCCCGCTTGGCGTCCCCGGTGCGGAAGGCCACCAGCGCGTTCGACTGGTCGGGGATGAACGTGCCCACGTTGCCCGACGGCGAGATCGGGAAGAAGCCGATCTTCTCGTCCAGCTCCGCCGTGTCGGCCTTGGCCTGGAGCTGGCCGAAGAACGAGTTCACCTGCACCGCCATGGCCGCCTTGCCGGACAGCAGCGCCTCGCCCTGGTCCTCGAACGTCGCGGTCTTGATGTCGGAGTTGAACAGCCCCTCGTCGATCAGCGCCTTGTACTTCTTGATCGCGTTCAGGATCGTCTGGTCCTCGAACGTCTCCTTGCCCGTGTTGACCCGCTCCCACAGGCCGTCCTTGGCGGCGTCGGCGAGCTGGACCTGCACCCACCACTGGGTGGCCCACTTGTCGCCGGCCATCTCGAAGAACGGGGTGACGCCCTTGCCCTTGAGCGCGCGGGCCGTCTCGACCAGCTCGTCGAAGCTCTTCGGCGGCTCCTTGACGTGCTGCTTGTTGTAGTAGACGCCCTCCACCGCCGGGCTGGTGATCAGCGCCGCGTAACGGGTCTTGTCGAGCAGGCCCGTCATGTCGCGCAGCTCGGGCGACATGCTCTCGATCCAGGGCGCGCCGTCGAGCGGCTGCAGGTTGGCGCGGGCGTTGAGCGCGGTGAGCATGGACGCCGTCGGCTGCCAGAAGGCCAGGTCGGGCTTGTCGCCGGTGGCCACCTTCGTCTGCACGCCCTGCTCGTACGGGTCGGGGATGGTGACGACCTCCACCTTGGCGCCGGTGGCCTGGGAGAACGCGTCGGTCACGGCCTTGGGCACGGTGTTGCTGTTCTGGGCGGCCCAGATGGTGAGCGACACCCCGTCCAGGCGGGCGGTGGGGGACGGCCAGGCGGCGGGCGAGCCGCCGGTGGCGGGGGCCGCGGCGGGCCCCGCCGAGGGGTCGCTGCAGGCCGTGACGGCCAGGACGAGGGCCGACGCGGCGGCGACACGCTGTGCGAGCTTCACGGTTCGGCTTCCTTAGCTTGAGAAGGGGCGGAGGTGCAGGATTCGGGCGCTGGGCGCGGGGACGGTGGCGTTGACGGTCAGCTCGGCGGTGCTCGGGTTCCACGAGCAGGCCCATCCGTCCGCTGCCGCCGGGTAGGCGATCTCGGCGGCGAGGTCGCGTCCGGCCAGGTGGGGGAGGTGCAGCACGGTCGTGTCGCCCGCTCCGGGACGGCGCCAGATCGCCAGGTGCGTGGCCTCGTCCGTACGCAGGCCGAGGGCGAGCCACGGGTCGTCCCAGCCGGGCAGGCCGAGCGGCCAGCACGGGGTGGCGCGCAGCAGGTCGGCGCGCAGGCTCTTGTGGAGCCGGACGCCCTCCTCGACCAGGGCGAGCCGCTCCGGCGTCATCCTCGGCAGGTCGCCCGACAGGTAGAGGCGGCCCAGGACGCCCGTGCACATCGTGAAGGCGATCTCCTCGGCCGTCATGCCGGGCTGCGGGTAGGCCCAGTTGGCGGCCTGCTCGGGCAGCATCGACAGCGGCGCGGCGACCGCGATCGGCGGGTAGCGCAGGAAGTCCTGCTGGTCGCTGGTGGACTGCAACTGCAGGCGCGAGAGCATCGCGTAGTCCATGCGCATCGCACCCGAGCCGCAGTTCTCCAGCACCAGGTGCGGGTGGCGGTCCAGGACGGACTCCAGCCAGGCCAGGTGGGCCCGGTTGTGGGCGAGCAGGCCGCCGCCGACGCTGGTGGCGTCCACGTCGGTGCCCGCGCCCGGGTTGATGTTGTAGTCGAGCTTGAAGTAGCCGACGCCCAGCTCCTCGACCAGCCGGTCCACCACCTGGTCCAGGTGCGCCACCGCCGCCGGGTGGCGCAGGTCGAGGTGGTGGCGGCCGTGCTCGGCCAGGCGCACGCCGCCGCGCTGGAGGAACGCCGCGTCCGGCAGCTTGTCGGCCATCGGGCTGCGCACGCCGATCACCTCGGGCTCCAGCCACAGGCCGGGCGTCATGCCGTGGCTCGCGATGCGGGCCAGGACCTCCTCCAGGCCGTGCGGGAACCGGGTCTGGGACGGCAGCCACTCGCCGACGCTGTCCCACCAGTCGCCGCCGTCGTCGTACCAGCCGGCGTCCACGCAGAACACCTGCGCGCCCGCCGCCGCCGCGGCGTCGATCAGGGGGAGGAGCTTGGCCGTGGTGGGGTCGCCCATCAGGGTGTTCATGTAGTCGTTGAAGACGAGCGGCAGGGTGACGCGGTCGGGGTGGGGGCGCACCAGGGCGCGGCGGTAGGCGGTCAGCGCGGCGGCGGCGTCCTCCACGCCCTTCGCGGAGACGGCGATCGCGACCGGCACGGTGGTGAACGACTCGCCGGGGGCGAGCAGCTCGTTCCACTGGTGGTCGAGGTCGGTGGGGCCGGACAGGGCGACGTACGCGCCGTCCAGCCGCTCGCCCGTCTCCCACCGCCACGGGCCGTTGTGCTCGATCTGCCACAACCACGTGCGGCCGGCGCTCCGGTCGGTCAGCCCGCCCATGGGTACGTGCCGGCCGCTCGACCAGGTGCCCTGGCTGGTCAGGGCGAACGTGCCCTTGCCGTGCTGGCCGTGCTCGCGCAGGTCCAGGTCGGGGACGTGATCGGCGAGCGGACGGCTGGCCCAGCGGCTCTCGCCGAGCCACTCGCTGTCGGCGTACAGGAGGTCGAGGTCGCTCACCCGCCCGGTGGGAAAGGCCGCGGCGAACGAGGTGACGGCCAGCAGCGGCACCGGGTGCTCGCCCGAGTTCGTCACCCGGACCCGCGCCTGAACCGCCGGCACGCCGTCGGGGGAGCGCATGGTCACCTCGGCGTCCAGGCCGGACGCCTCGTCCCGCAGCCGGATCCGCAGCTCGTGCCAGCCGTTCGCGCTCGACTGCTCGGAGCCCGTGTACCGCAGCCGGCAGCCCACCGCCGTGTCCGACAGCCGCTGGGACGCCCTGGCCCGGCCCTCGCCCGGCACCAGCACCTCCACCAGCGGCTGGGACGTGCGGGCCGGGTCGGCGGGCGGCGCTCCCGCCGACAGCTCGCGCAACGACACCGGGCGGTCAGGGTGGATCTCCACGACGGCGGTGAGGCCGGTGTGCCCCCAGCGCACGGTCTCGACGACGTCAGCAGGCATCAAGATCTCGCTTTCCTCAGCCAGGCATGTGACCGGTCACATGCTTGCGCCTCAGTGTGAGCGGTCACATGCCGGGGAGGGAAGACCTCTTTGCGGGATCGTTACACGCCTGTTTCGGCGAGGTCCGTGCGCCGACGGGGCTTTCGGCGAGGTTCACGCGTCGGCGGGGCTTTCGGCGACGTCCGGGCGTTAGCGGGGCGGGGGCGCGGTGGACTCGCGCAGCACGAGGGCCGGCGGGGTGAGCGCGGGCTCGGGCTGCGCGCCGCCCGTCAGCTCCGCCACCGCCGCGTGGAAGCACGCCCGGCCCAGCCCCGCGAAGTCCATCCGCACCGTGGTCAGCGCGGGCGTCCAGTACGCCGACCCAGGGATGTCGTCGAAGCCGACGATGCTCACGTCCCCCGGCACGTCCTTGCCCGCGTCGTACAGCGCCCTGCGCACCCCCTGCGCGATGTCGTCGTTGCCGCACAGGATGGCGGTGACGTCCGGCGCGGAGGCGAGCCGCTGCCCGGCCGCGTACGCCGACCGGATGTCCCACCCGCACCCGATCAGCTCCGGGATCGCGGCCCCCGCCTCCCGCAGCGCGTCCCGCCACCCGGCCAGCCGCCCGCCCGGCACGGCGCCCTCGCCCTCGGAGGGGATGGCGACGTGGTGCACGGTGCGGTGGCCGAGGCCGAGCAGGTGCCGGGTGGCGTCGGCGGCGGCGCGGCGCTCGTCGAGCGCGATGGCGACGCGGCCCCGGTCGGGCGCGGCGGGCTCCGCGGCTGCCACCGCCGGGACGTGCTCGGGCAGCGCCTCCAGCACCGCGACGCCGAGCGGGTCGAACGCGATCACCACCACCCCGCCCGCGCTGGCGTCGCCCACGTAGTCGACGGTCTGCTTCACCTCGGCGGGCTCGGCCGACTCCACGACCCTGATGCCCATGGCCATGCCCTCGGCCCTGGCCGCCTCCTCCAGCCCCTGCAGCGTGGCCGCGTAGCCGTACAGGACGGTGTTGGAGGTGACCACGGTGATGCCGCGGGCGCGGCCGAGGCTCAGGGCGCGCGCCGTGCGGCTGGGGCGGAAGCCCAGGCTCTCGATCGCCGCCAGCACCGCCGTGCGGGTCTCAGGACGCACCCGCGGCGACTCGTTGAGCACGCGCGAGACGGTCTGGTACGACACTCCCGCGGCGGCGGCGACGTCCCGGATGCTGGGTGCGGCCGCGCCGCGAGCGGCGGGGCGGGGCGCGCGTCGAGGAGTCGCAGTCACGATCACATCGTAGGGCGGCACGCGCAGGGACGAGGCTACCGGGCGGCCCGCGCGCGCAGCTCCGGCTTGCGGATCTTGCCTGAGCCGGTGCGCGGCAGCTCGTCCACCATCTCGAAGTAGCGGGGGATCTTGTACTTGGCCAGCCGCCCGAGCAGGAAGCCGCGCAGTGCCTCACCGCCGAGGTCGGCGCCCGCGCGCGGGATGACGAACGCGTGCCCGACCTCGCCCCAGGTCCCGTCCGGCACGCCGACCACCGCCGCCTCCGCCACGCCCGGATGCTCCGCCAGCACCCCCTCCACCTCGGCCGGGTACACGTTCTCGCCGCCGGAGATGAACATGTCCTTGGCCCGGTCCACGATGTGCAGGTGCCCGTCGGCGTCCCGGGTGGCGATGTCGCCGGAGCGGAACCAGCCGCCCTCCACGAAGGCCGCCCGGGTGGCCGCCGGGTTGTTCCAGTAGCCAGGGGTGACGTTCGGCCCCTGGATGAGGACCTCGCCAGGCTCACCGGGAGCGGTGTCGGTGAGGTCGGGGCGGACGACGCGCACGTTCGCGAAGAAGACCGGCACCCCGGCGGACCCGGCCTTGCGCAGGCTCTGGCTCGGCTCCAGGAACGTGGCCCCGGGCGAGGTCTCGGTGAGGCCGTACCCCTGGCAGAACACCAGCCCGCGCTCCTGGTAGGTGCGGATCAGCGCCGGCGGAACCGGCGCGCCGCCCGCCATCAGGGTGCGCACCGACGACAGGTCGGCGCCCGCCCAGCGGGGCGAGCGGGCGAGCGCGGCGAACATGGTGGTGACGCCGAACATCCAGGTGACGCGGTGCTCGGCGATGAGGTCGTAGCAGCGGTCCACGTCCCAGGACGGCATGATGACCGAGCGGCCGCCCTTGAGGAACGTGGGCAGCAGCGTCTGGTTCAGCGCGGCCACGTGGAAGAGCGGGGCGCTGACCAGGGTCACCTCGTCGCTGCGCAGGTCCGCGCCGACCAGCATGTTGTAGCTGTTCCAGACCAGGTTGCCGTGGGTGAGGACGGCGCCCTTGGGGCGTCCTGTGGTGCCGGAGGTGTAGAGGATCAGGGCCGGGTCGTCGAGGGTCACCGGCACGTCGATCGGGCCGTCCGGGCCGCTGGACCCTGCGAGCCAGTCCTCGTACGCGTGCTCGCCCGGCGCCGGGTCGGCGAGCGCCACGACGGTCGCGGGCGTGTCCTGGAGCGCCCGGACGACGGCGGCGCACTCGGGCGCGTACACGAGCGCGGTGGCCCCCGAGTCGGCCAGCATGTACGCGATCTCGGGCGCCGCCAGCCGGAAGTTCAGCGGGACGAACACGGCCCCCAGCACGTGCGCGGCGAACAGGGTCTCGGCGAAGGCGAGATGGTTGGGCCCCAGGTAGGCGACCCGGTCCCCGGCCGCCACCCCGGCGAGCCGCAGCCGGGCGGCCAGCCGGGTGGTGCGCTCGTGCACGCCGGCGTAGGTGAGGCCGCGCTCGCCGAAGACGAACGCCGGGTGGTCGGGGGTCATGAGGGCGCGGCGGGCGGGCCAGCCGCCCAGTCCGGCGTTGCGCATGAGAGTTGCTCCTAGCGGGGGACGCTGGGCTCGGCGGCTGCGGTGGCGGCCAGGTCGGTACGGCTCGTCTCCCGCAGCGCCACCGTGCAGACCACGGTCAGCAGGCAGAACCCGGCGATGACGGCGGAGATCAGCCCGGTGCCGCCGCCTCCTGAGGAGGCCTGGATCTGGGCGAACAGCAGCGGGCCCAGCCCCGCGCCGAGCCCGGCGATCTGGTAGCCGAGCGAGGCGCCGGTGTAGCGGCTGCGGGTGGCGAACAGTTCGGTGTAGAGGGCGGCGAGCGGCCCGTACGTCATCGGGTGGATGATCGACTGGCCGAGCACGAGGGCCAGCGTGAGCAGCGCGACGCTGCCGGAGCCGGCCAGCGGGAAGATCGCGAACGCGTACGCGGCGGCGGCGACCGCGCCGGCCAGCACGATGGGGCGGCGGCCGACCCGGTCCGACAGCGCGGACCAGCCGACGATGCCGAGGACCGCGAGCCCCGACGACAGGGTCAGCCCGTTGAGGACCTGCTGCCGGGCGAACCCGGCCTGCACCCCGTACGAGACGAGGAACGTGGTGAGGGTGCCCTGCAGCACGAACGGCGACAGCCCGACCCCGATGCTGAGCAGCAACGTCCTGGGGTGGTTGCGCAGCACGTCCAGGAGCGGCGCCGAGCGCGGCGACCCACCTGACGCCGTGTTCGCCGCCGCCGCGAAGACGGGTGTCTCCTCGACCCTGGCCCGCACGAACAGGCCGATCGCCAGCAGCACGACGCTCAGCAGGAACGGGATCCGCCACCCCCAGCTCAGGAACGCCTGCTCGTCCATCATCGCGGCGCTCCCGTTGAGCGCCGCCGTGGACAGCAGCATGCCGAACGGCGCCCCGGCGTTGGTGAAGCTGGCCCACAGGCCGCGGCGGCCCGTCGCGTGCTCGGCCGACATGAGCACCGCGCCGCCCCACTCGCCGCCGACCGCGATGCCCTGCGCCACGCGCAGCAGCACCAGCGCGATGGGGGCCAGGCTGCCGATCTGCTCGTACGTCGGCAGCACGCCGATGAGGGTGCTGGCCACGCCCATCAGCGTCATGGTCAGCACCAGCATGCGCTTGCGGCCGAGCCGGTCGCCGAAGTGGCCGAAGATGACGCCGCCGAGCGGCCGGGCCAGGTAGCCGGTGGCGAACGTGCCCAGGCTGGCGACGGTGGCGGCCAGCGGGCTCAAGGAGGAGAAGAAGACCTTGCCGAACACCAGGGCGGAGGCGGTGGCGTACAGGAGGAAGTCGTAGTACTCGATGACGCTGCCGAGGAAGCTGGAGGCCACGGCGCGGCGCAACTGGGCAGGGTTGGACATGCGTGATCCCGTTCGTGGGGGGCGGGGAAGGGGAGTCAGGCGTAGTGGCGGTAGATGGCGCGGGCGACGCAGGCGGGCTTGGGCTCGCCGTCGATCTCGACGGTGAAGTCCATGTGCGTCTGGACGCCGTCGCCGGGGACGTCCTCGACCTCGGCGACCCGGCCGGCCAGCCGGATTCTGGCGCCGACCTTGACGGGGGCGGGGAAGCGCACCTTGTCCAGGCCGTAGTTGATGCCCATCTTGACGCCCCGGATCTCCAGCAGCTCGTTGAAGAGCGGGATGACCAGGGCGAGCGTGAGGTAGCCGTGCGCGATCGGGCCGCCGAAGGGGCCGTCCTTGGCGCGAACCGCGTCCACGTGGATCCACTGGTGGTCGTCGGTGGCGTCGGCGAAGGTGTTCACCCGCTCCTGGCCGATCTCCAGCCAGCCGGTGTGGCCGAGGTCCTGGCCGGCCAGGGCCTTGATCTCGGCCAGGCCGTTCGCGGTGATGGTCATGTGGCACTCTCCTTGAGTCCGAGCAGGCGGGCGGCGTTGTCCTTGAGGATCTTGGGGCGGACCTCGGGCTTGATGTCGAGGGCGGCGAAGTCCTTGAGCCAGCGGTCCGGCGTGATCACCGGGTAGTCGGAGCCGAACAGCACCTTGTCCTTGAGCAGGGTGTTGGCGTAGCGGACGAGCTGGGGCGGGAAGTACTTCGGCGACCAGCCGGACAGGTCGATGTAGACCGACGGCTTGTGGGTGGCGACGGCCAGGGCCTCGTCCTGCCAGGGGAACGACGGATGGGCCAGGATGATCTTCAGGTGCGGGAAGTCCACGGCGACGTCGTCCACCAGCATCGGGTTGGAGTGCCGCAGCCGCACCCCTGCCCCGCCCGGCACGCCCGCGCCGATGCCGGTCTGCCCGGTGTGGAACAGCGCGATCGCGCCCAGCTCCTCGATCACCTCGTACAGCGGGTAGGCGAGCCGGTCGTTCGGGTCGAAGCCCTGGATGCTGGGGTGGAACTTGAAGCCCTTGACGCCGTGCTCGGTGACCAGGCGGCGCGCCTCGCGGGCGCCCGCCCGGCCCTTGTGCGGATCGACGCTGGCGAACGGGATCAGCACGTCGGCGTGCGCGGCGCAGCTCTCGGCGATCTCCTCGTTGGCGATGCGCGGATGGCCGGTGGCGTGCTCGGCGTCCACGGTGAACACCACCGCCGCCATCCTCCGCTCGCGGTAGTAGGCGGCCATCTGGTCGATCGTGGGGCGCTCGTGCGCGCCGAAGTACTCCGCCGACGCGCCGAACAGCTCGGGGCTCAGGGACGTGTGCCCGTCCCTGGAGACCTCGGCGTGGGTGTGCACGTCGATCGCGGTCAGCTCGTCGAGGTTCATGGCGCGGGCACCTCGGGCGCGGGGATGCCGTAGGTCTCGGGCTCGAACTCGCCCCACGCTCCGGCGATCGCGTCGGCGCTCCAGCCGCCGTCGGCGTAGGCGACCGCCTTCTCGGCCGGGTGCGACCAGAGAGCGAGCTTGTCGCCGCCGACACCGATGGCCTGCCCGGTCACCTCCCCGGATGCTCCGGAGGCGAGGTAGACGATCAGCCCGGCCACGTCCTCGACCGTGCCCATGCCCTCGTCCCTGCGCAGCCAGGCGGGCAGCGGGGCGCCGGTGCGCTCGGCCTCCTCCAGCACCGGCGCGAACGCGGGGATGGTCTTGGTCATCTCGGTGGCGGCCACCGGCACCACCGCGTTCACCGTGATGCCCGCCCTGGCCAGCTCCATCGCCCAGGTGCGGGCCATCGCCACGATGCCGGCCTTGGCGGCGGCGTAGTTGGTCTGGCCGAAGTTGCCGCGCTGCCCGGCGGGGGAGGAGATGAGGATCAGCCTGCCGCCCTCGCCCTGCTCGCGCATCCGTACGGCGGCGGCTCTGGCGCAGCTGAACGTGCCGCGCAGGTGCACGTCGATGACCGTGTCGAAGTCGTCGTCGGTCATCTTCCACAACACCCGGTCGCGCAGCACGCCGGCGTTGGTCACCATGACGTCCAGCCGGCCGAACTCCGCCACCGCCGTGGCCACCAGGCGTTCGGCCACCTCCGTGCCGCCGACCGCGCCCGGCGCGGCGACGGCCCGGCCGCCCGCCTTCCTGATCGTCCCGGCCGCCTCCTCGGCTGTCGCGGCGTCCACGTCGTTGACCACCACGGCCGCACCCGCTGCTGCCAGCGCCTCGGCGTAGGCGCGGCCGAGACCGCGACCGGCACCCGTGACCACAGCCACTTTTCCTGACAAATCCATACACGTCACCTCGTGTCGCGCTTCGAACGTGGGGCAAACTTGCGACTTGCGTCAAAGTTTTGCCCAATAAGTCGAATCCGTCTACCCTCGGCTTGTGACTTTCCGCGAGGGAGACGACCTGCCTCACGCCCCGTCCACGCGCCCACAGTCGCTGATGTTCAGCTTCCTCGGCGTCTACGCGCTGGGCCGCGACGTCGCCGTGTACTCCGGCAGCGTCATCGACGTGTTCGCCCGGCTCGGCGTGACCGAGGAGGCCGTGCGCTCCACGCTCACCCGCATGGCCAAACGCGGGCTGCTGGCCCGGCACCGTTCGGGGCGCAAGACCTACTTCGGGCTCACCCCGCACGCCACGGCCGTCCTGGAGGACGGGCGGCGGCGCATGTGGGAGACCGGCGCCGTCAACCGCGACTGGGACGGCGCCTGGACCATGGTCGGCTTCTCCCTGCCAGACGACCGCCGCGCCACCCGCCACGATCTGCGCTCCCAGCTCATCTGGGCGGGATTCGGGCTGCTGCAGAGCGGGATGTGGATCGCTCCCGGTGTCAAGGACGTCCGCGCCATCGTCGCCGGCCTCGGGCTGCACGACCACGTCACCGTCCTCACCGCCCGCGCCGCCGAGCCGACCGAGTCGGCCGACCTCGTCCGCAAGGCCTTCGACACCGGGCAGATCGCCGCCCGCTACCGCGCCTTCCTCGACCGCTGGGACACCCCGGACCCCCAGGCCGCCCTCCCCGACGACCTGGCGCGCCAGCTTCTGCTGCACACCGACTGGCTGCAACTCGTCCGCCAGGACCCGCACCTGCCCGCCGAACACCTGCCGCCCGACTGGCCCGCCATCCGGGCCGAGCAGGTCACCCGTGCCCTCGCCGGCGCCTACGAACAGCCCGCCCGCGACCTGGCCGCCAAGGTCCTGGACGAGCTGCCGCTGCCGCCTTGATCGCGTGGCGGGGGCGTGAGCAGCGCGAATGCGGGCAGGAGGGCGTCATGACCGCGCTTTCGAGCGATCCGCGACCGCTTAGGACGTCGAGATGACACCAGCACCCGGACCGCACCAGCCGGACGTACCTCCGGGCCCCGGCCCGCGCCCATCCACCGGCCCGCCCTCACCCGACGGCCCCGCCGGTCCGTCGGCGGAATCGGCCGTGGAGGCCGAGATCGGGCGGGTCAAGGAACCCGCACGGCTGCTGCGCGTCAGCACCATGGCCCGGTCGCTGCTCGACGAGGCGCGCGGCATGACGCTGGACGAGCACGCCCGCGACCAGTTGCAGCACATCCACGCCAGGGTCGTCGAGGAGATCGGCGACTCCGTGGCTCCTGAGCTGCGGGAGGAGCTGGAGCGGCTGCTGCCGTCCGCCTCCTCCGGGACCCTCACCCAGTCCGAGATCCGGATCGCGCAGAGCCAGCTCGTGGGGTGGCTGGAAGGCGTCTTCCAGGGCATCCGGGTCGGCCTCACCCTCCAGCAGTCCCGCCCGGACCTCCCCGGCGCCCGCCCACCGACCGGCGGCCCGGGCAGCGGCCCGTACCTCTGACCACCTGAGCGCGCGCCTGACAAGGCCGCCCGCCTGCTCGCCCGCGCGCCTGCGCCTGCCCGCCTTATTGCGTGACGTGTTAGGGCCTGTCCCGTGATCATGTGACGGGACGGTCGGTCTCAGGTGCGGGGGTCGGCACGGGCTCGGAGGAGCTGCGGACGTGCGCGGGTGCTAGCTTCCCTTCCCATGATGGAGCACCAGGACCAGACCAGGGCGGCCTACGAAGGGGTCGTCGAGCTGTATGCGTCGATGTTCGCTAATCGGTTGGAGACGCAGCCCTTCTCGCGGAACATGATCGGTACCTTCGCCGAGCTGGTACGCGAGACGGGGAATCTGCGGGCAGCCGACGTCGGGTGCGGGCCTGGACATCTGACGGCCATGCTGCACGACCTGGGGCTGGACGCTTTCGGGCTCGACCTCTCCCCGGGCATGGTCGACTACGCCCGGCGGGCCCATCCGGCGCTGCAGTTTGACGAGGCGCGGATGGAGGCCCTGCCGGTCGAGGACGGCGCGCTCGGCGGGGTGCTGGCCCACTACTCGATGATCCACACCCCTCCTGGGGAATTGCCCGCGCTGCTCGCCGAGCAGGTGCGTGTCCTGGCGCCAGGGGGCATGCTCCTGGTCTCGTTCTTCGCGACCGACGGATCGGAGCCGGTCCGCTTCGACCACAAGGTGACGCCCGCCTATAGCTGGCCGGTGGACCGGTTCGCCGAGTTGCTGGCCGGGGCCGGGCTCGTCCCGTTCGCCCGGCTGCTCCACGACCCTGCCTCCGAACGGGGCTTCCTCGACGCCCACCTGCTGGCCCGCCTCCCCTAGCGAGACAGTAGCCCGTGATCATGTGACGGGATGGCGGAGCCAGATGCGGATCGAAGCGACGTCGATGGTGCCCTGGTAGATGCGTTCTCGCTTGTCGTAGCGGGTAGCGACGGCACGGTGCTGACGCAGCTTGTTGACGCAGCGCTCGACGGTGTTGCGTTCCTTGTAGGCATCGCGGTCGAAGACCGGTGGCCGGCCGCCTTTGGAGCCGCGGTTGACGCGGTGGGCGGCCTGGTCCTTCTTGACCGGAATGACGGCCTTAATGCCGCGTCGCCGCAGGTAGCGCCGGTTGGCGCGGGAGGAATAGGCCTTGTCGGCCAGGGCACGGGCTGGCCTCTTGCGAGGGCGGCCCACGCCGCGGCGGCGGATGCGGATGGACTCCATCAGCGCGAGGAACTTCGGGCAGTCGGCGTGCTGGCCAGGCGAGGTGAGCCGGGCGATCGGACGGCACCGCCGGTCGGCGACCAGATGGATCTTCGTGGTCAGGCCGCCCCGGGACCGTCCGAGCGCTTCCCGACCGCTTTTCGTCACCCGCTCGTGATCTTTACCGGCCCCTTTTGAGTGATGTCGACGGCCGGGGCTCGACGCGCCCCGGCCGCATGTTGGTGCGCCCGCACGATCGTGGAATCGGCGCTGACCGTCCAGTCCTGGCCCTCTGCTTCGTCGCACCCGGCGCGCAGCCCGTCCAGGATCTGTTCCCACGTCCCGTCCAGTGACCAGCGGCGATGCCGGTTGTGCACCGTCTTCCACTTGCCGTAACACGGCGGCAGGTCCCGCCAGGCGCAGCTCGCTCGGGTCCGGAAGAACACCCCGTTAATCACCGTCCGGTGATCGCTCCACCTGGCACCATGCACGTTTTGCGCCGGCAACAGCGGCGCCAGCCGCGCCCACTCCTCATCCGTCAGATCATGACGCTTCAGCCGTTCATCATCCACACGGATGATCTACACCAAACCGCCAACAAAGATCGCGGGACACGCCCTAGTCATGACGCGAGGCCGCACCGCCTTGAACACGCGCCGTGTGCCGCTGATCGTGCGCTCAGGCGCAGGCGGAGCGGTGGGTGGCCTCGACGAGGTGCCTGACCCGATCGTCCCCGCCCTCGATGAGCTCCGTCATCCTGTTGGGCACGTACGCGAACCCCAGCTCATGATCCGGATCGGCATAGGCGAACACCCCGGTCACTCCCGGATGCCCGAACGCGGTGGGAGAACAGTCGCCCGGCCACATCGGCCCGCCAGGCAGCATGAACCCCCGCCCGTACGCCGTCCGGCACCGCAGCACCAGGTCCATCCCGCTGGCCTCCACGGTCCGCGCCCGGTCGGCCGTCTCGGGGCGCAGCAGGCGGATGCCGTCCACCTCGCCGACGAGCGCGGCGTACATGCGGGCCAGCCCTGAGGCGTTGCCCGCCCCGCAGCAGGACGGGATCTCGGCCTGCGGCACGCTGGCGGCGGCGAGGGGGTTGCCCGCCAGGGCGACGCTGCCGAAGGTGGAGCGGTGGAAGAGGGACGCGGGGTCGCAGATGGCCCGGTTGAGCCCGGCGAGCTCGGGGTTGGCGCGCCCCTGGAGAAGCTGCTCCGCGGTGGGCGGCACGAGGTCGGCGAGTCGCCGTTCCCTGGCGTCGGGCAGGCCGATGTGGAGGTCGAGGCCGAGCGGGCCGGCGATCTCGGCGGCGAAGTAGCGCTGCACCGGCATCCCCGTGACCCGCTTGATGACCTCGCCGACCAGCCAGCCCATGGTCAGGCAGTGGTAGCCGTGCGCCCGTCCCGGCTCCCACGCGGGCACGGCGGCGGCCAGGGCGTCGCTCACCGCCGTGCCTCCCTCGATGTCCAGCAGTGTCAGCGGCGGGTCGACGGTCACCACCCCCGACCGGTGACCGAGCACCCACCGCAGCGGGATGTCCGCCTTGCCGCCCGCCGCGAACTCCGGCCAGTACTCCGCGATCGGCGTGTCGAGGTGGAGCTGTCCGCGATCGACCAGCAGCATCGTGGCCGCCGCCACCAGTCCCTTGGTGGCGGAGGCGAGGAGCGTGATCGTGTCCTGCCGCCAGGCGGCGTCCTGGCCCGCCTGCCCGCCCCACAGGTCGACGACGGCCCGGCCGCGCTGGTAGACGGTCACCGAGGCGCCCTGCTCCCGGCCCTCGTGGAAGTTACGCGCGAACGCCTCCCGGACCGCGTCGAACTTGGGCTCGCACACCCCGTGGATCTCGATCAAGGCCCCTCCTCACGACCCTCCCTCGAAGGCTTGCTGCGGGCGTGGGGGGTCGCCGAAGGGGTTGGTGGTGGCTCGGGCCGCCGATGTGACGAGCTCCGACTACCCTGGCCACCCGGCGGCAAACGGCGCTGAGCTGCGCGGACGGCAGGCACCGGGTCTCACGCGCGGGGCTGCCGGAGCAGGACGCTGTTCACGCGCGGGGCCGCCGGAGCAGGGCCTTGCTCACCCGCGGGGCTTCCAGGGCAGGACCTTGCCGAACCGGACGAGCTGGCCGTACCGGTCCGGATCCGCCGGGCCGAGCGCCAGGTCCAGGAGGGGGACGGCGGCGTCGGCGGGGGAGGCGGCGCCGGAGACGTCCCACCACAGGCCGGAGGTCGGCGTGTTGATCATGCCAGGGCAGGCGGCGGCGAGCAGGATGCCGCGCCGGGCGTCCTCGGCGCGGCGCTCGCCGGCGAGCGCGCGCACGGCCGCCACCTGGGCGATCTTGGACGGGATGTTGATGAAGCCCGGCCAGGCACCGGCGGCGGCGCTGCCGTCCATGACCGCGTCGCGCCAGGCCGCGACCTGCTTGTCCACCTCGTCGAGCGAGGTCAGCCCGTCGAAGCGGTCGTGCAGCACCGGCGCCAGGTGGTGCAGCGTCCCGAGCGAGCTGGCCACCACCACGAACCGCCCGCCGTCCCGCAGCAGCGGCGTGAAGGCCCGCATCAGCCTGGTGGTGCCGAAGTTGTTCACCTGGGTGTACTCGTCCAGCACGGCACGCGGGTCGTCATCGGGGCCCACCCGCATCACGGCGTTGCCGAACACGAGGTCCACTCCGCCGTGCCGCTCCTTGATCGCCTCGGCCAGGCGGGCGGCGGCGCCGGGGTCGGCGACGTCGAGGAGCTCGCCGCGTACGCGGGCGCCCGTCCGGGGCATGCTCGCCGTCGCCTCGGCCACGCGCCCGGCGTCGCGGCCGGTCAGGTAGACGGTGTCGGCGGCGTCCAGCCGCCTGGCCAGGCCTTCCACCAGCGCGAGGCCCAATCCTTGAGTCGCGCCCGTCACGAGGGCGACGCGAGGTGCGTTCGTCATGGCAGCCAGGCTAGGAACGCGGACGGGTATGCGTCCAACGAGAATCTGTCATCTATGGTATGCGTGAATGTCATGGCCTTCACCGACGCCTCCCTCACCGCGCTGCGGGTCTTCCGCGAGGTGGCCGAGCGCGGCACGCTCACCGCCGCCGCCACCGCGCTCGGCTACACCCAGTCGGCCGTCTCCCGCCAGATCGCCTCGCTCGAACGGGCGGCGGGGGCGTCCCTGCTGGAGCGGCGGCACGACGGCGTCCGCCTCACCGCGGCGGGGCGGATCGTGCTGCGCCGCGCCGCCGCCGTCGTCGATCAGGTGGACGCGGGGGCGCGCGAGCTGGCCGGGCTGCCCGGTGAGCCGGGGATGGTGCGCCTCGGCTGGTTCGCCAGCGCGGGCGCCGATCTGGTGCCCCGGGCGCTGGCCGCGCTGCGCGCCACGCACCCCGCCATCACGGTCAACTCCCGGGAGGGGCGCACGCCGGTGCTGGTCCGGGCGTTGCGGGCGGGCGCGCTCGATCTCGCGCTCATCGCCTCGGTCCCGCCGTTCCGGCCGCCCGACGCGGAGACGCCGGCGCTGGAGATCCAGACCCTCACAGAACGCGGGCTGTGCGTGGCCGTCCCGGCGGGCCATCCTCTCGCGCGCGGCACGGACATCGACGTCGCCGACCTGCACGGGCAGCGCTGGATCGCCGGTCCGGGTTCGGCCGCCGCCGGGGGAACGGGCGACAGCACGGGCATGGGCGCCTGGCCGGGGCTGGACGAGCGGCCGGAGATCGCGCACTCGGCTCGCGACTGGCTGGCCAAGCTCGCGCTCGTGGCCGCCGGCTGCGGGCTCACCACCGTGCCCGCCATGCTGGCGGCCGCCGTGCCGCCGGGCGTGCGCGTCCTGCCGGTACGCGGCGGGCCGCAGGAGCAGCGCCGCCTCCTGCTGGCCAGGATGCCGGGCCCGATGCCCGAGGCCGCCGCCTGCTTGGCACGGGCGCTGCGCGAAGCCGCCCTGACGCCACAGGAGAAGACGCGGGAAAGGCAGCCGGAAAAGCCCCGGAAGGACCTTACGCCCCCTTGACCGCGTACGTGACGAGCGTCGTGAGCACCTCCTTGACCGACGCGCGCCGCCGCACGTCGCACATCACGACCGGAATGTGATCACTCAGCCCGAGCGCCCGCCGCACCTTGCCCGGCTCGTACCGGCGGGCCCCGTCGAAGCAGTTCACCCCCACCACGAACGGGATCCCGCGCTGCTCGAAGTAGTCCACCGCCGGGAAGCAGTCCTGCAGCCGGCGCGTGTCGGCGAGCACGACGGCCCCGAGCGCGCCCAGGGCCAGCTCGTCCCACATGAACCAGAAGCGGTCCTGCCCCGGTGTCCCGAACAGGTACAGCCACAGCCCGTCGCGGATGGTGATGCGGCCGAAGTCCAGCGCCACGGTGGTGGTGGTCTTGGACTCCACGCCCGAGGTGTCGTCCACGCCGATGCCGCGGTCGCTCAGCAGTTCCTCGGTGTGCAGCGGCCTGATCTCGCTGATCGTGCCGACCATGGTCGTCTTGCCGACACCGAAGCCGCCCGCGATCAGGATCTTGATGGCCAGGGCCGAGGGAGCCCTGGTCGTGCCCGGCTCAGAGACTGCGTAGCCCATCCAGCACTTCCCTGTAGATGCGTTCGTCGATCGTCTGCGCGACGGGGCGCGGGCGCTCGATGTTGATCAGGCCGTCGCGCCGCAGATCGCCGAGGATCACGCGGGTGATGTTGATCGGCAGCCTGAGGTGCGCCGCGACGTCCGCCACCGGGGTGGGCCTGCGGCACAGCGAGAGCACGGCGCGATGCTCGGGGAGCAGGCCGGCGGGCGGGGGGAAGTCGCCGGCCGTGACGACGATGGCCACCAGGTCGAACGACTCACCCTGCGGACGCGCCCGGCCCCCGGTCAGTCCGTAGAGCCGGATCAGCGGCCCGGGATCCTCCCCTGTCACGGTCTCGCGCCGTTCCAGGCGGGTGCCGGTGCCGCTCCCCTCGGATGCGCGGACAGGTGCTCGCCGACCCGCTTGACCATCAGCGCCATCTCGTACGTGACCATGCCCAGCTCGGCGTCGGCCGTGGCCAGCACGGCCAGCCGTGCCCCCTGCCCGGCGGCGGTGACGAAGAGGAAGCCCTCCTCCAACTCGATGATCGTCTGCCGGACGCCGCCCATCCCGAAGTGCCGTCCCGCCCCCAGGGCGAGGCTGTGGCTGCCGGCGGAGATGGCGGACAGGTGCTCGGCGTCCTCCCGGGTCAGGCCGTGGGAGTTGCCCATGGAGAGCCCGTCGGCGGACAGCACGATGGCGTGCCGGATGCCGGGCACGCGCTGGATGAGGTCGTCGAGCAGCCAGCTCAGTTCGCTTCTGGGGTCAGGCATCGGGTTGGTCGTCCTTTCGATTCCACATGTCGGGCTCCTGCTTGGCCTGCTGGCGACCTTCCTGCCAGCCGCGTTGCATGGACGACATGAGCTGTGCGAGCTCTTCGGGCGAGCGTCCGCCGCCGCCGCGCCGCTCCGGCCGCGCGTCCACGCGCAACTGGGGGGCGAGGCTGGCCTGCGGGATCCGCATCGGCAGCCCGTCGAGATCCTCGTCCGCCTCCTGGGGCGGCACGGTGACGCTCCAGCCCGCGGGCGGGCCGGAGGTCTTGGGGGGAACGGCCGCGCGGGCGTGGTCGTCCCCGAACATGAGCGCTTCGAGGTCGGGGTGCTCGCTCCCGGGCGGGAACGTCGCCCCGGACAGCGGCGCCGGGTCGCTCTCCGGCAGGAACGGCTCGGGCACGGACAGGGGCCCGGACGGGGGCACGGACGGGGGCACGGACGGGGGCACAGACGGGGGCACGGACAGGGGCGCGGAGGCCGAGGGATCCGGCACGGGATCGGTCCTGTTCTGCGCGGGGTCGGGCTCGAACCAGGTGCCGCGTACGGGCCGGGTCGCACGTCCGTTCACGGAGTCGTGCCCGGCGCTCGACGTGGCGGCCGGTCCCGCGGTGAGGGCGAGTTGCTCGCTGTCGGCGAGCAGACTGGCGGGCAGCAGCACGATCGCGGTGGTCCCGTCGTACGGCGACCGCCGCATCACGATCTTGATCCCGTGCCGCGCCGCGAGCCGCGCCACCACGAACAGCCCGAGCCGGTCGCTGTCGGCCAGGTCGAACTCGGGCACGTCGGCCAGCCGGGCGTTCAGCTCGTGCAGGGTGGCGTCGTTCAGGCCGAGACCGCGGTCCTCGACCTCCAGCGCCATCCCGTTGGCCGCCGTCACGCCGCGCACCTGCACGGTGGTGTTGGGCGGGGAGAATACGGTGGCGTTCTCCACCAGCTCGGCGATCAGGTGGATCACGTCGGTGACCGCGGCGCCGACGAGCAGCGGTGAGTTCGGCATCGGCGCGACGGTCACGCGGGTGTAGTCCTCGACCTCCAGCACCGCCGCGCGGACCACGTCGAACAGCGGCACCGGGTCGCGCCAGCGGCGCGCGGGGGAGGAGCCGGACAGGATGATCAGGTTCTCGGCGTGCCGCCGCATGCGGGTGGTCAGGTGGTCGAGCTTGAACAGGTCCTCCAGGACCTCGGGCTCGTCCACCCGCCGCTCCATGGTGTCCAGCAGCGCGAGCTGGCGGTGCAGCAGCGCCTGGTTGCGCCGGGCCAGGTTGAGGAAGACCTGGCCGACGCCCTTGCGCAGGGCGGCCTGGCCGACGGCGGCCTCGACCGCGGTGCGGCGTACGGCGGAGAAGGCGTGCACGACGCGGTCCACCTCGGCGGTCTCGGCCCTGTCGAGGCCGGGGGCCTCGGTGGCCGGGTCCACGTCGTCGCCGCGGCGCAGCCGTTCGACCAGCCGGGGCAGCCGCTGCTCGGCCAGCTCCACCGCCGAGCCCTGCAGCCGCCGCAGCTCGGCGATGAGCGACTGGCCGAACCGGTACGACAGCCACACCGAAAGGATCACCATGGCCAGGCCGAGCAGCAGCACGATCCCGATCCGCCAGTACGCGCCGTTCTTCTGCGACTCGCCCGAGGCCGCGGCGCGGGCCAGCTCGATCTGGGTGTCGCGGTTGATCTGGGCGAGCACGGCCTCGGCGTCGTCGCGCCACTCGGTGACCGACACCGGGGGCGGACCGCCGGTGTCGTAGGAGAACAGCTCGTCCTCGACCGCCGTCACCCGCTTGTAGGGGGTGCTGGCCACGAGCTGCTCGTAGGCGGCGCGCAGCTCGGGGCTGGCGTCGCGTTCCGCGTTGGCCATGACGAGCCGGCGGGCGGTCATGGCGGAGACGAACGCCGCGCGGTCGGTGGGGGTCATGTTGCGTTGCACCAGCGTGGTGGTGAGCACGGCGTGCTCCCGCCACAGGTACTCGGCCGAGGTGCTGTAGGCCGTCATGCCGCGTACCGACTGGTAGACCGAGGCGTCGCTCATCGCGTCGCGGTCGGTGAACTGCTGGTTGGCCGAGGCGATCAGGTTGTTGTACGCCTCGACGATCGTCAGGGCGGGCGCCAGCACGCCGCCGTCGGCGGAGGCGCGCAGCGACTGCAGCCCGTCGAGGGCCTGCACCATCGTCTGCACCTGGGCCGGCGTCTCGTTGACCGCCGCCACGTCGAGCGTCGCGATGATCTCCCGCAGCCGCTTGACCTGCTCGTCGGTGGCCTTGCGCTGTTCGATCAGCGGCCGGTACGTCGCGGTGCCGCTCGGCGCCTCGGCCGAGAGCTGCCGCTCCTTCTGCAACTCCACGATGAGCTGGAGCACCGGTGCGCCGATGGACTGCCATCGGTTCTGGATCTGGGAGACGGTGGAGATCTCATCCACGCTGGAGTAGGCGATGAACCCCCAGAGGGCCACCATGGAGACCAGCGGAAGCAGGAGGATCCTGAGCAGCTTGGTGCGAAGAGGCGGGGGCGAGCTCATCCTTCAATGTCCAATTCCGCGCGTGGGGGGTGCGCCCGGGCAGTCGTGACCTTGCTACCGCCCCCCGAGGTTGCCCGCCACGACTGGGTGCGCCTGTGGTCCGTCCACTATGCAGGTGGGGCAGATGGACTTCAAGGTACGGATGCGAAGAAACCTCCCGAAAGTAATGTTGACTCTTTGTCAGCACACTGTTCGTGAATGTGATCGTGCGCAGCTAACTATGGGTAGTCAGACGAAGGCCCCCATGCCGGTCACCGCCCGGCCGACGATCAGCGTGTTGATCTCCCGGGTGCCCTCGTAGGAGTAGATCGCCTCGGCGTCGGCGACGAACCGGGCGATGTCGTACTCCAGGATGATCCCGTTCCCGGCGAGCAGCTCCCGCGCCCAGCCGACGACCTCCCGCATCCGGCTCGTGCAGAACGCCTTCGCCAGCGCCGAGTGCTCGTCGCGGAAGACGTCGTCGTCCTGGAGCTGCGCCAGCCGCACCACCATGCCCAGGCAGGCCGTGGCGTTCCCGAGCATCCTGACCAGCAGGTCCTGCACGAGCTGGAACCCGGCGATGGGCCGGCCGAACTGCTCGCGCTCCTTGGCGTAGCGCAGCGCGATCTCGTAGGCGGCCAGCATGATGCCGACCGCCTGCCAGGCCACCCCGCTGCGGGTCCTGCGCAGGATCCGCGCGGTGTCGCGGAACGAGTTGGCGTTCGCCAGCCGGTTCTCCTCAGGGACCCGGCAGTCCGACAGCGTGATGTCGGCGTTCTGCACCGTGCGCAGCGCCATCTTGTTCTCGATCCGTGTCGCGGTGAAGCCGGGCGTGCCCTTCTCCACCACGAACCCCTTGACGTGCCCGTCCTCCACGTCCCTGGCCCAGACGACGATCAGGTCGGCGAACGTGCCGTTGCCGATCCAGCGCTTGGCCCCGTCCAGCACCCACACGTCACCCTCGCGCCTGGCCGTGGTGCGCATCCCGCCCGACACGTCAGAGCCGCCCTCAGGCTCGGTCAGCGCGAACGCCCCGATCCGCTCCATCCTGCTCATCGCGGGCAGCCAGCGCTCCCGCTGCTCCGCCGAGCCGCAGGCGGCGATGCTGCCCATGGCCAGGCCGGTGTGCACGCCGAAGAACGTCGCCATCGACGGGTCGGCACGGGCCATCTCCAGCGCCAGGAAACCGCTGAGCAGCCCGCTCGGCTTCGGCCCCGGACACTCGGGGTAGGCCAGGCCCGCGATGCCCAGCTCGGCGTACTCCTTCACCAGGTCCACGGGGAACTCCGCGCGCACCCAGCACTCGTTCGCGATGGGCACCACCTTCTCCTGGAGGAACGCGCGCACCCGCAGCAGCGTCTCGCGCTCCTGTTCGGCCAGCAGACTCTCGAACGCGTACAGATCTCCGGTCAGCAGCTCAGACATGGCGGGACAGCTACCCACGGCCCGCGCCGTGACACGAAGCGTGGTACGCCACGCGCCCCGCCCGCCCGGCGAGGCAGACTGCGCAGCACAGGGTCAGCCTCCCCGAGAAGGGCAGTGATGCGCCGATGCTCGACGTGTTCGGCAGGTGCCAGGTCCAGGACGACGTCAAGCCCGTCACCGAGATGGGCGTCTACCCCTACTACCACCCCGTCGAGCAGCGCCTGGCCGACGGCGAGGTGGTGGTCGGCGGGCGCGTGCTGGTGTCCGTCGGGTCCAACGACTACCTCGGCCTGTCGGCCGACCCCCGGCTGAAGGACGCGGCCTGCCGCGCCGTCCGCTCACTGGGCACCGGTACCGCCGGATCCCGCATGGCCAACGGATCGCTCACCCTGCACGAGACGCTGGAGGGCAGGCTGGCGGCGTTCCTCGGCCAGGAGTCGGCCATGGTGACGCCCACGGGCTTCCTGGCCAACCTCGTCCTCAGCGCCCTGGTGGGCCCCCGCGACACCGTGCTCGCCGACCAGCTCATCCACGCCTCCCTCATCGACGCGGTCCGGCTCTCCCGCGCCCGCCTGCGGCGCTACCGGCACAACGACCTGGACCGCCTGGCGGGGCTGCTGGCCGAGTGCGACCAGGCCGCGGGCGCGCTGATCCTCACCGAGGGCATGTTCTCCACCACCGGCACGCTCTGCGACCTGCCGGGAACCGCCGAGCTGGCCCGCCGCCACGGTGTCCGCCTCGTCCTGGACGGCGCCCACGACATCGGCCTGATCGGCCGGGGAGGGCGCGGGACGGCCGAGCACTACGGGCTCGAACCTGCGGTGGACCTGCACACCCTGGCCTTCTCCAAGTGCTTCGGCACCACCGGCGGCGCCGTCGCCGGGCCCGAGCGGATCATCGTCTACCTGCGCCACCAAGCCAGGTCGATGGTGTACTCGGCGGCGCTCGCCCCGTCGAGCACCGCCGCCGCGCTGGCCGCCCTGGACATCATCGAGACCGAGCCGGAACGCCGCCACCGGGCGCTGGCCGCCGCCGCCCGGCTGCGCGCCGACCTGTCGGGGCTGGGGTTCCGCACCGAGGCCTCGCCGACCACGATCATCCCCGTGTACGTGGGCGACCTCCTGCTGTGCTGCCGGTTGTGGCGGGAGCTGTTCGACGAGGGCGTGCTCGCCACCGCCATGGTGCCGCCCGCCGTGCCGGACGGGCAGGCGCTGATCCGCGTCAGCACCACCGCCCTGCACACCGAGCCGCAGCTCGACCGCGTCGCCGCCGCCTTCGCCGCGGCCGGGCGCCGGCTCGGGCTCATCCCTTAGGCGCTCCTAGGCGAGGAGGAACACCGCCACGATCGCGAGGATCACCAGGACGGTCAGCAGCGCGACGATGACCAGCCACTGGGGGTCCAGCCAGTTCGGTCTGGGGGCGCGGGCGGGGGCGTCCGGGTCGAGGAGGGCGCGCAGGACGGGGTTGATCTGGGCTTCGGGGAGCTGCTGTTCCAGGACGGGGATCAGGCGCGGCAGCCGGGCGCGAACCTCGGCCGGCTGGCGTCTGGCGGCCAGGGCGCGCATCTCCTGGAGGATGGCGGTGACGTCCTTGGGGGAGGTGGCCTGGGTCAGGTCGGTGCAGAGCATCTCGAACGCGTCCTGCTCCGTGTACTGCTGCGCGGCCGGGCCCGCCGCCCGGGGCCGCTGCACCTGCGCGGTCTGCTCGGCCACCTGCGCCCCCTGCCCTGCCCCCTGCCCGGCCCCCTGCCCTGCCGCCTGCCCTGCCGCCTGCCCTGCCGCCTGGCCCGCTGCCTGGCCCGCTGTCTGGCCTCCCGCCTCCCCGGCCGCCTGCTGTGCGGCCACCTGCGAAGGGGCAGCCTGCGGAGGCGCATGCTGGACGGGCGCCGCCTGCGCGGGTGCGATGTGCGAGGGCGCCGCCTGCGCGGGTGCGGCCTGCGCGGGTGCCGCCTGCGGGGACGCCGCCTGCGGAGTCGCGGCCTGCGGAGTCGGGGCCTGCGGGAACGGGGCCTGCGGGAACGGGGCCTGCGGGAACGAGGCCTGCGGGGACGGCGCGGGCTGGGCACGCCCCGGAGGCTGAGGCGACCACACCAGCTCGTCCTCCCGATCCCCCGTCACACTTCCGAACCTCCGCAACCGCTCCTCGAACGGCGTCCTGTCGGAGATCCGCAACCGCTTCACCAGCCCCACGAGCTGATCCCGCGCATACGCGTCCACCAGCATCGACGCGATCTCGGAATACCGATCCCCCTGCCCCGGCGACCGCGGATCCACCCGCGTCCGGTTGGAGCTCTGCGACGACACCCCCGGCCACTTCCGCAGGAAGACGATCTCGGCCCCGGGATTGAAGTCATCACTCTCGTACGTGGAGAACGTCTCCGGATGATGCCCCAGCACCAGATCCAGAATGTCCACCAGCCCCCACAACTGCACGATCGCGTTCCCCCCTGAAGCGACCGACAGCGGCGAGCCGGGCCGCCGCAGGCACTCGGAGACGATCGGCGCCAGCGTCACGGCCGCCCCCCGCGACTCCCGGTCGAGCGCGGTCCGCGCGCTCTCGTACGAGCTGATCAGCTTGCCCAGGTCGAGCGGCTCGTCGTCGTCGGGCAGCCGCGAGCCCCAGCCGGGGGCCAGGGCGAGGGTCTGGCGCACGTTCGGCATGGCCATCGGCTGGGAGGCGGAGCCGCCCAGGTAGGCCTGGACCCGGATGGTGCGGCGGCTGTCGGCGCCGCCGGTCCGCGTGCGGGAGAGCACCACCACCCGCCCGTCCACCAGCAGCCGGCAGAGGCTGACCCCCGGCTCGGGCCCGGGGTCGAGCCAGGGCCCGAGCTGGTGGTACCAGCTCGCGGTCTGCTCCAGGGAGGTGCGCACGGGCCCGAGGCCGGTGCGCTGCTCGTCCCATTCGAACTGGATCCAATCGACGCTGGCGTAACGTCCCATCAGATCCCCACCTCCGGGTAGCCGCGCAGGACGCCGGTCATGGCGAAGAGCGAGATCAGGGGTTCGAGGACGCGGCGGGGCCGGACGCCGCGCCGGTAGCGGCCCTCGGCCGCGGCGGCGCCGGTCGCCGAGACGAAGTGCAGGGTGCACCTGCGGCACTTGTCGTACGGGCTGAGCCACGCCTGCGCCCCCCGACGGTGCAGGTAGGCGTAGACGTCGCGGCTCTCGCGCAGGACGGCGGCCGGGTCGAGCCCGTCGGGCTCGGCGTACAGCCAGTTGTCGACGGGCGCCTGGAAGCGCACCGCGTCGCTCTTGGTGACGGCGATGGCGGCCGGGATGTCGAGCCGCCCGCCGGTCTTGGGCAGCCGGTCGAGCACGGCGCGGAACGACTCGTCGCCCATGCGGGCGGACTTGGTGGCGGCGTCGATCACGAACAGCAGCCCGCCGATGGCCGGCACGAACCTGGTGGCCTCGTGGGTGGCGCTGCGCAGCAGCTCGCCGGCGATGTCGAAGAAGGCGACCGCGGTGGTGTGCCGGCCGTCGTTGACGAGCAGCGCGTCCACGGGCTCGGCGGTGGCCCGGTGGGTGGTGCGGTTCAGCGCGACCCGTTCGACGAGCAGGGGGCGTACGTAGGAGTTGACGTACTCGGCGTGCCGTTCGATGTCGACGGCGTCGGTGGTCAGCCCGTACGGCCGCAGCCCGCCCTGCTCGATGGCGCCGATCATGGACGCCAGCAGGTGCGTCTTGCCCGTCTCCGGCCCGCCGACGAGGCCGATCACCAGGGGGCGGCCGTGCCGCACGTAGGTGTAGGGCAGGTGGTGTTCGAGGCCGGGGTCGGACACGGGGGCGGGGCAGCGGACGTGCGCGGCCCGCAGGAGGTCCTCCCTGCGCGGCCCGGTCACGTGCTCCAGGGTGAGCGGCTGGTACTGGCCGGCCGGGGTGCGCTCGTACAGCTCGTCCTCGGTCCAGGCGAACTCGTGCAGGCAGATCGGGCAGAGGATCACCGGGACACCACCCACAGGACGACGAGCAGGACGAGCAGGACGGCCAGCGGCAGCCAGCGCGCCCACCGGGGCAGCGGCCTGCCTGCCTCCTCCTCGGGGACGGGCACCGGCTGGACCCTGGTCTCCTGCGAGGTGGCGGCGGCCGGTTCGCGCCTGGCCTCGCGGGCCCGGTCGAAGGCGGCGCGGCCCTCCTCCAGGCCGAGGTCCCGCTCGACGGCGACGGACTGCATCGGGTCGGGCATCCGCAGCCTGGCCAGCACCTCCTGCGCCGTCGGCGGCGAGTCGGAGAAGACGTCCCTGAGCGGCTGGAGCGCGGGGGTGGCCGCCAGGTCGGGCACGTCGGCGATCTCGCGGCCGGTGACCGTACGGTAGATCACCATGCCCGCGCTCCACAGGTCGTCGCCGGCCGCGGTCAGCCCCTCGCCCCTGCGCTGGGCGGGGCAGGCGTAGGGCGCCTCGCCCATCCGCAGCCGCCGCGAGCCGGTCAGCGTGGCGTGGCTGAGGTCGGTGAGCTGCGCGGTGGCGCCGTCCCAGCGCACGGTGGCCGGCTCGATGCGCCGGTGCACGATGTCGCAGGCCGACAGGATGCGCACGGCGCGGAAGAGGCTGGCCTGCAACGTCCGCTGCTCGCTGATCAGCAGCGCGCCGAAGTAGCGGCTGACGGGCTCGCCCCGGTAGTCGTAGAGCAGCACGAACGGCTCCTCCTCGTCGAGGCTGTAGCCGATCAGCCGGGGCAGCTCGGGCGGGTAGGCGCGGCGCAGCCTGGTGAGCAGCCTGGCGCCCATGCGGGCCTCGTTCTCCAGCAGGTCGTAGAGGTACTCGCGGTCGCGGCCCTCGGCGCGCGGCACCCGCCGCTGCACGAGCTTGGTGCCGGAGGCGAGGTGGGTGACGCGGCGCTCGAACGGGTCCTGCCACGGCTCGGCCTCCACCTCCCAGCTCACCGGGTCGCCTTCGGGGGAGTTGAAGTCCAGCGGCTCAGGCTCCATCACCACTCCAGTTCTCCTCCACCGTCCCCGGACGCAGCGGCACCAGCCGTAGGGTGCCGGCGTACTGGCCCGACCGGGTCCACACGACTCCGGGCGGGTTGCCCTGGCCCCGTACGGCCCTGGGCGCGAACCGCACCGCGTACGCCTGCCGCAGCAGCAGCGACAGGTCACGGTCGCCGCAGAGCTGCAGCATCTGCCCGCCGGGCGGGGCCTGGAGCGCCCGCACCACCTGCTGCGACTGCCGCCACACCGCGTCCACCAGGTCCTGGCGGCCCGCGTCGGTGGTGCCGAACTCGGGCTTCTCCTGCACGCCCCGGTGCGCCAGGTGGTAGCGGTACTGGCGGAGCGTCTCGTCGACCCGCCGCTCCAGCCCGGCCTGCACGTCGCGGTAGTCGCCGTGCTCCAGCGCCGGCCAGGCGGGGTCGAGCCAGCCGGTGACCGCGTCGAGCAGGTCGCCGGTGATGACCTCGCGGAGCTGACCGCCGCGGTCGCGCAGCCGCACGGTGACCTCCTCGTCCAGTGCCGGGCCGGCGGCGGCCTGCCCGGCCTCGGCCCTGCTCCAGTCGGTCAGCGTCGCCGACACCTGCGCGCAGATCTCCGACAGCGCGGCGGCGACCGTGCGGGCCGCGTCGGAGGTGTGCATGCGGGCCTCGCCCAGCGTCCACTCGCTGGCGGCGACCTGTTCGAGCAGCGTGCGCAGCTCGTCGAGGGCGGTCCTGGCCGGGCCGAGCGAGAGCTGCTCGCGCCACCACGCCCGGGAGCGCCGCCAGAAGACGAAGCGGTTGAGCAGGCCGCGGGGAAACTCGGGCGGCGCGTGCAGCTCGTTGAGCAGCTCGTCGGGGCACCGGCGCCGGCAGCCGGGGACGAAGGCGGCGCTGCCGATGGGCGCGCTCTGGTCGGCCAGCGCGCGCAGCCGCGACACCAGCCGGGTCAGGCTCTTGCGCTCGCCCAGGGCGGTGTCCACGTCGGCGCGCAGCTCGGCGACGATCTCGGCGTGCCCCATGCCGGCCGGGGTGGCGAACTTGATCCCGTTGGCGGCCAGCACGCCGGCGGCGTCCTCGTCGCTGTGGTCGACCTCGGCGAACAGGCGGGCGACGGCGTCGCGGAACTCGGCCAGCGCCCGGCCCGCGGCGATCACCTCGTCCACGACGGCGGCCCTGGCCAGGGCGATGCTGAGGTAGCCGAGCTCGTCGAGCGCCCGGGTGGCGCGGTCGAGCCGGTCGCGGGCCTGCCGGTAGAGCCGGTCCATCCGGCCGTCGGGGACGAGCGCGTCCAGGAGGTCGGCGGGCAGGTCGGCGGTGCCGCTGAGCACGGGCAGCGCGGTGGCCAGCGGCGAGCCGAACACCGCCGGGTCCTGCTGCGGCGGCCCGGCGAACCGGTCGGCCACGTCGGTGAAGGCCTGCGCGAGCACCTCGGGGTCGATGCGGCCCGCCACGATGCGCCAGCCGGGCGAGGCCGTCCCGTACGGTATCTCGCCCAGCTCGCCGACCACCTCGTCGAACACCTCGGGTTGCGACAGCAGGTCGATGAGGATGGCCTCGGAGCTGACCTCGGGCCCGTGCGCCGCCTCGCCGGTGTCGGCGTTCCACAGGATGCCGCAGGGGTCGCCCACCCACAGCACCCTGCGGCTCTCGCCGGTGAGCGCAGGGGGCAGGCGCGGCTCCGGCCCCAGCGCCACCACCAGCACCGACCTGACCAGCCGCGAGCTGAACACCTCCTGCAGCGTCTGCTGCCCGGCGGCCAGCCGGTCGGTGTCGGTCACCACCAGGACCCGGTGGCCGAGCCTGGTGATCTCCTCCTTGCGGAGGTCGAGCACGACGACCATGCTCACTCCCCGGTGAGCGCGTCCAGGTCGCGCAGGTTGTAGGCGACGGCCTCGGCGACCCGTTCGAACGGCAGGTCCAGCGCGGCGGGCAGGGTGTTCGCCCAGAACGCGACGAGCTGGTCGGCCCGGTTGCGCGCGCCCGCCGGCAGCTTCGGCATCATGATCTCCAGCAGGCCGAGCTGGTCGGCGGCCATGCCGGTGACCTGGTGGAAGAGCGGGTCGGGGGCGCTCAGCGTGCCCGCCAGGCCGCGCGGCAGCGCGTTCATGAGCTGCTCGCTCACCAGGCTGCGGAACTCCTCGTCGCCGCCGATCACCCACTGTTCGTAGGCCCGCAGGATGCTCGGCCACGAGGACGCCCTGCCGTAGCCGGTCAGCGGCAGCGTCATCGAGCCGCCCTCGACGTCGATCCTGATCCGCGACGGCGAGGCCGGCTCGCCCTCGACCACGCTGACCTGCCCGTTCCAGAGCAGGCAGAGCAGCCGGTGCAGGATGCGGACCCGATGCTCCTCGGTGGTGGCCAGGTAGCCGAAGTCGTAACCGAGCCGCTGACGCCACTTCAGGTGGTCCTGCGGCTGCTCGCGGTGCAGGGCGTCGGCCCAGTCGTGCAGCACCTCGCGCAGCTCGCGGACCTGGGTGACGCTCATCGAGGTGCGCACCTGCACGACCGTCACCGAGTCGGCGTCGATGTTGCGGAAGTCGGGCACGCCCGGCAGGTCGATCCGCTCCTTGAGGAAGCGCTCCAGCTCGACGTCCTTGGCCGGGGCCGGGTAGGAGACGAGCACCTTCAGGTCGCCCGTGCCGTCGGGCGTGAAGCCGCCCGGCACCAGGTCGGCCAGCTTGAGCTGGAACTGCCGCACGTGCGGGTCGTCGCCGCCGCCCGTCGCCGCCTGGGCGAGGATGTCGGCCAGCGACGGCAGCAGCGGCTGCTCGCCCAGCACGGCGGCCTCGTCGCGGTCCTTGAAGAGCTTCTTGACCTCCAGCTTGAGCCGCTCACGCACCCAGGCCAGCGCGTCGACCGGCTTGCCCGTACGCCAGGCCAGGTCGTAGGCGTGCTGCCAGCCCGCCGCGCCGATCAGCGCGTTGACCACCCCGGCCTCGCCGTCGGTCGGCCGCAGGAGCTGCCTGGCCACGTGCACGTCCACGAAACGGCGCACCACCGCGTCGTAGAACGCCTCGGCGCCCGACGGCGGCAGCAGGTGGTAGACGCCGACGCGGGTCTCGTACAGCTCGCCGGAGCGGCGCGCGAACCGCTCCGGGTCGGCGTCCGCGTGCTCGGCGAACACCTCGGTGAAGTCGCGCACCTCGCGGATGAGCTGCTTGCGCAGCGGCTCCCAGCGCGGCATCTGGTCGGCCCAGGCCCGGTGCCACAGCCCCTGGCTGCGCCACAGGTACCAGGTGTCCTGGTCGTGCAGCGACGCCTGCACCTCGGGGTCGCTCCACTGCACCTTGCGGAACAGCCGGTCGCGCATCGGCCGCGGCTGCGGCGGCGCCTCGCTCATGCCCTCGTACGGCTTGCGCGGCTGCGCCCTGCGCTGGTCGAGCAGCCCGGCGAAGCCCAGCTTGTCGGCGTCGTGCACGTCACCCTGAAGGCCCATCACCACCCGGCGCAGCCGGAACGGATCGACGTGGCCGAGCCCCTCCAGCGCGCCGCGGCGCACGTCCATGTCCTTGGCCATGGCCGGCACGACGCGGCTGAGCTGCCGTTCCAGCGAGGCCAGATTGTCCTCCATCGCGCGCATCCGGTTGGCCAGCGACTTCTGGACCTCCGCCGCGCCCGTCGCGGCGCGGGCCTCGGGCAGCGGCAGCGGTTCGCGGGTGTTGAGCTGCTCCAGGTTGGCGGTGGTGAACATGCGGCGGATCTCGTCCACGTTGCTCTCGGCCGCGCCCGGCGGCGCGGCGTGCAGCTGCGTCACCGCGCGGGCCAGCAGCCGCGAGCTGACCAGGTCGGCCAGCTCCTCCACGGGCACGGTCATCGAGGAGACGAACGCCGTGGACACGCCCCGGTTGCCGATGCCGGAGGCGGCGGGCACCTCGCGCTCCACGGCCCGGTTGATGAAGTCGTCGGCGAAGGAGGACTCGCCGCGGTCCTCCATGCCGCCGGCGGCCTCGCCCGCGGTGCTCGGCCGGGTGCCGGCCAGGGAGACGATCAGCGAGGCGATCGAGCGGTGCAGGTCCTCGCGCTCGACGCCGGGCGGCATGGTGAACAGGAACGCGGTCTGCACCGTGCCGGTGCCCAGCCGCACCTCGCCCCTGCCGGGGTAGCGCACGCCCAGCTCGCCGACGATGCCCTGCTCGTCCACCTGTGTGCCCGCGTGCGGCGCGTTCTGGTCGTCGACCAGCCTGAACAGGTCGAGCAGGCTCGCCCCCGCGTTGAGCCGGGCCCGCCGCCCGCCGCCCTTGCCCTCGACGAACGCCGACGGCATGACGACCAGCGGGTGGATCCGCGCCCTGATGTGGTTGCGCGCGAAGGCGTCGCCGATCAGGTGCAGGTAGTCGTAGAAGATGCCGCTGCCGGTGCCGCCCGCCACCGAGTAGGCCACGAACACGTCGCAGGCGCGGCGCAGCCGGCCGCCCAGCGCGGCCAGCTCGCTGCCGGAGTTGCTGATCGCGCCGATGGCGTCCTCGATGCCCTGCACGACCGGCCCGGTGCCGTGCCGCATGCGCTCGAACAGCGCCGCCCTGGCCACCGTAGGGAGCTGCCCCGCGCCCCGCATCAGCGGCGCGACCAGCGGCTCCTGCTCGCGCGGCGGCAGCCAGTCCTTGACGTGGTCGCCCAGCGTGGCGCGCAGGCTGCGGGCCACCTCCGGGTAGGAGTCGAACTTGGGCACCACGTCGTGGATCAGGTGCGCGGTGCGGCCCGCCGCGGGCAGCTCCCGCTCGGTCGGCACCACGCGGCGGCGGGTGCGGTTCAGCTCGTCCTCGTTCAGGTCCACGTAGACGAACTGCAGGCAGGAGGGCAGCTCGTAGGGCTGGTAGTTCTGCCACCTGAAGTTCCTGATCAGATCCATGCCGTCGGGACCGCACAGCTCGTCACGCAGCCAGCGCTCCAGCTCCACCCCGACCCGGCAGCCGGTGCCGCCGAGCCCCACGAACATCATCGGATCGAAGATCCTCATGCATCCCTCACAACAGGTCGTCGCCTGGCATCGGTCTGTGGGTCGTCCTGCTCTGGTACGGCTGCGCGGACCCGTACGCCGGCTGCTCGGCGCCGCCCCTGGCCCGGCCGTCGTCCACGCCGAGGAACATGCCGTTCGGCAGGGCGATCGGCTGCCCGGGGGAGAGCGGGTCCAGCTCCCGCCCCGACGGGTCGCGCACCAGCACCGTCCGGCCCGGGCCGCGGCGGACGGCGTAGCCCGTCCCGTACGTGCGGACCAGCCGGCCGTCGCCGACCTCGAAGGTGAACTCGGGGCCCTCGCCCAGCGGCGCCTGGAGCCGGCTGATGTACGGCTCACCCGGCCGGTCGAACAGGTGCAGGGTCAGCTCGCTCGGGTCGGCCGCCCGCCGCCGCGCGCGCCGCCTGGCCAGCAGGAACGGCAGCGCCACCGCGAGGACGAGGAGGAGGATCAGCAGGGCCTGCAGCGCCCGCTGCCACAGCGGCGTCGGCGGACGCACGTCCACGCTCACGAACTCCTCGGCCACGACCTGCCCGGCCGGGTCGAGCACCTGCACCATGCCGCTCACCTCGCCCTCCCCGGCGTCGGAGCCGACGCGCAGCTCCAGCGGCTGCTCGGAGCTGCCGGTCGGCGCCTGGAGCCGCTGGGCGGACAGGGTCACGGTGCCGGGGACGTCCACGAGCCGCAGGCCGAGCTGGACGGGCTCGGCCTCGTTGGTGATCCGGACGGCGCCGGCGAGCGTGCCGCCCGGCTCGACGGTCGCCGGGGCCAGCTCCACCTGGGCGCGCAGCCGGTCGGCAGGACCGGCGATTCGCGTCGCGTACGGCCGCTCGTCGCCTGCCACGCCCGGCCCCGTCACCTTGCCGACGAAGGACAGCGCGCCGGTGGCCGTGGCGGGGATGACGATCGGGCCGGAGTACTCGCCGTCGCCCTGCGCCCGGTCGGCCCCCTCGCCCGTGTCGCCCAGCTCGATCGGGACCTCCTGGAACCCGTCGCCGGACATCCTGGCGCTGAACCGCAGGCCCTCCAGCGCGGCAGGGTCGGTGATCGTGCCCGTCCTGGTCTGCAGGCGCAGCCGCACGTTCACCTGCTCGCCGGGGCGCGGCCGGGGGTTGCTCAGCGAGATCGAGGCGCGCAGCGCGCCCTGCCAGACGACGGTGGCGCTGACGTCCTGGCGGCTGACGCCCGGCGGCGAGGTGAGCCGGATGACCCACTCGCCGGGCAGCGGGTTGCGGACGCGCAGCGACTCCACCGGCCCGGACTCGCCGGCCGCCTGGAAGGCGGACTCCTTCAGCTCGCCCTGCTTGGGCACCTGGGTGCCGTCGGGGTCGAAGTAGGCGACCTGGATGCGCTTGTCGCGCTTGACCACCACGATCGAGCCGTCGGTGGCGATGATCGGGATGTTCACCTTCAGGTCGATGGTGGCGCCCGCGTCGAGCGAGTCGGTCACCGACTTCTCGATGCCGGCGCACCTGGCGTAGGCGAACGCCTCCAGCAGCGAGCGCTCCACGTCGGCCGAGCTCGCGACGACGCGGGCGGTCGGCGTGGCCGTCTTCTGGTCGCCGCAGGGCTGCACCCAGCCGCCCGCCGCGAACGCGTCGAGCGCCGACTTGTCGGCGGCGCCGAAGCCCAGCGGCCAGATCTGCACCTGCCCCTGCTTGGCGTCGCCGAGGCTGCGGGTGATCTGGTCCTGGGCGTTGGCGTTGCGGGCCTGGGCGTCGGCGCCGTACTGGGGGCTGTTCTTCACGTCGAGCACGCCGTCGGTCAGCAGGAACACGATCTTCGCGCGCTGCTGGTCGTCGGGCTTGCCCATGATGTCGAGCGCCTGCTCCAGGGCGGCGGCGTGATCGGTGTCGTTGCCCTCCTGCGAGCCGCGCAGGCGCAGCTTCTCCACGCACCGGCTGAGCGACTCGCGATCCTGCGCGGTCTCCACCCCGGTCAGCGGGCAGACGATGTCCACGGCCGACTGGCCGGGGCCGTTGGAGCTGCCGAACCCCACCACGGCCACCTGCGACTGCGGCGAGAGCTCGCTGAGCGCGATGAGCTGGGCGGCGGCGCGCTCGCGCCTGACGTCCTGGTCCTTGAGGCTGCCCGACTCGTCGACGAGGACGACGACGCGGACGGGCTTGACGTCGGAGGGCGGAGCGGCGTGCGCGGCCGTCGGGAGGAGCGCCACGGCAGCGGTCACGGTAAGCGCGAAAAGAAATCTGAGGGATGTAGTGACGAGCACATTTCCTCGCAGTTGCCGTTTTCTTATTCGCAGAACGTGTCAGAGACCTCAAGAAGTTTCTGCCGCTCTGGTAAATGCAGCGCCCGCCGTATTGAGCATGTCCGAAAGTTGATTTATCTGCAAGACATATTGCGATTCCGGCAGTGGAAATACTCACTCAGGCGCCGAAGTGGCGTAGTGCCGCCCAGATGCGTGGCTCGGCCGGGAAACGCTGCCGAAGTGCAAGAATGATGTCATGCACGCGCCAGGCAGTCGAGCCCCGGCGGGTCGGGCGACCTACGTCCTGGAGCGCCAACCGTACATGATCCGGAACCGGCCACATCACTGCCACCACCTCACTGAATCTCGTCAGTAAATGCGCGGGCAGCGGTGCCGCGCCGTCCGCCGGCTCGCCGAAGCCCGAGATCACCTCGTGGTCGGGCAGCACCGCGAGCCGTCCCGTGGGGATGGCCAGGTTCTCGGCCCGGTGCCAGGTGCCCTCGAACCTGACCATGCTCCTGGCCGGCTCGTACGGGTCGGTGCTCGACTCCTCCGCCGTCCGTACCTCCGCCGTCGTCGGGTGCGGCCCGTCACGCGGATCAGCGATGTACGACGAGATCACGTGGTCGACCATCGCCCACCCTCCGTCACCGGCCGCGTGCAGGGGCAGGAAGCTCAGCGGGCCGGCCGCCGACCACCACATTCGCGGGCGCGGCCGGCCTCTGTCCAGCCACCCGAGATGGCCCAGCACCGGCGCGCCGACCTGATGCCACAGCCAGGACAGCGTCTCCACGATCACCTCGTCGTCGGCCTCGTCCGTCCGATGGGTGGCCGTGAGCAACTCCCGCGCGTACGCGCTGACACTCTCCAGCGGGAGGCCTGGCAGCGGCAGGACATCGATCCTGCCGGCCTTCAGCACCAACGCGTCCGTGCGCCGCTTGGACACGTTGATCAGTACCACCGGCCCGCGCGCAGCCGAGGGGCCGGCGCCAGCGGACATGCGCGCGCCAGGCGACCGGCGCAGGCCCGCCCGCGCCAGCCGCAACGCGCGCTCGGCGTCGCCCCGTTCGAGCTCCACGGCCGCGGCCTCACCGCACAGCGCGGACAGCGTCCGCTCCGCTCCCTCCGTCCGCGTGCACGCGGCGATCGCCTCGTCATAGGCGGTCGCGGCCCGGGACCAGCGCCCCGCCGCCACCTCGCACTCGGCCCACATCCCGGCAGCCCGCAGCCGCGCCCCCGGCTCGGCGCCGTCGCGTGCCAGCCTCTGCAGGTGCCCTGCCGCCGTCCAGAGGTCGTGTACGTCGCCGAAGCTCTCGTACCGGACGATGAGCAGCCGCGCCAGGCTCTCGTCGATGCTCTCGAAGCGCGACGGGTCGCGGTCGCGAGCACGCATGAGCAGCACGCGAGCCTCGTCGGCCACTTCCGGCCGGCGCTGGATCGTGAACCGCTCGCGCCGCGCCTCGGCCAGGTCGTGCAGGACGTCGCAGTTCAGCGGATGGTCCTTGGGCAGCTTCAGCCGGCTCAGCCGGTCCAGCGCCCGGCGCAGCGCCTTCTCGCCCAGCTCCAGCGAGGACGCGGTGCGTTTCAGCCGGTACTCCTCCAGATGCGCCCGGCCCAGCCCGGCCCAGACCCAGGCCTGCAGTGGCTCGCCGATCAGGCAGGCGCTCTCGGCCAGCCGCAGCTGCTCGATCGCCTCCGGCAGCGCCTCGCCGCGCCCGTCGCGGCGGAACCTGGCCAGCAGGCTCGCGGACAGGTGCAGGCGATAGGTCAGCACGTCTGGGTCGTCCCCGGCAGCCGAGATCGCCTCCCGCAGCAGCTCGGCAGCGTCGTGGTCGCCGTCGTCCAACGCGAGCAGGGCCATAGCCAGCGCGCCCGCCATGAGTGGGTGAGCCGCCTGGTTCACCGGGGGGACTCGCAAGAGGGCGGCACAGCGCAGTAGCAGCTCGCGATCGGGAGGAGAACCGCGCCATCTGTCCCCCTCGACCGCGGCCATGACGAGGCCGCACACGTCCTCCACACGAGGCGGGGGGAGCGCGGTGGCTCCGCGGAAGGCCGCCTCGGCCGCAAACAGGGCCAGCGGGTCCCGATCCCTCAGGTACTTCGTGAGCATGGCCCGCCCGAAATGGCCGTCCACGGCGTCGAGTCGTGCCCCGGCCAGCTCTGCCTCGCTCCTGGCCTGCGACAGCAGGGCCGTGCAGTCGTCCAGCGCGTCGCGGTTGCCGTTCGCACGAGCCCGCTTCAGCAGCGCGAGCGCGAGGGTCACGGCCGTGGCGTACCGGTGCGGGTCCCCTGGGCGCAGCTCGCGCATCGCATCGTCCCAGGATCGGCGCAGGGCCAGGACGTCGTCAGCGGGCTCGTCAGCCGCACGCGGCCGGACTCCCGGTGGCAGCAGCCCGGCGTCCTCGAGGTCGGCGAACGCCTCTCCCATCGTCCATGGCCGGCCTCCTGAGCCGGGCGCCACCATCGCCCAGTAACGTTCCGCGGCGCCGAACCGCGAGGTGAGCCGGCCGATCTCCGCCGAGACCGCCGCCCGTACCCGCCGGGTCTCGGCCGGGACGAGCGCGCGCTGCAGCACGGCGCGCACCCCCGGGAGGAAGGCGAGCGACTCGCTGTCTCCCCGCCGCCGCAGCAGCCCGCTCAGCAGGACCTCGGCCATGGGCAGCGGCTCGGGCTCGTGGAACATCGCGCGCTGCACGAGCCACATCAGGCGCAGGTCGAGCGGCTCGGTGCAGGCCAGATATCCGGCCAGCCGGTAGGCGTCGCTGGAGGCTCGCCGGCGGAAGGCCAGCACCCGCTCGGCGGCCTTCCTCCGCTGATCCACTCGCGGCGGCTCCCGGCGTGCCCGGCTCGCCCCGGTCACCGCGCAGATCAGCCCATGGTCCAGTGACCCGGTCACCAGCCTGGCCCAGGGCGCCAGCCAGCGGCCGTCCGGGCGGATGACGGGCACGGGCGTGCCCTGCAGCGGCTTGCGGGACAGGGGGGTGAACTGCAGCGAACGGTTCGCCTGCGCGGGCACCGCGGAGCACAGCAGGCCGAGGACCGGCGCGAGCGCCGTACGGTGCCACAGCTCGTCAGGCAAGACGTGCAGGATCGCGGCCGGCCCGGTGTTCGCCCACTTCCGCAGTGCCGCGCCGGCCGTGCCGCGCCACCACATCGGGCCGCACCCATCGGTGAGCACGCGTGTCAGCCGCTGCCCGGTCGCGTCGATCAGGACGCCGGGATCGTAGGACTCCGCACTCGGCTCGGCCGAGGCGCTCACGCGGGCACGGCGGCCGTCATCGTGCAGGTACCACCGCCGTACGTCGCGGAAGGGAACCTGGCACAGCAGCTTGTGCAGCTCTTCTGCCAGCGGGCGCCAGACCCGCATCGAGAGGCTTGCGTCCACGACGAAGGCCAGGTCCAGCCAGCGGCCCGAGGCGGCCTGGAACTCCGGCCACCAGATGCCCTCGTGCGCGAACCGGTCGACCGTCCGCTCCTCGTCCAGGACGGCTTCCTCGGCGGCGTCGGCGTAGCGCAGGAACGGGCGCAGGGCACGGACGAACTCGCGCGGATACTCGATGGCGCGTGGATAGGCCAGTTCGACGGGCATCGCCTCTTGGCCGGTCGTTCCCCGCGGCTGCGGGTGCTCACGCTCGGTCCGCTGATCCAGGTGCTCAGGTGGCCGCGCGGGCGGCGGCGGGGCGGCGATCGGCACCTTGGCGGGCTCATGCGCCGGCACCTGAGCCGGAGCCGGCTCCTGTGGCGGCCCGGGTTCCGGGACGGGCTCCTGCCGGTCCGGCTCGGTCGCGGGCCGTGCCCGTGAACCGGGGTTCATGCGGGCGGCGAGCCATACCGCGTCGAGCAGTTCTCTGGCGGTGAGCTCGACGCCCTCGCCGCGAAGCAGCTCCAGCAGCCGTTCGGGTCCCATCACTGCTCCTGGGGCCGGTCGATCGGGTGCATCGCCAGGCCGAGCAGTTTCTCCCGCAGGTCCGAGTCGTGAATGTCCTTGATCAGGAAGACCGCCGACAACAACTGGTCCAGGGGAAGCTGCCCGGTCTCCGACAGCTTGGCGAACTCGGCGATGCCCTCTTGCGCCTTCTCGTCTGAGGCGTCGGACAGTTGTGCGCGCAGCACTCGTTCGAGATGCTTCGGCTCGGTGTGGCCCGTGATCCGTAGCTGGACACACCTGCGCAGAAAGGCGGGCGGGAACTCCCGCTCACCGTTGCTGGTCATGATGATGACCGGGAACTGCCCGCACCGGACCATGCCACCGTGGACACGGACCCGCTGCCCCTCGGAGGTCAGCACCTCCATGCTGCGCTCCTTGCCTCTGGCGGGCCTGACGCGGGCGAGTTGGTGGATGAGGAACTCGCCGTCGTCCAAGGCGTTGAGTAGATCGTTGGGCAGGTCGAAGTCGCCCTTGTCGATCTCGTCGATGAGCACCACGCGGGGCCGCCGGTGCGGGCACAGCGCGGTGCCGAGCGGACCCAGCCTGATGTAGTCGCCGGCCGGTGGTGACTTCCCGGCGAGCTGCGCGTCCTGCAGCCGGGCCACCGCGTCATAGGTGTAGAGGCCGTCGGCCAGCCTCGTCCGGCTGGTGACCTGCCAGCGCAGGACAGCTCCCAGCTCCAGCTCGTACGCGATGCGGTATGCGAGGCTCGACTTGCCGCTGCCGGGCGCGCCCGTCACCATCAGCGGCCTGCGCAGCACCAGAGCGGCGTTGACCGTCCTGGCCTCCCTCGTCAGGCCGTCGGGCCCGTCGATGTCACCTGGCGTCTGGTATCTTTCGCCGCGCTGGCGGGCCATGCCGGTCAGGTCGGGGGCGTCCAGCGGGCCGGCGGCCGGGTCCTTCTGCGCGAAGGCACGCCAAGGCGGGACCGGACCGAAGGACCGATCTTCACTCGGAGGTCCGTATCCGTGGTAAACGGGCCACGTGAACCCATCGGCGGGCGACTGCAACTCAGCCTCCTCGGTTCGAGTCTTGGCAGGTCATAGCGTTGTGTAGGGCTCGTCGTCGAAGCGCAAGTGATCGGCGGCGGAAAGGTCGTCGAAAAGCAGGACGAGACCTGCGCCGCAATGGCCGTCGCCCGAGATCAGAGCCTGGTCGCGCAGTTCCTTGACCTTTTTCGGCAGCTCCATGAGCGGGGTCCGGGCGAGCTCCCCGGCGAGCTCCGTCATCCGGTCCGAGCCGGTGCAACGGTTCGCCGGAGCCGGGCAGGGCGCACGCCACCACAACACGACCGGCACGCCGTACCTTGCCGCGAGGAGGAGCAAGTCGTGGTCGCAGGAGAACATGAGCCCCGCCCGCTCGCCGGCGTTGCCCAGGAACCAGCCCCTCCGCTGCCTGTCGGTGTATCCGGCCAGCTCGTGACCGCAGTCGACCGGGAGCAGGGGGAGAGGCGGCGCCGCGTTCTCCAGGACCTTCCACCGGGCGTCGAGCGAGTCGCCGTGGTTCTCCGCCGCGGAATGGTCGCGGACGATGATGGGGAAGCGGCTGCCCAGCGTCATTCCCGGGTCGTGCTCCATCAGCCCCGCCCACTCCTCCACGTCGAGGCTCAGCAGGTCGCCGGGAAGGTTCAGGTAGATCGCGGGATCGTGCCTGCTGCGGCCGAGCCTCCTCAGCGGGGCCCGCAAGTCTCGCTTCAGCCCGTCCTCCAGCTCGTCCCGGGAGAGCGGGGTGGAATAGGGCGGCTGATGCGGCTCGGATTCCCTGACGACGTACCGGTAGAGCGGCGGCCCCGCCTGACGGCTCTGCTGCCCGTGCACGACCTTGACGGCCACGGCGGACACCTCGGATACCGCGGCCTCGAGCGCCGCGGCCCAGAGTCTCTCCTGTCCGAGGAACTTCGCCCACTGCTCGCCGCACGCCATGAGCCTGCTTCTGACATCCCGGGCGGCCGGCGGAAGCACCCGCACGATCAGTCCCAGGACGGGATGGAGCCGGTCCAGGTCGCCCGTCTCCGCGAACACGTGGTGAGCGATGTCCCAGTAGTCACGCACGCGCGGCGGCATCCGCCGTTCCGGCGCGGCCAGCTCCGGCCTGGTGCTTCCGAGCAGCTTTTCCGGGTTCTCAGGCCGGGGCAGCTCCGCCAGTAGTTCCAGCAGCCGGGCTTCGTACTCGATCCGCTCCCCCAGCTGCTTCACCCGGTGCGTGATCCAGTGCCGGTGCGTGACGTGGTAGCGGATGTTCTTCCGCCAGATGTCCCGGTAGAGCTCGGGCCGCAGCCCCATCAGGTCGCTGAGGCGCACGGCCATGGAGCCGCCGTCCTTTGCGGCCTTCACGACGCCGATCACCGCGTGAGCGCCGGGCGCGTCCATCGGAGAGCCGGAACAGCCCTCGGCGATCTCCATCGTCGCCAGCCGCAGATCCTCGTCCTCGGTGCCGCTCACCAGGCTGACCTTCGTGAAGTACAGGCTTCCGAGCCGACCGCGGGCGAACCTGTTCAGCAGGTAGCCGTGGGAATAGGTGGCGATCTCGGGCTCGTCGCCGCTTGACAGCCCGCCGAAGCCCATCCAGACGCACGCGCGTGCGCCTCCGGAAATCTTCACCACCGCCAGGTCGGGCATGTCGTACACGGCGTCGTCGCCCCACTCGGGCGGAAGCACCTCGAGCACCTCGCCGGTGATCGACTCGTCCGGCCACACCACGTCGACCAGCTCTCCTTTGGCGGCGGCGCCGGCCGCGGCCAGCACGTGCGCGCACGTCACCACGTGCTCCGGCGAGAGCAGGAAGCCGCTTCCGCACAGTGCGCCGCCGTCGTGCGCGCCGATGGCGACGACGCACGGGTCGAGCAAGCCTCTCAGGGTCACTGGACGATCTCGCCCCCTACCGGACGGCCGTTCCAGGTCATGGTCACGGTGACGGTGGCGTTGGTGCTGACGTCGGCGAGCGCGGCCAGTATCTCCCCGGACTGACAGCCGACCTCCAGGCCGAACTCCACGCTCACCTCGTCCGGCCTGGCCTCGGCGATGGACTTCTGCACGCTGCTGACGATGCCCCTGAGGGTTTCGCCGAAGCCCTTGAGCCGCTTGGTGCCGATCGCCACGTCCCGCGGCCCACCTGATCGGCCGGCGTCGGCGGGATCTACGGTGACCGCGACCCAGATCGTCTCGTTCGTGTCCAGCATGACCCGCTCGAACCTCTTCATCCGTCCTCGCTCATCGCCTTGTGGATGAACTCCACGCCGTTGATCATTACTTTCTGTCCTGGAGGACAGTCCGCGGTGTCGTTCCTGCCGGCTGTCGCGTCCGGGTAGTAGGTGATCGTGACGCCGTCATCAGGGGCCGCGCGCACCTCGACGCTGCCCTGGGCCGTCCCGCCGGGCAGCTCCAGAGCGGGCGCCAGGTCGCCCGTCCGTACCCGGCGGTGTCCGCCGAGGCGGACGGGACCCAGCTTGTGCTCCTTCCACTCCTCGCCCGCGGCATGGAGATAGGCCGACCACAACAGCCCGCGCATCTTCGGCGGCAGCTTTCTCTCGGCCCGCACGTACATGAACCGCGACATGAGCAGGGCCACGAGCAGCACGGCCGCGAGCGCGAACACCCAATAGGCGGGTTCGCCGCGCATGGCGCCGCTCCCCCTGGCCGTCTCCGTCCTGGCCTCCCGCTCGCCGAAGCTCAGGCCCAGCAGGCGCAGGTCGCTCTCCCACGGCGTGGCGAGCCGCACGGCGGCCTGGACCGTTCGGTCGAGTTCGATGACGAACGGGCGCATGGGGATCAGGGGCGGCTTGTCCCAGGACACCTGGATCGGCACCGACACCGTGCCGTCCGGCCGTAACGGAATCGGCGCCGGCGCGGTGGAGCGACCAGTCATCCGCCTGTCTCCGGCCGAGACGGTGACCTCGACCGAGCGCAGTTCCAGCGGCAGCACCTCGGTCTCGGAACGGACGTCGAGAGTCAGCGTGGCGGTGCCCTCGGCCGGGTCCAGCCGGACGTCCGACTGCTGCCACCGCAGGTCGACGCCCCGGGTGAGGTCCGGAGCCACGAGCCGCCTGGCCTCCGCGCGCAACGCCTCCTCCCTGAGCCGGGACAGGTCCTTGCGCGCCTGGGCCTCTCGCGGGTCCAGGATCTGGGCGTTCTGCGGGAAGACCCGCTCGATGATCTCGTCCTGGTGGCGGCGGATCTCCGCGTCGCCGATCGGGAACGAGAAGACCAGCGGTTGCGGCTTCAGCTTGGCTGCCTGGCCGCGCAGTTCCTTCCAGGCGGGCCCGTCGCCCCTGCCGTAGGGACTGCCGGGCGCCGGATCCTGGATGCCGTCGCTGATGAGCATGACGGCCGTCAGCCGGGTCGGCTGCTCGGCCACGCGGTGCACGACCCAGGCCAGGGCCCGCCCGAGGTCGCTGAACTCTCCCGTCGGCGCGGGCAAGGCGTCCACGTCCTCGTCGCCCTCCAGCACGCCGGTGCGGTGCGGCCTCCTGTCGAAGCGGACCAGCGTGACCGCATCGTGCTCTCCCTTGGCCAGCAGCAGGCCCTTGAGCTGCCGCTCGACGGTCTTCTGCTGAGAGCGCATGCTGCCCGACGTGTCCAGCAGGACGACGAGGTCGGCGGGACGCCCCCGCAGACCAAGCGCCTCGTAGATCGCCGTGGGGGCCGGTTCCGCGGACGCCGGTGGTGGCGACCACGGCTGCACGGACGCGGGCAGCAGCGCTGCCAGCAGAGCGGTCAGGGCCGCTCGCGCCCTCACGCGTCATGCCCCTTATCGCGCGCTCTGGCTCTCTCCTCCTCATCCAGTCTCACCGCGTTGTGCAGGAGGACCCCCTCCTCGCCCACGGCCTTCAGCCCGTCGATGTCCCGCTCGAGCTCGTGGCGCTTGGTGTCCCCGATCACGGCCATGTCGAACAGGGCCCGCGCGTGCTTCTTGAACGTTGAGCTCCTCGACATGGCCTCGTTCAGAATGAACACGGCGGTCAGCGCCCGGGCTCCGTCGCATCTCTTGAGCGCCTCGTCGGCCAGCGTGAAGGCATGCTCCAGGAGCCTGAGCTCGTCCAGCGGCTCGGCCCTGCCGGAATCGAGGGCCTCGACGAGGCTCTTGAGCTTCTGCAAGGCGATTTCGGGGATCATCTCGCTCTCTTCACTGCTCAGATCGGGAGAGTGCCCAGGGGCACGGAGGACTCGACGGCTCCGCCGCCGGCGGGAGTAAGGACGAGGTCGCCGTGCCCGCTCTGGCCGACGCGCACGCCGAGGTGGTACCGGCCCGGGGGCACGTCGAGGGCGCATTCCAGATGGCGGCCGGTGGCCGGGTCGCCCACGGCCACCAGGAGGCGGTGGCCGGCCTCGACGAGAACCGACTCCATCCTGTCCTGGGCGTAGTACGTGCCGCCGCCCAGGCGTACCTGGTCAGGGGCGGCCAGTTCCAGCCATTCGCCGTGGGAGCCGATCCCTTCGTGCCGGTGGGCGGCGACGGACAGCAGGAACGGGTAGTGGTCGTAGGCAGGCTGGCCCGCCGCGACCCTGGCGGCGCCGTACGCGGCGGCGTTGAGCGACTCGTCATGAGCCAGCGGCAGCACAGCGCCCTCGCTCAGGCCGAGGGCGTCGCGGACCGCGTCGCGGACGAGGGCGAAGACGTTCGCGCCGCCCAGCGGCACCAGCAGGTCACCGGATCGGCTGCCGAAGTCGGGCCGGCGGTCACGCATTCGCGCGGCCGACCGGGCGGCGAGTTCGGCGACCCGCTGGACCAGCTCGTGGACCTGCGCGGTCGTCACGCACAGATCCCGGAACGCCGGCGTGTCCCCCCACTGCGAATCGCGGACGACCCAGGCCAGCAGGCTACGCAACCGCTCCTCCGCGTCGTCGTCGCGGTGGTCGAGCCTCCTGTCGAACACTCCGGCGCCGCGCAGCCCGTCCATCTCCGCCGCGAGGTCGAGACAGGCGCCGTGCTCGCTGTCTAGGACGTAGATGACGGAGGCGCCGAGCTGGCAGAGGTAGAGGTCGATGGAGGCGGCGCCGGCATCGCACAACAGGACGCGGCGGCCGGGACGGATCTGCCGTTCCGCGGCCAGGTGCAGAAGGACCGCCCGGGGCGGGCTGATGGTAATAACGTCGCGGAACCCGGCCCGCCTGGCCCTCTCGACCACGTCCAAGCCCTTCGCCGCGGCCAGGACCACGTGCGAGCAGGCACCCATGTAGCGCTCGCCCGTGGCCAGCCGGGTGATCAGGGCAGGACCGTCGGCGGTCACCTCGGCGACCTTGACGTACGCTCGGCCGGCGTCGACTCCCAGCTTCACGCGTCCTCCCCCTTCGCTTCCGTCCACCGGCCAGGGGACGAGCCGTGCAGCCGCCACAGCAGTCGTGACCGCACCGGCGGCGACGGCCCGGCGCCGGGGCCGGCCCGCGCGATCTCCAGCAGCCACCGCAGCCGGTCGAGCTCGGCCCGCAGCCGCATGACGTCGCCGGGGATCTGCTCGCGGATCCATGCGGCGTAGTGCGGCGCGCCAGGATGGTGCACGAGGATCTCCATTAGCCGCCGGTAGCCGGTCGTGGACGGCTCGCCGTGCCTGACTGCCTCCTGCCACAGGTGGCGCAGCAGCTCGTGCAGGGCACGCGAATCATGGGAGCGCGACCAGCGCGCCAGCAATGGCCCAGGGTCGAAGCCCGGGCCCACCGACGCCAGCGCCCGCGCCCACAACGCGGCCAGCGTCGCGGGAGGCGCGTCGTCCTCGGCCGCGCCCATCAGGGACCGCACGGCCGGGTTCGCGTCGAACCGCTGCCGGACGACGATCTCCGTCGCCTTCTCGCGGCGCTCCAGCTCGTTCAGGAGAGGATGGCGATGGTCCAGCGGGGCGACGATCAGACGGGTCACCTCCTGGCTGAGCCGCCGGTCGGGCAGATCATCCCAGACCTGCTCGAAGCTCGCCGCGTACCGTTCGGCGGCGTGGTGGTCCACCTCGGTGGCGAAGCGGGGAGCGCCGCCGAGCAGGACCGCGAGCACGTCGAGGCGGGCGCCCGCCTCCGCCGGGACAGGCCCGATGCCGGAGAGGACCTTGGCCAGCTCCTCCCGAGCCTCGCAGGCAGGCCCGCGGGCCAGGGCGAGCAGCCGTCCGTACAGGGAGGGATGGAGCAGCACCTCCTGCGCGTGGGACGCGCCTGCGGCGGCCCGCAGCAGGACGACGAACGCCACGTCCCCGCCGAGGCCGTGCAGGTGGGTCAGCGCCGGCTCCGGCGGTGGTTCGGGCGGGCTGAGCAGCACCGCGGCGAAGGCCGTCAGCCAGGCGAGCGTGGTGTCGGAGCCGTCCCCGGCGCAGCGGAGCACCCAGGCGCGCAGGCGCTCGGCGGAGCCCTCCGTCGCGAGCCGGGCGATCAGCAGGTAGAGGACGTGGGGACGAGCCAGCAGGGCTGCGCAGGTGCGGCGCCCGGGTGGGTCTTCGTCGGCGAGCAAGGCGATCGTGGCGTCCTGCGGCACCCCCGGCTGGCCGAGCAGGCCCGCCAGCCAGTCGTCGCGCCCGCCGTGCCGGTCGGCCAGGCTCAGGAACGCGCGTGCCGGCCGCTGATCGTGTCCGGCCAGCCGCCGGCCGGCCACCGCCAGCGTGATCGGCGCTACGGCCGGCCAGTGAGCGGCCAGGACCGTGAGATCCTCGGGCTGGGCCCGCTCGGCCAGACGGCACAGCAGCTCATCGCGCTGCGCGCCGGTGAGCTTGTCGAAGGAGGGATCGAGTGCCGCGGCCCGCTGCTCCCCGGCCGTGGCACCCTCGCGCAGCCGGTGCAGCACCGCCATGGCCGTGCGGTGCTGCTCCTCCAGCACCGCACGCAACCCCGGGCTGCCGAACTCCAGCGGCTCGCGCAGCCCGCCCAGCCGGCGCCGCAGCACGTCGGGCGCCTGGTCCAGCATCGTGAGAAGCCATCGCAAGTACGACAGCGCGTACTCGTCGCAGGGCCGCGGCGGCGGTTGCGCCCAGCGCACCTCCTGCTGCCGCGGCCCGGCCCATCGGCCGAACATCAGCCGGATTGGGTGGTCGGTGGCGTTGTCGGTCCACGTGCTCGCCGTCAGGGTAGCCCTGACGCCATACGGCAGGAACATGGTGACCGCGTCCATGCAGTCGAGCCGTTCGAGCGGGCTCAGCGGCGGCGCGCCGGTGACCACGACGGGGCCGCCGAGCAGCAGCGCCGCCACTCCGGCGCACCACCGTGGTTCGCCCTGGGTACTGCCGGGCCCACCTGGGTCGTCGCGGTGGGGGAGCTCGAGGCTGAGCCGCCGACCGTTCAGGGCGGGGGACGGGGCGCGCAGGACGGCCTCGTAGAGGTCGCGGTAGCCGGCGCCGGTAGCGGCACCGTCGTCGTAGGGAAAGGTGTAGTACCGGGTCGGCAGGATCGCCCGGCCGCTGACGTCCACCTCCTGCGACCACTCCCGCACGGCGATGGCCGACCAGCGCCGCCCGTCGCCGCCCTCCTCGGGCGCGCTGAAGGTCACCCAGGGCAGCGCGTCCACGGCGCCTTCCCGGCGGCCGTGCGGCGTGCCGGGGTCGGCGAGCCTGATGAGCTGCTCGAACCGTACGTGCTCGCCCGGGCTCCGGCTAGAGCCGACGATGCCGTAGTCGTCGGAGGACCGCGGCGGTTTGGACCACACCGCCCAGTCGGCCATGATTGTCCGCCTGCTCATGGTGGCTTCCTGAGCCTCCGTTCCAGCTCGAGGAAGGGCTCGATCACGTTGATCGGGTGCATCTGCTCGACCCGGTTGTCCTGGAGGTTCGCGTACTGCCGGGCGTCGAACCGCCTGCCGTCGAAGCGCTTGAAACCGATGGAGGAGGAGACGAAGTAGCAGGTGCGGTCCGGGTCGAAGTGCTTGCCGAGGAGCTGGTCCACGTGCTGGCCCGCATGGCGGCCGAAATGGTGGCAGGCCCAGGTGAAGTAGTCCTTCGCATCGCGTTCCTTGACCCGCGGGACGCTGTCCGGATCGTCCTGGGTGCCCCAGCCGGCCGCGCGAGCCGGCAGGAACACCTCGGGGTGATCCCATTTGGTCACGCAGACGGCGACCTCGAACGGCAGGAAGGCGCTGCTCCTGCCCTCCTCCGCCAGGAGGGTCGCGATGTGGTGCAGCAGGTCGAACAGGTGGTCGGCGCTGTCGCAGTCGCGCTCCTCCCTGATCGGGTCGAACAGCAGCACCAAGCCGTCACACATGGTGAGCTGGCGCGCCACCTTCTCCAGGTACACGTTGCCGTCCTTGAAGACGCCGCCGGGCCGGTCCTGGACGCGCAGCACGAACCCGGTCCTCCCGCCTTCCGGGCGCTGCCCGTCGAAGCTGAACCGCAGCTCGTTCTCCGCCTGCGTGGCCTCCGGGAACCTGCCCTCGTTGATCAGGCGTCGCTTGCCCTCGATGAGGAAGTTCTTGGCGGCGTCGTCCAGCCCGCTGACGCGCCAGTCGCCGTAGCCGAGCGTGCCGTCGGTGTGGGCCAGCGCGTTGACGAAGGTCGTCTTGCCGCTGGAGGCGGCGCCCCAGAGACCGATGTGCAGGTCGTCGGAGAGCGAACCAGACGGTGGGAGCGGGCCGTGGTCGTGCTGCTCGTGCCGCGTCACGTCCTCGAACCCCGGCTCGGACCTCGGCGCGCCGGGCAGGGGGGATGGCGGGATGTCGGTCATCGTCCGGCTCCTTCCTGGGCGAACGGGAAGTCGCCGCCCAGGCCCATGTTCCGTACGAGCTGGTCGACGGTCACCTCGCCGGCCTCGAAGCGGCCGTGCTCCCCCAGTGCCTGCCACGATCGGCCCTTGTCCTTCTTCTCGCCCTTGCCGACCACTGCCAGGCAGGTCACGCCGCGCTGCTTGATCCGGGAGAGCTCGTCCCGCCAGGAGCGCCGCTTCGGGCAGCCCTCCGGCGGGGACTTGCTGAACTGGTCGATCGCGCAGGGCATGCGGTCTCCCAGGGTGACCATGAAGCGGACGCTCTCGGTGCGCCAGGTCAGGCGCGAGGCCTCGTACAGAGCGTCCGACATCGCCGCCGTGGTCGGGTGCGGACGGCGGCCCCGCTGCCAGGAGTCGAGCCGGGCCACGGCGTCGCCGGGATCGCCGAACGGCACGGTGCTGAGCAGGTTTCTGGAGTCGTACAGGGTGTCCCTGCCGTGGTCGCGATAGCCGATCAGGCCGATCCGCAGCAGCCCGGGGGCGGTCAGTGCCCGTCCGGCCTGCGCGATCACCCCGTGGATCAGCTTGCGCCTGTCGTGCCACGTCTCGTCCAGCTCGGTGTTCAGCTCCACCAGGAAGAGCAGGTCGGCGGCCGGTGGCCGATGTTTCCAGGCGAGGTAGGTCTCGTACAGCTCGCTCCAGGACCGGAAATCGGGCGGCACGTCCTCGTCGCGGCAGCGCAGGCGTACCTGGCTGACGTCGTCGAGCACCGCTCGCAGGTCGGCGTGCCCGCCCTTGGCCAGCGGCAGGAGGCCACCGCCGACCAGTTTCCAGCTCTCCGGCGGCCCAGCGGTGCCCTGGACGACCGGCAGGCTCACCTCGCCGTCGGTCACCAGCGGCGCCCGGACGGTCAGCCGGGCCAGGGCGTCCTCACCGGGGATCCTGCCTGCCTCGAACAGCGTCCGCGTGACCAGTGACACGCGGTCGCCCTCGAAGCGCACCAGCACCAGCGAGTACCGCTCAGGAGACGGTGATCGGCCGGTCACCTCCCCGACGACCTCGCCGAGGCGCTGCCCGCGCCGCACGGCGACGGGCGTGCGGCGCTTGCGCAGTTCCTCGGCCACCCGGTCGAGCAACGGCCAGTGCGTAAGCTCCAGCACCAGGACTACGGACGCGCCACTGCCTTCGGTCAGCCCGTACGTCTCGTCGAGCCGGTCGAACAGGGCGTTCGCGTGGGCAGCGGCGTTCAGGACGCCGTCGGGCACGTCGCCCACGCCGCCGGCGAGCACGAACCGGCAGATCGCGGGGTTCTTGGGCAGCCCGGTGCCCAGTTCCGACCAGGTCGAGCTCCAGGCGGAGCCGCTCACCTCCAGGTGCGCTCCGTGCCGACCGGCCGTGATCAGGCGTGCTTCGGCGTGGTCGGGGCCGAGGCCGACGACCACCAGTTTCGGGATCCTGCGGGCGATGACGTGGCCCAGCGTCTCGCTCAGCCGGCTGTCCACGGACCAGGAGGACGTTCGCGCGGTCCGCCGCAGCATACGGCAGCCCGCCACCTGCTCTTCCGTCGGCGGTGACCCCCTGACCGCGCGCTCCAGCAGGTGCCGGAGAATGCGTGGATCCTCTTCCTCGTGAGCCCGCGAGGCCAGGAGCGCGGCACAAATGTCATAATCTCTTTGGGAGCGTTCCACTTTGGCGTGGAATGTCCCTAGAGTGGCAGTATCCAGCGGCCCAAGAATCAGTGGCGTGCGCACCTGCCATGCGCACTGTTCGCATTCGTCACTTGCGCACCGAGACCGACAGATTGGACATCTCACCATTTCTGTCCAGGGTGTTTGAGATCCACGCGCGCACGCCCCCTTCACCCCCCGAGAGCCCATCTCCGCTTGGCAAACAGGATATTTCGCGGAAGCCCGCCGTGCGCATGGGTACGACTTTTTTGTGCGGCTGGTTCTGGGCTACGACGACATTCGAAAAAGCCGGCCTGACGACAAGGTTCGGCGGAGCCGCATGGCAGCTCCGCCAAACCGGGGGCCTGCTAGAAGTCGGTCGCCGACAGGCGGCCGTAGACGATCATGAGCACCGCCACCAGCGATGTCCACCCCGTCTGGTGCGCCGCACCCAGACCGGCCCCGTCGTCACCGTGGAAGTACTCGTGGAACTGGATCAGGTCCCGCCAGTGCGGGTCCTCCTGGAAGATCCGCTGCCCGCCGTACACCGGCCGCCGCCCGTCCTGACCCCGCAGGAACGTGCGCACGAGCCGGTCCGAGATCTCCTTGCTCACCTCGAACAGCGTCATCCGGTTGCCCGAGCCCGTCGGGCACTCCACGGTGAACTCGTCGCCGTAGAAGGCGTACAGGTGTAGCAGCGCCCTGATCAGCAGCACGTTGATCGGGAACCACACCGGCCCGCGCCAGTTGGAGTTCCCGCCGAACATCCGGCTGTCGGACTCGGCCGGCAGGTACGCCACCTTGTACTCGCGGCCCTGAACCGTGAACGAGTACGGGTGATCCGCGTGGTGCCGCGACAGCGACCTGATCCCGTACGGGCCGAGGAACTCCTCCTCGTCGAGCATCCGCGCCAGCACCCGGCGCAGCTTCCGCTCGTCCAGCAGCGACAACATGCGCCGCCCCGCCACGCCGGGCCGCTCCGCCGCCGACATGCCCTCGGCCAGGTCGGGGTGGCGGCTCGCGAACGCCCTGACCCGGTTGAACAGCCGGGCCTCCGACTCCTCCGCGCGCGGCGTGAAGACGGTCGTGGCGCACATCGGCAGCAGCCCCACCAGGGAACGCACCTTGAGCCGGACGGCCTCGCCGTCAGGCAGCCGCAGCACGTCGTAGAAGAAGCCGTCCGCCTCGTCCCACATCTCCTCCTTCAGATCGCCGACCCGGTCGGTCGAGGCGGAGATGCGCAGGAAGGCCTGCGCGAAGCGCACCGCGAGATCCTCGTACGCGGGCGCCCGGTCCGACAGCTCGGCGGCCATCTGCAACATCGTCTGCGTGTAGAACGCCATCCACGCCGTGCCGTCGGCCTGGTCCAGCGAACCACCGGTCGGCAGCGTGGCGCTGCGGTCGAACACGCCGATGTTGTCCAGGCCGAGGAAGCCGCCCTGGAAGACGTTGCGCCCGTCGGGGTCCTTGCGGTTGACCCACCAGGTGAAGTTCACCAGCAGCTTCTGGAAGACCCGCTCCAGGAAGTCCAGGTCGCTGTGGCCGTCGAGCCTCCTGTCCAGGCTGTTGACGAAGCGCGCCGCCCACGCCTGCACGGGCGGGTTGACGTCGGCGAAGTTCCACTCGTACGCGGGCACCTGCCCGTTGGCGTGCAGGTACCGCTCGCCCAGCAGCACCTCGATCTGGTGCTTGGCCAGGTCGAGGTCCACCACCGACAGCGCGACCGCGTGGAACGCCAGGTCCCAGGCGGCGAACCAGGGATACTCCCACGTGTCCGGCATGACGAGCACGTCGTCGGCCGTCATGTCGAACCAGGCGTGGTTGCGCTGCCCCGTGCGCGTCCACGGGTCGGCGCCGTGCTCCGCCAGCCACGTCTCGACGTCGAAGTAGTAGTACTGCTTGCTCCACAGCAGGCCCGACAGCGCCTGCCTGAGCACCATCGCCTCGTCCTGGCCCGCCTCCGGCGGGGTGAGCGCCGCGTAGAACGCGTCCGCCTCCGCCCGCCGCTGCCGCAGCACCTCGTCGAAGCCCGCACCCAGCGGGTCGGGGCCCGCGTCGCCCGCGGCCAGCCGCAGGCGCACCGTCACCTCGCCGCCCGCTGGCACCGTCAGCGTGTGGTGCACGGCCGCCTTGGTGCCCGTACGCTGCGGGTTCACCGCGCCGCTGTCGCCGCGCACCACGTGACGGTCGATCGCGTCCTTCACGTACGGGGAGGCGTTCCTGCCGCCGTACAGCCGCTCGTGGTTCGTCTCGTTCTCGGTGAACAGCAGCGGCGCGTCCGCCGCGCAGTGCAGCCGGTACGTCCCCAGCTCCGAATGGTCCGCCCGCACCACCCCCGGCCCCTCGGCCCGCATCTCCGGCTTGGCGGCCCCCGCGCCCCACGACCACGTGTTGCGGAACCACAGCGTCGGCAGCACGTGGACCGTCGCCGCCTCCGGGCCCCGGTTCGCGACCGTGACGAGCATCAGCAGGTCGTCGGGGGCGGCCTTGGCATACTCGGCGAACACGTCGAAGTACCGGCCGCCGTCGAAGACGCCCGTGTCGAGCAGCTCGTACTCGAAGCCGTGCGCGTCCCTGGCCGCGTTCGTGGTGACCAGGTCGTTGTAGGGGAACTCGGCCTGCGGGTACTTGTAGAGGTAGCGCATGTAGGAGTGGGTGGGCGTGCTGTCGAGGAAGAAGTAGTGCTCCTTGACGTCCTCGCCGTGGTTGCCCTCGCCGTTCGTCAGCCCGAACGGCCGCTCCTTCAGGATCGGGTCCTTGCCGTTCCACAGCGCCATCGACAGGCACAGCCGCTGCTTGTCGTCGCTGACGCCGCCGAGCCCGTCCTCACCCCATCGATAGGCGCGGGAACGGGCGTGGTCGTGCGGGAAGTGGTTCCACGCGTCGCCGTTCACGCTGTAGTCCTCGCGGACGGTGCCCCACTGCCGCTCGCTCAGGTACGGTCCCCACCGGCGCCAGGGGGCGTCCGGGGCGGCCGACTGCGCCAGTCGTTCTCGTTCGGCATCCATGGGCGCAGCATCCTCCGATGCCCGCCCGCTGCCTCCTTCCCGGGAAGTGAGGTTTCCCAGCCACGCGCCCTGCCGCACCTCCGGGGTGTCAGTCGCGCGTCCGCTTGGCCAAGACCCGCTTCATCCGGCGCGCCAGGACGGCGCGCACGCCGTCCTGCCCGCGCCTGGCCACGTGCAGCTCGCGGCGCAGCGTGCCGACCTCGCGCCGCAGCTCCACGGTGCTCCTGCGCCAGCGGGCCGCCTCGTCCCGCCACTTGGCGACCTGCGCCCGCAGCCGCTCGGCCTCCTTCGCCAGCCGGGCCGCCTCCGCCTCGGCCTGCGTCCTGGCCTTGTACGCGGCCCGCCGCCCGACGATCTCACCCGGCTCGCCGCCGAACCCGTACTCCTCACCGACGACCCACCGCACCCCCGACACGTCCTCCACGACGTCGTCGAGCGCCTCGCCATGACGGGCCACGATCCGGGCACGGGCCAGCGCCGACACCCGTTCGAGCCGCGCCGAGACCACCTCCACGGACGTCTCCGCCAGCAGCACCTGGATCAGGCCGAGCCCCTCGCCGCGGGCCAGCGCCAGCAGCCTGGCCAGGCTGTCCTCGCCGGGCACCCACCCCGCGGGCAGACGCAGCACGAACGGCACGGACGGGTCCACCCGCTCCTCGGCCGCCAGCAGCACCCGGCTCTCGTGCTCGTAGTGGCCGTGCACCAGCACCAGGTCGAGGTTCGGGTCCTTGAGCGGGGCGCGGCGGTCACGTCCGAGCGTGTCCCAGGGGCCGAGGAGCACCACCGACAGGTCCGCCACGGTCGAGGCGAGCAGCGCGTCCACGGTGGCGCGGACGGCCTCGTACCCGGCGGCGCCGTCCACGACGGCGGTCACGTTCGGCACCTTCCAGCGGCGGGCCGGATGCGTGCGCAGCCACTGGTAGGCGGGGATGCGGTCGGCGACGAAGGCGTGGCTGACCCGGTCGATGCGCTCCTGGTGGCGCATCCGCATGGTCGGGCCGAGATGGTAGGCGCGCGCCCGCGGCTCGGGCACGAACACCGCCCCCGCCTGGTGGAGCCGGTAGCCCATCTCGGTGTCCTGGCCGAGTATCAGATCGTCGTCCATGGGCCCGGCGGCCTCCACCAGGCGGGCGCTGACGGAGGTGGCGCCGCCGACGTGCAGGCTGAACGGCCGCACCGGGTTGTTCGTCAGCCCGTCCGTCCGCTCCACCAGGCCGACCAGCCACGCGTGCGGGTCGGCCGGCTCGAACGCCGCCTCCAGGTCCTCAGGCAGGACGCCGGGCAGCGGAGCGCTCGTGAAGCGGAGGTAGCCGGTGACGGACAGGTAGGGCGCGGTGTGGTGCCAGCGCATGTGCGCCTCGATCGCGCCGGGCGTGAGCACCACGTCCGAGTCCAGCCAGTGGATGACGTCGCCGGTCGCCTCGGCCAGCCCGGCGTTGCGGGCGGCGGCCCGTCCAGGACGTTCACACACCTTCATCCTGGCGGACGTGCCCGCAGGCAGCCGCAGCGGCGGCGAGCTGCCGTTGTCCACCACGATGATCTCGGTCAGCTCCGCCGGGTACGTCTGCCGCGCCAGCCCCTGCAGCACCAGATCCAGCTTGTCCTGCGCGCCGTAGGCCGGGATGATCACGCTGACCCGCAGCTCCGGCGTGTAGCGCTCCGGCGGCCGCAGCACGCGGTAGTCGTTGCCGCGCACCCGCCGCATGCCACCCTCGACGGACATGCCGGCGCCCCCTCTGAGATCGACGAGGGGCTCACTTTAGGTGCTCTACCTGGGAGAAAGCTGTGTCCTCACTAGGAAATCGACATTTCCGCAGCTCACTCTTGACAGCGTTCACCCAGGAAAGGTCCTGGCGCTGACAGGGGCCAGCCAGAGTCCGGCCAGCGCGTCGATGAGGCCGATCGCGGTGGCCTCCCATCCCGCCCGCGCCGCCCCCTCACCTTCGTGCAGCGCCCCCTCACCTTCGTGCAGCGCCCGCTCCCGCTCGGCCAGCGTGTGCACCACCAGCAGGCGGCTCATGTCCCCCCGCTCCCTGTGCACCTCCTCCGGCAGGTCCGGCAGCAGCCGGAACATCCCCTCCAGCGCCCGCCCCATCGACGGCGCCGCCACCGACTCGTCCACCACGATCTGCCGCAGAGCCGGCACCGTGTCGAACTGCGCCAGGCAACGGGCCCGCCAGCTCGGCACACCCAGCGCTTCGAGCTGGCCGGTCGCCGGACGCACCAGGCAGGCGATCCAGCCGCGCGGGTCGCCGGGCTCGGCGATCTCCGCCAGCATGCGCAGCCGCCGCTCCTCCGTCACGGCGGTGTGGCGGCGCACGATCGCCCGCACCAGGTCCGCCTTGGTGCCGAAGTGGTAGCCGACGGCGAAGTTGTTCGCCTGCCCGGCCGCCTGGCCGATCTGCCGGTTCGAGACCTCGCCCACCCCGCGCTCGGCGAAGAGCCGCTCGGCGGCGTCGAGAATCGCCTCACGGGTGTCGTGGGCCCGCTCGGCCCTGCCGGATGCCGCCTGCGCGGTTCTGCTGGAGGACATGCCCACCACCGTACGGGCACCCGCCGCCCGCCGCCCTTCCACCTGGGTGATCCATTGTGGTGTTCTGGGCCCATGCCCAATCTCCCCCGGGTCCTCCTCACGGCGGCCGTGACCCTGCTCGTCGCACCGGGCCTGGCCGCGCTCCTCTACCTCGCCGGCCGGCCAGAACCCGCCGGGCTTCTGGCCGGTCTCGCGGCCGGCCTCCTGCTGCGCGACCGGCCCGCGCGGGCCGCCATGGCGACGTTGTGCGGGAGTGTGGTGGCGGTCGTGGCCGGGTGGCTGGTGGTGCAAGGGCTCCGCGCCGACGGGCCGGACTTTCCCGATGCGATGGCGGGGTGGCCTGGATGGGCGGTGGGCGCCGTCCTCGCCTACGCGGTCGCAGCTCGCCGGCCCGCCACCCGGCTTGGCGCGACTACGGCGCGCGGCTCCGCCACCCCGGCCCGCGTGATCACGCCTCGCGGGTTGCCCCGTCGGCTCGCCGCTTGGACCGGCGCGACCGCGACCGCGACCGCGACCGCGACCGCGACCGCGACCGCAACCGCGACCGCAATCGAGGCCGCAACCGAGGCCGCAATCGCGACCGCGACCGCGGTCGAGCCGCGCCGGCGTGGGCCCGCTGCCCGCGCCCTGGTGGCCGCGGCCGTGCTCGCCGCCGTCCTGTGCTGCGGGCAACTCGTCCTCGCGCAGGCGGCCGGGATGACGCTGTGGGAGACCTACCACGAGTGGGACGGCCCCGGCCTGTACCGGGACCTCACCAGAGCCACCTGGTACCCCGCCGCGGCCGTGGTCGTGGCGACGCTGACCACGACCCAGATGTCCGGGGAACGCGGCAGGTCCTGGGCCGTCCCGGTGGCCGCATGGCTCGGCTGCGCCCTGATCGGCGGCCCCGTCCAGTACGCGCAGGCCCGCGCGTGGCGCCGACCCATGCGCGGCCTCGACCTCCTGTGCGTGGCGCAGAGCCCACGCGCGGCCTCAGCCCCGCGTGTGTGGCGCCGAGCCCATGTGCGTGCCGGCGCGGCCGTCGAGGCCGTGAGCGCGGGGAGATCAGGCCGCGCTCACGGCTGCCCGGCCGCCGCCGTCAGATGGAGATGCGGCCCGCGCCCGCCCCCGCCGTCACGATGGACTTGACGCTGGAGGCGGAGTCGAGCGAGTACGCGTACGGGATCGACCGCACGCTGCCACCACTCTGCCCACTGCCCGAGTTGACGAAGTGGTTGTTGCGGGCCACCAGGGTTCCGGCCGGCGAGCTGCCCTCGCCCAGGTGGAACGGGTCGTCGGTGTTCTCGAAGTAGTTGCCTTCGACGAGCACGCCGCCCTCCATGGTGGAGGCGACGCCGTAGCTGCCGACGCTGCCGTAGAAGTTGTTGAAGACGTGCACCGGGTTGCCGAAGCGGACGCGCGGGTGGCGCTGGTTCGTGCCGTCGAACCAGTTGTGGTGGTAGGTCACCCGCAGGCGACCGCGGTCCTCGGAGGCGTTGCTGTCGCTGTGGCCCAGGAGCATGGTCTTGTCGTGGTCGAAGAACCTGTTCCAGGACACGGTGATGTAGTCGCTGGACCGCTTGATGTCCAGGGCTCCGTCGCCGCCGTTGCTGAAGGTGTTGTGGTCGATGTAGACCCGGGTCGAGTACTGGACGTTGATCCCGTCGTCACCCCAGTTCCTGAACGTGAGGTTGCGGATGATGACGTTCGACGCCTGCGACACGTTGAAGCCGCACCCGGAGATGGTCGCGCCCGAGTTGCCGATGACGGTCTTGTTCGAGGCGACGCGGAGCATGCCGGAGCAGGAGATCGTGCCGGAGACCCTGATCACGGCGGCGGAGCCGGAAGACAGGGCGCTGGTCAGCGCTGAGGCGGAGGAGACGGTGGTGGTGGCGGCGCTGCCGCCGCCGGTGGTCCCGCCGCCCTGCGTGGCCCAGCCGACCAGCGGGGTGTCGGCTGCCGCCGGTGCCGCGGTCGCCGCCGTGAGCCCAGCCGCCGCGGCGGCCAGGCTGGTGACGAGGGTGAGGACACGTCGTGTTGTGCGCATGTGTGCTCCTACCTACTGCGGGTTGTCTGTAGGTGCTGTCTGTGCCTGGCGTTCACGTATGTGAATGGCAGGCATGGGAGTGAACGCATGCGAATCTAGGAAAGCGCTTTCCGGTCGTCAATGAAGCGCCTTGGACGGCCTTCCGCCGGATCGGCGTCGTGGCCGGTCAGGGCATAACAACGCGATTTTACGGTTGTGAAACTTTCATGTCGGGGCCCCGGCTCAGGCGGGCTTGCGCGTGCGGTGGACGCTGGCGATGGCCGCCACGTCCGGGTGCGGAGACAGGGGCGGCACCGACTCGGACAGCTCGGCCAGCTCGCGCTTGGCACGGGAGGCGACGCCGGGGCCGAGCGCGTACCTGGTGGGTGAGATCGCCCGGCGGGCGCCCGCGACCAGGGCGAGCGCGCCCCGGCCGGTGATGCCTGTGTCGCGCAGGATCAGGTGGGCGAGGCGATGGCGGGTGCCGGAGAGGACGGCGGCTATGGCCGCCGTGGCGGGTTCGTCGAGCCGGTTGTCAGGCGCGCCGAGTGCTCCCGCCGCGCGTACCCGGCTCAGGTCGAGCAGCGTGACGCCCGCTGCCGCGGCGGCGGCGACCAGCTCCATCAGAGGTTCGGGGCCGATGCCGTTGCTCGCCACGGACAGGTGGGTGAGGCCTGGCGGCGCCGCGCGCAGCGCCCGCGCGAGGACGCGGGCGCCGGCGTCGCCCAACCCGGCCGCCGACACGTACAGCTCGTCCACTGCTCCGGTACGCACGACGCGCGCCACCTGGGCCGCGTCCAGGACGTTCCCGCCCAGGTACAGCCGGCCGACGCGGTCGCCGCGCGCCGCCACCGCCTCGACGCCCTCCGCCAGGGCCGCCGACGCCGCCGCGTCCAGGCCGGTCTGCACCAGGTCGAGCGTGGCCAGGCCGCTGCCCCGCGCCAGCAGCCGTCCCGCTGCCCGGCCGCCGTCCCCGCCGAGCGGGTTGCGCTTGAGCCACAGGCCCCGTACGACTCCCGGCGAGGCGATGAGCCGGTCGGCGAGATCGCGGACGCCCGCCGCGCCGATGCCGTTGCAGCCGAGATACACCGTCTCCACCCCGGCGCCGATCGCGCCCCGCGTGGCGTCGGCCGCGCCCGCGTCGCCCAGGCCGTCCGTGCCGAGCAGCAGGTGCCTGACGGGGCCACGTGGCGGGAGGGCGGACACGATCGCCCGCACGCCGTCCGGGCCCAGCGCCTGCTTGCACAGGTCGAGGCGGCCGTCGGGCATGGCCGTTCCGGCGGGGAAGTCGGTGCGCCCGGCGACCTGGCGGCCGGTGCGGAGCCAGTCCAGGAGGGGTGCCAGGTCGTCGAGGGGGCGTGGGGCCACGGGGCCGACGCCCGCCCATCCGGTCACCACGGCACCTGCCGGTAGTCCTTGAGCAGCACGCCGTGCACGGGGTCGCCCGCCTCGCCCCGGATGATCGGGTCGTACACGCGGGCGGCGCCGTCCACCACGTCGAGCGGCGCGCGCCAGCCCGTGGCCGCGCGGCGGTCGCGGTGCGGCAGCGGGTGCTCGTCGGTGATCCATCCCGTGTCCACGCTGCACATGTGGACGTTCTGTGCGGCCAGCTCGGCGGCGCTGGTTCTGCTCAGCATGTTGAGTGCGGCCTTGGCCATGTTGGTGTGGGGGTGGCCGCCGGTCTTGTTCGCGACGGTGAACTGGCCTTCGACGGCGGAGACGTTGATGACGTAGCGGCGGGGGGGGGGGGGGGGGGGGAGCGGGGGGGGGGGGGGGGGGGGGGGTGGGGGGGGGGGGGGGGGGGTGGGTGGGGGGGGGGGGGGGGGGGCCCCCGGGGCCGCCCCGCCGGGGCAGG
>NZ_VSEY01000017.1 GCF_008086045.1 Nonomuraea sp. PA05 | reverse complement strand
GCGGCGTGCTCACCGTCACCGTCACCGGCACCGTCACCTCCGGCCTGTTCGCCGGCGACACCGTGGTCCAGCAGCAGGTCGGCGCCGCCACCGACCTCACGCTGTGCACCGCGGGCCTGGGCACCGTCTCCAGCCACTACGGCCTGGTCACCCTGGAGATCACTTCCGTCTGACCTGTGGCTCGGCAACGCTACGGAGTTCGCCCGCCGCTGCAGTCATCCCGTGCGGTCCGGGATGGAGCGGCGGGCGGAAGGTTGCGAGCCAGGCGATCGGCACGCCTGCGTTCGGCACGCCTGCGTTCGGGTACGCCGCGCGCCCAGAACCGGGCGCAGGTGTGCGGGGCCCGCCGATGCCGCGAAAAGTGGCCGGTGCGGCAGGCGAGGATCTCAGGCGGGGAAGGCGGTCACCTCCCGGTCGTGGTGGCGGTGTCTGACGATGGCGGCGATGAACTGGCCGGTGAAGCCGTCGCCCGCGGCGGAGTCGACCACGCCTTGGCGGCCGGGCAGGGCGGCGGCCTGCAGCAGCGGCTCACCGTCGGCCAGCGCGCCGATGGCCTTGCCGTGCCTGAACGCCTCGCGGACGAACTGCACGGCGTAGCCGTTGCCGGACAGTTCCTCACCGCCGGTGCACAGCACCGCGTCGTACAGCACCGAGGAGACGGCGCTGACCTGCTTGTCAACGGCCAGGGTTCCGGCCATGCCCTCGTGCGGGGCGATCACATGGCAGACCGCCTTGCCGCTTTCCAGCTCCTGCATCACCGGGTTGAGCGCGGCGGTGTCGGTGGTGTCGGCCACCAGGATCGCGATCTTGCGGGTGGCCAGGCTGGCCGGCTGGTTGTCCTGGCTGAGCGCCGGTGAGCTCTTGCCGTGGTTGCTGCCGCGGGCCGTGGGGGCGGGCAGCCCGATGCCGGCGGCCACGTGCGCGGCCAGCCCGGCATCGACGCCTGCGAGCCGGTCGACGACCTGTTCCTTGATGTAGCGGCGCTGTACGTGGCCGAGCTCGAACAGGAACGCCTTGATGATGTGGTCCTTCTCCCAGGCCGCCATGCTGTTCCAGAACAGGGTGGCCTGGCTGTAGTGGTCGGCGAAGCTGGGGCTGCGCTTGCGGATCTTCTCGCCGTCGACGCGTTCGGTGTAGTGCTTGAACACGTTGTTCATGTCGCCGGCCAGCACCCCGGTGGCCGGGCAGCCGCCGCTGATGGAGTTCTTGGTGTAGTTGGTGTGGCTGGTGTGGATCATGTGCTGGTGGAAGCCGTCGCGGTTGTCGTTGTGCACCGGCGCGATCGGGCGGTTGATCGGGATCTGCTGGAAGTTCGGCCCGCCCAGGCGGGTGAGCTGGGTGTCGAGGTAGGAGAAGTTGCGGCCCTGCAGCAGCGGGTCGTTGGTGAAGTCGATGCCAGGCACCACGTTGGCGGTGCAGAAGGCGACCTGCTCGGTCTCGGCGAAGAAGTTGTCCGGGTTGCGGTTGAGGGTCATCTTGCCGACCATCCGCAGCGGCACCTCCTCCTCCGGAATGATCTTGGTGGGGTCGAGCAGGTCGAAGTCGAACTTGTGCTCGTCCTCCTCGGGCACCAGCTGCAGGCCCAGCTCCCATTCGGGGTACTGGCCGGCCTCGATCGCCTCCCACAGGTCGCGCCGGTTGAAGTCGGGGTCGTTGCCCTGCACGCGTAGCACCTCGTCCCATACCAGCGAGTGGGCGCCGAGCTTGGGCCGCCAGTGGAACTTGACGAACGTGCCCTTGCCGTCGGCGTTGACCAGGCGGAAGGTGTGCACGCCGAAGCCGTCCATCATCCGGTAGCTGCGCGGGATGGACCGGTCCGACATCAGCCACATGATCGTGTGCAGGGTCTCCGGCTGCAGCTGCACGAAGTCCCACAGCGTGTCATGCGCCGACTGCGCCTGAGGGATCTCGTTGTGCGGCTCGGGCTTGACCGAGTGCACGAAGTCGGCGAACTTGATCGCGTCCTGGACGAAGAACACCGGGAAGTTGTTGCCGACCAGGTCGTAGTTGCCCTGCCGGGTGAAGAACTTGGTGGCGAACCCACGCACGTCGCGCACGGTGTCGGCCGAACCGCGCGAGCCGCCCACGGTGGAGAAGCGCACGAACACCGGCGTCTGCTGCGAGGGGTCGCACAGGAAGTCGGCGCAGGTGTACTCGGCCAGCGACTCATACACCTGGAACACCCCGTGCGCGCCCGAGCCCCGCGCGTGGACCACCCGCTCCGGGATGCGCTCATGGTCGAAGCGCGTCACCTTCTCCCGGAAGTGGAAGTCCTCCAGGATCGTCGGGCCGCGCTCGCCGATCGACAGGGAGTTGTCGGTGTCCTCGACGCGCACGCCCTGGTCGGTGGTGTAGCGGGCGTTGGTGTCATCGACCCGGTACTGGTTGAGCTGACGCTGTTTGTCGCTGTTGTGGTCGGTCATATGGGCCCCCGGTGTTGGACGATGGCTCGGACCGGGGGGCCACGGCTCTTTTTACCCCCGGGAGTTCCATCGCCAACCCCGGCGCGCCGATCAACGAGCGTCACCCGCCGGCCCCGGTGGTGCGGACCGAACGGGCGGCATCATTCGGCTCCGACGCCCGGGCGGGCCACGGCCCGGAGTGTTCCGCGCTGATCCGACCTCATCCCCGCATCGGGCCGCTTGTGACGGCACCGGCGGGGTGGGGCAGCCGGTCACGTCACTGGCCGGCGCCCGCCCCGCCGGTGGGTGCTGCCATCGGCGCTGACCCCGCTTGGGCGGTCAAAGCGGCCTACCCGGGCCTACCCGGGCCTGGCCGCGGCCGATCGGGCGGACAGGCAAAAACCTCCGCACCCGGCCTTGGCCTTAGGACGACTGTGAAGCGCGGTATTGCCTGTCCTGGAGCGATGTGCCCGGATCTCCTGGTGCGCCGTCCGGCCCTCGGCAAGGGCTGCTGCGCGAAGGGGGCCGGGGCGTGCCCGCGGCGTCCATCGACATGACCATCGACCCCTGGGGAGGGCTCACCATGCCGTACATCACCACCCGCGACGATGAGCAGATCTTCTTCTACGACTGGGGCAGCGGCCCGCCGGTCGTGTTCATCCACGGCTGGCCGTTGAACGCCGACGCCTGGCACGACCAGATGAAGGCGGTCGTCGACAACGGGTTCAAGGCGATCGCGCACGACCGGCGCGGTCACGGCCGCTCCAGCCAGCCGTGGGACGGCTACGACTTCGACACCTTCGCCGACGACCTCAACGACCTCCTGACCGCCCTGGACCTGCGCGAGGTGACGCTGGTGGCGCATTCGATGGGCGGCGGCGAACTGGCCCGCTACATCGGCCGGCACGGCACCTCCCGCATCAGCAAGGCCGTGTTGCTGTCGGCGGTGCCGCCGCTGATGCTCAAGACCGCCGACAACCCCGAGGGCACCCCGCAGGAGGTGTTCGACAAGATCAAGAAGGGAATCCTCACCGAGCGCTCGCAGTTCTGGCGCGACACCGCCGACGGCTTCTTCGGCGCCAACCGCCCGGGCAACAAGGTGACCCAGGGCAACAAGGACGCCTTCTGGCTGATGGCCATGGCCGAGAACATCCAGGCCGGGGTGGCCTGCGTGGACGCCTTCTCCGCCACCGACTTCACCGCCGATCTGAAGAAGTTCGACATCCCCACCCTGATCGTGCACGGCGACGACGACCAGGTGGTGCCGATCGCGGCCTCCGGCGACAAATCCGCAAAGATCATTCAGAACTCCACCTACAAGGTGTACCAGGGCGGCTCGCACGGCATCGCGCTGGTCCCGGGCGACAAGGAGAAGTTCAACGCCGACCTGCTGGAGTTCCTGCGCGGCTGACGGCACTCGCCGACCGGCGCGATCACCATCACCGCGGGGCCGCGCTGACGCGAGATCAGGATCCGCCGGCCCCTGACCACTCGGAAGCCAAGGGTGGGCCGGGCAGACGACACGCCGATGCGGCTGCCGTACTCAGCTCCGCTCACCCGGGCAGGTCATCTACCGCCAGGAACTGGCGGGCCAAGCCGGCCGGGTGAATCTGCTGTACACCCGCACCCACACCGCCCGGCTGGACCACGCCGTACTGGCCGAGCAGGCGCCGCCGGCCTACGTCCGCGGGCTCACCGCCTTCGTCGAGCACGCCGCCGACCTCCTGACCGGCCTCGGCTACCTGCCGGACGACATCCGCACCGCACGCCACGGCTGACCCGCACCGTCCATCACGAGAGGATCTTCATGCCACCCATCGACGGCAACGCCGTGGCCGGAACGCTGGCCGCCTTCTTCGGCCGGGACATGACCACCGCATACGGCCTGTGCGCGGCCTGTGACCGGCACGCTCCGCTTGCCGAGGCGCTCGTCTACGGCCCGGCCGCCGGGACCGCGCTGCACTGCCGCTCGTGCGGCAACCCTGCTGATGACCATGATCGAGGCACCCGGCGGGATCATCGGCGCGATGCCCGGCCTGACCCGGCTCGACACCCGCCCGGCAGGAGGAGTGTGAGCATGGCCGTCATCTCCCGGGGCTTTTCCGGCCGCGGCCAGCGGAACGACCGGCTGCCGCCCGGCCAGACCCTGACCACCGGCTTCCCCGTGCTGACCGCCGGGCCCACCCCGCACGTCGGCACCGCCGACTGGAACTTCACCCTCCTCACCGAGACCGGCACCGAACACACCTGGACCTGGACCGAACTGCGGGACCTGCCGCAAGACAGCCCGCACACCGACATCCACTGCGTCACCGGCTGGTCGAAGTTCGACACCGACTGGCAGGGGGTGTCCCTGGACGTGCTGCTGGCCGAGGTGGAGACGAACGCCCAGTTCGCGCTGGCTTACTGCCACGGCGGCTACACCACCAATCTGCCGCTGGCCGACCTGCGCGGCGGGCAGGCGTGGATCGCCCACACCTTCGACGGCGCGCCACTGCCGGCCGAGCACGGCGGCCCGGCCCGGCTGCTGGTTCCGCACCTGTACTTCTGGAAGTCCGCCAAATGGGTGCAGGGCATCCGGCTGCTGGAGCACGACCAGCCGGGCTTCTGGGAGCGGGCCGGCTACCACAACTACGGCGACCCATGGCGTGAACAGCGCTACTGGAACGACTGACCACCGCCGTGCCAACCCGCCCGGCCTATTTGCGCCTGCGGATCATCGCCTTGGTCATGGCCGGCGGCGCCGCCGGCACCCTGCTGCGCCATGGCATCGCCCAGATCCTCGCGCCCGCGGGCGGGCTGCAGGCTCGCCGTCGTGGCCGAAGCGGTGGCGCAAGGCACGTGGACGCGGCTGAAGGCCTGCCGGGAGACGGCGCGCCCTTGACCCCGGCAGGTCGGTGAGCCGGCGCCACTCATGCCCCTTCGGTCTATGTAGATATCTTTCATTCACATTCGTACCTTGCTTGAATACTTTCACCCGTGCCACCCCCTCGAACCCCCCGGAGGGTACAGCCCCGTGAAGACCATCACCCGCTTATCGGCCGCCGCCCTGGCCGCCTGCCTGGCCCTGCTCGCCCCCGCCGTCCCCGCGAACGCCGCCACCACCACGGTCGACAACGCCACCGCCGGCCAGTTCACCGCCGGCGCCGACTGGGGCACCTCGGCCTGGTCCGCCCAGCGCTACGGCGCCGATTACCGGTTCGCCGCGCCGAACACCACCACCAGCGACGCCGCCTGGTTCAAGGCATCGATCGCGACGGCCGGAGCCCACCTGGTCGAGGTCTGGTACCCGGCCGACGCCGGCTACAACAGCGCCACCCCGTTCCTGGTCGCCACCGCCGACGGCACCCGCAGCGTGGTCGTCGACCAGCGTTCCGGCGGCGGGCGCTGGGTCAGCCTCGGCACGTTCACGCTGTCCGCCGGCGACTACAACGTGGTCGGCGTCAGCCGCTGGACCAGCCAGCCCGGCTACGTCGTCGCCGACGCCGTCCGCATCACCTCCTCGGCAGGGACGCCCGCGTTCTCGCTGCCCCTGGCCCGCGGCGCGCTGCCGCGCAGCGAGTACGACGACCCGCACCACGACTACCCCGCCATCGACCTGCCCGTCGGCACCGGCACCCCCGTCTACGCGGTGCGCGCCGGCACCGTGACGGTCATCGACGACAGCCTGTGCGGGCGCGGCATCAACCTGACCGGGACCGACGGCGCTATCTACACCTACTGCCACTTCTCGTCGTGGTCGGTCTCCGGCGGCGCGTCGGTCGGCGCCGGGCAGCAGATCGGGCTGAGCGGCAACACCGGCAACTCCACCGGCCCGCACCTGCACTTCGGCATCCGCACCGGCAGCACCCGCCGCTGCCCGCAGAACTTCCTGCTGGCCCTGTACGACGGCGCCACCCCGCCGGCGGCGAGCAGCCTGCCCACCACGGGATGCTTCTACGCCACCCGTTCGGCGGAGCCGGTCATCCCGCTCGGCTGAGGCGTCCCGCGGCGGCGGCCCGTTACCCCGGCTTTAAACAACCCGATATATCGCGCGCTGCCGGGGTAGTCGAAGGCTTTCCGCGAACTCAACGGAGGAAAGCGATATGGGTCTGAGCTACCGCAAGTCCATCAAGTTCGGGCCGTTCCGGCTGAACCTGTCGCGCCGCGGCATCGGCCACAGCTGGGGCAACCGGCTGTTCCGGGTCACCCGCGGCGCCGACGGGCGCCGTACGGTGTCGGTCAACCTGCCCGGCGGCTTCACCTGGCGCAAGACCCGCGCAGGCCGCTGAGAACCACCGCTTGAGCAAGGGGGCGCGGGCGCCGGGCCCGCGCCCCCTCGGTTCTGCGGCCGGTCCTGCTCACCGCGCCGCCCGGGGCTCCCTGACGGGCAGCACCATGAGGATCGAAAGAGTCAGCAGGCCGCCCAGAATCACCGCCACACCGATCTTGTCGAACATCGGGAAGACGTGCAGGTGCAGCATGTGCCACACGAAGTGGATCGCGTTGTAGACCGACCACACGGCCCCCGTCACCGCCAGGGACTCCCGGCCCGGCCGGCGCAGCGTCCACCCGCTCAGCGCCAGCAGGCCCAGGTTGAGCGCCCCCACGTCGACGGCCAGATGCTCGTTGTACGGGCCGAGCGCCGCCACCCAGTGCAGCCCCGGCGCGGGGAAGTCGTCGTAGAACGAGCGCGGGAACGCCGCCGCCCACACCCCCTGGTACGCCGCCGCCACCGCCAGCACCGCCGCCATCCAGCGCTTGGCCGTGACGCTCACCGCGACGCCGCCCACTGCTCGAAGGTGATCTCCCCGCTGCGGAAGTCTCCGTCCGGCAGGACGCCCCCGGAGGCCATCGCCTTGCCGGCCGGCACCGTCAGCACCAGCTTGCCCTTGGCCAGGCGGCGCATCATCGATGCCATCGTCAGCACCTCCGGCCCGGCCAGCTCCCTCACCCGTCCCTGGGCGGGCCCTTCGGCCAGGCGGACGAGCTCGGCCGCGACCTCGCAGGCGGCGACCGGCCGGCTCAGCATCGAGGGCGCCACCTTCACCGGGCCGGGCACCTTGCCGAGCATCTGCGCCGCGAACTCGTGGAACTGCGTCACCCGCAGCAGCGTCACCGGGACCGGGCCCGCCAGCGCCAGCTCCTCCTGCCGGCGCTTGCCCAGGTAGTAACCCGAATCGACCCGGTCCACGCCGACGATCGACAGGAGCACGTGGTGGCGTACGCCCGCCCGCTCCTCGGCCGCCAGCAGGTTGCGCGTCTCGGTCTCGAAGAACGCCACCGACTTCCTGCGGCTGAGCGTCGAGACGTTCGCCACGTCGATCACGACGTCCGCGCCGCGCAGCGCCTCGTCCAGGCCCGCCCCCGTCATCAGATCGACGCCGGCCGAGCGGGACATCACCACGACCTCGTGGCCCTGCTCCCGAGCCCGCCCGACCACCAGCCTGCCCACCCAGCCGGTCCCGCCGGCCACCGCCATCCTCATCGCGTCCCGCTCCTTCTCCTCGGATCGGTAACTAGACCGGGACGAGGGGGCCGAACGTGACACCACCCTCCGCGGATGAAGGCGGACGAAGGCTGATGGAGGCGGATGAAGCCGGTCACCTCCCGGTAACCGGTGCATGACTGGAAAACCCGCTCAGGCGGCACCACACTGCGCCTGTACACGACCGACGCAGGGAGTGCAGCATGACCGACGACGACGTGCGCGTCACGCTCGAAGCCGTCCCCCGCACCGGACTGAGCGAGCAGCGGCTGCGTCAGGCCGTGGCCGAGCACCCCGAGGCGCTGGCCGCGCTGGAGGTCGCCGACCCCGAACGGCTCACCGTCGCCTTCGCCCCCGGCCTGGGCCACGACCCCGGCGACAACGCGCCGTTCCAGGCCACCGTGTTCGACCCCGCAGGCAACCGCGCCGTCGAGCTGCGCGGCACCCTCGACCGGCCCGAACGCGCCGAGCTGCGGCCCAGCTCCTTCCGCCCGCCGCCCAGCCGCGAGGAGCTCGTCGCCGCCGCCGCGATCCTGCGCGCCGACCCGCGCTTCCCGCGAGGCGAGGACGTCGTCGTCTACAAGCCCATGCCGGCCCTGGCCGACGCCGAGAACCCCGACGGCACCACCGTGCGCCGCCCCGCCCTCGGCCTGTACACGCCGGGCGAGCCCACCGGGCTGCGGCACCGCGTCGTGGCCGTCGACCTGGCCGCCCGCTCGGTGGACTGGACGCCCGACGGCGTCAACGTGCGCATGCACCACGACTGCGAGGACAGCGTCCCGGCCGGCGTCGACGCGCTGGCCGACCGCGGCGGCCCCGACCAGGTGCGGGTCCGCGTCCACCGCGGCGCCACCGAGCTGTGGAACCTGCTGGTGGTGCGCCCGCGCGCCTCCGCGCCGCGCAGCCCCGGCCTGGGCGGCGGCGTCGAGCTGCGCCAGGTCCGCTACCGCGGCCGGCTCGTGCTGCGGCAGGCGCACGTGCCGATCCTCAACGTCGACTACGACGAGGGCACCACCTTCCGCGACGACGTCAGCGCCGAGACCCGCTTCAGCGCCACCGGCGCCGACCCCGTCGGCTGGGGCTGGCGGCTGTGCACCCGCGAGCCCCGCACCATCCTGGAACGGCCGTCCACCGACGCGGGCAACTTCCAGGGCGTCGCCTTCCACCACGACGGCCGGCGGCTGCGCATCGTCAGCGAGCTGGAGGCCGGCTGGTACCGCTACGCCAGCGACTGGCGGCTGGCCGACGACGGCGAGATCCTGCCGCGCTTCGGGTTCGCCGCCACCCGCAACCCGATGACCTGCCTGGTGCACCGCCACCACTGCTACTGGCGGCTCGACTTCGACGTCGAGGGCGCGAGCAACGACGTCGTCGAGCAGATCGACGACACCGGCTCCCTCATCCCCGAACCGGTCGCCATCATCCGCGAGACCTCCCGCAGGCGCCGCCCGCCCGCCCGCCACTGGCAGGTGCGCGACAAGGCCTCCGGACGCGGCCTGCAGATCCACCCCGGCCCGTTCGACGGCACCGCCGACGCCTACGGCGTGTCCGACCTGTGGTTCCTGCGCCACCACCCGCGCGAGCTGGACGACGGCGACCCCGGCCCGCGCAACCGCGCCGCGCTCAACCGCTTCCTCAACGGCGAGAACATCAACGGCACCAACGTCGTCGTCTGGTACGCAGGGCACTACTTCCACGACCAGTCGCACCCCCAGCCCCACCAGGGCGAGCTGATCGGTCCACGGCTGATCCCGATCTGAGCGATATTCTTGTCGCCCATGACGCAGGTGGGACATGAGGCGGCGCGCGCACTGCTGCGCAGGCTCGCCGTCGAGCAGGCCGAGTGCAGGATTCCGTCGGTGACGGCGGCGATCGTCCGTGACGGGCGGCTGGCGTGGTTCGCCGGGCGCGGCAGCGTGGACGGCGCCCCACCGACCGCCGCCACGCAGTACCGCATCGGCTCCATCACCAAGAGCATGATCGCGGTGGTGGTGATGCGGCTGCGCGACGAGGGCCTGCTCGGCCTGGACGACCCGCTCGAACGGCACCTGCCCGGCACCAGGGTCGGCCACCTGACGATCTCCCAGTTGCTGTCCCACACCGCCGGCCTGACCGCCGAGCCGCCCACCGCCTGGTGGGAACGCACCCCCGGCATCCCCGCGGGCGACCTGCTGGAACGGCTCGGGCCCGGCGAGCTCAAACACCGGCCGGGGCGGCGCTTCCACTACTCCAACGTCGGTTTCGCCGTGCTCGGCGAGCTGGTGGCCCGCCTGCGCGGCACCACCTGGCTCAAGGCCTTGCGCGCCGAGGTGCTCGACCCGCTCGGCATGCTGTCCACCACGCCCCGCCCGCGCGCCCCGCACGCCACCGGCTACGCCGTGCACCCCTGGGCCGACGTCGTGCAGGCCGAGCCGGAACACGACGCCGACGCCATGGGCCCGGCCGGGCAGCTCTGGTCCACCACGCACGACCTGGCCCGCTGGGCGGCCTTCCTCGGCGGCGACACCCGCGGCGTGCTCTGCCCCGCCACCCTCGCCGAGATGCGCGAACCCATCGGCGTCGAGGACGGCGACACCTGGACCGGCGCGTTCGGCCTCGGCCTGCAACTGGCCCGCACCGGCGGGCGCCGCCTGGCCGGCCACGGCGGCTCCATGCCCGGCTTCCTGGCCACCGTGTGGGCCGAGGCGGCCGAAGGCGTGGGGGCGCTGTTCATGGCCAACACCACCAGCGGCATGAGCGGCACCCTGCTGACCGACCTGCTCGACATCCTCGACCGCTGCGAGCCGCGCCTGCCCGACGAGTGGCGGCCCGTGCCCGCCGACCCCGCCCTGCTCGCGCTGACCGGGCTGTGGCACTGGGGGCCGAAGGCGTACACGCTGCGGCTGCTGCCCGAACGGGGGCTGTCGCTGGAGCCGGTGGGCGGGGCCGGGCGGGCCTCCCGCTTCGTGCCGCAGGACGACGGGACGTGGCTGGGGCTGGACGGCTACTACGCCGGGGAGACGCTGCGGGTGGCGGCCGATCATCTGGACCTCAACACGTTCATCTTCACCCGCACGCCGTACGACCCGGACGCGCCGGTGCCGGGCGGGACGGACGGCTGGCACGCCTGACGGAAGTCCTGCAGCACCCGTTCCGTACGCACTCCGTGGTCGTGATCCGTGCTCACCACGGATGTGGCGCAGGCGGGCCGGAAGCGAAGCTGTGACCACAGCGAACTTCCGATCCACCACAACAGGAGCGACCATGACCGGCACCTCCACCCACGGCATCAAGACCGTGCTGCACCCCGTGTCCGACCCGGAGAAGGCCAAGGCGGTGTACGCGGCCCTGCTCGGGGTCGCGCCACGGGACGACTCGCCCTACTACGTCGGCTTCGAGGCCGCCGGCCAGCACATCGGGCTGGTGCCGGGCGGCGGGCCGCAGGGCATGACCGCGCCGGTCGCCTACTGGCACGTCCCGGACCTCGAGGCGAAGCTGGCCGAGCTGTCCGCCGCCGGGGCCACCATCAAGGAGGCCGCGCACGACGTCGGCGGCGGCCGGCTGGTGGCCACCGTCACCGACCACGACGGCAACGTCCTCGGGCTGATTCAAGACCGGTGAACGCACGGACCGCCCACCCATCGAGTCAGGGAGAGAACATGAACATCGGCGTCGAGGTCAGTGCGCACAGGCGCGGGACGCGGGTCACGCTCAACGGCGTGTTCTGGACGTTGCAGGCGCTGCTCGGCTTCTTCTTCGCGGGCAGCGGCTTCGGCAAGGTGCTGTTGTACGACGACGCGCTGTACGCGGCGGCGCCCCAGGCCGTGGCCTGGTACGCGGCCACACCCCAGCCGCTGATCGTCTTCATCGGGGTGTGCGAGGTGCTGGGCGGGATCGGCCTGATCCTGCCGGCGATGGCGAAGGTCAGGCCGTCGCTGACGCCGCTGGCCGGCGCCGGCCTGACGCTGACGATGATCCTCGCGGCCGGGTTCCACGTCGTGCGCGGCGAGTTCGAGCTGGTGCCGGCGAACGTCCTGCTGGGCGGCGTCGCGGCCATCATCACGGCCGGACGATGGAAGCTGCGGCCCGTCGCGCCCACGACCCTCACCCGCTCCCGCGCGCTCTGGTCGTCGGTGGTGCTCGCCGCGATCGTCCTGCTGGCGTGTGTGCCGACGTGGTACACGATGACCAGCACGTGACCAGCACGTGACCAGCACGTGACCAGCACGTCCTTCTGACCCGCTCAGCCGGTCAGGACGGCGGCCACGTCGGCCGGCGCGCCCGCCGGGAGGGCCGCGTGCAGCAGCTCCACCCGGTGCACCAGCCGGGGCGCGGCCACCGGCACCACACGCACCTGCCCGCCGCCGCCGGCGGGCACGGCCGAGGCGGGCAGCAGGGTCAGGCCGTGACCGGCCGCCGCCAGGGCGAGCACCGTGTGCACGTCGTCCCCCTCGTACTCCAGACCGGCCGGGAACCCGTCGCCCACCAGGTCACGCAGCCGGGCCAGCGGGCACAGCGGGCTCTGCAGCCAGCGGGCGTCGATCAGGTCCGCCAGCCGCAGCGACGCCCGCCCCGCCAGGGGATGGCCGCCCGGCAGCACCACCACCAGGTCCTCCTCCGACACCCCCGTCGTCGTCATGGGCCCGGACTCCGGCAGCCGCAGCGGATCGCTCGGCGCCGCGAGGCCGTCGGCCAGCCCCAGGTCGGCCCGCCCCTCGGCGACCACGGCGGCCAGGTCCTCGGCCCGGCAGGTGCGCAGCCGCACCTCCAGACGGGGCTGGCGGGCGCGGGCCTCGGCCAGGCGGGCGGACACCACCGGGTTGACGGCCAGCGGGGTGGCGGCCAGTCGCAGCAGGTGGCGGGGCTGCGCGGCGGTACGCAGCACGTCGGCGCGGGCGGCCCGCAGGCGCAGCAGCAGCGGCTCGGCGTGCTCCAGCAGCCGCCGCCCGGCGGGGGTGGGCTCGACCGGGCGGCGGCTCAGCAGCGGCAGCCCCAGATCGGCCTCCAGGGCGGCGATCTGCTGGGAGATCGCCGACTGGGTGTAGCCGAGCTCGGCGGCCGCAGCGGAGAACGAGCCGTGCCGGGCGACGGTCACGAACGTGGTCAGCAGGTGAGGGTCCATCAGCGTCGCTTATCGTCGGTGCAGTAATCATCGTTGGCGCTTAACGCGGTGCGCCGGTCACGATGGTGCCATGAGAATCGCTCTGGTGGGGGACCGCTCCCCCGGTGTTCGCTCCCATGCCCGGATCCCGCTGCTGGTCGAGACGCTGCGCGAGCGTGACGGGATCGCGCTCGACCCGTACTGGATGCCCACCGACGACGTCGGCGGGGTGGACGGGTTCGACGGGATCTGGCTGGTGCCCGGCAGCCCGTACCGGGACGAGGCGGGCGCGGTGGAGGCCGTGCGGGTGGCGCGGGAGCGGCGGATCCCGTTCCTGGGGACGTGCGCGGGGTTCCAGCACATGCTGCTGGAGTTCGGGCGCAACGTGTGCGGCCTGCGGGTCGCGCACGCCGAGAACGAGCCCGATGCGGACGAGCTGCTGATGACGCCGCTGGCGTGCTCGCTGGCCGGGCACGAAGGGCGGGTGCGGCTGGTGCCCGGCACGCGGATCGAGCAGATCGTGGGGGCGTCCTCGACGATGGAGTCCTACATCTGCTCCTACGGGCTGAACGAGGCGTACAAGGAGACGCTGGCGGAGGGCGGGATGGTGTTCTCCGGGCATGCCGATGACGGGACGGCCCGGGTGGCGGAGTTGCCGGGGCATCCGTTCTTCCTGGCCACCTTGTTCCAGCCGGAGCTGGCCGGGGACGGGCGGCGGCCGCATCCGGTGGTGGCGGCGTTCGCGGCTGCGGTCGCCCGGCATCACCGCGGGCGGGAGCTGGCCTCCGCCCGGTGACCCCGCTTCTGCCGTGACGCCGCATCCGGCGGGCTCGCCCGGGCCGGAGGGAAGGCGTTCGCGGTGAGGTGGCGGGGGTCAGGAGGTGTTCTTCGCCGCGCGGCCAGCTGACTGGTCACGCGGGGTCAGCAGCCGCCGCAGCCGCACACCGATGAACCGCAGGTGCCCACACCGGGCTGCGCGGCGCGGGCGCTCTTGCGGCGGTGCAGCCACCACATGCCCCCGGCCCCGGCGAGCAGCAGGCCCGCGACGGCCAGTAAGGTCTGCTCGGCCAGCGCGGCGCCGGCTCCGGTGAGCAGGCCCGCGCCGATCAACACGGGCAATGCGCAGCAGGCCGCGCACGCCAGGACGGCCAGGGTGGCGGCGACCTTGCTGCGCCGCGGCGGCCCGCCTTCGCCGCCATGGTTGTGGTGGTGGTCATTCGCCGCCTCGGCGGCTGAGGTGAGAGACACCGCGACCGGCGCACGGCGTTCATCGGGGGTGTTCACGATCGGTTCTCCTTCGAGGGGCGGCCCTCGGCCAGGTCGGCGAACGGCAGCGGGCAGCCGGGGCAGGTGCAGTGGGTCAGGCTGTCGCAGCCGGCCGAGACCACCGCGGTGAGCGCCGACCGGATGGTGGTCAGGTCGGCGATCTTCGCGTCCACTTCGGCGATCTTGTCTTGGGCGCGGGCGCGCAGGTCCGGGGTGGGGTGAGCGCGCCGACCGGTGTCGATCAGCTCGGCCACCTCCTCCAGGGTGAAGCCGAGCCGCTGGGCGGCCTTGATCACCGTCAGCAGGGTGACGGTCTCGGGCGGGTAGGCGCGGTGCCCGCCGGGGCTGCGCGCCGGTTCGGCGATCAGGCCGCGGCGCTCGTAGTAGCGCAGGGTCTGCGGGTTGACTCCGGCCTGCTCGGCCACCTGCCCGCTGCGCAGGTACGGCCCGCCCGGCTCCTGCAGCACGATGTCCTGCCTCACGCTGCGGCCGCAGCCGCAGCACCAGCGCGGGCCTGCAGCGCGTCCAGCACTGCGAGGTGCTCGGGCGGCACCGCCACCTCCAGGGCCAGGCTGCCGCCGGCGATGGTGAGAGTGAAGGTGAAGAAGGAGCAGCAGCCGTTCTCCCGCGCGGCCAGCTCGGCGGCCCGGGCCGCGGCGGCCGGGCCGAAGACCAACTCCAGGCTCAGCCGCCGGAGCTCCGGGCGCGCCACCGACTGCACCGCCTCGGCGAACAGGGCGTCGAACTCGGCCACCCGCAGCGGCTGCTCGGCGGTGGGCAGGGTACACGCTGAGGGCACCCACTGCCGGTCAAGGGCAAGGTCTTGAGTCATGCCTCGACGGTAAGCCTGTACCTGGGTACCGGATGCAAGCCCCGCGGCCCACCTTTCGCCGGGCGGGCCACGGGGCTCGGACCCGCGGGCGCTACCGGGGTCCGCCGACGGTGTAGCGCAGGGGGTCGGCCGGGTCGGCGATGAAGCTCAGGCCCTTGGCGGCGTAGTGCTTCTCCAACGCCTCAGGGCCTTGGGCGGCGGTGTCGGGCAGCAGGTAGTACTCCTCCAGGATGGCGCGGGCGGTGTCGTTGTCGCTGACCGCGCAGTCCCAGACCACCTGCTCGGCCTCGCCGTCGTCCTCGAGAGCGATGTCGAAGGCGAAGAACGCGCAGCACGCCTTCTCCCGTGCGGCCAGGTCCCGCACCCACGCCGCCACGCCGGGCTCGGCGCGCAGCCGGAAGCGGATGCCCCGGGCGGTCTTCTCGCGGTCGATGAGGTGCCGGCCGAACAGGTGCCGGTATTCCTCCAGGCGCTGCTCGGCGGTGTCGGGGGCGGTGGTCATGTCGCAGACGATCGGGGTGGAAGCGGCGGGGATGTCCACGGCGGGCTCCATTCGGTGGTTGCCGGCGCTCTTGTAGCGCCTTTCCGCACACCGTAGAGTCTGGACTTGGGTCCAGAGTCAAGAGGTGGAATGCCATGAAAATCGGCCAGGTCGCGCAGGAGGCCGGGGTCAGCGTGGACACCGTGCGCTTCTACGAGCGGCGCGGCATCCTGCCCGCCGCCGAGCGCAGGCCCTCGGGTTATCGCGTCTTCGCCGCCGCGGCGGTGGAGCGCATCCGGATGGCCAAGGCGCTGCAGGAGCTGGGCTTCACCCTGGACGAGGTCGTCGACGCCCTGGCGGCTCACGATCAGGGCGGGGCCACCTGTGACAGCGAACGCTGGCGACTGGAGGTGGTCGTGGGCCGGATCGACGCCAAGATCTCCGAGCTGACCAGAGCCCGGCACGCCGCGATGGAGAACTTGCAGGATTGCCAGGCCGGCCGATGCCGCCTCACCCAGGCGAGCTACTCCCACCCGGCAAACGCCGAGTAGCGATGGCGTACGAGGCCGAGAGCTGCGGCGCGGGCATCAGGCACTCCCCGACGACGCCCGCCCTCCCGGCCTGGGCAGGCCGTTCGCCGCCCGCCGCCCGCTGCGGACGTTGGAAGGAACAGCGGCCGTGCACATTGATGTGTCGCCTGATCAAGGGACTGAGCCGGGCCACGTCGTCATCCAGCACCGGGTAGCCCTGCGCTCGCAGCTGACGTGATGCGTCGTCAATGCAGACGGTGTTCCAGCAACTTCACGAACCGGGACACGGTGGCGTACGTGCTCGCCGTCGCCGCCCGCCAGCCGCCGTCGTCCTCGGCCTCCCGCTGCGCCTTGCCGAGCAGCTCGGTCGCCATGCAACGTATGACCCAACCGACACAGCGTCATCAGAGCGACACAGGAGCTCGCTGACCAGCAGGAGTCCCCGTCAACGCCGGATTCCGTTCCAGATCTCTCTGACCCCCGTGGCCGAGGGTGGTGCTCAGCCCGCGGCTTGTTCTGCGTGGCGCAGGGCGCGCAGGCCGGGCAGGGTGACGGCGCCCAGGCGGGCGCCGGTGGCCGCGTCCAGGCGCAACACCTGCTCGCCCGCACCCGCCAGCACCTCCCCGTTCAGGAACGCCAGCCCGCGCGCCGGCCCGGGCAGCTCCCAGGTGGCCTGCGGGACGAGCGTGGCCCCGTCGGCGACCAGCAGCCGCCGGCCCTGCGCCAGGTACAACCGCCCGCCACCCGCGACCGCGAACGCCTCCTGCGCGGGCGAGTCCTCAGCAGTCCTCTTGGCGGGACGGCCCAGCAGGGCGGAGCGGCCGATCGTCAGGTCCTGCGTCGAGGCCCGCACCACCCGCCCGCTGGCGGCGTCGAACACGTACAGCACCGCCTCCCCCAGCGCCAGCGTGTGCCCAGCGGCGGGCCCGAGCCCGAACGGGGCGGGCAGATCCAGGCAGTACGCCCAGCGCTGGTCGAGGTGCAGGACGTGGACGAAGGCGTGCACCCCGGGGCTGAGGTCCTCGCCCGCCGCCAGGTCACGGGTGTGCAGATGACTGTCCTGATGGGTGTACAGGGTGAACAGGACATTCTGGCCGGGGTCGAGGACGGCCTGGCGGCCCTGACCGCGCATCTCCTCCTCCTGCCCGGCCGGGACCTGCCGCTTGTCGCGCGTCTGCAGCGGGCCCATGCGCTCGCGGGTCAGGTCGAAGGCGCGTACCCGGGGGCGGCCGGGGGCAGGCGGTCCAGGACGTACATGACGGCGCCGTCCGAGGAGAACGCCTCGGGTTCGATGTTGCCGTCCAGCCGCAGGGTGCGGGGGCGGCCCTCGCCGGTGAGGGTGAGGGTGGTGCGGGTACGCGCGCCCGGCGGCGGGCCGAGGACGACCTGGCCGGTCGAGACGGCCTTGATCTGCTCGCCTGCCGCGGTGACCTCGTGCAGGAGGCGGCCCGTGGCGGTGTCGTAGATGCGCAGGTGGCCGTCGGCGAGCTGGTACAGGCGGGTCCAGCCCGCGTCGGCGACCGCGCCCGGGTAGGCGGCGCGTACGGCGCCGGTGGCCAGGTCGGCGACGGCCAGCCCGGCGGTGGTGTCGGCGAACAGCCGTCCGGGGCGGGCCGGTGGCGGGCTCGCGGCGGGGCGCGGGGCGGTGGCAGGGGTGCTGGAGCAGCCTGGCAGGAGGGCGGCGCCGGTCAGGGCGCCGCCGAGGGCGAGGGCGCGGCGTCTGGTGTAGGAAGCCATGCCCTGCCTACACCTGCCGGACCGCGCAGGTTCCCGCCGCCCGCGTGAGCGCCAGGAGCCCCGTCAGGCGGGTGGCAGGAGGCGGCCCAGTCTGTGCAGGCAGTGCCGGGCGAAGGCGTCGGCGAAGGGCCGGAGCAGCGGCCACACCGCCCGTCCCGCCACCCCGAACGGCAGCCCCAGCTCCTCCGCCCACAGCACCCGGCTGCCACCCCGCTCAGCCCGTACGCGAAAGGCACCGCGCCCGCGCACGACCCGGCCGGTGTGCGTGACGCGCACCAGCGACGGCGGCTCCCAGTGGGTGATGGTCATCGTGTCCAGGAACCCGAACGGCCACCTGCCCGTGTACGCCTCCAGCCCGCTCTCGCCCACCCGCCGCGCGGTGGTCATGAACATCCACTCCTGGTGCCGCGACCAGTCCGTCATCAGCGCGAACACCTGCTCCGGCGGTGCGGGCACGTGCACGGCGGCGGCCGTGTACACGGGTTTCACCACGAACGGCTCCCCTCGTCGTCGTCACCGGGCGGCAACGCCCGTGGAGTACCTGCTCATGACGGGGCCCGATGAATCCGAACCTGCCGCAGGACGCTCAGAAGGTGACCACGACCTTGCCGTGGACGTGGCGGCCGGCCTGCAGTGTCACGGCGTCGTGGATCTTCTCCACCGGGAAGGCCGCGGCGATGGGGACGATGAGCCCGCCCGCGGCGACCGCGCCGGCGATCTGCTCCATGGCGTCCGGCGCCGCGCTGTACGCGCCGGTCGCGTGCACGCCGCCAGGCGGGTTGGGGCCCGCGGCGACCGTGGAGATCCGGCCGGGCGCCACACCGAGCGCCAGCGCGGCCTCGGCCGTCTCCGTGCCGAACAGGTCCGTCGCGGCGCTCACCCCGCCGGGCGCCAGCGCCCGCACCCGCTCCGCCAGCCCCGCGCCGTAGGCCACCGGCTCGGCGCCGAGCCGCCGCAGGAAGCCGAACGTGCCCGGCGAGGCGGTGCCGATCACGGTGGCGCCCGCGAGCCTGGCGAGCTGCACGGCGAAGACGCCCACGCCGCCCGCGGCTCCGCCGATCAGGACGGTGTCGCCCGCCCGCAGGCCGATCGCGGCCAGGGCGGCAGCCGCGGTGAGGCCCGCCACCCCGAGCGTCGCGGCCACCTCGTCGCCGACGCCCTGCGGCGTGCGCCACAGCGCATCGGCGGGCGGCCGGATCACCACGTGGTCGGCGACCGCCTTGCCCAGCGCAGTGCCGTGGACGCGGTCGCCCACAGCGAAGCCCCCGAGGCCCCCGACGCCCCCGATGCCGTCGCCGACCTCGTCGATCACGCCGGCGAGGTCGGATCCGAAGCCGGACGGCGCGGTGATGCCGAAGCGCGCCGCCAGTTCTGGACGGGCGGCGATGGCCCAGTCCATCGGGTTCAGCCCGGCGGCCGTCACGCGCACGCGCACCTCGCCCGGGCCGGCGTGCGGCTCGGGAACTTCCCGCAGCTCCAGCACTTCGGGGCCGCCGAACGTCTCATAGATCACAGCTCGACCCATCAGGAAACACTCCTCAAGCGACAAGACTTGGTCTCATCACTGTAGCAGGAGTGACGGGACCGAGTCCCGTAAGCTCTACCATCGGCCGGTGAACAGCTCCTCGCCCGGCGGCGAACCGGGCAGCGGGTCACGCCCCGGCCGCAGCCCGTCGAGCGCGATCGCGATCAGCCGCCGCCGGGCCTCGCCGGCGGCGGGCAGGAGGTCGTCCCTGCCCTGCTTGCGGAGCTGATCGACGACCGGCGAACGGCCGAGCTGCTCGATGAGCAGCGAGATGTCGATGGCGGTCACGTCCGGGCGCAGCGCGCCGGCCGCGTGCGCCCGCCGTACCAGCTCATCGAGCAGCCCGTCGCCGCGGCGGGACTTGGCGGCCATCTCCTCGGTGACCTCGATGGTGCCCGCGACGGGCGCCAGCGAGCCCTGCCCGAACTCCACGCAGCCGCGCACGAACCCCACCAGCCCCGCCCAGGCATCCGGGTCGGCCAGGGCCTGCTCGGCGGCGTCGTTCCAGTGGTCGAGGGAGAGCAGGCTGAGCCGCTGGAACAGCTCCTCCTTGGTCTTGTAGCGGCGGTAGAGGCTGCCGATGCCGACGCCCGCGCGGGCCGCGATGGCGGCTACGGAGGCGTGCGCGCCGTCCTCGGCGAGCACGTCGCGGGCGGCCTGGAGCAACGTGCGGTCGTTGCGCTCTGCGATGTCTTTGCGTGTGGTCATCGCCCCGGACTCTACCAGTTGCGGAGCGATTCGCTCCGGCGTAGTGTCAGGCCCCGGAGCGAATCGCTCCGCTAGTTGAGGAGATGCGACGTGAATCCAGATATCGAAGCGATTGAGCAGGTCGTCCGCGACGCGGAGGAGCTGCAGAGCGACGTGGCCGGTTTCACCGGGCTGCTGACCGAACAGGTGGCCCTGGTCAACTTCACCGGCATCCGGCTGCGCGGCCGCGAGCAGGTCGAGAAGGTCATGGCCCAGGCGCTGCGCACCCCGCTGAAGGATGTGCTGACCAGGAACGAGCTGCTCGGCGTCACCTTCCTGCGCCCCGACGTGGCGCTGGCCCATCTGATCAAGCACGTGAGCGACGGCCGGACAGGAGCGCTGACGTTCGTGCTGGTCAAGGACGAGGGCGCGTGGCGGATCGCGCTGGCCCAGACCACCCCGGTGGTGGCGTCGTGAGCCTCGCCCTGGTCATCGGCGCCACCGGCCGGCCGGGCGGCGCCACAGTCACCGGGGTGCCCACGCGGCTCGTGCCGCTGCCGATCGAGGAGAGGCTGTTCGAGTGGTTCGCCGAGAGCGGCCACCAGGCCGATCCCGCCAGGCTGCGCGCGGACTTCCCCGGCCTGCTCACCTTCCGGGACTGGCGCGGCGGGCGGGCCCGCCGCGCCATCGCGTGACGGCCGTACGGGCGGTGAGGAGCTAGAGGCGGCGCAGCACCCGCATGGCCTCCTCCTCGATGCGCGCGAGGTCGCCCAGCAGGGCGCCGGCCTGCTCCAGGGGTGCCGCGTCGCCGCTCTCGCCGGCCTTGGCGATCAGGGCCGACACGTCCGTCCACCCGACGGCCGCCTCGGCGTACAGCCGGTGGCCGGTGCGCAGGCCGGTGCGCGGGCCGCCGCTGACCAGCCGGCTGCCCTCGTCCAGGAAGTCGCGGAACAGGACGCGGAACAGCGCGCCGCCGGTGCCGCCCCGCTCCATGAGCAGGGCGGCCTGCGGCAGGTCCCGCCGCGGCTCGGCCGTGCGGCGCAGCCAGCCCGGCACCAGCCTGGCCGCCTTGGCGATGCCGCGGTGGCCGAGATTGGCGATGGGCGCGGCGAGGAAGGCCTCGGCGCAGTGCCGGACGGCGGGCACGATCCGGTCCTGCCAGGACGGCGGCCGCTGCGGCAGGGCGAGGGTGAAGGATCGGTTCCTGGCGGTCATCGGGCCGCGCTCGGCCCGCGCCGACGCCAGCCCCGCCAGCCCGGTACGCACCGCACCGCCCTGCTGATCGGTGTCGACCAGGTAGGCGTGGTGCTCGTCGTAGCCGTACATGGCGACCACGTGCCCGCCGAAGTGCACCTTGGTGCCGAAGTAGTCCAGGTGGTAGGAGTCGAGCTGGAGGCCGACCGGCCGGCCGGCGTCGATGGGGGCGGCCACGTTCTGCCACGCCTTGCGCGGTGAGGCGGTCTCCTGCACCGTCAGCGTCAGCCCCAGCCTGGACGCCAGGTTCCGGGTCAGCTCGAACGGCTTCACGCGGCCGCCGAGGAACGGGAACGGCATGCTCTTGGCGTCCCAGTAGACGAACGACAGGCCCGAGCCCAGCCCGAACAGCATGGGCTCGGACAGCTCCAGCCCCTCGTGCCGCAGCAGCACCCCCAGCGCGGTCGTCTCGCAGTGGTGCATGCCGCGGGCCTCGATGCCCTGCACGATGGTCATGCCTCGTCCTTCCCGTTCGCCCGTACTCCCCTTCATGGTCGGGTCTCCCTCCGGGGGAGAGTCCAGCGGCCCTCCTGCCGGACCCAGGTCCGCCTTCCACGCTCATCGCGTGATCAGCTCGCGCAGCCGCTGGGCCACGGGATCGTCCGGGCGAGCGCCGAAGCAGATGTTCAGCCACCCGGCCGCATCGGCCTGGAGAAGATCGTCGCGGATGGACGGGTCGGCGCCGCGCTCCAGCAGCAGGCGGACCACGTCCGCTCGACCGGTCGTGATCGCCCAGTGCAGGCCGGTACGCCCCAGGTAGGGCGCGACGTCCGGATCCACGCCCCGGTCGAGGAACCACCGCACGACGTCGATCCGGCCGTGCTGGCAGGCGTGGACGAACGCCTCGCCCGCGATCTCCTCCGGGTCGCCGCTCGCGGGCAGCCGGGACGGGAACCCCGCGCCGGTGTCCGCCAGATCGGGGCGCGCGGCCGCCGCGTCCGGCCGGAGGCCGCCGTCCGCGCCGAAGCACGCCCGCACCAGGTCCAGCCGTCCGCAGGCGGCGAACGTCCACAGCGCCCCCGGGACGATCGCATACCCGGCGAGCAGATCGACGACCTCCGTGTGGCCGTGGTAGATCGCGTTCTCCAGCGGGGTGACGCCCCAGGCGCGGGTGCCGGGGTCGGCGCCGGCGTCCAGCAGCAGCCGCACGTACGCGAGCCTGCCGGAGCGGGCCGCCCACAGGAGCGGGAGGTCCAGGTCGGCGGCCTTGCCGAGCAGGACCTCCACCCCGGCGCGCGGCACACCGAGGTCCTCGCCGAGCCGGACGCCGGGGAGCGTCTCGGGGCCCGCGAGCATGCGCAGCAGGGTCGCGGCCTGCGCGGTGGTCACCCCGGCCAGGCGGTCGGCGTCGCCCGCCAGCAGGGCTTCGGCCTCGCGGTGCAGCCGCCGCCGCTCCTCCCGGTGCGCGCCCAGGTCGCGCTGGGACTTCTCGGTGTACGAGATCAGCTCCCGCCAGGTCGGGAAGCCCAGCTCCCGCGCGATGACCAGCCGCGCGTCCCTGACCTCGACGATCGCGGGGGCAGCGGGGGCAGCGGGGGCAGCGGGGGCAGCGGAGGTGGCGCCTGCGTGGCGGGGCACGTAGGCGCGCAGCCGGCGCAGCGCGCCCGCGTCGCCGCGGCGCAGCTCGGCAAGGAGGGCGTCGGCCATCGAGGCGTAGGTGTCCGGCTGGACGCCCATGAGCCGGGAGACCGGCCGGTCCTCGGCGGCGCCACGGCCGGCGAGGTGGGCGCGGAACTCGGCCCACGTCCGGAACCCGTGCTCCTGCGCGAGCACGAACTGCGCGTCGCTGAGCAGGAACCGCCCGGCGGCCCGGTCGCCCAGCACCTCGGCGGCCCGCGCCCGGGCGGACGCCTCGCCCGCCGCGTACGCGTGGTGCAGGTGTTTGGCCTGCTTGCGGTAGTACTCCAGGCTCGGACGGGCCGGCAGCTCGAAATGACGTGCGGACATCGCGACCTCCTTCGTCACCGAGGTCCGCTCGCCCGGCCGGAAAGAGGCTGATCTACGTCCAGTGCGTCGACGTGGTCGATCGAGGTGGGAAACTCCCTGCCCGCGGACTGGCAGCGCCCTCGCACGCTCCCGTCCACAGTAATGATCGGTCCCGCGCGAAGGCAACCGCACGAAGCGCCTACTGCGCGCGCACGCCCGACGTGGACAGCAGCGGGATGCCCAGCATCACCAGCCGTGGATCAAGCGAGATCTCGGCGAGGAAGTGCAGGTCGCCGGGGTCCATCCCGGCCTCGAGGAGCTGCGGCGCCAGCTCCCTGCCGAAGTGGGCCAGCAGGCAGACGCCGGTGCCGCCGCTCCACGAGCGCTGCCACACCTCGGTCTCGACCCGGCTCAGCCCGGTTCCGGTCATCGCCGCGTGCACGTGGCGGCACCAGGCGATGTCGTTGTCGTTGGCCCGCAGGACGGCGCGGATGCCGCGCTCGTAGGCGGCGAACACGTCGTGGGCGCGCGGGTCGGGGGTGTCGAGCACGGACGCGGCCCACCGCGCCTCCAGCTCTTCCACCAGCAGCACGCCGCCGGGCGCGAGGGAGCCGGCCAGCCGGGCGAGCACCTCGCGGCGCTGCGGCACGTGCTGCAGCACGGCCCGGGCGTGGATGAGGTCGAAGCTGCCGGGGGGCATCGGGTCCGCGGCGACGTTGTGGCGCATCACCGTGAGCCGGGGGTGCGGGCGTACGTGCCGGGGCTTGACGTCGGTGGCGATCACCTCGCCCTCCGGTCCGACGCGGTCGGCGAGCCAGGCCGCGATCGTGCCCGCGCCGGCGCCCACCTCCAGGCAGCGGGCGCCCTCGGCGACGCCGAGCCTGGCCAGCCTGGCGGTGGTGTACTCGTCGAGCATCTCGCCCAGCGAGCTGAGCACCCTGCCGGCGTCGGGCGCGTCGTTGTCGAAGGCGTACGGGGTGTCCGGGTCATGGCTGTGCCCTGTGGCCGCGCTCATCGGTCCTCCTCGTTGGACCTCGCCGGCGGTGCTCCGGCGGCGAAGATCGGACCTGGCCGGAGTGTCGCAGGTCTGCGCGCCGGGAGCAAGCCGCCCCAGGAGCAGGAGGTGGCTCACAGGAGCGGCGCATGGGGACGGGGTCAGCCGCGGCCCCCGGTGAACGGCGGCTCGCCCTCCTTCAGCGGCCGGAAGCGCAGCGCCGACCACACCTCGTCCACCGCCACCTGCCCGTTGGGCCGCAGCCCGTACTCCCCCACGATCGGCCACAACGTGTCGCGGTTGATGTCCGACTTGTTGCCCTTGGGGTAGGCGACCCAGACGATGCCCGGCTCGGTGAGCGCGGCCCGCTGCTCGTCCAGCAGCCGGCGGGCCGCGGCGGCGTCGGCGGCGAAGAACACCGCCACGTCCGCCTCCTTGACGGCGTTCGCGTGGCGAGCCCCGTCGGGCAGCGGCTCCACGAGCGGACGGCGGGCGTCCTCGGAGATCCAGACGGCGGTGCCCGGCTTGATGAGCAGTTTCTCGGCGACGGTCTTGGCAGGCATGGTCAGGCCCTCGTGTAGGTCAGGTTCAGCACACCGGTGCTGAAGGTCTCGGATGCGGTGAGCTTGAGGGGGATCTGCCCGATCCCGTCCTCGAACAAGCGCTGCCCGCCGCCGACCACGATGGGGTGCACCATCAGGTTGAGCTGGTCGAGCAGGCCTTCGCGCAGCAGCCAGATCACCAGGGTGGGGCTGCCGCTCATGCCGATGTCCTTGCCGGGGCCCTCCTTGAGCCGGAGCAGCTCCTTGCGCGGGCCGGCGCTGATGACGGTGGTGTTCTGCCAGGTGGGGTCGGTCAGGGTGGTGGAGACGACGTACTTGGGCGCGGCGTTCAGCGTGGCGGCCATGGGGTCCTTGGCGGAGTCCTGGAGCGGCCAGTGGGCGGCGAAGACGTCGTAGGTGCGCCTGCCGAGCAGCAGGGCGTCGGCGGCTGCCATCTGGGCGGCGACGGCCTGGCCCATCTCGTCGTTGAGGTACGGGAAGTGCCAGGTCTCGGGCGCCTCGACGACGCCGTCGAGCGAGATGAACAGGTTCGCGATGATCTTTCTCATGGTTGCCCGGCTCCTTGTCCTTCTGTGGGGTGGGTTCAGCCTTCCACCGAAAAAAATAATTGTCAAGGCAAGCCGTTCTGTCGGTGACGTAATACGGATGAGAAGCGCCCACCAGGCCGATAAGGTCCATGGACATGACCTATCCCCGCAAGCTGACCAGGGGCGATGTCGTGCGGGTCGTGGCCCCGTCCGGGTCCCGCGCGATGGTGACCGAGCACGACCACACCGGCATCATCGAGACCCGCTTCGCCGAGCTCGGCCTCACCCTCACCTACGGCCACCACGTGGACGAACGCGACGCCTTCGACTCCTCGGCCATCGCCTCCCGGGTCGCCGACCTGCACGACGCCTTCGCCGACCCCGGGGTCGCGGCGATCATCACGGTCATCGGCGGCTACAACAGCAACGAGCTGCTGCCGTACCTGGACTGGGACCTCATCCGCGCCAACCCCAAGATCCTGTGCGGCTACTCCGACATCAGCGCCCTGCAGAACGCCATCCTGGCCCGCACCGGCCTGGTCACCTACTCCGGGCCGCACTGGTCGACGTTCGGCATGCGCGACCACTTCGAGCAGACCCTGCGCTGGTTCACCGAGGTCATGTTCGGCTCCGGCCCGGTCACCCTGGAGCCCTCGCAGGCCTGGAGCGACGACCTGTGGTTCCTCGACCAGGACAAGCGCGAGCTCATCCCCAACGAGGGCTGGTGGCGGCTGCGCCCCGGCACCGCCGAGGGACGGATCGTCGGCGGCAACCTCGCCACCCTGAGCGCGCTGCGGGGCACCCCGTACATGCCGTCACTCGACGGCGCGATCCTGGTGCTGGAGGACGACTTCGAGTCGCACGCGGCCACCTTCGCCCGCAACCTGACGTCCCTGCTGCAGCTTCCCGACGCCGCCGGGGTGCGCGGCCTGGCCATCGGACGCTTCCAGCCGGCGAGCCGCGTCACCCGGCCGCTGCTGGAGCAGATCGTCTCCACCCAGCCGGTCCTGCGGGAGGTGCCGGTGCTGGCCAACCTGGACGTCGGCCACACCTCCCCCCTGGCCACCGTGCCGATCGGCGGGCTGGCCGAGCTCACGGTCACCGGCGAGGAGGCGAGCCTCGTCCTGCGCGAGCACTGACGGCGCGCGCCCGGTAACGGCGCGGCAGCTCAACAAGGGCGAATCGCTGCACGCGCTGCGCCGGGACCTGCACCCCGCTCAGCAGGGCGCCGTCGTCCGGCCCCACCCGCGGACCAGACCGAGCAGGCCTGGTGCCTTACGATCCTGTGGACGACCGCATATCACGGCATGGCAATCAAATCGGATGCCGACGACAGCGAGGGCGGGGCTGGTGGGCGGGTATGAGTGATCAGATGAACGCGCCAGGCGCTCGATCAAGCTAGGGCTTGTTCAGATAGGCCAGGACGGCGCGCACGCGGCGGTTGCTGTCTTCGTCGTCGACGATGCTCAACTTGCCGAACATGGAGGTCGTGTACTTACTGATGGCGCTGTCGCTGAGGAAGAGGCGGCGGCCGATGGCCTGGTTGGACAGCCCCTCGGCCATGAGAGCCAGCACGGCGTGCTCGCGTTCGGTGAGCCGCTCGAGCCCGCGGCTCGGGGAACTGCTGGACAGCAGCTTGGCGATGACCGCCGGGTCCATGGCGGTCCCGCCGTCCGCGACGCGCTCCAGGGCGCCGATGAACTGGTCGGCCTCGAACACGCTGTCCTTCAGCAAGTAGCCGACGCCGCCGGAGCCATCGGCCAGCAACTCCCGGGCGTACAACTGCTCCACGTGCTGGGAGAGGATGAGGACCGGCAGCCCGGGCATCTCGGCACGGGCGGCGAGGGCCGCGCGCAGGCCCTCGTCGGACTGGTTCGGCGGCATGCGGACGTCGATGACGGACACGTCCGGGCGCCATCTCCGTAGCGCCTGCAGCGTCTCGGGGCCCGTGGCTGCCGTGCCCACCACTTGGTGCCCGTACGCTTCGATCAGGCGGACCATCCCCTCGCGCAGGAGATAGAGGTCTTCGGCTACAACGACTCGCATGGCAATGCCATTCTCACACGGGTCGGACCGCCCGGCGGACTGCTGATCTCCAGGGTGCCGTCGAAGACCGCAAGGCGGCGGCGCAGACCGGCGAGTCCGCCGTCGGCGCGCACATCGGCACCGCCCCGCCCATCGTCCTCGACCTCGACGATGAGGGCGGCGTCGTCCCGGGCGAGGGAGATACGCGCCCGGGACGCCTGGGCGTGTTTGACCGCGTTGGCCAGTAGCTCGGCGACGCCGAAGTAGACGGCGGCCTCGATCGGCGGGTCGAGGCGCAGGCCGGCGTCGGCGCTGACGGCCACGTCGAGGGGGACATCCAGGGCCAGGGCGCGGACGGCGTCGGCGAGGCCCCGCTCGTTCAGCACCGGCGGGCTGATCCCCCTGACCAGTTCGCGAAGCTCGGCCAGCGAGGCGGCGGCACCGCCGCGCGCTTCCCGCATCAGCGCCCTTGCCTGGTCGGGGTCGGTCTCCATCAGCCGCTCGGCGGTCGCCAGGGCGAGCCCGAGCGCGACCAGGCGGGCCTGCGCGCCGTCGTGCAGGTCGCGTTCGATGCGGCGGATCTCGGCGGCCTGCGCGACCGTCGCGTCCGCGCGCTGGGCGGTCAGCTCCTCCACCCGCTCGGTCATCGCCATCGCCCGCGACGGGCGCAGGAAGCGGACGGCCACCGGCACGAGCAGCCGCCAGGCGTACGGGGCTGTGGCGATGGCCCCGGCCAAGCCGAGCATCCCGAAGAGGCGCGCGGCGAGTACCCCCCGGCCAAGCCCGAGGACCGCCGCGACCACTCCAGCCGGTGGAACGGACGCCACCACGCCCGCGGCGAACGGCACGATCCCGGTGAACCGCACGTCACGCCAGACGGCGGGATCCTTCCACCGGACCCGCCATTTTTGGTCCAGGACGGCGTCGCGGCGGCTGCGCTCGTAGGAGAAGCCGTTCCACCAGTACCCGGTGGACATCCGCACCACCGGCCCGGCCTCCCGGTAGCCGGCGGGGATGAAGGTGCCCGTCCACCTCGCCACCAGCGAACGGACCAGCCGGCAGACCGGCCGGGATAGCCCCAGCGTGGCCACGCACACCAGCACGAACGGCGCCAGCCACGACCACGGGTTCCCCGCACCCCACCAGACCGCCCACGCCACCGCCATGCCCCACACGGCCGGGACCAGCATGGTGACGACCGCAACCACGCACGACCGCACGAACCCCACGCCCACGCGCCCCGCCCAGATACCCAACTGCCGCATGCCTCTTCCTTCGCCTGTCGGTTCGGTGCTTCCACTGTGCACCGCGCGGAGCGCGCCACTGCCCTGACCGGCCAAGGAGTGGGTCTGGCCCCACCCACCCGTGTGCCTGGACCGATAGTGACTCGGCCAAGCGCTTCGTAGCGTCGCTGAGCATGGAATCCAACAACCCCCAAGGGGCCTTCGACACGGCGAAGAACGGCATCAAGGTTTACGGCGCGCTCAGCGCCATCGCCCTCCTGGCGGTCATCGTGGTGTCGAGCAGCGGTCATATGGTCAACACGTTCATGTGGGTCCGGGCAGCCCTGCTGCCTGCGGTCGCCGTGCTGATCTACCGGATGACCGTCTCCGCTTCCCGGGGATCTCGGCGGGCCTTCGAGCGCGTGAACGCCCTCACCGTCGTCATGCCGATCGCGATCATCGGCGTCGACCTGATCCCGGGGATCTGCCCCCTGTGGTACGCCGTGATGCAGGTCGTCTGCATGCTGCCCGTCGTACGGGTCGCGTTCATCACCCGCGGCTCCACACTGCGCGCCGCCTTTCCCAAGAGGCGCTGATCGGGCGTCGAGCGATCAACCCTCGGTGGCGCCGCCCCGTCCCACGTGAGACCGCGCCTGCCGCCCTTCCGCGATCCCGGACGACGCAGCTGTACGCATGGCTCGACGACAAGATCGCCGACGCCGCGACAAAGCGACCCACTGACGACGAACCGCTCAGGGCTCATCGCATCCTCTTGCGCCATGAGCGCAGGTTAGAGACGGGTTCGCTGGATGTTCCGCGATGGCCACCGGGACCCCTGGTGACGGCCGTGCCAGGCGGGGGCCGGAGGGCGCGAGGGCGGCTTGACCGTCACTTGTTCCGCGTCCGGGAGGCGGGCGGGCAGAACTCGGCCTCGATCACCGCCCTGGACATGTCGAGCGAGTTGTGCCCGCCGTACAGGTCGACGTTCATGTTGGTGGCGATCAGGTGCTTACCGTCCCGGGTGCCCATCGCGAAGGAGAACCCGCCGGTGATGGCGCCGCCGATGCCCCAGACCCGCACGCCGCACGCCAGCGTCCACGAGAAGACGCCGGTGCCGTAGGTGGTGCCCGGGATCCAGGTGTCCTTCCAGGTGCCGTCCGGCATCGTGATCCCGGTCTTGACCATGGTGAACATCTCGCGCTGCTGGGCGGGCGGAAGAAGCGTGCCGCGCAGCAGCGCGCCGGTGAACCGGTGGAGGTCGCCGACCGTTGAGATCACGCCACCGGCCGCCCAGCCGGTGGTGGCGCTCTGGCCGGTCACGTCGTGGACCTTGGCGCCGGTCTCGGTGGCGAACAGAGTCGAGTAGTGCTGGGTGTGGGGGCCGCGGATCCCCGTCTCCCTGCCCGGCAGGTACGTCCCGGTCAGGCCCAGCGGGCGGACGATCCGCCGCTCGATCTCGCCGGCCAGAGTCCGGCCCGTCACCTTTTCCACGATCATCCCGGCCAGGATGTAGCCGGTGTTGGAGTACACGAAGCCGTCACCCGGCGCCTCGAAGGAGCGCGCGTTGCGCAGGCCGATCTTCACGAGTTGCTCCGGCGTGTAGACGTCGTAGCGGTGCTCCAGCCACGCGGGGCCGGAGAGCTTGGCGAACTCCTCCTTGTCGTTGCCGTAGTTGAAGATCCCGCTGGTGTGGTTGAGCAGGTGCCTGACGGTGATCGCGCCGCCGTCGTTGCCGTTGCCCTTGACCAGGCCCGGCAGCCACTTGTCCACGGTGTCGTCGAGGCTCAGCCGCCCTTCTGCCGCCAGTTGCAGGACCACGGTGGCCGTGAACGGCTTGGCGGCACTGCCGATCCGGAACCGCTCCTGCGCGTGGCGCTTGCGGCCGGTCCGGAGGTCGGCCACCCCCGCCGAGCCGAACCACCGCCCCTGACGGTCGCGAACCTCGGCGACCATGCCGGGCACGCCGCCGTCGGCCACGGCCCGCTCGAGCGCCTTCTGCACCTGGGGGTGGGAGGTGGAGGCGGATGCCGCGGGGAGCGACGTGGCGGCCTGCGTCAACGCGACGGCGGCGATGAGCAGCCCTGCCGTTGAGGGGAGAGATCTGGTCATGTCAGGATTCCTTCCTGGTCAACTCGCGATAGTACTCATTTGGCGCAGACGAAAAGCTATCTTGCATTCACAAAATTTGCAACGCAGAACCCCGAAGAAAAAGGAAATGTCCATGGAATTTGCAATGAGTATGAGATCAAACGCAAGTCGAATAGCCGTACTTGCAATGGGGTGTCGACGAACGCAATACTGTCCGCGGAGCGCAGCGACGAGGAGGCACGCCCGATGCCGGGAGGCAGACTGACGCACCAGGACCGCCGGCACATCGCCGCGGGGCTGGCCGAAGGACGTACCTACACCGAGATCGCCGGGGACCTGCGACGGCCGATCTCCACCGTCACCCGTGAGGTGGCCCGCAACGGCGGAGCCGACGGCTACCAGGCCGACCGGGCACATCAGGCGACCGAGGGCCGGGCTCGCCGCCGCAAGCAGACCCCCGCCCCGGCCCCGGCGCCACCGGCGGCCACCGGCTCACCCGGGCGGGACCCTCAAGCGGTGCACGCCCTGGAGGAACGATTCGCCACGGTGATGACCATGACGGGGCTGCCCCGGATGACCGCCCGGGTGCTCGCCTGCCTGTGCACCGTCGACAGCGGGAGCCTCACCGCCGCCGAACTCGTCCAGCGTCTTCAGGTCAGCCCGGCGTCCATCTCCAAGGCCGTCGGCGAACTGGAGCAGCACGAACTGATCCGGCGCGAACGCGACCCCCGCCGGCGGCGCGACCGGTACGTCATCGACCCCGACGTCTGGTACCGGGCCTGGCTGGTCAGCGCCCGGCAGAACGCCCTGATGGCCGATCTCGCCCGTGACGGAGCCGAAATCCTCATCTCCACCACTCCCGCCGGCGCGCGACTGCGGGACATGAGCCAGTTCCTGGAGCACGTCAGCCGGAACTTGATCCACGCCGCCGAGGAGTGGCGGCAGGACTTCATGTCGAGGCGGACGGCTCAGCGCTGAGAATCGCGAGCAGGGGCCCGGTCCGCCGGCGGCGGGTCGCAGGTGAGGGCGGCGGTCACGGCGCCGATCAGGTGCTCCTCGACCTCGCCCGCACGCCTGCCCCGGTCGGCCGTCAGTTGCTCCCAGACGGAGACCGAGGTCATCGCCCAGGCCAGGTCGGCGGCGACGTCCACGTCCAGGCCGGGCCGCAGCCGTCCGGCGGACGCCAGGCGGCGGACGGCGGCGAGGAATCCCGCGTGCAGTTCGCCCATCCGGTCGCTCCAGGCCGCGGCGGCGTCGGGGTCGTCACGGCGGGAGGCCAGCAGCACCGAGGCCACCGGATGGATCGTCGCCGCGTAGCGCAGCCAGACGCGCAGGAAGGCGGTGAACGCCTCGGCGGGTTCCTCCCCGGTCAGCGCCTTCTCGCAGCGCGCGCGGATCCCGTCCTGCTCGTCCATGTCCCGCACGACGGCCACCAGCAGGCTGGCCCGCGAGCCGAAATGGAGGTAGAGCGCCTGCCGGGAAATGCCTGCCGCGCGGGCCACGTCGGCCATCGAGACCCGCGGGCCCTGCTCGGTGATGAGCCGCCGGGCGGTCTCCAGGATGCGCGATCGCGTGCTTGACACGTGTCAAGCGTAGCCCTAGCTTGACACATGTCAAGCATGGAGGCACTCGATGGACACCACCCACCCGGCGGCCGTCGCCGCCCTCACCGCGATGGGCGCGGTCAGCGCCGGCGACCGGGACGCCTGGCTCGCCTGCTACACACCGGACGCCGTGCTCCACGACCCGGTCGGCGGCTCCCCGCTGGATCCCCACGGCGCCGGTCTGCGCGGCAGGGCCGCACTCGAACGGTTCTGGGAGCTCACCGTCGCCCCCAACGACGTGCGTTTCGAGGTCGCCGCGGTGCACCCCGCCGGCGACGAGGCAGCGGTCGTCGCCTCGGTCTCCGTCCGCTTCCCCACCGGCGCCCGCGCTCGCTACGACGGCGTCTTCGTCTACCGGATCGAAGGCGGGCGGATCTCCTCGCTGCGCGCCTACTGGGACCTGGGCCGCGTCCTGTCCGCGCTCGGCGCCTGACCCGCCGCCGGGCCGCGCGGCACAGGCTCCCGGCCGCTCACGACTCCAGGAAGTGCAGCACCGCGAGCACGCGACGGCTGTAACCGCTGGTGTGCGACAGGTTCAGCCTGTCGAACAGCGAATTGACGTGCTTCTCCACCGCGCTCTGCGACACGTGCAGCTCCTGGGCGATGGAGGCGTTGGTCAGCCCCTGCGCCATCCGTTCCAGCACCTCGCGCTCGCGGGCCGTCAGCCGGGCCAGCGGGTCCACCTGGGTGGTGCGGGCCAGGAGCTGCCGCACCACCTCGGGGTCGAACGCCGCGCCGCCCGCGCCGACCCGCTCCAGCGCGTCGAGGAAGTCGCCGACCTGGCCGACGCGGTCCTTGAGCAGGTAGCCGACGCCGTCCACGTCGGAGCTCATCAGCTCGGTGGCGTAGCGCTTCTCCACGTACTGCGACAGGACCAGCACCTTGATCTCGGGCCAGCGGCGCCGGATCTCCAGCGCCGCCCGCAGCCCCTCGTCGGTGTGGGTAGGAGGCATCCGCACGTCGGCCACGACGATGTCGGGACGGTGCTCGTCCACGGCCGCCACCAGCGCCTGGCCGTCGCTGACGGCGGCGGGCACCTCGTGGCCCTCCTCCAGCAGCAGCCGGACCAGGCCCTCGCGCAGCAGCGTGGAGTCCTCGGCGAGGATCACTCGCACGGCAGCACCGCCGTGATCGTCGTGGGCCCGCCCGCCGGGCTGGTCACCTCGAACCGGCCGTCGAGCGCCGCCACCCGCCGGGCCAGCCCCGACAGGCCGCTCCCGGCCGGCCGCGCGCCGCCCGAGCCGTCGTCGGTCACCCGTACGACCACCGCTGTCTCCTCTTCTCGCACCTCGACCGTGATGAGCGTGGCGGCGGCGTGCTTGGCCGCGTTCGTCACGGCCTCGCAGACCACGAAGTACGCCGCCGTCTCCACCGCCATCGGGGGCCGCCGCTCCAGGCGGCAATCTACCTTGACCGGGACGCTGGAGCGTTCCGCCACCCCCGCCAGCGCCTCACCCAGCCCTAACGAGTCCAGCCCGCTCGGGTAGACCCGCCAGGCCACCTCGCGCAGCTCGGCCAGGGCCTGCTGCGCCTCCCGGTGCGCCTGCTCCATCAGCTCGGCCCGGCCGCGCAGGGAGCGGCCGATCAGCATCGACAGCGCCACCAGCCGCTGCTGCAGGCCGTCGTGCAGGTCGCGCTCGATCCTGCGCCGCTCGGAGTCGACCGCCGCCACGATGCCGGCCCGGCTCTCGGCCAGCTCGGCGATCCGGCGCCGCAGCACCTCGGTGGGGTCGGGCCCGAGCATCCGCCTGGCCAGCACGGACTCCAGCGCGTACACGCCGGCCAAGCCCGACAGCACCAGGAACAGTCCCACGAACCCGGCGACGCCGAAGTAGGTCACCAGCGGCACCGACGGCAGCATGTCATCGAACGGCTCGCCGTGCGCCCAGGCGACCGTGATCTGCACGCCGACCGAGATCCCGAACACCAGCAGCAGGATCACCAGGCCGCCCAGCACCCCGACCGGCACCCGCGCGGCCAGGTACCCGGCCGCACGCTTGCCGCGCCCGTCCGTCAGCGCGTCCAGCGCCGTCAGGTCCAGGCGCAGGCGGCGGGCCTCCATCCTGGCCAGCCGCCGCGCGGCGGCCCACACGTTGGGGTTGCCCAGGAACGGCAGCGTGATCACCAGGAACGCCAGCTCGGCCAGCGCTGTGACGGCGCCGAGGAGCACCGCGCCACCCAGGCGCAGCCCCTCAGCGACGGCTCGCATGCCTCCCCTTGCGGCGCTCGGTCAGCCGGATCACGATGAAGATCACGACGGCGAGGGCGACCAGGCCGAGCACGACCTTGCTGCCGATCCCCGCGTAGGTCTCCACCAGGTGCCACTGGTCGCCCAGCAGGTAGCCGGCCATCACGAAGACGGTGTTCCAGATGAGGCTGCCGGCCGTCGTGAGCAGCGTGAATATGGGCAGCGGCATGCGCTCCACGCCGGCCGGGATGGAGATGAGGCTGCGGAAGATGGGGATCATCCTGCCGAAGAACACGGTCTTGCGGCCGTGGCGCTGGAAGAACGCCTCGGTCTTCTCGATGTCGCTGATCTTGATCAGCGGGAGCTTGCTCGCGATGGCCAGCGTGCGTTCGCGGCCGAGCATCGCCCCGACGGCGTACAAGGCCAGCGCGCCGATCACCGATCCGAGCGTCGTGCACACCAGGACGTCGAGCAGGTCCATGTTGCCTCTGCTCGCCGTGAAACCGGCCAGCGGCAGGATCACCTCGCTGGGTAGGGGCGGGAACAGGTTTTCGAGTGCGATGGCCAGGCCCGCCCCTACGGCACCAAGGCTCTCCATCAGTCCGATCAGCCAGTCAGTCATGAGATCAAGGCTATGGAAGATCCGGATAAACGCGGAATGAAGAGGCTGCCCGATCTCTACTGAGGTAAACCACACCCCCGTTGTACCGTACGATGTACGGCCGTGACCTCTTCGACGGATCTGGCCCGGCACCCGGCAGTCTTCCAACCCGGCGACCCGCCCAGATCCGGCCACGTCGCCTTCCTCGACCCCGGCGGAAACGGGCAGGTCACCCTGGCCGAGGAACACGACGGCCAGGTCACCACCAGACCCGCCGCCGCCACCCTCGTGCCCGTCGCGGAGGCCGTCGCGGCGCTGGCCAGGGCCCGCACGGCCCCGGACGCCCACCCCGCCGCCCGCTTCTGGGGCGCCGCCGCGCTCGTGGCGCTGCAACTCGTCACCCGGGGGCGCATCCTGCCCGGCGTGACGGCCGGGGAGCACGATTCGTGGCGGGCCGGGCCGCTGGACGCCGACGATCTGCGGCGGGTGCGGGAGCTGGCGGCCGCCATGCCCGCCGCCGCCCGCGCCATCCCCCTCGACCCCTGCGGCGGCTCTCTCGGTGCGGAGCCGCTGTTGCCGGACGCCGAGCCGCTCGTGCGCGCCTTCCTGGACGCGGTCGCCGACGCCATGCCCCGCTCACCCGGCGCCGTCCGCGCCACCGGCACCACCGCCTTCGCCGCCGCCAAGCCCGTCAAGGTCCCCCACCTGCGCCGCTGGTCGGAGGAGGTCTCGGCGGGGCTGGACGCGGGCGTGCGGCTGTCGCTGCGCGTCGAGGCCGACGACCCGGCCGCCGCCGAGTTCCGCGCCGTCGTCCAGCTTCACAGCCTGGCCGACCCGTCCCTCATCGTGGACGCCGCCGACCTGTGGCAGGGCCGCGACCCCGGCTTCGGCGCCCGCGCCAGGATCGAGGCGACCCTCGCCGTCCGCCGCGCCGCCCGCGCCTGGCCCCGCCTGGAGCGCCTGCTGGACAGCGCCGTCCCCGACGAGCTCACCCTCTCCGACGGCGACGTCGAGGACCTCCTGGCCGGAGCCGCCGACCGGCTGGCCGCCGCCGGCGTGGACGTGCACTGGCCCAAGTCCCTGGTACGCGGCCTCAGCGCCCGCGCCGTCATCGGCGACCGCGACCCGGCCCCCTCCGACATGCCGTCCTTCCTCGGCGGCCACCACCTGACCAGCTTCGACTGGCAGCTCGCCCTCGGCGGACGCCGCCTGACCGCCGAGGAGATGGACCGCCTCGCCGAAGCCCACCGCCCCGTCGTGCGGCTGCGCGACCAGTGGGTGCTCATCGACCCCGACCTGGCCCGCAAGGCCCGCCAGCGCGACCTGAAGCCCCTGACGGGCATCGAGGCGCTCGGCGCCGCCCTGACCGGCACGGTCGAGGTGGAGGGCGAGCAGGTGCCCGTCGAGCCCACCGCCTGGCTGGAGGAGCTGCGCGAGCGCCTGGCCGAGCCCGCCGCCGCCGATCCGCCCGGCGGGCTGGCCGCCACGCTGCGCGACTACCAGCTCGCCGGGCTGCGCTGGCTGGCCAGGATGACCTCCCTCGGCCTCGGCGCCTGCCTGGCCGACGACATGGGACTGGGCAAGACGATCACGCTCATCGCGCTGCACCTGCACCGCGCCGCCGAAGGGGCGGGGCCCACGCTCGTCGTCTGCCCCGCCTCGCTGCTGGGCAACTGGGAGCGAGAGATCACCAGGTTCGCGCCTGGCGTGCCCGTCCGCCGCTACCACGGCGGCAACCGGGCCCTGCCCGGCGATTGGGCCGGGGAAGGCTTCGTGCTGACCACGTACGCCACCATGCGCCTGGACGCGTCCCTGCTGGCCGCACACCGCTGGGGGCTGCTCGTCGCCGACGAGGCCCAGCACGTCAAGAACCCGGCTTCCGGAACCGCCAAGGCGCTGCGCGAGATCCCCGCCGCCGCCCGCGTCGCCCTCACCGGCACCCCCGTCGAGAACAACCTGTCGGAGCTGTGGGCCATCCTCGACTGGACCACACCCGGGCTGCTCGGCCCGCTCGGCAGGTTCAGGGCCCGATGGGCCAAACCCGTCGAGTCCGGCGACACCGAGACGGCCGGGCGGCTGTCCCGCCTCGTCGGCCCGTTCCTGCTGCGCCGCCGCAAGAGCGATCCCGGCATCGCGCCCGAACTGCCGCCCAAGACCGAGACCGACCGGCCCGTGCCGCTCACCACCGAACAGGCCGGCCTGTACGAGGCGGTCGTCCGCGAGATCATGACCCAGATCGCCGGCGCGCAGGGCATGGCCAGGCGCGGCCTCGTCGTCAAGCTGCTCACCGGGCTCAAGCAGATCTGCAACCATCCCGCGCACTACCTGCACGAGACCGGCCCGCGCCTGACCGGACGCTCCGGCAAGCTGGAGCTGCTCGACGAACTCGTCGACACCATCGTCGCCGAGGACGGCGCCGTGCTGGTCTTCACCCAGTACGTCGCCATGGCCTGGCTGCTGGAACGCCACCTGTCCGGCCGCGGGGTGCCCACCCAGCTCCTGCACGGCGGCACCCCCGTCGCCCGCCGCGAGGAGATGGTCCAGCGCTTCCAGGACGGCAGCGCCCCCGTGTTCCTGCTGTCGCTCAAGGCCGCGGGAACCGGGCTGAACCTGACCCGCGCCGACCACGTCATCCACTACGACCGCTGGTGGAACCCGGCCGTCGAGGACCAGGCCACCGACCGGGCCTACCGCATCGGCCAGACCAGGCCCGTCCAGGTGCACCGCCTCATCACCGAAGGCACGATCGAGGACCGCATCGCCCGCATGCTCACCGCCAAGCGCTCGCTCGCCGACGCCGTGCTGGCCTCCGGCGAGGCCGCCTTCACCGAGCTGACCGACGCCGAGCTCGCCGCCCTCGTGGAGCTGAGATGACCACCGCCGCCCTCGCCGCCCTCGTGGAGCTGAGATGACCGACGCCCGCGGATTCGCCGCGTTCCCCCCGCAGAGCGCCGGCGCCCGCTTCGCCACCTCCTGGTGGGGACGCGCCTGGATCCAGGCCATGGAGGACACCTCCCTGGACCACGGCCTGCTGCGCAAGGGCCGCGCCTACGCCAAGCAGGGCCTGCTCGGCCCCATCACCGTCAGCCCCGGCAGGATCGCCGCCGTCGCCGAGAGCGAGTACGACGTCGTCGTCCGCGTCGAGCAGCTCACCGACGCCGCCTGGCAGCGCTTCCTCGACCAGGTCGCCGCCAAGGCCGGGCACATCGCCGCGCTGCTCGACCGCGACATGCCGCACGACCTGGTGGACGCCGCCGAGGACGCCGCCGTGCCGCTGCTGCCGGCCGTCGGCGACCTGGAGCCCGAATGCTCCTGCCCCGACTGGGGACACCCGTGCAAGCACGCCGCCGCCCTGTGCTACCAGGCGTCGTGGCTGCTGGACGCCGACCCGTTCGTGCTGCTGCTGTTGCGCGGGCGCGGCGAGCGCGACCTCATCGAGGCGTTGCAGGAGCGCGAGGAGCCCGTGCGGGAGCCGTCCGGGGTGCCGGTCGCCGAGGCGTACGCGGTGGGGGTGCCGCCGCTGCCGGAGCCGCCGCCGTACGACGTCGTCTACACCCCGCCCGCGCTGGCGCCCGCGCCCGGCGTGGACGTGGCCGCGCTGGGTGTGCTGGCCGCCTCGGCGTCCGGGCGGGCCCGCGAGCTGCTGCGGCGCGGGCGGCTGCCCGAGCTGGGCGAGTACCAGGACCGCGTCCGGCTGGCCGCCGAGCATGACCTCGACCTCGGGCTCGACGCCGCCGTGCAGGCCTGGCGCTACGGCGGCGCCGACGGTCTGGACGTCCTGGACGGCTCGTGGACGCCGCCCCGGCGGGAGCTGGCCAGGGCGCAGGCGCTGCTGGAAGCGGGGTGGGAGGGCGAGCGGCCGCCGGAGGTGGAGGCTTGGCGCAACCGCTGGACGATCGGCGCCGTGCAGTTGCGCTACGGACGTGACGGGCGGTGGTACCCGTTCACGCGGCGCGAGGAGGATTGGTGGCCGGCGGGACCGCCGGAACGCGACCCTGCGGCATTGCTCGGCTGACCAGGCCGCCCATGGGCGGTCAGAGGGTGTTGTCGAACGTTTGATCTCGCTTCGGTGTGCGCAGGTCCGCGGCGGCGATGGCGGGCTGGTCATCGGTCGCGGCGTGGGCTATCGGGGCTGGCCATCCCGGCGTACAGTCACGGGCATAGGCCGGGGGTGACCGGCTGTTTCACCATTTGGGACGGCTCTGGCCGGGAAACCGAACCCCGCCGGATCCTTCGGGTGATGCGCCTGGAAGGGGACGCGTCGCCGGGCCGCACAGAGAAGCCCTTCTCGCAGGCGGCCCCGGATGCGGACCGGGCGCCGTCACGACGGCGCCAGACTCCGATCCCGGGCGGGAGCCTGGCTCTGCTCCGGGTTTGAGGAGGCCCCGCATGGGCCCGACCGACGACCCTGTCCCGAGGGACGCCCCTGCCCAGACCGGCAGCACCGACGGCGGCGGTGGCGGGCTGGATGACGCCTTCCTGCACGAGCTCACCGCGGCGCTGCTGGCCACCAGCGGTATCGAGGCGGCCCTGAACGAGCTGGCCACGGCCGCCTCGCGCATCACCCCCGGCTCGCCGATGGCCGGGGTGACGCTGCGGCTGGGCGGCCGGGTGCGCACGATCGCCTCCTCCGAGGCCGACGCACTGCTGATCGACGAGATCCAGTACGACAACGGCAGCGACGGCGGGCCGTGCCTGGAGGCCATCGACACCGGCCTGGTGGTCCGGGTGGATGATCTGGCCACCGAACACCGCTGGGGCGAGTACTCCGCACTTCTGCTGGCCCATGGGCTGCGCAGCATCTACTCCCACCCGCTGTGGGCCGGCGAAGTGGTGATCGGCGCGTTGAACATGTACGCCCCCACCACGGCCGAGACCGCCTTCGGCCCGGCCGCCCGCGCGGCGATCGCCCGCGCGGCCGAGCACACCGAGCTGCTGCTGCACGCCGTCGTGCAGGCCGCCCGGCACGTGGAGATCACCGGCCAGCTCCGCGAGGCGCTCGCCCACCGCGCACTCATCGATCAGGCCATCGGCATCTTGATGGGCCAGCGCCGGTGCACCGCCGATCAGGCGTTCACCCTCATCCGGCGCGCCGGCCAGACCCGCAACCGCTCGCCGGCTGAGGTCGCCGCCGACATCATCGTCTCCTTCACCGGCCAAGGCCCGGGACCGCCCCCTTTCGCCGATCCGCTCTGACCCGTCCCGCCCTGACCCGTCCCGCCGGACCGGCCACCGGGAACGGAGAGGGCACGCCAAGCACCGGCACCGCGGCAGGGGACGGCACCGCCGCGGAGGATGAGGACAGGCTGGCACGAGCGCGCGAGCGGGCCGCCCGTGCGGCGGAGCGGCTGGCCGCAGCGCTGGAGCGGCTGGATGCGGCGCGAGCCCGCGAGCAACGCGCCCACCGGCGGCTGACGGAGATCCAGACCGAGACGGCGCGCCGGTGGCCCGGCGCCCCGGGCCAGGCGGGCGATGCGTGGGGGGAGAGGGATGTGTGACAGCAGGGTGGCCGGCTGATTCCTGACCTTGAGTGAACCACTGGTAGCAGACTCGTTTGCTGAACGACCACGAGATCCGGACAGCCGCGGCGCTACTGGCCGCGCCGGCCGCTCGTGACAGCGGCTCTCCGTTGAAGCGTCAGGCGCTGCGGACGGCCGTCCGCCTGCGCTCCGTCACTGCCGACCTCACGAGCGGCCCCACTACCGGCGATGCGCCGCCGCCCGGCCCGGCATCGGCAGGCGCCGGCGGGCCGGCCGTGCGGGCCGGCGCCGAGCTTTCTGCATGTCCGGGCGCACTGGCAGGGCTGTGACCTGGCCCAGGCCGCCGCCGAGCTGATCGGCTCGATCGCCGGCCAGCCGATCTCCGCCCGGCAAGGCTCCACCGGCCCCCGGACGCCTCACCCCGGCCCGGGCCCCGCCACCACTCGCGGACCGCCGCGATCGATCGGCCGATCACCATCGGCCAGAACGCGCCCCAACGGGCGTTTTCCCCCGGCATGGCTGTTGGGGTTGATGCGAGCGGAGTGGTCCTGACTTCGGCGCAGCCGCTCCTGCAGCTCCCGTATCTCATCGCGGAGTTCACGCATGGTCTCGGCCAGGACCGCGGCCTCGAGCCGCCTCTGGCCGAGCCGTCGCCGCAGTTCCCCGTTCTGCTCGCGCCAGCAGGCGATCGACATCGCGAGCAGGTCGGGGTGACGAAGAAACTGTTCATTCTTCATCAGGATCTCCCCGGAATGCCGATGCTCTGCCTCGACGCCGCGACGATCGCCGCCGTCCGTCCGCGGTCCGTTCCCCCTCGCCCCATGCGGACGCTGCATCGACCCGTTCCTCCCCGTGGCGGGACCAGGCGTTGCCGAGGAGCCCGGAGGGAGCCTGGCCCGGGTCGGCCGGAGTATGTGAAGACCAGCGCCTGTCCCGGCATGCCTGTGCGAGCATCGCACCGAATCACCGCGAACGACTCGACCCGGCCACGGATCACCATCGAAGTTCCCCCTTCGAGTGGGGTGGTTCGATGGTCTCACCGGTCGCACCGGAGCGGTAGCGCACTGACCGGCTGGAACCCATTCCTGATCAGGTGCGGTAGTGGCGGGCGACGGTGTCGGCGCTGACATCGAGCACGGCGGCGATCTCGTCCCAGGTGGCGCCGGTGGCTCGATCGGCGGCGACGGCCGAGGCCAGGACGGCGCGGGCCCGGGCGAGCGGGGGCAGCGCGGCGGCGGTGCAGCCGGCGATCGGCCCCGGTTGCCAGCCGCTCTGCTGGGTGGGCGGGGCGAGAGCTTCGGCGTGCAGGTCTAGGGCCCCGCTTCCCGGCTGCCTGACCGAGGTGTTCGGCCTGGTCACGGAGATGGTTGCGCTGCCTGCGGGTGTCGTCCTGGCGTTGGCGGCGCTGGGTGAGGAGGCGCCGGGCGCGGGTGCGGCCGAGGCCCATCGGCAGGTGCCGGAGCAGTACCTACGGGGCCGCCCTCCGCGGCCTGCTGGCGGGGGCAGTGGTGCCTCTGAGCCGGCGCGTCATCTGAATGATCGCCGACCAAGTGATCACGATCTCGCTTCATGGTCACGGATGTTGCGGCGGGTCAAGGTCTCGTGTGGCCTCACTGACCGTTTCCGCCCCCTTCACCGACTGAGGATCGACGATCAGGGTGACGGCACCAGGACAGCGGCCCCTGCGCAGCCGGATCGCGCGCCAGGCGCAGCCGTTGGCCACCAGATAGCGAATCGCATCCACCACATCGCGGCGATCGTGCTTTCCCGGCCGGCCGCCGGTGGGCGTCTGGCAGGCGGGGACCGGCAGAAGCCGCTCCAGCAGAGCCCACTGGGCGGCGCTGGTGTCGGAGGGATGGCGGCACGGGCGCATCGCTCAGCCTCCGACCGGCGCATGACCGTTGGTCAGCATGTCCAGCGTGGACTGCAAGCCGGTGGCCTGGGCCAGGACGAAGCGGGCCTACTTGTCGTCGGGGTACTTCATGGCGTGCGGAGTGATCGTGCCGTCCAGCAGTCGGCTGATCCAAGTCAGCGCGGCGGCGAACTGCTCGCGCGCGGCGACTTCCTTCAGCGCCATCCGGACTCGCTCACCGCACACGTTCGTCGGCAGCCTGCCTTGCTGCCCCCGTCCAGGCGTGGAGGCGGCCATCGCAGGCTCGGGGGTCAGAGAGATTTGGAACGGAGTCCGGCGTTAGCGGGGTTCTCCCAGGTCAGCGAAGCCCCGTCGTGGCGGGCTTCCCAACATCGTCAACGCCGGATTTCGCTCCAGTACCGGAGGCCGTCCTTCGGTGGTTCACCGCCGCCCTATCGCACCGTCCACCCATGTCTGCGGAAATGGCTTGACTCTCTGGCTGACGTCGGCGTTCCCGTCACCCCCTGTCCCTTCTCTGCCGTGGCCGGCTGTGGGGCCGGCCACCTCGCCGGTGCCGATCGGCGCCGGCGCTGGGCGTGGCGACCGGCGGTCGCTGGATGCGGAGAGAAGCTGGTTGGCACGCATGAGGAGCTGGTCGCTACGCTCGAGGCGCTGGTCGGCACGCTCCATGACCTGCTTGGCACGCTCGATGAGCTGCTTGGCACGCTCGATGACCTGGCCGGCGCGCTCGGATGGACGACACAGGTGTTCCGCTCGCGCCGTGGCGGCGATGTCGCGTTCGCTCGCTCGCGGTGCCCGATGCTGCCGCGGGGTGCCGGCCCCGTCGATGCTTCGCGCGGTGCGCGAACCGGCGGGATCATCTGGTGACGGCATGGAGGCTCCAGGTGCGGCGGCAGGCGTGACGTCTTCGGTGTTACCCTCGCCGCATGGGTGCCGCATCGACGCGGGATGACCGGCCGGTCAACGACTCGCCAGCGCGCGAGCCGCTGCGCCCGGCAGTGACGCGGCCGGTGATCGCTCTGGTGGATGACGAGGCGGACCTGGTCGAGATGGCCACCGCGTACCTCACCCGCGACGGATTCCGGATGTGCACCGCCGGCGACACCCGCGGTGCGGCGGCGTTGCTGCGCACCCACCCCGTTGACCTGCTCGTGCTGGATCTCGGCCTCCCCGACGGCAACGGCCTGGACTTCCTGCGCGGGGTGCGCGCCGGCCGTCACCTGCCGGTGATCATCTTGACCGGCTGGGTCGAGGAGCGTGAACGCGTCGTCGGGTTGGAGCTCGGCGCCGACGACTATGTCGTCAAGCCGTTCTCCCTGCCGGAGCTGGCTGCCCGGATCCGGGCGGTGCTGCGGCGCGCGCATCCCCCGGATGCCGACGCGGTGCATCGCGTGGGCGGGCTGGCCGTCGACACCCGGTCACGAGAGGTCAGCGTGGACGGTGTGCCGATGGCGTTGACGCCGCTGGAGTACGGGTTGCTGGCGCTGCTGATCGCCCAGCCCCGGCAGGTGTTCACCACCGGTCAGCTGCTGAGCGCGGTGTGGGGCGCCGACCCGGACCGGCAGGACGGCTCGTCCGTGGTCGAGCATGTGTACCGGCTGCGCCGCAAACTCGCCGCGGCCGACGCGACCAGCCCGCGGATCACCACCGTGCGCGGCATCGGTTACCGGCTGGACCCGTGATGGCCTCCCCCAGCGCACGGGCGTTGGACTACGAACGGCTGTTCGAGGCGCTCCCGTCGCCATACCTGATCATGACGGCGGACTTCACCATCGTCACCATCAATCAGGCCTACGCCGACGCCACCATGATCGACCGGGAGGCGGTGGCCGGCCGGCCGATGTTCGAGGTGTTCCCCGACAACCCTGACGACCCGGACGCCGACGGCGTGCGCAACCTGCGCCGATCCCTGCAGACGGTGGTGGATTCCGGCCGGCCCGACGCCCTCGCCCTGCAGCGCTATGACATCCGTACCCCCGAGGGCGGGTTCGTCGAGCGATACTGGAGCCCGGTCAACACCCCGGTCTTCGCCGACGACGGCAGCGTGGCGTTCATCGTCCACCGGGTCCAGGATGTCACCGACCTGGTCGAACTACGCCGTCGCGGCCACGAGCAGCGGCGCGTCGCCGTGGCGCTGCAGACCCGGGTCGAGCAGATGGAGGCCGACCTGTTCACCCGCGGCCGCCACCTGCAGGACGCCAACCGGGAACTGCAGCGCGTCAACGCCGAACTGGCCGCCGCAAGCGACGCGCTGCGGGCCCAGCAGCAGGCCAAGGACCGGTTCATCGCCACCCTGTCACACGAACTGCGCAATCCCCTCGCCTCGGCCCGCGCCGCCCTCGACGTTCTTGGGCTGGACGTCCCCGACCATCCGGCCCGCGCCGTACTCGCCCGGCAACTGACCGCCCTGACCCGGATGACCGACGACCTGCTCGAAGCCGCCAGGGTCGTCACCGGCCAGCTGCAGGTCGCCCGCCGACCGCTGGATCTGCGCACGCTCGTGGCCGCCACCGTCCGCGACATCGAAGCCGCCCTCCCTGGCACCGCCGGGATCCATCTCGCGTTGCCCGACATGCCGGCGACCGTCCACGGCGACCCGGTCCGCCTCGCCCAAATGATCAGCAACTTGCTCGACAACGCCCGCAAACACGCACCCACCGACCTCCCGGTCCACGTCGAGGTGACCACCGACGCCGGGCACGCCTTCCTGCGCGTGAGGGACCCGGTTTCGCGCCTGATGCGGCGGCCGGCCTGTTCGACCCGTTCGTGCGGGCCGGCACATCCGGCCAGACTGCTCCCGCCGGGCTGGGCCTGGGCCTGGCCGTGGTCCGCGGCATCGCCGCGCTGCACCACGGTACCGCCGCCGCCCACAGCGACGGTCCCGGCACTGGCGCCACGTTCACCGTTCGGCTGCCGCTCACCGACGCGCCGCCGAACAGCGCCGAGCGGCGCCCCGCGCCGGCCACCACCCGGGCGCCGATGCGGGTCTTGCTCGTCGAGGACAACGCTGACCTCGCCGCCATGTACGCCGTGCTGCTACGCCAGCGCGGCGACACCGTCACCATCGCCACCAACGGCACCGACGCCCTCGCCGCCGCCTGCCACCCGTTCGATCTGATCCTGTGCGACCTCGCCCTCGGCGACGACCCCGACGGCTACACCGTCGCCCGCCGGCTGCGCCGCACCCCGACCCACCGCAGCACCCGCCTGATCGCCGTCTCCGGATTCAGCCAAGACACCGACCGCGAACGCAGCCGCGCCGCCGGATTCGACGCCCACCTCGCCAAACCACTCGACCCTGCCCACCTCGACAAACTCCTCAGCGACTGGCCGATCGGCCCACCCCGGACAGCCCAGGCCCCGCCCCGCCCCGCGTGACCCTCCCGCATCCCGGTCCGCGACACCGCCGGCGGGACCGATCACGACGGCGACCTGCGGGCGCTGGCCGACGCGCTGGCAGTGCTGCCGGCCGAGCAGGCGCGGGCCACGGCGGAGGCGTGCCTGCCAACGGGGATCCGGGCGCGGTTCGCCATCGATGCCGCGCCGTATCCGCGTCCCGACGCCGAGTGCTCGCCCGGACGCGGGCACGTGTATCACGACGCCTGCCGGTGTGACGGCACCCGCAAGACCATCCTGGGCTGGGAATATCAGTTCGTCGCCGCGCTGGGCGAACCGCGCTCGGCCTGGACGGCGCCGGTGGACGCGGCCCGCACCACCCATGCCACCCGTCTGGCGGTCACCACCAGCCAAGTTCGCACTCTGACCAACCGGCTGCACGCCGGCGATGACCTGCCCATCCCCCTCGGAGTGCTGGACGCCGGCTACCCGGCCACCGCCCTGTCCGGGCTGCCCGCCCATCTCGTGCTGCGCTTACCGGTCAAGAACGTCTCCTACCGCGATCCGCTCACCCGGCCGGGCAAGCCGGGACGGCCCGGCAAGTTCGGCCAGCGCATCAAGTGCATCGACGAACCGCAGCCCGAGCCCGACGAGGAACTCGTCCTGCCCGACACTTCCAGGTGCGGCACCGTGCACGTCGCCTGCTGGCAGGGTGTCCATCCGAAGATCCACGGCGACCGCACCAACTTCGCCGCCTGGCCTGGCGGCCTGCAAGGGAACCCGCGACCTGACCGAGGACCTACGCCGCCCCTGGGACAAGCCACCCGCCCTGGACCGGCCACTCACTCCCGCACGGGTCCGCCGTGGGTTTCGCAACATCCACCACCTGCTCGGCACCCAAGCCGCTGTTCCCAAACCCAGCCATGCAGGACCGGGACGCCCTCAAGGAACACGCTCCGGCCCAGCCCCACGCCACCCCGTCCCACGCAAGCAAGATCAACCAGCAAAGCTCAGGTGGCCACCGAGACGACGTGACCGACCGACGTGCGATCACCGATCAGCTCCAGCATGCAGTGCGCCACGTCCGCGCGGGTCGTCCGGAACCCGCCCCGCACACTCAGGTCGCGAGCCGTCCGATACGAGCCGGTGAGGCCGTCGTCGGTCAGCCGGGCGGGCCGGACGATCGTCCAGTCCGCGTCGGAGGCGCGCAGCAGCCCCTCCGCCCTGGCCAGATCGGCGTAGGAGTGCCGGAACACGCGCTGGATGATCAGGGGCTTGAGCACGTACCGGGCGAACAGGCCGTCCCCGGCGTCGGCCTCCAGCCCGGCGGCGCTGACCATGAGCAGCCGCCGGGCCCCTTCCTGCCGCATGGCGGCCAGGATGGCGGTGATGCTGCCGGCCTGGACGGTGGTGGGGCCGCGCTCGCGCGAGCCCATCGCGCTCAGCACGGCGTCGCGGCCCTTGACGGCGGGCGCGATGGTGGCGGGGTTCATGATGTCGGCCTCGATGACGTCGAGGCGGTCGCGCAGGTCGGCGGGCAGGCGGCCGGCGTTCCTGACGACGGCGGTGACGTCGTGGCCCCTGTCCAGGCCCTGGCGCAGCAGCTCCAGCCCGGTGCCGCCGGTGGCGCCGAACACGGTGATCTTCATGGGCGATCATCCCCAAGGCAGGTGGGTAAGTGCTCACTCACCACCCTACTCCACCCGCCCTCCGCCTGCCTTCCGTGAGCCCCGCTACTCACATCACGGCAGGGGGGAAGCGGCGCTTGGCACCTGATCGGCCAGCACGCGCGCCAGCTCCACCACCACCTCGCGGCGGCGGGCGACCGCGCGCCCGGGGTCCGGCTCGTCCAGGATGAGCCGCCGCACCTGCGGCACCGCGAAGTTCCACGCCACCAGCCCCAGGACGGTGAACAGCCAGTCCTGTGCCGTCGCCCGGTCCGGCAGGCCGGTGGCCTGCAGCCCGGCCACGTGGTCACGGTAGGAGTCGCGGCGTTCCTCCTCGCCCTCGACCCGGTCGCCACCGGCCTCCAGCGCCTCCCACAGCAGCAGGCGGATCAGCTCGGGATGCTCGTGGTACCAGTCGTAGAGCTGCCCCACCGCCTCGGGCAGGGTGCGCGGGTCGAGGGTCAGGGTGTGGCAGATCTCGTCCATCTTGGCCCGCACGACCACGCCGAAGAGCTTCTCCTTGCCGCCGAAGTACAGGTAGATGGCCTGTTTGTTGGCGCGGGCGGCGGTGGCGATGCGGTCGATCCTGGCACCGGCCAGCCCGTTCTCGGCGAACTCGGCCGTGGCCGCCTCGAAGATCCGCTGCCGGGTGGCCTCCGCGTCGTACGTCATGGAAGCAGAATAAACCATCCAGTTGACTTAGTCGGCGGTCGTGCGCCATGGTGGTGCCCATCGGTAAACCAACCAGATGGTTTATTTCCGTCCTGAGGGAGTGTCGTCATGTCCACCACCACCGTTGCCCCGATGCCCGTCTCCTCGCCCCTGACCTCCGCCCTGCGAGGCCGTGGCGTGGTGATCGTCGGCGGCAGCTCCGGCATCGGCCTGGCCGCCGGCGCGCTGCTGACCTCCGTCGGCGCCCGGGTGACGCTCGTCGGCCGCGACGCCACCCGCCTGGCCGCCGCCGTGGACCGGCTCCGTACGACGCCTGACGCCTCCGTGACCGGCGTCGCCGGCGACGGAAACGACGAGAACGTCCTGGAGCAGGTCCTGGACCAGGCGGGCCAGGTCGACCACGTGCTGGTGACCGCGGGCGGCTTCAGCCCGGGGGCGCTGCTGGACACCCCGGCCGAGCAGGTGCGCGCCAACGTGGACGGGCGGATCTGGGGCGCGTACGGCGCCGCCAGGGCCGCCGCCCGCCGCCTGCCCGCCGGCGGCTCGATCACCTTCAGCTCCGGCCTCTACCTGACCCGCCCCATCCCCGGCGCGTCCGCTGCCATCGCGAGCATCGGCGCGGTCGAGGGACTCACCCGGGCGCTGGCGGTCGAGCTGGCGCCGCGGCGGCTGCGCGTCAACGCCGTCCGGTACGGGGTCGTGGACACGCCGCTGGCGCGCGGCGCCATGGGCGCGGCCGACGACTCGGCCATGGCGGCGGCCGGGCAGAACGCGCTGCTGGGACGCTTCGCCACCGCCGAGGAGGCCGCCTCGGCGACGCTGTTCCTCATGGCCAACAACTTCATGACCGGGACGGTGCTGACGGTGGACGGCGGGCAGAGCCTGGTCTGACCTCCCGCTGGACTACAGTCACGCCCATGATCGAACTGGCTGACGGCACGCGGCTGCGCACCTGGACCACGGGCCACGCCACCTCCGGCAGGCTGCCCGTGGTCCTGCTGCACGGCGGCCCCGGGCTGCCCGACTACCTCGCCCCGGTCGCCGGCCTCATCGACGACCTGTGCCTCGTCCACCGCTACGACCAGCGCGGCGCGGGCGGGTCGGCCTGGGAGGGCGAGCACACCGTCGCCCGCCACGTCCAGGACCTCGCGTCGCTGCTCGACGCGTGGGGGCACGAGCGGGCCGTCCTGGCGGGGCATTCGTACGGGACGGATCTGGCCGCCTACTTCCTGCTGGCCCACCCCGAGCGGGTCGCCGGGCTGATCCAGCTCGCCGGGCCCTTCCTGAACCCGTGGCGGGAGGCCGACCGGGCGGCCCAGCTCGCCCGGCGCACCGGCGAGCAGCAGGCCAGGCTCGACGAGCTGGACGCGATCGCGTCGCGTACCGAGGCCGAGGAGATCGAGTACCTCACGCTGTCCTGGTTCACCGATCACGCCGACCGGGACCGGGCGTGGGAGTGGGCGCTGGCCGCGGCCCGTGCGCTGCGGCCCGTCAACTACGTGATGAACGCGCAGGTCAGGGCGTCGGAGAAGGCGGATCCGCTTGAGGCGCACGTGGACGAGCTTCGCGAGCGGCTGCCGGCCGGTGCGGTGATCATCGGCGGGGAGGGGGACAGCCGCCCGGCCGGCGCGCTGCGGCGGCTCGGCGCGCGGCTCGGCTGTCAGGTCGCGATCATTCCGGACGCGGGACACCACCCGTGGCTGGAAGCCCCGGACCGGTTCCGTGAGCTGTTCCGCGCCGCCGTCGAGCAGGCCTCGCGACGCCGCTGAACACCGGGCCTCGCACGGCGCGTCCGCGGCGGCGGCCCGCGACGAGTCGCCGAGGAGCAGGTCGGCCGTGCCGCCGCCGGCCCGCTCGCAGCGCAGCACCTGGCCGCGGGTGCTGCCGCCCGGGTCCGCCGGGGGTTCGAGCCTTTCGCCGAGAGCGGCCGAGGCCGCCGCCAGAATCCGCTCCATGCGCGAGACCCTGAGCGGCGGCCGGTCTCACGCCAGGTCGAGCCGGCGGGCGGCACCGCAGCGGCCGCTGCTCACGCCAGGTTGAGCTGCCAGGAGACGCCGAAGCGGTCGTTGACCCAGCCGAACTTCGTGCTGAACCCGTACGACCCGAGCGGCATGAGCGCCTGCCTGCCCTCCCCCAGCGCGTCGTACAGCCGCTGAAGCTGCTCGTCACTGTCGCACTCGACGAACAGCGACATCGACGGCGTGAAGGTGAAGGCATGCGCGGGCGGGCTGTCGAAGCACCGGTACTCCTGCCCGGCCAGCGAGAACACCGCCTGCTTCACCGTGCCCTCCGCCCCGTCCTCCCCCGGCCCGAAGCGCTCGACGGCCACCACCTTGCCGTCGTCGAACAGCGACACGTAGAAGTTCATCGCCTCCTCGGCGTCGCGGTTCTGGAACATCAGGAACGTGGTGATCTTCATCAGGAGCCCTCCTCGGGTGCGTACGCCGCGCTGGTCGCGGCGACTGTGGCGGCGACGACGTCCTCCGGGGCCCCCGAGGCCCGGTGGGCCTCGCCCCACGCCCTGGTGCTGCCGAGGATGTAGGCGCGGCCCTCCTCGGTGAGATGGAAGGCGGCCTCGTCCACCTTCTCGCCACCCGCCAGGTGCAGGGCCAGGCCGAGCAGGGCCAGATCCCAGCCGACGCCGACGGCGCCGGGCCCGAACTGTCCCCAGAACTCCTCGGGCGGCTCGGCGGTGTGGGTCAGCTCGAACAGGGTGCCGCCGTCCTTGGCGGCCAGGCGCACCTCGACCTCGGAGAAGCCGGGGTCGGGGCCGAACAGCCAGGAGACCTTGAGCAGGCTGGGCGGCTCGCAGCGCAGGATCTCGCCGCCGGCGTTGCCTTCGAGCTGGTACTTGCCGCCCAGGCGAAGGTCGCCGCTGATGGGCATGAACCAGCGGCTGAGCCGGTCGGGGTCGGTGCAGGCCTGCCAGACGTCCTCGACCTCGGCGTCGTAGTGGCGGCGCAGCACGACGACCTTGCGGGTGCCGTCGGTGAGTTCGCGGTGCGCCTGGGTGAGTTGGTCGATCATCTTCATGGATTGTCCTTCTTCTCGCTGTTGAGACGGCGTTCGCGGTTGCCCCGGGCCAGCTCCGTGGCCAGCGCGTCCAGGCGCTGGTCCCAGAAACCCCTGAAACGCTCCAGCCAGAGGTCGACCTCCTGGAGCGGCCCCGCCTCCACGGCGTAGAGGCGCCGGGTGCCCTGGGACCGCACGCTGGCGAACCCGTTGTCCCGCAGCACCCGCAGGTGCTGGGAGACGGCGGGCTGGGAGATGCCGAACTCGCGCTGGATGACGGCGGTGACGTCTCCGGAGCTGCGCTCACCGCCTGCGAGCAGCTCCAGGATCCGGCGGCGGACCGGATCGCCGAGGACGTCGAATGCGTGCACGGCCCGAAGTGTTTCAGTGTCGGCTTATATAAGTCAAGCCCGGTATAACGGGATCAGTCGTCCAGGCCGCGAGCGCTGAGCGCCTCCCCCAGCGCGTCGGCGTGCCGCAGCGAGCTGACCACCAGCGGCACCGCGAACGCCCGCAGGCTGCGCTCGACGCCCCTGGCCCGCTGCGCCTCCCTGACGCGGGCGGCCAGCCCCGCCACCACCGGCACGCTGCGCACGGTCAGCGACAACAACAGCGACAGCCTGAACGGGTCCAGCCCCACGAACCTGACCGGCGACAGGCACCACTCCAGCGCCCGCATCATGTCGGCCGTGCGGGTGGTGAGCGTGACCAGCCCGGCCAGCGCCACGGCCAGCACCACCCGCAGCGTCGTCGAGATCGCCCCGTCGAGGCCGGCGAAGACGAGCTGCATCCCGAACAACGCCACCGCGAACCACCGCACCGGCCTGACCTGCGCCCACGCCGCCGCCACGCCCACCCGCGACAGCGCGTACAGGGCCGCGGTCACGACCGCCGCCACGGCCAGGGCCGCCGGCGTGCGCAGCAGCACCAGGGTGGTGCAGGCCGCGGCGAGCGCGGCCAGCTTGGCGCCGGCGGGCAGGCGGTGCAGGACGGAGGAACCGGGGACGTAGGCGCCGGTCAAGCTGTTCACGCCACTCGCGCCACTCACGCCATGAGCTTCCTGTAGTGGCCGATGGCCTCCCCCGGGGAGCCGTCGGCGACGACGCGGCCCTCGTCCAGCACCAGCACGCGGTCGAAGCCGGTCAGCAGCGGCAGGTCGTGGGTGACCACCAGCACCTGCTGCGGCATGTCGCGCAGCAGGTCGCCGACCTGGCGCGAATGGCGCAGGTCCAGCAGTGTGGTCGGCTCGTCCATGACCAGGATGTCGGGCTCCAGCACCATGACCGAGCAGAGCGCCAGGAGTTGCTTCTGGCCGCCCGACAGATGGTGGGCGGGATGGTCGGCGTGATCGGCCAGGCGGTAGCGGGACAGGACGTCCGTCACGCGCCGCTCGACCTCCTCGCGGGACAGGCCCTTGCGGCGCAGCGAGAACGCCACGTCCTCGGCCACCGTCGGCATCACGATCTGCGCGTCGGGGTCGGTGAACAGGAAGCCGACCCCGCGCCTGATCTTGGCGGCGTGGCGGCGGGTGTCCAGGCCGAGCACGGTGACGCTGCCGGAGGTCGGCAGCGCCAGGCCGTTGACCAGGCGGGCGAGCGTGCTCTTGCCGGAGCCGTTCGCGCCGACCACGCCGATCCGCCGCTCGGACAGGGAGGCGGTGACGCCGCGCAGCACGTCGCGCTGACCGAGCCGGACGTGCACGTCGGCGAAGTCGATGGCCATCAGACCACCTCGAACAGCGCGGCCACGCCCAGCCCGCCGCCGACGGCCGCCGCCGCCAGGCCCAGCGTCCCCGGCGGGGCGGCGGCCCGTACGAGACCGCTGAACAGCCTGGTCACCACGACCGCCCCGGTCGCGCCCCACGGGTGCCCGAGCGCCAGCGCCCCGCCGCCGGGGCACACCCGGTCGGCGTCGGCGCCCAGCGGGTCGAGCCCGAGCGCGTCGGTCACCGCCAGCATCTGCGCCGCGAACGCCTCCACCATCTCCACCGCCGCGACCTGCTCCAATCCCACCCCCGCACGCGCCAGCACCCGGCGGATCGCCGGCACCGGCCCCCATCCGGGCAGCCCGGGATCGCATCCGACGACGGCCCCGGCCACCAGCCGCATCCCCGGCAGGCCCGCGCGAAGCCGCTCCGGCACGATCGCCACGGCCGCCGCGCCGTCGCTGACCGGGGACGCGTTACCGGCCGTCACTGTACCTTCCGCGACGAACGCCGCAGGCAGGCGGGCCAGCGACGCCGCCCGCAGCGGGCGCGGGCGCTGGTCGTCGCGGCGCTCGCCGATCGGCACGATCTCCCGCTCGAAGCGGCCCGCCTGGCGGGCCGCCAGGGCGCGGGCGTGGCTGCGGCAGGCGTAGGCGTCCTGGCGTTCGCGGCCGATCCCGTACGCCGCCGCGAGCGCTTCGGCGGCCGGCCCCATGTCGGGGTCGGGATGGCCGGCGGGCGTGAACGGCGCCCGCTCGTACGGCCGCTCCGCCCCTCTGAACGTGCGCAGCGGCGCGGTCGAGGCGCTCTCGGCCCCGCCCGCGATCACCAGGTCCGCCTCGCCGGCGCGCACGGCCTGCCCGGCCACCAGGATCGCGGCCAGCCCGCTGCCGCACTGCCGGTCCACCGTCAGCCCGGGCACCTCGTGTCCCAGGCCCGCGGCCAGCGCCGACACCCGGGCCACGTTCCCGCCGGGTCCCATGCAGTTGCCCAGCACCACGTCATCGACCCGCCGCCCGGGAAGCTGCGCCGCCACGGCGGCGATCACGGGGGCGGCCAGCCGGTCGACGGTCAGGTCCTTGTAGGCGTGCCCGGCGGTGCCGATGGGCGTGCGCAGCGCCGCCACCACCACGGGGGCGTCACCCAGGTCAGCCCGGCCCCTGTCAGCCCGGCCCCAGTTAGCGCGGCCCCAGTCAGCGCGGCCCCTGTCAGACCAGCTCATCTCAGACTGCCCCTGTCAGACCAGCTCATTTCAGACCAGCCGCCTGATCTCGGGGTCGCCGCCCGCCAGCCGGTCGGCGACCAGGGCGCGGGCGGGTTTGCCCGTCGGGTTGCGCGGCAGGCTCGGCACCACGAACCAGCGGCGCGGCCGTTGCGCCGCGTCCAGCCCGCCCCTGGCGGTGGCCTCCAGCAGGGCGCGCGGCGGCTGCAGGGCGGGCTCCGCCTCGACGACGGCCGTCACGACCGAGCCCAGCGACGGGTGCGGCAGCCCGACCACCACGATGTCGCCCACGCCGGGCACCTGCCTGAGCACCTCCTCGACGTCCTCGGGCACGACGGTGGCGCCGCCCGTCTGGATGGCGCCGTCGCCGCGTCCGCGCAGCCGCAACACCTGTCCTTCCCGGTACGGCTCCGCCAGGTCGCCGACGGTCACCCAGCCGTCACCGTCGCACCGCAGCGGCCCGGCGGCGCCCGCCAGGTAGCCCTCCGCCAGCCAGGGCGAGCGGGCCCACACCTCGCCGAGCGGCCCGTGGGAGCCGGTACGGACCTCGATCTCCACGCCGGGAAAGGGCCGCAGCCCGCCCCCGTCCGCGTCGGCGGCCACGAACGACAGCTCGGTCGCCCCGTAGTACGACACCACGCGAACCCCGGCCGCGGCGGCGTCCGCCCGCGTGCCGGCGTCGAGCGCCGCGCCGCCGACCACGGCCACGCGGACGGAGCCGGGCCGCGCGAGCACGTCGGGCAGGCGGTGCGGTACCACGTGCACGACGCTCGCCCTGTCCAGCTGGGCGGTCAGGGATCGGCCGGGCCAGCGGCCGGGCAGGAGTGCCGTCGCGCCGGTGGCCAGGGTGTGCAGGGCGGCGAAGGAGTACAGGGAGGAGACGAGCGGGCCCGGCACCAGCACGACGTCGTCCGGGCCGATCCCGGTCAGCTCGTCCAGGTGCGGGTAGGAGCCAGTCCACGAGGCGCGGGTGCGGACGATGGCGCGGGGGCGGCCGGTGCTGCCCGAGCTGAAGCACGCCCAGGCCAGGTCGTCCGGGCGCGCCTCGCCCCACACGGACGGGCCCGCGTCGGACGAGCCCGCGTCGGACGGGCCCGCATCGGACGAGCCCGCGTCGGACGGGCCCGCATCGGACGGACGCGCGCGGAGCGAACCCGCGTCGGACGGGAGTGCGTCGGACGGGAGCGGCGTGTCGATGCGGGCGGCGAGGTCCTCGCCGGTGATCTGGTCCCACCGCTCGCCGTCCCAGGCGGGGTCGCCCACCAGCGGCGTGGCTCCGGCCAGGTCGGCCGCCAGCACGGCGGTGAGCAGCTCCACGGGGTCGGCCAGGGCGACGGCTACCAGCGCGCCGGGCCCGACGCCCCGCCCGCGCAGGTGACGGGCGGCGCCGTCGATCTTCCCGGCGAACCGGGCGTAGGTCAGCTCGCCCGCGGGACCGCACACGGCGAGCCGGGACGGGCGCTCGGCGGCGTGCGCCAGGACGTGTCGTGCTACGGGCATGAAGGGGTCAACGCCCCCGGTCCGAGCGCACGCGTTCCCGGTGCACGGCGGGCACCGCGTCGGGGTAGGCCCGCTGCGTGCCCCTGGCCACGACCGCGGTCAGCCCCGCCTTGATCAGGTCGCCCGGCAGGAAGACGAGGGTGCTCAGCGCGGCCGCGCCGAGCGAGATCCCGCTCACGAGCGACCACACGGGGATCCCGAACAAGTAGATCACGCCGATGCAACCTACCAAGCAGGCCACGAACAGTTGCAGGGTGCTCGGGTCGCGGCCCGCCCGCTCCGTCAGCCACCCGGTCACCGCCGCGCCGGGCAGCCAGCCGATCAGGAACCCGGCCGAAGGCCCGGTGAACACCCCGAGCCCGCCCCGCCCGCCGGCCGCCAGCGGCAGCCCGGCGGCGATCAGCACGAGCAGCACCAGGACGGCCAGCGCGGCCCGCCACGAGCCCAGGATCACCCCGGCCAGCATGACGCCCATCGTCTGGAGCGTGATGGGAACGGCGGCCCCGAAGACGTTCAGCGTGCCCGGCACGCCGAGGACGGCGATGAGCGCCGCGAACACGGCCACCCTCGCCAGGGTCTGCGTCGCGATCCCGCGCTGTTTCTTCATGGAGTCGATCCCACACCACGAGGGTCACGGACGGGCATGGAGGGATCCCACAACTTTCCGGCGGATCATCTGCGAGTGATTGATACCGTCCGCACAGTGCAGCGGGCCTCCTGGAACGCCTTGGTGATCTTTTCCTGCCTGGCCTCGAACTCCTTGGCGGGCAGCGCGCGGTTCGGCAGGTCGAACTTCAGCTTTCCGGGGGCCGACAGGGTGATCGTGATCTGGTCGGGGGCGAGGGTGTCGCGGTCGGGGTAGCGCAGGCGCACCCGGTAGCCGGCCACGGCGCCGTCGCCGTCCAGGCAGGAGCGGGCGCCGTCCTCGACGCGTTTCATCAGGCCCTGGTTGATCTGCCTGCCCTGCATGGGGACGAGGTTGTAGCGCAGGCCGACGCCGTCGAAGGAGGCGGCGATGAGGTGGCCGCCGTTCCAGTCGCCGCTGCCGCCCCAGTTGCCGACGGTGCTCTGGCAGCCGGTGCGTGCGGCGCTCTTGTCGGTGAGTCTCCTGGCCAGGGCCTCGACGGGGCGTCCGGCGTCGTCGGTGGTGAAGGTGTGGTGGTGGGCGTGGTAGGTGTGGGCCGGCTTCAGGTGGCGCTCGCATGGAGCGGTCTCCGGCGCGTACGCGGGCGCCGCCGCCCCGGCGGTGAGCAGGAGGGCGGCGGCGCTCGCGCGCCGCAGGGCAGGCAGGATCGGGGGCAGGATCGGGGGCAGGATCGGGGGCACGGTGGCGTTCCTCTCGGGAAGGGAAGATCGCCGGCCAGGCGCGATACGCCGATGGAGGGGCAGGCATATGGCCGTATCGGCCGCCTCGTCGGCTTTGTCGCGACATTCGTGCCCGTGACCGAAGTCACATAACGTTGCCTAATGGTTACTGTTAGTTGTTTCAGGCGGCCAGGCGTAGGGCGCGGGCCACGTCCGAGGTGGCGGCCGAGGTCTCGGTGGCGGTGTAACCGTCACGCAGGGAGGCGTCGAGGTCCTTCAGCCCGTTGCCGCTGAGCGTGATCACGATGCGCAGGCCGGGCTCCAGCCCGCCCCTGGCGTGCAGGTCGAGCAGGCCCGCCACGCCGGCCGCGGAGGCGGGCTCGGCGAAGACGCCGTCACGGCGGGCCACCAGCCGGTACGCCGCGAAGATCTGCTCGTCGGTCACCGCGGCGATGAACCCGCCCGACTCGTCGCGGGCGGCCAGCGCGCCGTCCCAGGTGGCCGGGCGGCCGATGTTGATCGCGGTGGCCGCCGTGCGGGGCAGGGCGACGGGCTCGCCGCGGACGAACGGGGCCGCGCCCGCCGCCTGGAAGCCCCACAGGCGCGGCAGCCGCGACGACAGCCCGGCCTCGCGGTAGTTGCGGTAGCCGCCCCAGGTGGCGGTGATGTTGCCGCCGTTGCCCACCGGCAGGCAGTGCACGTCGGGCGCGTCGCCGAGCGCGTCCACGATCTCGTACGCCACCGTGCGCTGCCCCGACAGGCGCAGCTCGTTGCCGACCGAGTTGACCAGCGCGATCGGGTGGTGGGCGGCCAGCTCGCGGGCCACCCGCAGGCAGTCGTCGAAGGTGCCGTCGATCTCCACGATCTCGGCGCCGTACCGGACGGCCTGGCTCAGCTTGCCCAGCGCGACGCCGCTCCTGGGCACCAGCACGGCGGCGGTCAGCCCGGCGCGGGCGGCGTAGGCGGCGGCCGAGGCGCTGGTGTTGCCCGTGGAGGCGCAGATGACCACTTCGGCGCCGGCCTCGGCGGCCCGGCTGATCGCCACCGTCATGCCGCGGTCCTTGAACGAGCCCGTCGGGTTCGCGCCCTCCACCTTCAGCCAGACCTCGCACCCCGTCAGCTCCGACAGGTGCGCCGAGCGCAGCAGCGGAGTGTTGCCCTCGTTGAGCGAGACGGACGGGGTGTCGGGGGTGACCGGCAGCCAACGCCGGTACGGGCTGTCGATGAGGCCGTGCCAGGTAGTCATGGCGGCACCGTAACACTCGTTTCGCCTATTTCGTCAAACGGGGGTTGATGTAACATTTGTCATTGTGGAGAACGATCCGATCGCGGCCCGCCTCGGCGCCGTCTATCCCGAGTTGCCGCCCGGGGAGCGCGCCGTCGTGCGCGTGCTGCTCGACGACTACCCGTTCGCGGCGCTCGGCTCGCTGCGCGCCCTGGCCGAGCGGGCGGGGGTGAGCCCGCCGACGGCCTCGCGGCTGTTCGACCGGCTCGGGTTCGGCGGGTTCGCCGCGTTCCAGGCGGCCGTGCGGCACGGGGCCCGCGATCGTTCCCAGCTCCTGGAGCACGTCGCGGGGCCCACGAACCTCGGTCAGGCGGCGGAGGACCTGCGGGCCGGGCTCGACGGCACGCTGGCCGCCGTCCCCGAGTCGCTCTGCAACAAGGTGGCCGCGCTGCTGGCCGAGGCGCGCACCGTGTGGGCGCTCGGTGGCCCGCTGAGCGAGCTGGCGGCCGAATACCTGATCCGCCAGCTCGCCAGCCTGCGGCCCGGCGCGCACCGGGTGCCCGACCCGGCGCCCGCCCGCGCCCGTACGGTGCTGGACCTGGGGCCGTCCGACGTGGTCGTGGCCTACGACTTCCGCCGCTACTCCCCCGACACCGCCCGGTTCGTGCGCGCCGCGCACGAGCGGGGCGCGCGCCTGGTGCTCGTCACCGACGCCTGGGGGTCACCGCTGGCCGCGCAGGCGGAGGTGCTGATCAGCCTGCCGCGCGAGGCGAGCGGCCCGATCGCGCCGCTCGCGCACGAGATCGCGGTCACCGAGCTGCTGCTCGTCGCCGCCGCCGCGCTGCTCGCGCCCGCCCGGCGGCTGGCCGACCTTGACAAGCTCACCCGCTCCCTGTCCTGAGCCGACCTGGACGAGCTCGCCCAGTCCCTTTCCTGAGCCGACCTCGACCAGCTCACCCGCTAGTTGTCCTGAGCCGACCTCGATCCAGCTCAGCCACCCCCCGCCCTGAGGCGCGGGGTGGTGCCCAGCGACGCCCAGAACGCGCAGTTGCTCGCCTTGGCCGGGTCCACCGTGCGGATGCCGCGCGGCCCCGGCGCCAGGCTCAGCACGTCGCCCGTCGAGCGGTAGCGCGGCCAGCCCGCCGCCTTGGGACGGCCGGTGGCGGCGAACGACGTCCAGAAGCCGACCATGGCGTCCGACAGCCGCTCCTGCTCGGCGTTCAGCCCGGCGCCCGGCAGCAGCCCGGGGAACAGGTACTCCAGCTCGGAGGCGTGGTAGGCGCCCTCCTCGAACCCCGGCACGTCGATCAGCGGCGGCGCCGTCCTGTCGGCGAACTGGTAGCCCCAGACCGGCACGCCGGAGCGCGCGAACAGGCCGAGCGCGTCCAGATGGCCGCAGGTCGACAGCGGAGAGCCGAAGTCGGTCAGCAGCGTCGCGACCGCGATCCGCAGGTCCGGATAGGCCGAGGCGGGGTAGCGGGCCAGGACCGCGTCGGCGTCGGCGCCGTAGGTGCCACGCACGAACGCCTCGTACTGCTCCACCGTGATCGGCTGCGGGTACTGCAGCGACAGGAACAGCCGCATCTCGTCCAGGGTGTTGCCGTGGATGATCGGCATGCGGTTGTAGCGCCCCGAGGCGAACGCCTCGTACGGCTGCGCGGGCAGCACGTGGTCGGCCCCCGCCACGGCGTACGGGTTGTCCTCCTGGTAGCTCTCCAGCATCGTCCGCACGGGCAGCGCGCGCAGGCAGGCCGCGTCGGAGCAGCCCACGGCCGTGGCGAAGCCGGCGCCCGCCGTCTCGGCCTCCTGCTCGGTCCTGGTCGGCCAGGCGCAGCTGTAGCTCTGCGGGATCGCGCGGTGGAACAGGCCCGCCGCCGTCGGCGAGGCCAGGTTGGCGCAGGTGTCGGCGCCGCCCGCCGACTCGCCGAACAGGGTCACGTTGCCCGGGTCGCCGCCGAAGGCCGCGATGTTGCGGCGCACCCAGCGCAGCGCCGCCTGCTGGTCGAGCAGCCCGTAGTTGCCGCTCTGGTAGCGTTCGCCGGCCTCCAGCGCGGGGTGCGCCAGCCAGCCCAGCACGCCCAGCCGGTAGTTGACGGTGACGACCACGACGCCGCCCTCGACGGCCAGCTTGGCGCCGTCGTACAGGGCGCTGGTGCCGGTGAGGTTGCCGCCGCCGTGCACCCAGACCATCACGGGCAGCCGTCCCGCGCGGCGCGGGGCGGTGACGTTGAGGTAGAGGCAGTCCTCGACGTACGTCGCCACGGGGCCGCCGAAGGGGTTGGCGGGCTGCGCGCACTGGCTGGCGAAGGCCGTCGCGTCGCGCACGCCCCGCCACGCCTCGGCCGGTCGCGGCGCCTTCCAGCGCAGGTCGCCGACGGGCGGCGCGGCGTACGGGATGCCCTTGAACTCCCTGCGGTCGTCCAGCACCTGGCCCTTGACCACGCCCTTGTCCGTCCGCACCTGGTCAGGGGACCTGGACTCAGCGGCGGCGGGGGCGGCGAGGAGGGTGGTGAGGAGCAGAATCGCTGCTGCGGGAATGAGTCGCACGGAAATCTCCTTCCGGCGGAGCGCCCTGACCGTACACGTGTGGGCGCCCTGACCGTACACGCGCGCAGCGCACGCGCCTAGCTGTCCGCCAGCCGCTTGAAGAAGAAGCTGCACTCGCGCAGGGTGCCGTCAGGTGAGGCGGCGTAGTCGGGGACGATGCCGAAACGCGTCCAGCCGCCGGACAGGTAGACGTGCTCGGCGGTGCTGCCCGTCTCGGTGTCCAGCATCAGCAGGCTGACTCCGGCGTCGAGGGCGGCCTGCTCGGCCGTGGCCAGCAGGGCGCGCGACAGGCCCTGGCCGCGCGCGTCGCGGTGCACCATCAGCTTGACGACCTCGGCGCGGTGCCGGGAGTTGGCCTTGACGGCCGGGATCAGGCTGACGGTGCCGGCCAGGACGCCGTCCACCCGGCACACCCACACGAGCTGGCCGCCCGCGGCCACCGACGGTGCCTGCGCCCGCCACCACGCCGCCGCGGCCTCGTGGCGGAACGGGGTCACGAACCCCAGCGAGGCGCCGTCGTCCACGGCGTCGACCAGCAGGTCCGCCAGCTCCTTCACGCTGTGCTCGAACTCCTCGGCGGACAGGCGGGCGATGGTGCGCATGTGATCCCTTCTCACGGCAGGACTATGAAGATCGCGTAACGGGCCTCAAGAGGGCCTGGGCAGCGGAAGCGGGAGGCGCCCCACAGGCGGAAGCGCAGGCAGTCGCCCGCCTCCAGCAGGTGCGTGCGGCCGTTCGCGGTGATCTCCACCGCCCCCTCGAGCGCCCAGATGTGCTGCTCAAGACCTGGTACGGGCGGCGCGTCGTAGGAGATGTCGGCGCCCGGCCGCAGCGTCGCCTCGACGACCTCGCCGCGCAGCCCCGGGTGCGGCGGGGAGAGCGAGCGGCGCACGAACCCCGAGTCCTCGTCCCGCCACACCGGCTGCGCCCCGGCGGTCACGACCTGCGGCGGCTCCTCCTCGACCTCGGCCAGCAGCCGGGACATCGTCCGCCCGTACACTTCGCACAGCTTGCCCAGCAGGGCGGCGGTCGGGCTGATCTCGCCGCGCTCCAGTCTGGACAGCGTCGAGCGGCTGATGCCCGAGCGGTGCGCCAGCTCCTCCAGCGGCCATCCCCGCTCGACGCGCAGTTCGGCGAGGCGGTCGGCGAGCCTCGCGTCCACATCTCTCACATTCGGGATGATATCCCACATCTGGGATGGGCGAGGGCGGCGGCCAGGCAGGCGACCGGGATGACGGGCAGCACGTACCGGTGGTCGAAGTCCAGCACCGCGACCGGGCCGGCCAGCAGCCCGGCCGCCACGGCCCACGGCAGCAGCGCCACGCCGGGCCGCCGCACCGCGGCGTACGCGCCCAGCAGGAGGATCAGACCGAGGAACGGGCCGCGCAGGTAGGCGGCGTACTGGTAGGCGATGAGGAAGTCCGCGTACGGGGACACCGACGACAGGCCGCGAATGTCCGGGTCGTACTCCTGTTTCACCTTGTCGATCAGCGGTTGTTCGGGCAGCTCCCAGTGGCCGCCGGCGAAGCCGAACGCCGGGGTGGTGCGGTCGGGGTGCGGGATCGGCGTCCAGGAGAAGGCGATGGCGGTGTCGCGGACGACGTCGGCCAGGTAGTCCAGCGGCTGGGCGAGGATCGCCTCGATCGCGAACGAGCGGGCGAGGTCGTTGTGCGCGAAACGGCCCCCTGGCAGCAGGTTGAGCGAGGCGCCCGGCGCCCAGACGTACTCGGAGGCGGCGTCCACCTCCGTCCCGTTCGGGCACAGGCGCGCCAGCTCGGGCGGCGGCTGGATGCGGGCGCAGTCGGCGAACGTCATCGTGCGCGCCCACAGGGCCACCCCGTCGGCGCCGCTGATCGCGAACCGGCCGTGGTGGGCGGCGTACCAGGCGGCGTAGCCGGTCAGCGGCAGCGCGGCGGCCACGACCAGCGCGGCCAGGCGCCGCCACCCCACCCGCCGTACCGCCAGCGCCAGCACCACGAGCAGCAGCAGCGGCAGCGCGATCGTCCTGGTCAGCGCCGCCGCTGCGAACAGCAGGCCCGCCCCTGCGGCGGCGCGCACGGACAGCTTCGGCGACCACAGCAGCACCGCCAGCCCGGCCACGACCAGGAAGATGAACTGCGTGTCGGACAGCACGCCGTGCTCCAGGCGCAGGAACGAGGCGTCGAACAGCAGCGGCACCGTCGCCAGGGCCGCCACCCAGCCGGGCGCCGACCTGCGGCGCAGCACCGCGTAGAGCAGCAGCCCGGTGGCCAGGCCGATGGCGTGCTGGACGGCCGCGACCAGCTCCACGCTGTGGAACGGCAGCAGCGCGCGCAGCAGCAGCGGGTAGCCGATGGGGTGGAACGTCGCCGACGGGGCCGGGTGCACGGCGGTGTCGAGGTAGGTGAAGGAGTCGTACCAGTAGAGCGTGACGGGGCGGTAGCCGAGCATCGTCACCACGCGCAGCGCGGCGGCCAGGGCCAGCAGCACGGTGAAGAGGCGGTGACCGTCGAGGCGGGGCTGCGCGGGCAGCGCCACGCGGGTGTCGGTGAGCACGCGAAATCCGATCTCGGGGCATGACTGAGGTCCGCGCATGCCGAGGACGGCGCATGGCGGTGAAGGGGAAAGGAAGTGTCAGTGCGGGGCCGGGATCAGCAGCGGGACCCCGGCTCCGCGCCGGCGCAGGGCCGGGATCAGCAGCCGGGCGCCGTCGCCGGCTCACGCCCGGCGGCGGGCTCCGGCTCGCGCCGGGTGGTGGGCTCCGGCTCGCGCCGGGTGGCGGGATCGGCGGCGACCAGCAGGAGCGCCTGGCCGTCCGCGCTCATGACGCCGTCGTGCACGAACCAGTCGCCGGGCGGCGCGAAGCCCGAGGGCTGGCCGAAGGCGGTGTACGAGGGCGTGACGCCGCGCTCGCGCAGCAGGGCCGAGACCTCGGTGACGCTCTCGTTGACGAAGTCCACGCAGTGCAGCGGCTCGCCGGGCAGGGCGATGCCGGGCGGCAGCTTGTACCGCTCGCCGGGCAGGGCCCGCCTGCCGAGCGTGATCTCGGCCTTCTTGTCGAAGTCGACCGGCACCTTCACCCCGATGGGGCAGCCGGCGAACCGCTCGCAGTCGCCAGGGGCGTCGATCGTGGTGATCGGCCCGTCGTCCGGCACCATCTGGCCGGACATCAGCCGTTCCATGTCGTGCATGACGATGATCCGGCCCGTCAGGCCGGCGGAGGTCGGCGCCAGGTCGAGCGTGATGTCCAGGCCTCTGGCCCGCAGCTCGCGCTGGTAGACCCCGGGCTCTGCCATCAGGTCCTTGACGGTGATCACGTAGTGGTCGTCGACCACCTCGATGTCCAGCGCGGCGGAGGCGGGCGCCTGGGCGACGCCGACGGACAGCAGTGCCGTCAGCAGGGCCGTCAGCAGGGCCAGCACCGGCACGGCGGCCCACCTGCGCGGCCGGGGCAGCGCCTGCCACCTGCGGCGGCGCTCGGGGACCGGGACGGAGACGATCTCCTCCAGCAGCTCCCTGGCGATCGGCGTCGTGCCGGGGCCCGGATCGGGCGCGATGCCGGCCACCAGCCGGTCGATCTTGTGCATCACAGGATCCCCCTCGTCATGGCGACGGCACGCAGGCCGATGCGGGCCAGGTCGATGCCGGCCGCGTCCAGGTGCTTGGCCAGCCGTTTGCGGGCCCGGTGCAGCCGCAGCCTGGCGTTGGGGCGCGAGCAGCCCAGCACGGTGGCGATCTCGTCGGATCCCAGCCCCTCCCAGCCGGCCAGCGCGAGGACCTCCCGATCGTCGGGGCTCAGCCGCGCGAACGCCTCCCGCACGTCCGCCAGGTCCTCGCGGACCTCGGTGTGCTCCGCCCACACGGCGAGCTGCCGCCCGAGCCGCTCCACCAGCTCGCCGCGCCGCGACTCGGCGCGCCGGCCGTTGGCCAGCACGCGCCGGGCCACGCCGAACAGCCACAGGCGCGCGTCCGGCCCCTGCGGGAGGTCGTCCAGGCGGCGCCAGGCGGTGGTGAACGTCTCGGCGAGCGCGTCGGCGGCGTCCTCCGGGGAGGTCGTGCGGCGCCGGATGTAGGCGAGGATGTCGGCGTAGTGGGCAACGTAGATCACCTCGAAGCGCTGCTTCCGGTCATGGTGGTGCACGTTGCCTTCTTCCATCTGATCGGTCCGACATCCCGTACCTGTCCGGACCGATCAGATAGTTTCACCCCTATTTGCGGCGAATTTTGATGTCTCGCATGTCGGTCACCGCGAGCTTCAGGATCTCGTACGGCACTTGGTACGCCTCCAGGGCCGCCATCGCGCCGAGACCCGCGTCGTCCTCGTCGCCGTCGACCGGCACCTGGCAGCGGAAGGTGAACACCGACACGGTCGCGTCGTGCGTGAACGTCCCGGCCTCGGTGTACGCGGCTCCCGACGCCGCCAGTACGGCGGCCCTGCCTTGCTCGTCGAGCCCGTTGAACTTGCCCCTGATCGTCACCCTGAACACCCTTTACTCCTCTCGCACGCCATAGGCCAGGACCCGCTCACCCAGCACGCTTTCGGCCGCGTCCAGCAGCTCCAGCACCGCCCGCGCGATCTCCTCGGGCCGTTCCCCCGCCGCCGTGCGCCGGCCGATCTCGGCCAGCACCAGCGCGTGCAGGCAGCCGATGTGCCAGGCCACCACGCGCGGCAGCGGATCTCCGGGGGCCGCGCCGCTCTCCTCGGCCAGCAGCCCGGCCAGCGCGTCGGTCATCTGGTGGCCGAGCGACTCCAGCCGGGCGGTGAGCGTGGGGGCCGCCCGCATCATCTCCAGCACCCGCCCGAACCCGGCCGTCAGGCCCACCCGGCGCTCGCGCCCGCGTACCTCCTGGCGCAGCCGGGTCAGCACCGCGCCCGCCGCCGACTCGCCGGGGGCGCGCTCGCGCACGATGTCGGCCAGGCGCTGCGGCGAGGCCTCCTCGGGCGGCAGCACCAGGTCCTCCTTGGCCTGGAAGTAGTTGTAGACGGTGTTCACCGACACCTCGGCGGCGGCGGCGACCTCGGCGATCGTGACGTTGTCGAAGCCGCGCTCGACGAACAGGCCGATCGCCACCTCGGAGATGCGCTGCCTGGTCTGCCGCTTCTTGCGCTCGCGCAGTCCTTCACTCACGAAGGTGAACTGTACTGCAATTTTGGAGTCTATTGCAGTTTTCTGGTCGCGATGAGGTGGGTGGCGCGGCGCACGACCTCCGCCTGCGCCGGGGCCAGCCCTTCCAGGAAGGGCTCCAGTTGCGCCGGGTCCCAGTCGGGGCCCGGCCGCATGCCGTGCAGCACGTGCTCCACGCTGTAGTCCGCCAGCTCGGCGGCCAGCGGATCCACGCGGGGGTCGCCGGGCTCGGCGTCGGCCAGCTCGTCCAGCCGGCGGTAGAACTCCTGGCCACGCGCCGCCGTCGCGGGGTCGGCCGCCAGTGTGTCGAGCATGGCCAGCGTCCGCTCCCGGTTGTCCGCCGCCGACGTGCTGTCCACCAGCACCAGCAGGTCGCGGTCCCAGGCGGCGCTCCTGGACGCCGGCACGTCCACCACTCGCAGGAAGGCCACCAGGTCGGGCGAGGCGGTGTCGTCGGGGCCGAGCGTCCCGTCCTCGGCGCGGGCCAGCACCTGCGCCAGGCGGGCCCGGCGGCGGCCGATCTCCTGCTCCTGCGCGGCGAGGTCCGCGTCGATCTCGGCGAGGATCTCGGGCAGGTCCCTGGAGCGGTCCTCGGCGATGACGTCGCGGGCCTCGTCCAGGCTCAATCCCAGCTCGACCAGGCGGCGGACGCGGGCCAGGGCGACGGCGTCGCGCATGCCGTACTCGCGGTAGCCGTTGGTCAGGCGCGGCGGCTCCGGCAGCACGCCCTGGTGGTGGTAGTAGCGCACGGTCCGGGTGGAGACCCCGAGCAGCGCGGCCAGCTCTCCGATCCGCATGCACCCAGTTAAGACGTTGACGCGGCGTCAACGTCAAATCGGGGGCGCGCAGGTCGAAGTGGACGTCAGGCCGGGCGGAGGGCCTTGAGGAAGAGGTCCACCAGCGCGTCGGCGTACTCCGGGGTCAGCGGGCCCGAGCGGTGCAGCCAGCGCTGGTAGAGGGGCGCGTACAGGATCTCCAGAGCCAGGTCGAGATCGGCGTCGGCGGCGATCTGACCGGCCCGCTGCGCGCTGCGCAGCCGGGCCTTCTTGGCCTCGTCCACCGGCGCGGCCAGCCGTTCCCGGTACTGCGCGGCGAGATCGGGGTCGTTGATGATCTCCGTGTTGAGCGCCCGGATCGGCGCCTCGAACGCCGGATCGGCGAACTCCGCCGTCGTCGCCCGCATCACGAGCTTCAGGTCGGCCTCGATGTCGCCGGTGTCGGGCAGCGCCATGTCGCCGTCCGCGCCCGCCTCGCTGAGCGCGAGGAACGCGTCGAAGACCACCGCCCCCTTGGAGCGCCACCAGCGGTAGATCGTCTGCTTGCCCACGCTGGCCCGTGCGGCGATGGCCTCGATGGACACCTTGGCGTAACCCACCTCGGAGACCAGCTCGCGGGCGGCTTCGAGGATGGCCTGGCGGGAGCGCTCGTTGCGGCGGGCGGGATCGGGGTGCTTCGGCATGCGAGGCAGCATAGCAGTCCGACGAGACGAGACGGTCCGTCTTGACATCGCCGTCGGCGTGGTCCAGAGTTGGGGCAATCAGCGAGACGGGCCGTCTCGTCTCGCTAACTGACACAAGGAGTGAATCTTGACCCGAGTATGGTTCGTCACCGGTGCGTCGCGAGGCCTCGGACGGGCGTTCACACAGGCGGCGCTGGCCGCCGGAGACCGCGTCGTGGCCGCGTCGCGGAACGTGGAGCCGCTGGAGGAGCTGGCCCAGAAGTACCCCGGCCAGCTCGTACGACTGCCGCTCGACGTGTCCGACCGCGCCGCCGTCTTCGAGACGGTCGACCGCGCCGTGGCCGCGTTCGGCAGGCTCGACGTCGTGGTCAACAACGCGGGCAACATGTTGTTCGGCATGGTCGAGGAGGCCACGGAGGAGCAGCTCAGAGCCCATTTCGACGTCAACTTCTTCGGCGCCGTCTGGGTCGCGCAAGCCGTCGTCCCGCACCTGCGGGCCCAGGGCTCCGGCCACCTCCTCCAGGTCACCTCGATGGGCGCGGGCGGCGGCTTCGCCTCGACCGGCATGTACGCGGCCGGCAAGGCGGCCCTCGACTCCGTCAGCGAGGCCCTGGCCATGGAGATCGCGCCGTTCGGCGTCAAGGTCACCATCCTCCAGATGGGCGGCTACGACACCGGCCTGTTCACCAAGGGCACCGTCGCCACCGAGCCCGACCCTGCCTACGCGGAACTGCGCGCCAAGCTGGCCGAGATGTGGGGCGACGAGGCCGGCCCCGACCCGAGCACCGCCGCGCCCGTCATCATGGAGCTGGTCGATCTGCCGGAGCCACCGGTAAGGCTGATCGTCGGCAGCGCCTCCTTCGACATCGTGCTGCAGATGGAGCAGGCCCGCACCGAGCAATATCGCGCCTGGGAACGGCTCAGCCGCGTGGCGGCGGGCTGATTAAAGAGTGGCGCGCCCGGCGGGCGGGCATTAATGTGAATGACAACTCCGGTCGATGAGGAAAGGCCAGCCATGCTTCGCACAGCCATTGCGACAGAGCGGGAACGACGTCTCCCCGCGCTCTGCTGTGCGCTGCTCGGGACGGCTTCTGGATAATTTCCGAAGAGGAGAATTCCGGAGGCCGCCAGGTGACCACCAGGCGGCCTTTTCTCTTTGTCCTGCCCGGCGTCCGTAGCATGCCCCGTTCGTCCAGCGGTCAGGACACCCGGCTTTCACCCGGGAAATCGCCGGTTCGAATCCGGTACGGGGTACGGCCCCATAGCTCAATGGATAGAGCGCCGGCCTACGAAGCCGGGTCCGTCGCAGGTTCGAATCCTGCTGGGGTCACTGTGACCGTGGCGCAGTTCGCCGGTCGCGGAGGTCGGCCTGCAAAGCCGTACCGTGCGAGTTCGACTCTCGCCTGCGCTTCCAAGAGTGGTGCCGCTTGACAGCTTCGCGCGGATGTGTGCGTAATAACCGTCGCGTCGCGTGTCGCCGGCCGGGAGGACGGCCGAGGCATGGAGGCGCCGAATCAAGGGGGATGACACCGTGGCCACTCACACTGCCGGTCGTGCCTGAGCGCACTGCGCCCGCGCGTCATCCCATGCCCTCGGCGGTGTCGTAAACCCGCCGGACGTCGGCATGCCCGCGCGGGTTTGTCTCGAACCTTTCGACATCCGACCCGCCAGGAGCTTGAAACCAGCATGCCCATGAACTTCAACCAGCAGATCATCGACGAATTCCGCGCCAACAAGGGCCAGGTCGGCGGCCCCTTCGAAGGAGCCAGGCTGCTCCTGCTGACCACCACCGGCGCCCGATCAGGCGCCCCGCACACCACGCCGCTCGGCTACCTGCCCGACGGCGACCGCGTCCTCGTCATCGCCTCCGCCGGCGGCTCGCCCCGGCACCCCGCCTGGTACCACAACCTGGTGGCCGATCCGATGGCCACGGTGGAGGACGGGCTGTTCACGTACCAGGCCAAGGCGGTGATCCTCGACGGAGAGGAGCGCGACCGCCTGTTCGCCCGCGCCGTCGAGCAGGACCCCGGCTGGGGCGCCTACGAGGAGCGGTCCGGGCGGACCCTGCCCGTGGTGGCGCTGCTCACGGTCGGCTTCGGCCCGCCCGCCGCCCGCATGGGCGACGCGCTGATCGCCATGCACGACGGCTTCCGCCGCGAACTGGCGCTGATCCGCCGCGAGGTCGCCGCCTCCGGCCCGCGCCTGGCCGCCCAGCTCCGGGTCAACTGCCTGACCATGTGCCAGGGGCTGCACGTGCACCACTCGCGCGAGGACGCCGGCATGTTCCCCGTACTGGAGGAGCGCTACCCGGAAGTGGCGCCGGTGATCGCGCGGCTGCGGGACGAGCACGAGGTCGTCGCGCGGCTCCTCGGGGAGCTGCAGTCGCTGCTGGGCGACGGCGCCGACGTGGCGCCGGCGGACCTGCTCGCCGAGGTGGAGCGGCTCACCCGGGAGCTGGAGGCTCATCTCGACTACGAGGAGGAGCAGCTCGTCGCGCTGCTGAATTGATCTTTCGGGGTGTCCCTGTGGCAGAAGGGACAGGCGGGGTCGTATCCTGGTATGGCGTCCGGGCCCGGCGCCATATTCAGGGATTTTTCGCGACTTCGTCGCGCGCCCGTTCCCCAGGATCCATCGAAGGATGGACGACCGGCGGCATGCCCCTCGGCCAGGCCGAGGGGCACGATCTTCACCGTGCTCGGCACGATGCTGCTCCCCTGACGCCACCTGCGACCGCGCTGTCCTGGCAGGACTGCGGGGGCGGCCTGAGATGCGGCCGGGTCACCGTGCCCGCCGACTGGGCCGCCCCCGAAGGTGAGCAGATCACGCTCGGGCTCGCCACATTGCCCGCCAGGCCGCCGGACCGCTCGCGGACCACGTGGCCTACGCTTCCGCGTCGGCCGCATGTACCTGGACCAGCTGTCACGCCGCCCCGCCACCACCGAGCACGGCCTCGTCACCCGTGACGCTCAATGAGCGGGGCGCGTTCGTCCAGCAGCTTCTCCGCACGCAGATCGGACCACAACCCCGCAGGAACGCTCCCCGAGAACGCGGCGACATTGCGTCCCACCTCCTGCTCCGACCGCATGCCGACCACGATGCCCGCGACCACCGGGTGGAGCAGCGGGAACGCCATGGCGGCCTGCGGAACGGTCACCCCGTGCGCCTCGCAGACGTCCGCGATCCGGTTGACCCTTTCCAGCATTCGCGCGTCGGCGGGCGCGTAGTCGAACCGCGCCCCCTCGACGGGCCGGTCGGTCGCGAGCAGACCGGAGTTGAAGATGGAGGCGGCCAGGATCGACACTCCGCGTTCGGCGCAGGCGGGCAGCAGCTCGTCCAGGGCGGACTGGTCCAGCAGCGTGTAGCGGCCCGACAGCATGACCACGTCCGCGTCGGTCTCCCGGACCAGGCGGGCCAGCTTGCCGGGGTGGTACATGCCCGCGCCGACCGCGCCGACCGTGCCTTCGTCACGCAGTTCGGCCAGCGCCGGGTAGCCGTCGCGCAGGGCGGGCTCGAAGTGCTCCTCGGCGTCGTGCAGGTACAGCACGTCGATGCGGTCGACGCCCATGCGGGTCAGTGAGTCCTCGACGCTGCGGCGGATGCCGTCCCGGGAGAAGTCCCACACCCGGCGGTGGGTGGCGGGGACGGCGAAGCCCTCGTCCATCCGGCCCTGCGGATCCTGCGGCACCAGCAGCCGGCCGACCTTCGTCGACAGCGTGAAGTCCGCCCGCGGCTTGCCGCGCAGCAGCTCGCCGATCCGGCGTTCTGAATGTCCGATGCCGTAGTGCGGCGAGGTGTCGAAGTAGCGGATCCCGGAGTCCCAGGCGGCTTCCAGCGCCCGCGCCGCGGTGTCGTCGTCCAGCGGTTCGAACAGGCCGCCCAGCGGCCCGCCTCCGAAGCCCAGCTCGGTGACCCGCACCGGGGTGCGTCCGAGGCGATGAGTGCGCATGTGGTGTGTCTCCTTGGTCTGCGTTCATGTCATGATGCGGTCGAGTGTCCGGCGCCCCATCGCGCTCATCGAGGGGTTGCTGTCGGCGTAGTACCAGACCAGCCCCATGGCCTGGACGAAGGCCCAGGCCATGCCGCGTTCCCATTCCAGGTCGCCGCTGCCCAGGGCTCGCCGCAGCACGTCGCGCGGCTGTGCTCGCAGCAGGTGCCAGGCGCCGACCAGGTCCAGCGCGGGATCGGCGGGGGCGAAGCCGCCGCCGTCGAGGACGCCCGCCAGGCGGCCTGCCGAGACCAGCACGTTCCCGGAGATCAGGTCGCCGTGAGTCATCACGTCGTCGCCGTCGCGTGGCAGCTCTCGCAGGCGGCTCCAGATGTGGCGGAGCCGCGGCACGTCCAGCAGCTTCTCGCTGCGCTGGAAGCACTCCTCCATCCAGGGGTTGTGGCGGGTGAGCTCGCCGCCGCGCCCTTCGCCGTCGAAGCGCCGTCCTCCGGTCCCGGCCTCGCGCAGGGCGGCGATGAAGGTCGCGAGGTCTTCTGCGAAGGCCTGCGAGCCGCTCGGGTCGGTGTCCGTGGCGGCCGTTCCCCGTAGCCACGTCTGCACCGACCACGGCATGGGGTAGCCCGCGCCGGGCGCGCCCAGGGCCACGGGCTCGGGAGTGGGGAACGGTGAGATCCGCGCCAGCTCGGCGCTCGCGGTGGCCTCGCGTTCCAGAGCCGCTCGGGTGGTGTCGGCGTCGGCCATGCGCAAGGGGAAGCGGGCGGCGAGGTCGTCCCCGATGCGGAAGATCGTGTTGACCGTTCCCGTCGAGCGCACCGGGCGGATCCGCAGGCCCCTCCACTGCGGGAACTGCTCCTCGACCAGGGCGGCGACCGTCTCGGCCGGCACGTCCACCTGGTCGTCATGCATCATCACGTCGTGCGCCTTTCCTAGGAGGGACCCCACAATGATCGCTTCGGCGCCGGGGACGCCGCACATGGTTTTGCCGTGGCGCGCCGGGTCAGAAGGCAGGGAACGCCCAGCCGGAGGGGTGGAACGGCTCGCGTTCGCCGCGGAACGCGAGCGAGGCGGCGGCGACCGCGCCTGGTCGCAGCTCCCGCACCCGCCCGGCTGCCGCCAGGCAGGCCAGCGTGGTGCCGCCCAGCTCCGCGACGGACAGCCGCAGGTCCGCGTCGTCATGGGTGCGTTCGCAGGTGACGGTGTCGCCTTCGGCGCGCAGCCGGTAGCGGCCGGCGTTCCACGGGCAGAACGTGTCCTCCACGTCCATGACCAGGTCCAGCGGGGTCGAGTAGCGGCGTGCCGTCAGCGCCCGGTCGACGTCCACCAGGCGTACCCACAGGTTGTCGATCAGCGTGGTGCGGGCCGCGCGCGGGTCGGCCGGCAGGTGCTTGAGCGGCTCGTCCACGGCGCCGTCGGCGGTAGAAGGCGTAGCCGGTGACCTCGCCGCCTGGCTCGGTGTGGACGGCGAAGCGCAGCGCCGTCCGCCAGCCGGGCGTCCCAGAACTTCTTCGTACGGTCCACCCAGCCGACCGCCGAGCCGCGGACGGGCGAAGAGCAGAGAGGCCTCCATGCCGGTCATCCTCCCGGCCACCACTCCCCCGGATCACCCGCCAGCCGTCGGAGATCCCGCCGCTGTCACATGCCGATCGTCGCGTCCCCGGCCATACTGGTCACGCGCCGATCGTCGCGTCCCCGCCACACCGGTCACGCGCCGAGTGGCGCGTCCCCCGCCAAGCCAGGCTCATCGGCTGGCGACCAGCTCCTCGCCACCGGAGGAGGAAGCGGACGCGCGCAGCCCCCGCCGACCGGTGGTGAGCGTCAGGAGCAGCGACGCCGCCGTCAAAGCCACCCCGAACCAGACCACGCTGGTGACGCCCAGGTGATCGGCGAACAGCCCGCCGAAGAGCGCCCCGAGCGCGATGGACGTGTTGTACGCCATCGTGTTCAGCGACATCGCCGCTTCGAAGGTGTCAGGCGCGGCCGCCTGCGTCATGTTGACCTGGCACAACTGCACGACACCGAACGACAGGCCCCACAGGACCAGCGCCACGATCGACCCGGCCTGCCCGTGCCCGATGGTGAGCAGCAACAGCAGCGACACCACGAGCCCCGCGCAGCCGGCGATGAAGCTGCCCCGCAGGCTCCGGTTCACGGTGTACCCGGCGACGAAGTTGCCGATGGCGCCGCCGACGCCGTAGACCATCAGCACCACGGTGATGAACGCGGGCGAGGCGGACGTGTTGCCCTCCAGGAAGGGCCGCACGAAGGTGTACGCGCCGAAGTGGCCGAGCACGAAGAGCACGACGGTGCACAGCACCAGCCGCAGCGGCACGTTCCTGAACGGCAGCACGAACACCTCCCTGACCGGGACCGCGTTCGCCGACGGCAGCGACGGCACGGCGATGGCCACGGCGAGGAGCACCAGCGCGCTGAGGCCGCTCCAGATGAGGAACGTGGTGCGCCAGCCGGTGAGGCTCTCCAGGACGGTGCCCAGCGGGATGCCCACGACGGCGGCGATCGAGATGCCGGACATCACGACCGCGGCCGCCCTGCTGGCCTGCCGTCCGGGGACCAGCCGCATCGCCATGCTCACCCCGATGGCCCAGAACACGCCGCTGGCGAACCCCATGACGAGCCGGGTCGTCAGGACGAGCGGGAACGTCGGCGCGACGGCGGTGACGCAGTTCCCGGCGGTCAGGATGACCAGCAGCGTGGACAGGAGCACGCGCCGGTTGACGCGTCTGGTCCAGGCCACGATGAACGGCACGCCCAGCCCGGCCGAGACGCCGTACAAGGTGACCATCAGCCCGGCGACGCCCACGGAGATGTGCAGGCTGGAGCTCACGGGGGTGAGCAGCCCGACCGGCATGAGCTCGGTGGTGAGAAAGACGAACAAACTGGCCGTGATGGCCGCGACGCCCAGCCAGCCCCGCAGGGCGGAGTGCGCGGGCCCATGGTGTGTTTCCACTTTTTCCTCCATGTTGATAATCTCAACGTTGAGATAACAGCACGCTTGGAAGCTCAACGTCAAATAGATGAACGTTGAGATAGTTAGCGTTCAGAGGCCTGCGAAGCTGGCGAGCAGGCGGAAGGAGGGCCCGTTGGGCGACGCGGTGGACCTGATCCTGGGCCAGTGGCAGCGCGAACGACCGGACATCGACGCCTGGCCGATGGGCGTCATCGGGCGGATCAGCAGGCTGGCGCGGGTGCTGGACCGGGAGCTGAAGGAGTTCTTCGCCGCGCACGGGCTGGAGCGGTGGGAGTTCGACGTGCTGGCCACCCTGCGCCGGTCCGGCGCGCCGTACGAGCTGACGGCCGGAACTCTCAACCGGGCCGCCATGGTGACCTCAGGAGCGATCACCAACCGCATCGACCGGCTCGCCGCCAAGGGGCTGGTGGAGCGGCTGCCGGACGAGGAGGATCGGCGGTCCATCCGGGTGCGGCTGACGGCGCAGGGGCTGGCGAAGATCGACGAGCTTGTCGGCCCGCATGTCGAGAACGAGGCCCGGCTGCTGGCCGAGCTGGGGCCGCGGGAGCGTGATCAGCTCGCGGGGCTGTTGCGCGGGCTGCTGGAGTCGCTGGGCGACACCTCGCAGGAGTGACTGGTCGTGCACGAGCACGAACGGCTCGGCCGCGGCCCGGCCCCGGCGGCACTGGTGGCTGCCTGTGCCGGGCCGGTGGCTCCGTGTCCGATGTTGGACAGCCGCCGGACCTGGCGGGCGCCCGCGATCGGCGGAATATGAGGAGCAAGCGACCGCGTGCCGCGGGCGGGATGTGATCAGCAGGGATCCCGCTCCGCGGCAGGCTCTCCAGCGCTACACGAAGGATGTCCCCATGACGACGACTCGCCCCGCCCTGCCCAACGCCACGACGCCGGAGTTCCAGGCCGAAGCGCTCGCGGAAGCCAACGCCTACCGGGCCAAGCACCACGCGCCGCCGCTGGCCATGGACCCGGAGCTGAACGCCTACGCGCTGGAGAGGGCCTCTTCCCGCTCCGAGCAGGAAGGACTCGCGGCCGGTCACACCGGTCTGCGCGCCCAGACCGGGGAGAACATCTTCTGGGCCGGCGGGTCAGAGGCGCTGCCCGGGTCGGCCGCGGTCAAGAGGTGGTACGACGAGATCAGCGGCTACGACTTCGCCGCGGCCCAGTTCAAGTCCGGCACCGGCCACTTCACCCAGCTCGTCTGGAAGGCCAGCAGCAAGGTGGGGATCGCGCGCGTGGCGGGCAAGCCCGGCGAGTACTTCGAGACCTACATCGTGTTCGTCTTCGAGGAGCGCGGCAACATGCAGGGGGATTTCGCCCAGAACGTCCTGCCTGCCTGACTTGAGCTGCGCCGGGGCCGGCGTTGTGAGAGGCGACGGCCCCGGGCCGGGCGCGTCAGCCGATCGCGTCCAGGCGGTTCATCTCGTCCTCCGTCAGCACCAGCGCGCCCGCCGCCACGTTCTCCTCGAGGTGGTCAGGGTCGCCGGTGCCCGGGATGGCGAGCACATGCGCCCCCTGCCCCAGCGTCCAAGCCAGCCGCACCTGAGCGGCCGTGACCCCACGATCGCGCGCGATGTCCAGCACGGCCTCGGGCTCGGATGCGCCCGAGGCCGCGCCCGCCTCACGCCCCGCTCCGGCGATCGCGAAGAACGGCACGAAGGCGATCCCCTGCTCACCGCAGAGCCGCAGCAGCTCGCGCTGCCCGGATGGTGAGCCGACGCCGTAGGGGTTCTGCACGCACACCACCGGCGCGATGGCCCGCGCCTCGGCGAGCTGGGCGGGGGTGACGTTGGAGACCCCGAGGTGGCGGATGAGGCCGGCGTCGCGCAGGTCGGCGAGCGCGCCGAAGTGCGCGGCGATCGAGCCGGTCCGCTCGCTGGGCGGGACGCGCAGGTTCACCACGTCGAGCCGGTCGCGGCCGAGCTGGCGCAGGTTCTCCTCGACCTGGCCGCGGAGCTGCTCGGGGGTGGCCCACCACCACTCGCCCGACGGGTCCCTGCCCGGCCACACCTTGGTGGTGATGACCAGGTCGTCCGGGTACGGGGCCAGCGCCCGGTTGATCAGCTCGTTGGCCGACAGGCGCGGCGAGAAGTAGAACGCGGCGGTGTCGAGGTGGTTGACCCCGAGCTCCACCGCGCGCCGCAGCACGGCGATCGAGCGGTCGCGGGAGGCGCCGGCGCCGATGGAGGTGAAGGCGGTGCGGCCGGTCAGCCGCATGGCGCCGAAGCCGATGCGGCTGACGGTGAGGTCGCCCAGGGTCCAGGTGCCTGCGGCGTTCGGGTGAGCGGTCATGGGCGTCCTTCGCTGCTGCTGAGGTTTTCCGGCATGAAAAAAGCCTCCTCGGGCGCCGAATGAGGATCGGGCCGAGAAGGCTCAGCAGTCGGGTGAAGACTATCAGGTTTCCGTCATTGACATACTGACCTTGGGTCAACAATAGTGACCTCAGGTCAATAGTGGCCGCAACCCCCAAGGGAGTGCACATGTCGATGGCGACGGACAGCGCGACGTCCGGCCTGCACCTGGTCGGCAAGCTTCTCGACCCCGTGTCGAGGCCCGACCCGTATCCCGTCTACGCCGAGTTCCGCGCCCTCGGCCCGGTCTGGGTCGAGGAGATCTCCGCGCTGGTGGTGACGGGATACCGCGACTGCGAGACGCTGCTGCGCGACCCCCGGCTCAGCTCCGAGCGCTGGCGGCACTTCGACGCCGCCCGCGATGCCGACCCCTTTCCGCCCGACGCCCCGTCCTCGGTCCGCCAGCCGTGGTTCCTGTCGATGGACGCGCCCGACCACACCCGGCTGCGGCGCCTGGTCAGCAGCGCGTTCACCGCCCGCACGGTCGCCCGGATGGAGCCCTACGTGACGCGCCTGGTCGACGACCTCCTCGACCAGGCGTGCGAGCAGGACACGTTCGATGTGGTGTCCGGCCTCGCCTACACCCTGCCCATGACGGTCATCTGCCACCTGCTCGGCGTGCCCACGGCGGACGAGCGGCTGTTCCACGGCTGGTCCGCGCAGCTCACCCGGCAGCTCGACGGCTTCTCCGCCCCGGGCGACGGCGAGGAGGAGCTGTGGGCGGGCGGCATGGTGGAGCTGCACCGCTACATCAACGAGCTCGTCGGCGACCGGCGCAGGAGCCCGCGGCGCGACGACCTGATCTCCGAGCTGCTGGCCGCGCGGGACGGCGGCGACGTGCTCAGCCATGACGAGCTGGTCTCCACGCTCGTGCTGCTGCTCGTCGCGGGGCACGAGACGACGGTCAATCTGATCGCCAACGGCGTGCTGGCGCTGTTGCGTCACCCCGGTCACCTCGCCGCCCTGCGCGACGGCCAGGCGAAAACGTCCCCCGTCGGGCAAGGAGGCGGCCGGGTGACGGCGTCCGCCGTGGTGGAGGAGGTTCTGCGCCATGACCCGCCCGTCCAGCTCACCGCCCGCGTCGCGCGCGAGGACCTGCGGGTCGGCGACGCGCAGGCGCCCGCCGGCGCGCTGGTGATCCTGCTGCTGGCCGCCGCCCACCGCGACCCGGAGGCGAACGCGGACCCCGACCGGTTCGATCCGGCTCGCGCGCAGGTGCGGCATCTCGGCTTCAGCGCGGGCCCGCACTTCTGTCTCGGCGCGCCGCTGGCCAGGCTGGAGGGACGGGTGGCGCTGGACGCGTTCGCCCGCCGGGTCAGGGAGCCGAGGCTCGTCGCCGACCCGCCGCCGTACCGGGAGCACATCAACCTGCGCGGCGTCAGCGAGCTCCGCGTCGCTCACGGCGGAGGGGGTCGCTAGCCTGGTGCGGTGGTCACCTCCAGGAGCCGCCGTCGCCTCTCCCCTGAGGCCAGGCGCGCCGAGCTCATCGACGCCGCCGTCCGGCTCCTGCGCTCCGGTCAGGAGGTGACGAACTGGGTGCAGGCCGTCACCGCCGAGGCCGACGCCGCCAAGGGCACCTTCTACGTCTACTTCTCCTCCTGGGAGGAGATGCTCGTCGCGGTCCGCGACCATGTGCTGCGCGGCTACGTCGACCGGTTTCGCCGGCTCGCCGAGTCCACGGAGCCGATCGACTGGTGGGCCACCCTCGACGCCGAGTGCGCGGCGGCCATCGAGGACATCTCCCGCCCCGGCGGGCTGCACGCCGCCGTCTTCCACTCCACGTCCGAGCTCACCGACGAGGGGCCGATCGACACCATCGCCGCCATCGCCGAGGCGCTGCGGCGCGGCATGGACGACGGCGCGTTCCGCCAGGTCGATCCGCACATCGCGGCGACGATCCTGTTCACCGTCGTGCACGGCGCGGCCGACGCGATCGCCGCCGGTGAGCAGCGGGAACGCTGGCTGGAGGCCGTCCGCGACCTCACCCGCCAGTGGCTGGCGCGCTGAGCGTCAGGCCGGGCGGCACAGGATCGGCATGGCGACCATGCCGTGGTCCTTCAGCGCCGGCCGGACGAAGCCGTGGAAGGTCGGCCTGAGCAACTGGCCGAGCAGGAAGGTGAGGGCCGTGCCCGGCAGGCGCGCGTGATTGACGAACGCGTACGGCGCGTCCTGCTCGATCGGCCCCAGCAGCGTGGAGTTGTCCACGCCGGTCTTGGCCGTGTACCAGCCCGCCAGCCCCTCCCAGATCGCGACCGCCGCGTCCGGGTCGGGCGCGGTGAAGTGGTTGAACAGGAAGGTGCCTCGCGTCGTCGCGTCGGTGTCGCCGATGCGCCTGAGGTTGCGGGCCGGCATGACCAGGTCGGCCTGCAGCTTCTCGACCGGTACGGCGGCGAGCTGCTCCGGGGTGCCGGTCTGCAGGAGCATGAGCACGTCGTGGCGCGGGCCGTCCTTGATGGGCGGGATGAGCACGGCCTCGTAGACGGTGGCGCTGACGACCTCGTTCTGCTCTGTCAGGTGCTGCGCCAGCGCCCGCCACTGGGCGAGCACCTGCTCGCGGCGCGCGCTCCGGCGTACGAAGGGGGCGCGGGCGGGCGGATCGACGGTCGCGCAGGCGTACAGGTACCCGCGCGGCGACGGGTCGGTGAACCTGATCGGGGGGATTCCTTTCGGCATGGCGATCCTCTGCCCGCCGCCCGCGGCGCCGAACTTGCAAAAATCTGCAGACCGGTCTATTTTTTTGGGCATGGGACGCAAGGGTGATGAGACGCGCGGGCGGCTGCTCGACGCCACGCGGGACCTGATCGAGGCGGGCGGATACTACGGCGCCGGCCTCAACCAGGTGATCGCGACCAGCGGGATGCCCAGGGGCTCGCTCTACTTCCACTTCCCCGCGGGAAAGGACCAGCTCGTCGCCGAGACGTTGCGGCGGGCGGGGCGGGAGCTGGGCCAGGCGATGCGCGACCTGGCCGACGCGGCGCCGGACTCGTCCGCGCTGGTGGCCGGGGTGATCAAGCTGCTCGGTGACCGGCTCGAAGGCTCGGCGTGGCGCAAGGGCTGCCCGGTGGCGACCGTCGCGCTGGAGATGTCGGCGGGCAACGACGCGCTGCAGCGGGTCTGCGCCGAGGTGTACGACGAGTGGGAGGGCGCACTGCGGGAGCGGCTGATCGCCGACGGGCGCCCTGACGCCGATGACGTCGCCACCACCGTGCTGGCCCTGGTCGAGGGGGCGCTGCTGCTGGCCAGGGCGCGGCGCAGCCGGGAGCCGCTCGATCGGGTGGCCAGGAGCGTCGCGGCGTTGCTCGGCGGCTGAGCGGCGGCGCTTTCGCGTGTCCCAAAAATATGTAGACCGGTCTAAAGAGAGAGTGGGCATGGAACCCGATTCGATCGTCTTCGGCGCCTCCGGCCTCGTCGGGCGCTTCCTGGTCGCGGAGCTGCTGCGCCGCGGCCGGGCCGTCGCCGCGACGATCCGCGGCGCCGACGGCCTCACGGCCTGGCTGACCAGGGAAGATGTGCCGGTGGACGGGCTGACCGTCGTCCGGGCCGACATCACCCTGCGCGGCCTCGGCCTGCCTCCCGACGAGCTGACCCACGTCCGTGACGTCTACAACTGCGCGGGACGGTACGCGTTCGGGCTGAGCGACGAGGAGGCGCGCGCCACGAACGTGACAGGAGCGCTGAACGTGCTCGACTGGGCCGCCACCCGGCCCGGGCTCCGCCGCGTGGTGCACGTCAGCGGTTACCGGGTCGGCGGGGTGGACGAGCCGCCCGACTACCGGCGGCTGGGCGCGTACGAGGCGTCCAAGGTGGAGGGGGACGCGGCCGTGCGGGCGCGCGCCCGGGAGCGGGGCATCCCGCTGAGCATCGCGAACCCGTCCACCGTGATCGGACCTGGGCAGTTCATCGGGCTCGCCTCCGTGGTGTCCGACCTGTGGCACGGGCGGCTGCCTGCGCTTCCCGGAGGGCGGGAGGTGTTCGTGCCCGTGGTGGAGGCCGGATATTTCGCGGCTTTTCTGGCTGAGATGCCTGAGTGGGAGGAGGGGGCGTACTGGGTGCTCGATGAGGGGACGCCGGTGTTGCCGGAGCTTGTCGGGCTGCTCGCGCGGCACATGGGGGTGCGGGCGCCGGGGCTTGCGGTGCCGGTCGGGCTGCTGCGGCGGCTCCCCCGCACGCTGACCAGGGCCGATCCCGAGACCTTGGCCTTTCTGTCCACCGATCGGTACGACACCGCGTCCGCCCAGGCCCTTGCCGAGAAGGCGGGGCTGCGGATGCCGCCGGTCGAGAGCGCGCTCACGAGCTGGGCCGACGATCTGGTGGCCGCGCGGTTCGGCGACGGGGAGACGCCGCGCGGTCCGTACGGATACCAGCAGGTGGCGGGCATCGCGACCTGGGTCACCGGGGCGCGCGAAGAGCCGGGGCACGTGCTGCTGCACGGGCTGCCGCTGGACTCCGGCTCGTGGCAGGAGGTGGCCGACCGGCTCGACGGGCCCGTGCTGGCGGCCGACCTGCCCGGCCTGGGCCGCTCAGGACCCGCCCACGGGCCCGCCGGTGAGCGGGTCCTGAGCGGCAGGGCCGCCGGGGAGTGGCTCACCGATGAGCCTCCGAGCGGGCGCATTGGGACGCGGCCCGCCGATGAGCCTCCGAGCGGGCGCTTGGGGACACGGCCCGCCGATCAGCCTCCGAGCGGGTCCGCCGGGGCGTGGCTTGATGAGCTGCTGGCCGGAAGCAGGCCGGTGCTGGTGGCGCACTCGCTGGCCTGCGCCCCCGCCCTCCGCTACGCGGCGGCGCACCCGGACCGGGTCTCGCGGCTGGTGCTGATCGCCCCGGCCTTCCTCCAGGCGCCGACGCCATGGCTGCGACGGACGCCACCGGCCGCGCTCCTGCTAAGGCGAATGTCCGCCACCCGGCTGGCCGGTGCGCTCGGCGTCCCCGAAGGCCCGGCCGTCGCCGCCGCGGCGGCGAACCTGGCGCGCCCCGGTCAGGCGCGGCGGGTGGTGGGGGCGCTGCGGGCCGCCCATGCCGTACGGGACGAGCTGCGTGAGCTTCTCACCCAGGTGAACGTCCCCGTGGAGATCATCGTGGGCTCGGCCGACCCGCTGACCGTGGCGGTGGACCGGCCCGTGACCACGATCGAAGGGGCCGGGCACTACCCGCAGCTCACCCATCCCGCGCAGGTGGCCGCCGTCCTGCGTCAGGACGGACAGAGCGAGTGAGGACGTGGATCAGCCGCCACGAGCCGAGCCGCCCGCGGGGCGCTCCGAGGGCGGGCAGGTCTGCTGGTACGGGAGCCGCGGCAAGTAGGTCCGCCAATCCGCCTCCGGCAACCCGCCGCCGGCGCGACGGCACACGGTCGCCACCGTGGCGGCCGGGCCGAGGTCGTAGCGCTGGACCGGCACGTGCTGACCGGCGGCGTACAGGGTGTCGCCGTCGGCGCTGAAGGAGAGGGCCATGATGCCGTCGCCGGGGGTGGGCAGGGGCGTTCCGATGGGCTGGCGGGAGGCGACGTCCCACAGTTGCAGCACGCCGCCGGCGGTGCCGACCGCCAGCACGGACTCGTCGCGGGAGAACGCCAGCGCGGTGATCGCCCGGCGTTGATTCGAGCCGCCCGCGGCGGAGGTGCCGAGCACGCCGACGCGGCGCCGTACGGCACCGTCCCACAGGACGGTCTTGCCCGAGCTGTCGCCCGTGGCCAGGTAGCCGCCGCCAGGGCTGAAGGCCTCCGCCTGGGTGGCGCCGGGGCTGGACGAGGCCGGATTCTTCGCGGCCGATCGCAGATCCACGACGTCGCCCATCGACGTGACCACGAGCGGCCGGCTGGGATGGACGGAGATGCGGTGCGCGGTGACGGCGGCCAGCGTCTTGGTGATGACGCGCCTGCGCAGATCCCACACCTTGGCCGTCCCGTTCTCGGGCAGCGAGGCGACCAGCAGCGACGTGTCGTCCGGCGCGAACGCGATCGCCCCCGCCCCCGGCTCCTCGCCCGTTTCCAGCACGAGCGTGTCCGTCGTGCGCCCGCCGGCCACGTCCCACAGGGATACGCGGGCCGGCCGCCCGGGCCGGTCCGGTGAGCCGCCGAAGGCCAGCGTCCCGCCGTCGGAGTCGAAGGCGAGCAGGACCGAACAGCCCGGCATCTCCGGCGGGTGCGGGCAGGCGAGTTTCGGCAGGTCGGTGGACGGTCCGCCGGACAGCGGCCGGTGAAGCCTGAACAGCACGTTCCCCGGCTCCAGCAGCGGGTAGGCGAGCGCCAGAACGGTACCGTCAGGACTGAACACCGCATTGTGCACGACGGCGTCCTGCCACTCCGGGGTGATGGCGGAGCCCAGATCGAGGGTGCGTACGGTGGCCGGCCAGCTGTTGCCGGAGCCGCCCAGGTAGCGGATCCGGCGCCCCTGCGGATCGACACGAAGATCGAAGACCTGCTCGCCCATGAGGGAATGGCGGAACACGGGCTCGTCAGGCCACGAGACTCGCCACATGATGAGGTCGACCCCGTCGGAGGCGGCCAGGAAGGCCCCGTCCGCGCTGAAGCCGATCTCCCTGACGCCTTCGTGGGCGATGGTCGCCACTTCTGCCGCGGAGGCGAGGTCCCACAGGCGGACCGCCGCCTCGGTGACGATCGCCAGACGCCGGCTGTCGGGCGTGAAGCGCACCAACTCGTACTGGCACTGCCGCCGGGTCATGACTGGCGCCCGGGGGAAGTCCATCCTGCGGCCCGCCCGAACGTCCCACACCTGCGGCCGCTGTCCTGGAACGCACAGTGCCAGGTACCGGTCGTCCGGGCTGAGCGTCGCGTCCGGGAAGCCCGGATCGGTGAAGGTCCGTTTGTCGGCATTGCTACGCACCATGCCGGCCCCGTTGTCCCACGACACACTCAACGGCCCCGACGGCGCCTCGCGACGGACGTTCAACTGCAGAAGCTCACGCCGCCGGGCGAGGTCCCACACCTGGATCCGATACGTGGAGCCGCCGGCGTGGTAGCCGATGGCACTGCGGCCGCTCATCCCCATCTCGAACCCGCTGTTGACGCGGCCCAGTTCCCTCTCGTCCTGGCGGCCGACGGTCAGATCCCACGTCACCACCGTTCCGTCCGATCTCAGCATGGGCACGATCCACGCGTCGCCCCTCCGCGCCCCCACGTGCTTGTGGTAGGCGCCCAGTCCTGGGAAGAGCGCCGTCCTGCGGTGTGTGTCCAGGTCCCAGGTGGAGACCTGGTCCGTGCCCACACTGACCAGGGTCCGGCCGTCGGTGCTGAGGTAGCGCCTGGTCTTGACGGCGCCGTCAGGGTCGGTGAAGACGTCCTGGGGGCGTTGGGCGCCCGCCGCCAGCAGGGCCGAGCGGGTCTCGGGCAGGTCGGCGACCTGCCAGGCGGCCAGGCTGAGGCGCATCGCCGTGACCGGGTCCGTGTCGCGCAGGCTGTCCGCGACGGCGGCGGCGCGGCGGGCGTCGGCCTCGCGCTGGCGGGTCTGGCCGGTCACGTTCTGCTGCCAGGCCAGCAGGGCCGCCACCAGCGTCAGGACGAGCAGCCCGGCGATCGCCGCCGTCCGTCGCGTGCGGGAGCGCCGCTCTCCCTGCCTGGCGGCGACGCTGGCGGCGAGGAATTCGCGTTCCAGCGCACCGAGCTCCGCCGATATCGTCCGCGGCTGCCTGCCCCAGCCTTTCGAGGGCTTCTCCTGGACGGTGAACTCCTCGCAGGCGGCCGACAGGCGCACCCCGCGATAAAGGCCGCCCGAGTCGCGATCATGGTCCCGCCAGGCGGAGGCCGCCTCGGTCAGCCGGCGTTGCAACCGGATCCGCTCCCGATCCTCCTCGATCCAGCCGCGCAGCCGAGGCCAGGCCGTGAGCAGCGCCTCGTGGGCCAGCTCGACCGTGTCCTCGCCGAGAGTGATCAGCCTCGCCGCCGCCAGCCGATCCAGCAGGAACCCGGTGTCGCCGTCGCCCGGCAGCTGGGCGCGGCCGGCCGGGCGGCGGGTGTCGGGCGTGTCGCAACCCGGCTCGACCAGGTGTAACAGCAGGTGCCGCAGCCGTTCCTGCTGGTTCGGGGCGAGTTCGGCGTAGAAGGCTTCGCAGGTGCGGGCGATGGCGGCGTGAATGCCGCCTGTCGCCTCGTACGCGGCGGTTGTCAGGGCCTTTCCTGTACGGCGGCGCCAGGTCTCCAGCAGCGCGTGGGACATCAGCGGCAATCCGCCGGGCTCACCGTCGACCTCGTCGATGATGCGGGCGGTCAGCTCACGTTCGACGATCAGCCCCGCGGTGGCCGCGGGCTTGACGATCGCCTCACGCAACTCGGCCGCGCTCATCGGCCCGACCAGCAGCGTCGACTCCTGCACCGCCTCCGCCAGTGCGCGGTGCTCGGCGCAACGGCCGAAGAAGTCGGCCCGCACGGCGATCACCACCCGGGCGCCGCTCCGGCCCCCGGCGACGGCCAGGAGCGCGGCGACGAAGGCGTCGCGCTCCGCCGCGTCGGCACAGAGCGTGAAGAGCTCCTCGAACTGGTCGACGATGATCACGTCGTCGGCCGGATCGTAGGTGATCTTCGGCTCCGCTCCCGGGGTCACGATCCGGACCGACGGCGACGGCCGCAAGCGGGGAATCAGACCCGCACGCAACAGCGAGGACTTGCCGCTGCCCGACGGGCCGGCCAGCAGGACCAGGCGGTGCGCGCGGACCAGCGCGGTCAGCCGCTCAGCCGGCGCGTCACGACCGAAGAAGCGGGCGTGGTCGTCTTCCTCGAAGCGCGCCAGCCCGAGGTACGGGGCCTTATCGTTGTCGCGGCCGGCCGCGGCGAGTTCGAGGACCTCCTCGCTGGTCTCCTCCCAGCGGCGCCGCCAGTGCTCTTGGTCGCCGTCGCACGCCCGCACGTAGGCCAGCGTCACGTCGAGCGAGGGCAGCCTGTCGCCCGCGGCGGCGTGTGCCAGGGTCGCGGTGGAGTAGTGGGCGCGGGCGGCCATCACCCGGTAGGTCGGCGTACCGGCCTCATGGCGAAGCTTGCGCAACTCGGTGGCGAAGCGGGCAATGGGCCCGCCGGTCGGATCCAGTGGCTGTTCGCGACGTCCCAACATCTCCCCCGATTCGGCCGTCCGGAATGCGTGCAGAGTCCGGGGAGTACAGAGCTTCAACGCGGCCCGATCCGGACGTTCCGCTGCCAGGAAGTTTTTGTCTGCACTGGTGAAACGGGCTGTTGGACAATCCTCGGCCGACCAAGACTGATCTCCGCAGCCGTGGGCCGGACACGTTCACACCGGTCCGGCGACGGTGAGCGACCCTCAACGACCAGAACGCGGAAGGACATCGAATGAAGCTGCTGCGCACGCGTCTCAGCGCGACGCTGGGTGCTCTGGCCCTGACTCTCTCGGCCGGCGCTTTCACGGCGAATCAGGCCTGGGCCGCCCCCGAGGACTGCGCCTCGTGGCCGAGCGCCGCCAACGCGACCAACGCGTACGTCGGGGCATCGGAGAGCCCGGGCTCCTCGACCTACCTCAACCTGTGGTTCGGCACGGTCAACGGCAAGGGGGCCGGCTGGGCGTCGATCACCGGCTTCTCGGGTGACAAGGTCTGGTTCGACGTCTCCCACGACGGAGGCCACTACTGGTTCCAGTGCGGCCCCTTCACCTTGAGCGGCAGCGGCAGGGTCGGAAAGCGCACGCCGGCGCATTACACCAGCCCGGACCCGGATGTCGTCTTCCGTGCCTGCGGCCTGGCGTACGGCGCCATCAAGGAACGCTGCACCGACTGGTACTAGACCGCTCCACTGAACCAGGAAAGGAGTGCCGGTGCAGAGCCGGATCCCGTTATCCAGGCGATGGCAGGCCCCGCTGGTGGCGCTGACCATCGCGGCGGCCGGTGCCGCGATGCACGTCCCGGCGCGGCCCGCCGCCGCGACACCCCCGCCCTCTTCAGCCCAGTCGCCGCCCGCCTCGCCGGCATCGGCTCCTGCGCCTGAGTCGGCCACGGTCGATCCCGCCCGGCGTGACGAGCTGCTCGGCACCGGCTGGGCGTCGTCCGACGACCTCGCCTGGACCACCGCGGGCGACTCGACCGGCCTGCACCTCCTGGTGGCCGAGGCCGGGAAGGGCTACACGTGGCGTACGGCGGCCACGCTGTCCGAGCCCGGACACGAGACCGATCGATGGATCGGCAACGTGTGCCTGACCGGCTCGGGCAAGCGCGCGGTCGTGGTGTACGCGCCGCGCCAGTACACCAACTCGGAAGCCCTCTTCCAGCGCGGCGCCTTCGCCGCGGTCGTGGACCTGGCCACCGGGAAGGTCCGGAAGCTGGACGTTCGTGTCTCGCTCGCCTACCACAATCCGGGGTGCGGGGCCGGCGAGCAGACGGTGCTCAGCCAATCGGGCGGGCAGCGGCTCGGCGCCACCAGGCTGCACCGGCTCGATGCCGCGACGGGCGAGGTCATCGGCCGCCACGAGGTGCCCGGCCAGGTAACCTCCGCGGTCCCGGTGGGCGATGAGATCGTGGCCGCGGGTGGCGACGGCCTGGTGCGGATCGGTCAGGACGGCAAGGTTGCCGTCAAGGCCGCCGTCCGCGGCACGCCGTACCATCTGCGGCCGGACGCGCACGGCGGGGTGAGCTTCCTGCGGGCCGAGGACGACCGCACCGCCGTCGCCGAGCATCTGCTCGCCGGCGAGGCCCGCGCTCGCACGTTCGCTCGTGGCGGGCTGAGCGACCTCGCGCTGGCTCGCGGCGCCGCCGGCCAGGCGTTCCTGGTCGGCACCCCCACCCAGGTGATGTCACCGCCCGCCTCGATCGGCCGCGTGAACGCGTCGCCTCGTGCGGATGTGTCCACCCGGGGCCGGATGATCGTCACGCACGACGGCTCCGGGTCCGCGCCGGTGTCCCTGCCAGGGCGGGGCCTGCCGGTCCGGCTGCGCGGAACGTCGACGCGAACAGGGGCCGCGGTCGAATTCGGCATCCGGCCCGGCGGGCCTTCAAGGGCAACGGCCGGCGCGCGTCCGGAGGGAGCCCGGGCCGCCGGTTCCCCGGTCGATCCGGTCGACGACGACCGGACCTGTTCCATAGCGCGCAACGACCCTCGCCGCCAGGTGCTCCAGCCTCATTGGCGGCAGGTGGAATGGGCGGCGAACCTCGCGGTGCAGGGCGCGCTGACCCTTCAGCGACCCACGAACTGGAACCAGTCAGGGCTGAGCGCCTGGTCGCCGCAGCAACTGTTCCCACCGCTGGCCCTCAAGGGCGGAGGGCGGATCCCGGCTCAGATCATGCTGGGCATCCTGGCGCAGGAATCGAACATGTGGCAGGCCTCCTATCACGCCTTGGAAGGCGTCACCGGCAATCCCCTGGTCGGCGACTTCTACGGCAACCGCTCCGCGCCCGACGGCTGGACCGTCCTGTGGGGCGAGGCGGACTGCGGGTACGGCGTGGCTCAGATCACTGACCGGATGCGGGTCGGCGGCGGCCTGTCCGAGACCTCCCAGCGCGCGATCGCCCTCGACTACGCCACGAACATCGCCGCGGGCGTGCGCATCCTCCAGGAGAAGTGGAACCAGCTCCACGACCACGTCAAAATCAACAACGCCGACCCGTCGCGGATCGAGAACTGGTTCGCGGCGGTGTGGGCCTACAACACCGGCGTGCAGCCGGGAAGCCCCAGCATGGGCAACCCCAGCGGCTGCGTGCCTGGCCCGGCCTGCACCGATCCGGACGGGAACTGGGGACTGGGCTGGTCCAACAACCCGATCAACCCCGACTACCCCGCCAACCGGGCTCCCTTTCTGGAGCTCGACCAGGACGACGCGCGGACACCGAACCTGTGGCCCTATCCGGAGAAGGTCATGGGCTGGGCCGCCTTCCCCATCACCAAGTCCGACTGGCGCACCGGCGGCTACGAACCCGGCTACCAGCAGTCGTGGTGGACGACCGATGCCAACCGCACGGCGATCAAGCCCCCGCGTTCCCAGTTCTGCAACTCGGGCAACCTCTGTGACAGCACCAAGGCCCAGCCCTGCCTGCGAGCCGACTACCACTGCTGGTGGCATCAGCCGTCCACCTGGAAGGAGGACTGCTCGGAGACCTGCGGCTACGAGGCGGTGACCTTCAAGCCGGGCGCCGCCGAGCCCAAGTTCGGCCAGGACGGGCTGTTCACCGAGCACTACCCGCCCAACTGCAACCCCTTCAGCGCCACCAACGGCATCCCGGCGAATTCCCTGATCATCGACGACGTCCCCGACAGCGTGCCATCGGTGCGGCCCAACTGCGCCCGGACCTGGACGAACAAGGGCACCTTCAGCCTCACCTTCGCCCCCGACCGTTACGGCGCCTACCGATCCAAGATCGACTTCCATCAGATCGGAGGCGGCATGGGCGGCCATTTCTGGTTCGCCCACACCCAGCAGGCCGACAACCCCGCCCACCAGGTGACCGGCACCTGGAAGCTCGGCCAATCCCTCAACGGCTGGGCCCGGGTCATGGTGCACCTGCCCGACCAGGGCGCACACACCCAGCAGGCGATCTACACCGTTCACCTCGGCGACGGCCGGACGAAGACCAGAGCCGTCCTGCAGCGAACTCAGCGGCACGCCTGGGTCTCCCTGGGCGTGTTCCCCTTCAACGGCACACCCAAGGTGTCCCTGACCAACATCACCGCCGACGGCGAAGGGGTCGAGGACATCGCGTGGGACGCCATCGCCTTCCAGCCGCTGCCGGCCAAACCCAAGCACATGGTGGTCGCCCTGGGCGACTCCTACGCCTCCGGCGAAGGTGCGGCCACCGACGCCCGCCGGGACTACTACGCGGAGACCGACGACAACGGCGGCGGCGTCGAGGGCACCTACCTCGATCCCACCTACACGTGGAAATACGGCAACGCCTGCCACCGCTCGAAGTACGCCTGGCCACGCCTGCTCAGGAGCTACGACTCCGCAGACCTCATCGGAGCCCGTCACGACCGCTGGGACACCAACGTCGACCTGCAACTCCACGCCTGCTCGGGAGCGCAGACCGAGAACGTCCTGGCCGCCTCCGATCCGCGCAACGACTTCCTCGATCGCAACCAGGGGCTGTACCGGGAACTGTCCCAGCTCGACAAGGGCTACCTCGACGAGAACACCACGCTGGTGACGCTGTCCATCGGCGGCAACGACGCCCGCTACAGCCCGGTCCTGACCCAGTGCATCAGCCTCCCGGACTGCGCGGACACGACTCTCGCGGGGGATGAGATTCCGCTGCGGCAGGCACAACCGCACCTGATCCAGCAGAAGGTGCGTCCGTCCATCGTGAAGGTCCTGCGTGCGATCCACGCCAGGGCGCCCAACGCCGAGATCGCGCTCATGGGCTACCCCGTCCTCTTCGAGGACAGCGGCAGCTGCGTGATCGGCATCAACCCCAACACCGAAGGCCCCTGGCTCAACGAGGTGGGCGACATCCTGACCCAGGAGATGCGGCTCGCCGTCACCGACGCGGTCGAAGCCGTAGCCGCCGAGCCGGGCGACGACACGCTCACCGCACACTTCGTCGATCCGTTCGCCGACCTCCAGGGGCACGCCGTCTGCGCAGAACCCGCCGCCATCCACGGCATCGTCATGGGCCGCACCGAGGGAGAGGTGCCCACCGACCTGCTGCCCCTGCCGTCCCAGCAGTCCTTCCACCCCAACCGCGACGGGACCCCTTTGTTCGCCAACGCCTTCAACCGCGTCCTCGGTCCCCTCGGCTGACTCCCCTTCATCGGTCTACAGCACTGGAGGTTTCATATGTCACTGTCCGCCCTGCGCCGGCGCACGACCGCGGCCCTGACGGCCGTACTCGCCGCGCCCCTGGCCATCGCCCTCGCCCCGGCATCCGCCCAAGCCACCACCACCTGCGCGAAGGCTCAGCTCGGTGTGTACCTGACGGGCGACCAGGCGGGCGACTGGGGCAGCGTGGTGAAGTCCAGGGAGTACGCCGACCGCAAGATCGCCCTGGAGACCGGGTACGTCAACATCGCCGGCGGTGGGAGGCAGCACGTCGCCTGGGCCATCCTGGTCGCAGCGGGGACGCCGGTCAGCCAGTACGACCGGGTCAGGCTCGACGTCACCACCGACGGCGGGAGCACCTACGTCAAGTGCAACGGGGATTACGGCCCGGGCGAGCCCACGACCTGGTTCTACGTCCCGCGTCCGAATGACTCGGCCTACATGTTCCGGGCCTGCGGCTATCTGCCGAACACGTACGGCCGGTCATGGGTGTGCACCGGGTGGTGGTAACCCCTCTCTGAGCTGCCCGCCTGCCACCGCTGCGGAGGTGGCAGGCGGGCAGCGGCGCTCCGGCTCACTCAGTCCGGTCCGGGATCAGCGCCCTGACGGCGAGTTGTTCCTCACCCGCGGGGCCGTCGAGGCGGATGGTCAGCTCCCAGACGCCGCTCATCGGGAACAGCTCACCCCCGGCCACGAACCGGCCCGGCTGCCCCTCGGTGGCGGTCAGTTCGGGTGTGGAGTGACCCATCTCGGCCATGACCGCCGACACGGACACGCTGTCGGCGTCGCCCCTGCTCACCTGGATCTCCACGGTGACCTGGCCGGGCCGGGGATCGGGGATGAGGACGGTGGCGGTGTAGCGGGTGCCCGCGGTGGTCAGGGTGATCGGCCCGGCGGCCGTGCTCCTGCCCACGACGAACAGCGCCGCCGCCACGGCCACGAGTAAGGTCGCGACCAGGATGTGCCACCTCTTCATCACCGGGCCTCCGTTGCGATCACCTTTCCAGTGAAGCGTACGGTGCCGGCGTACCGGGTCCGGGCAGGAACAGCACGCCGAGCGCCAGCCCGATCAGCCCCGCGACGACCGGCGCGCCGGTCCACAGCTCGGGCACGGCGGGCAGACCGCCCCCGAAGGCGGAGGCGACGGCGAGGTAGAGCGTCCAGGTGGCGAACGCCGACAGGCCGGCGAACGCCCAGTAGGCGCCGCGCCGCTCGCCCGAGGGCCGCAGCCAGCGGATGAGAAGGTCGCTCACGAGCCCGGCGGCCACGAACGCCCCCAGGATCGGCAGGTTGCGGAACGACGTCTGCGCGCCCGGCATGAGCGCGATGATCGCGTACATGACGGTGATCGAGCCGAACGGCAGCAGCCAGCGGCGCGCCAGGAGCAGCACCGGGCTGAGCATGTCGACGTTGGTGACGACCATGGCGACGGCCACGCGCTCGGCGCCCACGGCGACCGGCCTGGGGCCGCCGCCCTGGGGCACGGCGGCCGGGCCCTGCCCCATGGACAGCGCCTCGACGATCACCTGGGGCCGGTACTGCAGGGCGCCGCCGTACGACAGGAACAGCGACACCAGCGTGGTGGCGAACGCGAGCCCGATCAGCGCGGGCAGCAGCCGGCCGAGCCGGGGCCGGGCGCCGACGTGCGGCGCGCTCCAGGCCGAGCGGAGCGGGGTGGTGATGATGAGCAGCATCGTCACGACAAGGCCGAGGTGGGACGGGCTGAAGAAGATGTTCAGGGTCGTCTCGATGCCGAGGACGGTGTGCCATGTCAGGTCGGCGAGCCCGAAGGCGGCGAACGCCGGGATGGCCACCAGCCCGGCGAGGTAGCCCATGGGCACGGCCGCCACCCCCTGCCGCCCGGTGCGCAGGTTGCGCCACACCTGCCAGATGATCCAGCCGGAGACGACGGCGAACCCCGAGTAGAACACGGCGTGCCACGGGGTGAAGAACGTCTCCAGCTCGGCCAGGTTGGCGTGCGCCCAGGCGTCGATCATCAGCCCGGCCCCGAACCAGACGCCGAGCAGCGCCGTCACCAGGTCCGCTCGGGGTGACGCCCAGCCGCGGGGTTCACCCGTGTCCGTGATGAAACGCCGGGTGCCGGCGGCGTGTGATGCCACGTCGTGCGTCCTCTCGATCCAGCCATGCGAGCCTAACGGTTAGCCAATAGATAGCGGTTAGCCGTAGGGGTGTCAAAGCAAGATCTCGTCAGAGCCTGGTGCTGACCCCCCGGAGAAGCCGGCGCAGCATCCAGGTGCCCAGCCCGGCGGGCATGGCGACGGCGCCGCGCATCGCCCACTCGCTCTGCGTCAGCAGCGCCCGGGGCCCGCCGGTCGCGACGGCCCGGGTGGCCAGCACCGAGGCCAGCGTCGCCTGCCGGCGCCTGCGCCGCTCGTAGACGTCCAGCGCCTGGTCCGGTTCCGCGCCGGCCAGGGCGCGCAGGAGCGCGGACACGTCCTCGAGCCCCTGGCCCGCGCCCTGCGCGAGCGTGGGCGGCATGGCGTGCGCCGCGTCCCCGATCAGGACCGTGCGCCCGCGCCGCCAGCGCAGCGGCGCGCGGTGCCGCCGGTGCGGGAACAGCTCGATGTCGTCCGCCGACAGCGCCTCCAGCAGGTCGGGGACGGGCGGGCCCCACGAGCCGTAGCGCCGCCTGAGGGCGGCGAGCGCGAGGTCACGGCGCTCGTGCACGTCGCCGGGGCGCGGGCGGAAGTCGATGAGCCACTGCAGGGTGCCGTCGCCGGACGGGTTCAGCCCGAAGTCGCCCTGGCGGCCGAGGAACAGCAGGGCGCGCGTGCCGGGGTCGAAGGGCGCCTTGATCAGGCCCTGCCAGGTCGCCGTGCCGGTCGGGTGCGCGGGCGAGTGGCCGAAGAGGGCCGAACGGACCTGGGAGTTGACGCCGTCGGCCCCGATGAGCAGGTCACCGGTGTGCTCGGCGCCGTCCTCGGTCCGTACGCGCACCGACCGGCCGTCGTCGTGCACCCCGGTGACGCGGGCGCCGAACCGGTAGACGTGCTCCGGCAGCCCCTCGGCGAGCCGGTCGAGCAGCACCCGGCGGGGCAGCGACACCACCGGGGCGCCGAACTCGGCCGACAGCCGTTCCAGGTCCATGACCATCACGCGGCGGCCCTTGGCGCTGCGGACCTCGACGGCGTCCAGGCGCTGCCCCGCCCCCTCCATGCGGACGCCGAGATCACGCAGCACGGTCGTGCCGTTGTGCCAGATCATGATCGCGCATCCGGTCTCGCGTAACGCGGGTGAGCGCTCCAGCACCGTGACCTCGTGTCCGGCGGCCAGAAAGCCTCTGGCCGCCGCCACTCCCGCGATGCCTGCTCCCGCGATGAGTACGCGCATCCCCGTCCCCCTACATCTCGTAGTACTACTTGATGTAGAGAATAGGCTGTCCGTCAGACGGAGATCCGTACGCCGTCGCTCTCGCCGTCCGACAGGAACGACGCCAGCGCCCGCCCCTCCTCCCCCACGGCCTCCCGGTCGATGCGGGAGAGGGGACGCAGCGGGGCGACCGTCACCGCGCCGCCCTCGACGGTCCAGGTCGCGGCGACCCTGCCGTCCACCAGGACCACGCGCGCGCCCGCCACCGACAGGCCGCGATGGGCGTCGTCGATGATCCGGGCGCGGTCGTGGTAGCCGAGGATCGCGTTGTCGAACGCCGGCAGGAACCGTACCGGAGCAGGGGTGTCCGGGTCGGGGAGCGGCGCGCCGGGCAGGTCGAGCAGCACCCTGCCCCGCTCGTCCCTGAAGCTGACCAGCTCCTCGCGGACCGCGGCCACCGCGGCGGGCAGCCCGGCCAGCCCGCTCCAGGCGCGCAGGTCGGCCGCGGCGGCGGGGCCGAACGCGGCGAGGTAGCGGCGCACCAGCTCCTGGCCCACCGGGTCGGAGCCGTCCGCGGGCGGCGGGTCGGGCTCGCGCCCCAGCCAGGCCGCAAGCGGCAGGTTGCGCACCCCCGCCTTCGCCCGCCACAGACCGCGCGGCGGTAGCTGCGCCATCGGGATGAGGGCCGCGACCAGCATCTCGCCCAGCGGCCGTATCCCCGGCTGTATCCCCGACTGTGGCCCCTGCTGAGGCCGGCGTCCGGCCACCGCCCGTGCCAGCTCGCTCATCGAGCGGGGCACGCCGTCGGCCATCACCGCCCGGCCCGCCGCCGCCAGCTCGTCGAGGTCCACCCCGGCCAGCTCGCGGCGGTAGGTGCCGAGCACGCGCTGACGCAGCATGGCGTCGTGCCGGGCGCGCCAGGCGAGGGTGTCCTCGGCGGTGAGCAGGTGGACGGTGCGGCGCATCAGGTGGGTGCGGACCACGTCGCGGCCGGTGAGCAGGCTCGACAGGCCGGCCGGGTCGAAGGCGCGCACCCGGGACCAGAGACCCGCGAACGGCTCCTGTGGTTCCTGTGCTTGCAGGCCGCACAGGTGGGCGACCGCGTCTCGTGCGGTGACGGGGGCGCGGTCGAGCAGGAGCTGGCGAGCCAGCGTCGCCCGGTTCAGCGCGCGGGTCGTGAGAACGGTCATCTCTTCACACTGGACGCGTCGGCGACGTCGAGGACCCAGACGACGCCGAAGCGGTCCTTGAGCATCCCGTAGAGCGGCGCCCACGGGGAGGGGCCCAGCGGCTGCACGACGGCCGCCCCCTCGGTGAGCCTCTCCCAGTACGCGGTGATCTCCGCCGCGTCCGCACCGCGTACGGACAGGAAGAAAGAGTTCTCGCCCCGCTCGAACGGCATCGCGGACGGCACGTCGTAGGCCATCACGTGGAAGCCGCCGGCGGCGAGCACCTGACCCCACGTCACGAGGTCGGCGTCGGCGGGGTTCTGCACGTAGCCGGTGTCCTTGTAGGTGACGACGGCGAGGTCGCCGCCGAACACGGACCGGTAGAACTCCAGCGCCGCCCGGGCCTCGCCACGGAAGTTCAGGTGCAGGACGGACTTGACGGACATCTATGGCTCCTGTCATCGAGGACATCTCGTTTGCGGGACCCACAGTGGCAGGGGTAGCGGTCAGGTTGTGGCCTCTACTCCGGGCACAATGGGAGGCATGCCGAAGACCTCCGCCCGGCTGCTGGCGCTGCTCTCGTTGCTCCAGACGCGCAGGGACTGGCCGGGCGCGCTGCTGGCCGACCGGCTGGACGTCAGCCCGCGCACCGTGCGCCGCGACGTCGATCGCCTGCGCGAGCTCGGCTACCCGATCACCACCTTCAAGGGCCCGGACGGCGGCTACCGGCTGGACGCCGGCTCGGAGCTGCCCCCGCTGCTGTTCGACGACGAGCAGGCGGTCGCGCTGGCCATCGCGTTGCGGATCGCCACCACCAGCGGCGCCGGCATCGCGGAGGCCTCGGCCCGCGCGCTGAACACCGTCCGCCAGGTGATGCCCGCCCGGCTGCGCCACCGGATCGACACCTTGCAGGTCACCGCCGTCGAGCGGCCCGAACCGCAGGTGGGCGCGGGCGTGCTGGTGACGCTCAGCGCAGCCGTCCACGCCTGCGAGGTGCTGCGCTTCGACTACGGCTCAGGCGACGGCCCGCCGCGCCGCGCGGAGCCGCACCACCTGGTCACCTGGGGCGGGCGCTGGTACCTCGTCGCCTGGGACCTCGACCGCGAGGACTGGCGCACCTTCCGCGCCGACCGCCTCACCCCGCGCACCCCGGCGGGGCCCCGCTTCACCCCGCGCGAGCTGCCCGGAGGCACGGTCGCCGCGTTCATGGCCGCCAGGTTCCGTGGCGGCGACGCCTCCGGCGACTGGCCCTGCCGGGGCGAGGTGATCCTCGACCTGCCCGCCTCCGTCGTGTCGCCCTTCGTGCGTGACGGGGTCGTGGAGGAGCTGGGTCCGGAGCGGTGCTGGCTGGTGCTGGGCTCGTGGTCGTGGAGGGGCCTGGCCGCCTCCGTCGGCCGGTTCGACGCCGACATCGAGGTGGTCGGCCCGGCCGAGCTGAAGGACGCGTTCGCGCAGCTCGCCCGCCGCTACGCCGACGCCGCCCAGCCCGTCAGTCCTGCGGGGTGAGCTCCTGGAGGATGGCCTGACCGGCCGCGCGGTGCCCGGCCGCGGCGGGCGGGTCCGTCGCGTCGAGCACGGCCGCGATCCCCTCGTGGGCCAGCGCCTCCGCGTACCGGTAGCCCAGCTTCGGCGCCAGCTCCAGCGCCTGCCGGTGCAGCCGCAGCGCCTCCTCGGGCAGCCCGGCCCACCGGCAGGTCTCCGCGTAACCGTCGAGGAAGTGGATCTTCCAGTGCTCCTCGAACAGCTCGTCCAGCAGCGCGAACGCCTTCCGATGGCTGGCCAGCGCCTCCTCGTACCTGCCCATCCGGCGCAGCGCCACCCCCATGCAGTTCAGGCACCACGCCTCGTTGTGCTTGTGCCCGTCGTCGCGGGCCAGCGCCAGCGCCTGGCGCAGGTGTGCCACGGCCTCGTCGGGCGCCTCGCGGGCGATGGCCACGCCGAGCGTGATCCTGGCCGTCACCGTGGGCGGCCAGGCGGGGTCGGCGTGCCGTAGCTCCAGCGTCTCGCGCGCCAGGCGGGCCGCCTCCTCGGCGTGCCCGAGCTGCAGCATCGCCCAGCCCTCGTACGCCGTCGCGTGCGCCGCCCCCATCGGGCAGCCGGCCCGCGCGTACAGCTCGCCCGCCAGCCGGAACAGGCCGAGCGGCTGCTCGACGTACCCTTCGTCCCACTTCAGGTAGCCGCGGCGCATCGTCAGCTCGGCCTCGAAGCGGGCGTCACCGGACTGGGCGGCCAGCGGGGCCGCCGCCTCGTACGCGGCTGCGGCCTCCGCCATGCGGCCCGCGTTGTAGCGCGCGAAGCCCAGGTCGCTGTGCGCCTCGGCGAGCCGCAGCGGGTCGCCCAGGCGTCGCGCGGCGGCCAGCGACCGCTCGAACAGTACGTTGAGCTGCGTCGTCCCGCATCGCCTGGAGAAGTAGGCGCGCATGAAGCGCGGCAGCTCGTACGCGTGCGCGTCGGCCCCGGCGGCGAGAGCCGCGTCGAAGGCGGCCAGCAGGTTGAGGTACTCGGCGCCGAACCAGGCCAGGGCCGCGTCCTTGCTCGTGAAGCGCGGCAGCTCGGCCGGCGGGCTGCCCGCGGAGGCGGCCCTGCCGGGTGACAGGAACGGCATGGCGGCGTCGGCGGCGGCCGCGGCGTGCACGTAGTAGTCGAGCACCCGGCCCAGCGCCTGCTCCCGCTCGGCGGGCGAGTCCTGCTCCTCGGTGGCCCGCCGCGCGTGCTGGTGCACCAGGTCGTGCAGCCGGTAGCGGCCGATGGCGGGCTGCTGGACGAGGTGCGCGTCGAGCAGGTCCTCCAGCATGGTCCGGGCCGTGCGCAGCGGCACCCCGGTCAGGGCGGCGGCCACGTACTCGTCGAAGAACGCGCCGGGCAGCAGGCCCAGCAGCCGGAACAGCCGCCGCTCGGCCCGGTCGAGCTGCCGAACCGACATGGCGAACGCGGTGTCGAACTCGCTCGCGCCCTCCGCCATCCGCTCGACGAGGATGCCGACGGTCCAGCCAGGCCGGTGCCGCAGCCGGGCCGCGGCCAGCCGCAGGGCGAGCGGCAGGTGGCCGCACAACCGCAGCACCTCGGCCGCCGACTCCGGGTCGCGGGCCAGCCTGCCGTCGGGGCCGCCGGCGTCGCCGCTGGCGCGGGCCAGCAGCTCAGCGCTCTCCTGCGGAGTGAGCACGTCGAGCGAGACGGGCGGCACCTCGTCCAGGCCAAGCAGCCGGTTGCGGCTGGTGATCAGGGTGACGGAGGAGCCCGCGCCGGGCAGCAGGGGGCGCACCTGGGTGGCGTCGGCGGCGTTGTCGAGGACCACCACGGCCCGCCGGTGCGCCAGCTCCGAGCGCCAGCAGGCGGCCAGCTCCTCGACGCCCTCCTGCGGGATCTTCTCCGAGGGCACGTCGAGCGCGGCCAGCAGGGTGCGCAGCGCGCGGTCGGGGTCGAGCGGCTCCCGGCCCTCGGTGAAGCCGTGCAGGTCCAGGTAGAGCTGGGCGTCCGGGTAGCCAGTGGCGAGCCGGTGCGCGGCGTGCACGGCCAGGCAGGTCTTGCCGACGCCCGCCATGCCGTCCACGGCGACCACCCGGCTGTGCTCCACCGCCGCCAGCACGGTGGCGAGCTGCGGCTCGCGGCCGGTGAAGTCGGGCACGTCGCGTGGCAGGTCGTTGCGGGGCGGGCGCGGCGCCGCCGGCGTCTCTGACGAGGGCTGCGGGTGGCGGCTCGCGTTCGGTGGCGCGGGCAGCGCCTTGGAGGCGCGTTCCCACAGGGGACGCAGCGGGCGCGGGTCGCGCCTGACCAGGCGGCACAGCGCGATCACCGCCGGCCACGGTGGCACTGTTCGCCCTGTGAGGTAACGCGACAACGACGACGAGCTGAGGTTCGCGTCGCGCGCGAGGGCGCGCACGCCGCGCCCGGACAGCTCCTGGATCAGCCGCAGCCGGGCGGCCAGCTCGTCCTGCGGGTCGGCCTTCGCCGTCGCCACCACTGTCCCCGCCTTCCCGTCCCGCCGCGTCGGAACCTTTCCTGGCCGCGTCGCCCCTGCTCAGGGCCGTTCCCGCTGTCCCACGGTGTCCCATCGCCATCGTCGTCGCGCGCCTGCTCCGCTGTCATGGAGTCACACACCACACGAAAACGGAGAAACCATCATGAAGTCTCGCATGCAGAACCCCGCCGTCGTCCTGTCCGGCGCCATGCAGCCCATCCAGGCCCTGTCCAAGGCCGCCTACACCGGCGGCGTGGACGAGCAGACGCTGGAGCTGGTGCACCTGCGGGTCAGCCAGATCAACGGCTGCAGCGCCTGCGTGGACGGCGGCGCCAAGAAGGCCCGCAAGTCCGGCGTGAGCAACGAGAAGCTCGACACGGTCGCCGCCTGGCGGGAGACGCCGTACTTCACCGAGGAGGAGCGGGCGGCGCTCGCGCTGGCCGAGGCCGCGACGCGGCTGGCCGACCAGCCCGACGCGGTCGGCGACGACATCTGGGACACCGCCGCCACCTACTACGACGAGAAGCAGCTCGCCTCGATCGTCTTGATGATCGCCGTCACGAACCTGTACAACCGGCTCAACGCCACCACCCGGCAGATCGCCGGCGCGTGGGGCTGACCGCGCGTCCCGCCGATCGGAGGAGCCTGCTGTGACGACCGCACCGGCCGCGACGAACAGCTCGTACCGCGACGTCCTGCGCCGCGACCGGCGGGTGACCGGCCTGCTGCTGGGCGACCTGCTGGCGCAGGCAGGCACGGGCATGCTGATCGTCGCCATGCCCGTGCAGACGCTGGCCGTCCACGGCAGCGTGCCGGCGGCGGTGGCGATCGGGCTGGTGGAGGCCGCGCCGTTCCTGCTGTCCACGGTGCTCGCCCTGGCCATCAGCCTGGGACGGTTCCCTGCGCCGCCGCGGCTGTTGCTGCTGGCCGACTGCGTGCTGCGCGCAGTCACGTTCACCGGTCTGGGGTTGCTGGCGGTGACGGGGCGGCTCACCCTGCCCCTGCTGATCGGCGGGCTGCTGCTGGGCAGCGTGTTCCGGATGGCGGGCTCCAGCAGCCGCCGCCTGCTGGCCACCTCGATGGTGGGCGAGGCGGACCGGTTCGCCGTCAACGGGCTGCTGGGGGTGGGCGGCAACTTCGCGCTGCTCGTCCTCGGGCCCGTGGCGGGCGGGCTCCTGGTGGCGTCGGCGGGCGCCGGGTGGGCGCTGTTCGCCGACGCGTGCGGGGCGCTGATCCTGCTGGCGGCGGTGTTGTGGTGCGCGCCCCGATCCCCGGCTCCGGCTCCGGCTCGTGAGGGGGACAAGCCGCGGAGCGAGTCCGGATGGCGGATCCTGCGGCGGCGGCCGGTGGCCGCGCGGCTGCTCGTGGTGGTCTTCTTCTTCAACTTCCTCTACATGCCGATCGAGGTGGCCCTGCCGCTGTACGTGCGCGAGACGCTGCACACCGGGGCGTCAGGACTGGGGCTGCTCTGGACCGCGCTGGGCGTCGGCGCTCTCGTGGGCGCCGCCGTCGTGGACCGGCTCCGCAACCTCCCGCAGCGCCCGCTGCTCATCACGATCGTCGCCCTGTGGGCGTTGTGCCCGATCGCACTGGCGGGCATCGGGAACCAGGCCGCGGCCATGGTCGCCTTCGGCATCGGCGGGCTGATCTGGGCCCCGTTCACGCCCGTCGCGTACAGCTTCCTGCAGTCGGGCCTGAGCCCGGAGGAGCAGCAGCCGGTCGTCACGCTCTGGACGACGGGCTCGACGGTCGCCGCCCCGCTCGGCCTGCTCGCCGGCGGCCCGCTCGTCGCCGCGGCCGGCACCCACCCCAGCCTGATCCTGTCCGGCGTGCTGACGCTGCTGCTGGCGCCGCTGGCCGCGTGGAGCGTGCTGACGGCCCGCGACCCAGGTCAGGGCGCCGCGGGCGTGTAGATCACCACGTGCAGGTCCGGGTGGTCGGCGGGGGCCAGGCGGTGGTGCTCGTAACGCAGCACCCCCTGCGCCGGATGGTGGAAGACGCGCAGCCGGGAGGCGAAGCCCTCGATGCGGTGGTCCTGCCAGGCGTCGCGGAACGGCCCGCTCGCGCCCAGCAGCCGCTGGATGACCGGCGAGCGGGCCAGGTCGCCCAGCCGGGGCCCGGCCTCGGCGCGGAACTCGGCCAGGAAGCGGCGGCTGGTGGTCTCCCAGTCGGGCAGCAGGTCGCGCACGTAGGGGTCGGTGAACACCAGCCACAGCAGGTTGCGGTCGGCCGGGGCGACGGTGGCCACGTTCGGGTACAGCGCTGCGTAGGCGGCGTTCCAGCCGGTGATCGTCCAGTCGGGGGCGATGGCGTAGGCAGGGAAGCCGGCCAGCGCGTCGAGCAGCCGCCGCACGTGGCCGGGCGCCTCCTGACCGGCCGGCTCGGCGGCCGAGGGCAGCGGGGTGTAGCCGGCCAGGGAGAGCACGTAGGCGTGCTCGGTGCCGGTCAGGCGCAGGCAACGGGCCAGCGCGTCCAGCACCTGGCGGGAGGGCTGGATGTCGCGGCCCTGCTCCAGCCACGTGTACCAGGTGGCGCTCACGCCCGACAGGGTGGCGACCTCCTCGCGGCGCAGGCCGCCCCTGCGGCGCGGCCCCGCCGGGGGCAGGCCGACCGCCGTCGGGTCCAGGCCCGCGCGCCTGGCGCGCAGGAAGCTGCCCAGCTCCGCGCGTCGTTCCGGTGCCGTGCTCACCTGGTCAAGGGTAATGCTGGTAGCGGGACTACTAGCAGTACGGGCGTCTTCGCCGCACGCCCGCCCGCCACCACCATGGCCGCATGCCACAGTTGAGATCACGAACGGTCACCCACGGGCGGAACATGGCCGGCGCCCGCGCCCTGATGCGCGCCTCCGGCGTCCCCGCCGCCGACATCGGCGTCAAGCCCGTCGTCGCGGTGGCCAACAGCTTCGCCGAGTTCGTCCCAGGCCACACCCATCTGCAGCCGGTGGGCCGCATCGTCTGCGACGCCGTCACAGCGGCGGGCGGCATCGCCCGCGAGTTCAACACCATCGCCGTGGACGACGGCATCGCCATGGGCCACGGCGGGATGCTGTACTCGCTGCCGTCGCGGGACCTGATCGCCGACTCCATCGAGTACATGGTGCAGGCGCACCGCGCCGACGCCCTGGTGTGCGTCTCCAACTGCGACAAGATCACGCCGGGGATGCTGATGGCCGCGCTGCGGCTGAACATCCCTGCCGTGTTCGTCTCCGGCGGCCCGATGGAGGGCGGCCGCGCGGTGCTGGCCGACGGCACGGTCCGCACCGGCCTCACCCTGATCACCGCCATGTCCGAGGCGGTCAACCCGGACATGGCGGACGCCGACCTGGCCAGGATCGAGGAGGCGGCCTGCCCCACCTGCGGATCCTGCTCGGGCATGTTCACCGCCAACTCCATGAACTGCCTGCTGGAGGCGCTCGGCCTGGCCCTGCCCGGCAACGGCACCACCCTGGCCACCCACACCGCCCGCCGCGCCCTGTACGAGCAGGCCGGACGTACCGTGATGGAGCTGGCGAACCGCTACTACGGCGACGACGACGCCCGCGTGCTGCCGAGAGCCGTCGCCTCCCGCGCCGCGTTCGACAACGCCATGGCCCTGGACCTGGCCATGGGCGGCTCCACCAACACCGTGCTGCACCTGCTCGCCGCCGCCCACGAGGCGGGCCTCGACTACACCCTGGCCGACATCGAGACGCGCTCGCGCCAGGTGCCGTGCCTGTGCAAGGTCGCCCCCAACGGCCACTACCTGATGGAGGACGTGCACCGGGCCGGTGGCATCCCGGCAATCCTCGGCGAACTGCACCGCGCCGGGCTGCTGCACAAGGACGTGCACGCCGTCCACGCCGAGTCCTTGGAGGAGTGGCTGGCCGCCTGGGACGTGCGCGGCCACGCCCCTTCGCGCGAGGCGGTCGAGCTGTTCCACGCCGCGCCGGGCGGCGCCCGCTCGCCGGCCGCGTTCTCCCAGTCGGCCCGCTGGGAGTCGCTCGACCTGGACGCCGAGGCCGGATGCGTCCGGGCCACCGGCCACGCGTACTCGCCGGACGCGGGCCTGGCCGTCCTGCGCGGCAACCTCGCGCCCGGCGGCGCCGTGGTGAAGTCCGCCGGCGTCGAGGACGGCATGCGCGTCTTCACCGGCCGGGCGGTGGTGACCGAGTCGCAGGAGGAGGCCGGGGAGGCGATCCTGTCCGGGCGGGTCACACCGGGATCCGTCCTGGTCATCCGGTACGAGGGGCCGCGCGGCGGGCCCGGCATGCAGGAGATGCTGTACCCGACCGCCTACCTCAAGGGGCGCGGCCTGGCCGCCTCGGTCGCGGTGGTCACCGACGGGCGCTTCTCCGGCGGCAGCTCCGGGCTGTCGGTCGGCCATGTCTCACCCGAGGCGGCGGCCGGCGGCCCCCTGGCCCTCGTCGGGGAAGGCGACACCATCACCGTCGACATCGCCGGCCGATCCCTCCACCTCCAGGTGGCGGAGCCTGAGCTCGCCGCCCGGCGCGCGGAGCTGGAGCGGGGCGGCGGCTACCGGCCCGGGCACCGCGACCGTCCCGTCTCCGCCGCGCTGCGCGCCTACGCCTTCATGGCGCAGTCCGCCGACAAGGGGGCCGTGCGGGAGGTGCCCGAGTACTGAGCGTCAGGGCGCCTTGACCAGGCGCATGCCGACGTAGGCCCCGATCCCGGTGATCATCTTGTGGTGCACCTTGGTGCGCTTGAACTCGGTGAAGCCCAGCTTCTCGTACAGGCGCAGGGCGGGGGTGTTGATGTCGGCGATGGTGTCCAGCACGTACTCGTCGTACTGGGGCAGGGCGAGCAGGTGCTCGATGACGGCCGACGCCACGCCCTGCCCGCGGAACCGTGACCCGGTCGCCACGAACTCCAGCGAGGCCATCCGCTCCCCGCCGTACGACAGCGGACGCTCGAACATCCGGGTGAACGCGAAATGCGCGACCGTGCCCCTGACCAGGCCGAGGTGCCTGCGCAACTCCCGGGCGTCGTGCCGGACCGCCCGCTGCCGCCCGTCGGTGCACGCGACGATGCCCGCCGGCTCGCCCGCCACCAGGCCGACGTGGAACAGGTCGAGCACCAGCATGTGGGCGAGGGCCTCGGTGAGCTTGCCGGGGTCCTTGGAGAAGAAGACCAGGTCGGGCCCGAATCCTTCGACGAAGATCCGGGTGATCGCGTGGCGGTGGCTCTCGCCCAGCTCGCTGCCGCGTCTGACCTCGATCATGGCGTCGCATCCCTTCTTCGAACGATGAGTGCCTGGATGCCGTCCAGGAGCAGGGTGAGGCCGAAGGCGAAGTCGGCGTCGTCCACCCAGTCGGGCGAGGTGCCGAACGCCCCCGAGGCCAGCGCCGCCGACAGGCCCGGGTAGCCGCGGGCGTCCACGAGCCGCGTGAGCAGCGCGGTGTAACCGGCCGGCCCCTCCGGCCCCGCCTCGTCGACGGTCCCGCTCATGGCGGTCTGGAGGGTGGCGGCGCTGACGGCGTACGCGGACAGGGTGGAGGCGATGTTGACCGCCGCGGGCCCCGTCAGCCCGGCACCGGCCAGCACGGTCAGCGCCCGGTCCAGCCAGCGCAGGGTGCGCGGGCCCAGCGGCGGGGTGAGCGGTGAGACCTCCAGCAGCCACGGGTGGCCGGTCAGGAAGTCGCGGTGGGCGCGGGTCCACAGGGTCAGGTACTCGCGCCAGTCCTGGGCGCCGGGCTCGGGAGGGGCGGGGGTGGCCGCGTCCACCATCGCGGTCAGCAGGTCGTCCTTGCTGGTGACGTAGCCGTACAGCGCCATCGCCGAGACGTCCAGCCGGGCGGCGACGCTGCTCATCCGCACCCCGGCCAGGCCCTCGGCGTCCGCGATGCCGATCGCGGCGTCGGTGATGCGCCGCAGGGTCAGCCCGGGGCGGGGGCCGCGCCGTGAGGCCGGTTCCAGGCCCCACATCCGCGCCACCACCGTCGGCAGCTCGTCCATCGCTCCCCCCTCAAAACTGCGAATGACATACACTGTAGCTTGTACGGAGTTGAGTTGTCTTCGGGGTCCGCGCGAGAGCCCTGCCGCCGGCAGGCCGTGATATGGGTGCAATGAGCTGTAGCTGGGTGCAACAGGAGGAGGCCGCATGCCGGGAGCCAGGCTGACCGCCGAGGACCGCCGCCGCATCGCCGACGGCCTGACCTCCGGCCTGACGTACGCGGAGATCGCCCGCCGCCTGGGACGCTCCAGGTCCACCGTCACCCGCGAGATCGCCAGGAACGGCGGCCCGCACGGCTACCGGGCGGCCCGCGCCCAGCACGCGACGAGCTGGCGGGCCCGCCGCCGCAAGCGCGCTCCGCACGCCGGCGTCGCGCCCGCCGCCGACAGCCGGGACGCCCGCACGGCCCGCGAGTTCGAGGAGCAGTTCACCGCCATCATGGTTCAGACCGGCATGTCGCCCATGACGGCCAAGGTGTTCGCCGCGTTGTTCGTCAGCGAGAGCGGCAGCCTGACCGCCACGGAGCTGGTGCGGCGGCTGCAGGTCAGCCCGGCGACGATCTCGAACGCGATCAAGTGGCTGGAGCAGCGGGAGATGGTCTCCAGGCAGCGCGAGGCGCGCCGGACGCGGTACTTCCTGTCGCCCGACGTCTGGTACCGCACCTGGGTGGCCAGCGCCAGGTCGATGGCGCTGTGGGCGGACACCACCCGGCACGGCGCCGAGATCTTCGGCCCCGAGACGCCCACCGGCGACCGGCTCCGCGCCACCAGCCGCTTCTTCGAGTTGCTCGGCCACGACATGACGCAGGCGGCCGAGCACTGGCGTCAGGCGATCTCGCTGAACCGGCCCGCTACGAGGCCGCTGGATGATGCTCGGTGAGCCGATCCAGAGCGGCGGCTGTGGCCTCGTCGGCGGCGAGGTGGACGACCAGCCGCTGCTCATCGGGGCCGGGCACCTCCAGGCTCTCGTACGCCGGCGCGACTCCCCCGCCTCCGGATGCGCCCACCGCTCGACCCCGGTCCGCGAGGGCAAGGCGGCCACCCCTTCGAACCGGTCGCGGAAACAGGTGGCCGCGGCGCGGCGGGAGGGCGTCACCACCGTGCCCGGGTTCGTCTTCGGCGACGGCGACGGCGACGTGATCGTCGGCGTGACGCCCTCGGCCGAGCGGGAGGAAAACCTCATGCGGTGCCGCCGCGACGTGCACTAACGTCGGCGCTCATGAGCATCCCTCGCGAACGCCCGCCCTTCGTCGCCGACGAACGCACCCAGCTCGTCGGCTGGCTCGACATGCAACGCGCCATCGCGTTGTGGAAGTGCGAGGGCCTGTCGCAGGACGACGCCTACCGTCCGGTCCTGCCGGACTCGCCGCTCATGACGGTCGCCGGGCTGCTCTCCCACCTGCGCTGGACCGAGCACTGCTGGTTCGAGGTGCTGTTCCTGGGCCGCTCGCGCGAGGGTAACCCGCAGTTCGACGAGTCCGTCGAGGACGCCGACATGCGCGTGGAGGGCGTCCCGCTCGCCCGGCTCATGGCGGAGTACGAGGCCCAGTGCCGGCTCTCCAACGACGTCATCGCCGCCCACTCCCTGGACGACGTGGGCAAGCACCCCGACTTCCGCTCCGCTCAGGCGAGCCTGCGCTGGATGGTGATCCACATGGTCGAGGAGACCGCCCGGCACGCCGGCCACCTCGACACGATCAGGGAGCTGCTGGACGGCGCCAAGGGCTACTTCTGATCAGCGGGCCGGGAAGCGCAGGACGCGGTCGTCGCCGTCGCGCAGGTCGCCGCGCCCGTCGGTGTTGGACGTGGTGACCCACAGGGCGCCGTCCGGGGCGACCTGCACCGTGCGCAGCCGGCCGTAGCGCCCGTCGAGCTGCGCGACCGGTTCGCCCAGGTCGTCGCCGTCGAGGGGCACGGTCCAGAGCCGTTCGCCGCGCAGCGCCGCGACGTAGGCGGTGGTGCCAGCGATCGCCATCCCGGACGGGGACGCCTCGCGGACGGGCCAGGTGATCAGCGGGTCGGTATAGCGGTCGCCTTCGCCTTCGCCTTCGACGTTGGGCCAGCCGTAGTTGCGTCCCGGCTGGATGAGGTTGACCTCGTCCAGCTCGTTCTGGCCGAACTCGGTGGCGAACAGGCGACCTTCGTCGTCCCAGGCCAGGCCCTGCACGTTGCGGTGGCCGAGGCTGTAGACCGGAGAGCCCGGGGTGGGGTTGCCGGGTGCGGGCTCGCCGTCGGGCGTCAGCCGCAGGATCTTGCCGTTGGGGCTGTCCGGATCCTGCGAGCTGGCGGTGTTCCCGGCGTCGCCGGTGCCGGCGTAGAGCATGCCGTCCGGGCCGAACGCGATGCGGCCGCCGTTGTGGAAGCTCGCCTTGGCGATGCCGTCGAAAATCACCTCCGGGTCGCCGCCGCCGAGCTTGAACCGGATGATGCGGTTGTCATCGGCGGCGGTGAGGTAGGCGTACACGAGGTCGTCGGTCGCGAAGCCGGGTGAGGTGGCGAGGCCGAGCAGACCGCCCTCGCCACCGGCGGCGACGCCGGGCACCTCGGCCACCTGGCGGGGCCGGCCGCCCGGCGTCAGGCGCAGGATCCGGCCGGTGTCGCGTTCGGCGATCAGCGCGTCACCGCCGGGCAGGAACGTCAGCCCCCACGGCACGTCGATGCCGGTCGCCAGCTCCTCCGGGGTGCCCAGCCCGTCCGTGGCGGCAGGGGAAGCGGTCGCCGTGCCGGTGGTGACGACGGCGCCGCCTCCTCCACCACTACCGCTGCACGCGGCGACGCCGATGCTCAGCACGAGCCCCGCTACCGCTCTCGCGCGCATTCGTCTCCATCTTCTGATCGGTGGCACGAACGTCACTCCACCACAACAACCCGAAACACCGTGTAAAGGACATCCGGCCCGCACCCTACGGCCGGCCGCGCCTCCGCAGGACCACGCGGACGAGCTCGGCGGCGATCGCGGCCACGAGCACCAGGCACGCGATGGGCAGCGAGCGTCCGGGCGCGTCCGTCGTCGCCGTCTCCAGGACGGACTGCCCGGGCAGGAAGATCAGCCCGCTCAGGACGACGAGCACGAAGCACGTGGCGAAGGCAGCCGCCGCGGGGATCAGCGGACGCAGCGCGCCCACCGGCGACTGCGGGCGGGCGGCCAGCCGCCAGGCGAAGACGATCCCGCCGACGAGCGCGAACGCCATCCACCCGAAGTTGGTCGTGCTGAACCCGCTGATACCGGCGTAGTCGAACTGGCGCATTCCGCCGATCACCAGGTTCACGACGCCGGCGGCGATGACGGCCGGGATCCACGGCCAGGTGCGGGCCAGTTCGAGCGGGCCGGGGAACGTCCCCGCATCCGTGGCGGGCTGGGGCCGTGCGTCCGGACGGACGGCTTCTGACATGTCGCGCCTCCCTCTCCTCGACTCCTCCCGCCAAAGTAGCTAGATAATCTAGATACATCAAGTTCTAGTATTCTGGTAATCGTGGATATCGTAGAGGTGACCCCGGCGAGCGTGCAGCAACGGCTGCGCGCCCTGCATGGCGCCGTAGAACGGATCAACCGGCAGGTGTCCGAACGGATGGGCATCAACCGCAGCGACCTGCAATGTCTGGAACTGATCGCCCGGCACGGCCCCACCCCGGCCGGAGAGATCGCCAAGCTGATGCGCCTGCCCACCGGCACGATGACGACGGTGATCGACCGCGTCGAACGCGCGGGCCTGGCGGTCAGGCAGCGGTCGGCGTCCGATCGGCGGCGGGTCCTGGTGTCGCTGACCGATCAGGGCGCGCTGCGGCTCTTCGCGATGTACGCGCCGCTGATGGCCACCTCCGCCCAGAACCTGAGCAGGTATGACGCGGCCGAACTGGCTGTGATCGACGACTTTCTGCGCACCAGCGTGCAGCTCACCGAGGAGTACTCGCCGCCGGAGCCGGAATGAGCGTCGGCGCAGGAGGGCAGGCGAGCACCCGCCGCACCCCGAGCGCGCTCCCCGTCCGGGCCCAGCAGGAGCACCTTCGCCTCCAGCGCCGATGGGGGCCATGCTGCGCGACTGCGCCGAGGCGCTCAGGCGGCCGGCGTCGACAGGAAGGCCCGCCAGAATCCATCCCGGGGGTTCGTCGGACTCCTCCTCGTCCGGGGTCAGGGCTGCAGGAGGACCTTGACGGCGCGGCGTTCGTCCATGGCGCGGTATCCCTCGGCCGCCTGGTCGAGCGGAAGCGTCAAATCGAAGACCTTGCCGGGGTCGATGGCGCGCCCGCAGATCAGCTCGATCAGCTTCGGCAGGTACTGGCGCACCGGCGCGGGACCGCCGTGCAGGTGCACGAGCGACATGAACAGCTCGTCCCCCGGCAGCGCCACGTCGTGGCTGACACCGACGAACCCGACGTGGCCGCCCGCGCGGGTGGAGCGGATGGCCTGCATCATCGACTCCTGCGTGCCGACCGCCTCGATGACGCTGTGCGCGCCGAGCCCGTTCGTCAGCTCCTTGATCCTCTCCACGCCCTCGTCGCCGCGCTCGGTGACGATGTCGGTGGCGCCGAAGAAACGGGCGAGCTCCTGGCGCGGGGCGTGGCGGCTCATCGCGATGATGCGTTCGGCGCCGAGCTGCCTGGCCGCCAGGACGCCGCACAGCCCGACCGCGCCGTCACCGACGACGGCGACGGTCTTGCCCGGCCCCGCCTCCGCGGCGACGGCGGCGAACCAGCCGGTGCCCAGCACGTCGGAGGCGGCCAGCAGGCTGGGCACCAGGTCCGCGTCCGGCATGGCCGGGGTCGCCACCAGCGTGCCGTCGGCCAGCGGGATCCGCGCCAGCTCGGACTGGGTGCCGATCGTGCCCATCAGCACCCGCTGGACGCACGCGCACTGGTATCCGGACCGGCAGATCTCGCAGGTGTTGTCGGAGGCCCAGAACGAGCCGACCACGAACTGGCCGGGCCTGAGCGTGCGGACCTCGCTGCCGACCTCCTCCACGACGCCCACGTACTCGTGGCCCATGGGCGCGGGCCCGTCCAGTTTCTCCACGCCGCGATAGGGCCACAGGTCGGAACCGCAGATGCAGGTGGCCGTCAGGCGGATGATCGCGTCGGTGGGCTCGATGATCCCCGGGTCCGGACGGTCCTCGACGCGGACGTCACCCGGGGCGTGCAGAACTGCTCCACGCATGGTGGATCTCCTTTTCTGTCAGTCGCCCTGCTTTCCGGGAACGGGCCGAGTGGTCCGTACCGCAGGAGAATTTGCCCTTCTCCGCGGCGTTGCTTTGCCACGCGTGACCGTTCGCCGCCCGGCAGGACAATGCCCCAGGAAACCGGATCCGTCGCGCGCCCGGGAGGTCGGGCTTATCGGGGGGACAACCCCTACCCCTCAGCGACCCCCGCGAAGGCACCCCGGCCGCCGCGCACTCCCTGAGCCTACGGACCCGGCTCCAGGGCCCGGCACCGCAGAAGCCTCACCTGAGGAGCCCCCGCCGCCAGCCGACCACGGCGAGCAGGAGCGCCGTGCCGATCACCGCGATCCCCAGGCACCACAGCAGCGACAGCGAGGTGAGATAGGCCAGCCCGCACAGCAGGATCGGGGCGAAGCACAAGCCGTCCAGCATGGGGTGCCGCCGGGACCAGTCCATGAGGCGCTGGAACGGGACCCAGACGGTCGCCGCCAGCGCCCCGTAGGTGAGCGCGGCCAGCACCCCCATGGCCACACCCCGCTTGTCGATCATCCCGAGCGTGATCGCCACGGCGACGAGAGCAAGGAAGACGCGCGAGAACCACTGGGCGATCCGCTGCTTGGTGCGGGACGGAGCCACGTTGTCGGCATCGGTCATGCGACCAGGGAACGCCCCCCGACGCACCCCGTCAACCGCACCACGACCACGGCCGCCATCAGCTTGGCCTGGGACGCGATCCGGGGCCACGAGCCCGAGGAGATGCGCCCGCCCTTGCCGTCGAACAGCCGCGAACCCGCAATGCCCTTGTCCACCCGCTTGCCGTCGGCACAGCGCCTCTGTTGATCCTTTCGACGAGACCGATCGCGTTCGCCGGGATGGCCAGGGCGGTGAAGCTGTCGCCGATCAGCAGAAGGGGCGATTACCGAACCCCGGTGGCCGTTCGTCGTGCCGTCAAGGTCGATCCCCGCCTTGACCCGCGAGTCAGCGACCATGCCATGGTGGCGGAGGCACCGCAGCAGCATCATCAGCGCCACTGCGGTGCTCCCGAGGGTCAGCCTTCTTGCCAGTTAGCGCTACCAGCCCCCGATCCCCCGCCGCATTCCCCTTCGGACGTCCCTCTCTGCCCCTGGTTGAGTGTTATCCACCGGCCCGCGGTGTCCGGCCACAACCCACACACGATCGTGACCCGAAAGGCGATCGCCCGATTGGTGTTGTTGGTGCACTCCGCGAATCCCTTGTAGCCGTCGACCCACGTCCTGCAATTGAGACTGTTGCGCGCGACGGCGGCGGCTGCCGCGTCAGGAGCCGCCGCTGAGGCGGGCAGTGCGAGCCCGGCGGCGGCAGCCGCCGAGACCAGGAGCAGAGCGGTTGATCGGAGGACGGTCGTCATGGAGGACTCCTTTGCTGAACGGGACCGCCTGCGAAGGGCAGGCACCCCACTCAACAACACTGAGTATTCACTTAACAACAGATAGTGACGAAAGTCTGTCGTCGGCGTACTGAGTCGGCCCGTAGCCCGTCCACTGCACATCGGGCGGCTGCCGGAAACGCTCATGACCTCGTGCCGCTCGGCATCCGCCCGCCTCCTCTCGGCGACCTGCGCCGCGGGGGAAGCCGAGGCTGACGGCGGCTGGCGGGCGGAGATGGCGACCGGCCGGGCCTGGGGGAAGTCATGTCGGTGCAGTAGCGGGACGCGTCGTCGGAGGGTGGGCAGGATGGCCACTGCGGCTGCTCATATGGCGATCATCGAGAAGACGGCCAGATCATAGGCCTCACCCCCGTCCCGCTCAGCGATCCGCACAGTGCCCTCCCGCTGGTATCCGGCCTTCTCGGCCACCCGCAGGGAAGCGGCGTTGTCGATTCGGGAGCGCAACTGAACACGCCGTATCCCGCCGTCGATGAGCGCCCACCGTCCAACCGCGCGCGCGGCCTCGGTCGCATGGCCGCGACCTCGCTGACCGGTGTGAATGCCGTAGCCGATCTCGGTGTGACCGGCTTCCCAGTCGGTGTCGCGCAACCCGATGCTGCCGACGATCTCGCCGGTGGCCCGCTCCACGATCGCCAGGTGTACGCCCTCGCCGTCCAGCCGTCGCCGGTGCACGGTGTCGGTCAGCCACCTCTCCACGTCGGCGACCGTCTCAGGAGAGCCCGGGGGCAATGCCGTTCGATCGCCGGAGGCCACGAATGCCGCCACAGGCACGGCATCCTGCGGCCCATACTCCCGGATTACCAGTCCATCGGAGATGATCTTCACTGGAGGAAACATGGTGTGCAGCTTAAGTCCCTCACCTGGTGCTCGATGTGCCGGGTGGCCGGCCAGTCGGAGGTGCTCGCGGATGGTGCCGGCATGGGCGGGTTGGAGCCGCTCTTGTCCCCGCCTGTCCCGCGTCTGGGGGCGGGTCACGCACTCCTGAACAGCCGGTCCAGATGCACGTCGATCGCGGCGAGCGCGTCCTGGGGCTCGATCACGTCGAGTTCGATCAGGGAGGTGAAGCCGGTGAGGGCAAGGAGCAGGTTGGTCTCGGTCGCCGGGTCGCGGCCGGAGTCGATGTGCCCGTCGGCGATCGCCTGGCGGACCAACTGCTCGACGAGGGCCCGCCCTTGGACGAGCCCGCGGCGCGCCCGCTCGTGCACGGCCTCGTCGTGCAGCGCCTCCAGGACGTAGGCGGCGCTCATCCGGCTGGTGGCGCGGGCGTCGGCATGCAGGGGCAGCATTTCCGCGAGCGTCAGTCGCAGCACGTCACGGGGGTGCGGACGCTCACCGAGTTCTTCGAGCCCCTGGCGTACGCGCACCGAGGTCTGCTCGGACGCGAGGTCCATGGCGAAGGAGAGCATGGCGGTCCGGGAGGCGAAGTAGTGCTGCAACTGCCCGAGTGACATGCCCGCCTCCTGCGCCACCACGCGCATCGTCAGCTGTGTGACGCCGCGCTGCTCCACCACCCGCCACAGTGCGCGGGCGATCGCTTCGCGGCGTCCACGGTGATCCACCTGCTTCGGCATCGCCGGCCCCTCTTCCGTACCCCGGGACTGTTCCAATACAGTTGACATAATACACTTGACCTATAACTCTGATGGAAGGAACCGTCATGTCCGAACAGCCAAAGGTGCGGACCACGGAGGGCGTGGTGCAGGGCCGCCGGCGGCAGGGACACGTGGTGTTCCGCGGCATCCCCTACGCCCAGCCCCCGGTCGGAGCGCTCCGCTTCGCCGCGCCCGCGCCGCCGCACCGCTGGGAGGGGACGAGGCAGGCGGTCGAGTTCGGCCCCGTGGTGCCGCTGTCCCTGCCGATCGACGTGCCCCCGCAGGGCACCGACTGGCTGACGCTCAACGTCGGTACTCCGGATCCCGGCGCGGCGGGACTGCCGGTGCTGGTGTGGATCCCCGTGGGCGGCTACCTCGCGGCGGCGTCGAGCGACCCGATGTACGACCCGGCAGCGCTGGCCCAGGCGGGAGTCGTCGTGGTGACCATCAACTGCCGCGTGGGCGCGGAGGGATTCGCGTTCCTCGACGACGTGCCGCCCAACCGCGGATTCCTCGACCAGATCGCGGCGCTGGAGTGGGTGCAGCGCAACATCGCCGCTTTCGGAGGCGACCCCGGCCGGGTCACCGTGGGCGGGGTGTCCGCCGGTGCGGGCTCGGTCGCCGCCCTGCTGACGATGAAGTCCGCGCGCGGACTGTTCCGGCGGGCCATCGCCCATTCGGTGCCGGGGCTGCACAGCACCCCCGCGATGGCACGGCAGGTCACCGCCGCGTTCGCGGACCGGCTCGGCGCGGCGGCCCCCACCGCCGAGGCCCTGCGCGACCTCGACCCGTGGCGCCTGGCCGCCGAGCTCACCTCGTTCAACGCCGGCCTCCACGCGCACCGGGAGAGCTGGGGACGCCTCACGGAGACCGGCACCGCGCTGTGCCCCGTCGTCGACGGCGAGGTCCTCACGGAAACGCCCTGGCCCGCGCTGACCGGCGCGCGCGCGAGCGGGATCGAACTGCTCGTCGGCCACGCCCGGGACGAATTCCGGTACTTCAGCGTCATGAGCGGACGGTACGGCACCTTCACCGAGCAGGACGCCCACGCAGTCCTGGAACTGCACGCCCCGCAGCCGGACGGCCCGCGAGCCTACCGTGCCGCGTTCCCGCAGGCAGGCCCGGAGGAACTGGTGGAGACGGTCTACTCCGACGCCCTCTTCCGCATGCCGTCACAGAAGCTGGCCGAGGCGAACGCCGCAGCCGGCGGCACCTCGTACCTGTTCGAACTGTGCTGGGTCGCCCCGGTCCTCGGCGGCATCCTGGGCGCCTGCCACAGCCTCGACGTGCCCCTGGCGTTCGGCACGCTGGACAGCCCGGTCGGCATCCAGCTCATCGGCGAGGAGCCCACTCCCGAGGCCGTCGCGCTCTCCCGCGAACTCCAGCAGGCATGGGTCCGCTTCATCACCACCGGCGACGCGGGCTGGCCCGCCCACCGGCCCGGCGGGCACCTCACCCGCGTCCTGGACACCGAGCCGAAGACTCTGCCCTACCCCGAGCAGGCATCCCGCCAGATCTGGGAAGGCCATTTCCCCGCCCCCTTCGATCTCTCGTAAGTGTCCGGGCCGGTTCCCAGGCCATCCGCTCGGACCGGTGTGATGCGCCGTGAACGGGCACGGATTGCAGTGGGGTCGTTCGCGGTCCCGGCCGAGCGGGTTTCGGCTCGAACAGGGCAGGACAAGGCTCGATCTCCTCCAACCACGGTGGCGTGAGGTCGCAAACTCAACTTGACGGAGTAACCGGGACCACATGCCGAGCCACTGCTCGGCGCCCCATGCCTCGAACCGCTCTACCTCAGTGAACGCCAGCTTCGCCGCGAGACGCATCGAGCCGGCGTTGGCGGTCTGAGTGGTGAGCACCACCGGCTCGCCAGGAAGCGCGCCGGCAAGCCAGCCGAGTGCCGCCGCGCACGCCTCGGCGGGCAGCCAGGCGTTGGAGGAGCTGACCCAGTTCCTGCTGGACAGGGCGATGGAGCACGACAGCCCGACGGTGCTGGTGAACGATCACCTTGGCCGTATCTCCGCACAGTTCACACCGCCGTTCGAGGAGCCGGGCGACGAGCTCTTTGCGGGGGTGCCGGACCGGGGCTGGGACGCGGTCGATGAGCTTGGCGTCCTTGTTCCGTGTCAGCGGGATCCCGCCGAACCATGCGACCAGTGGTTGCTTGCCACTCGTCCGCCTGTCAGGGGTTCGCGGAGCGGCGGCGTGTCGGCTGTGACAGCCGTCGCAGCAGGGTCTCGGCGGGTCCTGGGTGGCGATAGCGTTCCAGGACGCGGGCTGCCGCTACGGTGATCAGCCATACCGCGATCGCATAGCCGGCGATGGCCGCGCTGTGCAGGTGGGCGCCGAGCCCGAGCCCCCACGCGGCCAGCACCGGGGCACAGAGCACCGATTGCGTGAGGTAGGCCGACAGGGAGCGCTGGCCCACGGCGGCGATGCTCTGGACGACCGGCCCCGGCCTGTGACGGGAGAGCCGGTGTCCGAGCAGGCCGAAGACGGCCGCGTAGCCGAGTCCGGCGGGTAGGCCGGTGGTCATCTGGGTTATCTCGAAGACGAACATCGACTCTGGCGGGATCGGCAGCCACCCCATGACAGCCAGGGCGTGTGGCAGCCCGCCCAGACAGCCGATCGTGACGCCGATGGCCGCCACCCGCCGCAGCAACGGCAGGTGATCTTGGGGCCGCTCCAGGACATGCCGGCGGGCGGCCCAGAAGCCGAGCACGATGGCGACGGGCAGGGCCAGGGCGAGTAGCCCTTGGCCGACGGTGACCACCGGCCAGAAGGCCAGACGCTGCAGCACGGCGGCGAGCGGATCTGCTTGCTCGCTGGCGGCCGTCCCCAGGCCGAGGTAGCCGACGGTCCCGGGCGGTTCGGGTGCGATCGCGGCCAGGTAGGCGCCGACGATGCCGAGCAGGGTCGCCAGCGTGAGCAGGCCGGCGCCGATCGTGGACCAGATGAGCAGCACGCGGTCGCCGCGGCGGACGAACAGCCGCGCCAGGAGGAGCCCGGCCAGGCCGTAGGCACCGAGAATGTCGCCCTGCCACAGCAGCGCGGCGTGCACGAATCCGAACGCCAGCAGCCACAGGTTGCGGCGGCGCAGCTGCGCCAGGGCAATGGGTAACCTCTGGCCCGCCGCCTGCCGGCGTATGACGGCCTGGACCATGCCATAGCCGAACAGGAAGGCGAACATGGGGTAGACGCGGAAGTCCACCGTGATCATGCTCAGCACCTGGACGATCCGGTCGAGGGCCGAGCCGCCCGGCGGGTGAATCGTGCTGGGGCGGACGTCCCGGCCCCACAAGTACCACGGGGTGTTGGCCACGGCGATGAGCAGCAGCATGCCGCCCCGGGCCAGATCGGGTGCCAGCACCCGCGTGCCGGGGGCGGCCTGGGTGACGGTCATGCGGGCGTGTCCTGCGAGTCGCCGAGGTCGAGGGCGAATCCATCGGTGGCCAGCTCCGTCAGAAACGGTACGGGGTCCACGAGCTGCTCGATGTGGGCCGCCCCGGGCGGCAGGCCAGGGAGCTGGCGGATGAGCCGGGCGGCGACCCGGCCGGTGGCGCGGCTTTGCCGCCGGCCGGCCAAGGACGCCTGGATCGTGCCGCAACGCACCGTCACGGCGAATCCGTCCCCGCCGACGTGGGCCGTGCTCAGCGCGCTGAGTAGCAGGCGACGGACCTGGGGGCGGCGGAGCAGGCGGGCGACGGCCGGCCGTCCAGCCACCGACAGCAGACGGGTGACCAGACGGGAATCCAGGCATAGACCTGTACGGGCCGAGGTGAGGCCGAGAGTGCCGGGCAGGGTGAACTGGTCGGAGAACGGGAAGCGGTGCACGGTGCGCTCGCCATACGGTTCCGGGAATGGCATGCTCCACGAGCCCTCGAGCTGTCCCAGGCCGTCCAGCGTCCAGGCGAGCGCGGCGGGCCCATGGGCTTCTCCAGAGCCGAGCAGCGCGCCGATGAGCAGTTCGCCGGAGGGTGAGCGCTCGGCGCAGACGCGCGCCAGCAGGTTGGTGATCCCGGGGATCAGTCCGACGCTGAGGGCGATCGTGGCGCCGTGCTGCCTGGCCGGTCCGTCCAGGGTCTGGAGTCCGGCGAGCAGGTGGTGGGAGGCGGTCACGTCCACGTAGTCGATGCCGCGCTCCACGCAGGCGCGGGCCACCCGGACGTTGTCGATCTCGGCGCACATCAGCACGGTGTCGACCCCGTCCAACGCTTTGGCCAGATCGGTGGAATCGGCGGCGTCCACGCGCATCGCCGTGGTGGCGGGGATGGGAGTGGCCTTACCGGGATTGCGTCCGGCCACGACGACGTTCGTGTCGGGGTGGCCGGTGAGCGCGTGCGCGGCCTCGCGGCCGACCGCGCCGTAGCCGCCCAGGATGAGGATCGTGGTCATCAGCGGTCGGCTCCTTGCGTCTGTACGGCGGTTGCGGTGGCGATGGCCGGGTCTGTGCCGCGGCGGGTGAACATGACCAGGGCGCAGACGGTCCCGAGGGCGGCCAGGCCAGCCGCGATCGCGAAGCCCACCCTGAGCCCGCCGGCGATGTCCGCTTCCGGCCCGGTCCACGCCGCCGCGGCCAGCAGCACGCCGGTCAGGCCGAGCGCGGCACCGACGCGCTGGGCGGTGTTGAGCAGGCCCGAGGCAGCCCCCTGCTGGTCGGCGGGGGCGGCGCGGACCGCCGACGCGGTGGAGCCGACGAAGACGGCCGGCAGGCCGACGGCGAAGGCGACGCTGAAAGGCAGGACGACGGTGAGGAATCCGGCTCCGGCGTGCAGAAAGAGCGCATAACCGGCGAGGGCGAACCCGAGCAGGCTCATGCCCGCCCCCAGCACCGTGCGTGTCCCGTAGCGCCCCACCGCCCGTGGCAGCAGCGTCCTGGCGGTCACCATGTTGACCACCGCGATCGGCAGCACAGCGAACCCTGCCGCGATCGCCGAATACCCCATGACCTCCTGCAGCATCAGCGACAGCAGCACGAACGCCGGCACATGCGCGGCGCCCACCAGCGCGTTGGCCACGGTGCCCGCCCGCACCTCGCGCTCGGCGAGCAGCCCGCGCGGCAGGATCGGCTGCGGGTGGCGCCGCTGGTTGACCGCGAACAGTGCGCCGAGCGCCACGGTGATCGCGGTCGTGGCGAGGATGAGCCCATCCCAGCCCCGTACGGGGAGTTCGGAGGCCACGAACACCAGCGCCAGCAGGCACCCGGTGCCGAACAGCGCGCCGAGGAGATCCAGACGCGGCCGGTCGCTCCGGGGCCGGGGTGGGTCGGCGGGCAGCAGGCGCGGGCTCGCGATGAGCGCCGCCAGGCCGATGGGGACGTTGATCAGGAAGATCCACGGCCAGCCGAGCGTCTGGGTGAGGATGCCGCCCAGCGCCACCCCGGAGCCCGCACCGGCGGCAGCCATAGCGCTCCACACGCCGAACGCCCACCGGTAGGCCGCGGGTTCGGTGAAGATCGCGGCCAGCATCGCCAACTCGGCGGGCACCACGATCGCCGCGCCCACACCCTGCACCGCCCGGCCCGCCAGCAGCGTGATGGCGTCCGGAGCGAGCCCGCACACCAGAGAACCGACGGCGAACAGGGCGATGCCGAGCTGGAACATCCGGCGGCGGCCCAGCAGGTCTGCCGCCCGGCCGGCGACGAGCTGAAAGCCGCCGAAGGTCAGCTGGTAGGCGTTGACGACCCAGGCCAGCCCGGTTCCGGTGAACGCCAGCGCCGCGCCCAGCGCCGGAAGCGCGACGTTGACGATCGACACTTCGAGGAACACCACGAGCTCGACCGAGGTAAGCAGCAGCAGCGCCGCGAGCCCACCCCGGCCCAAAGTTTTCATAGTCACGCTATAAGAATGTTTTCATAGTGGCGCTATAGTCAAGTCGTGAGCGAAACACCACGATCACGGACCAGGCGTGCATCCGGCGGGGAGGACGGGCGGGCGGCGCGGGCCCGGTCCACCCGCGCCCGCATCGTCACCGCGGCCGCCGAGCTGTTCACGACGGCCGGCTACACCACTACGAGCATCACCGCGATCGCCGCCAAGGCCGGGGTGAGCGAGCCGACCGTCTACTACTCCTTCGGCACCAAACGCGCCATCCTCACTACCGCCCTCGACCTGGCCGTCGCCGGCGACGACGAGCCCATCCCCACCCTCCAGCGGCAGTGGGTGCGCGACGCGCTTGCCGATCCCGACCCGCTCGGGCAACTGCGCCGCCAGGTCGCCGGAGCCGCCGACATCTATCTCCGTGCCGCGTCCTTGCTGGATGTCGTGCGCAGCGCCGCCGCCACCGACCCCGACCTGGCCGAGGTCTGGGCCGCCAACCTCCAGCAGCGCCTCACTGTGCAACGCGTCTTCGCCGACGCCCTGGCCCGCAAGAACGCCCTGCGCGACGGGCTCACCACCGAGGACGCCGCAGACATCGCCCTGGCCACGCTCTCACCAGAGACCTACAACCTGCTCGTCAACGACCGCGGCTGGACTCACCAGCGGTGGCAGGACTGGGCCGCCGACGCGCTCGCCCGCCTGCTCGCCACGATGGACCGTCAGGCCTGAATCCCCACCGAACCCAGGGTGCCGGCGAGAACGCTGTCATGAGCCCCAAACGGCGTTGATCTAGTTCGACCAGTGTTCACACAGCTCGGATTTGTAACGGCTCCCGTGTACGCGGCAATGTCACGCGCACCCCCGTTCACGTCACGATCTGGACGTGAAAATCGGCACCGCGAGTGTCTCCACACCCCGAAGCGCAGATCGACGCCCTCAAGGCCGACGGCTGCGAACAGATCTTCATCGACAAGGCGTCCGGGAAACTCGCCCCCCGACCCGAACTCGACAAGACCCTCCTCGTGCTCCGCCCCGGCGACCAGGTGACCGTCACCGCGAACGGTCACCGCATCGAGCCGGGGCCAGACAGGTAAGAGCGCTCCGATGTCCAGCGCCGTCAGCGATCACCCGAGAGCCCTCAACCTCGTGGATCGGGAGAACCTCGCGCCGCCCGACATGCCCGACTTCATGACGAACGTATCTCCGCCGCCACCGCCCGTTCCCGCAGCTGTGCCGCCTCTGCCCGCACAGTCTCCAGCTCAGCCCGCAGATCCTGCAGCCGTATCTGCTCCAGCTGCAACTCCCCCTGCACCCGATCGCGCTCCTTGACCGCCGCATCAGCCCGCGACCTCTCCCGTGAAACCGCCTTACGCTCCCGCGCCAGGGCCGCGGCCCCTTCCTCCTCCACAGCCGTCACTCTCCCAGCGATCCGCTCAACCTCCCCCGCCGCCTGCGCGGCATCCTTCAGCGCCACCGCCCGATCCCGCTCCGCCTCGGCCGCCGCCCGCTCGGCTCTGACGGCCCGCTCCACGGCCCGCTCCCGCTCCTGCGCCGCCGCCTCCTCACGAGCCCTCGCCCCGATCACCTCCCGTTCAGCCTGCTCACGCAGCTGAACGGCCGCCGCCGCCGCCTCCCGGGCGCGATCCCGCTCCCCACGCGCCAGCGCAACACCTTCCTGCGCCCGTACGACCTCCGCCCGCGCCTCCTCCCGAGCCCGTACGAGCTCCGCCTGTGCCTCCTCTTGCGCCCGCACGGCCTCAACCCGCGCCTCTTCCTGAGCGCGCACGCTCTCGGCCCGGGCTTCCTCCTGCACCCGCACGCTTTCGGCCCGAGCCTCCTCCACCTGCCTGCCGGCCAGCTCAACCCGCTCAGCCAGCTCCTGCACGGCCTGATCCCGGGCTTGCTCGATCAGCTCAGCACGCCGAACCGCCTCCTCAGCCCTCCGCTCAGCCAGCTCGGCCCGCCGCTTGGCCTCCTCTGCCGCCTGCAACGCCTGCCGCTCAGTACTCGCCGCCTCCCGCAACGCGGCCAGCGCCTGCTCACGCGCCCGCTCGGCATCCCCGAGCGCGGTCTCCCGCTCCTGCTCGGCCTCTTCGAGCCGCACCCGCATCTCGGCCGTCTGCCTGCGCGCGTGCTCGGTCGCCTCCCGCGCGATCCGTACCTGCTCGAACGCCTGCTCCCGCTCCGTACGCGCGATCGCCACCCGCGTATGCGCCTCGGCCTGCACGGCGCTCAGCTTGGCCTCCACCCCGGCCGGACTCAGCTCCTCGGCCAGCGCCCGCGCCAGCGGCTCGATGGCCGCGGCCAGCCCGCTCTCCATCCGGTCGTACAACAGCTCCGCTCTGGCCAACGCCCCTTCCAGCCCAGGGGTGGCGCGCCGTAGTTCCCTCTCCTGCTTGGCCGCCGCCTGACAGTCCTTCTCGGGACAGTACGCCTTGGGCCGCCCTCTCCCGCGCCGCTGCTCGATCGGGGCACCGCAGTGCTTACAGGGGGTCACGAGGCTGCTATCCGCTGTCACGGCGACAGCATAGCATTTTTGATTTTCTAGAAAATGGAAATCAGAAAATCAAGTTTGTTGCGTCATCTCAAGCCGCAAGCTACTTGCGAGAAGGCAGAATTCCCGCAAGTTACGGATGGATGCAGACCGTGACTCTCGGGCCGGCTTCTGGGACCCTGTCCATGGCTCCTGCGGATTGTGACGCGCAGGCACGTTGTCAGCGAAAACGCAGAGCTATGACAACGGACGACGCCAAGCTATGACACTGAGAAGACCTCACATGGCCACCTACCTGCGGTTTCAGGAGCTCGCCGAGGTGGCCAGAAGCGCAGACCTTTGACAGTGCCAGCGTTCTCTTCGGTCTTACCCCGACGGGCAACTGGAGGCGCTGCAGCCATGCCTCGACGGCGGCGTCGGCATCGTTGACCTTTTCGCCGCGGATGGCGAGGCCTTCGGCGATGGTCGCGCCGACGCAGGTGGCGGCGTAGTCGGCCGCCGTGGTTCCCAGGCCGCTCATGGCGTGGGTGGTGAACGGGACGACGGTCTTGCCACGCAGGTCGAGGGCCTCGGTGAACGTCGTCATGATCATAGGTGCGCGGACGTTCCAGATGGGGCTGCCCAGCAGCACCGTGCCGTAGCGATCGATCGCGGGCAGCGGACCGGCGATGGCCGGGCGGGCGTCGGCGTCCTGCTCGCGCTTGTTGCGTGCGACGGTCTCCTCGTAGTCGTCCGGATAGGGGTCGGCGGGCTGGATGCGGTGGACCTCGCAGTCCAGACGCCTGCTGATCATCCGGGCGAGCACTTCGGTGTTGCCGACCTGAAGGTCGCGGCGTCCTCCGTAGTAGTAGTTCTCTCCCGCCCGGGAGAAGTAGGCCAGCAGGACGGGCCTGGCGGCCGGGCTGGAGCGGGTGGGCTGGTTGGCCGGGGCGGAATTGGGCCGGGCGGGCGGAGAGGAGGCGCAACCGAGGATCGGGACGCCGGCCATCACGGCCCCTGCGGCCAGGAACGCGTTGCGCAGGAGCGAGCGTCATTCCAGCGCGACGGTGTGATCGTCGCCGCGGTTCGTCATCACATGCTCCGGTGGGGTGAGGAATGCAGAGCTGGTCATCGCCGCTGCGCGCGGCGCAGGGGATCGCACCGGGGCGATCGGCGGCGGCGCAGTGCGCATGCGCCTGTCAGTCGTTGACGCGTATGTGGCCGAGCTGGCTGACCATGGCCGGGTCGCGGTGGTCGAAGAACAGCGAGTTTCCGGTGTCCATGGTGGCGATGCGGGCCATCTCATCGTCGGTGAGCTCGAAGTCGAGAACGTCGATGTTATGCGCCATCCGGTCGGGGCGCACCGACTTGGGGATCACGACGACGCCTCGCTGGATGAGCCAGCGCAGCACGACCTGCGGCACCGACTTGCCGTGCGCATCGGCGACCTTGCTCAGCAGCGGATCGGCGAACAGGTTGTTCTTGCCTTCGGCGAACGGGCCCCACGACTCGATTTGGACGCCGCGCTCGCGCATGATCTCCTGGTCGGCGGTGCGCTGGAAGAACGGGTGGGTCTCGATCTGGTTCACCGCGGGGGTGACGTCGTTGTGGTCGATGAGGTCCACGAGCCGGTCGGGATAGAAGTTGGAGACGCCGATCGCGCGGATGCGGCCCTGGCGGTGGAGGTCCTGCATGGCCCGCCACTGGCTGTAGACGTCGCCGAAGGGCTGGTGCATCAGGTACAGGTCGAGGTAATCCAGGCCGAGCTTGCGCAGCGAGGCGTCGAAGGCGCGCTTGGTGTGGTCCTCGCCGGCGTCTTGAACCCACAGCTTGGTGGTGACGAACAGTTCCTCGCGCGCGATGCCGCTGCTCTTGATCGCGCGGCCGACGGCTTCTTCGTTGCGGTAGGCGGCGGCGGTGTCCAGCAGCCGGTAGCCGGCGGCCAGGGCGTCGGTGACGGCCTGCTCGGTCTGCTCCGGCGGGATCTGGAACACACCGAAGCCGAGGATCGGCATCTCGACGCCGTTGTTCAGCGTGACGGACTGCATGCGATGGCCTTTCGTCATGGATGCCGGGACTGCGCAGAGGCGTTGGCGCCTTGCTCAGGGGCGGATGAGGACCTTGAGCGCACGGCGTTCGGCCATGGCACGGTAGGCGTCGGGGACCTCCTGGAGACCGATCGTGCGGTCGAAGACGCGGCCCGGCTCGATGGCGCCGTTCAGGATGTCGGGCATGAGCTCTTCGATGTAGGCGCGGGCCGGGGCGGCTCCGCCGGTCAGGGTGATGTTGCGCATGATCAGGTCGAAGCCGAGCGGGCCCTGCTCGTACTGCGGCACGCCCAGGCGGCTGATCGTGCCGCCGTCGATGACGGCGCCCAGGGCGGTCTGCAGGCTCTGCGGGGTGCCGACGGCTTCGATGACGCGGTCGGCGCCGTCGCCGCCGGTCAGCTCGCGCACCGTGGCCGCGGCTTGCTCGCCGCGTTCGGCGACAACGTCGGTGGCGCCGAAGTCGCGGCCCAGGTCGGTCCGGTCGGTGTGGCGTCCCATGAGGACGATCTGCTCGGCGCCCAGGCGCTTGGCGGCGATCACGGCGGACAGGCCGACCGCGCCATCGCCGATGACCACGACCCGGTCACCGCGGCGCACCCCGGCGGTGACGGCGCCGTGGTGGCCGGTGCACAGCACGTCCGACAGGGTCAGCAAGGACGGAAGCAGCGGCGAGGTCTCCTTCACGGGCAGCTTGACCAAGGTCCCGTCGGCCAGCGGGACGCGGACGGCTTCGCCCTGCCCGCCGTCGACGCCGTCCAGGCCGTAGCGGCCGCCGTGGCGGCAGGAGGAGTGCAGGTTCTTGCGGCAGAAGTCGCAGGCGTTGTCGCAGTAGGTGAACGGCGTGACGACCAGGTCACCCGCCTTGAGGGTCGCGACGTCGGCGCCGGTGTCCTCGACGACGCCGAGGAACTCGTGTCCCATCGGGCGGCCGGTGCCGGTGGCGGGCATGGACGCATATGGCCACAGGTCGCTGCCGCACACACAGGACAACACGACGCGGACGATCGCGTCGGCGGGTTGCTGGATCTTCGGATCGGGCCGGTCTTCGACGCGGACGTCGCCGGCGCCGTACATGACGGCTGCACGCATGAGGTACTCCTCAATACCGGTGGGGTCAGCGCTCCATCATCCGCAGGCCGGATTCGGGGTGAGTGTCACCCGCGGCCGGCGGGAGGCTGGAGAGCTGGTCGATCTGCCGTGTGGTCAGCTGGATGCCGTCGGCGGCGGTGTTCTCCTCCACCCGGCTGACGCGCTTGGTGCCGGGGATGGGGGCGATGTCGTCGCCCTGGGCCAGCAGCCAAGCCAGCGCAACCTGGCCCGGCGTGGCGCCCGCCGCGGCGGCGACGGCTTCGACCTCGTCGACGATGCGCAGGTTGCGCTGGAAGTTCTCACCGGAAAAGCGCGGGTTACCGTGGCGGAAGTCATCCTCGGCGAAGCCGTCGGCGGAGCGGATCTTCCCGGTCAGGAAGCCACGCCCCAGCGGCGAGAACGGCACCAGCCCGATGCCCAGCTCGCGCAGCAGCGGCAGCACCCGCTTCTCCAGGCCGCGGGTCCACAGCGAGTACTCCGACTGCACGGCGGTGACCGGGTGTGCGGCGTGAGCGCGGCGGATGGTCTCCGGGCCGGCCTCGGACAGGCCGATGTGACGGACCTTGCCCTGCTGGACGAGGTCGGCGACCGCGCCGATGGTGTCCTCGATCGGCACGTTGGGGTCGACACGGTGCTGGTAGTACAGGTCGATGTGGTCGGTGCCCAGCCGCTGGAGCGAACCCTCGACGGCGGTGCGGATGTTGGCGGGACTGCTGTCGAGATTCCAGGGGCCATCGCCGACATGAGAGACCAGGCCGAACTTGGTGGCGAGCACGACCTGGTCGCGGCGGCCCTTCAAGGCTCGGCCGAGGAGTTCCTCGTTGGTGTAGGGGCCATAGATCTCAGCGGTGTCGATCAGCGTGACGCCCAGTTCCAAGGCCCGATGAATCGTGCGGATGGACTCGGCGTCGTCGGTGCCGGCGCCGGTGTAACCGTGGGACATGCCCATCGCGCCCAGGCCGATGCGGGAGACCTCCAGACCGCCCAGCATGATGTGCTTCATCAGGTTCTCCAATCCAATATTACTAAAAGTAATATTTCATGCGCCCTTCGTGGGCGTCCGGGGTGGGGTGGCAGGGCAGCCGGCGACACCACCCAGAAGCGGACACGTGGGGTTTTCCCCGGCATTCACCTTCGCGTCTTGCCAGCTCCTGGTGCCAGGCCGGGTCCTGCCGGGGAGCGGCGTTCGGGGTAATGACACGGCCCCCCACCTGGCCACCGAGCACGCCGGCGTGGTGTGAGACTGAAGGCATGGCACCTCAGCGCACCACCAGCAGCAGCGATACCGAGCTGGGCCGGTTCCTGCGCGCCCGCCGTACCCAGACCAGCCCCGAGCAGGTGGGCCTGTCCACTGGCACCGGGCTACGCCGGACCCCGGGGCTGCGCCGGGAAGAGCTGGCCACCCTGTCGGGCATCAGCATCGACTACTACGTCCGTCTCGAGCGTGGCAAGGAGACCCGGCCCAGCCCTTCGGTGATCGACGCGCTCGCGCGCGCCCTCCAGCTCGACGACGAGGAGCATCAGCACCTGCGCGAGCTGGCCGCCCGCGCCGCTCACTACGCCGCCGAGCCGCCGCCGCCACCCAGCCGCACCGTACGTCCCCACCTGAAGCTGCTCCTGCAGACCTTGCGCCCCGCCCCTGCCTACATCATCAGCCGCAGCTGGGACTTCCTCGCGTGTAATCCCGGCGGGCTCGCCCTGTACGCGGGACTGGACGACTGGCCGCTCAAGCAGCGCAACCTCGCCCGCTACCTGTTCCTGCACCCGGCCGCACGCGAGTTGTTCCCCGACTGGGGCCAGCAGATCCGCGGTTGCGTCGCCCGGCTTCGCGCCCAGGCCGGCACTGCTCCGGACGCGCCCGATCTGTCTGGCATCGTCGGCGAACTGCTCCTGAAGAGCCCCGACTTCGCCAAGCTCTGGGAACGCTATGACGTGACCGGCCGCAAACCCGTCCACAAGACCTTCCACCACCCGCACGTGGGCACCATCACCCTCAGCGCCCAATCCATGAACCTGGACGGCACCCCTGGCCAGCGCCTGGGCGTCTACGTCGCCGAGCCCGGCACCCCCGACTACGACGCGATGCTGCTGCTCGACCTGACCGCGCCCGAGACCTCCGCCAAGGCTGAAAGGCAGCATCGCGCCCGGTCCTGACTCGCGTCCTCGACTCCGGAAAACGTGAGGGGGCTGTGCCATTCCCCTGAATGCCGCTCCCCTGCACAGCACGCCCTGCCACGAGAGCGGCTGAGCCGCCAATCTGACGGTGCGGTTGGCCACCGTCCCGGCCACGGTGTCAAGCCGCGCCTTGCACAAGCCCCCGCCCCATGAATTCATCAACGGTGAGGCTTCCGCCACACCCACTGTCCGCGCCATCGCCCCAGCTTCGGCCTAGCCCGCGCACGACCACTGACCCCCCTCCACCGCAACGAGAGAGTGGCCGTGTCTACCGAACTCCCCGCGCCGACCGTCGCCCCCGACGAGGGATCCGCGACCGCCCTGTCACGGCGCACGTTCATCGCGACCAGCACCGCTGCCGGTGGCGTCGCCGCGACCGCAGGTCTGGCCACGACGCCCGCCGCAGCCGCCACGCACACGCCCGGCGCGGCCGCCGAGACGCCGCCTACCAGCAGAGTGACGCTGTCGGTCAACGGCGACCGGCACACCACGATGGTCGACAACCGCACGTCGCTGCTGGACCTGCTGCGCGAGCACCTCGGCTTGCCCGGCACCAAGAAGGGCTGCGACGCCGGCGCCTGCGGGGCGTGCACCGTCCTGGTCGACGGGCGGCGGGTCAACGCCTGCCTCACCCTGGCCGTACGGCTGGACGGCGCGAAGGTCACCACCATCGAGGGTCTGGCGGACGGCGACCGGCTGCACCCGCTGCAGCAGGCGTTCATCGACCAGGACGCCTTCCAGTGCGGCTACTGCACCCCGGGCCAGATCATGTCCGGCGCCGGCTGCATCAAGGAGGGCCGCACCGGCTCCGATGCGGAGATCCGGGAGTGGATGAGCGGCAACATCTGCCGCTGCGGCTGCTACACCAAGATCGTGCGCGCGGTCCAGCAGGCCGCGGGCCGGAAGTGAGCGGCCATGTACCCCTTCACCTTCACCAAGCCCGCCACCACCCGTGAGGCGCTCGACGCGGGCCGGCGCGGCGGACGCTACATCGCCGGCGGCACGACGCTCGTCGACCTGATGCGCGAGACCGTCGAACGTCCCGAAGCCCTGGTCGACATCGCCGCCCTGCCCCTGGACGAGATCACCGTCACCGCACGCGGGGCGCTGCGCATCGGCGCCCTGGCCCGGATGGCCGACACCGCCGCCCACCCCCAGGTGCGTACCCGCTACCCGGTCATCTCCCAGGCCCTGGAGCTGAGCGCGTCCGCCCAGCTGCGCAACATGGCCACCATCGGCGGCAACATCATGCAGCGCACCCGCTGCACCTACTTCCGCGACGTCACCGCCGCCTGCAACAAGCGCCGGCCGGGCACCGGATGCGCGGCCCTTGAGGGCATCAACCGCAGCCACGCCATCCTCGGCACCTCCGACGCGTGCGTGGCCACCCACCCCTCCGACGTCGCCGTCGCCTTCGCCGCGCTGGAGGCCACCGTGCACCTGCTCGGCCCGGACGGCGAACGCAGCGTGCCCCTCGCCGACTTCCTGCTCCAGCCCGGCAGCACGCCGGACCGCGAACATGACCTGCGCCCCGGCGAGCTCATCACCGCCGTGGAGATCCCGCCCCACCCCCGCCCGCTGAAGTCCGGCTACCTCAAAGTCCGTGACCGGCAGTCGTATGAGTTCGCGCTCACCTCCGCCGCCGTCGCCCTGCACCTGCGCGCAGGGGCGATCCGCGAGGCGAAGGTGGCCGCCGGCGGTGTGGGCACGGTGCCGTGGAAGCTGCCCGCCGTGGAGCGGCACCTCATCGGCGAGCGCCCCTCCGACGCGCTGTGGACCGCTGCCGCCGCGCTCGCCGCCGACGGCGCCCGCCCGCTCGCCCACAACCGGTTCAAGGTCGAACTGCTCAAGCGCACCGTCGAACGCCAGCTCCGCATCGTGGGAGGAACCGCATGAGCCCGCAGCCGCAGGAAGCCGTCGGCGCGCCGTTGTCGCGCGTGGACGGCCGGCTGAAGGTGACCGGGCAGGCCACCTACGCCGCCGACCACGGCGCCGGACACGGCATCGACGGGATCCTGCACGCCGTCGTCGTCACCAGCAGTGTCGGCCGCGGCCGTATTACGGCCCTCGACACCAGCGCCGCCGAAGCCCAAAGCGGCGTGCTGAAGGTGCTCAGCCACCGCAACGCCCCCACGCTGCCGTACCGGCCGAACCCCGGCTCGCTCAACCTCCCGGGCGAACGCCTGCACGTCTTCCAGGACGATCAGGTCCGCTTCCACGGCCAGCCCGTCGCTGTCGTGGTCGCCACCACCCTGGAAGCCGCCCAGCACGCCGCCAGCCTGGTGAGGATCGACTACGACGCCCAGCAGCCGGTCACCGACCTGACCGGCGCCCCGCCCAACGAGCCGCCCGCCGCCTACACACGCGGCGACGCCGAGGCAGCGTTCAACGCCGCGCCCGTACAGCTGGAGATGACCTACCGGCTCTCGCGCACCCACCACAACGCGATGGAGTTGCACGCCACCGTCGCCCGCTGGACCGGCGCCCGGGTTACCGTGTGGGAGAAGACCCAGTGGGTGCAGAGCACCCGCGACGAGCTCGCCGCCGTGTTCGGCATCCCCGCCACCGACGTGCGCGTCATCTCGCCGTTCGTCGGCGGCGCGTTCGGCAACGCCGCCCGCTGCTGGCCTCACACCGTGATCGCCGCCTTGGCCGCCCGCGAGGTAGGCCGCCCGGTCAAGCTCGCGCTGACGCGTAGGCAGCTCTACTCCGGGGTCGGGTTCCGTCCCGCTTGTGAGTACAGGCTGCGCGTGGGCAGCGACCGTGACGGTCGGCTGACCGCGATGACCCACGACCTGCGCTCAGAGACCTCACGCTACGAGCGGTTCAGCGAACGCGGCGTCATGTCGCCCGGTCAGATGCTCTACACCACCCCCAACGTCAGCCAGACCTACCGCACCGTGCCACTGGACGTGAACACGCCCACCCCGATGCGCGGCCCCGGCTACTCCACCGCCGCCTTCCCCCTCGAAAGCGCCATCGACGAACTCGCCCACGAACTCGGCATCGACCCCGTCGAGCTTCGCCTGCGCAACGAACCCGACACCGACCAGGCCAGCGGCCTGCCGTTCTCCACCCGCCGGCTTCGCGAATGCCTGACCACCGGCGCCCGCGAATTCGGCTGGAGCCGCCGCAACCCCGAGCCCGGCCAGACCCGCGACGGCGACTGGCTGATCGGCACCGGCGTGGCCTCCGCCGTCTACGACACTCTCCGCGCCCCGGCCCAGGCCCGGGCCCGGCTGAACGCCGACGGCACCGCCCTGGTCGAATCGGCCACCAGCGACATGGGCCCCGGCACCTACACCTCCATGACCCAGATCGCCGCCGACGCCCTCGGCCTGGCCGTCCGCGCGGTCACCTTCCGGCTCGGCGACACCATCCTGCCGCCCGCCCCCGTCCACGGCGGCTCCCTCACCATGGCCAGCATCGGATCCACCGTCCAGGACGGCTGCGACAAGCTGCGCCAGCAGGCCATCCAGCTCGCCATCGAAGACGAGGAATCTCCACTGCACGGCGCCGCCCCCGAGGACGTCGTCGTCCGCGACGGCCGGCTCCAGCTCAAGAACAACCCCGCACGCGGCGAGACGTACCAGCAGCTGCTGACCCGCAACAACCGCACCCACCTCGAATCCGACGGCGCCTACACCCCCGCCCGCCCGCAGGCCTCCATGTACGCCTACGGCGCCGTCTTCGCCGAGGTCGCCGTCGACCGGCGGCTCGGCCTGGTCCGCATCCGGCGCATGCTCGCCGTCTACGACGCCGGCCGCATCATCAGCCCCAAACTCGCCGACAGCCAGGCCATCGGCGGCATGGTCGGCGGCATCAGCGCCGCCCTGCTCGAACACACCCTCACCGACCCCCGCGACGGCCGGATCACCAACGCCAACCTGGCCGACTACCTCGTCCCCGTCAACGCCGACGTCCCCCAGCTCAAAGCCATCTACCTCGACGGCCGCGACAACACCGCCGACCCCATCGGCGTCAAAGGCCTCGGCGAGGTCGTCCTGGTCGGCGTGGCACCCGCCATCGCCAACGCCGTCTTCCACGCCACCGGCCGCCGCATCCGCCAACTCCCCATCACCATCGACGCCCTGCTCTGAAAGGCGACCCTCGCCGGTCGCCCTGACGCGATCACCGTCAGCGAGAGTGACGCGGAGGCGGCAAGACCGCCGATGAACGGGCTCCGCCAGGAAGCATCCCGACAGCGACAGTGCCCGGGACGACTTCGATCGCGAGGCTCAATCAGCCGCCGACACGAACAAGGAGGATCAGCAGGTCGACGATGACTGAACATCCGCGGCGCCGTGGCGTATGTGACAGGGAAGTTGCATCATCTGTCACAGAGGCTGTGCTGTATCCGCCCAGCTCGGCCCGCGCGGCCGACTCGGCTACGTTATGTGTCACTTCGCCTGCCAGGAGGGCGCCCGCGTCCGTCGTGGCCTTTCCTGCTCCGTCCACCTCGCCGGCCGATCGTGGTCGCCGTCGAGCGCTTCCTGGAGTCCCTGCAGGCGGCCACCACCCGCGCGCCGGCTATGCCCAGACCCTCAACCGGCCCACACCGTAAGCGAACAGCGGCCTCCCGTCCCGAGGAACGACATCAGTGCAGGTCAGCGAAATCCGATCAAATTCCCCGGGACTACACGGAGGCCACCAAGCCAAGGCTGCGTCTCTCGACGAGACCGAACGCCTGCGAGGCGAACTCGCCGACGTCGCAAGCACGCTGAAACTCGCCCAGCAGCAACGCGAAGAGGCCGTCATCGCCGCCGCGTTCAGGGCGTCTCGTTGACGTCGGTGACGGCGACGGCGACGGCGGCGCCGGACCCGGCGAAGGCGCGGGCGCTGGCCAGCCCCATGCCGGAACCGGCGCCGGTGACGAGGGCGACCTGCCCGGTGAAGTCGTAGGTGGGATTCATGCGGATTCTCCTGGTGGATGCGAATGTCCCGGCGTGCATCACAAGAGGGCTTCGATGGTGATGGGCAGGTCGCGGACGCGGCGGCCGGTTGCGTGGAAGACGGCGTTGGCGATCGCGGGTGCCACGCCGACGATGACGACCTCGGCCAGGCCCTTGACGCCGATGGGGTCGGCTTGGCGGTCCTCGCCGTCCAGGTAGACGGCGTTGACGTCGGGGACGTCGGCGTTGGTGGGGACGAGGTAGTCAGCCAGGTTGGCGTTGACGAGGCGGCCGTCGCGGGGGTCGGCGACGGTGTGCTCCAGCAGGGCCATGCCGATGCCGCCGACCAGGCCGCCGATGGCCTGGCTGTGGGCGAGCTTGGGGTTGATGATGCGGCCGGCGTCGTAGACGCCGAGTACCCGTCGGATGCGGACCAGGCCGAGCCGCTCGTCCACGGCGATCTCGGCGAACACGGCGCCGTAGGCGTGGGTGGACAGGCGCTCCACCTCGTCGCCGGGGGTGTAGCCGCCGCGCGCCTCCAGGTGAGGGCGGCCGATGCGGGCCAGCAGTTGCTGGTAGGTCTCGCCGCGGCCGGGGTCGTCGCGCAGGTGCAGGCGGCCGTTGTCGGCGACGACGTCGTCGGCGGAGGCCCCGTGCAGGGGTGAGCCCGGGTCGTCGATGGCGAGGTCGGTGGCTTGGCGGCGGAGCTTGTCGCAGGTGTCGGCGACGGCGGAGCCGACGCTGGCCATGGTCATGGAGCCGCCGTGGGGCGGGGCCGGCGGCATGGTGGAGTCGCCGAGCTGGAAGCGCACCCGGGAGACGGGCAGGCCGAGGGCGTCGGCGGCGACCTGGGTCATCGAGGTGTAGGTGCCGGGCCCCATGTCGGAGGTCGCGGACTGGACGGTCGCGGTGCCGTCCTCGGTCAGCCTGGCCAGGGCTTGGGCCGGGGCGCGGCCGGTGTGGTAGGCCGCCACGGCGACGCCGGTGCCGATCAGCCAGTCGCCGTCACGCGTGGAACGCGGCTTGGGGTTGCGGTCGTCCCAGCCGATGGTTCGGGCACCGACGCGGAAGCATTCGCGCAGTCGACGGGTGGAGAACGGGGCTCCGGTGCCCGGATCCTGCTCGGGTTCGTTGCGCAGGCGCAGCTCGATCGGGTCGATGCCGGCTTCGTGGGCCAGCTCGTCCATGGCGCATTCGATGGCGAAGGCGGCGGTGGCGTTGCCGGGGCCGCGCATCCAGGTGGGGGTGCTGATGTCCAGCGGGATCGACCGGTAGGTCTGGCGGACGTTCGGGGTGGTGTAGGTCATCTGGCCCAGGATGGTCAGCGCCTCGCGGTAGTCCTCGTAGGTGGAGGTCTCGGCGCGGATGTCGTGCACGGCCGCGGTGAGCCGGCCGCGCTGGTCGGCGCCCATGGTCAGCTTGTACTCGGTGACCGGGCGGAACCCGGTCCCGGAGTACATCTGCTCGCGGGTGAGGACGACCTTGACGGGGCGGCGTACCTGGCGGGCGGCCAGAGCCGCAACGGTCACGTGCGGCCAGGCGCGCAGGCCGCTGCCGAACGCGCCGCCGACGAACGGCGAGATGACGCGCACCCCGTCCTCGGGGATGCCGAACACGGAGGCGAGGGCGGCCCGGGTGTTGAGCACCATCTGGGTCTTGTCCCACACCGTCAGCCGGTCGCCGTCCCAGCGGGCGATGGTGGCGTGCGGCTCCATCGGGTTGTGGTGCTCGCGCTGGAGCCGGTAGGTCTGCTCGATGCGGGTGTGCGCCTGCCGCAGCGCCTGATCGGCGTCGCCCCGCTGGTAGTTCTCGGGCTCGTTGGGCTCGCCGGCCGGTGAGGACAGGTCGGTCGCGGGACGTTCGGCGGCGTAGGCGACCTTGACGAGGCTCGCGGCGTGCTGGGCGGCCTCCAGGGTTTCGGCCACCGCGACGGCGACCGGCTGGCCGAAGAAGCGGACCCGGTCGTCCTGGAAGACCCGCAGGTGCTCGCCGCGCGGCGGGTCGGTGACGCCGCGGAAGGGGCGGTAAGGCAGCTTGGGCGCGTTCAGGTGGCTGATGACGGTGAGTACGCCGGGCTGGGCGGCGGCCTGGCGGGTGTCGATCGCGGTGATGCGTCCCTTGCCCACCGTGCTGGTGACGATCACGCCGTGCACCGTGCCGTCAGCGCGGTGTTCGGCGGCGTAGGTGGCCTGGCCGGTGACCTTGAGGCGGCCGTCCACGCGGGACAGTGGCGTGCCCGTCGCGGGCCGGGTCATCGGGTGCCTCCCACGGTGCGCAGTTGACGTTCGACGGTGCGTTTGAGCAGGTCGGCCTTGAAGGCGTTGTGCCGCAGCGGGCGGGCGCCGCCGGCGGCGAGGGCGGCGGCCTGCTCCCACAGTCGCTCCGACGGGCGCTCGCCGGCCAGGCGCTTCTCCACGGCGGTCAGCCGCCATGGCACCGTGCCGACGCCGCCGGCCGCGACCCGGGCCTCGCGGATGACGCCGCCGGTGATGTGCAGCACGACGGCCGCGGAGGTGAGCGCGAACTCGTACGACTGCCGGTCGCGGACCTTCAGGTAGCCCGAGCGCAGCGGCTGCGGGTGCGGCGGGATCTCCACGGCGGTGATCAGCTCGCCGGGCCGCAGGTCGTGCTCGCGGTCGGGGGTGTCGCCCGGCCGCAGCAGGAACGCGGTCAGCGCCAGGGCACGTTCCCCGTCCGGGCCCAGCAGGTGCATGCGCGCGTCCAGCGCCGCCAGGGCGACGGCCAGGTCGGAGGGGTGGGTGGCCACGCACGCGTCCGAGGTGCCGAGGATCGCGTGGGAGCGGTTGTAGCCCTCCAGCGCGGCGCAGCCGGAGCCGCGCTGCCGCTTGTTGCAGGCTGCGCTGACGTCGCGGAAGTAGGTGCAGCGGGTGCGTTGCAGGAGGTTGCCGCCGATGGTGGCCATGTTGCGCAACTGCGCCGAGGCGCTCAGCTCCAGCGCCTGGCTGATCACCGGGTAGGCGGAGCGCACCCGGGGGTGGGCGGCGACGTCGGCCATGCGGGCCAGCGCGCCGATCCGCAGTCCGTCGCCGGTCAGCCGGATGTCGTCCAGGGGCAGGCCGCTGATGTCGACCAGGGTGCCGGGGCGTTCGACCGTCTCGCGCATCAGGTCCACCAGCGTCGTGCCGCCGGCGAGGTAGCGTCCGCCGCGCGCCCCGGCGGCGAGCGCGGTGCGGGTGTCGGCGGGTTTGGTGTAGGCGAAGGGGTACACGCTCAGCTCCCCTGTTCACTGGCCGCCTGCGCGACCGCGTTGACGATCTTGACGTAGCAGCCGCAGCGGCACAGGTTGCCGCTCATCCACTCCCGGATCTCCTCCCGGGAGCCGGTGTGTCCCTCGCGGATGCAGCCGACGCCGGACACGATCTGTCCCGGGGTGCAGTAGCCGCACTGGAAGGCGTCCTGCTCGATGAACGCCTGCTGCAACGGGTGCAGCTCACCGCCGTCGGCGGCCAGGCCCTCGATCGTGGTGACCTCGGCGTCCTGGCAGCGCACCGCCAGCGTCAGGCACGCGTTGACCCGGCGGCCGTTCAACAGCACCGTGCACGCCCCGCACGCCCCCTGGTCGCAGCCCTTCTTCGTGCCCGGCAACGCCAGGCGCTCACGCAGCAGGTCCAGCAGCGAGGTCCGGTTGTCGATGGTCACCTGGTGGCGGCGCCCGTTCACCGTCACCGACAGCGCGCTGCTGTGACCGCCGGGCGCCACCGCCTGCGCGATCGAGGCGCCGGCCTGCTCGGCGGCGAGCGCGGGCGGCAGGACGCCGGCGACCACGCCACCGGCAGCGGTCGCCGACAGGAAGCCCCGCCGGGACACCCCGGCCGGTGCGCGCCCGTCGCGGTGGTCTTCGCCAGAGAGCTTGTCAGACACGAATATCTCGTTTCTCCTCAGGTTCGCCAGGGGAGCTCCGGCTCAGGGCTGCAGGAGGACCTTGATGGCGCGGCGTTCGTCCATGGCCCGGTATCCCTCGGCCGCCTGGTCCAGGGGCAGGGTCAGGTCGAAGACCTTGCCGGGGTCGATGGCGCCGCTGTAGATCAGGTCGATGAACTCGGGCAGGTACTGGCGTACCGGCGCGGGGCCGCCGTGCAGGTGCACCAGGGAGAAGAACAGTTCGTCGCCGGGCAACGCGACGTCGTGCGCGACGCCGACGTAGCCGACGTGGCCGCCGGCGCGGGTGGAGCGGATGGCCTGCAGCATCGACTCCTGGGTGCCGACCGCCTCGATGACGCCATGGGCGCCGAGTCCGCCCGTCATCTCCTTGATCTGGGCGACGCCGTCGTCGCCGCGTTCGGTGACGATGTCGGTGGCGCCGAACTGACGGGCCAGTTCCTGACGCGGCGCGTGCCGGCTCATCGCGATGATCCGCTCGGCGCCGAGCTGCTTGGCGGCCAGGACGCCGCACAGGCCGACCGCGCCGTCGCCGACGACCGCGACGGTCTTGCCGGGGCCCGCCGCGGCGGCGACGGCGGCGAACCAGCCGGTGCCCAGCACGTCGGAGGCGGCCAGCAGGCTCGGCACCAGGCCGGCGTCCGGCATGCCGGGCGTGGCGACCAAGGTGCCGTCGGCGAGCGGAACCCGCGCCAGCTGGGACTGGGTGCCGATCGTGCCCATGAGCACGCGGTTCACGCACCCGCTCTGGTAGCCCGCCCGGCAGATCTCGCAGGTGTTGTCCGAAGCCCAGAACGAGCCGACCACGAACTGGCCCGGCTTGATCGTGGTGACCTGGTCGCCGATCTCCTCCACGACGCCGACGTACTCGTGCCCCATCACGGCCGGCCCGTCGAGCTTCTCCACACCCCGGTACGGCCACAGGTCCGAGCCGCAGATGCACGTCGCCGACAGGCGGATGATCGCATCCGTCGGCTCGATGATCGCCGGATCCGGGCGGTCCTCGACGCGCACGTCGGCCGGGGCGTACAGGACTGCTCCGCGCATGAGCGGATCTCCTTCACGAGTATCAGGTTTCAACGGCGGGTGCTGGAGCGCGCGGCGCCGTACTCGGCGTCGCTGACGTGCTCCAGCCAGGTGGTCTCATCGCTCTCCCACAGCGCCAGGTGGACCATGAAACGGTCGGGGGCGGCGCCGTGCCAGTGCTCCTCGCCCGGCGGGGTGTACACGATGTCGCCCGGGTGGGCCTCGATCAGCCGCCCGCCGCGTGCCTGGATCAGCGCGACGCCCTCCACGATGAACAGGGTCTGGCCGAGCCCGTGGGAGTGCCACGCGGTGCGGGCGCACGGCGCGAACCGGACCATGTTCGCCCGCGCCCGCGACGGCTCCACACCCCGGTAGATCACATCCCACCAGACGTCCCCGGTGAACATCTCCGCCGGCGCCTTGCTGGTGGGCGGCTGCTCGATCAGCTGCACGTCAGCTCCCCTCTTCGACGATCTTCTTCAGCTGGGTCATGGCGGTCATCGCGTTCGGCCAGCCGGCGTAGAAGGCCAGGTGGGTGATCGCGTGCTTCAGCTCCTCGACGCTCAACCCGTTGTCCATGGCCGTCTTCAGATGGAAGGGCAGCTCGTTGCCCCGGTACAGGGCCACCAGCGCCGCCACCGTCACCAGACTCCGATCCCGTCGCGACAGGCCCTCATCCGGCCACACCTGCCCGAACAGCACGTCATCGGTCAGCCGCACCAGTTGCGGGGCGAAATCCCCGAACACGGCCTTGGCGCCGGACGGCTTGTCACTCGACATCCGCATCGCCTCCCCTTTCTCGCCCTCTTACCGGGAACAGGTCAGCTGGTCCCGCCCGAGGAGAAGATGGCCTCCCCGAGGGCGTTCCTTTGCCCCGGCTGACCGGCCGCCTTTTCCCTGGACGGCGACCGCCGCTGGGAACGACATCCGATCGAACGGGGCACACGCTCGTGTGACCGGCCTTCTGCTGATCTCAAGAGCCGTGGCGCACGCCATCACTCCGCGTCACCACGCCCAGCAAACCGACTTCCTGGCACGCGCGGGAGGTCGCCTTTATCGGGGGACAACCTCTACCCCCTTCCGCATCCGGCCGCTTCCTACAGTGGGAAGGTGGACAACCGAGACGAGATCCGCGATTTCCTCGCCAGCCGACGCGCCAGGATCACCCCGCAGCAGGCCGGGCTCGCCCCCGGCGGGCGCCGCAGGGTGCCAGGGCTACGCCGCGAGGAGGTCGCCGTCCTGGCCGGGGTGAGCACCGACTGGTACACCCGTCTGGAGAAGGGCCACATCAGCGGCGTCTCCGAGGACGTGCTGAACGCCGTCGCCCGAGCCCTCCAGCTCGACGACGCCGAACGCTCCCACCTGTTCGACCTGGCCCGTGCCGCAGGCGCTCGCGCCCGTCCCCGTCGCCTCGTCCACAAGGTCCGGCCCGGGCTGCAGCGCATGCTCGACGCGATGACGGACGCTCCGTCGATCATCCGTAACGGCCGGATGGACATCGTGGCCGCCAACCGGCTCGGCCGCGCCATGTACTGGCCGGTCTACCAGATGTCGGACCCCGGTGGCGGTCAGAGCCCGGCACGCCCTCAGCCGGCCAACATCGCGCGCTTCCAGTTCCTCGACCCGGCCGGGCCCGACTTTCACCCCCACTGGGAGGCCGCCGCCGACACCACGGTCGCCCTGCTGCGCACCGAATGCGGCCGTGACCCGTACAACGCCGATCTCACGCATCTGATCGGCGAGCTGTCCACCCGCAGCGACGACTTCCGCAGCCGCTGGGCCCAGCACAACGTCCGCCTGCACCACACCGGCACCAAGACCTTCCACCACCCGGCCATCGGCGACCTGGTCCTCGACTACGAGTCCATGGACCTGCACGCCGACCCCGGCCTCAATCTGACCGTCTACACCGCGGCGCCCGACACCCCCTCCCACGACGCCTTGCGCCTGCTCGCCAGCTGGGCCGCCACCCTCGACGCCGCGTCCCACGTTCCGCAAGAGGACCAACCGCACCACCAGGGCCAATAACCCGATCTACCGGACAGGGATCGTGAAGACCGTCCGCGCCGAGTGTGCGTCCGGGACGTCTGACCTGAGAGTTCGACATTCACGTGGGCAGGCGGCAGCGAACTCCGAGCGGTGATAGGTGAGAGCCTGCACGTTGGCCAGCACCGGGTCCGGGTCAAGGGCCTGCAGCAGCGGACCAGAGCTGTACCAGAACACGTCTGTCATGTCGCCGGTGGATGGGTTCGCGTTGGTGAAGGCGTCCCCGAATGCCTTGGCCGTGACCATCGTCGCAGTGCCGGAGGGTCCCTCAAGTCTCCGCCGGCGGTGTCGGCGGCACGTCGAGGGCCCGTTCGAGGGCCAGCCCGGTGAGTTGCAGCGGGCGGACGAGGGGCCAGGCGTGCTCGTCGTTGGGCACCACCAGGCCGAGGGCGGCGACCACGTGCCCAGCCATCCGGATGGGGACGGAGATGCCGGTGGCGTCGGGGTGGATGTGCCCGGGGCAGAAGGCGAACCCGTGGCGCCGCACTTCGGCGAGCGTCGCGCGCAGTGCCTTGGCGTCAGTGATCGTGTGCGGCGTGTACGCCTGCAGCGGCTGATGGAGCACCTGTTCGCGCAGCTCGGCGGGGGCATGTGCGAGCAGGACCAGGCCGCCGGAGGAGGCGTGCAGCGGCAGGCGGCCGCCGATCTGGGTGATGGTGACGACCGCGCCGGGCGCGATCAGGCGTTCGACGAACAGCACCTCCTCGCCGTCGAGGATGCCGAGTTGCACCGAGTGGCCGACCACGTGGTGCAGGTCGCCCATGAACTGCATGGCCGTCTCGCGCAGCCGGCGCACCGGCGAGGCACGCTGGGCCAGCTCCCACAGCCGGTTGCCGATCCGGACCCGGCGCTGCTCGTCGCGGGCCAGCAACCCGTGCCGGGTCAGCTCGTCCACCAACCGGACCGTGGTGGCCAGCGGCAGTGCGGCCCGGCGGCTGATCTGGCTGACGGTCAGCACCGGCTCGGCGGGATTGAACGCCTCGAGAATGCGCACGGCGCGCGTCAGGACCGACTCGCCGCTGGGTGACCTGGCCATGCGTCACATCATCACTGGTCAGGGCGCTTTGTGGGGTGACCTTATCCATTGAATGGATCCGCCGTGGAAACGCGCAGGTAACCGGCTCATCATCGACAGCTAACCACCCCCCGAAAGGCCGGTTAGATGTCTGTTCATCCTCCGGAACTGCGTGCCCGCATCGATGACTCCCCCATGACGCGCCTGCAATGGTCGGCGATCGCCGTGTGCGTCCTGCTCAATGTCCTGGACGGCTTCGACGTCCTGGTCATGTCCTTCACCTCCGCAGCCGTGTCCGCCGAGTGGTCCCTGTCGGGCTCCCAGCTGGGCCTGCTGCTCAGCGCGGGCCTGGTCGGCATGGCACTCGGCTCGCTGTTCCTGGCGCCGCTGGCCGACCGGATCGGCCGGCGCGCGTTGATCCTGGCCTGCCTGGTCATCGCGGCGGGCGGAATGCTGCTGTCGGCCGCCGCCCAGGACCCCGTGCAACTCGGGCTGCTGCGGGTGCTCACAGGTGTCGGCATCGGCGGCATCCTGGCCAGCAGCAACGTCATCGCCGCCGAGTACGCCAACGCCCGCTGGCGCGGCCTGGCCGTCAGCCTCAACTCCACCGGCTACGCCATCGGCGCCACCGTCGGCGACATCGTCGCGGTCGCGCTGCAGAGCTCCTCCGGCTGGCGGTCGGTGTTCGTCTTCGGTGGCGTCGCCACCGCCCTGCTGCTCGGCGCGGTGCTGTGGCGGCTGCCCGAATCGCTGGACTTCCTGCTCACTCAGCGCTCGCCCCGCGCGCTCGACCGGCTCAACACCGTGCTGGGCGCGATGAAGCTGCCCGCGCTGACCTCTCTGCCCGAGCCGGAGCCCGCCGCCCGCAAGCCGAAGCCGCGCCTGGCGCGGATCCTGTCCCCGGCACAGCGCCGCAACACCCTGCTGATCTGGGCCGGGTTCTTCGCCGTCATGTTCGCCTTCTACTTCGTCACGAGCTGGACGCCGAAGCTCCTGGTCGAAGCCGGCATGTCGGCCACCCAGGGGATCACCGGCGGAGTGCTGCTGAACCTCGGCGGCATCTTCGGCACGGCTCTGCTGGGCCTGCTGGCCGCCCGCTTCCGGCTGCAGCGCGTGCTGCTCGGCTACACCCTGGCCACCGCGGCGCTGCTGGCCTGCTTCGTCTCGCTCTCCTCGCAGCTCGCGCTGGTGCTCGCGCTGGGCGCGCTGATCGGCCTGTTCGTCAACGGCTGCGTGGCCGGCCTGTACGCGCTGACCCCCTCGCTCTATCCGGTGGAGGTCCGGGCCACGGGCGTGGGCTGGGGCATCGGGGTCGGCCGTATCGGCGCGATCGTCTCCCCGCTGGCCGCCGGCTGGCTGCTGGATGTCGGATGGGCGCCGGGCCAGCTGTTCCTGCTGGTCGCGGCCGTGCTCGTGGCCGGCGGGCTGGCCGTGCACGCCTTCCGCATCCCCACCGCCGCGCACGTGGCCAAGGAGCACGCATGATCACAGAACCCAGGCTGGACCTGAGAGTCGCCGCCAAGACACCGGTCGCCGACGGCGTGGTCGCCGTGACGCTGGAACATCCGGACGGGGGCCGGCTGCCGGACTGGACGCCCGGAGCGCACCTCGACCTGGTCTTGCCGGGCGGCCTGACCCGCCAGTACTCGCTGTGCGGTGACCGGTGGGATCCGCACACGTACCGCATCGGGGTCCTGTACGAGCCGGACGGACGGGGCGGCTCCGCCTACGTCCACGACGACCTGGCCGCGGGCGACATGGTGGCGATCGGCGGGCCGCGCAACAACTTCCCGCTGGCCCCGTCCGAGCGGTACCTGTTCGTCGCGGGCGGCATCGGCATCACCCCGCTGCTGCCCATGATCTATCAGGCGGAGTCGCTCGGCGCCGACTGGCGGCTGCTCTACGGCGGGCGGACGCGCGCCTCGATGGCGTTCATCGACGAGCTGGCCCGCTACGGCTCTCGCGTCGAGCTCGTCCCGCAGGACGAGTGCGGCCTGCTTGACCTGCCCGGCTTCGAGCCGGAAACGAAGGTGTACTGCTGCGGCCCGGCCGGGCTGCTGGAAGCCATGGAACAGCGCGCCGCCGGTTGGCCCGCCGGGGCGCTGCGCACCGAACGCTTCACCGCCAAGGACCTCGGCGCACCCGCTCGCGATGAGCCGTTCGAGGTGGAGCTGCGCCGCACCGGTACGACCGTGACCGTCACCCCCGACCGGTCCGTGCTCCAGGCCGTCAACGACGCGGGCGTGAACGTGCTGTCCTCCTGCCGTCAAGGGCTCTGCGGCACCTGCGAGACCACCGTGCTGGAAGGCGAGCCGGACCACCGCGACGCGCTGCTCGACGACGCCGAACGCGAGGCCGGCGACTGCATGTTCGTCTGTGTCTCCCGCGCCCGCTCCGACCGCCTCGTCCTCGACCTGTGAAAGGAGCACCCATGCTCGACCTGGACGCCGACCCGTTCGCCCCGGAAACACTGGAAGACCCCGAGCCGCTGCACCACGCCCTGCTGGCGGCCGGGCCCGTCGTCCACCTGACCCGCTACGACGTCTACGGCCTGGCCCGCTACGAGCACGTGCACGCCGCTCTCACCGACTGGCAGTCCTTCCCTTCGGGCGCGGGGGTGGGGCTCAGCGACTTCCGCAAGGAGAAGCCGTGGCGCCCGCCCAGCCTGCTGCTGGAGGCCGACCCGCCCCGCCACGACGCCCCGCGTGCCGTCCTGGTCAAGATCCTCGGCCCGCGGGCGCTGCGCCGCCTGCGCGAACGCTGGTTCGCCGAGGCCGAGGACCTGGTGGACAAGGTGCTGGCCGAGCCGGAGTTCGACGCCGTCCCCGCGCTCGCGCAGGCGTTCCCGCTGCGCGTGTTCCCCGACGCGGTCGGCCTGCCGCCCGACGGCCGCGAGAACCTGCTGCCCTACGGCGACCACGCCTTCAACGCCTTCGGCCCCGTCAACGATCTGGTGGCCAAGGGACAGCCGCGAGTGGTCGAGCTGTCGGCCTGGGTCAACGCCCAGTGCCGGCGCGAGGCGCTGACACCGGGCGGCTTCGGCGCCCAGATCTGGGCAGCGGCCGACCACGGCGACCTCACCCACGAACAGGCGCCGCTCGTCGTCCGCTCGCTGCTCACCGCCGGCGTCGACACCACCGTGCACGGCCTGGCCGCCGCACTGTACGCCTTCGCCACCCACCCCGGCCAGTGGCAGCGCCTGCGCGAGCAGCCCGCCCTGGCCCGGGTGGCCTTCGACGAGGCGGTGCGCTGGCAGTCCCCGGTGCAGACCTTCTTCCGCACCGCCGACCGCGACGTCGAGATCGGCGGCACCGTCATCCCCGAGGGCAACAAGATCCTGATGTTCCTCGGCGCGGCCAACCACGACCCGCGCCGCTGGCACGACCCGTACACCTTCGACCTGACCCGCGACCCTTCCGGACACGTCGGCTTCGGCATGGGCCTGCACCAGTGCGTCGGCCAGCACGTCGCCCGCCTGGAGGCCGAAGCGCTGCTCACCGCCCTGTCCCGGCGCGTCGAGCACCTCGAACTCGCCGGGACGCCCCGGCGTCACCACAACAACACCCTGCGGGCGTGGGAGTCCCTCCCCGTCCGCGTACACCTGGAGAAGAACACCTGATGACCTACGAAGTCCAAGCCGTGATCGCCCGAGGCAAGGGCGAGCCGGTGTCCGTCGAAACCATCCTCGTACCGGACCCGGGTCCGGGCGAGGCGGTGGTGAACGTGCAGGCCTGCGGGGTCTGTCACACCGATCTGCACTACCGGGAGGGCGGGATCAGCGACGGCTACCCGTTCCTGCTCGGACACGAGGCGGCGGGCACGGTGGAGGCGGTCGGGGAGGGCGTCACCGAGGTCGCGCCCGGCGACTTCGTCATCCTCAACTGGCGCGCGGTCTGCGGCCAGTGCCGCGCCTGCCTGCGCGGCCGTCCCTGGTACTGCTTCAACACCCACAACGCCAAGCAGAAGATGACGCTCAAGGACGGCACCGAGCTGTCGCCGGCGCTCGGCATCGGCGCGTTCGCCGAGAAGACGCTGGTGGCCGCCGGGCAGTGCACGAAGGTCTCCGCCGAGGCCCCTGCGCAGGTCGCGGGGCTGCTGGGGTGCGGCGTGATGGCGGGCATCGGCGCGGCCGTCAACACCGGCGGGGTCACGCGCGGCGCCAGCGTGGCCGTCATCGGTTGCGGCGGCGTCGGTGACGCCGCCGTCCTGGGCGCCTCGCTGGCGGGCGCGGCCAAGGTCATCGCGGTGGACGTGGACGACCGCAAGCTGGAGTGGGCCCGCGAGTTCGGCGCCACCCACACGGTCAACTCCCGCTCGGCGGATCCCGTCGAGGCGATCCGTGACCTCACCGACGGTAACGGCGCCGACGTGGTGATCGAGGCGGTCGGGCGGCCGGAGACGTACGAGCAGGCCTTCTACGCCCGCGACCTGGCCGGCACCGTCGTCCTGGTCGGCGTGCCGACCCCCGAGATGCGCATCGACCTGCCGCTGCTGGACGTGTTCGGCCGTGGCGGCGCGCTCAAGTCGTCCTGGTACGGCGACTGCCTGCCCTCGCGCGACTTCCCGATGCTGATCGACCTGTTCCTGCAGAACCGCCTGCCGCTCGACACGTTCGTCACCGAGACCATCGCGCTCGGCCAGGTCGAGGAGGCGTTCGCGAAGATGCACCGCGGCGAGGTGCTGCGCTCGGTGGTGACCTTGTGATCCGGCCTCCCGGGCAGCGGCGATCAGGTCAGGCTCGACCTCGGCCAGCCAGACGCTCAGCTCGGCGAGCAGGGCCAGGGCGGCCAGGGCCTCATCGCCGGTGGCCCGGGGGCTGCGCGGGGAGCGGTACGGGCCGGTCAGGTGGTGAACGTTGGTGACCTTCCCCGCGTCGTGCGTGGCGTTCCCGGACGGCACGAAGCGTGTAGGGCTCTGCTCGCTCAAGAAGGGGCGGGCGTCGCATGGGTTGCTCAGGTCGTAGGCGGGCCGCGCCCGCGAGCGCGATCGCGTGGCGGAGGGTCGGGATGACGCCGCCCGGGCGCGTGATGAGGTCGCCGGGAAACGCGATCACGCGGCGGCCGAGCACGGCCGGGATGCCGGCCCCGGGTGGCAGGATGAAGACCAGCTCGACCGGCGGCTGCACGACGTGCTGTGGGCGGCGCAGCAACGCGACCGGGCGGCGCACCAGCGTGACCCGGCGGGCGCCGGGCGGCAGAGCGCCCTGACCGGCCTGGGCGAGGAGGCCGCCCAGGAAATGCGGCTGCCGGCCGGCGAGCGGGGCCTGGCCCAAGCCGATCGCGCCCGCGACCAGCAGGACCGTGCCGACCTGCGGCAATTGCTGACGGCGTGGCGACAGTCTCGGCTGGCCGCCGACCAGGACATGCAACACGAGCGGGATCAAGGCAGCGGGGATCGCGATGCCGCCGGAGCCGATCGGCGGGCCGCCGCGTCCGACCGGCTGGCCAGGGGCCGGGATCGGCGCATGGACGCGCGGCCGGATGTGGACAATGTGTCGCAGAACACAACCCGCGCCCGCGTACTCGATCAAAATGTGCGGGCACGCGTCCGGCGCCGCAGGGACAAAGGGCCCACGACGGACGCCGACCACCACCCACCTCCCACACGGTTTCCTGGACGAGCCGTGCTTGGGGGTGCGGCGAAAAGGGAGGGCCTGATGCTGCCGTTTCCGACCACGGTGATGCTCACGGACATCGAGAAGGACAAGAACTACGTGTGGGCCGCCTACGCCCGCCTCATCACCGGGGCGCTGGCCAAGGTGAAGGCCGAGGGCGCCAAGCTCGGAGGTGACATCGCGGTGAGGTACGACAACGAGCGGCTCATCGCGACGATGGAGTTCGAACAGCTCAACAAGCCGCTGCCCGCCATGGATCCGCAGCGCGGCCAGGCGCTCGTCGCACGTGCCAAGGGGCTGCCGAAGGTGGTCGTCGCGCTGAACAAGCTCATGGGGTGGGTGCCGCCGCTGGCCGGGGACGAGTACCTGCGTGGCCTCATCGACCAGATCGAGAGCAAGGTCGTGGTGGCCGTCGAGAAGCAGGAGCCGCTGGCGCAGCAGAGCCTGCAGATCTGCTTCGGCGACAAGGCCGCTGCGGCCGTCCCGCGCTTCAGGCAGATCCTCACCCAGCTCCAGGCGTTGTACGCGCGGACCGACGACAAGGGCAAGGGCCTCGTGCACGGCCCCGCTCTGCCGGCCACGATGGGCGCGCTCGCGCACGGCACCGGCGACCACGCCCACGTCGACCTCGGCACCAACCTGATCAACGGGCTGCTGGATCGGTTCGAGGCGGCCGCGTCCCTGTTCCACGAGGCATCGCACACCCTGCCGGCCGACAGCACCGTCGACTTCGCCTACCGGAACAAGGACGCGCACTACCTGCTCCCCCCGGGCCTGGCGTTCCTCAACGCCGCCAGCTACGAGCAGGTAGTGCTCGATCTGCTGAACGGAAAGCTCGCGAGCGACGAGAAGAAGGTCGCGGCGCTGCGGCATGGAGCGGGAACGGTCCAGCAGGCGCATGCTCTGCTGGCCTCACGGGTGACGCGGGCCTGGGTCCGCGCCTACGATCTGCACGGCGTGGCCCTGAAAGGAGGGCTGACCCCGGACATGCTCGCGGGGCTGCCGCCGATGCCGCAGGGCGACACGTACAAGGATCTCCTCACACAGCTCGTGCTGGCGTTCCAGGAGCAGATGAACACGCTCATGCAGACGGTGAGCAGCCGAGTCACGATCGTGGGCACCACCGAGACGGACAAGCTGGACATCAAGTCCACCCCGCAGGAATCGGTGCTCTACGTGCCCTACTCCTGGGCCGGTGACCGGCCGACCAACGAGGTGTCCGTGGAGCTCCTGCGATTCCTCGCCGACAAGATCTGGCCGCAGGACGGGGACAGCGTCTTCAGCGGCTCGCAACTGAGCGGGTACGTCGCCTCGATCCACCTCACCGACCGCCCGGAACTGCAGACGATGCTGCAGGAGTTCTACTCGGGGGTCCAGCGGAAGCCGAAGATCGACTGATTCCCACAGCGGTGCTCCGGCTCAGACGATCGGGGGGCGCCCCGCGCGGGTGAGCCGGAGCACGGTGCGCCACGACATCGGACGGCGCTGGCCGTGCCCGCCCTTCAGCCCTTTCCGGAGACCCGCGAACCAGACGGCCAGGTTGGCGCGCGACCTGATCCGGATGAGACTGAGCTCGATCCAGGTGACCAGGTAGATCGGGATCAGGGGCGCGGGCAGGCGGCGGTAGGCGAGCCACACGCGGTTGCGGGCGACGAGGCGGTAGAAGGTCGCGTGCCGGGCGGGGTCGGTGGCGGGGTGGTGGATGACGATCTCCGGGTCGACGAGGGCTCCTTGGCGGGGCGAGTTGAGGACGACCAGGGGTTCGTCTCGCCTGGACGCCTCGGCGAGCGCGGCGGAGACGGCGGCTTCTCCCTCGGGCGTGGGCAGATAGCCGACCAGGACGGTCATGCCGCCTCCCTGTTCGGGTCGCGGGCGGTGCGGCGGCTGCGCAGGATCGTCCTGGCCGCAGGCGTGAGCGCTACCACCAGGAACAGCAGGAGCAGCGTGCCGGAGATCGGGCGGGAGATGAAGCCGAGGGCGCTTCCGTCGAAGAGCAGCAGCGAGCGGCGCAGTGATGTCTCCAGCAGCGTTCCGAGCACGAACGCCAGCACCAGCGGGCCGGGGTCGAAGCCGAGTTTCTTCATCAGGTAACCGATGACGCCGAAGAAGATGACCAGGCCGATGTCGAAGATGCTGTTGTTGACGGTGTAGGCGCCGACGAGCGTGATGAGCGTGGTGATGGGCGCGAGAATGGCCGGGCGGACGCGCAGGATGCGGACGAACAGGCCGACCAGCGGAATGCTCATGATCAGCAGCAGGACGTTGCCGATGTACATCGAGTTGACGACGCCCCAGAACAGCTCGGGATGCTCGGTGACGAGCTGAGGGCCCGGGGTGATGCCCTGGATCAGCAGGGCGCCGAAGATGACCGCCATGGTGGCGTTGGCGGGGATGCCCAGCGACAGCAGCGGGATGAACGACGAGGTGGCCGCCGCGTTGTTCGCCGTCTCGGGTGCGGCCACGCCTTCGACCGCGCCGCGGCCGAACCGCTCAGGATGGCGCGAACGGCGCTTTTCCAGGGCGTAGGCGGCCAGGGAGGCCAGCACCGCTCCCCCGCCGGGCAGGATGCCGAGGACGAAGCCCAGCACGCCACCCCGGCCGATCGCGCCGGCGGACTGGCGAAGGTCGGCCCGGCTCGGCCACACGTTGGCCACGGGGGCCGGCGCCTGCGCGGCCCGATGGCGTTCTTCGAGGTTGTAGAGGATCTCGCCGAGGCCGAACAGGCCCATGGCGATGGGCACGAAGTCCAGGCCGTCGGCCAGCGACAGGTTGCCGAAGGTGAAACGTTCGACACTGACGAAGCCGTCGCGCCCGACGGTGGCCAGCAGCAGGCCGACGACGGCGGCGATGAGGGCCTTGAGCATCCCGCCGTTGGCCACCGACGCCACGAGCACGATGCCCAGCAACGCGAGCATGGTGTACTCCGGCGGGCCGAAGTCCAGGGCGAAGTCGGCGACGACGGGCGCGACCAGGCTCAAGGCGATGACGGCGAGCGTTCCGCCGACGAACGAGCCGATGGCGGCGATGCCCAGGGCGGTGCCCGCCTTGCCCTGCCGGGCCAGCGCGTGCCCGTCGAAGACGGTGACGACGGAGGACGCCTCACCCGGCAGGCGCAGCAGCACCGAGGTGATGGTGCCGCCGTACTGCGCGCCGTAGAAGATGCCCGCCAGCATGATGATCGCGGTGACGGGGTCGAGCCCCAAGGTGATCGGCAGCAGGATGGCGATGGTCGCCGCCGGTCCCAGGCCGGGCAGGACGCCGATCAGCATGCCGATGACCACGCCGACGAGGCAGTACAGCAGGTTGGCCGGTTCGAGCACGACGGCGAAACCATCGAGCACGGGGGACACGTCCAACGGTCCTCCCAGACATGTGGAGATGTGCGAGTCAGAACAGGTGAGGGATGGACACCTGGAGCGCGCCGACGAACAGCAGGTAGAAGGCGACGGTGATGGCCAGGCTCAGGACGATGGAGATCCGCCAGCTCTCGCGCCCGAGGACGCGCAACCAGAAGAAGGCCAGCAGCGCGGTGGGGATCTCGAAGCCGATGAGGCTGATCACCGCCACGTGAACGACCATGCTGGCCACCGCCGCGAGCACCGAGAACGCGGTGCGGGTGAACCGTTCGGCATCGCTCGTGCGGCGGGCCTGGACGGCCAGGACGGCGCCGAGCACGATCAGCACGGCGCTCACGATGGCGGGCCAGGTGCCGGGCCTGGGGCTGGACAGAGTGCCCACCCCCAGGCTCAGCGACCCGGCGAGCGCCGCTCCACCGAGAGCCATGACGACGACAGCCGTGATGAGGTTGGTCACCGTGCCGGCGGCCGGCGGCCGGGTCTGCTCGGACAGTTCGCTGCCGGCCGATGGGTCCTCGGTGGGCGAGCTCATGCCTCGCCGCTCATGTCGATCTTGTACTTGCCGACAAGGTCGCGGTAGGACTGCAGCGAGCCCGTCCACTGCTTGAGCAGGGTGGCACCGTCGACCTCGTTGGGGGTGAGCAGCCGCTCGGCGTTGAAGTCCTTGTAGGCCTGCGTGGCGAAGGACTTCCCGAACGCCGAGCGGAGACGATCGATGACGTCCTTGGGCGTGCCCTTGGGGGCGACGATGGCGCGCGACTGCTGCACCGGGACGTTGTAGCCTGCCTCGACCGCCGTCGGAGTGTCCGGCATGTAGGAGGGCCGCTTCTCCGCGAAGGTCACCAGCGGCACGACCTTGCCCGCCTTGATCTGCGCCTGCGCCTCGCCCAGCTGCACCGAGCCGACGTCGACCTGGCCGCCCATCACCGCGGTGAGCGTGGGCGCGCCGCCGTCGAAGGGCACGGCGGTGGCGTCGATACCGGCCTGGGAGAACAGCAGCGCCTGGCTGAGCTGGCTGCCCGTGCCGACACCGGTGGTCCCGTATTTGATGGGCCGCTTGGCGTCGACGATGTCCTTGACCGTCTTGAAACCGGTCTTCGGGTTGGCGATGAGCACGTAGTCGTCCTGCGACAGGCCGGTGATGACCTCGTAGTTGTTGATGTCCACCGCCTCGCCGGCGGCGACGGCCAGCGGGGTGATGTAGGCCAGGGAACCGTTGAAGACCATGAGCGTGTGACCGTCGGGCTTGGCGCCGGCCAGTTCCTTGGCGGCGACGGCGCCGTTGGCACCGGGCTTGTTGAGCACAGTGATCGGCTGCTTGAGATCGGCGCTCGCCGGGTCGGCGAGCGCCCGCGCGATGAGGTCGGTACTGCCGCCGGGATCCTGCCCGACGAGCACGCTGATCGCTCGCTGAGGGAAGGCGGCGGCCGTCTCGGCCCCCTGGTCACCTATATTGCCTCCGCAGGCTGTCAGCGACAGGACAGCGGCGAAAGTAGCAACCGCCATCACGCGATGGGGCACCCGAAGCCTGGTGTTCATGAGGATCTCCTCAAGCGGGGGGTGAGGACCGGGACGGCGCGCCGTCCACGATGTGGCGCAGACTATGACCACCTTTCATGCCTGTCCAACTCCCTTAATGCATGGAGTGATACCTTGCGTGCATGCCCTACACGTTGGAGCAACTGCGGGGTTTAGTCGCTGTAGCCGAAGAGTTACACTTCGGCCGGGCAGCCCAGCGATTACGCATGACCCAGCCCCCGCTCAGCCGGCAGATCCAGAAACTCGAGGCCGCCGTGGGCGTGCAACTGTTCGAGCGGGACAACCGGCGCGTCGCACTCACCCCAGCAGGAGAGGCCTTCCTCGGTGAGGCCCGGCGCATCCTGTCCATCGCCGAGGCCGCACCCGATCTGGCCCAGCGAGTCCATGCCGGTACCCGCGGACTGATCCGGCTCGGCTTCACCGCCGCCTCCACCTTCGGCGTCCTGGGCCGCCTGCTCGACCGGCTGGAACGCGAACTGCCCGAAGTCGGCATCGAGCTGTTCGAGATGGTGACTCGCGAGCAGATCGCGGCCCTCACCGGCGAGGACCTCGACCTCGGGCTGGCCCGCCCGCCGTTCGACCCCGAGCTGTTCGACTCCGTGCTGCTGCACAAGGAGGCACTGCTGCTCGCGGTGCCGGCCGGACATCGTCTCACCGAACTGGAGCGCCCCGCGCACGTGGACGACTTGGCGACCGAACCCTTGATCTTCCACTCACAGCAGCGGGCACGCTACTTCTACGATCTCGTGGTCAGCATGGTGCCGCTCGCGCAGGAGCGGATCGTGCACAGCGTGAGCCAGGTGATCACAATGCTCTGGCTGGTGTCGGCGGGACGTGGCATCGCCTTCGTCCCCGCCTCCGCCGCCCTGGTCGGCGTGCCCAACGTCACCTTCATCGCGCTCGACACCCACCTGCCCGAGCCCGTCGAGCTGCACCTGCTCTGGCCGCGCGCCTCACACAACCCCGCGCTCCGACGGGTCCTGACCGTCTTGGCCAGCACCTGCCCCGGACACCTGCCCCAGCACTGACCTGCCCTTGCAGGAGAGCGAAGCTCCACCTAGTGATGCTCCGCGATGCGGAAACACTCATGGGCAAGCATCGTCATCCCTTCTACCGTGGCCGCGTGACGCTGACTCCCCCGCTGAGCTCGCCGGCCGGCTGACCACTGGCCTGCTCTCCTTCCCGTAACCCACTTCGACGAGGCCCGCTACCGCGACCATCTCGCATGGCAAGCCGGATGCGGGGTAGCCGGCCTGTTCGCCGGCGGAGGCACGGGAGAAGGCTTCTCGCTCACCTCGCAGGAGATCGACGCCGTGGTCCGCGCCGCCGCCCCCGCACCCGCTCAGGCAGCAGATTCGGCCTACTTCGTGATGACCGACATCACCCGCGAAGACTTCATCATCAAGCTCACCGACCCCGAAACGATCCAGCACGCCCGCGACCTGGTGAACGGCGAGACTACAGGCAGCGCGGCTGCCGTTCGGCCCAGTGCTGGAACCTCGGGCAGGAGTCGGTGATGCACCGCCCGTCCGGCGTGAGGTCCTGCCAGTAGGCGTTCGGGTGGTGCGGGCCGGTCATCCCCCTGCGGGTACGGCCCGCCCTCGATGCCGACCCGCAGCGCGGCGGCGGCGTGGCCGGCGCCCATCCGGCCGCCCTCGCACCACGCCACGGTGTGCCACTGCCCGCCCGGCCCGGCCGTGTCCGGAGCCCAGACGTGCAACGCGTACGTCGGCGGGTGGCGAAGCCAGCCCGGGGCGGTGAGCCAGCTCTGCCATTCCGGCTCGGCGGCCAGTTCGGGACCGAGGCCGACCGGCCGGTAGCGGTTCGGCCCCTTGTCGGGGCAGCGCGGCCGGGGCGGACGGTCAGCCCCGGCGTCCACCTGGTAGACCAGCCACGCGCCCTCGTGCGGCCAGCCGTGGCCGACCGCGTCGGAGTGGTTGCACGCCTGCGCCCGGGTCAGGCCGCCGTCCCAGGCGACCAGCGCGTCGGCCAGCTCCCGCGCCCGGTCCAGGTCCGCGCACCAGCCAACGCCCGCCCAGGCGGCGGGGCCGCCGGTGTAGTCCTCCATGAGCACGCCCGGCCCGGACGGCGGGGTGAACTCGCGCACCTCGTACGGCATCGGCCACCGGCCGGACCTCGGGGGCGTCGGCGATGTCGCCCGGCTCGTCCACGGCCCAGCCGAGCGAGGACCACAGCCACGGCCGCAGGGTGTCGCCCTCGCGGAGGTGGACCAGCGGCGGCTGGTCCACCACGGCGACCTGGCCGTGCTTGACAACCTCATCGCCGCCACCGAACCAACCTGAACGGCCGTAACCCCCGCCCTTTCACTCGCTGCAGGTATGTAGCAGCTTCGGTGTCACTTTCCTTACTGTGAGGTGAGCGACCGGTGCATTCCACGGCGATGGTAACTAATTGTGAGTTGTCAGTTACTTATTGTGTGAATAATGGGATCAGAGACTGGAAGCTCCAGCAGGTGTTCGGCCTCTACGACGTCAACCGCGATGGCCTGGTCGACCACGGCGATTTCAGCCCCTCGCTCAGCACAGCGCCGAGCGGCTCAACAGCGGTCCCGAGGAGGCCTCAGCGCCGGTGGAGGCCTTTGACCAGTGGTGGAATCTAGTGGCCGGATCCAGCCCCGATATCGCGCTGGATCCGGCCGCCTGGGTCAGCGCCGTCAAGGCCATCGACACCAGCGACGGCAACGCCGAGGTCCCGTCGCGGATCATCGACGCCATGTTCGCCATGATCGACACCGATGGCAGCGGAACCCTGGACCAGGCCGAGTTCGCCCGGATCTACGACTCCGCCGGCGCGAGCCGGCAGCAGGCCCTGGACGCGTTCGCCGTGCTGGACCGTGACGGCGACGGCGTCATCGACATCCAGGAGTTCAGCTCCAGCGACGACCCCCAGGCGCCCGGCAACTGGCTGCTGGGACGCCCCTGAGGACACGCCCGGGTCTCGCCTCGCACGACGCGCAGTCGCCGCCCGAGGTGCCTACGTTCGCGGGGTCCGACGGCGGCCCGGCCCTCCAACTCGTCGACGACCCGCACGGCAGTTCCCACCCCCATCGGCCGCACCTGCCGGCTGGGAACCCAGAGACAACCGCTCCACGCACTTCGATCCAGGAGCCCCTCATGACGCACATCACCACGAGTTACGGCTACCTCTGGGCCGACTGGCTGTACGGCGCAGACAAGGACGCGTTCATGGTCGAGGTCTACGACGACTGCACAAAGATCGACCACTGCGCCGATAAGCAGGAGAAAGCGGCCCTCATCGTCGCCCTCCGTAACAAGCTGACCGGCAGCAACCGCGCTTGGGCCGAGGGAATCTTCGACTTCCTCGACTTCGAGAGCTTCCGGCTGGCGCGCGGGCACGCCCCGGTGACCCCGCTCGGCGACACCGACGACCTCAAGGTGATGGCCGTCCTCGACGCCGCCTACCGGCACGGGGCCTTCCGTGGCCTGTGCCGCACTCCTGGCGGGGCCGAGTGGATCGGGGTCCTGGGTGAGTTCTGCGCCGCGATGGTGCACCAGGGATTCAAGTGGCTGCGCTCGGCGGACGTGGACGACTGGGAGTTGCCCGCCCTGGGCCAAGCCTGGTGTAAGGGTATGGCCGCGTGGGGCCTGGTCGGCCTGACCATGGCTGTCGACGCCGCGGGCCAGGACACCGACAACGATGAAGCTCTGTATCGCATCCATACCGTGGTCGTCGCCCATCACATGGCGGGCGCGGGGTGGCTGCGCTACCGGGGGCCGCACCCGCACCGGCATTTCGACCGGACCGTGCGAGGCGCCGCCCCCGCAGAGAGCGCCATCCGGCAGTTCGCCGCCTGGCGTGGCTGGCCACGGGAGCTGACCGAGGTACTCGTTCGCTCAGCGCGGCACGTGAACACCTGGGTGAGCCCGCCGGCACCGCCGATTCACCACTCCCGTCAGCGCGGTCTGATCCTCGGGCCGCATACCCCACGCCTGAACGCCCGGGTGAATCAGGTGGTGGACGAACTGGTCCCATTGATCGGCGACATGACCCCCGAGGAGATCACCGAGGCCCGCTGGCGCTGCGGATCCTGGCTGATGAACTTCCTGCCGGTGTGGCGAGCCCGAGGCGACCGCACCGACGCCGTGCCCGAGGTGAGCGCGTTCGGGGGCGTGCTGGGCGTGCTGCGGGAATCGCGTCCACGTCCGCACATCACCACCGAGCAGGCGCAGCGCATCATCGAGTGGTGCCGTGCCCGCACCGAGCACCTGAGGCCCGACGATCAGCGGAAAATCATGGACGAGATCGAGGCCACCGTAGCGATCCGGGGACGCCTGCCCGGCGCCCCGTCGGCCACGGGAACCGACGCGCGGCGGTTCAAGGACGGGGTGTGGAGCACAGCCGCGCTGAGCGTGGTCTACTCCCGTCACGGAGGCCGCGAGGTACCCGAGGACATGCGCGAGCCGACCGTCCGCCTGTTCAACGCGATCACCGCGCACCGCCGCATCCCCGGCTTGGACGTCGAGCGGGGACACGTCAACACCGACTGCTGGGTGTGCGTGTGCGATCAGTTGTTCACCGGGCTGGTGGACAACCGGCCTTGTACCGGCGTGCTGGTCGCCAACATCCAGGGGTCACTGTCCTACTGCCATTGCGGGCTGGGAGCCACCGTGGACGACAACGACCTCGGGACTCGATAGATGGACAGCACCCCCGGCCCGGGCATGGCCCGGGCACCGATACCCCTGCCGGTCGATCGACCGTCCCCACTCGACCTGCCCGCCGAGCTGGCACGGCTTCGGGCCGAACTGCCCGTCGCCCCGATGATCTTCCCCGACGGGCCGCCAGGCTGGCTCGTCACCCGCTACCGCGACGTCCGCGCCGCCCTGGCCGACCCCCGGCTGGGAGCCCGCCGTCCTCACCTCAACGCCCACGTGCGCGCCAACCTCGTCACCGCCACCGAGATGGCCGCGCTGCGCCCCTCCGACCTGATGGCCAGCGACCCGCCCGACCACACCCGGCTGCGCCGCCTGGTGGTCGGCCAGTTCACCGCCCGCCGGATGACCCAGCTCACCCCGCGGATCCAGGCGATCGTCGATCAGCACCTCGACGCCCTGGCCGCCGGCCCCCGCCCGGCCGACCTGGTCACCACCGTCGCCCTGCCCGTGCCGTCCCTGGTGATCAGCGAACTCCTCGGCGTCCCCTTCACCGACCACCACCGCTACCAGCGCCTGACCACCGAACTGGTCAGCCTCGACCGCACCCGCGAACAACTGCTGGCCAGCAAAGCCGAGATGAAGGACTACCTCCAAGACCTCATCGACGCCAAGCGCACCAGACCCGCCGACGACCTCATCTCCGGCCTGCTGCACACCCAGGCCGGCGACCCCGCCATCGTCACCGACGACGAGATCGCCGCCCTGGCCCAGCTCATCCTCATCGCCGGGCACGAGACCACCGCCAACGCCGCCGCCATCGCAGTCCTGCTCCTGCTGCGCCCGCCCTGCCTGTGGGACACCATCCGCCAGCGGCCCGAACTCCTCGATGCCGTCATCGAGGAAACCCTGCGCTACGCCACCGCCAACCAATTCGGCCTGCTGCGCATCGCCCGCGAACCCCTGACCATCGCAGGCCAGCCCATTGCCGCCGGCGACCGCGTCGTCCTGCACCTGCCGGCCGCCAACCGCGACCCCAGCCACTTCCCCCACCCTGACCACTTCGACCTTCACCGCCACAACACCGCCAAACACCTCAGCTTCGGCCACGGCCCCCACCACTGCCTCGGCGACCAACTCGCCCGCCTCGAACTCCGCACCCTCCTGACCACGATGCTGCACCGCTTCCCCACCCTGCGCCTGGCCTGCGACCCCGACCAACTCCCCACCCACCGGCACCGCGTCGTCCACGGCCTGGCCCGCCTCCCCGTGGACTTCACCTCGTGAAGGCCGGCACCTCGGGACGCCACGACCAGCGGCCAGGCCAGAGCATGCGCGACGGTGTCTCCGCGTGTAGGACGCCGTCGTCATCCAGGTCACACGATCGTCGAGGTGCCATTCCGCGAACGACCGCCTGCGCACCGCCGGCGACGCCCCGTTGGCCGAACCCTCACCACCGGACAGATCATCCGCTGCGGCCAGAGCCACTCGGTACGCCTCGCAGGCCCGTCTGCCCGAACGTGTCACCGGCGGCGACGCCGAGTCCCTCGACGCGATCGTCGAGCTGTCCGGGCCACTGGCACTGACGATCCGGGGCGCCCGGCTCAGCGCCCGTCCGCGACTGTCGCCGGCGTCGGTCGTCGCGGGGCTGCGCGGCGGTCGGCCGGCTTGTGCACCATTACCTGCGCAGTGTCCTGACGGCGTGGTCGCCGAGCGCCTGCGACTGGCTCGATCGTCACCGCAACGTTCTGTTCGAGGCTGTCCACGTCGCGGCCGACGGCGACCGCGGTCCGCCGGCCGATCAGCTCGCACTCCGGCGAGGCGAAGAAGCTCTCGCCGATCGCGTTGCCGAAGCAGTTTCGGTGAGCGGGTCGAGAAGCATGGGGAAGACGATCACGAGGTGCGCGCGGCCGGAGACCGCCTGGCGACCGCTGTGCCGTCACCTCGGATTGTCTCACTGAGCTGATCGTCAGCGCGCTCGGCCAAGCTCGCTCAACCCCGTGGCGAGGATGTCCACCAACTGCCGTGCATGGTGCCCATCCGGGTCGAGGTCGGGGTCGAACACCGTGACCTGCGCCCCGACGGCGCGTGGGGCAAGTTCGGCGAGCAGGCCGACAAGGTGCTCGGCGTCGATTCCGCCCGGGTCGGGGCTGTCGACTGCGGGCATGACCGCGGGGTCGAGGATGTCCACGTCCAGGTGGAGCCAGTAGCCATCGAGCTCGGTTCGATCGAGTTGCTCGCGGACGCGCTTGCCGACGTCGGCTGCGCCGTCGCGGATGACTTCGGAGGCACGGATCGTCGAGCGCACCGCTTGACTCACTTCGACCAGTTCGTCGTCATCGTCGCGGCATCCGACGTGCGCCACGTCCGTGGGACGGAAGTACGGGCCGAGGCCGTCGATGTCGGCGATCGCGGGCCAGTGCCGGCCTATGGCGGCGGCGAGATCTTCACCTGCCAGGGAGGCGCACGCGGAGGAGTTGCCCGGATGGCGGAAGTCGGTATGACCGTCAAGATGCGCCAAGCCGAACCTGCCCGCCGCTCGCAGCGCCAGGCCGGCTCCGATCAGCAGGCTGCAATCTCCGCCGACGACCAGGGGAAAGTCGCCGGCTGCCCGTATCTCGGTGATGCGTCCGGCCAGCCGTCTCGCATGCTCGATGATCAGGTCCTGATTTCGGAGCCGACCAGGCGAGGAGTCATCGGCATACCGGCCCGGCAGCACGACTCCCGCATCTCGCGCGCCGAGGTCGGCGAAGCGTGCGAAGAGCCCCGCCTCGCGCAGCGCCTCCGGCGCCTTGGCGCAGCCGGGGACGGCCGTCGGCAGCGGCGGACGCAGGCCGAGGTTGGTGGGCGCGGACAGCAACGCGATCATTGATCGATCCTCCCATGATGAGAATGGTGGTGGTGTGAGCAGTGCGACCCCGCGACACTTGCCCGCCGCAGAACGGGCAGAAGCCGGTACGCCTGGCTAGTAGGGGCGCCGGTAAGAAACGTGTCATGAGCCCCAAACGGCGTTGATCTTGTTGTGACATGCCTGGTCAATGCTGGGCGAACATGACACACCCCCCACTGCACATCGATGAACTGGTCGAGCACTGGACGATCCTGGACGAAGAACGCGACCTGATCGCCGGTCCAGGTTCCCGCCTCCGAGCTCGGCTTCTACGAATGGTCCGGCTCCACGATCGAGTACCACCGCAATCAGATCCGCACGCACCTGGGCTTTCGCACCTGCACGACGGCGGACGCGACGAAGCTGGCGGTGTGGCTGGCCGAGGAGGTCGCACACGCCGAGCGACGGCCGGAGCGGGTGCGGGAGGAACTGCTCAAGCATCTGCGCGAGGAGCGGATCGAACCGCCGACCTCGGGGCGTATCTCCCGGATCGTAGCCTCAGCCCTGCACAACGCGGAGGTCACCTGGTCGATGCGGATCGCCTCCCGGCTGAGCCCCGAGACCACGCAGCGCATCTACGCGCTGGTCGGCATCGACGATGCGAGCCGCACGGCAGCCGAGGCGGCCGGCGACCGCCAGGAGCCCACCGGCCAGACGCCTGCCGAAGAAGTCGAAGACGATGAGGACCTCGACGTGCTGGCGTTCATCAAGTCGGCGCCGGGCAACGTGAGCCTGGAGTCGATGATGACGGAGATCCGCAAGCTGGCGGCGGTGCGCGCGATCGAGCTGCCGCCGGGGTTGTTCGCCGACGTGGCGCCCAAGGTGCTGGCGGCCTGGCGGGCCCGGGCGGCGGTGGAGGCGCCCTCGCACATGCGCACGCATCCGCGTGAGCTGGCGGTGCTGCTGCTGGCGGCGCTGGTCTGCGAGCGGGAGCGGGAGATCACCGACACGCTGGTGGAGCTGCTGATCGTCACCGTGCATCGGATCAAGGCGCGGGCCGACAGCAAGGTGACCAAGGAGCTGATCAACGCGTTCAAGCGGGTGACCGGCAAAGAGAACATCCTGTTCAAGGTCGCCGACGCCGCCCTCGGCCACCCCGACGATCCGGTGCGGGCGGTCATCTTCCCGGCCGTCAGCGGAGGCGAGCAGACGCTCAAGGACCTGGTGCACGAGTTCAAGACCAAGGGGCCGGCCTACCGGACCACGGTGCAGACCACGTTGCGCGCCTCCTACACCAACCACTACCGGCGCGGTCTGATCGCGCTGCTGGACACCTTGGAGTTCAAGAGCAACAACACCGCCTACCAGCCGGTGATCGAGGCGCTGGAGTTGATCCGCCGCTACGCCAAGGCGGGCAACACCACCTACTACCCGCGCGGCGAGGTGGTGCCCGAACACCGCGGCACCGCCGGCGACTGGGAGAACCTGGTGTTCAAGAACGACAAGCGCGGACGCCGGCGGGTGGTGCGGATGGTGTACGAGATCGTCACCTTCCAGGCGCTGCGCGAAGCCCTGCGGTGCAAGGAGATCTGGGTCGTCGGCGCGCACTCCTTCCGCGACCCGGAAGAGGACCTGCCCAAGGACTTCGCCACCCGGCGCGTGGAGAACTACGCCGAGCTGCGCAAACCGCTGGACCCGAAGGACTTCATCGCCGAGTTGAAGGCCGAGATGCGCGCGGAACTGGAGGCGCTCAACACCGCGCTGCCCAAGCTGGACTGGCTGACGATCTCCGAGCGCAAGTCCGGCGCGATCAAACTCACGAAGATCGGCCCGGCGGACGAGCCGCAGAACCTGCGCAAGATCAAGAAAGAAGTGGGCCGCCGCTGGGGCTCGGTGCCGCTGATCGACATGCTCAAGGAGGCGGTGCTGCGCACCGGCTGCCTGAACGCCGTCACCTCGGTGGCGGGCACCTCCAGCCTCAAGCCCGAGGTCCTGGCCGAACGCCTGATGCTCGCGATCTTCGGGTACGGCACCAACACCGGGATCCGGGCCGTGGCCTCCGGCGGGCATGCCCACAGCGAGGACGACATCCGCTACGTGCGGCGCCGCTACCTGACCCCGCAGATCGCCACCGACATCGCGATCGCCATCGCGAACGCGACCTTCACCGCCCGGGACGTCGAGCTGTGGGGCGAGGGGACGACCACCGTCGCCTCCGACTCCACCCACGTGCGCGCCTACGATCAGAATATTTTCACCGAGTGGCACTCGCGGTACGGAGGCCGCGGCATCCTCATCTACTGGCACATCGAGCGCGGGTCCATGGTCGTGCACTCCCAGACGCTGCGCGCCTCGGCCTCGGAGGTGCACGCGATGATCGAGGGGGCGGTCCGGCACGGCACCACCATGAAGGTCGAGGGCAACTACGTCGATTCCCATGGCCAGACCGAAATCGGGTTCGGCGTGAGCAGGCTCCTGGGCTTTGACCTGCTGCCACGCATCAAGCAGATCAACAAGGTCAAGCTGTATCGGGTCGAGAGCGGCGAGAGCGACCTGTACCCGCGGCTGACGCCGGCGATGACCCGGCCACACTGATGGAAGGGAGTTATTCCGACCATGCGCTATCCCTCCAGTCCGGAGGGTCGCTCGCGAGGCTCCGTGAGCAGCGCAGCCGCCCAGAGGAACACCTTGGGATCGCCGAGGCCTGAGTCGGTGAGCCATTGAGCGGCCCGGCGCGCGTCTTGCTCATTTTGGATCAGTCCATGGGGATCCGGCTGAACACCGGTGGCTTGGTGAACGTCGGTGACGAGGCCTCCGATGCAGGTCCAGGTGTGCCAGCTTCCGCTGTCGAAACCGACCAGCTCGAAACCCAGCTGCCGCTCGCCGGAGCCGGGGAACTTCTCATGCCGGGTCAGCCGTTCCGGGAGGCTGCCAGCCGATGCGTCCCAGCCGCCGTCGGCCATATCGGCCAGTAGCCCAGGAACGTCAGCGGCAGCGAATCCGACCCCGAGCACGTGCAAGCCCGACCTGCCGGCCTGATCTCGGGCGATCTCAGCCTCCTGTGGACTGGCGAACCAGTCGTCCCAGCCGCCGGCGTCCACGGGGACCAGGTCCACCACGCAGTCGCTCAGCGACAACAGATGAGGACCAGGAAGGCCGGCCTCCTGCCAATCTTGCCGATCAGTGTGTGTAGCCACCCGGTAACCGGCAAGTACGTAACCCGGTTCCACGGCGCTGTCCCCTCTCACTTGTTGCTGCATCACTGGGTATGGCTCGCTCTCTGTTCTGCCGCGCGGTCGGCGAGATAGCCGGTCCAGTCACTGCGGGCGTAGGTGACCCAGCGGACGGCGGTGTTGACGTGGAGGCCAAGGAGATCAGCGAGGATCGCGGCGGGAAGGTCGGAGGCCAGGGCCGCGAGCGCTCCGTTGCGGGCAGGCCGAGCGCTGATGCCGTGGCGATTGAGCTGGCTGATGAGGCTGCGCAGGTCGAGGGGCTGGCCGGGAACCCGGCCGGGGAAGAGCCAGCGAGGTGCGGCAGGCCCATGGGAGATCATGAGGCGGGGCGGTGGCTGAGCGGCCAGTTCGCGGAGGAGGGCGCCGAGCCGCGGTGGCAGAAGCACGGGGTGACGGCCGGCGGTCAGGTAGGTGTGGCCGTCCTTGTCGATGATCTGGTCTGCGGTGAGATGGCGGATCCGTTGGACTTGGAACCCGAACAGCAGGACAAGAGCCCCGGCGGTGCGGACGCCGATAGGCAGGCCGTCGTCGGTGAGGCAGCGTTGGAGGAGCTGCCACCGCTGGTCGTCGTCGAGGAACTCGGTGGGTTCCTGGCGTGGAATGACCGGGACCGTGAGGCGGTGGCTGAGGCCGCGATCGGCGGTCCAGTTGAGGAAGTAGCTGACGCGGTTGCGGCGCTGGGTTTGTTCCTCGTCGAGCCAGCGGTCGAGGTCGTCTTGGCGGAGCTCGGCCAACGTCGTGCCCTGCCGATCGAGCCAGGCCAGGAGGTCGAGAGCGATCAGAACCCGGCGGCGCAGCTCGCGGCCGATCGAGGCAGGGAACTGACGCTTTTTGGCGCGGCGGCGGGCTCGTCGAAGTAGCGACCAATGCAGGAACGGGCGGACGAGGTTGGCATGCTGGATCGGCTTGTCGGCCAGCTGATGCTCAAGCCAGGCAGGGACGCGTTCGACATCCTCGTTCCGTTGGGGCAGGACGCCGGTCTGTACCAGGGCTTGCCGGATGTAGTGAAGGTTGCGGGTGGGTGGTAGCTCGTCCAAGAGGTCGTGAGTGATCGGTCGGTTCTCGGCGACCAGGTGAGTGAGAAGCTTGGCGCTGGGGCTTCGCCGGATCCAGTGGATGGCCTTGAACGGCTCGTGGACTCGGGCGAAAGCCTCGGCGAGGGGCTGCAGCTCGGGTGCGACGTTGCCGTCAGGGCCGGTGAGCAGCTCGGTGACCTTGTCGGCGAGGACGCAGTAGGCGCAGCGGCCATGCCCGTAGGGGTATCCGGACCGCCCGCACTGACGGCAGATGAAGTCGATGTCACGTCCGGCGCACGGCCCGCAAAGCCCGGCACCGTTCTCGTCGCGGCCGATCAGCGGGTGGGGCTGGTGGCAGTGTCCGCATTCTGCCGGCGATCGGACAACGACGGTGTAGCAGCCCTGGCAGACTGGGCCGATCGGCCAGTAGACCTGGACCGGCATGTCCCGCTGGCAGCGAGCGCACGTCGTGCGGGGTCGTTCGTCGCGGGCGTAGCAGGTGTGACAGATTGGTTCTTCTGACCTGGTCCGTTGGCAAGGTCGCACCCGTCCGCAGCGTGAGCAGGTTCGCTCTGGCGCTTGATAGCACCTTTCGCAGAGGTCAGGCTGGTCATCGCGGGCGTTGCGGTGGATCTTCCCCATCGTGCCGCATTTTCCGCATTGGCGGAGGGGCCGTCGGTGCTGGTTGTAGCACGAATGGCAGTAGGCCCCCTCCTCGGAGAGCAACGCAGCGGCCGCGGTTTTGCCGCAGGACACGCAGGTGTGCTGGGGCTGTTTCCAGCAGCCGATGCAAAGAGCGCCGCCGTCGGGCAGGCGCACGGCCGGGTTGCGGACGCGGCCGCACTTCCGGCACTCCTCGACGACCTGGGGATCTCGGCGGTAGCAGCGATGGCAGATTCCGCCCTCGGGCCGCTTCGCGGCGATCTGCACCTCGGTGGCGCCGCAGCGTCCGCACGTTCCGTTCCTGCGCGAACGGGCGTCGCAGGTCCCGCAGATTCGCCCTTCCTCGCGTAATTGCCGGAGGTCTGCGCGGATCGTGCCGCAGCGGGCGCATCCGGGACGGACGACGGGATGCCCGGCCTCGTGCAGGAGGTGGGTCAATCGCAGCAGCACCGGCGGGCATCGTGAATCGCCTGAGGTGAGCGCGTCGGGATGCCCGGCGATGTGCGCGGCCAGCTCTTCCAGGAACCGGGCCGCTCCTTTCACCGTGATCGGCACTGCGGCTTCCAGCGCGGCCATGGCCTCCTCGGCGCCGAGCATCGGGAGCGCAGTCGTCACCCGGGTGACGGCGGTGTTCATCGCGGCTTCCAGGCGCGCGGCTTGGCTGGCGAGCCGGGCGGCCGCCGACGGCGCCGTCACAGTCCCTCCGGCCGGCGTATCGAGGTGCGGCGAACCGCCGGGGCCGGGCCGCTGGTCTCAGCGGCGGTCTTGCGGACTTCGGCGTTGACGACCTCGACTTCGATCAGGTCGTTGGGGGTGCAGCCCAGAATGTCGCAGAGCGCGGCGAGGATGTCCATCGACAGCCGCTGCGGCGCCTGAGTGACCAGGCGGAACACCTGCTCGCGGGAGAGCTGGATGCCGCGCTCGGCCAGCAGCGGGACCAGGTCGGTGGTCTGGAACATGTCCTTGGCGGCCATCAGCCTGCGCAGATTCCATCGAATACCCATCTTCTTGATCACGGCTGGTCATCCTCCCAAAGCCCGGCATGGCGCTCGGTCAGCTTTCTCCTGATCAGCCGGTTGCGGTACTCGTCCGAGACGGAGGTGTAGATACCGGTGGTAGCCGCGACGGCGTGACCTGCTTGATCTTGAACGAACCGCTCCGGGTAGTCGAACTCCACCAGATGCGTGATCATCGAATGCCGGAGGCTGTGCAGGTCGAGCTCGGGTGGAAGTCCGGCAGCCTCTCGGGCGTTCTCAAAGGCGTCGTTGGCGGAGCGCTTGGACAGCCGGCCGCATCGCTCGCTCACCCACAACGCCGGATGCTTACCGACCTCGAACCGAGGTCTGACCTCGGTGAGATAGTGCTCGAGCACGTCGACGACCCAGTCCATCTCCGGGACGGTGAACACCGTCCGCCGCTTGGGCGGGCTGCCGTTGGAGGACTTGCCGTGGCGGACGAACAGCGCGCCCAACCGCCCGTACTGCGGCATCTTAGGGTTGCGGCGCAGGTCGGTGATATCGAGACCGACCATCTCCTGACGGCGGACGCCGTAGGCGTAGAACGCCTTCAGCAGCGCCGAGTCTCGCATCGCCGTCAACACGCCCTTGCGGCCGCGATCCTGTTTATCCTCCACTCTGCCGTCGGCGGCATCGAACAGGGCCTGGACCTCCTCGTAGGTGAGCGGGCGCCGTCCCGGCTGGCCCTCGAACTCGGTCACATGCGTGATCGAGTTCCACTCGTGCAGGATCTGCGCCGGCGCCCGCCCGAACCGCTCCACACAGATCGACAACCAGCCGTAGCGGGCATCGCAGATGAAGTCCATGAACATCCGCAGCCCGTTCTGGTACTGCCGACCCGTCGACACCGTGAAGCGCGGATTGTTCGCACGGATGTGGTCGAAGAACGCCTCGACCTCGGAGGGCTCCCACTCCCACGGGTACTGATTGGTGAACGCCGCGAACCGGCGCACCAGCGACAATCGCGGCTTGATCGTCGAGTCCCATTTCAGGAACCGAGTTCGCTGCTGCCGCGCCCACCCCTCCAGCATCGCGTCGAACACCATCGGCGCCGGGTCCAGAAGCACGATGTTGTCCGCCAGCACCAGGTGCGCCGCACCCGGCAGATCGACCGCTCGGCCCACACCCACCTCCGTTACATCAGATGCAACATTGTTGGGATAGGGCCGCCGAGGCGCAAGAGGTCCAGGTGGATTAGTGGACCAAGCGTCGAGGCGGACCGAGACAGGTTCTCCCACCTGTGGTTACGTCAATATCGAGCCGAGGCGAATGTTGCATTCAACACAACATCGCGCGTTTACACTGGGACCTGATCGAACAGAACTACGACCAGATGATCAAGTACGCGACCGCGATCAAGCAGGGCACCGCCTCCACAGAGGCCATCTTGCGCCGGTTCACCGAGTCCGCCTCCCACCCGACCTACCAGGCCATGCTGGAGGTCGGCCGCGCCCAGAAGACCATCTTCGTGGCCCGCTATCTGCGCCTGCGCGAGCTCCAGCGGGAGATCCAGGAAGGGCTCAACGTGGTGGAGTCCTCCAACGGAGCCAACTCGGTCATCTTCTACGGCAAGGGCGGCGACATCGCCACCAACCGGCGCGAGGAGCTGGAGATGAGCGTGTTGTGCCTGCGCATCCTGCAGGCCGCGCTCGTGTACCAACACCCTGATGCTGCAGGACGTCCTGGCCGACCCCGAATGGGCTCAGTTGCTCAAGCCCGCCGACCAGCGCGGGCTGACCCCGCTGTTCTGGCAGCACGTCCAGCCCTACGGCGAGGTACGGCTGGATGTGGCCAAGCGTCTGCAGCTGAGCGGCGGCGAGGATGCCGTTCAGCTGCGCGAACCGCGGTAGCCCGAACCCTGCGGCTCTTCCCCTGCGGGGCGGGCGGGACCGGCGCGGCGCTCTTGGCCGCTACCCGGGCAAGAGCACCGTGCCGACGCCGAGCAGCGCGCAGATCCCGAGGATGCGCAGCATCGGCCACTTCAGCACGAACGTCATGACCAGCGCCGCTGCCGTGATGACCAGGGCGATCGGGCTGACCGTTCCGAGCGCGGGGACCTGCATGGTGAACGGCCCCCACGCCCAGGTGAAGGTCTGGCCGAACAGGGTGTGCTCGGCGAAGTAGAGCGCCAGGTTGGCGATGACGCCGACGACCGAGGCGGTGATGCCGGTGAGTGCGGCGCTGATGGCGGTGTTGTGCCGCAGCTTCTCCACGTAGGGGGCGCCGAGGAAGATGAGCAGGAAGCACGGCACGAACGTGACCCAGGTCGTCAGCAGCGCCCCCAGCAGCGCCCCGGCCCACGGGGTCAGCGCGCCCGGGTCGCGGTAGGCGCCGAGGAAGGCGACGAACTGCACCACCATGATCAGGGGTCCCGGGGTGGTCTCGGCCAGCGCCAGGCCGCGGACCATCTCTCCCGGTGTCAGCCAGCCGTAGACCTCCACGGCCCGCTGGGCGACGAAGGCCAGCACCGCGTAGGCGCCGCCGAAGGTGACCAGCGCGGTGCCGGAGAAGAACAGACCTTGGGTGGTGAACACGCTGCCGGTGCCGAACAGCAGCGCCACCGCGGCGACCGGCACCCACCAGACGACCAGCCCGATGGCCAGGATCTTGCCCGCCGAGCGCCAGCTCGGTTGGGCGTGGTGCAGGGCGTCGTCCGGAATCAGCGGCGCCGGCCCGCCGTCGCCGCCGTGCCCGTTGCCTGCCTTGAAGACGTGCGGCGCCAGTCGGTGCACCAGCCAGCCGGCGAGCGCCGCGGCGGCGACCACGATCGGAAATGGCACGCCGAACAGGGCGAGCGCGGCGAAGGCGGCCACGGCCAGTGCGAGGAAGAACGGGTGAATGAGCGAGCGCTTGGCGACCCGGATGACGGCCTGGGCGACGATCGCGAGCACGGCCGGGGCGATCCCGGCGAACAGCGCGGTCACCACCGTGGTGTCCTGCCACAGGACGTACACGGCCGAGAGGATCAGCAGCGCGAGCACGCCGGGCAGCACGAACAGGCTCCCAGCGACCAGGCCGCCGCGGGTGCCGTTGAGCAGCCAGCCGACGTAGATGGCCAGTTGCTGTGCTTCCGGGCCGGGCAGCAGCATGCAGTAGTTGAGCGCGTGGTTGAAGCGCTGCTGGCCGATCCAGCGCTTCTCCTCCACCAGGGTGCGCTGCATGACGGCGATCTGGCCGGCCGGGCCGCCGAAGGTCTGCAGCGAGATCAGGAACCAGGCCCGCACGGCTTGGCGGAACGGGATCACATCACGGGTCGCCTCGATGGTCATAGCGGCCTTTCAGCGGAGGGCAGGCGGACGGATCTGAACATCCGCCACAGGGTCAGGTCATAGGCGGTCTTGGCGGCTCCTGCGATGACGAACGGCAGCGCCAGGCCGAACGGCAGGAGGAAGCCGGCCAGGGCGGGTCCGGCCGGGCGGGTGAGGTAGCGGGCGGTGTTGGTGACGGCGGCGGCCGCGGTCCGCTCGTCGGCGGGGACCAGGGCCATCACGTACGCCTGCCGGGTGGGCACGTCCATCTGCGACAGGCAGGCGCGCGCCATCAGCAGCGCGATCGCGCCGGGCAGGCCGGGCGCGAACGGGACTGCGGCCAGCAGCAGGTTGGAGGGAATGTGGGTGAAGACCATGGTGCGCAGCAGCCCGACCCGGGCCGCGACGGCCGGGGCGGCCAGCAGGGAGGCGGTCTGGAGCACGCCGAGCACGGCGAAGGTGATGCCGATGGTCTGCGTGGTGGCGCCGTAGCGCAGGCTCAGCCAGTAGCCGAGGTAGGCCTGCACGACGAACCCGCCAGCCAGGCTGTCCACGGCGAACAGCGCGGCCAGCCGCGCCACCGGCCCGCGGGAGTGGGCCAGTATCCGGGGCCGCGGCACCCCTGCGGACGTTGCGGGTGACACTGGGGGCGCCTCGACGCCAGCGGGCAACCGGAACGCCAGTATCATGCCGGTCGCGCCCACGGTGGCCAGGACGCCGCCGAGCAGCTGCCGATCCGGCGGCAGCGCGCCGAGCAGTGCCCCTGCCGTCCCGGCGACGGCGGCGACCGCGTTGTAGAGGCCGAAGCCGCGCACCACCTCGCGCTGCGGCCGCCCGGTGCCGGCGAGCATGACCTGTTCCAGCGTGGTGAACGGCCCGGACTCCATCACCTCGACCGACAACGCCCCCGTCATGGCCACCACCACGAGCAACCACACCGGCGCCCCGGCCGCGATGACGACTCCCGAGCAGAGCAGGGCTCCATACAGGGCGGCGTACACGCGGCGGCGGCCGGCCCGGTCGCCCCAGCGGGCCAGGGCGAGGCTGGAGATGAGCGTGCCGGCCAGGATGGCCGCCAGCATCAGCCCGACCCCTGCCGGCGTCAGGCCGTCCAGGCGCAGGATCGCGCCGAGCTGAACGGCGGCGATGCCGTACCCGAGGCCGCGCAGCGCCTGGGAGGTCAGCAGCAGGCCGACCGTGCCCGTCACGCCGGTTCCCGCCCCAGCAGCAGGGCTCGCCGGTGGAACTCATACAGGCCGTCGAAAACAGGCCCAGTGATGTCCAGCACGCGCTCGTCGTCGCAGATCATCGACAGTCCGCGCAGGATCACATCCACGCCGCGCGCCTCGGGGGCGTCGAAGCGCTCGTCGTCGATGTCGGCCTCGTGCACGATCTCGGCCAGCTTCCACAGCACCGGATCGTCGAGCTCGTAGCGGCGCAGGATCGTCTCGAAGCTGCAGTCACCGCCGTGATGCGACAACTCGGCCCCGCGCAGGTCGAACGGGGTCGCATCGGCCGGCACCGCCGCGGGGGCGTCGACGAACACGAACTCCGGGTCGGGATCGAGGTGCCGCCTGATCAGCCAGGCGCACGCGGCCCGGTCGATGTGCACGCCCGCCCGCGTCGCCCACCTCATCGGCCGCTCTCCACGATCGTCTGCGCCAGGGCGCGTACGGCCTGCTGAGCGGTCTCCTTCTCCGGGGGCGGGAAGTGGTCGCGCCGCCCGATTCTGCGTAGCTCGGCCTGCAGCCGCTTCATGGTGCGGCTGCGCTCGCCGGGTGGTGCGCTCGCGGCGGCCTCGGCCTGCTCGGCCACTGTCCGGTATTCGGCTGCCCGTGCCGCGCGCATCTCGGTAGCGATGGCCTTCTCCTGCGCAGCGCTTCCCGCGACGGCCAGCCATACGGTGGAGCTGCCGCCCAGTTCGCCGATCTCCTCGGCGATCCAGTCGATCTGCTCTCGCGTGCGGGCGTCGGCGGGCAGCGCCACGAGCCCGTCACCGAGCCGGACCACCCCGAGCCGGTCCAGCTTGCGCCAGATCGTGATCCGCGATGTCGAGGGCTGGCGCGGGATGCGGTAGGCCAACAGCACCCACTGCCCGGTTCTCGAAGGCGTGGCGCCGGTCACGGCGCCAGCTCTCGGGCCAGTCGCTGGGCCCGTTCTTTGAGTTCGGCGTTCATGTGCTCGTCGAAGTGTTGGCGTTGCAGGTGCCATTCCGTTGCGCCGGGGATCGCGCCTGGCCGGCAGTCGATCGTCACGACCAGGTCGGCGTCGGGGGGCGCCGGGACGGTCCGGGGCAGTTCCAGGTCCAGGAGGTCCTCCACTTCTGTGCCTGCCAGCAGGCGCGGCGCGTGCGTGCTCACCTGCTGTTGCGGCTCCAGTCCGGCGGTTGTCGCCGTCCAACCCGGGGGCGCGGCGCCGGTGAACCAGGCGGCAGCGATGCGGCTCTTGCCCGCGCCGTGCGGGCAGACGAACAGCACGGTCCTGGCCTTCGCCTCCGCACCATCTACTGTAACCATGGCTGCACTGTAACGCTGGTTGCATTGCCGAGGGAAGTGACGAGCGACCCCAGCACGTCGCCGCAGGACCAGTCGAGGAACCTCCAGTGGCGCAGGAGCCGGCACCCTTCTGAAGGCGGGAGTGGTGACAGGTCGATGCTGCTCATGGTGTGCAGGTCCGCCGCACCGGCTTTGATGAGGGCCTCCTTGCGTACCCACTGCCGCAAGAACGCGCGATGCGGGTCCGGGTCGCGTTCGACGACCTCACGTTCGCGAGCGGTCAGCACACGGGCCAGAACCTGTGGGCCTGCCGGGGACTGGTCCAGGCGTTCGAGGTCGATGCCGACAGGGTGCAGGTCTGCGGCCGCCGCCACCGTCTCACCCGAGTGCGACAGGCTCAGGTGGACCTGCGGGTAGTTCTGGAGGAACGGCCGGCCGTGCGGCCCCTGGCAGAGCGGGCAGCGCTGGACGACGGCCAGTCGCCCGGCCGGCACGTCCACGAGGCGTGCCGCGCATCGGCGCAGGAGGTGCCGGGCCGCGATGAAGACCTGCCGGTCTTCATCGCGGCGGATGGCCGCCGCGCGCTGCCGTTCCTGGACTGTCAGCGGGGCCTCGGCGTCGTGGGGGCGGGCAAGGATGTCCCGCGCCTGGCGCACCAGCACCACGGCCATGGGTCACCGGGATGCGGCCAGACGGCGGGCGAGGGCGCGGATGGTGGTGTGCCGGAACAGCTCGTCCAAGCTCAGCTGCGGTGCGAGGATCCGGGTGATGGCGTGGTGGGCCCGGACGATGTCCAGCGGGTTCAGGACGGAGTAGTCGTCGGTGAGGGTGATCTGCTCGCCTGCCACCTTGCGCCAGATGGCCAGCAGCGCGGACTCCAGGCCGTCAGCGGGCTCGGCCGATTCGGTCGCGGCCGATGGTGTGGTGATCGGGGCGGGCAGGGCCCTGCGGTCCACCTTGCCGTTGCGAGTCAGGGGCAGCGCGTCGAGGATGATGATGTGTCCCGGCAGCATGTGGGACGGGAGCTTTTCGGCCAGGTGGTCGCGCAGGGTCTTGATGAGTTCGTCGGAGTCAATCGTGCCCGCCGGGGTTGCGTAGGCGACGAGCCGCTTCTCGCCGCGCCGGGCGCCGATCGCCGTGACGACGGCACCGGTCACGGCGTCGTGATCGAGCAGGGCGGCCTCGATCTCGCCGAGTTCGATGCGGTAGCCGTTGATCTTGACTTGGAAGTCTTCCCGGCCCAGAAACTCGATGCTGCCGTCCGGGAAGTACCGTCCCAGGTCGCCGGTGCGGTAGAGGCGCCGGCCGGTCGTCGGGTGGGTGATGAACGCGCGGGCGCTCTTGTCCGGGTCGCGCCAGTAACCCATGGCGACGCCGTAGCCGCCGACGTACTGTTCGCCGGGTACCCAGTCGGGTCTGCGGCGCAGCGCCTCGTCCAGGATCTCGAAGTGCTGGTTGGTCAGCGGTTTGCCGTAGGGAATGCTCGGCAGGCTCGAATCCACGGTGTCGATCCGATGCCAGATGGACCAGATGGACGCTTCGGTGGCGCCGCCGAGGCTGATGATGTCGATGTCGTGGTCGGCCAGGGAGCGGATACGGCCGGGCAGGGTGACCGGAATCCAGTCACCGCTCATCAGCACCAGCCGCAGCGTGGGGGCCAGCCGCTGACGGCGGCCCTGGGTGTAGCCGAGGAGCATCTCCATGAGGGCGGGCACGGTGTTCCACAGGGTGACGTCGTGGCGTTCGATCAGATCGGCCCAGCTCCAGGGGGCGCGGCCGGTGCCGGCCTCCGGCATGACCAGCGCCCCGCCGTGCGCGAACGGACCGAACAGGTCGTAGACCGACAGGTCGAACGTGAGCGGGGTGAGCGTCAGCATCCGGTCGGCGGCTGTGACGTGGAAGCGCCGGTTGATGTCCAGGACGGTGTTGAGCGCCCCCCGGTGGTCGATCATGACACCCTTGGGCAGGCCGGTCGAGCCGGAGGTGTAGATAATGTAGGCCAGGTCGCGATGACTCTGAAGGCGGCTGGGCTCGGAAGCGCCGTCGCCGTCGAGCAGGCTCTCGTCGATCACCATCGGCGTGACGTCCTGCGGCCAGGGCAGTTTGACCTCCAAGCCCTGCTGGGTGAGCGCGAGCTTCACCTCGGCGTGCTTGAGCAGGTAGTGCAGGCGCTCGGCGGGCAGGTCGGGCTCGATCGGCACATAGGCGGCGCCGGATTCGAGGATGCCGAAGACGGCCAGCGGCTGCTCCCACCCCTTGTCCATCACGACGGCGACCGTCGTGTTCGGCCGGGCGCCGAGCTCGCGCAGTCGCGCGCCGAGGGCGGTGGCGCCCGCGCGCAGCTGGCGGTAGGTGAGCGTCCTGCTGTCGGAGATGACGGCGGGCGCGTCGGGGGTGCGGGCGGCTTGGGCCCAGAACGGTTCGTGCAGTAAGAGCGGCGGGATGGCGGCACTCGCGGCGTTGACCTGGTCCCGCACGCGATGCTGCTGAGCCGGCAGCCAGTCGCGAGCTGTCCGCTGCCATGCGCCGGGGTCGGTGGCGAGCTGCTGGAGGAACGCCAGATGGGCGTCGATGAGGTCTTCCAGCACGCGACCGGGGAACAGGGCGTCGATGGCGTCCCAGACGAGGACCAGGTCGCCGTGCTCTTCGCGTACTTCGTGGGCGAGTTGCACCTGCGGACGCTGATGCGAGGTGAAGCCGATCCGCCCCAGGCCCAGGGCCCAGCCGTCGCCGGTCGGGGAGTTCAGCCGGTCGCAGAAGAGCACGGGTGCGAGGGCGGCGGTGAGCTGCCCGGTCGTTCGCGCGATCTCGCGCAGAATGAGCAGGCCGTCCGGCCGGTTCTGGTTCAGCTGCGCTTGTAGGGCGTGGGCCTGCTGCTGGAAGGGGATGCGGGGGTCGGCGTCGACGTCGAGGAAGGTCAGGTCAGTGAAGTCGCCGACTGCTCGCGGGTGGCGGTCGCGGGAGGCATAGGCCAGGGTGAAGCGCGGTTCCTTGGACCAGGCGGCCAGGGCTTGGTTGAGCGCGCAGGCCAGCACCGCCGTAGGAGTGAGGTCCGTGGCATGCTCCCGGAGGGCCAGCCAGTGGGGTGCCGGCAGGCGGCGCTCCCGTCGCGCGCAGAGGGGTTGCGCCAGCAGGCGCGGCTCGATCGCCAAGGGAAGCTGCGGCGGCAGGGCCGCGGTGGCCCCTGCTGGCGCTGTTCCAGCTCGGGCAGCAGGGGCAGCGGGGGCGGCGTCGGTTTCGGTTACGGCTTCGCTGAGGTGGCCTTGGTAGCCGGTGAAGATCTCCTCGCCGAGCAGTGCGAAGCCGTCGGCGTCGGCGACCAGGAGGTCCACGGCCACGTGCACCCTGCTGCGCCGCTCGTCCAGCCGCGATACACGCACCTCGAACAGCGGCCACCGGGTGGGATCGAATGCTTGTGTTGTCATATCGGCCCGGATGGCTTCAAGCCGCCCTGTGGCCTCGGTAGACGTCCGCAGGTCTTCCACCTGCGGTTCGTAGGCGGGTACGTCGGTCAGGATCTGCTGCTGCCCGTCCCCGGTGATGACGGTGCGCAGAGCGGGATGCCGTTGAATCGCCTGCCGCCAGGCCTCGCCGTACCTGGCCAAGTCCAGGTCTTGCACCTCGGCTTCCAGATAGTGCCGGGCGGCGGAGCCGCCCAGCTCGAACGCCGGAAGCCGGCCGAGCCAGTTCGCCTGCTGAGCAGGGGTCAACGGGGAGGCGTTCATGCCGCCGCCACCCCTTTACGCTCCAGAGCAGCGCGGATGTCGCCGAGAGAGCGCATCGTGGTCATCTCGGCGTTGGTGAACCGGATGCCGAACTCGTTTTCAACCTCGATGAGTAACGTGACGTGCCGCAGACTGGTCCAGGTCAGGACGTTCTCGGAGCTGGACTCGTCGGTGAAGCTGTCTGCCGGCTGCTCCAGCACGGTGGCCAGGACGTCTTCCAGTCGCATCTTTCAGTTCCTTGGTCAGTAGCGGTAATAGAGGAAGGGCGAGGGTCCGCCGGCGAAGACCAGGCCAAGGCCGGCGATGACCGCGATGGCGACCGCCCAGGACGGATTCGGCCGCCAGGAGATCGTCCAGCGCCACCGGCGTCCGGCCTCCTTCTCCTCCGACGGGATGGTAGGCAGCCCCACCTCGTACCGGCCGAGAATCTCCTGCGTGTTGCGGGGGTAGAACAGCGCGATCGCCCCCAGGAAGATCGTCCACAGAACGGCGGGGACGACCGTGAGGCCACTGAACAGCACGCTGGTGCCGTAGAACTGGGCGACGCTCGCGCCTCCGGCTGCGCCGAGGCCGACCATGGTCGCGAGGATCTGCGTGGCCGAGCCGGCGTCGGGAGCGCGCAGGTACACCAGTGAGGCGACCAACGGGACCATCATCAGCAGCCAGCCCACCGGTGCCGGGATGCGCGGCAGCCGCCGCTTCGCCCCGAGCTCTCGCCAGGTGAGGTTGATCGACAGCGCGATTCCGTGGATCGCGCCGGAGATGATGAACCCCCAGCCCGCCCCGTGCCAGAACCCGACCAGCACGAACGTCACGAACACCGGCAGGCAGATCACCGCCAGCAGCCGCACCCACTGCGGCCACTTGCGCCGGATGCTGCGCCGCATCATGTTCGCCGTCATTGGCGTGTACACGTAGCTGGTGAAGAAGCGCACCATCGTCATGTGCCAGCGGCGCCAGAACTCCACCAGACTGGTGGCCTTCAGCGGCGAGTTGAAGTTGAGCGGCAGCCGCACCCCGATCATGTAGCCGAGCCCCAGGGCCATGTCGGAGTAGCCGGAGAAGTCGAAGTACAGCTCGAAGGTGTAGGCCAGCGCGCCGACCCAGGCGCTCCCGGTCGAGACCGCTCCGCCCGCGCCCGCGGTGTCGAACATGGTGGCCACGTACGGGGCGACGCTGTCGGCCAGGACCGCCTTCTTGAACAGCCCCATCGCGAACAAGGTCAGCCCCACGGCGAGGAATTTCACCCCGGTCCGCTCGCGCACGGGCGTGTCGAGCTGCTTGAACACCTCGCCCTGGCGCACCAGCGGCCCGGCGGTGATGTAGGGGAAGAACGTGCCGAACAGCAGGTAGTTCAGGAACGACAGCCGCTCGATCTGGCCCACGTAGGTGTCGAGCAGGAAGCCGATCTGGATGAAGGTGTAAAACGACAGCCCCACCGGATACACCGCGGCCAGCGCGCGCAGGTCGGTGCCGAACAGGGCGTTGATGTTCTCGGCGAGGAAGCCGGTGTACTTGTAGAAGCCGAGCAGCAGCAGGTTGGCCACGATGCCGGTGATCAGCACGGCTCGTCTGCCGCGGCCACCTTCAGGCAGCCGCCTCATCTGCCAGGCGAACGCGAAGTTCATCACCACCGAGCCGAGCAGCACCAGCAGGTACCCGGGGCCCAGCGATCCGTAGAACACCAGCGAGGCGATGATCAGCCAGGCCAGAGCCGGTTTCTGGCTGGTGAACACGCGAGTGAGCAGGTAGTAGCCGGCCAGCACGATCGGCAGGAACACCAGCAGGAAGGTGTAGGAGGTGAAGGACATGACCTCAGACCCCCTTGTCCGCAGGAATCAGGCGAACGACCTTCGACAGGCACGCGGGCTTGGAGTGGATCTGATCGATGAAGTCCGCCGCCACGCAGCCGAACTTCGCGGGGTCGTAGCCGCCTACAGAGATCACTCCCCACCGCCTGCTCATGTCCTGAGCAACCGCTTCGAGTGAGTTCAGCGTCTTGCCGAAGGGGCGCTTCTGAACCTCGGCGTAGAAATCCGGATGGTAGGGCGTCTGCACCAGCACCACACGTACACCTTTGCCGCGCAGGAAACCGATCGCCTTGCCCATGGCATCGACCAGAGCCGGGTCAATCTTCGGCGCTCGATCGCCGATCTTCAGCAGCTCCTTGCGGACAGCACCATCAACAAATTTTTTGGTGTACTTCGCGAGGCTTTTATCGGACCAATGGATGGAGCCGTCCGCCGCGATGACCTCAAGAGCGGGGTTCTGCAGGTTCGCGGTCGGCCCGGGTTCTGCAGGGGCCGCCGACACCTGCCGGGCTCGCTCGAAAACGGCGGGAGCGTAGAAAAGGCCGGACCAATTCTTGATGGGCGCCGTGTCGAAATAGGAGTGCGCGGGGACACCCAGCCGGGTGGCCATCGCCCGATATTCATCGGCCCACTCCTGCCATTCGGCGGCTTCGCGCTCCGCCGGCGGCTGGAAGCTGATGAAACGCAGGCTCAAGATCAGAGTTTTGGGCAGCTTGCCGGCCCGGTCGAGCATGTAGGCCAGCGCGAGGGCGTCTTCGGCCTGGTCGTTGCTCACCCAGGCGTTGAAGAAGGTCTGGCCGGGAAACAGGTCGGCGTGCGCTTCCCACCAGCGGCTTCCTCCGAACACGACCACGTCGGGGGCGGCCTTCAGCTGGTAGATCTGCTCGCGCCGCAGCGCGCGCCAGTTGATGTTGGTGTCGTAGTTGGCGTAGTTCCGTCCCTGCGCCAGCACGCCGGCGACCTCGCGGATATGACCGCGATCATAGGCGAGCGGATTCAGCCGGTAATTCCATACGCCGACTCCGGCGAACAGGAGAACAACCAGACCGACGGTGAGCAGGGTGTATAAAAGGAAACGCGGACGCGCGTCGACGTCAGCGGGCATGGTCGAATGAACCCCCGATCCGTGTGCACATCGCGACAATTCTCGGCCAGAATCCTTACCCGGCCCCCACCTCAGGTCCGGCCCTCATCGCCACCTGCGTCAGGATCTGCGAACACACGAGGAACTGTCAAGACTGGTAAGACGTTTCCAAGTATCGGACAGTCAGTCATGTGTGCCAGTGCGAAGTCGAGCAAGGAAAACGGATTCAAGCGAGTCCGAAACGACAGATTGTGCCACCATTTCAGAAACACGCCCGGAAAATTACCAGCATGAAAAGGGGGGAATACCCTGTGACATGTTTCTTCTCCGCGGCAGCGTCGTGAGCCTCGCCTGGCGGGTAGACGGCCGCCTGCTGCCCGATGGCGAACCGTGCACGTTCTTCGTCGTCGGCGGGCGCGTCACGTGGGAGCCGGTGAGCAGGGCGGAGACCCTCGTGGACAGCGGCTGGATCACTCCCGGCCTGGTCGACGCGCACTGCCACCTCGGCCTCCGCACCGGAGGAAGCCCCGTCACCAGCGCCGGGGAAGCTCGATCCCTGGCTGCGGCCGACCGTGACACCGGGGTGCTGGCGATCAGGGACACGGGCTCACCGAACGGCTTCCCCGAGCTGGACGAGCTCCTCGACATGCCGCGGGTGATCCGGTCCGGACGCCATCTCGCACCTCCGGGCGGCTACCTGCCCGGCGTCGCCGTCGAATGCTCCTCGGCCGAACTCCCCGCCGCTGTCGCCGCTCAGGCCGCCCAGGGCCACGGCTGGATCAAGCTCGTCGGCGACTGGATCGACGACGCGTCCGGTGACCTGCTCGTCAGGTGGGACGCCGCCTCGGTGAAGACCGCCGTCCAGGACGCGCACACCCTGGGCGTCAAGGTCGCCGCACACACCTTCAGCGAGGCGGGCGCAGCCATGATGGTCGAGACGGGTGTCGACTCCATCGAGCACGGCCCAGGACTGTCGATCGAGCTGCTGGAGGAGATGGCGCGATCAGGCATAGCCCTCGTCCCCACGATGAGCGCCATCGCCACCTTCCGCTCCATCGCCGCCGTGGCGCAAACCCGCTATCCCCGCTACGCCGCACACCTGCGCGACCTCAGCGCGGGATTCGGCTCCCTCGTCCGCGCCGCGCACGAGATCGGCGTAGCCGTCTACGTGGGGACCGACGCTGGCTGCGATATCCGCCACGGGGCCATCGCCCAGGAAATGCTCGCGCTCCACCGCCAGGCCGGGATGAGCCCGGCCCAGATCGTGGAGGCAGCCTCATGGCGCGCACGCCACTGGCTCGGTCTCGCAAACCTGACGGAGGGCGCTCCCGCCGACTTCGTGGTCTACGACACGGATCCGCGTGAGGACCTCGCGGTCACAAGACACCCTCGGCGAGTGGTGCTCCACGGCAGGGTGGTCCGTTGAAGCCGCTCGATCCTGCCGGTTGGCCTCAGCAAGAGGTCATCCATTCCGACGAGCTACGACGGCGCCACCCTGACAGCAATCGGCGGCCACGTAGCCAGCGTACGGGCCGGCGTCGCCTGCCAGCGAAGCCGGACCAGCCCCCATCGGAAGGCAGGACTATAGCAACCTCGGCACTGGCGATTCAGTCGAGGCGTGACTGATTCTTAGATAACTGTCGTTATCTGGCAAGATAGCGATCACCTGCGTAGCGCGAGCTGGGCGGCTGTTGTCCGGCACGGAGGCTTCGTTTCCCGGTTATCTGGCAACTCGGCGGATGGTGGAGGTCGGCACAGTGGATCCGGTCATCGTCGAGCAGCTCGGCCGCGCACACCCGCTCGCCCGCCATCTCGACGACTTCCTCACCGATCTGGCCAACGCCGGCGCCTCCGCCCACACCCGGCGCGCCTACCGCGGCGACCTGATCGCCTTCGCCGCCCACCACGGCGAGGAGATCGGCGCACTGTCCGCCGCGCCGGTTCGCGCGTTCCTGGCCGAGCTCGCCGACCTGTCACCGGCCAGCCGTAAGCGCAAGCGCGCCGCCGTCGCTACCTTCGCCAAGTGGGCCGTCCGGCACGACCTGCTGCAGGCCAACCCGATGGACCGGATCGACACGGTCAAGGTGCCCAAGAGCCTGCCGCGCCCGGCCGCGGCTGCCGACGTCGTCAAGGTGCTGGCGGTGATCTGCTCACGGCGGCCGCGCAAGGACCTGCCGCTGGACCGGCTGCGCGACCGGGTGCTGTTCGAGACCGCCTACGTGTGCGGCGCCCGCGCCTCCGAAGTCTGTGGCCTGTACGTGGAAGACCTCGACCTGCGCCTGGACGACGAACACGTCCGCATCCACGGCAAGGGCGGCAGCGTACGCACCGTGCTGCTGGACGACCGCGGCTACGTCGCCCTGCTCAAGCTCTACCTGGCCCGTGCCGGCTACACCGCCGGGCCACTGTTCCGCGCCAGCATCAACGGCCGTGGCGGACCACTGTCCTACGACGCCGCTCACCACCGCTGGCAGAACTACTGCACCGCCGCACGCGTCGAGATCGACATCCATCAACTGCGGCACGCCCACGCCACCGAGCTCATCAACGCCGGGGTGTCCATCGAGGCCGTTCGGCGCCGCCTCGGCCACGCCTCTGCCGAGACCACCCAGCTGTACGCGCTGCTGGACGACAAAGTCGCCGACGCCGAGATCCGCGCCGCCCGGCGACGCCGAGATCGGACAGCCCGCCGTACCTGACGTCTACCCCCGGCGGTTACGGGTCGATGAGCTGCAAGATCAACGCCGTTTGGGGCTCATGACACGTTTCTTACCGGCACCCCTAGTAGTGCTTCGCTGGGACTACCGGCGAAGGCCGCGCCGGGCGGTTGTCTGCGCCGGTCCGGGGTGGTGAGCAGCAGGTGCAGGTCGTGGACGGCCTCGTAGAGAGTCCGGCCGCCGCAGCCGCTTCCGGGTCGCCTCGCAGAGTGGTCAGGCATGCGGGCGACCGCGGGCTGCCGCGCTGGTGGCCTGTGGAGCGGCCGGTTCAGGCGGTCTGCCATGCTCGTGTCGTGACTGACGTGGATCTTGCCCGGCGGATTCGTGACCGTTGCCGGTTGAGTGGCCGGTTCGTGTTGCGTTCGGGACGGGTGGCCGGGGAGTACTTCGACAAATACCAGTTCGAGGCCGATCCGGTCCTTCTGGATGAGGTGGCGTCGGCGATGGTGTCACTGGTTCCCGAGGGGACCGAGGTGCTGGCCGGCCTGGAGATGGGCGGCATCGCGGTGGTCACGGCGCTGGGGCGGCGCACCGGCTTGCCCTGCGCGTTCGTGCGCAAGACGGCGAAGCCCTATGGCACTGCCCGGCTGGCCGAGGGCGCCGACATCGAGGGACGTCGTGTCCTGGTCGTTGAGGACGTGGTGACCTCGGGCGGGCAGATCGCGATCTCCACTGGTCAGTTGCGTGATCTAGGGGCTCGGATCGACCACGCGTTGTGCGTCATCGATCGGCAGGAAGGCGGTGCCGAGGCTTTGGCCGCGGATGGGATCCGGCTCCTTGCGCTGCTGAAGCGCGAGGATCTCAAGCGAGACTGAACGGGCTGGACCTGTGCGGGGCCAGACGGCGTGATCGGCGTCGGAAGGTTCCGCCCCTTCGGCACGATCATCCGGCCGGACTGTCGTTCGGCGTGCGTGACGTTCACGGCCACCCAGTCGGTCAGCTTGTCCGCGTCGGCGACCGGGCACTTCCGGAAGCCGGGATGATCGCGGATCTCGCCGCGATGGCGCTCGATCGTCCGGCCTGACCTGTCGTACAGGCTGGCCCACGCTGCCGGGCGACGTCCCTGGCAGCCCATGACACATCGGTCAACGGCACCCATGCTGCCGCTCGGACCAGCCGGGGGTGTCGCCAGTACCTGGCGGCGCCAGGCCTGGGCGACGATGGCCTTCAAGAGGCGCCGCGCAGATGCCCGGGGTCGGTCTTCGGTGTTCCCGAGAGCACTGGTGGCGCGCGTAATTTTCCCGTGTTTCCCATGGTCAGCGTGCTGCATCATCGACGAGCAACGCCCACGTGACCGGTCTCCGCAGGCTGCCCATGACGCACCCACGACCGGCTGCAGGCGCATCATCGCGCTCGCGATTCATTGGTCCCGGCCGTCCGGCCGGACAACCTCGGAAGGATCTCAGATGCTGACCGCTTCGCGGCTGTTCATCCACCGCCGGAGCCGGGAAACCCACCCGGCCGGCGTTGATTCCACCGGCATTGCACCTCATCCCCCGACCAGTCCGTCCCGGACCTGCCAAGGAGGCAGACCCATGCACCGCAGCATCCGCCGGGTCGTACCGGTCTCGATCCTCGCCGTCGCCGCGTTGTTCACGGCGCAGTTCCTCGCCACACCGGCCCACGCCGACTTCCGCTGGTCAGAGCCGATCAGCAATCAGAAGGACGAGGGATTCTGCATCGGCATCGGTGGCGGCTCTTCCGACGCGGGCGCCAGAACAGGGCTGTACCGCTGCGATGGCCGGGTCAACCAGGACTATCAGTTCCTCGACAATCGCTTCAACACCCGGATCAAGGTCAACAATGGCGGCGGACACTGCCTTGTGGTGGACAGTGTCCTCAACGCGGAAGGGTCGCGGGACGTCTTTCAAGGCTCGTGCACGGTTTCTGGAGACCGCGCGCGATGGCAGCTCGCGAGCTCAGCCGGAGGAGTCGTCCACCCGACTGCCCGGCTGGCGTCGATCCGTAGTCTCGCCTACCCCGGGTTCTGCATCGGCGCCGGTGGCGGTGCCATGTTCCACGACAACGTGGTCAAGGCGTACCACTGCGACTTCAAGGACTACGGCAACCAGAACTGGGTCGTGAACCGATCCCAATCCACGATGCCGTGAACCGCCACAGCCCACACCGCGGGTGACAGGCACGCGACCTGCTCCATGCCCCGTCCGATGACGGAAGTCGTCCATGACGCCACGGGGTAGAGCTTTGCCAGCCACCATCCACCAAGGGCCGGCTGCAGGGCAGATCGAGTTCGGTCGCGACCTGGACCGGGGAGCGGGACGCCCCGTCCTGCCGCACCGCGAGGTCCTGCCTCGCGCCGGGATGATGTCGCCGCCGGGGCGCATCGCACCCGGATGGTGCAGGTCAGTGGTGGCAGTCAGGGGCGCGGCACGTCGAGGACGATGACGGGCGCGTTCTCCGCGAGCAGTTGGCCGGCGTCGAAACCCACTGCGGTGGTCTGCTCGATGAAGGCGAACACGGCGGCGCGCTTGCCGTCGAAGTCGTCGGGGGCCAGGCCGTCGAGCAGGGTGCGCAAACCGGCCAGGGCGGACGGATCGCCGTCCTCCTGCCGATGGTCGCCGAAGACGAACTCCCACATCCGCGCCCTGATCCGCCCGTCGGCCGCATAGACGACCGTGTGACCGCCCTTGGAGTGCCAGGACGCCATCCACACCCGGGCGTCCTCGCTGACCGTGGCCAGGGCCTGATCGGACAACAGGTAACCGCTGGTGAACTCCAGCAGCCCCCAGCCGCCCTCACCTTCGAAGGCGAACAGCACTGGCTCGTCCGCCTCCAGCGCCTCCTCGGGAGGGTAGGCCATGACCCGCCGTCGGGGGTCGCGGCCACCGTTGACGCGCCACAAGACGTCGTCGAGGCCGAGGTCCTCGCCCAAGGGCTGCACGACGACCCAGCAGAGGGCGTCCAGCCAGGCGACGCGACGCAGGACGTCCCGGTAATGATCTATCACTCCCCAATGAGAACACGTCGGGAGCTCCTTGAGCAGGACACGCAGGCGCCCGATGAGGACCACGAGCAGGCGCAGCACCTCCAGGACCCGCCCGGCCGGTATCTCCTCGACACCCCGGCAACGCGGCGGCATCCGAACCCGCGGTGTCCCTCCACCCGCAGGCCCGGACGTTGCCTTCCGACCGGCACGGAACTGCGGATCCCGCATCTGCAGGACGAACGGCCCCACCACGGTCACGGGGTGATCGTCGACGACACGCTGACGCCCGGCCGTACGGACGATTCCGGAGCCTGGATCAGGGTGCTGATCGCGGCTCCGGCCAGCGCGGTGGCGGCGGCGGTCGCGGCGGCCACGAGCACGGTAGCCGCCGGAGTGAGGAACGAGCCGATCCTGCGGAAGTCCCGCCCCAGCGACCAGGGCAGCCCGGCCGCCCGGAACAGGCGATACTCCCAGTACAGGGCGAGGGCGAGGCAGAAGACGAGGAGCTGGCCGAGACGGATCAGGGCGATGAGGTACGTGTCGGGCAGGTCGAGGAAGAACACCTGCCGCACCGCCTCCACGACGAGGACGGCCAAGAACAGCGCCAGCGCCTTGCCGGTCGGTCCGTCGCCGCGGAGCAGCGGATAGAAGTACCCGTAGACGAAGGCGCAGACCGCCGGATACAACGCCCATCGCAGCAGGTTCACGTCGAAGGCCAGCACGGTGTTCGCGCTGTCCATCGCGTCGGCGTACCACCACACGACGGATCCGACGAACGGTAGTGCCGCGACGAGGCCGAAGCCGAGCCCCGCCATCCCGTTTCGCGCGGGGGTGAGGCCGGCCGCCGAGTTCACCGACGCGTGCCTGCCGCCGTCGAACTCACGGTGCCCGCCCAGCCGCTCGGAGGCGTTGCGTAACGCGCCCGCGTGCGAGTCGAACTCCTCGACGCTCACCTCCTGCGCCACCAGTTTCGACCGCGCTCCGCGCAGATATTCGGCGTGCGCCGCCGCCAGCACCCTGGTGCGAACCTCCCCGTGCATCAGCCGCCGGTGCAACCGGCGGCCGACCATGCCCAGCCGCGCCGCGGCGCCGAGCCGCGCCTTGGGCAACAGCCAGGCGAACATGAGCCAGGCGGCGACCGCGGAGGCAAGCGAGGCCCTGTCGTGGTACGGGTTCACGACCGCCACCGCCACGAACACGATCCCCGCTCCGCGCACCTCCGGCCTGCCCAGGGCGGCTCCGGAGCACCCCATCCTGAGCAGGTACGCCAGCACGCCGAGCTCCAGGAGCGGAAGAACGGCGGTGCCGAGCAACGTGGCGATCCCCACCGGCGTGTCACGCGGCGCGTCGGCCATCTGCGCGAGGTCCGGCCAGTGCTCCGCCATGGCGACCGGCCGCAGGAGCGCGAGCGCGGCCCAGCCGAGCACGATCGCGTATCCCACGCGGGCGGCAGCCCTGGGCAGCAGCGACGCGGCGGCCAGGAACGGAAGCGTGCCCAGCAGGCCGATGATCGCGCCTTCCCATCGGATGCCGTGGTACCCGATGGCGGACGCCAGAAAGACGTACCAGGCCGCGCAGATCAGTTGCGGCACCTGCCTGCGGTGGCCCAGCGCGACCCCGGCCACCGCCGTCGCGGCGAGGAACGACACCATCAGCCCCGTCCAGGCCGGTGAGACGGCGCGATGGTGCAGGCCGGCCCCGTACAGCAGGTCGGCCAGGTAGACCAGCCCGAGCACCGCGAGAAGCGACGCCCCCGCCGCGGACCACGCCGGACGACCCGACACCACTCGCAGCAGCACGGCTCCCAGCAGCGGCAGCACCACCAGCAGCAGGTACAACGCGATCTTGTCCCCGGGCCACGGGCTGAGCAGCAGCAGGCCGGTCAGCGGAATCACCGCCAACGCCACGGACGCCGCCCATCTGGCGGGACGTAGCGCGGGACCGCGCCGCCGGGCGTAGAGCAGCACCATCACCCACGGCAGGGCAAGCTGGCAGTGCCACAGCAGCGGATTGACGATGTAGCCCTCGACGAAGGCCGCGATCCGCGCCGCCTCGGGCCCGTCGGAGAAGGCGCCCTCTCCCCCTTCCGGGCTCGCGTCCTTGACCGGCCGGGCGAACTTCACGTACCAGTCGTCCGAGTCGTGCGCGTCGCCGGTCAGGACGACCGAGTGCGGGCCTTGCTCGTCGGGCCACCCGTGTACTTCCGCGATCGTCCCGCCCGCCACCTCCACCCGCAGGCGCCGGCCGATGATCGGATCCGTGTCCTCGTCGGACCAGGGGAAGGCGTGGGGCGGCGCCGGGATCCACAGGTCGTCCACGGTGTCGTGGCCCTCCGGCGCCCGGCCGTTGATCGTGACGGTCACCGTGGCGGAACGGCCGTCGTGCTGGATGACCGGCGCGTCGTAGACCACAAGGTTCCGCAGGGCCGGCTCCGTGGTGACCAGCCAGCGGACCAGCCCCCCGGCGTCGGCGAGCCACCTGCCGCGCCGGATCTCGCCGACGAAGGGATCGCCACGTTCGAGGGTGAGCACGTGGGTGACGACGAAACCGTCCGGCACGCCCAGCGGCCGGAGCGTGACCTTGACCGTGGTGTCCGCGAAGCGGGGCGGCTGCGGTGGCCGCCAGAAGTCCTCACCCCTCAAGGGCTCGTCACGGGTGTCGCCTGGCGGCGCCTCGTACGGGAGCGGCAGTCCCAGCAGCGTGCGCTGAGCCGCGTACGCGGCGCCGAACCCGCCCGCCACCAGAAGAGCGATGACGGCGACACGGATGGACCGCAACAACGGCACAGCTTCCAGATATCACCCTTTGCCGCGCACCGGCTGGCTTCTCCCGGGGCTCGTATGGTGATTTTCTCTGGCAACTGCTGGAGCTGACCCATCACGCCATCACCGAGTACCGGCTGCGCAACCGGCAGGATCCCGCCGGTCACCGCCTACGACCGCCACGAGCGAACTTGGTCCTGACCGACGACTCCCACGATGCGTTACAAGGCCGCCTGCTCCACACTGCCGCCACAAGGCGCAGTGATGGTCATGACGGTGCTGGGGATGTCGAGCTGGATCCGCTGCCACCGTCCGCGCGGGACGATGGCGGCGGTGCCGGCCGTGAGCCTGATCTCTTCCTCACCTTCCCCTTGCCGTCCCGGCCGTTGCGGACGCAGGTAGAGCCGGATCTTGCCGATGATGCAGGACACGATCTCGTCGGCCTCGGTGTTCACTCGCCAGTGGTCGGCGTGGACGTCGGCGCCGGTCCTGGCGTGGAATGCCTTCAGGTGCCAGCCATCGCGCCCGGCGTCCGCCGGACGGGCGCCGGCGTGGATCCTGCCGCCCGGGGACAGGTGGAAGCCGGACGCGGAGAGCTCGATCGGGGTCACGGTCATGGGGTTTCGGCGGTGGCGGTCAGTACCGCGCGGCCGAGGAGGTGGCCGGCGATGGTGAAGCCGAGGTAGGCGGGGGTGGCACCGGCCGGGACGCCGATGGTCTCGGTGTCGAGGGCGTGCACCACGACGAAGTAGCGGTGCGGGCCGTGCCCCGCCGGTGGGGCCGCGCCGAGGTAGCGCGCCACGCGGGCGTCGTTGGGCAACTGGTAGGCGCCGTGGGGGAGGCCGGTTCCGGTGTCGTCGCCGGCGCCTTCGGGCAGTTCGGTGACGGTGGCGGGGATGTCGGCCACGGCCCAGTGCCAGAACCCGGAGCCGGTCGGCGCGTCCGGGTCGTACACCGTGACGGCGTAGCTTTTGGTCCCCTCGGGGGCGCCGCTCCACGACAGCTGTGGCGAGATGTCCTTGCCTCCGGGCGCGCCTGCGGACATCTGTTCGGCGGGCCAGGGAGCGCCGTCGGCCAGCGTGGCGCTGGTGACGGTGAAGGAGGGCACCTCGGGCAGGCGGGCAAAGGGGTTGTTCATGTCTGTTCCTTCACGGAGGTGATGAGCCGGGGGTAGGCGGACAGCGCCGTCGAGGCGCCATCCGGATATCATCGACTATAACACTAATAATCGATTATTTGGCAGATGGTCTATCCTGAGGACATGCCGCAGACGGTCGCCCCCTCGACGAAACAGATGCTCTCCGAGCGTGTTCACGCCCGGCTCCAAGAAGCGATCATGAAGGGCGAGTACGCCCCGGGAGAGGCGCTCAAGCCGCAGCAACTGGCCGAACAGCACCAGGTCAGCCTGGCCGTCGTCCGTGAGGCCCTGGTGCGACTGGTGGGCGAGGGCATCGCGGTACGGCTGCCCAACCGCGGCTTCGCCGTCCCCGACTTCTCCGATCGGCGGTGGCAACAGATCGCGGAGGCCCGCCGTACGATCGAGCCGGTCATGCTGCGCCTGGCGATCGAGCGCGGCGACCTCGACTGGGAGGCACGGGTGCGCGCGGCCCACCACCGCCTGACCCGCACACCGCCGTACGTGCCGGAGGAAGGCGAGTCCTACACCAGCGCGTGGTCGGAAGCACACCGCGTCTTCCACCGGACGCTGCTGGACGGGTGCGGCAACCCCGTGCTGCTGGACACGTTCGACAGGCTATGGACGGCCGGCGAACTGGCCCGCCGCTGGTCGGCGCAGCGCATGCCCGACCGCGACGGCGCCGCGGAGCACCGCCGCCTGGAGGAAGCGGCACTGGCCCGTGATGCCGACACCGCCACCGAGGTCCTGGCTCAGCACCTGACGCTCACCGTCGCCGCCCTCACATCCGCACCTGATCAGGTCAGCCAGCAGTCGTGACCTTCCACAGGGCTCTACTTGCCTGACGTGCCTGACAGACCAAGCACGAGAGAAGGGGCGTTCGGCGGGCTTGAGCGTCGCTACGGCTTCGGCGTCCGGACGCCGGGAGCGAGGCGAGGGATGACGTGGATCGAGCGGACCGCCTATCCGCAGTTCAAACGGCTGACATCGGGGCGGGTGCCGCATGTGTTCTGCACGCCGTCGTCGGAAGAGATGGCCTGGGCCGAGAAGCGCACCGGTAGCCTGGAGTCGCGCTCGTCGGCTCTTCCTGGCGGGCGAGGAGCCCGGAGATGGCCACTTCTACCGTCCGGCGCAAAGGCGACACCACCCGGCACGTGCCGCCGATCTTCACAGCGATCCGGACGCTGCCACCGCTGCGCCACCGGCCCGATCACCGTGTAGTCACCTCCGAGGACGCCGCTCCTACCAGGGCATGCTGAAGGTGTGAGTGCCCGCCGCCACCTCCTGCTCCGCCCGGTCCGGCAGGTCGACCAGGGCACTCGTTCCCGGCGGCACGGTGACGGTGAGGGTGAGAGTCCCGCCGCCGATGTTCCATGAGACGGCGGCGGGTCCGTACGGCGTGTCGAGCGAGGCGGAGGCGTGGGTGAGGCCGCCGCCGGGACGTGGGCGCACCAGCAGGCGGCGGTAGCCGGGTGCGGCGGGGGCCAGCCCGGCGACGGTGCGGTGCAGGAAGTCGGCGACCGCGCCGAGGGCGTAGTGGTTGAAGGAGGTCATCTCGCCGGGGTTGACGGTGCCGTCCGGGAGCATGCTGTCCCAGCGTTCCCAGACAGTGGTGGCGCCCATCGTCACCGGATACAGCCACGAGGGGCATTCGCGCTGCGTGAGCAGCCGGTAGGCGGTCTCGTACGCGCCCGCCGCGCAGAGGGCGTCGCAGATCAGCGGGGTGCCGACGAAGCCGGTCCCGATGCGGTGGCCGTCGGCCGCGACCAGCTCAGCCAGGCGGCGTCCGGCCCGTTCGCGCTGCTCGGGGCCGTTGAGCAGGTCGAAGGTGAGAGCGAGGGCATAGGCGGTCTGGGTGTCGCAGGCCAGCCGTCCCGACGGGGTGACGAACTCGCGGCGGAAGGCGTTCCTGACCGCCCTCGCGAGCTCGGAGTACCGCGCGGCGTCGCCCGCGTGACCGAGCAGGGCCGCGGTCTCGGCCAGGACCGCGGCGCTGCGGGCATGGTAGGCGGTGGCGATGAGCGCGGGGTCGGTGCGGGCCTTCTCCGGCCGGTCCGGGGGCGCGGCGGGGTCGAGCCAGTCACCGTACTGGAAGCCCTCGTCCCACAGCCGGCCCCTGGTGAGGGTGGTGATCTGGTCCACCCAGGTCTTCATGCTGGGGTACTGCCGCCGAAGCAGGACGAGGTCGCCGAACCGTTGGTAGAGCGTCCAGGGGACGAGAACGGCCGCGTCGCCCCAGACGGCGGTGGGGCCGGCCCAGGAGGGGTCGGAGTGGTCGGCGGCATACCGCGGCGGCCATGGTACGAACGGCGGGACGGTGCCGTGCGCACTCTGCTCGGCGGCCAGGTCGGCGAGCCAGGAGGCGAGCGGACCGGCGCTGTCGTAGAGGAAGGCGGCGGTGGGGGTGAAGATTTGGATGTCGCCGGTCCAGCCGACCCGTTCGTCGCGTTGCGGGCAGTCGGTGGGCAGGCTGACGTAGTTGCCGCGCATGCTCCAGCGGACGTTGTCGTGCAGCCGGTTGAGCAGCGGGTCGGAGCATGCGAAGGCCCCGATGGGCCGCATGTCGGTGTGGCAGACGACCGCCATGACGTCTCCCGGCCGCAGCTGTCCTGGCCAGCCGTCGATCTGCGCGTAGCGGAAGCCGTGGGTGGTGAAGCGCGGCTCCCAGATTTCGGGCTCCGGGTCGCCGCGCAGGGTGTACTCGTCGACCGCGGCAGCGCCGCGCAGGGGCCGCAGGGCCAGTTCACCGTGTTCCAGGACTTCCGCGTGGCGCAGGCTGACGGTGTGCCCGGGTGGCCCCTGGACGCGGATGCGCAGGCGGCCGGCGATGTTCTGGCCGAAGTCGAGGATGGTCTTGCCGGACGGGCTGGTCAGCATCGCGACCGGGCTCAGAGTCTCGGTGCGGCGGACGGGCGGGCCCGTCGGGGCAGCGAGCAGGGCGGGATCGTGCGGGAGGGCGTCGGCGGGTAGCCATCGCCGGTCGTCGAAGCCGGGACTCGACCAGCCGTCCGGGTGCAGGCGGGCGTCGTGTTTCTCGCCGTCGTACAGGCCGGTCGCGGTGATCGGGCCGGTGGCGCAGCGCCAGGTGCCGTCGGTGGTGACGACGTCGGTGCTGCCGTCGGCGTAGGCGATCTCCAACTGGGCGATGAGGGCGATGCGGTCGCCGTAGAGGTTCGTCCGGTCGAAGGTGCGGCCGCGGTACCAGCCGTCGGCGAGGGTGGCGCCGATGGCATTGGAGCCTTCCCGCAGCAGGGCGGTGACGTCGTGGGTGCGGTAGAGCAGCCGGTGGTGGTAGGCGGTCCAGCCGGGGGCGAGCACGTCGTCGCCGACGACCTGGCCGTTCAGCTCCATCTCGTACAGGCCGTGCGCGGTGACATAGAGACGGGCTCGGCTGATCGGACCGCGCACGGTGAAGTCGCGGCGCAGCAGCAGCGCCGGGCCGTCGGGCGCACCCAGCAGCTCCAGCGGCGGCGCGGCGGCCCTGGCCTGCCAGTCGGACGGGTTCAGCAGGCCTGTCTCGGCCCAGGACCAGGGGCTCCAGTCGCTCGCCGAGCCGTCGGCCCCGTGCACGCGCACCCGGACGCCGCGCCGCTCGCGCGACCCCATGGGGGCGCCCGGCCACGGCACGAGCACCGACTCCCGCGATGCGACACGGCCGGTCGCGGTGCCGTCGCTGAGCTCGATCTCGTACGCCTGCTGCCGCCAGCCGGGAATGCCGGTCGTGACACGCCAGGACAGGCGGGGTTCCGGCTCGCCGATACCGGCGGGATCCCGGTGATGTTCGATGGCGACCGGTCCGACCTCTACGCGGGTCACGGGCATGGTGCTCCCGGTGAAAGCTGAGGCGGTCATGCGTGGGTCAGGCGTTCGAATCGGGGGATGCGGGACAGGCCGCAGGTCACTGTGACCCGGGCAGGTCCTTCGACGACGGTGCCGTCGTCGCCCCGCCACCGTCCCGCTGGGAGGGCGACGATCCGCTCGGTGGCGTCCTTGACCGTCACAGGGGCCACGATGAGGTCGGGACCGAGAAAGAACTGGTCGGTGACCTCGTCCAGGCCGCTCGCGTGGTAGGCCATCGGGCGCACGATCGGTTCACCCGTTTCCGCGGCGGCGTCCACGAGGTCGAGTATGCGAGGCAGCAGCGCGGCCCGGACGGCGAGCGCGTCCCGCACCGCGGCCAGGTGCACGTCGTCCAGGACGCGGAAGGGCAGGACCGAGAACTGCATCATCGGGCTCAGCGCGGCCGTCTGGGCGTAACGGACGAAGAACTCCTGATCCACCGCGCTCTGTTCGGTCATCGCCTCGATCTCACCACCGCCGATCATGTCAGGGCAGACGAAGGGATGGCCGATCATGCCCTGGGCGAGCATCTCCGGGATGAGTGAGCCGATCCCTGCGGGGCCCCATAGGGGCGGCTTGTCCTGCAGCCGCTGGCCGAGGGGCTGGCCGCCCATCCGCCAGCAGGCGCGATACTCGTTGAACGGATACCGCAGCCCGACCCGCGCCCACGCCTCGCACAGATCGACCGGTTCGGCCGGCGCGGACATGAGGTCGTCGGCCCGGTAGTCGCGGATGTCGCCGGCGTCGAACTTGAAGCCGTCCACCCCGGTCTCCTCGACGAGGGCGTCGAGCTGGCCGGTGAGCCAGGCGACGGCGGCGGGAGCGGTGAGGTCCAGCAGGGCGCTGAAACCGTTCCACCAGCGGCGGACCGCGGTGTTCCCGGAGCGGTCACGGATGAGCAGGCGCCGTTGTTCGAGTTCGCGGAAGGCGGCGGAGTCGGGGCTGACAAAGGGGACGACCCACAACATCGCCGAGCAGCCCCACTCGTGAAGCTGCCGGATCATCGCGGCCGGATCGGGGAAGCGGGCGCGGTCGAACCGCCACGTGCCGTAGTCGTAGGCCCACAGGTCGTCGATGAAGACCACGCCAGGCGGCATTCCAGCGTCCAGCAGGTCGCGGGCGAAGCGCAGGACCGTGTCCTGCGTGGGAGTGTACGGGTGCTCGATCCAGGTGTTGTACTGCGGGCTGGAGAACAACTGCCGGGCGGGCGCGCGCCCGGACGGGGGGAAGAACCGGCGCGAGGCCGACAGGAACGCCCCTCGCAGCGACTCGCCGCCCCGGCTGACCTGGATGTGCCGCCCTGACAACCGCAGTACGCCGTCCTCGAAGGCGAACGCGAACGGCCGCTCGGACCAGACCACCCGGCCTAGGGTCGACAGCAGCACCGGGCTGCTCTGGTTGGACGGCGGCACGGCGCCGGTCCCGTGGCCTTTCGGCGAGCCGAGGTCGCAGGCGAACCGCCCCGCCGCGTACGGCATCGCCAGGCCGTCGTCCGCGGCGCCTCCCCACCAGCGCTCGCCCGCCTCCAGGACCAGCCGCAGCTCATCCCCCTCTTGTTCCAGCAGGGGATCAATCGCAGGGGGAACAGGGCGGGACATCGTCATCGGACCTCTTTTGCCGGTGGATCGACGAGATGCCGCTCGCGATACGTATCGTTTGTTACGTATCGACGCTAACGGAAACAGCCCGCGCATGGCAACCGGGTGGCCCCGCGACTCATCTGGCCGCCGATGAGCGCCGATGCGCCGCGGCAGGGTGGGCCGACTACTGTAGGGAGCCATGACACGAGAAAGGCGCGGCGGCCGGACGGCCCCCACCAGCAGGGATGTGGCCGCGCTCGCGGGTGTCGCGCAGAGCACGGTCTCGGCCGTGATGAGCGGCAACCGTACCGTCTCCGCCGAGACGCGCCGCCGGGTGGAGGAGGCGATGCGCACGCTCCGCTACCAGCCCAACGCCGGCGCACGGACGCTGCGCACGGCGAAGACGAACGTGATCGCTCTGATCGTCTACCTGGGCCCGGAGATCGACTCTTCGGAGACGATGCCGTACATCGACACGATCATCGAAGAGGCGCGGCGGCTCGACTACGACGTCGTACTGAGCACGCGACGCGAGGGTCCGGCTGGTCTGACCCGGCTGGCCGGCCGCTCGATCTGCGACGCCTTCGTCGTCATGGACGTGCAGACGCACGACGACCGGATCCCGGCGGCGGCCGAGCTGGGCCTGCCGGTCGTCCTGGTGGGCCGCCCGGTGGAGCCGCGTGGTCTGGACGTCGCCGACTTCGACACCCGGCGCTCGGCCGAGGTCCTGGTGGACGAGCTCGCCACCACAGGGCACCGGCACATCGCGGTCCTGGGAGAGCCGTCGGAGGACCCGGAGCCCTACCAGTTCGTGCAGGACTTCTACGCCGGGGCGCGTGACCGCGCAGCCTTTCACGGTCTCGAGCTGAGCATCGTCCCCCGCCGGTCCAACAGCTGGGACGGCGTCGTGGCCTGCGCCGATCGGCTCCTGGCCCGCCGCGACGACCGGCTGGGCCTGATCGGGCGGACGCCCAAGGTCACCGACTGGCTGGCACGGCTGCTGCGCGAGCAGGATTTGGTCGCCGGACGAGACGTATCGCTCGTCGGGGTCTGCACCGACGAGGCCGCGCTGTCGTACGCGCGGCCGATCACCAATGTCTCGCCCCGGCCCCGCGCGGTCTCGAGGCTGGCGATGCGGCTGCTCTTCGAACGCCTCCAGGACCCGGACACTCCGCCCCGCCACGAGCTGGTCGAGCCCGAAGACCTGGTGCGGCGGGCCACCACGACCCTGTTCTCCGACCCGCGCTGACGCCAGGCGCGAGCGCAGAGCGGGCTCACCGCCCGTGTCGGGTTCCCCTTGCTGCGGATTCACGTCTGTGCCATAGTCTCGGCACGCGGACGATACGTATCGCTTCAGAGGTGTCGTCCGGAGTGCAGGGGATCTGCGATGCCGCGCACCCCTCCTCCGGACTGCTTCCGGCCCTGCGTTCATCAACGGCCGCGCGAACGCCGGCCATGGCCGTCCCTGACCGGCCGAGCAGCAGGCCGTAACCCTCCGCCGCCCCCTGGCACCCACGCGTGGATCGGCCTCCGGGCGAGCCTTCAGGACGCCGGATCGCCGGCGCCCCGAGCTGAACATCACCCGAAAGAGGAGCAATGTGATGAGAATCCGAACCGGAGCCGTGGCGGCGCTCGCCATCGTGGCGGCCATGACCTCCCTGACGGGCTGCGGCAGCGCGGGCGGTTCCGACGGCAAGACCACGATCACCTACTTCGCGTGGAACAACGAGAAGACGATCACTCCGCTCGTCGAGGCGTTCGAGCAGGCCAACCCGGACATCGACATCGATCTCAGCGCGTCGCAGGCCGCCGACGGTTACGTGCAGACGCTGACCACGCGGATCGCGGGCAACCAGGTTCCCGATGTCTTCCACATGTCGACCGAGACCCGTACGCAGGTCATGGAGAGCGGCCTGGCCCGCGACCTGACGAACGAGCCCTTCATGAAGGGCCTCGATCCGACGGGCGCCGCGCTGTACACGCTGCACGGCAAGGTGTACGGGATGGCGCCCACCGTCTGGGCCGGTGTGATCATCTACAACAAGAAGCTGCTCAAGGACGCCGGCTACGACACGGTGCCGGCCACCTGGGACGAGTTCCTCGCCATGGGCAAGAAGCTCGCCGCCGCGAAGGTCACGCCGTACATGGAGGATCTCAGCCTCGGCTCGCCGTCCTTCTACCCGCTGCTCGGCGGCCACTACGCCCAGGAGGGCGACAAGAAGGCCGACGACGCGATCTTCACCGGGGACAAGACGTTCGAGCAGGTCTGGACACCGCTCATTCAGCAGTGGCAGCGCCTCGTCACCGAGGGCGTGATGCCCAAGGACGTGGTCGGGGTGAACGGCGACCAGATCAAGCAGGCGTTCATGACCGGGCAGCTCGGCATGTTCCGCTCCGGCCCCTGGGACTTCGCCGACCTCGACTCCTCGGGCGTCAGCTACGGCACCGCCCCGTTCCCGGCGCTGCCCGGCGGTGAGCCCTTCGTCGGCGGCGGCCCCGATTCGCCGTACACGATCAGCGCGAAGATCGACGGCGCGAAGCTGGCCGCCGCGCAGAAGTTCCTGGCCTTCGTCAACAGCGCCGAGGGGCTGCGGCTCGCGGAGCAGAACATGAATCAGATCTCCACCTCCGCCGCCTACACCAGCAAGGTCGCCCCGCAACTGCAGGACGTCTACGACACCTACATCAAGACCGGCAAGTACTACTGGGTCAACTGGACCAAGGGCGGCACGGTCATGGCGCAGGAGGCCGGCTCGCAGTGGCAACTGCTGGTGCAGGGTAAGGCCACCCCGCAGTCGGTGGCCCAGAGTCTCGACAAGAAGTGGGCTTCCCTGTGACGCAGGCGCGAACGGCCGCCACCGCCCGGCCCCGCGCGGTGGTGCAACGCATCGACCGGAGGGCCTGGACGCCGATGGTCTTCCTGCTGCCGATCATCGCCGTCTTCGTCGGCTTCTACGCCGTCCCGCTGGCACAGACCGTCTACTTCTCCTTCACCGACTTCAACGGCTTCTCCTCCGACATCCACCTGGTCGGGCTGGCGAACTACGAGACGATCTTCACCGACTCGTCGCTGCTGACCGGGCTCGGCTTCACCCTCATGTTCGCGATCGCCACGACCGTGCTGATCACGGTCACGGCGATCCCGCTGGCAATCATGCTGAACAAGAAGTTCCTCGGCCGCAGCCTGGCTCGCTCGATCTTCTTCTTCCTCGGCGTCCCGTCGCTGGCCATCCTCGGACTGGTCTGGCAGTACATCTTCTCGCCGCTGAACAGCGGCGCGCTCAACTCGGCGCTGCGCGCGCTCGGCCTGGAGCCGGTGCCGTGGCTGGCCGACTCCCAGCTCGCCCGCATCTGCGTCATCTTCGTCGCCGTCTGGGCGGCGGTCGGCTGGCACGCCACCCTCTACCTCGCCTACATGCAGGCGATCCCGGCCGACCTGTACGAGCAGTCGCAAGTGGACGGCGCGACAGGACGCCAGCAGTTCTTCCACATCACGCTGCCACAGCTCGTGCCGGCGATCGTCGTATCGTCGTTCCTGCTGATCACCGGCGGCCTGCGGGTCTACGACCTGCCGTACGCGATGACCAAGGGCGGCCCCGGCCACGCGACCAACACGATCACTCAGTCGATCATCATGAAGGGGCTCTCGCAGTCCGACTACGGCGTCGGCTCGGCTCTGGCGGTGCTGTTCACCTTGGCCTGTCTGGGCGTCATCGCGGCGCAGCTCCGCCTGGCCGGCTCCGTCTCCAGGAGGTTCGCATGACTGACTCCAGGAGCAGGATCGTGGTCCGTTCGATCGTGATGACCCTGCTGACCGTGCTCATGGCGATTCCGCTGTACTACATCGTGATCAGCACGTTCAAGACGCCGATCGAGATGGCCACCTCCCCGCTGGGCCTGCCGTCCTCCTGGACGCTCGACAACTACGCGGGCGTGTTCACCACGTCCCCGGTCGTGCGGAGCTTCGCCAACACGCTCATCGTCACCGTCTTCGGCGTGGCCTTCCAGGTGCTGATCGGGTCGCTGGCGGCGTACGGCATGATCCTGCGCAGGGGCAGGCTCACCGCGGCGATCGGCACACTTCTGATGGTGGCCTTCTGCATCCCGATGCAGGCCACGCTCATCCCGCTCTACCGGATGGAAGCCGCGCTCGGCCTGGTCAACAGCCTCACTGGGTTGATCCTCATCTACCTCGGCGGCGCGATTTTCTGCTACTTCCTGATCGTCGGCTACATGCGCAAGCTGCCGATGTCGGTGCTGGAGGCGGCCGTGATCGACGGCGCGGGGCCGTTCCGGGTGTACTGGACGATCGTGCTGCCGCTGATCAGGCCGATCCTGACCACGGTGATCGTCTTCCAGACTCTGGCGACGTGGAACGACTTCCTGTGGCCCAACATCCTGCTGTCGTCGAGCGAGAACCGCACGATCGTGCTGCAGGTCTTCAACGCCGTCGGGCAGTTCAGCACCGACTGGCCGTCCTTCATGACCGTCACGGTGATCGCCCTGGTTCCCGTCTTCGTCTTCTTCGTCCTGTGCCAGAAATGGATCGTCTCGGGCCTGTCCGCAGGCTCGATCAAGGGGTGACATGTGCTGATCAATGGGGTTCCGTGGTTCGACGACCGCGGGCGGACGGTGAACGCGCACGGCGCGTGCCTGCTGGAGGAGAACGGGCGCTACTACCTGTTCGGCGAGTACAAGTCCGACGACGAGAACAGGTTCGCCGGATTCAGCTGCTACTCCTCGCCGGATCTCGTGAACTGGCGTTTCGAGCGGATCGTGCTACCGCCGCAGGCCGGCGGGCTCATGGGGCCGGGGCGCATCGGTGAACGCGTCAAGGTCATGAAGTGCCCATCGACCGGCACGTACGTGATGTACATGCACTCCGACGACCTGCACTATACGGACCCGCACATCTGCGTGGCCACCAGCGAGACCATCGACGGCGAGTACACCTTCGCCGGCCCGCTCACCTTCCAGGGCGAGCCGATCCACCGCTGGGACCTGGGCTCGTTCCAGGACGACGACGGAACCGGCTACCTACTCATCCACGAGGGCGACATCTACCGGTTGAGCCAGGACTACCTGGTCGCCGAGGAACAAGTGGCCCGGCAGATCGCCCGCGGCGGTGAGTCACCGGCCATGCTCAAGCACGACGGCACCTACTTCCTGATGTTCTCCCACAAGACGAGCTGGGAGAGCAACGACAACTTTCACCTGTCCGCCCCCGCTCTCGAAGGACCCTGGACCTACCAGGGCGTGTTCGCGCCGGACGGCAGCCTGACCTGCAACTCCCAGTGCACTTTCGCCTTCACCCTCCGGACTGGGAGCGGCCCTGTGCACATGTACATGGGCGACCGCTGGTCGTTCCCGCGCCAGGCCTCGGCGGCCACCTACGTGTGGCTCCCCCTGCACGCGGAGAACGACCGGTTGTCGATCCCGCAATACTGGGGCGCGTGGGACCCGGCCACGGGCCGTCCGGCCGAGCTCATGGGCAACGAGGCGGGACTCGACTTCTCCTCTGACGAGCCCGGTCAGGGGATCGACATTCCTTTCACGGGCACCCGGGTCGCCCTCATCGGCCAGTCCCGGCCCGACGGCTCCTACGCCCGGGTGGAGATCACGGACGCGAACGGAGCGGCCGTCACCTCCGGCTACGTCACCTTCTACAGCAAGGTGCCCGACCACGGATACCGCTACGTCAGCCCTTCCCTTCCGGCCGGGGACTTCGTTCTCACGATCAGCGTGCTCGGCGAGCCAAGCGAGTGGAGCAACAAGCACGGTGAGCGCTTCGGCTCGGTCGGCACCCGCCTCAGCCTTGATCGCGTACTGGTCATCGAGTGAGCGCCGCGTCCGAAGCGCCTGCGCATCATGGTCCTCGATCTTCGCAGGTCCGCGCTCCGACTACTCCCTCCCGGCTTGATCGCTCCAGTCACCGAGAAAGAGCTACCCCCTTATCGGATATAGCCGGAACTGCCGGACGTGCACCAGCGCAGTTCCAATCGGTACCAGCTGTAGAGGCCGGTGATGCGGGTCGCGTAGTGCCCGGTGACGGCGCCGTCGCGGACCGGCCAGCTATTGCGGGTGTCGCGGACGTAGTAATGGCAGGGCGCCACGATGCCGGTGTTGATATTGATCCAGACAACCCCGTCGCCGGCCTCCACGGCCGCGGTGTTGCAGTCGTACGCCTGCGGCATCACCACGCAGGCCGCGCCCTCCATGGCAACCGGTGCCTGGGCCGCCGCCGGCGAGACTGCCGCCGCAGGGCCGCCCGTCGCGAGCACCGCGGCGAGTGTGGCCATGGCCACGACGATGGCACCCCGCCGCCGTACCCACTGATCAGCCACTTCTCCAAGGGGAGGGACACTGTCCCTTTCTCTCGTACTTGGTCTGCCCCCCTACCAGCAGGATCGGCACCAGCACCGGCACCAGCGGTGCGGACACCGGTAGCGGCGCGGCGGCGGAGACCTATCAACGGCTCCGCGCGCACCTGGCCTTCCTCAAGCTCCGCGCCGCCGCCGAGGCTCTGCCGCGGTGCTTGACGCCGCCCGCGACGGGCAACTGTCGACCTTGGACGCCCTCGAACATCTGCTGGGCATCGAAGCCGGCGCGACCGGCGCTCGCCAGACCGCCTCCCGGCTGCACTTCGCCAACCTCCCAGCGCCGTGGCGGCTGGAAGACTACGACTTCTCCGCCCAGCCCGGCGTCGATGAGGCATTGATCCGCGAACTGGCGTCCTTGCGCTTCATCGACGACGCCAGCAACCTGCTGTTCATCGGCCCGCCCGGGGTCGGCAAGACCATGCTCGCCATCGGCCTGGCCCGCGCCGCCGCCCACGCCGGGCAGCGCGCCTACTTCACCACCTGCGAGCAGAGCGTCCGCAAGCTCACCAAGGCCATCGCCGAACATCGCTTCGACACCGGGCTGCGCTTCTTCACCCAGCCGCGACTGCTGGTGATCGACGAATTCGGGTATCGCAAGCTGGATGAGCCCGGCCGCAGCCTGCTGTTCGAGGTGGTCAACGCCCGCTATCTGAAGGGCTCGATCATCGTCACCAGTCATGTCGGGATCGCCGAGTGGGCCGAGCGGCTCGGTGATCCGATACTGGCCGCCGCACTGGTCGACCGTCTTTTGCACCGGGGCGTCATCGTGGCCATCGACGGCCCTTCCTATCGGATGCGCACCCATCAGGCCCGCGCCGAAGAGATACGCGCCGCCGCCACTGGCACGAGCGGAGAGCGTTCGTGACGCCCCGTCTCGAGCAGCGCCCGTGTGAGCACTGCGGCCGACCGTTCACCTGGAACAGCCACTATCCCACCCGCCGTTTCTGCGACCCGCGCTGCAAAGCCGCCGGCGCACGCGATCACAAGAATGCTCGTCGCCGCGAACTCCGCCGCATCCGCAAGGCCGCAGCCCGGCAAGCTGACGCCCGGACCCGCGCCGGGAGCCACGCAGACCACGACGACCACGACGACCACGAGAGCCAGGGGAACCACGAGAACCGCCTACGGCTGGCTCAGGCCAACGCCATCCAACCCTGTCCGCACTGCCGACAGCCCGTGGCGGTGTTCAACCTGCTCCTCACCCACAATCGGCACACGTCGACACCTCGACACGCCGTTACATTCAGTGACATATCAGAATCAACTACGTAGTATGAAGTCCAACGACCTGGGGAAATTCAGAGAGCAGCTCTGAGGAACTTCACAGAGCGTCAACATTGCGGAGCTTCTGCGCCCCCTCGGCACGAGACAGTCGGGGTTCGGGGCGTTGCCACCAGGTGCCAGTGTTCCAGCCGCGGCCATCACGATCCACGGTGACATAGTCCTGCGGGGCGACGTGATGTAGTCCGTGCCACAGCGGAATATCCTCGAGTGGGTGGGGCTGGGACGCTGCCGGCAACCGCACCAAGGCCGGCAACGCGACCTTCACCTACGACGAACGCAACCGCCTCACCAGCGGCGACGGCACCGACTACACCTACACCCCGCGCGGCACCCTGGCCACGCAGACCAAGGCAGGCGCCACCACCACCTACACCTTCGACGCCTTCGACCGGCTCATCGCCGACGGCAACAGCCTCTACAGCTACGACGCCACCGACCGGATGACCAGCCGCATCCGCGGCACCGCCAAGCAGACCTTCGCCTACTCCGGGCTCGGCAACGACCTGGCCGCCATCACCGACAGCGGCGGCACCGTCCAAGCCACCTACGCCCGCGACCTCGCCGGCGGCCTGCTCAGCCTCAAGGAAGGCACCGGCGCCGCCGCGGCGACACTGAACGACCTGCACGGCGACCTGGTCGCCACCTTCACCACCAGCGTGCAGACCTCCACCGCCTACGACCCCTTCGGCACGGTCACCACCCAGACCGGCACCAAAACCGGCCTCGGCTACCAGGGCGAATACACCGACCCGGACACCGGCAAGGTCAACATGCACGCCCGCTGGTACCAGCCCGGCACCGCCACCTTCACCAGCCGCGACACCCAGACCCAGGCCCCGGACCCGTCGGTCCAGGCCAACCGCTACACCTACGCCAACGCCTCACCCCTGACCGGCATCCACCCCACCGGCCACTCCTCCGAGGCGGTCGTGCCGGGCGGCTCACTCCGGGAGGCCGGACCGGGCTACGGCGGGTGCATCTCCAGCGGCAGCATCTGCCACGAGACCGACTCTCACGCGCGCTGGTGGAGCGACTTCGTCACCTCGCCCGGATACGACTACCTCTACAGCCCGCAGTTCTCCGACGAGGAGATCGAACGCCTCGGTTACGAGATCATGCCCAACGGCCGGCCCGTCGACCAGCCCAACTTCTGGTTCGCCGAAGAACAGGTGCAGAACGACTACATGATGACGTGGGCCCCTGACCTGTCGGTCACCCAATACGTGGCCAACTGGATGCAGGCGGGCGGCCTCGACAGCGTCGACGAGATGGAAGCGGCCGCCCGGGTCAACCCGAACGATCCCCGGCTGCGCCTCTACCGGAAGATGTGGGGGGTGTCCGGCCCGTCGGCCAGTTCCCTGTCGGCCGGCGGCTCCGCCGGTCCTCCGGCCTCCGGCAAGAGCTACGAAACCGAATTGCGCAAGAAATGGGAAGGGGTACTCCGATACCGCGAGGAGATTGCGCACTACGCCACCAAGTGGGCCGTGGACAGGCATTTCCTGGCTGCCGTCATTATCTATGAATTCTAAGATTGGGAAGCGCAACTGACGGCACTCGGCGGCAAACTCGTGCCTGCCGGTGTCGCACTCGATATGTTCGGTGACTTCTTCTCCTACGGTGTGGCGCAATTGGAGCCGTACAAGGTGCAGCTCGCCTGGTGGACATACAAGCGAGAGCGGCTGAGCACGAAAGAAGCCGTGGCCAAGCTGCTCAACCCCGACTCGTCCATCGAGGCCGCGGCGCTCTACATGAGGTACCTGCATGCGAACATCACCGTGAAAACAACCGCCGACGGAGGCGGGTATCAAGAACGCGGTATCACCTGGGCGGAGACAGCCGTCGCCTACTGCGGCTGCTCGGGCGTCACCATGAGCGCCTCGACCCGTGACTTCGGCTGGAAAAATTTCGTCACCTGGATCGAGACGGGCAAGCTGTCCTCGTCGAACGAGGCCGAGGCGATTCGCCGTTACAATGCCATGCACCAGGGCTGGGCCGACAAAGCCGCCGGAGAATATTGGGAGTGTGCCAATGACGACAAGTGCGTCCTGTGGCGGCCTTACTAAGGTGATGTCGGCGGTCACGGCCGTGTGCCTCGCGCTCGTGACCGCCGGCTGCGCCGCGCTCTCCCGCCGAAGGAACTAAAGGTGGATCCCGCGGCCGTCGAGGAGGTACGCGACATCGGCACGGTGTTCACCCGCACCATGGCCGATCCCATCTACGACAACACGATCCAGGTCGAAGACATTCTGATCATGGACGTCGGCGGGTCGGGCGTCGACGAGGCGCTGGACATCGCGCGCGGACGGCTGGCCCAGCGCGGCTGGACGGTCGTAGGCACCAGCGAGCGGCTGCTGGTGATGGAGTCGGCCAAATGGAAGGGGACCACCCTGCAGGCCGCCGGCGTCGAGCGGTTCGACTCATACGGAGCCGACCGGGAGGCCGAGATCCTCGCGGCGGCTGCAAGCCGATCCGGCCAAGGCGGACAGATATCTGGTGTTGAGCCTGTCGCCCGAGGCGTGACGCAGGGGGGCCGAGACCGGCTGATACAGCCGCCCGGCTATCGGCACAGGCCCCCGCTCTGCGAGGGCTTTGCGTGGCGTACGCGCTCCGGTCTCCCTGGGACCGGAGCACGTACGGCAGGATGATCCGCTGTGCTCCTTCGCCTGGCCTACCTGACCGTCACGAACGCCTTCGCCGCGCTGCGGTTGCTCCCATGAACGATCGAGACAAGGACATCGAGATTCTCGTCCTGCGTCACCAGATCACCGTCCTTGAACGCCAGCTCGGCGCCGACACCAAAGCGAGATTCGCACTCGCGGACCGAGCCTTCCTTGCCGCGCTCCTGACCTCGCTGCCCCGCGAGGTCCTGCGCCGGCTACGGCTCCTCGTCCGGCCGGACACCGTCCTGCGCTGGCATCGCCGCCTCGTAGCGCGCAAGTGAACCTTCACCGACAGGCGACGCGCCAATGTAGAAGGAGCACTCTGGCCGTGACTGGGAGGCCGCTCCGATCATGGCAGCCACCCGGCACAGGCCCGAACCGGGTGGTGCGGCCGTGGGGCGGTGCTGCTGGAGAGCCAGTCCCATGGCCGTGGCTCCTTTCCCTCCCGGGCATCCGGCTCGAAGGATCAAGGCAGCCGGATCGGCTGGAAGCCGGCCCCGGGAGCGGCTTCCAGCCTCAGCGGGTCAGCGCACCCGGATCTCGGCGACCTCCAGCGGGCTCAAGCCGCCGTCCCACCAGACCCGGAACTCCAGGCTGTTGTCGGCCGAGGTGACGGTGATGGGGACGGTGAACCGGATGAACCGTTCGTAGGTGCCGTCTTTGAGGAAATCATCGGCTGTCAGGGCCAGTTCGTCGATGACGCCGGACCGGGCGTCGTAAACGTCGAGGTTGGCCACGCGGGGGCCACTGGTCGGGTTCCTCGATCGCAGAACGAACTCCACGTTGTAGGTGCCGGGGGCGAAGGCGTGGTTCGGCCCGAAGGTCATGTGGCCTGCGGCGCTGGTCCCCGGGATGGCCTGGAGGATGCCGTCCGCGGTGAAGTTGTAGCGGTTCGCGGCCGTCGTCTGCAGCGGCGCCTGACCGGGGCTGTAGACCTGCTTGGCACCCGCGCCGAGCGCCAGCGAGTTCACCGCGAGGGTCTCGATGTTCATCAGTGGGGGAGGTTTCCTGCTCAGGTTCACGTGTGTCGTCCATCCGGCGAGCGGCCCGGTGGCGGCCACCCGCTGCTGATTCTTGATGATCATCGCCCGTAGCGAGACCGAGTGCAGCGCCAGCACCCGCTGCTGGGTGCCGGTCAGGCCAGTGTGGTGGGCGAGGATCTGATCGGTCAGCAACTTGAACAACCCGACGTGGTAGTTCTCCTCCAGTGCCGGATAGGTGAACAGCCCGGTGGGGGTGTTGAAGGTGGCGCCGGACTTGACCAAAAGGTCGTTCCACTTGGTCATTGCAGTCGCCTGCGGGCCCGCGGCCAGGTAGTAGAGACCGTCCAATGCCAGCCGGTCCACGTAGCCGAACGCGTCGGGCGTGGCCACTTCATAGGGCATCCAGTTGGTGTCGCCCGAGATGATCCGCCAGCGGACGTAGCCGGGGTCGCCGTAGTCGCTCAGGCCGGTGGGCGAGGACCGACCGTAGGCCTTGGCCATGTACTGGGCCAGCCAGTTGTCGTCGAACCAGAACACGTGGTACGGCCGCTGGTTCGGCTCCGACTCCGGCGGCCGAGCGTTTTTACCCTTGCCCTCGTGCTCGTGGAAGGCGAACCCTGTGGGAGCCAGGTCGAGGATCTTGTCCCGGTCGAAGTCGTACAGCAGATGGTGGTTTTTGTCCAGGGCCGTATAGCGGGACTCGGGCGTTCCCGCCAAAGTTACCAGCGCCGCCTCGTTGGCCTCGTGGGGCACCGGCTCGTATATGTCCTCCTCCTGCGGGATCTCGAACGTAATGTAGCGGTTGGGCCCGTACCTCATGCCGTTGAGGTCCTTCCACATACCGTCTGGTGACGAGTAGGCGTAGTCGACCGCGCCCACGCCGTACGGATAGTTCACGCCGTACCTGTAAAGCGGGTCTTCGTAGTTGATCCGCACGACCGGGATCTGCGACGAGTTCGCAGCCTGCCGCGACCGGACCTGCTTCCAGCTCAGGCTCGGATTCGACTCGTTGTAGGACGTCAGCCCCATGTGGACGGTCGGCGCGCTGGTGTTGGCCGCCCGCTGGAAGAGCGGCACCACGCTGGCGCTCACCCACGCGTCGTCGCAGGCCGAGCTGAAGCCGGCGGTCTGGGTCGAGTAGCCGTCGTTGCTCAGCAGCTTCGGCGCGGTGTCCCACCAGATGGGGTTGGTGAAGGGCATCGTGCTCCAGACCAGCCAGCCGGTCTGCGCGCAGCTGCCCGAATACCAGTTCCACAGGCTCAGCGTGGCGCTGGTGATTCGGCTGCCGGCGAGATGCCCCGCCGGCCATTGCATGAAGGACCGCGCGAGATAACTCGTGGCTTTCCCGTACGCAAGATAGTCGGCGCCGGAATGGTCTGGTTTGCCGCTGGTGGACAGCTCGTCGTTGCGGACGATGGTGTCCGAGGTCGGATCGAGCTCGACCTGCGGATCGAGCGTGACCGGATACCTGGTCTTCGGGTCTCGCAGCCAGGCCAGGTCGGCCGCGAGGCGCAGATCGAGCGCGCCGGGGCCGCCCTCGGCGCGGGTGGTGAGTGCCTTCTCCCGGGTGCGCTCGCCGCTCGCCCCGATCGAGGAGTCCCACATCTTCGGCGCCGGCACCCGGCCGACCGTGATCCCGGCGCTGTCGCGGATCGCGAAGGAGGCCGGGCCGTCTGCGACGAACTTCAGGCCTACGCTGCGCAGCGGCACGGTCAAGGTCGCCACCCGTGCTGCGGCCGCCCTGTTCTTGACCACGAGCGACTGCTCGAAGCCGAGCCGGGTAGCGGTCAGCAGCAGGTCGACGCCGGGCAGGACCTCCGGGTAGGTCGCCGTGTTGGCGGCCAGCACCGGTTCGGGCAGAGGGCCGGACCAGAGCATGCTGACCGTGTTTCCGCCGGTCTCCACCCGGGCGAGCACCTTCTCACCGGCGCCGGTTGCGGCGCCTGAGATGCGCAGGCCGCGCGGGTGCCCGACCGGCTCCACCGCGCCGCCGACGGCCAGCCGCAGCGTCAGGTCCACCACCTGCCAGGCGCCGCCCTTGAGGAAGCGGACCGGACCGCCGTAGATCTCGCTGCTGAAGCCGCCCTCCGGGCGCGCCCACACCTGGGTCGTCTCGGTCCGCTGGGCGAGCACCTCCACGCGCCCGCCGCACGCTTTCGCCGCCATGATGGCGGAGGACGGATCCGGCTGCGCGGAAGGGCAGGCCGGCTTGGCCTCTGCTGCGTGTGGCAGGACGATCTGACCTGTGGAAGTCAGTAACAGGACGGCGGTCGCCGCGGCCGCGATCCCTTTCGAACGCCTCATCTCTTTCCTCCATGGATGATCGACGATGGATGCGGTTCCCCCGGTCAGAACCTCCTCAGCGGCCAATGCGCATGGTCTGTTCGCCGGAGCCACCGAGCAGGCCGACAACGCCGTCTCCCGCATCGCGTTCGGGAACGTCTCGGTGGAGAAAGCTCAGCGAGCGCCGCTGCTTCTCAACGAGCTGCGCGTAGGCGCCTCCCGCCAGGCTCAGTTCCTCATGGGTTCCGATCTCCCGGATCCGGCCGGTGCCGACGACGGCGATGCGATCGGCCAGGCGCAGCAACGGCCACCGGTGGCTGACCATGAGCGCCGTCGCCCCCCGCAGCTCCATCTCCAACGTGTCGATCACGGCGGCTTCCTGCTCGGCGTCGAGGGCTGCCGTCGGTTCGTCGAGCACGTACAGCCCATGTCCACCGAGGAGCAGACGCGCGAACATGACGCGCTGCCACTCCCCGCCCGAGAGCGCCTGTCCGTGCTCGTCGGTGCCGAACTGCTGGGAGATCTCGGAGTCCAGGCCATGCGGCAGGCGGGCGGCGATCCGGTCGACAGCCGTCAGGCGTGCCACCCGTTCCACCTCCTGGCGCGACCGGCCCCGGAATCTGTCGATGTTGTCCCGCAGGCTCGCCTCGAGCCGGACCGGTTCTTGGAGCAGGAACCGAAGCGTCGCCGCCAGTTCGTCGGGGTCGTAGTCGCGCACATCGCGCCCGTCGAGAAGGACCGAGCCGCGAGTGGGGCGGTGGACGCCGAGCAGGAGTTTGAGTGCGGTGGTCTTTCCGGAGCCGTTGGACCCGACGAGGCATACCGCCTCGCCCGCCGCGATATCGAGGGTGAAGCCGTTCAGGCTCCACGGTGCCTGGGGCGAGTAGCGAAAGAACACGTCGTCGAAGGTCACCGGAAGGTTTCTGCCTGTACCCAGTGTGGGTGCGTCCACGGGTATCGGATGGGTGTGTTCTCGGATCGTCGCCCGCAGGTCGTCCGCGCGGCGTCTCTCCAGACTCGCCTCGCGCAGTGTGGCCACGCCCTGCAGCGCGATGCCCAGGCTCCCTTGTAGCGAACCAAACCCGATGATGACGAGGGACAACTCCCCCGCCGAGCGCACCGTTCCCGAGACGACTCCGGCCACGAGAACGACCGCCGTGACGAGGTGGGGAGTGGCGACGATCGCCATGCCGGACCGGGCCAGGGCCCGCTCGACGTCCCGCTGGACCACCGCGATGCGCGCGATCAGCGTGCCACCCGTGTCCCGCAGAGGACCGGTGGCGCGACCGGCCATGAGCTCGATCAGGGCGGCTGGGTGGGTGAGGACGTAACGCAGGTAGCCCAACCGCCGGTCGAGCACACTGGTTGCCACCGAACCCGTATGTGACCGCGTGCCGTTCCGGATGTGGAACGGGCCGGTGGCCGCGGCGGCCAGGAGCGCCACGACTCCCAGCTGCCATTTGATCGTCGCGATCGCCGATCCCAGCAACGCTCCGGCGAGCACCCCCTGCAGCAGCATGGTCGCCGCCTGCAGCCGCGACACCCGGTGACGCTCACTCCCCTCCATCCCCAAGTGGACGATCTCCTGAGAGGCGCCGTTCTCATACATGCCGACGTCCCGGCACGTCTCGAGATTCTCACTCATCCGGCCGTACTCGACGGCGCGTGTGGCCCGCTGGAAGGCGAGCTGGGCGTTGGTCGAGAAGATCTGCAACCATCCCCGGCCGATCCGGGCCCCGACGACCGCGACGATGAGAAGCACGACGAGGGTCGACGCGGCGGCATCGCGGGCCACGGCGTCGACCGCGCGTGCCAGCGCCAGGGTCTCGACGACTGGCATGAGGCCCGCCACGACTGCCAGCGCCAGAGCCATGGCCGCGTGCCGGGCGAACGGTGTCCGGCGTGTCATGCGGGTGCCTGGTCACTGTCGACGGGCCGTGGCCCGTCGGGCTGAGTCTGAGTCGCTACGGGCGTCGTCCAGGACACGCTGTCGAGCCGGTGCAGCCGCCGCCATCGCGCCAGTGGCGCCACGATGCGGCGGGCGATCCCCACCACGTCCTCGGGGCGCACCGGGCCCAGTTGCTCGGAGGTCTGGCTCAGACCTGTCCCGGCGACGCGAAGCTGACCGTCCGCCGTACTTATCACGACTTTGACGATGAGAGCGACCACCGAGCCACCGCCCAACGGCCTGCGATAAATGACGATGTCGCCCGTCGAAGGTGGCTCGCCTGTCATGTCGACAAGGAGGACGTCGCCGGACCTCAGCGTTGGTTCCATGCTCCCCCCGATGACCGTCACCAACTTCCAGGCACGGCGACGAGGTCGGCGCGTTCGTGTCCGCTCGTGTCGCAGCCAGGCACGCGCCCGGCCTCGTCCCCGCGTCATGTCAGTCTCAGCAGATGACCAGGGGCTGGCACGACCCCCAGTAGCTGTAGGCGATCTGGCCGGGGCTGTACCAGCACTGGTAGTGGAACTTGCATCCAAGGCCCCAACCGCAGCTCTGCTGGTCGATGACGTCGCAGTAGACGGCGTGCACAGGCTCGCGGCCAACGAGGGCCTTGATGGCGGTGACGATCTTGCTCACGGCGGTGTCCTTTCGTTGTTGGTCGGATCGGAGATCTGGCCAGGCTGAGTGCGCGGTCATGTCGGCGCCGCGACTACCGTGATCCAGGCGCCGTCCTCGCACAGACCGCTGCGGACCACCTCATTGCCACGCAGCACGACGTACGTCGGTGTGGCGCGGACCTTAGCCTCTTGGATCATGATGTGTTTCTCGGCCTGGGTCAGATGCAGCCACGAGAACCGGTCGTCGGCGCGGGCGCGGAACCGGTCATGCTCTTCCTCGGAATGACCGGACAGGTCGACAATGAGCATTGCGGAGGGGTCGTCATCGGCGAGGTCGGTGTCCTGGAGCTCACCCAGGGCGCGTGAGCACCCCTCACAGTCATCGGTGAGGAACAGGACCGACAGGTCGTGAGGCAGGTTGGGCAGACCCGCCTTCTCCCGGTCGATCAACGACGAAACAGCCGCCACCGGTAGCCCGTTCATGCCGCCAGGCGCATGCGCGGACCGTTGGAGGACGTCACCCATGCGCAGCAGCAGTACGCCGATCGCCACGGTATTGAGCAGTGTGAGCCCCCACAGCAAGGCGGTGTTCATGAGACGGCCTCAGTAGGGGGTCTGACGACGACACGAACAGCCTTCACAAGTGCCTCAATTCGTATCAGGGCCAGGGTCAGGACGACCGCCAGGCAGATATCGATCACGGGGGAGGTGAGCACGACAGGCCCGGCGATGAGGACCGTCACAGCCATGAGAATGAGGACGGAATTTCGCAGCATGGAAAGTGGCAGTGAGATCGTCGCCGTCGGGCCGAAGCACAGGCATTCCCGGCGTCCTTTCCGCAGGGACACCGCGTTCACGCAAGTGAGCAGTCCCAGAGCGGCGATGGAGAAGGCGGCTCCGGGAACGGGCGCGACGAACAGGAGGACCGCCCATCCGAGTTCCCCCACTACTACCGCCACAGCGGTGACCGCGGCAAGGCGCGGAGGCAGGCCGAACAACCTGGACAGTTCACGGCTGAAGCCGGCGCCCCCACCGCGGATCTTGCTGAGCGCGGCCGCTACCACCACCATGGCCATGGCCATCACAAGCATGGCGCAAACCCTTCGTGCGAAGGACCAGCAAGGTCAGCCACGACGTCTCCTTCCGATGAGCCCTCGGCGGTTGTGCGCCATCCACACCGGCGATTAAGAGCGGCCACCGGCGTCTTGGACATGGCTTGCGATTGACGAGCCGTCAGGTTCCCGTATGGCGATGGCAGGACCTTCAGGTCATGCCGCGCCCGCCTTCGCCGAACGCGCCCTCGCCGTCGCGGCAGGCGCAGGAGTGGGCGGCGCAGGTCGCGCCTTGTTGCCGTTCCCGATCACCGGCCGCGTCTTGTCCTCGCGGTCAGCCGCAGACGACCGTTCTGTTGTACTCGATGTAGGGGTAGCGCGTGTCGCCGTCGACCCGCCGGGAAGCTCCGGACGCCAGCCAGAAGCAGCTACTGTCCGGGGCGCTGTCGAAGATCACCTTCAAATAGTATCCGGCTCCAGGTGGGCAATTGTTGGTAAGGATCACGGAGTACCACTGGATGTTTTGCCTGTTGATACAGGCCGGGGCGGTCGGCTCGTCGGCAAATGCCGCCGTGGCGCCGACCGCCACGCCGCCGACGGCCAGTAGGGCAGTGATGACGACAGTTCTGAACTTGCGACGCGTTGCAGTGGAGATTTGAGAGATCTTCATGGTTTTCTCCTCTCTTCGGTGGAGAGTTCAGTGTTCGCTGTTGTGCGCCTCCCGTCTTTCAGTGATCGATATAGATGTGGTGCCGGAGCCCGGCTTTCGCCGACGTCTCGGCGGTTGTCGAGACCTCTGTCCAGTGGTGTCGTAGAGGGTTGACTCGATAATCGATCTTTGAGTGATCGAACAGGCTGGTTCCGAGGGCCGCCAGCTCCACGCCGGCGCGGCTCTAAAGGATTGGATCTACAAACCGCTCGGGTCGGAAGCCGCGCGACGCCAGCAATGTCGTGCGGATGGTGCGCTTGATCACGTGTTCCTCCTTTTGTTGTAGCGGGAGAGTCGGAAAGGGGGAGGTCAGGGCGCGCAGTAGGCCCTGGTCACTGACCGGTCGATAACACCTGTGGTGGTCACCTGCCAGGCCGCGGTCGTGAACTGGCTGCGTATGGTTGTGGTTGACCAGTGGTGCTTGACTTGCCGAGCGATGAACGACTCGATCCGCACGGTTGTCGTTCCCGCGCTGGTACGTTCGGTGATCCACACCACCTGTCCGCTTGTGCAGGTCAGGCGACCGCCGACCGTGTCGTCCAGCAGGGTAAGCGTTCCCTCTGCCGTGTCCGGTGTCGCGGAAGTTGCCAGTACGACTGCCATAACCAGAATCAGTGAGTGCATCGTGCGTGTCTCCTCATGTCGGATCGCTTTTCGCACGTTCACCTGCTAGCGCCGCCATCCGTCTGCGAGATCGCCGCTGCGACGGTGTACAAACCGGCGAGTGAGAGTACACCTAGCACTTGTCGACGTGCCCTTCAGGCGACCAACTTCCTTGATCAGCGATTTGATGTGGCTCCCGATTGACACTGCTGTATCCCCGGGACTTGGCCATCCGCGCTCTCACGTCGTGTCGCGGTCGAGATATCCTGATTGACTCTTCCGAAACTGGACTCATGGCGGAGGCGGCGAGTAACCGCACAGGACGGCGCTCGACCGCCGCTCAGGTTGTCATTCGGCCTTGACGATGTCCATCTGAGCGGGTCGAGGTGTTGTTGCCCAGCCCTGTTCTGGCTTAACAACATGCTCACGAAAGATCAGCGCCTGGGTGCCGACTTGGAATCAGGGGATGTTTCCTGCTGCGACCGCGCATGATACGCCGACTGGAGTAATCCGCTTGTGGCGGAACTGGTGTACAGATGGTTGAGGCGAGCGCGTTGCCAGGGGAGGAGTTATGCCGCGCCCCGAGCGGAAGTTGACTGGTTCCGGTCCGGTTGAGTCGTTGGCTGCCGGATTGCGGAAGTTGCGTCGGCAGGCAGGGAGTCCGGGGTATCGGGAATTGGCTGCGCGGGCTGAGTTCTCGGCTCCGACGTTGGCCAACGCCGCCGGCGGGAAGCGGCTACCGAGCTTGGCTGTGACATTGGCCTATGTGCGGGCGTGTGACGGTGACCCGCTCATCTGGGAGCAACTGTGGCGGCAGGCCGCCGCAGAGTGCGCCGCGAGCCACCCGTCGGACGCTGATGAGGATCCGCCTTATCAGGGGCTGCTCAGTTACGGGGTGCATGACGGCGCCCGGTTCTTCGGGCGGGACGCGATGGTGGCGCAGCTTGTCCGACTGTTGAGGCGGCAACGGTTTGTGGCGGTGTTCGGGGCCTCGGGCAGCGGTAAGTCCTCATTGCTGCGCGCGGGGTTGATCCCGGCCCTGACCACCGGTGCGGACGGGGCCGGAACGGATGGCGTGGGACCGTCCGGGCGTGCCGTGGTGCTGATGACGCCAGGCGGTGACCCGGAGGCGGCGGCGATGGAGGCGATCGGCTCGACACCGGCCGATGGTGAGCTGGTGCTCATCGTCGATCAGTTCGAGGAGGTGTTCACCCACTGCCGGGACCCGGCGCGACGCCGTGCGTTCGTGGACCGGATCGCAGGACTGGTGACAGGCCCCGACCCGAGGGCCACAGTGGTGCTGGGGATCCGGGCGGACTTCTACGCCCGCTGCGCGGATCTGCCGGTGCTGGCCAGGTTGCTGGCCGGGGCGAACATCCCCGTCCCGATGCTGACCGAGGACGAACTACGGGACGTGGTCACCAAACCCGCCGCCCTGGTCGGGCTGACCGTCGAACGCGCCCTGGTAACGAAGATCCTTGCCGAGGCGTCCGGGCAACCTGGCGCGCTGCCGCTACTGTCCCACGCATTGTTGGAGACCTGGCGGCAGCGCCGCGGTGACGTGTTGGGCATGACCGGCTACGAGGCCGCAGGCGGCGTGGCCGGCGCGATCGCCCGGACCGCGGAAACCCTCTACGACCGTTTCGACAATGACCAGCGCGTCACCGCCCGGCAGGCGTTGATCCGGCTGGTCGCGTTCGGTGAAGGTGTCGAGGACACCCGCCGCCGGATCCCGCGCGCCGAGCTGGACCTGCCCGGCATCGACTCGGTACTCGACCGGCTCGCCGCGGCCCGGCTCGTCGTGCTCGGTGAGGACACCGTCGAGATCGCGCATGAAGCTCTCATCCGCGCCTGGCCACGACTGCAACGCTGGCTGACCACCGACCGGGACGGGCTACGCACTCACCGACAACTCAGCGAGGCGGCTCGGTCCTGGACGTCGCTGGAGCGCGACCCCGGGGCGTTGTACCGAGGGGCTCGACTCGCCGTCGCCCGCGAGTGGGCCACCCGCAACGCCGGGCGCGCCACCATGACCGCAATAGAGCGGGAATTTCTGGACGCATCGATCGACCTGGCCGACCGGGAACGCGCCGCCATCGCCCGCCGCCACCGACAGCTCCGATACCTCGTCACCGCGTTGGGCGTGCTACTGGTGGCCGCCGTCGGCGCCGGCACGGTCGCATTCGTGCAACGCCGAGACGCGGTCGCGCAGCAGCAGACCGCGGTCTCCCGGCAGCTCGCTGCCGAATCGCTCGGGCTGGCCAGCACCGAACCCGGCACGGCCATGCTGCTTGCCGCGCAGGCCTACCGCACCGCACCGACGACCGAGGCGCGCGGTGCCCTGCTCAGTATGTCGCCCTATCGAGGCCACCTGGGCAAACTGCTCGGTCATGCCGGCGCCGTCTCCCAGATCGCCTACCTGCCGGATGGCAACACCGTGCTCAGCGTCGGCCGGGACCAGACCCTGTCCCTGTGGGACACCGGCCGACGCGCCAGAACGGCAACGCTCACCGGCCACCACACCTGGTTGACCGCTGCCGCCGTGAGTCCGGACGGGCACACGGCCGCCACCGGCGGCGAGGACAACCAGATCGCGATCTGGGATCTGGACCGCCGTGCCCCCGTCGCGACCATGACCAGCCTCACCAAGCGGGTACAAGACATCCTCTTCAGCCCTGACGGCCGCATCCTGGCCACCACCGCCGACAACGACGTGATCCTCTGGGACGTGGCCCGACACACCCGCGTGACCACGCTGTCAGGCCATACCGAAGCCGTGCGCACACTGGCGTTCAGCCCCGACGGACGCATCCTCGCCACCGCCTCCGAAGACTCGACGGTGATCCTCTGGGACATCCCCCGCTCCGCCCGGGTGGCCACGTTGACCGGCCACACCGACGACGGTGCGTACGCCGTCGCCTTCAGCCCGGACGGGGCCATATTGGCCGTCGGCACCGGCGACACCACCGCGGTCCTGTGGGATGTGCCCACCCGCACCCGGCTGACCACCTTCACCCACCACAAACCCGGACAGGTCATGGCACTGGCGTTCAGCCCCGACGGACGCACCCTGGCCACCGCCGGGGACGACAACACGGCGGTGCTGCTGTGGGACACCCACCACCGGGTCTTGCGGGGGCGGCTGAGCGGTCTCCGAACCGCTGTCTACACCATGGCGTTCAGCCCGCGCACCTCGATGCTCGCCGCCGGTGGCGAAGACGGCTCCATCCTCCTGTGGGATCCCAGCCAGCCTGTCGTCGCCGAACACCCCAAAATGGTCAGCGCCGTAGCGTTCAGCCCCGATGGGCGCACCGTCGCCACCGCCAGCGGCAACCAGACGACCCTGTGGAATACCGCCGACCGCGGTCTCCGCGCGGTCCTCACCGATGGTGAGGTGTTCACCAATGCCGTCGCCTTCAGCCCCGACGGCCGCACGCTGGCCACCGTCACCCAGCCCTTCCCCTGCTGCCCAGACGGCGCCGCCGGCAACACACTCACCCTCTGGAACCTCGACACCGGCACACCCACCAGGCTGACCGGGCACACAGGCCAGGTACTCAACGTCGCGTTCAGCCCTGACGGCCGCCGCATCGCCACCGCCAGCGTCGACCGGACCGTCCTCATTTGGGACTCCACCACCGGCGCCGTGCTCAAGACCCTCACCGGGCACACCACAGCGGTCAACGGCGTCCAGTTCAGCCCCGACGGACGACTGCTGGCCACCGCCGGCCACGAGCAGACCGTGAAGCTCTGGAACCCCGTCAGCGGAACCGTCCTCACCACTCTCACCGGCCACACCGGCTGGGTCAGAACCGTCAAGTTCAGCCCCGACGGGCGCACCCTCGCCACCGCCAGCCACGACCAGACCATCATCCTGTGGGACGTCACCACCCACACCCGGTTGACCACCCTCACCGACCACGCCGACGCCGACTTCACCGGCGTGGCGTTCAGCCCCGACGGACGCACCCTCGCCTACACCAGCGGCGAAACCAGCGTCGCCCTCTGGGATGTCTCGCGCCGACGCACCACAGCTCGCCTCACCGGCCACACCCAACGCGTCCACGCCGTCGCCTTCAGCCCCGATGGGAACACTCTCGCCAGCGCTGGTTCAGACCAGACCCTGATCCTCTGGGACGTCGATCCTGATCACGCGATCACCCACATCTGCACCGCCGCAACCCGAGATCTCACCCCCGACGAGTGGCACCACTACCTACCCTCCACCCCATACGCCCATACCTGCGCGAACAACTGATGGCCCTGCCGTCGAAGAAGAATCCCGTAGATCCGATCGGGCGCTTGACCGCCTCCTCCCATGAGGCGCCGCCGGCCTTCTCCACGATCACGCCCGGTCCAGCAACTCCTGGGCCCGCCTGACGAAGCTGGCCGCGTCCTCGACCGGGCGCGGATCCCAGCCTCGCCAGACCACCACGAAGCTCGTCAGAAAGTCGGCCGGCTCCTGCGCCGTGGCGGCCAGGACGTTCAGTCATCGGCGCCACTGGAGCCCGCCACCTGGGGACGTCTGTGAGGAAGCCGTCCTGGGCGTGGGCCGGGTTTCACGGCTCCAGGCGGGTGAGGTCGAGCCGGGCCAGCCGGTCGGGGTCGGACAGAATTTCGATGGTGGAGATCGTGCCGTCGGCGATGGTGAAGCTCATGACGGAGATGGGCCGGTCATCGATGGTGTTGACCAGGCCGGCGAGGCCGTTGACGAGCGCCGGATGGGTGGTGGCGCTGGTGGCCATGCGCTGGAAGGTGGCGAGTTGCCCGGCCACAGCCGCGACGCCGCGCAGGACCTTCATGCCGCCGGTGAGCACCCCGCCGTCGGCGCGCAGCACCACGTCGGGGTCGAGGATGGACACCAGCGCGGTGAAGTCGCCGCCGCGGGCGGCGGCTAGGAATGCGTCCACGACGCGGCGCTGATCGGCCGGGTCGGGGCCGGGGTTCGGGGCGGCGCCGCGGACGCGCAGGCGGGCGCGGCTGGCGAGCTTCTTGGCCGTCGCGGGGGTGCGGTCCACGATGGGCGCGATCTGCTCGAACGGCAGGCCGAACATGTCGTGGAGCACGAACGCCAGCCGTTCGGCCGGGGTCAGGGACTCCAGCACGACCAGCAGCGCCAGGCCCACCGCATCGGCCAGCAGTACTTCCTGCTCCGGATCGGCGGCATCCGCACGGCTGACCACCGGATCGGGCAGGCGGTCCTCCAGCGACTCCTCACGCCGGGACTTACGGGCACGCAGCATATCCAGACACACCCGGCCGACCACGGTGGTCAGCCAGCCGCCGAGATTGGCGATGTCGCCCGAGCCCGAGCGCGCCAGCCGCAGCCAGGCCTCCTGGACGGCGTCCTCGGCCTCGTTCAGCGAGCCGAGCATGCGGTAGGCGACCGCCTTCAGATGGGGGCGGTGCTCCTGGAACTGGTCGGCCAGAAAGTTATGGGGCGTCACGGTTGTCGTCCTCTCATTTCAGTCACGTCAGAGCGCTGACGCATCGAACGAAGGAAAGGTGACCGCGTACGCACCCGGTCACCTTTCCGCGGACTGTTCGTCATGTCGGCCTACGAGACTGGCAAGAGTCGCTGCTCAGATAGTCGGTGTTCTCTTCGCGGTGGTGTCTGTTGTTACGTTCTGTGGTCGCCGGGGGCGTACTTGCTCCAGGGTGAGCCGGCCGCCGTCACCGGCGACTGAGCGTCCCTAGACCCCCGGGCTGGGTCAGGTGAGCAGGCGACGGCGGTAGCCCTCGGCCACTGCCGAGGCTCGATCACGCACGCCGAGCTTGTCGTAGATGTGCTGCAGATGGGTCTTGATGCTCGCCTCGCCGATGAACAACGCCGTAGCGGCCTCTCGGTTCGAGTTGCCGTTCGCGACCAACTGCAGCACCTCCTTCTCCCGATCGGTCAGCGTGCCGGCGCCGGGCCTCCGGACCTGCCCCATGAAGTGCTGCGTCACCGACGGCGCGAGCACCGACTCTCCACGCGCGGCCGCGCGGACGGCTCGCATCAGCTCGTCGGGCAGCGCATCCTTCAGCAGATAGCCGATGGCACCCGCCTCGATCGCCGGCAGTACGTCGCTCTCGCTGTCGAAGGTGGTCAGGATCAGCACGCGGGCACTCGGGGCCCGCTCGCGCAGGGCCGCGGTCGCGGCGACGCCGTCCATCCCGGGCATCCGCAGGTCCATGAGCACGACATCCGCGGCCAGCAGCCGCGCACGTTCGATGCCCTCGGCACCGTCCCCGGCCTCACCTACCACGACGATGTCCTCGGCGTCGGCGAAGGTGTCGCGAAGACCGCCCCGCACGATCGGATGGTCGTCGACAATCACCAGTCGAATCATCGGTTGGTCTCTCCCTCTGCCCTCGTGCCCGCAGGGGTGATCGCCGGAACGCGCGCACTGACGGATGTCCCTTCACCCGGCGCGCTCTGCACCTCTATGTGACCGCCGACCCCTCTGATGCGCTGGCGCATGCTCGTCAGGCCGAAGCCGGTGCTGGCCCCCTTCGCGAACCCCCGTCCATCATCCCGCACGTCCAGCAGCACCTCGGGGCCCGTGTACGACAGCGTGACACCGACGCGGGTGGCCTCCGCGTGCTTGGCCACGTTGGTCAGCGACTCCTGCGCGACCCGGAAGAGTGACACCTCGATCGCCGGGCTCAGTGGCTCCCGGGTGCCGGTGACCTCCATGTGCGCGGTGATCCCCTGGTCCTCCGACCATCGCTCGGTCAACGTGCGCAGCGCGTCGGGGAGGTGCGCTCGCCCGAGTTCCTGGGGAGCGAGCGCCTGCACCGATCGTCTGGCCTCGGTCAGACTGCTGCGCGCGAGCCGGAGCGCACGCACGACATGCTCATCCGTCTCGCCCCGCACGCTCGCGGAACGCTCCGCCGCCTGGAGTTGGGTGATGATGCCGGCGAGCCCCTGGGCCAGCGTGTCGTGGATCTCGCCGGCCAGTCGCTGCCGCTCATCCTGCGCCCCGGATTCGCGGGCCTGGGCGACCAGTTGCGCGTGGAGCCCGGCGTTCTCGTGCAGTGCCGCCTCGAGTCGCTCGACGAGCTCCTCCCGCTTGCGTTCCTCTGGTTCGCTGCGCGCCGTCAGCAGGATGCCCACCCCGATCGCCGCGGTCTGCACGGTGACGATCAGGATGAACTCCGCGAGCATGTCCGGGGTCGGGCCGGCCCACACGCGCATCGCCGAGCCGTTGAGTGCCACGGAGGTGGCCAGGACGCCGAGCACCCCCAGCGGCCACGGCCTGAGCAGGTACGCGTGGAAGAAGCCCGCGACGGTGAAGACGAGGAAGATCTCGGAGTACGTCATGAGGGTGACGCACAGCGCCAGCAGCCCGACGAAGAAGACGCCCGCCCGCAGGGGCCGGAGCGTCCTCCTCTTGATGGGCAGCGTGTGACCGAACAGTACCCACGGCACCGCGACCGCGACCAGCCCGAGGACGGCTGCGCCCGCAGGCCAGAAGCGTTCACCGGAGGCAGGAAGCACCCACGAGAAATAGACCGCCGCCGAGATCGTCAGCAGCAGCCACGGTGAGATCAACTGCAGCAGGTCCCAGACCCGTAGCTGCTCCTGTTTCCAGGCCAGCCGGGAGCGATTGGCGGTCTCCGCCTCCTCCGCGATGGCGGATTCGTGCGTCCCGGAGCTCGGGCGCTCACCGGCCCCGGCATCCCCCATCATCGACACTTACTCCCAGCGGAAGAGCTTTGCGGCGATCGCGCTCGCGGTCACTGCGATACCCGCCATTATGGCAATCTGCAGCCAGAAGGGCTGCCCGCCTGCGGTGGCGGTGATCGCGCCCGCCTCGGCGGACCACGCCGCAGTGAGAGCCTGCAGCCCTGGCGGGATGAATTCGCCGACCTCGCGCAGCACGTCGGGCATGAGGGTACGGGGCAGGAAGGCTCCGCCGAAGAACATCAGCGCGACGAACAGGATGGTGCCGGCCTGGTTCGCGGCACTGCTCGTGCGGGCCACGGCCGCGGAGATCATGCCGAGCCCGAGCAGTGCCGCATAGCCGACGACGAAGGCGACGACGAGTTCCAGGGGCCGCTCGGGCGGCGTGATGTCCAGCACCGCCCACGCGAAGAAGATCATGAGTGACGCGGAGACGACCACGGAGGCGAACGCGACGATCATCTGCGCGAGCAGGACACTGCGCGGATGCACGGGAGTGGTCGACAGCCTGCGCAGGATGCCGCGCTCACGATACGTCGCGATCACCGCCGGGACGTGCTGCACAGCGATCATCACCATCCCGAACACCAGCGCGGTCGGCGCCCACACGTCGATGGACCGGAGCCCGCCGGTTTCCGGCGACGCCTCTCTGAGCGCCGGGACGGCACCCAGCCCGAGCAGGAGTCCCGTCGGGAACAGCACACCGAACATGACGGTGGCAGAGTCTCGAAGGAAGAGTCTCGTCTCGACCTTGACCAGCTTCAGGACAGCACCCATCAGCCAACCCGCCTTTCAGAGGGGGCCTCCGGGGCGCGTCCCGTGAAGGCCACGAACGCGTCGTCGAGGTTGCGCTGGTCGACGCGGAGATCCTCCGCCACGACCTGTGCCCTGGCGAGAGCCCCTGCGACGCTGCTCAGAAGCTGTCCCCTGCCGGTGACCAGCCAGCGGCCCTCGGTGATCTCGACATTGCTCACTTCGGGAAGCTCGGTCAGGACACTCTTGTCCAGCGGCTGACTCACGCGGAACCGGACCTGCTGTACCGCGCTCGACCGCGCGATCAACCCTTCCGGTGTGTCCACCGCGGCGACCCGGCCACCGTCGATGACGGCGATCCGGTCGCTGAGGCGCTCGGCTTCATCCATGAAGTGCGTGACAAGGAGGATCGTGACGCCCGTGTCGTGAACCCGCTCGATGAGGTTCCAGGTGTCGCGCCTGGCCTGCGGGTCCAGTCCCGTCGTGAGCTCGTCGAGAATCGCGATCTTCGGGTTGCCGACCAGGGCAAGCGCGATCGAAAGCCGCTGCTTCTGCCCACCCGAGAGGGCCTTGTACTGCGTGTCGCGCTTTTCGGTGAGGCTCAGGAGCTGCATGAGCTCGCGCCAGTCGGCGGGATTGCTGTAGAAGGAGCTGTAGAGCTCGAGGGCTTCGGCGACCTTGATCGCGTCTGGGCAGCTGCTCTCCTGCAGTTGCACGCCGAGACGCTCACGCACCTCGGCCCTGTCCTTGATCGGGTCGAGTCCCAGCACGGAGATCGAGCCCGAGTCGGGCGTTCGCAGCCCGGCGATGCTTTCGACGGTGGTCGTCTTGCCGGCGCCGTTGGGTCCGATGATGCCGAAGATCTCCCCCTCTTCAACGGTGAAGGAGACGTCGTCCACGGCAACGTGCTCCCCGTAGCGCTTGTGCAGGTTTCGTACTTCCAATGCGTACATGCTGCGAAGTTACGAACGCACCGCATCCCGCCACATCGACCGTGGCGGCTGAGCTCGGGTTGATTCGCGCCTCCACCGATCGGTGGATACACAGCGCCGTCCGGCTCCATCAGCGGCCGAGGTCGTTGAGGAGCCGCAGGTCCCTTGGAACGGCAGTCCCCCGATGTGCTCCTGCCACTCGGCGCCCTCCCTGCCGTCAGCGGCGCAGATCGAGGCGACCGCCGTTTCGGGATCCACTGTGACCTTCCGGAGCCTGCCGTCCGAGGAGGAGATGAGCAGGGCCGTCGAGCTGAATCCCACGGCGTAAGGCAAGTCGTCGACGTAGCCGATGAGCCCACGACCCGGCGCGCTGCCAGGTTCCGCACCTGGATCGTCTCGTAGCCGACACTGGCTGCCGTCGCGCCCGATCTCTGCGCCGGCAGCGCGGTGATCAGGCTCTGGTGCGCCTTCTGCGGTGGCACCAGCGCTTCGCGCAGCCCGGACGTCCAGAACGCCACCCGCCCATGTATGTCACCCCCGCGCGGAGAGGACCTGCCCCTGGAAGAGGGCACAGGGCTGTTCCTGAACGACCTTCCCTGCCGGCGTGTCCGTCAGAATAACGCGCCGCGCTGGAGCTGACCGAGGCCGTCACCCGGCTGGCCGACCGCTCCGGCGAGGCGGTCAGCGACGAGCTGTGGGACCTGGTCGCCCGGCACTACGACGAGAAGCAGATCTCGGCGCTGCTGCTGCTGATCGGCGTGACGAACCTGTTCAACCGGCTGAACGCGGCCATCAAAGAGCCCGCCGGCGCCTCCTGGAACTTACGCACGGAAAGCGAACCCACGATGAACGATCTCGACAGAACGGCGACGACCGTCGCGCTGGTCACCGGCGCCACCCGCAGAATCGGCCACGCCACCGCCCGGCTGCTGGGTGAGCGGGGCGTCACCGCGATCGTCGGCGCCCGTGACGAGGTGCGCGGCAAGGCCGTCGCCGGACCGCTGGGCCTGCCGTACGTGCGTCTGGACGTCACCGACGCCAGCAGCGTCCGGGCCGCGGCCGCCTGGATCGAGCAGGAGTACGGCAAGCTCGACATCCTGGTCAACAACGCCGGGATCATGGTCCCCGACGGGCCGCCCAGCCAGAGCACGGCCGAGCAGGCCCGCCAGGTGTATGAGACGAACGTGTTCGGCGTCATCGAGGTCACCAACGCGATGCTGCCGTTGTTGCGCCGCTCGCCCGCGGGCCGGATCGTCAACGTCTCCAGCGAGCGCGGCTCCATCGGGCGCGCCCTGGACCGGGGCCATCCGCTGTGGCCGAGGCTCAACCTGGCGTACTGCTCCGCCAAGACCGCGCTGAACATGATCACCGTGTCCTACGCCAAGGAGCTGTGGGACACCCTGATCAAGGTCAACGCGGTCGACCCGGGTTGGGCCAGGACCGACATCAACCAGGGCGCCGGCCTCAAGAGCGCCGAGCAGGGCGCCGCGGCGATCATCGCCATGGCGCTCCTGGACGCCGACGGCCCCACCGCCGCCTTCGTCCAGGACGAAGGCCCTCTCCCCTGGTGAACCCCTGAGGGGACGCCCAGCCCCCAGGGCCGCACCGGTCACCTTTTGCCGGCGCCGGCCGTCATGCCGGCGACCAGCACTCACTCAAGAAAGGTTCTGACAATGAGCAGGACGAACATTCACGGAACGGTGGTGGACGGCTTCGATCCGGTGCGCGAGGAGTTCGCCGCGGTGGTGGCCGAGCAGGACGGCCAGGTGGACGCGCAGCTGGCCGTTCACGTGCACGGCCGCCGGGTGGTGGACCTGTGGGCCGGGGACGAGGTCGGCGGCGACACGCTGACCGGGGTCTACTCCTCCACCAAGGGGGCCGCGACGCTGGTGGCTGCGCTGCTGGTCCAGGAGGGGGCTCTCGATCTCGACGAGCCGGTGGCGCGGCACTGGCCGGAGTTCGCCGCCGCGGGCAAGCACGGGATCACGCTGCGGGACGTGCTGACCCACCGCTCCGGCGTGATCGGCGTCGACGGCGGGCTGTCGGCGGCCGAGCTGGCCGACGACGCGGTGATCGCGCGTCGCCTGGCGGGGCAGCGGCCGTATTGGCGGCCGGGTTCGGCCTACGGCTACGGCGGGTTCGTCTCGTTCGCCCTGGTGAACGAGGTGATCCGGCGGGCGACCGGGCAGTCGCTGCAGCAGGTCTACGACGAGCGGATCCGGGTGCCGTACGGGCTGGACCTCTATCTGGGGCTGCCCGAGTCCGAGGAGGGGCGGTTCCGGCCGATCCAGTGGTGGACGGCCACGCCGGAGCAGGAGGCCGCGTTCTGGTCGAACGTGCCGGGTCCGCACAGCATCCTCGGCATCGGGTACGGGCTCAACAGCACGCCGCCGCTGGACCAGGTGGCCTTCGCCAACGACCGCGCCGTCCACGCTAACGGCCCGGCCTCGGCCGGCGGGGTGGGCAGCGCGCGCGGCCTGGCCGCCCTGTACGCGGCGGCCGTCTGGGGCATCGACGGACGGCCCCCGCTGCTCAAGCCGGACACCGTCGGCGAGTTCGCACAACTGCACTCCACCGGCTACGACCTGGTCCGCGGTGAGCAGGGCAACTACGCGCTCGGGTTCCAGGCCAAGGGCCTGCGTTACCCGTTCTTGAGCGCGAACGCGTTCGGGCACGACGGGTCGGCGGGCTCGGAAGCCTTCGCCGACCCCCTCAGCGGCATCGCCTTCGGCTACACGCGGCGGCGTTTCGGCTTCGGCTGGTCCTACCCCGAGCACGACCGGCTCGCCGCCGCGGTCCACCGTGCAGCCACCGCCTCGTGAGGAGCTTTCAGATGAGTACGCACACCCCGCCTCGTCCTGCGCGAAGCGGCCTGGCGTTGCTGGTGATCGCCGCCGCGCAGCTGCTGATGGTGATGGACGGCACCATCGTGACCGTGGGCCTGCCCGTCATCGGGACCGGACTCGGCATCCCCGAGGCCGACCTGGACTGGGTGCTCACCTCCTACGCCCTGGCCTTCGGCGGCCTGCTGCTGGCCGGTGGCCGCGCCGGTGACCTTTTCGGCCGGCGCACGCTGTTCCGTGCCGGCCTGGTCGTCTTCCTGGCCGCGTCCCTGCTGGGCGGCGTGGCGGGCAACGGGACCGTGCTGATCGTCGCCCGGGTGTTGCAGGGCGTCGGCGCCGCGATCGTCGCACCGGCCGCGCTGTCCCTGCTGGCCGACACCTTCCCCGCCGGGCCCCAGCGCAACAAGGCGCTCGGCGTGTACGGCGCCATGGGCGGCCTGGGCTCGGTCGCCGGCCTGCTGCTGGGCGGCGCGCTCACCGAGTACCTGGGCTGGCGCTGGATCATGTTCGTCAACATTCCCATCGCGCTCCTGGTCCTGGCCGGCACCTTCGCCCTGAAGCCGGGCACCCGCGAGCGCGGCGGCATCGACCTGCCCGGCGCCGCCGCGGTGACCCTCGGCCTCGGCTCGCTGGTGTACGCGATCAACCGGGCCGGCTCCCACGGCGTCGGCGACGGGCTCACCCTGACCTTCGGCGCGGCCACCGTCGCGCTGCTGGTGGTGTTCGCGCTCATCCAGCGCACTGCGCGCAGCCCGATGCTGCCCGCAGGCGTCCTGGCCGACCGCGGCCGGCTCGGCGCCAACCTGGTCATGCTGTTCATGGGCGCCGGGCAACTGGCCACCTTCTACTTCCTCACCCTCTACATGCAGACGATCGAGCAGTTCTCGCCCATGATCACCGGTCTGGCGTACCTGCCGTTCGCCGTCGGCATCGGCATCGGCTCCGGCCTCATCGGCCCCCGGCTGCAGGCCCGCGCCTCCACCCGGACCGTCCTGGCGACCGGGATGGCGGTGGCCGCCGCGGCGATGGGCTGGTTCAGCCTGCTGACCCCGGACCAGAATCCTCTGCTCGTGCTCCTACCCGCCCAGCTCGCCGGCGGCATCGGCCTGGGCATCGGGTTCGTCGCCGCCACCATCGGCGGCGTCCAGGGCGTCGCGCCGCGCGACTCCGGCATCGCCTCCGGCCTGGTCAACACCAGCCAGCAGATCGGCGGCGCCCTCGGGCTGGCCGTCCTGGCGGGCATCGCCGTCTCCGCCACCACCGGCCAGCCGCCGGGCACGCCCCTGCCCGACGCGCTCACCAGCGGCTACACCGCGGGCATGCTCGGCGCGGGCGGCTTCTACCTGGCCGCGATCCTTACCGCCGTCCTGCTCCTGCGCCCCCGGCCCGCGAACCGCGACAGCGAGCTCACGCCGGAAACGCTCGGCAGCACGCCCGGATGAACAGATCGCCTCACCGGTCACCTTCGCCCCGTGCGATCCGTCAGAGCAGCGAAACACCGTTCAGAAAGGAATCCTCCACCATGACCACCACCGAATCGCGCCTGCCCAACCCCGCCGTGCTCGTCCCCGAGCTCAAGGACATCGGCGGCGCCCTGTACAAGGCGACCGGGAACGCCACGATCCCGCAGACCACCATCAGCCTGCTCCAGCTGCGCGCCGGCCAGCTCGCCGGCAGCACCTACCTGACCGTCCTGCACACCGGCAACCTCCGCAAGGCCGGCGCCACCGAGGAGAGCATCACCGCCGTGGCCTCCTGGAGGGACGCGCCCTACTTCACCGACGCCGAACGCGTCGCGCTGGAACTGGTCGAAGCCGTGCTCACCCCGAACCCGTCCGGCGAGCGAGTCCCCGACGACCTGTACGCGAGGGCCTCCGAGCAGTACGACGACAAGGCGCTCGCCACGCTCATCATGGCCATCGGCCAGGTCTGCTTCTTCCTCCCTCTGGCCCTCATCGGCAAGCCGCTGCCGGGTTTGTCGCCGGCGGAGCAGTGGAGACCGTAACGCCCGCAACGCCCAGGGCGAAGATACGGCGACCCGTGCCTCGCCCTGCCTGTGACCTGGATTGTTTGATGGCGTAGGTTCCTGCACGTTTCAGCTGGAGGTCGGTGGGTCGCGAGTTCCTGGCCCGCCTGATCGCCCGCGCTCACGTGGCGCACCGCGACGACGACAACGCCCGCGCGCCCCGCTCTTGACCAGCTGCGGGAAGTCCGGATGCTGCCTGTCGGTGCTGAACCGCCGGTCGTTCAGCACGGTCCGCACGTCCTCGTGGCGGCTGACCACCCAGGCCCAGCCGTTGTCGGGCAGACGAACCCGCGAGACCGACTCTTCCTCGCGGATCTCCGCGTACGCCAGCGGCGGCACGAACGGGCACGCACGGGCCATGGGGAACTCGTGCTTCTCGGCGATAGTCATGACTTCCCTTCCACGACATCACGACCAGGCGACAGAGGTTGGACAGCGAAAAGCCGTGTGTGAACGGCAGCTGGCCGACCGGTGCGACCGGGTTTGGCTCTGGGACGCGGCGGACCAAGGGGACCTAGATTCAGACCCGACCCGTCCCCTCACGGGCGAAGTGCGGTTCCGCCGCTTCCAGTCGCGGTACCGAGATGCCCAGCCGTCGTGCTTCGGCCAGGGTGTCCCGGCAGACCTCGCGCGGCTCCTCGGCATCGGGGTCGGAGTGCGCCGTGAGGCTCACGCGCGCGGGCGCGACATGAGCGGTCAGCCAGGCGAGCACGGATGCCGTCAGCCAGGTGGGCGCCCGGAACGGCAGCACACCGCCCCGGTGCCGTCGCAGGTCGAGGCCGCGCGCCTGGAGGAGCGGCAGCAGTTCGCGGCCGGCCAGCAGCGCCTCGCGCAGGTCGCCCGTCGCCCCGGCCAACTGGGACAGGGATCCCAGCCGCAGGCCCTGCGAGAACATGCCGGCGTCCGACGCGAAATGGACCCACAGCCAGCCGCGGAAGTCTGGCCGCTCCTTGATCCGGAGCCCGGCCTCGCGAAACGCCTGGCGCACGGCCCGTTCACGGTCGGTCGGGGGCCGGTCGAGTGTGCCGAAGACGACCGACGGCAGGAGTACTCCGTGGAGTACGTCGTCCGCGCCGAAACCGCCACCGGCTCGGGGAAAGCCCCAGGCGACCTGGTCGGCGGGGAGTGCGCCGATGGCGGCGAGCGGCTCGGTCCAGAGGTTGCCGAAGATCAGCACCGTGGCCTGGCCGACGCGCGGGGCCAGGAAGGCCGTCGCGCCCGCGAGGCGATGGTGGGGCACGCTGAGCACGACCAGGTCGAAGTCGTGGTCCGGCTCCAGCGCCTCGCGGTAGCGCACCGGCCACTTCTCGGCGACGCGCCGCCCCCACACTCGGCGCCGCATATCGAACAGGTCGAGGTCCACCGCGTCCCCGTACGTCGCCGCGCGACCCGGCCGGACGTAGAACTCAACGTCATGTCCCGCCTGTTGCAGGGCCCAGCCGTAGATGCTGGCGATCACGCCTCGGCCGAACATCAGGATCTTCACACTGCACCTCGTGGGGTACGATCGAATCGGAGGCAATCTCCACTTTCTCAAAATATGGAGATCATCTCCATTTGTCAACGTGAGGCGGCGCATGACCACCGACAAGCCCCTGCGGGCCGACGCCCAGCGCAAGCGTGACGCCCTGCTCGCCACCGCCCGGGAGGTCTTCGACGCCGGCGACTTCTTCGACCTGCGCTTCGATGACTTCGCCCGCCTGGCAGGGGTGGGCACCGGCACGCTGTACCGCCACTTCCCCACCCGGGCGGCGCTGGCCGAGGCGGTCTACCACGGAGAGATCGCCGCGCTGTGCGACCGCGCCCGTCGGCTACAGGCCACACTGCCCGCGGCGGAGGCGTTGGCGACCTTCCTGCGCGGCATGGTCGACCACATAGCTGCCCACGAGGGCCTGGCCCGGACGCTGGCCACGCTCATGGCCGATCGCTCGGGTGCCCTCGCCGAGGGCAGCCGGGCGCTGGAACAGGCTGTCACCGACCTGGTGGCCGCCGCCGTGCGGGACGGCGCCGTTCGCGACGACGTGGGTGGCGGTGCCGTGATGATGGCGCTGCACGGCATCGGCGCGGCCCATGACCGCCCCGGTTGGCGGGCCGAGGCCGACGACGTCATCACCCTCGTGCTGGACGGGCTACGCCGCCCCCTATGACCAGAACTTCGGATGGCCAACGCCCGTCACCTCTTCCCAGGGCCGCCAGTTCCTTTCAGGAACCAGCCCGCCCGCTACGCGACCGTGCCATCATCTACCCGCTGTTCGGCACCGGGCTGCGCCGCGCCGAGCTGGTCGGCCTGGACCTTGACCAGTTGGAGCCGGCCGAGGTCGACGGGCTGCGGCAGGCCAAGAAGGCGCGTCTGACCGAAGTACGCGGTAAGGGCCGCGCCGTCTTTGTCGGCCGCGACGCCCGCCACGCCCTGGCCGACTACCTCGAACACGAGCGGCCCGGCGACGCCGCCGCCAGCACCGGCCCGGCCGCGCTGCTGCTGTCGGCCGCCTCGATCGGTGCCCGCCGCCCCGACGGCCGCCTCTCGCCCCGCTCGATCAACACCGTCGTCGCCGAGATCGGCCGCCTGCACGATGCCCAGACCCCCGACCGCAAGCTCGGCACCCTGCGCCCGCACGACGCCCGCCACGCCTTCGCCTTCCAGCTCTCCCAAGCCTCCGGCCACAAGCGCGCCGAACTCGAACGCCGTGCTACTTCGTTGGAAATTTTTGCATTGCTACAACTGCCGCCATTAAAGGGACTGCAGTGAATTTCTTAGAGTAATAAGATCAGGGGTGCCCGTGGGGACGGATATGCCGATCGCGTCTTTGACCTGCACGCTCGCAGGGGATGCGGATATCTCGCATCAGATGCAATCGACGAAGAGTGAGTGGTGGCCTTGAAAGACCAGGACAATTCGAAGTTCTCAGCCACCGGGACTCCGGTCATCAGATGGATCCGCGGCGCTGCGCCGGTCCGGAAGAAGGTCAGGGCCTGCACGGAGGCGGAGGGTGTCGGCTCGCCCTTGCCGTCGGCTTGAGCGCCGTGGTGATGAAGGGTCCCGGGTGGGGCCCAGAACGGTTTGACGTCTGGGCCCACCCGGGACGGGGTTGTCAGCGCTTCATGAGGGCGAAGACGCCCCAGCTCAGGTACTCACGCCCGTAACGGGCGTAGTGGGCGGGCTCGGTGGTGAGTTCTTCCCGTACGTCGGGAGCGAGTTCGTCGTCCGGGTTCTCATCGAGCCAGCGGCGCATGCTGAGCCACTGAGCCGCGGCGTAGCGGTCCCAGCTGTTCTGGTCGGCCAGCATCATTTCCACGACGTCGTACCCGAGTTCCTGGAACTGCTCGATCAGAGCGGGGAGGAGCAGGAAGTCGGCGATGGAGGTGGCGTGGCATGCCTTGGCGGTCTCCTCGTCCGGCGGGGTCTGCCGCCAGAAGGGTTCGCCGATCAGCATCATTCCTCCCGGGCGGAGGCTGCGCTGGAGCAGTTGGGTCGTTCCGGCGACGCCGTTGCCGATCCAGGTGGCGCCGACGCAGGCGGCCAGATCGACCGGCTGGTCGGCGACGTGGCCGGCGGCGTCACCGTGGAGGAACTCGACCTGGTCGGCGACGCCGAGTTCGGCGGCGCGGGCCCGGGCTTGCTCGGTGAAGAGCGTGCTGATGTCGACCCCGGTGCCGGTGAAGCCCAGGTCGCGGGCCCAGGTGCAGAGCATTTCGCCCGAGCCGCTGGCCAGGTCGAGTACCCGGGTCCCAGTGGGGAGGCGGAGGGATTCGCCCAGGGTGGCGAACTTGTCCGCGGTCAGCGGGTTGTGGATGCGGTGGTTGCTCTCGCGGATGGTGAAGATGCGGGGAAGGTCCATGACCTGATTCCTTTCCGTCATGCCTTGAAGTGGGAGGACTGCTTGAGTGCGCGCACCTGTCGCGAGATCTGCTTCAGGGGCCGTTCCAGCTCGGCGCGCAGCCGCGCGTCGGTGCGGGAGGCGGCGTAGGCGTTCTCGCGCTGGAGCCGGTGATAGCTGTCGAGGCGCCGCTGGGTGAGGCGGCCGTCCTCGACGGCGGCCAGCACGGCGCAGCCCGGTTCGGTGCTGTGAGCGCAGTCCCCGAAACGGCAGTCTCGGGCCAGCTCGGTGATCTCGGCGAAGGTGTGCTCCAGGCCGTCGTCGGCGTCGTGCAGACCGACGCCGCGCAGGCCCGGGGTGTCCAGCAGGACTCCGCCATGGGGCAGCGGCACCAGTTCGCGCCACGCGGTGGTGTGCCGGCCCTTGCCGTCGCTGCCGCGCACCGCGCCGGTGGCCAGGAGGTCCTCGCCCAGCAGGCGGTTACCGAGGGTGGACTTGCCCGCGCCCGAGGGCCCGAGCAGGACGACCGTGCCTGACAGGACGGCAGCCAGGACGTCCAGGCCCTCGCCGGTGGTGGCGCTGGTAACCAGCACCTCCACGCCCGGGGCCGCCTGGGCCACCTCGGACGCCGCCGAGGCGGGGTCGGCGGACCGGTCGGCCTTGGTGAGCATCACCACGGGCGTGGCGCCGCTTTCCCATGCCAGGGTGAGCATCCGCTCGATCCGGCCGAGCTTGAGCGGGTCGGCGAGGGAGACGGCCACCGCCACGGTGTCGACGTTCGCGGCCAGTACCTGGGCTCGGGAGGTGCGCGAAGAGGTGGAGCGGACCACGGCGGTCCGGCGCTCCAGCACCTCCACCACGGTGGCGGAGGTCGCTGCGCCGGCCGGCCGGACGGCCACCCAGTCGCCGGTGCACGGCGTCAGCCGATCACCGGCGCCCGGGGAGAGGAGGACCATCGCGCGGACGGGGCCGGTCTCGGCGACGACGTCGCAGAGACCGCGCTCGGCCCGCACGACGCGGCCCGGCACCAGTCCCCCGGCCCGCGACGGACCGAAGGACCGCTCACGCTCCGTGTCCCAGCCGTAGTCGGCCAAGGTCAGGACGCGCGAAAAATGGGAGAGAGCAGATGGGTGTGAAGCGTGTTGGTGAAACAATTGAAGAGACCCTTGAAAGGGGGTCTCGCCGGACGTCAGACGTGCCGGAACCACTCCCGCAGAGGGGAGGCTGGCAGAGGAAAGGTCAGGCCGAGACCCGAGAGATGCGAACGAGTCGGGCACCGCACACAGCGGTGGTCACCACGACCGTCATCGCGCATCTCCTCCGATCTCCAAGAATGGGCCTGTTCGCCACTTCAACAGCAACCGTAGCATCTTCTGTGAACCTCTGCGTCGACTCGCGCTGGCTGTTTCCCGGACGCCGCCCCGGCCAGGCCCTCCGCCACGAGTTCCTCGCCGGCCAGATCACCAGCATGGGTATCCCCACCACCGCCAGTCGAGGAGCCGCCATCCGCCAGCACATCCGCGAAAGCCCAGCCCCTGTTGTCGCTGACGCCCTGAACTACCACCCCGGCACCGCAACCCGAATTGCCGCCCTCATCGGAATCACCTACAGCCGATACGCTCCGGGCGACCACTCTCAGTCACCTCGGCCCCTGCCTCAGCTGAGAACCGACGACAGTTGAATAGGCGAGCTCACCAGACCGGGCCTACGTCAAGCCGGCATGGTGACGACCGCCCGGGTTTCATCTTTGCGGGAACATTTGTCCAAGACCGACAGCCGGTCGCCCGTGCAGAGTCTCCGCATGAGTGAATACGACATTGAGCACTCGCATGGGATGCACGTGGTCCATGACGGCCCGCGGCAGGCGCCGCCGTTGCTGCTCATCCACGGATCGGGGGCCTCGGGCGCCTTCTGGGGTCCGGTGGTCCCGGCACTGGCCGGCCACCATCACGTCATCCGGGTCGACCTGCCGGGTTGCGGCCAGTCCCCGCCCGCGCCGTCGTATGACGTGCCCGCGCAAGCGGGCCAGGTGGCGGCGCTGCTGGACGGCCTCGGCCTTCGTCACGTCGCCGTGGCCGGGCACTCCAGCGGCGGCTACGTCGCCACCGCACTCGCCGAGCAACGTTCCGACCTCGTCGGTTCGCTTGCGTTGATCAGTAGCGGCCCGAGCCCGGATGCGCTCCTCCGGCAGCCGTTCATCCTTCGGCTCCTGCTGGCCCCGCCGCTGGGCCCGCTCCTGTGGCCGAGGCGTTCGGACGCGATGATCCGCAAGGGGATCAGCGCGACGGCCGTCCGCCCGGTGGATCTCCCGGACGACGTGGTCGCCGACGTACAGGGCATCACCTACCGCATGATGCGGACGGTGCTGCACCGCAACACCGCCTACATCGCCGAACGGAGCGTGCCCGAGCGTCTGGCCGCCCTCGGCCTCCCCGTACAGGTGATCTTCGGTGCTGCCGACCCCCGCTGGGAGCCGTCCTCGGCGCACCGCTACGACGCGGTGCCGGACGCCCGGGTCGTGCTGCTGCCCGGCGTCGGGCACCTGCCCATGCTGGAAGCGCCCGAGACGGTTGGCGAACTGCTGCTGAGCTTCACGGCAACGGGGCCGTCGACCATCCGCAATGCCTGATGCCCGGACTGGCCAAGTGTTGCCGACTGGGACGTCACCTGGCCGGGCATGGGTGGACGTCGCGATCCCGAGCCCGTCGGTTGGGCTGCCGGGAGTCAGCATGGCCGGGTTCCGCCACCGCGCCCCGGCCTCGGTGGACATCTCCATGGTCGCGTACCCGTCCGTCACCCTGCTCGTCGATCTGAGCGAGGGAGCCGGCGTCGCCTACGAAACCCATGGCCGGCACGAGCACGGCAGTGTCGTCGTCGGGCTCCTGCCCGGCGACCTCCGGGCGACCGGCCGGGGAGCCGGCGAGCTGCTCCAGATCCGGCTGGAGCCGGTCGCGGCGGCCACGTTGTTCGGCGCATCGGCCGAGCTCAGCGGGACGGTGGCAGCCCTCGAGGACGTCTGGGGCCGCGACGCCGGGCAGGCCGAGGACAGGCTGCGCGCCGCCGCGTCGTGGGACGAACGCTTCGCGATCGCGGCGGACATCCTGGGCCGGCGGCTGGGCGCCCACCCGCCGGTCGACCCCGAGGTCGCCCACGCCTGGCGGCGGACGTTCGGCGGGCGGGGGCGGGTGCGGGTCGACGGCCTGGCGGACGAGGTCGGCTGGAGCCGCAAGCGCCTGTGGTCCCGCTTCCGGGCCCAGCTCGGCATCACGCCCAAACGCGCCGCCCGGCTGGTGCGCTTCGACCACGCCGCCCATCTGATCGCGGCGGGTCACGCCGCCGCCCGCGTCGCCGCCGAGAGCGGCTACGTCGACCAGTCCCACCTGCACCGGGAGGTTGCGACGTTCGCCGGGCTCACGCCCGCGGCCCTGGCCGTCGCGCCGTGGCTCGCGGTCGACGACGTTGCGTGGCCGGCTTCATCACCGGCCCAGCGCCCGGCGAAGGATGGCGAACGCATCCCCGATCTTCGTTGAACAGCTTGCGTCCACGATGGGGCTGCCACGCGGCGCGCAGGTGGAGAGGCCCGCCGCACCCGCCTGGCCTGTTTGGCCGGGATCCTGGCCGGACAGGCCAGGCGTCACCGAGGATCACCTCGATGCATCCACGGACGACGCGCCCTGGCGGCGCGGATCCGTCAGGTGCCGGGGTTCGGGCGCTTCGTGCCCGAACCAGTCATTCGGGACGTGTACGACGCCGCCGCAGGCCTCGCCGACTCGACCATCGCTGCGGGCATGTCGCCGCGGGACTCACCTTCAGCCCTCGATGTATCCCCAAGAGCCGGGCAGGCAACCGCGAAGTTCTAGGCGGTACCAGCTGTAAAGCCCGGTGAGAACGGGGCGCTACGCTCCGATGAAACGCTCTTCCCGAACTACCGCGTCGTTTCTGATGTCCCGCACTCGGTAGAGGCAGGGAGTCACGTTGCTGGTCAGAAGATTGAGCACCACATTGCCGCCCAACGCTTGAACAGCGGCCGTGGTGCAGTTGCGGGAATGCCGACAGTACAGTTCGACGAGGCCATGGCTCCGGCGTCACGGACGGTTGCCGCGTCGCTTGCTCGGGCCTGACCGGCTCCCACACTGATCATCACCGCCGTTGCGAGCGCCGGCGAATCTCCAGCATCAGTGCGTGGCCGTCAGAGGAGAAGCGTCTTTCGGCCTCCCCCGAGACGCTGGTCGGCAGGCAGCTCGCCCGCCTGTTCCGCTCCGTCGCCGACATCCTCGCCCTGCGCCCAGTGCTCATCCGCCGCGGCCTCCACCCGCGCGTCGAATCCGGGCTGCTGTCCGGGATCGACCTGGCCAGCGACGACCCCGGCACCAGATGATGGTCTCCGTCCTGGCCGCTGTCCTGAAGTTCCAGCGCGACATGATTGCTCGCCGAGCGACCAGATGGCCGGCCGTTCGTCGCCGTGCTGGTCCGTCCGGTGATCGATGACGGCTTGGCCTCGGCGATGAACGCGGGTGGCGACCGGCGCCCCGGACCGATGGGGTCCGGGGCGCTCTTACGACACGGTCAACGCGGCACCCGCTGCAGTCTCCACTGCTGGTTGGGCGCTCTGTCGCAAGGGAAGATGGCGATGTCGGTGCCGCTGCTGCCGCCTGAAATTCCCATGCACTTGCCGATGGCGGCGAGGTTCTGGAGCGCGAAGAACTCGGTTCCGCCGCCGAAGGGCACGGCGCTCCAGTCCTGGGTTCCGCTGCCGGACGGATTGGCCAGGAAGACTCGCGTACCGCTGTGGGTGTCGTTGTAGACGGTGCCGATGTTCTTCTTGGAGTCGTTGTGCTCGAAGGTGACGTAGCCCCGGTCCGGGACCGTGTTGAAGTAGCGGTTGCCGCCGCCGTTGCCGTAAAGGCGGAGCCACGTTCCATCAGCCCCTAGGTACTTGCCGTTGGCGTTGATGAGGTAGAACGGCCCGTCCAGGAACATGCCCTGCGATGACGCAGCATGTGCCGTGGTGGGCGTGACGGCCGCGCCTCCCAGGCCGAGCAGCACGGCAGCGCCGATCGCGGCGGCTCGGGACAGCTTTACTGGGGACGGCTTCATGTTCTGATTCCTCTCTGCGGATCAGGCTTCGCTGCTGTTGTGTCGGTCGACTGGATGACGATCAGTTGATCGGCGCCTCTGTTCGCTATGGCGTGGAGTTGCTTCGGCCTTAACGTTCATGCGCTGCTACGTGGCGGTGCCAGGCAGGCCTTATCCGCCGGACGTGGTGCCCGTTGCACTCGCAACGCTCGTCGCGGGTCCCAGCATCGGCGCACGACCGTCGCACGGTAAGAGTGTTTCGGCGTCTGCCGAAAGACGCAGGTCCAGGGCTTCTTCGGACGGCCAGGCATGCGCAACGCACCCACGCCACGGCGGCGAGCTGGCCGAGGTCGGGGTCGACGACCACGTCCTGCACCCTGGTGGCCGGATCGGCGGTGTTGACCAAGGCGTAGATGGCCGGCCCGGTGTAGGTGAGCTGGAAGAGGGAGGACTTGCAGCCGGGGCAGACCGGCTGCCGGCGTCCGGTGGGTAGCCGCTCGCCTGTGGCCTTCTCCTGCGTGTGCCGCTGCTGAGCGGCGTCTTGCTCATCCAGGTGGCGCTGCCACACCGCGGCCGCCTCGAACGGCAGCAGAACGGCCTGTCCGCCGGGTCAGGGTGACCGGTTCGCCGCCGCCAGCTTGTCAGTTCTGGAGCCCGGGGTAGCAACCACGGCCCCGCCTACACCGGGCACGGGCTGGTCGCGCTGGGCGAGGCTGTCTATAGGAGGCCGAGCAGTCGTACCCGGTGCAGGAGATGCTCGGGTGCGCCGTGGGCGCGCAGGCGCTCGGGGGCGTGCTCGACCAGCCAGGCGGTCAGCGTGGCCCTCATGGTCAGGGCGACCTGTTCGTCGTGCCAGGTGTCCCAGGGTAGGTCGTCCTGCAGCAGGTCGTGCTCCCAGTAGGCCACGGCTTCGGTCAGTCGTTGGTCGGCGAGAGGGTCGTGCAGCGTCTGCCAGATGGCGAGCCAGGGGTCGAGGGTGGCGGAGGACTCGGAGCATGCCTCGAGCACCTCGTGGGCAGGGACGGCCGCGTCGGGGCTGGTGAGGCTGGAGACCCACCACGCGGTCAGGAATCTGTGGACCGCGTCGGTCTGCTCCGCGGGCCAGTGCTGCCAGTCGGCGCGGGTGAGTGAGCGGCCGACGTCCACCATGCCGATCATGGGCAGTACCTGGCCGGTGACGAGGGCGGAGGCGAGCTGCGGCAGGATGCGGCGCAGCACCGATGCGTTGTCGTCCCAGTCGGAGGTCCACCAGGTGCGGCGCAGGAGGTCGGGGTGCAGTTCCACGCCCGCCGTCTTGAGCAGGGCGAGTTCTTCGGCGCTGCCCCAGTGGCACTCGCAGTTGTGCTCGTCGGGGTGGGCGGTCATGTCGCCGAAGACGGTGGTCAGGTCGTCGAGAGCAGTGTCGAGGCGGTGGCGTGCGGACGTCTGATCGGGGTCGGTCATGGGTTGGCCTCGCAGGACTCCGGGAACTCGCGTCCGCCGAAGATCGCTACTTTACCGGGCGTGGGCGTTTGTTACGGCATCTGAGCTTTCTGGGCGCCACCCTCAGTCACCGGGATCAGCATCTGGCACCGTCGCGGTGACCGGCGGCGTGATGGGCCGCTACTTGGTGGAGGGCTGATGGCCTGCGCGTCGAGCCAGTGGAACTGACCGCGGGCAGCCCGCGCTGGCTGTTCGCCAGGACGCGGGAGCTGCACGCCCGGCTGGGCGAGGTCTGGTACGAGGTGCGTCGCTGCTGCCCTACGGCACCTTGATCTCGTAGACGTACTCCAGGCGTTCGCCCGCTTGCACGAGACATGTCGGCGGAGTGTTCAACCGTCGGCGTGTGCTCCTTCTCACCAAAGGGCGGGATTCGTCTGCCTTCTGGTGCGCGGGGCGCGCACCGGCACGGCGGCGCCCTGTTGTTCCGGCAGCACGTCGTGACCGCGACCGGGCCTGCGAAGGATGTGCGCCGGCTCGAGCGGGTGACCGGCCGCATCATCCGTCGCGAGCCTCGGTGCAGTGGGTGGCCACGCGCACGGGCCGTACGCCGAGCGGGTGGGCGAGGCGCGGATCGGCGAGGGTGCCGATGCCGGGCAGCAGCGACGAAAGGGCGGAGGCGGCGGTGATCTCAGGGACCTGGGCGGTCGTATGGCGGTGCCTGAAGGCGTGCATGCCGTCGCGCAGGGTCACGTCCTGGACGTGGAGACTCGTCGTGCGGCCATCCTCGCCGCGACCCGTAGCGCCGCCGACGTCATGATGTCGAGATTGCCGGCATGGGCTGTAAGGGCGATCAAGGCGACGATCTCGGGAGACGGCGGTCACGATCGGCCCGGTGGCCTGGCCGCCGCAAGTCACCATGTTGACGTCGGGTCCGGCGGCGGGGATCGATGTCGGCCATCGCGGCGGCCTCCAGCGTTTCAGATCACCTTGATCCAGGTCGGATGTGGGCCGACCTCGGCTCTGCTCATTCCTCCTCCCCACCACGGCAGAACCGGGCGAACTCGTCGCCCATGGACCGTGCCATCGCCACCACCTCCGGCCCGGCCCCCGTGAGACAGGTGCCGTGGGTGCCGAAGTAGAGGGGCACATCCACGAGGTGGCACGCCCCCAGCGCGACCCCGCCGTGGCTCATCGGCGAGCGGTGCCGGCAGAGCAGGTGCCGGGCGGGAGCGCGGTGGGCGGTGACGATCTCGTCGGCGGGGCCGCCGAAGATCTCCTGGGTGTCCAGGCCGTCCTGTCCGATGGCGGTGAACAGCTGGGTCTCCTCCGCGGTCGTCGTCACCAGGAGCGGCACCTGGGCGGCGGCGCCCGTGCGAATGGCGTCCATGGGGTGGACGGCCAGCAGGTCGCCGTCCACGACGGGCGCCACGGGCAGCAGCCCGCCGGCCGCGCCACAGGCACCCACGGCGGCGGCCTCGGCGGCCAGCAGGTCCGCGAGCGGCACCCGCGCGGGGTCCCGGCCGCCGAGCGCCGCGACGGCCGCCCCCGTCCACGCGCGGGCCTGGTCGTGGGTGTGGAAGCCGTACGGGACGGGGCTCATCGCCGCGGCCCTGGCGAACAGGCCGGGGGCGCAGGTCATGAGGGCCAGGACGCAGGTGCCGCCCGCGGAGTGGCCGGCCAGGGTGACCCGGGCTGGGTCGCCGCCGAAGGCCGCCACATTGCCGCGTACCCATTCCAGGGCGGCGATCTGGTCGCGCAGGGCCAGGTTGGCGGGTGCGCCGTCGCCGTACCAGAGGCCGGGCAGGCCGAGCCGGTAGTTGACGGTGACCACGACGAGGCCGTGGTCGCGGGCGAGGGCGGTGCCGTCGTACATGGCCTGGGCTCCGGAGCCGAACACGAACGCGCCGCCGTGCAGGAACACCAGCACCGGCCGGCTGCCCTCGCAGGAGGGGGTCCAGACGTTGAGGTACAGGCAGTCCTCGCCGGAGGTGGCGGGGTCGAGCTCCAGGCCCGGCACCCAGGCCATGCGGCCGGGCCGCTGCGGCGCGGGCGGGCCGGGCGCGACGGCGTCCCGCACGCCGTCCCAGGGCAGGGCGGGCTCCGGCGCGGCCAGGCGCCGGGCGGGCGCGGCGTACCGCACGCCCTTGAACGCCGTCACCCCACCGGCGGTGAGGCCGCGCAACGTGCCCAGCGGTGTGCGGGCGAGCGTCATCGGGCGAGCCCGAGGAAGGCCGCGGCGTTGCCGCCGAGGACGGCGGCGCGGGCGGCGTCGTCCAGCTCGGGGCAGGCCCGCACGACCGCGCCCGGCTCCAGCTCACCCAGCGGGAACGGGAAGTCGGTGCCCAGCATCACCCGCTCGGCCCCCATCACCTCCACCAGCAGCCGCAGGGCACGCGGGTCGAACACGGCCGAGTCGACGAAGAACCGGTCGGTGTACGCCGACGGCGGCCGGGGCGAGTGCGCGCGGACGAGGTCGCGGTTGTGCCAGGCGTTGTCGGCCCGTCCGAGCAGGAAGGCGAAGCTGCCCCCGCCGTGGCAGAAGCACAGCCGCAACGAGCGCGGCAGCCGCTCGAACGCTCCGGAGAGCATCAGCGACAGGATGCCCAGCTGCGTCTCGGCCGCCATGCCGACCAGCCACGGCAGCATGTGGCCTGACATGCGGTCGGCGCCCAGCATGTCCCAGGGGTGCACGAGCACCGGCATGTCCTGCTCGGCGCAGTGCGTGAGGAACTCGACGATGTCCGGGTCGTCCAGGTTGCGCGGGCCGACGTGGTTGCCGATGTGCACGCCGCGGTGCCCGGCGGCCTTGGCCTCGGTGACGGTCCTGGCGGCCAGGCCCGCGTCCTGCAACGGCACCTGGCACAGCGGCAGCAGCCGGTCGGGGGCCTGCGCGCAGTAGGCCAGGATGCGGTCGTTGACCATGGCGCACCACTCGGCCGCGCGGGCCGCGTCGGCGGCGTAGCCGAACAGCAGCGGTGTCGAGGAGACCGCCTGCACGTCCACGCCGGTCCTGTCCATGGCGGCCACGCGGGCCCCGGCGTCCCACAGCTCGGGCGTGACGGGGCGGTAGTCGTCCTCGCCGCTCATCATCATGCCGTCGCGCAGCCAGGGCTCGCCGGCTCCGGCGAGCGTCCTGGCCTCCTCGCGGGAGATCCGCGGGAAGACGTGCGTGTGGACGTCGATCACCGTCACCGGACCACCGGCCGCAGCTCGTCGGGCCAGTCCTTGCCGGGGTGCTCGGCGCCGCAGTGCGGGCAGGTGCGGTCGCCCTCGTGGAAGGCGCGGAAGACGGGCGGCAGGTCGTCCACGATCGACTCGAGCTGCACCTCGGCCCGGTGGACGAGCCGGTGGCAGTTCACGCAGTACCACTCGAAGGCGTCCAGGTGGCCCTGCGGCCTGGCGAACTCGACGACCAGGCCGATCGAGCCGGGCACCGGCCGCTGCGGCGAGTGCCGGACGTGCGGCGGCAGCAGGAAGACGTCGCCCTCCCTGATCTGGACGTCCACTGGCGGCTTGCCCTCCTCCTCCATCACCCGCAGCACCATGCCGCCCTTGAGCTGGTAGAAGAACTCCTCGATGGGGTCGTCGTGGAAGTCGGTGCGCTGGTTGGGGCCGCCCACGACGGTGACCATGAGGTCGGCGTCCTTCCAGATCTGCGCGTTGCCGACCGGCGGCTTGAGCAGATCCTGGTGCTCGTCGATCCACGCCTGGAGGTTGAAGGGGGGCATCATGGCCGGCTCCTTTGCGGTAGGTGGGCGATGCAGGAGATCTCGATGAGCAGGTGCGGGTGCGGGAGCTGGTGGACGGCGACCGTGGTGCGGGCGGGGCCGCTCTCGTCGAAGAACTCGCCGTAGACCTCGTTGTAGCCGCCGAAGTCGTTCATGTTGACCAGGTACGTGGTCACGCTGACCACGTCGGCCAGGCTTCCTCCGGCGGCGGCGAGCAGGTCGGCGACGTTCTCGATGACGGCCCTGGTCTGCTCGCGGATGTCGAGGCTGGTGGTGCCCAGCTCGTCCGCGGCGGCCCCGGCGAAGCTGCCGTCGGGGCGGCGCGAGCTGGTGCCGGAGACGAACACGAACTCACCCGCCCGCCTGACGTGCGGGAACCGGCCACGGGGGCGGGCTTTGCCCTCGACCAGCAGAGCGTCGTTCGTCATCGGGTGGTCACCTCCACGTGGCCGAGCCCGGCCGCGGCGATGCGTACGTGCGCCCCGGCGGGCAGCGGGACGGCGGCGGTGGCCGCGCCCGCGAGCACGACCCAGCCGGGCTGCAGCTCGATGCCTGCGGCGGAGGCCAGCCGGGCGGCGGCGGTCAGGGAGCGGAGCGGGTCGCCGAGGATGGCGGCCGACGAGCCGCTCGCCACGGCGCGGCCGTCGATCTCCATGACCAGGCCGAGGTTGGCGACGTCGCGCGGGCGGTGCCAGGGGCCGTGGCCGAAGCCGCTGGCCGAGGCGTTGTCGGCGATGACGTCGGCCAGGGTGAAGCTGAAGCCCTCGTAGCGGGAGTCGAGCACCTCGTAGCCGACGGCGACGCCGCCGACGGCCGCCGCGGCGTCGGCCGGGGTGCGGACGGGCCGCTCCAGCAGGAACGCGATCTCCGGCTCGATCCGCGGGTGGATGAGCCCGGCGATGTCGAGGTCGTGCTGGACGAGCATGGCGTCGGTGAGCAGGCCCCAGATGACGTCGTCCACGCCCATCTGCACCATCTTGGCGCGGCTGGTGAAGCCCATCTTGACGCCGATGATCCGCTCGCCGCGGGCCAGCCGCCGCTCGACGGTGGCGCGTTGCACCTGGTAGGCGGCGGGCACGTCGAGGTCGGCCGTGTCGGTCAGCCGCGGGATGGCGCGGCCCGCCAGGGTGGCCTCGTCCAGGAGTTCGGCCAGCGCGTTCACGGGGTTCCCCCTTCCGCGGCGGCGAAGGCCGCGCGTACGTCTCCGAGCCCGTCGATGCGGGCCTCCAGCACATCACCGGGCCGTACCGGGACGACAGGTCCGAGCGCCCCGGTCAGCACCGTGTCGCCGGCCCGGAGCGGCTGCCCGAGCGCGGCGAGCGTGTCGGCCAGCCAGACGGCGGCGTGCAGCGGGTGGCCGAGGCAGGCCGAGCCGATGCCGGTCGAGACCTGTTCGCCGCGCCGCTCGATGACCATCCCGGCCATCCGCAGGTCCACCTCGCGCAGGAGGACGGGGCGGGTGCCGAGCACGTACAGGCCGGAGGAGGCGTTGTCGGCGACGGTGTCGGCCAGCGTGATGTCCCAGTCGCGGATGCGGCTGCCGACCACCTCGACGGCGGGCAGCGCGAACGCGGTCGCGGCGATCACGTCGGCGACGGTGTGCCGCTCGTGCGGCAGGTCGCGCTCCAGCACGAGGGCGACCTCGGCCTCGGCGCGCGGCTGGAGCACGGCTCCGGCGGGGATCTCCGCGCCGTCGGGCACGGCCATGTCGGCGAACAACGCGCCGAAGTCGGGCGAGCCGACGCCGAGCTGCTCCTGCACGGCCCTGCTGGTCAGGCCGATCTTGCGGCCGGTGAGCCGCCGGCCCTCGCCGAGCCACCGCTCGGTGAGCAGGCCCTGCACGGCGTAGGCGGCCTCCAGGCCGTCGACCAGGTCACGGACCGGCTCGCACGGCCGGCCTGACGCGTACGCGGCCAGCAGCCGCGCGGCGGCGGCGCGATGGTCGTCTGTCACGGAAGTCACGGGGGTCCTCAAATCTTGACGCACACGTTCACGGGCTCGGAGAAGAAGTCGAGCGAGTACTCGCCGCCCTCGCGGCCGATGCCGGAGGCCTTGACGCCGCCGAAGGGGGTGCGCAGGTCGCGCAGGTTCCAGCAGTTCACCCAGACGATCCCGGCCTCGATGCGGGGCGCGACGCGGTGGGCGCGCGACAGGTCCATGGTCCAGACCGTGGCGGCCAGCCCGTACGGGCTGTCGTTGGCCAGGCGGACGGCCTCGTCCTCCTCATCGAACGGCGCCACGTGGCAGATCGGCCCGAAGACCTCCTCACGCACGGTCCGCGCGCTCTGCGGCAGCCCCGTGATGACGGTCGGCTCGACGTGGTAGCCGCCGTCGCGCTCGTCGCCGAACTCCGGGACACCGCCCCCGGCCAGCACCGTCGCGCCCTCCTCGACCGCCAGCCGGTAGTACGACAGCACCTTGTCGCGGTGCTCGGCGGAGATCATCGGCCCGTAGTCGCGCAGCGCGGCGGCCCGCTCGGCGAGCGCGCTCACGAACGCGTCGAAGACCGGCCGCTGCACGTAGACGCGCTCGGTGCACAGGCAGATCTGGCCCGAGTGGGTGAAGCTGGAGCGCAGCGTGCCCTCGACGGCCTCCTCCAGGTCGGCGTCGGCGAAGACGAGGGCGGCGTTCTTGCCGCCCAGTTCGAACGAGACCGGGGTGACGTGCGCGGCGGCGTTGCGCATGATGGCGCTGCCCGTGGCGGACGCGCCGGTGAAGGCGATCGCGTCCACGCCCGGGTGCGCGGTCAGGTGCTCCCCCGCCGCGCCGGCGCCGTGGCCGTGCACGAGGTTGAACGCGCCCGCCGGCAGCCCCGCGGCGTCGATCACCTCGGCCAGCAGGGTCGCGGTCGAGGGGGTCTCCTCCGACGGCTTGGCGACGACGGCGTTGCCCGCGGCGAGCGCGGGCGCGACCTTCCAGGTGAGCAGGAGCAGCGGCAGGTTCCACGGCGAGATGACGGCGACCACGCCGAGGGGGCGGCGCACGGTGTAGTTCAGCGCGTGGCCGCTGCCGCTCCAGCCGGGGACGTGGGTCGGGTAGGCGCGTTCGGGGCGGCCGTAGGCGAGGTCGGCGTAGGCGCGGAAGTTGGCGGCGGCGCGCGGGATGTCCACCGTCGCGGCCAGCTCGCGCGGCTTGCCGGTGTCGGCTACCTCGGCGGCGACGAACTCCTCGAATCTGGCCTCGATGCCGTCGGCGATCCGGCGCAGGTACGAGCACCGCTCCTCGGTGCTCGTCCGGCCCCAGGCGCCGTCCATCGCGGCGCGGGCGGCGCGCACCGCCTCGTCCACCGTCTCGCGTGGGGCCTCGGGTACGGCGGCGATCTGGCGTCCGTCGGCGGGTGAGCGGAGCGGGAAGGGCGTCCCCGCCGTCGTGAAGACGCCGTTGACGTAGTGCGCGGGCTTCATGACGGCCATTGTGGTGATCGTCCGCCATAACAGTCCAATACCTAAATCAGGGCGGGCCATCTCCGCTTTGTTATATATCCGTCCTGCTATATCTGGGGCGCATATAGGTATTCGTCCTGGCATACCACCTGCGTGCATCCTCGTCCCTACCCCCATCGGAAGGCACAGGTGTGATGGACACAGACCGCCGCCAGGCCGCCCGCCGCGTCTCGCGGGCGGCCTTCATCGGCACCGCCATCGAGTGGTACGACTTCTTCCTGTACGGCACGGCCGCCGCCCTCGTTTTCAACAAGCAGTTCTTCCCGGCCATGGATCCGGTCGCCGGCTCCATCGCCTCCTTCGGCACCATGACCGTCGGGTTCCTCGCCAGGCCGCTCGGCGGCATCGTGTTCGGCCATTTCGGCGACCGGATCGGGCGGCGCAACACGCTCGTGGTGTCGCTGCTCATCATGGGGATCGGCACCACGCTGATCGGCGTGCTGCCGACGTACGACACGCTCGGCGTGTGGGCGGCCGTCCTGCTCGTGGTGATGCGCATCGCCCAGGGCATCGGGCTCGGCGGCGAGCTGGGCGGCGCGGTGGTCCTGACGATGGAGCACGCGCCGAAGGGCCGGCGCGGCCTGTACGGGGCGTTCCCGATGATGGGCACCCCGGCGGGCATGCTCTGCGCCAACGCCGTCTTCCTCGGCACCTCGTCCCTGCTGGGCGAGGAGAGCTTCATGGCATGGGGCTGGCGGGTGCCGTTCCTGCTCAGCATCGTGCTCGTGGTGGTGGGCCTGTACCTGCGGCTGCGCATCGAGGAGAGCCCCGACTACGCCGACCTCGTGGAGCGCCGCAAGCCGGTGAAACTGCCGATCGCGGTGGTGCTGCGCGAACACTGGCGCGAGGTGGTGCACACCATCGGGGTGATCATCGGCAACAGCGCCCTGGCCTACATCTTCATGGTCTACATCCTCGGCTACGGCGAGTCCGCGGCGGGCCTGTCGCGCACGTTCCTGCTGACCTGCGTGATCGGCGGCGCCGCCGTCTGGCTGGTGACCGCGCCGCTCTGGGCGCACCTCGGAGACCGGCTGGGCCTGCGGGCCGTCTTCACCTGGGGCTCGGTGGTGCTCCTGGCGGGCGCGCTGGCCATCCTGCCGGTCGTCAACACCGGCAACCCCGTGCTCATCGCGGTGTTCATGCTGGTGATGGGCGCCGTGCTGGCCATGACGCACGCCCCTCAGGGGACGCTGACCGCGAGCTTCTTCCCGGTGGCGATCCGGTACTCGGGCACGTCGGTGGCCTACCAGCTCGCGTCCCTGCTGGGCGGCGGGATCACGCCGCTGGTGGCCGCGTCGTTGTTCGCCTCGACCGGGACGTCCTTGTCGATCACTGCCTACCTGGCCGTGGTGTCGGCCATCAGTCTGGTCGCGGCCCTGGTGATCCCGCGCAACGACGCCGAACGTCTCGGGGATCGCCCGGCCGTCATAGCAAAATAGAGCG
>NZ_VSEY01000016.1 GCF_008086045.1 Nonomuraea sp. PA05 | reverse complement strand
ATTCCGCTTGTAACCGGCGGGGAGCCAGGGACTGGCCTCGGGGATCGCGGCGGTCAGGAGCTGGTCGGGTGAGCGGGCGCGGAAGAAGGCGCGGATCTGTCTGAGGCGGCCGGGCCAGGTGACGGCGGTGTTGGCGATGAACGCCTTCAGTGCCGCCCAGACGCGTTCGACCGGGTTGTCGTGTGGGCTGTAGCGCGCTCCGTACAGCAGCTCCAGACGAGGATGCTCGGCCAGGTAGGCGGTGACGGCCTTGGCGTGGTGGATGCTGTCGTTATCGCAGATCACCACGACTGCCGGAGCGGCCGGGAACGCGGCCAGCACCAGATCGAGCAGGAGCAGGAAGTCGGCTGCGCGCCGGCGGCCCAGCCGATACACCCACTGCCCGGTGGTCATCTCCAGCGCACCCAGCACGGTGACCTGCCGGTTCTTGCCCGGCGTGGGAACCTCTGGGCGGTGCGTGCGCAACGTCCAGCTCGCCCGGACGTGCGGCAGCCAGTGCACGTGGGTCTTATCGGCGGCCCACACCATCGCCCCGCGCGGCAGCGCACGGAGCCGGGCGCTGACATCAAGGAGGATCCGCCAGCGGTCCGGGTCACCTTTGGCGATCAGCTTCGGCCGCCGCCAGATGGCCACCCGCCGATACAGGGTGCGCTTGCTCAAGGCGGGCCGGTTCAGCCGCCGCCACAACCTGGGGCTCGTCCACGGTCCCGGCCGGGCCAGCAGCGCGGCGATGCGCTGCACCAGCCGCCGGCCACCCCGCCGCGGACGTCCAGGACGGGGACGGTCGGCCAGGCCGGCGACTCCCAGCCGGTTGAAGCGCTCGATCCAGCGGCGCACCGTGCCCGGGTCGTAACCGAGCAGGTCAGCGATCTGTGCCGCCGGCAGCCCGTGCAGCGACAACAGCACCATCACCGCCCGCGGCGCCTGCCGCCAGCGACCGCGTAACTCCGCCTGCAAGTGCTCGATCGACGCGGCCGGAGCATTGGCGAACACGACAGGAGGGCGCATACTGACCACGACCTCGCCGGGGCCGGACGGATGGTTGAGCAACCTCGATCCAACCCCCGGCGGGGCCGTTCGACGCGCTGGACCCATGGAGCGGAAGCCGGCCGGCGGCGATCAGTGAACAGACGCGCGAGCACATCTGCCTGATCGCCCGGACGGTTCCCGCCGGATGGGGTATCTGCGGCCAGTCCACCTGGAGCCTGCGTACTCTGGCCGAGCACCTGGTCGCCCGCGGTGTGGTGGCCACGCTCAGTCGCGAGCACCTGCGGCGCATCCTCCGCAAGGACGGAGTGAGCTGGCAGACCACCACGACCTGGAAGGCGTCCAACGACCCCCAGTTCATCGCCAAGATGCAGCGCGTGCTGGAGCTATACGATTACCCGCCCACCGATGGGAGGGTGATCTGCGTTGATGAGTTCGGCCCGCTGAAACTGATGCCCCGCACGGGCAAACGGTGGCGACCGGCGAAAAGCCCGGTCCGGCTACGCGCCACCTACCACCGCTATCACGGCGTGATGCAGATGATCGCCGCACTCGACCTGGCCACCGGCCGGTTGTACTACCGCATCCGCCGGCGCAAGCGGTGGCGGGAGTTCTTGTCCTTTTATCGAGGCCCTGCGCTCGCGGTGGCCCGGCGGGAGGCTGTAAGTGATCATGGACAACTATACGCCGCACAAGCATCCTCAGGTCCGCTCCTGGGCCGCCGAGCACGACATCGAGCTGGTGTTCCTACCCACCTACGGCTCGTGGCTGAATTGGATCGAGTCCGAGTTCGCCGCGCTGCGCTACTACGCCCTCAACGGCACCGACCACCGCACCCACGAGGAGCAGAACGCGGCGATCGGCTACGTCCGCTGGCGTAACGCTAGTGCCCACCCCAAGACCAGCTTCGCTGCCAGCTCACCATCCGAAGCTTGACCAGTCACCCGGCCAAGGTTGCGTGACGGGCCACTAGGTCGCTCAGCCGCTCTTCCAAGGCCGCCACCTGCTCACGCAATGACTCAAGTTGTGCGCGGATCCGCAGCCGGCTGCTCCAGCAGGGATGCTTCGCCCAACGTCATGCCCGACCTCCCCGTACTGGCGCCGTGCGTAACCTGCAGAATCTGCAACTACAAAGAGTCACATAATGCATGCAAAACGTAACTGTAGATGGCTTCACGGCTCGCGTGAAGAGACACCTCTGCAATCGGTCCTTCCATCACCGAGCACAACCGTCCCTGTGCGACTACAGACCCGCTGGATGGCTCGACAACCACTCACTCTGCGCTGCCCTGTGTGCCGCCAGGCGTCATGGCATTGCTGACCTCAAAGACTGCAAGGTCCCTTCAGGGCCTCAGCAACGGCACCGACGATCAACCAGCAGCAGATGCCCGTGAACACTTAAGGCTCTTGTGACAAGACACAGATGACATCTCGAAGGGGGCCCAGTGCTGAAAATAGATCATCTATGGTGACCGACACGTCACCACTGGTGGTGGACTCCGAGATCATCACAAGTTCCCTCGATGATCCGGAGAAGTTCGCCGCCCTGTTCGACCGCTACGCCGCAACGCTTTACAGGTACATCTCCTTCCGGCTCGGCCCCGAACTCACCGAGGACCTCGTCGGAGAGACGTTCCTGATCGCCTTTCGCAGGCGCCACGCGTACGACATCTCCTACCGCGATGCGCGGCCCTGGCTGCTGGGCATCGCCACCAAGCTCATCACCGGCCACCGCCGGACCGAGGTCAGCCGCTACCGTGCGCTGGAGCGGCAGAGTCCAGCCGAGCCCATTGAGGGACCAGAAGAGGCGATCATTCGTGATCTGACCGCTCAAGGGTCGCGGACGGTCCTGCTGAACGCGCTCGCGCTGCTGTCGCGAGGCGACAGGGACGTCCTGCTCCTGGTCGCCTGGAGCGACATGACGTACGAGGAAGCGGCCCGCGCGCTCAACATTCCGGTCGGCACGGTCAAGTCACGACTCAATCGGGCCCGGCGCAAGGTCCGCCACACCCTGGGTGGAGTCAATCCGTTGGAGGAGCACGATCATGGATGAATTGAAGACGCTCATCAAGGAACTGGAGCATGAGCCGCCCCACTCCCTGGCCCGGCAACGAATCCGGCTCGCTGAGGAGGTGGCCGGGGCACCGCGCGATCGGCGCTGGAAGAGGTTGCTTCCGTTCGGTCGGCACACTCGGCCGCTCCTGAGCGGGCGGCGGCTCGCGATGGGCGCAGTTGTGGCGGCGGTCGTAGCGGCGGGCGTGGCCGTTCCTTCCCTGATCGGCTCCGCCGAGCCGGCGTACGCCCTGACGAAGAACCAGGACGGATCGATCAACCTCAAGATCTACGACTTCCGGGACCCCGAGCACCTTGAGAAGGAACTGGCAGATTGGGGTGTGCCGGCTGACATCACCTACCTGCCTCTCGGCAAGCGCTGCGGAAACACCCGGGCACCCTTCCTCAAGGGCGACGACTTCAGCGCGACCAAGGAAGAACTGTCGAGCAGCGATGCCGCCGCGCAGGCCAGGCTTCGGGAAAGACTGCAAAAGTCGATCTCTTACCAGGCGATTCGCCCGCAAGATGGCATCACCATCTACCCCCGCCACATCAAGCCGGGCCAGATCGCGATGATCGAGGTCATGGAGAATCCGGTCACGCCCACGGTAGAGCGTCCCGGGGTCGCCTGGCAGTTCAGCGGGCGGCTGACGACCGGGCCCATCGAGCCGTGCAAGGTCGTGGCGGACCCCTCGGCCAACGACATCGGCGACGCCACACCACCGCCCGGCAGTTGATTCACACCCCGCGCCGTGAGGTCCGGACAGAACTTGCCGGCGCGGGGAGTGTTGTCCGGGTACGGCCGTGGGCGGACGACCCGGCCAAGACACAAGCCGCACTGATTCCGCCCCACGGGTCACGCCCGGCTCAGGAAACGATCACTGGCCGTCCGGGAAGCGATCTTCCGGGCCCCACCTCCACCGCAGGTCATGCCTACTCGTGAACGCCCCACCCAGGGCCGTTCTTGAAACGGCCGGCGGGATCCCGTCTGATCGTTGCGATCGGGCGGGATCTTGTCGTTTCGGGGGGTTTGTGAATCGGGTTCGGAGTGGCGGAGCAGGTGCCTGGGTGCTGGTGGAGGAGCAAGTTCGCGTCGCTGGACATGCCGAGGTGTTGCGGCAAGGTGATCTGGCGTGCGGGTGACGGCCCACTGCGGTCGTGAGCGGGAGAGGTCAGCGGTGACGGTCCAAGAGGTCGAAGGCCTGAAGGACAAGGTTCGCCTCTTTCGCGACTCTGCTGTCGGAGTCCCTCTCGGCGACCTCCTGGACGATGAGGCGCAGTACGGGCCATTCCATGTACGCAGTGGCCCGCACCGCTGCGGCTCGCACCATCGGGTGCTCATGACGTACCGCTTCGTCGATCGCGGCGCCGAACCTCAACGACAACGTACCCAGATGGGTGTCATCGAGGGTGATCGGAGCACCGAGGCTCAGCCGGAAGAGAGCCTGCACCATCTCGTACGGAGTAGAAGCCGCCTTCACCGCTTCCAGAAGCTCGCGCTGGGTCCATGCGTCGAGCCGGGACTCGATCTGTCGCAGTGCCTCCGCCACCGGCTCTCGCGCGGATCCCAGAAGCTGACATAGAGCCTCGCCTGACGTCACATCCTCCACGTAGCGGAATGTTGTGTTGCCGTCGACAGCCCAGATGGCCTCGTACGTCTCGCCGTCCCCGCCACGAGCGGCCGACCGCGCCCAGCTTAGCTCGGCAGCTACGGCGTCGGCCTGCTGCTCGCCACGTTGACGCAGGACGAGCCGGATGCTCCGAAATACCTCAGCGGAGTGCATCGAGCTATCTCCAGATGTATGGACGGCGATCGAGATTGACCTGGCTGGCTGCTCGTTCATCATGGCGGGTGTCACGCTGTCGAGTGGAGGCGAATCAGGGAAGCGATCTTCGCCATGGTCGCTGTACTCCAGCTCAATCCCGCTCGTGAAACCCCACCCAGGGCCGTTCTTGAGGCGGCTGTATCGTTCAGGTACTTCCGGATCCGGTTCGTCGAAGGCATGCTGGTGGCTGCTTCGGCCAGCGTGGGGTTGGTGGGCAGCGCCATCAGGGTCGTCCGGGCGCAGACGTTCCCCGGCTACGGCTCAGCTGTGTTCTGGCCTCTGCGAGTGTTTCTGCCTGCCGAGTCCAGTTTCCGCCGTCCAGGCTGAGCCCGACCATGTCGGCTCCGGCCTCCGCATAGGCGTGGAGACGTTCCGCCACCTGCTCTGGGCCGCCGGTGACCGGTACGTCCGCGGCTTTCTCCGGCGCCATGCGATGCACGTTCACCAAGATGCGGGTGAAGGATTCAATGGCGGCCGGGTTGTGGACGAGAATCGCATGACCTCCTACGGAGATCGGCGGAACCGGGCGTCCGAGCTCATGGGCGATCTCACGTAGCCGTGCCGCCTTCTTGCTCAGAGCCGCAGGGCTGATCAAGGAGGGCGCCCAACCGTCACCGTGAAGGACTGCGCGGCGCATCGCCGCCTCGGAGTTCCCGCCGATGAGGATGGGCGGGACCGGGGCGGCGGGGCCGAGTGTGATCTCTTCCTCGCCCAGCTTGGTGGCCTCGCCGCGAATGAGGCCAGGCAATGCGCGCAGGGCCGCATCCGTCCAGCGTCCCCTGCCCTGAAGTGGCGCCCCGACCGCGCGCCAGAACGGCGAGCCCGGGAAACCCCCGATTCCGACGCCAAGGACGACTCGGTTGCCTGACAGATGCTGAAGGGTCTGCATCTGCGCAGCGACCCAGGCCGTAGGGTGCAGCGGGAGGCTGAGCACGCCGAACTCCAGCCCGATCTTGTCGGTCGCTGTTGCGGCGGCCGCCAGAACGAGGGTGGCGTCGAAGCTCGGCGTCCCGTCGCCCACGATGAAATCGGCCATGCTGACCGCGTCATAGCCGAGGTCCTCAAGGTGTCGCGCCATCGCGATGTCAGGCACGCCGGCCTGCGTCATGGGCAAGGTGGTGCTGATCCGCATCATGATCCTCCTGAGCGTTCGGGTCGGGATTGCGGCCCACGCTAGGAGCTCAAGTGGAGTTGAGGTCAACTGAGGAATCCTTGACTTGACCTCAGCCTTGGCTGAGCTTCTACGGTCTTCAGCAGTGAGCGCCTCTCGAAGGGAGCACTGTGATGGCATCCGTTCCCGAGTGCTACCGATACGCCGCTGTGCCGCACCTCATGGTGGACGGCGCCGCAGAGGCGATCCGGTTCTACGCTGAGGCATTCGGGGGCAAGGAGTCGTTTCGCCTTGCCCACCCGCAAGGCCGAATCGCGCATGCCGAGGTCAGCATTGAAGGCTCGACTATCGTGGTCGGGGACGCGGATGAACCCTTTTAAGGCTCCTGGCCTGGACGTGCACGGTGGCGACGAGATCCGCCTTGCCCACGTCCGCGAGCCACGGGTAGCAAAGCGATCGATGTCCCAGAGGTGGAAGTGGGTGTCGACGAAAGCGCTCGTGGCCTGAACTCGTACGCCGACAGACCGTCCGGGCTCATCGAGGTGAGCCCGCCGTCCACGGCGAGGTCGGCGCCAGTGACGAACGGGCCTCCGCCAGAGGCCAGGAAAGCGATGGCGGACGCGACCTCGTACGGTTCCGCGCAGCGCTCCATCGGACAGTAGCGCCCCCAGATCGGTTCCCACTTCTCCCGGTCCCCGTCCGCACCACGATCAAGGACCTCGGTCCAGATGTAACCAGGACTCACGCCAGTAAGCCGTCAGTGCGCCGATCTTGTCACCCTCGCGCCGCATGATGTTGACGCCGTCCAGCGGGACCACCTCGCCCGACGGCCCGGTGAACCGAGCGTGCCGCTCCAGGGCCGCGACGTCGTCGTCACCGTGAACCCGGCCAACCCTCACTTCGAGTCCGGGGTACGCGGCGGCGCTCCTGGCGTGGTACTCGCGGATCTGCTCACGGCCGGTGAGGGTCACTCCCGAGCCCTCCCAGACGGCGTCGTCGGTGAAGAACTCCAGGATCCGGTCGACATCGCGCGACTCTTCGGCACGCCAGAAGGCACGACCGATCTCTTGATGGTGGACGCGCTTTCTCCTCTTCTACGAAGGTTAAATCCTCGACTACCAGTAGCGCTGACCTGTGGTGACGACGCCGAGTTCGAAGACGTGCGAGCCGGGCCGCGTGAGGGACCTCTACGGGATCGGTGAGGGCGTCGGCGGAATTGACCGGTGTGGTGTTGTGCGGCTCGTCGGTGACACTGAAGTCGTCGTCACCTCTCAGACAGAGGGGGCCACACCATTTGGTACATGCTGAAGATACCGATCGGGTAGGCGGCGCCCAGGTAGGAGCTCGCCGGCACCCCGTCGAGCGTCACAATCCGCATCTTTCGGTTCCCGGACGTTTCCTCGTGAGAACCTTTGCAGGCGCTCAGGGCGGTCGGGAAAGCGCGCACAGGAGGCGCCAGCCCTACCGAAGACGCCTCCGGGCTGAGACGAGGAGGCGTCTTCGGTGACGGGGTGAGAACAGGTCGGCTTGTGTTGGCGTGACCTAGATGGCCCGGTCCAGGGCTTCGGTGACGGCGATCGGGGTGATTTCGAGGTGGTCGAAGCGCCAGCCGTCTTCGGTGCGGCGCGCTCCGTAGCGGATGATCCCGGCCGCGACGGCCGCCGTCTTGTCGTCGATGACATAGACGGCGACGTCGTGGGCCCGTACCGTGGCGGTCTCGCCGTCGACCTCGATGACGAGGTTGGTCTTGTTGTGCAAGGTGCGTGCGTACACGCGGTGCGCGCTTACAAGCTCGATGAGTTCCTTGATGCCGTGGGCCTCCCCACGGGGGGCCTTGACGACGACGTCCTCGGTGAAGAGCCGGTCGGTCTCGTCGTAGCGGAACTCGTCGACCCATAGGCTGTGACGGGCGACCAGGTCGGCCAGTTCGGCGCGGTCAGCGAGGGCGCGAATCAGGGTTTCAGTGGCGGTCATGATGATCTCCTCGTGGTTGGAGGCGGCCACTGGCTCGTCTGGCCGCCTCACGACCAGTTCTCAGTGGCACGAGCACCTAGCGGGAAGCGTCCTGGCGGTCGTGCTTGAGGCAGGTGAGGAAGAAGTCCCGGACGTCCTCGGCGAGCAGGTCGGGCACCTCCATCGCGGCGAAGTGGCCGCCGCGGTCGAACTCTGACCAGTGCTTGATGTCGTACAGTCGCTCGGCCAGCGGTCGTACTGACTGGGTGATGTCGTGTGGCAGCACCGCCACGCCGATCGGTACCGGGCATGGCTCGGTCCGCCGCGGGGTGTCGTGGTGCAGCCGTGCAGAGGAGGTTGCGGTGGCGGTCAGCCAATACAGCGAGATGTTGGTGAGCATCCGCTCGTCGCTGATCGGGGAGCGTGGATCGGTCCACTGTGCGAAGCGCTCGGCGATCCAGACGAGCTGGCCGACCGGCGAGTCGGTCAGGGCGTAGCCGATGGTCTGCGGGGTGAGGGCCTGCAGAGTCTGGTACGGCGGACGATTCGCCATGAGTTGCCTGACCTTGTCGAGGCGGGCTTCGTCCGTTGCGGACAGTTCGATGTCGGCGTCGGGAGCCGGCCGGGTCGGCAGGTAGTTGACGTGGACCCCGACGACCTGCTTGGGCGCCAGCGCGCCGAGTGCCAGGGAGATGCCCGCGCCGAAGTCGCCGCCCTGCGCGCCGTAGCGCTCGTAGCCGAGACGGCGCATCAGTTCGGCCCACGCGTGCGCGACCCGGACGATGTCCCAGCCACGCTCGTGGGTCGGCCCGGAGAAGCCATAGCCCGGGATGGACGGGATCACCAGGTGGAAGTCGTGCGACAGCGGTTCGATCATGTCGAGAAACTCCAGGAACGAGCCGGGCCAGCCGTGGGTGAGGATCAGCGCGAGCGCGTCCGGATTCGAAGACCGGACGTGGACGAAGTGGATGCTCTGTCCGTCGATCTCGGTGGTGAAGTGCGGAAGCTCGTTGAGCTTGGCCTCGTGCTCACGCCAGTCGTAGCCGGTGCGCCAGTGTTCGGCCAGTTCCTTGAGCCGTGCCAGCGGGAAGCCGTAGTCCCATCCGGCGTCGGCGACCTCGTTGGGCCAGCGGGTGCGGGCGAGCCGGTCGGTCAGGTCGTCGAGGTCGGCCTGGGGGATGTCGATGCGGAACGGCTTGATCATGATTTCGGCTCCAGGAAGGTTCATTTGGACGGCAAACATTTATGTCTCTATCGTTTGCTCTACTAACGATAACACCGATCATTAGGGCGTCAAACGATTTGTTAGACTTGTCGCATGGAGAACCCATCCGAGGAGACGCCCGCCAAGTGGGAGGGCCTGCCCAGCTGGCTGCTCGGCCAGGCCGCCAACCACGCGCACCGCTTGGTTGGCGATGGGTTCTCGTCCGTCGGCGCCCGCGGCTACCACTACCGCCTGCTGGCGACGCTGGAGGAGTCCGGCCCGGCCAGCCAGGCCGCGCTGGGCCGCCGTAGTGGCATCCATCTCAGCGACATGGTCGCGACGATCAACGAACTCGCCGATCGCGGGCTGGTCGAGCGCACCCCGGACTCCTTCGATCGGCGGCGCAACATCGTCTCGCTGACCTCAGCGGGCAAGCGGCAGCTGCGGCGACTGGAGAAGCGGCTGGCCGTAAGCCAGGACGAACTGCTGGCTCCGCTGTCACCCCAGGAGCGACAGCAGCTGACCGAGGTGCTGTCCCGACTGGTGGATCACCACAATCGGCGAATCGTCACTCCAGGCGGGCCGTAGCGCTGATGGGGACGCGCGGGTGATCAGAGGGCCCGTCCCGCGGCCTGACGAGGATCGGAGCTCGTCATCGTCCTTGGCCGCGTCCGTTTCGCGAAGGGCGCCGGCCGTCAGGCGAATGGTCGACGGCAGCGACGCCGCAGACGCCGTCGAATTTCCTCAGCACCGAGTCCGTTCCGTTCCACCTGCGGGAGGCCGACCAGCCCGCCGTCGGTCAGGCGCCCACTGCCCTACGCCCAAACCCCGATCGAGACGATCCGCAAGGCGAAGTTCACGCCGCGATCGCGAGCGAATCGATGACTACGGCCACCAGGCTGACATTCGCCCTACAGGGATTTCGCCCGGCGCTCATGGATTTATGGGGGCGGTTCGCGAGTTGATGTCCCTCTGATCGCTTGCGCTGCATGAGGAGGGCTGGTCACGGGCTCGTTGCCGGGTTACGGACGCGGCTGAGTGAACAATCCCGGCTCGGTCTCCACGAAAGTGCCGAGGGTGACCAGGGCGTTTGAGTTTGGCGCGGGTGTTCTCGATGTTCTTACGCTCCAGGGGCAGGTCCAGGGGCAGGCAGAGGTCGCGCGCTCGTGTGGGCTGGCCGGTGCTGGTCATGAGGGTGAGAATGTGCTGGTAGGCGGGGTGATCGGGAACCACGGGAGCCGGTGACGGCGGGGCGCCGGATCGGGGTCGGCGGCCAGGACGAGCAAGGTCTTGCGGGTGATCCGGAGATGATCGGTCCAGTGTGCTCACGCCGAGCGCGGGTGCATAGGCTCACAGACCACCCTCTGAGTCGCAGCCCGGTGTTCTGAGGTCTCGCGAAGTTGCGGTGCTGTGTCTTCCAATCCTGTGGGTGAAGTCGGCCTTTCTGAGGGCGGCGCCGAACGAGTTGCGGACGTTGTGCTGCCATTACGTCTCCAGGCCCTGACAAAAACGTCCGACCCCGCATGATGCCGGGGCCGGACGGTATGAGGGGACTTCTGTCAGGCGTGCTCAGCTCACGGTGGCGGGCTGGGCGGACAGGAGGGTCTGGGACCAGCCGGTGGCATCGACGGTGTCAGGGCCGGTGAGGTCGTTGTCCTGGCCGTCGTAGGGGTCGGCGTCGTGATAGCGGTGGAGGGAGCCGTTGGGGGCGTGGCCGTAGTAGACGCCTGCGCCGGGGGAGAGGAGGTGGTCGAAGCCTTGCCAGGTGGCGTCGCGGAGTTGGTGGCGTTGCCAGTTGCCGGCGCCGTTGATGCGGTAGGAGATGAGCTGGCCGCCGGCGGTGGTGCCGAGGAGCCAGTCGGCGCCGGTGGTGGTGAGAGTTTTGAGGGTGAAGCCGGTGCCGATCAGGGTGTTGTCGGTGATGTTGGTGAGTGCGGGCTTGGTCGCGGTGATGGTGTAGCGGCGGAGAGTGCCGTCGGCTATGCCGTAGAGGTGGCTTTTGCCGTCGTAGGCGAGATGGTCGTGGGTGTAGCCGGTGCCTAGCTGGACGGGGGGTTCGAATTCGAGGGTCTCGTTGTTGGTGCGGATGTCGACGCGGTAGAGCATGCCGCTGGAGTCGTTCTTGGTGACCAGGAGGGTGTTGAAGTTGAGGGTGGCGATGGCTTTGGGGGTGAAGCCGAGGGTGGCGGTGGATACGACTGCGCCGTGGGTGCGTTTGCCGGTGGCCGCGTCGATGGCGGTGTAGGTGAGGCGGCCGTCCGGGAGTACGCCGTAGATCGAGGCGCGGCCCTCGGGGGAGGGGGTGGCGCAGTTGCGGCTGGTGACGTTACGCCAGGTTCGGTTGTCCGACTGGCCGTAGGTGACGCCGTTGAAGGTGGGTCTGACCCGCTCCGAGCCCTCGAAGCCCCAGGAGGCCGAGCCGTCGCCGTTGGAGTCGTAGCCGAGCTCGAAGTGCAGGTGCGGGTGGCCGTTCGCGGTTTCGCCGTCCTTGCCGACCTTGCCGATCACCGTTCCGCGCTGCACCGTGTCGCCGACCGACACGTCTCGGGACTGCAGGTGGATGTAGGTGGTGAAGTAGCCGCCGCCGTGGTTGATCTGGATCATGTTGCCGGCGTTGGCGTGTCTTACGGACTTGTTCACCTTTCCCGCGGCGGGGGCGATGAGGGTCGCTCCTTCGGTGCCGTGCTGGTCGGGCTCCTTCACCATGTCCAGGGCGGGGGCGTGGGCCCAGGTGTCCAGGCGCCACTGCTGGCCGCAGGGGAAGGGGAGCTGGAGATCGGGGGCCGCCATCGCCTGGCTGGTCGTCGTGGTGGCGATGGTGAATGCGGCTACGAGTGTTGTGGTGAGAGCGGAGCGTAAGAGGGCGGATCGAGACACTGTTCCTCCTGGGCTTCGGGGCAAGAAGGAGAGCATTCGGGCGTCGGCCGGATGGGCGCGGACATGCGATTCATGAGGTCGGTGAATGCCCGGGTGTTGTGGCTTTTCCACGGGGGCGACCATAAGGAGCGGCGGTATATCGGCAGTATGTTGAAGGGGGCTGCCGTCGTTGGTGCGCCGATCGGGATGCGTGGCGTGCGGTGCCTTGGTGGCCGCCTGGAGGAGATGAGCGGTGCGAAAGGCTTCCCGCTCGATGACGCGAACGTCGGCCAGTTAGAGCCGGCTCCCCAACCCGCCGCCGGACGTTCGGTCGGGAAGATGGGCTGGAGCAGCGTGGCCGGCACGTTCGGCGGAGAGAACCGCTGGAGGTCTGGATGGAGTCGGCGAAATGAACTCCATGGCGTAGTCAGGTCAGGCGGGGATGGGCTCCTGGCTGGCATCGTCGAACGGGGGATAGTGCTCGCCGGCCATGCGTTCGGCCGCGTCGATGTAGTCCGCGAGGGCGACACGGGATCGGGCGAGCCGGTTCATCTGGTCGTCAAGGCGCTGCAGTCGTGACCGCATCGCGGCCAGCAGTTCGGGGCATCCCAGCAGTTCCGGGGTTTCTCCGACCGCGCAGGGCAGCAGGTAAGCGATGTCCTCGGAGGACAGGCCGGCGCCGAGGAGGTGCCGGATCTGCTTCACGCGCAGCACGGCGCTCTCGTCGTACTCGCGGTAACCGTTCGCCCCGCGTTCCGCGTTGAGCAGGCCCTGAGCCTCGTAATAGCGCAATTGGTGGGTGTTCACGCCCGTCCGGCGGCTCAGTTCTCCGATCAGCATCGCAACCTCACTTGACCTTCATACCGGTATCAACGTTGACGATGCTGCCATGAACAGCAAAAGCGATACACCTGTGGCGGTCATCGGCCTCGGACTGATGGGACGGGCGCTCGCCGCCGCGTTCCTGAAGGCAGGGCATCCGACGACCGTGTGGAATCGTACGGCCGCAAAGGCCGACCAGTTGGTGGCCGAGGGGGCCAGGCTGGCGCCGACCGTGGGGGAGGCGCTCAAGGCGGGTTCCGTGGTGATTGTCTGCGTCACCGATTACCAGGCCATGTACGAGCTGCTGGGTGAGAGCGAGGGCGGGCTGGACGGCGTGATGCTGATCAACCTGACCTCGGGCGACTCGGCCCAGGCGCGGGAGGCCGCCCGGTGGGCTGAGCGGCGCGGCGCCCGTTACCTGGACGGTGCCGTCATGGCCATTCCGTCGGCGATCGGGACCGCGGAGGCGGTGATTCTGCACAGCGGGCCTGAGTCGTACTTCGAAGGGCACGAGTCGACGCTCGGTGCGCTCGGCACCGTCACCTACCTGGGGGCCGATCCCGGGCTGGCGTCCCTGTACGACGTGGCGGGCCTGGCCATGATGTGGAGTGTGCTGAACGCGTGGCTCCAGGGCACGGCTCTGCTCAGGACTGCCGGTGTGGACGCCGTGACGTACGCGCCGTTCGCCCGGCAGATCGCCGCCGCAGTGGCCGAATGGTTGCCCGGGTACGCGGAGCAGATCGACGCGGGCGCCTTCCCGGCCGAGGTGTCGGCCTTGGAGACCGATGCGCGGGCGATGGCGCATCTGATCGAGGAGAGTGAGGCGGTGGGGGTCAATGCCGAACTGCCGAAGCTGATGAAGGCGATGGCTGATCGTGCGATCGCCGCCGGGCATGGTGGGGAGCAGTATCCGGTGCTGATCGGGGAATTCAGCAAACCCGGTCGTGACGACTGACGGTTGACGGGATCCCGTCCGATCTGGCCGGGTCGGACGGGGTTCGACGGGCGGACGATCGTGCCGGGTGAGTGAAGGCGGGCGTGGCCACGGGTCACGGCGTCAGGTGACCAGCCCCCGGCGGTAGGCGTACACCACCGCCTGCACCCGATCCCGCAGGTCGAGCTTGGTGAGGATGCGCGACACGTACGTCTTCACGGTCTCGTGGCTGATCACCAGCGTGGCGGCGATCTCGCTGTTGGACCGCCCATCGGCGATGAGGCGCAACACGTCCAGCTCGCGCGGCGTCAGTGTCACGTCGTCCGGGGTGTCACTGGCGGGGCGGATGCGTGAGGCGTACCGGCCGACGAGCTGCCGCGTCACCTCGGGGGCGAGCAGGGCGGCGCCGGTGGCGACGGTGCGGATGCCGTGCAGGAGCTGGGCCGGTGGCGCGTCCTTGAGGAGGAAGCCGCTCGCGCCGGCGCGCAGGGCCTCGTAGACGTACTCGTCCAGGTTGAACGTGGTCACGACGAGCACCTTGACGGGGTTGTCGACGCCGGCGCCGGCCAGCAGGCGGGTGGCCTCGATGCCGTCGAGCACCGGCATCCGCACGTCCATGACGACGATGTCCGGGTGCAAACGGCCGGCGAGGTCGATGGCGGCGCGGCCGTCGCCGCACTCGCCGACCACCTCCAGGTCGGGTTGCGCGTCGATGATCGTGGCGAAGCCGGTGCGGATGAGTGCCTGGTCGTCGCAGACCAGGACACGGATGGGGTCGTTCACGAAAGGGCTCCGGTGGGGGTGCGCGGTCCTGCGACGGCGTTCATGACGGGCTTCCCGCAGGGATGCGGGCCGTTACGAGGAAGCCGCCGCCCGCCTGCGTGGAGGCGCTGAACTCGCCGCCCAGCGCGTCCACGCGCTCGCGCAGGCCGGCCAGGCCGCGCCCGCTGCCGCCTGGGGAGGCGGCGCGGGAGCCGGAGCCGTCGTTGCCGACCTCCACGGTGATCTCCTTCTCGCCATAGCGCACCCGGACGGCGGTGGGGCTGCCGTGGGCGTGTTTGAGGGCGTTCGTCAGGGCTTCTTGAACGACCCGGTACGTGACGAACTCGGCGCTCCTGTAGGTGGCGGAGCCGGGCCGGGCCGGTGCGTCCTCCTCGGTGAGCTCCACGGGCTGGCCGGCCCGGCGGGTCTGCTCGACGAGGCCGTGCAGGTCGCCGGCGGACGGTGTCCTGGCGTCGCCGTCGTGGTCGGCCTTGAGCAGGTCGAGCATGTGGCGCAGGTCGGCGATGGCGCGGCGGCCGGTGTCGGTGACGGCGGTCAGGGTCTCCTCCAGGCGGTCGGGGGCGGCGGTCAGGTAGCGGGCCGCCTCGGCCTGCACGACCATCGCCGTCACGTGGTGGGTCACGACGTCGTGCAGCTCGCGGGCGATGCGGGTGCGTTCGGCGGCGCGGGTGGCCTCGGCGACGCGCAGGCGGCGCTCGGCCTCGGCGGCGCGGGTGGAGCGCAGCCAGACGCCGACGCCCCAGGCCGCGGCGAGCGCCAGGTAGAACACCACGTACCCCTCCGGCTGCTCGGGCGCGCCGAGCAGGTTGAGCCTGATGGCGAGCGCCAGGTACGCGGCGGACAGGAGTACGACGGCGACGCGCCGGTGGTGCCTCAGGTGGGCGCCCGCGCTGATGAGCGCGAGGGGCATCGCGTTGCTGGCGAGCACGTGGTACACGAGGAGCTGGTCGAACAAGAAGCCGGACGACACGAGGGCGAGGCTGACGGCCGGCCAGCGGCGGCGTACGGCGAGGGGGAGGGTCTGGAGGGCGATCGCCACGTACGCCAGCTCGTCGAAGGGGGTGACCGGCAGGTCGCCGACCTGCGTGCCCTTGCCGTGGAGCGCCGGAAGGAGGGACGCGGCGGCCAGCGCCAGCCCGAACGGTAAGTCCCGCACCGTGACGTCCCAGCGCTGCCATCGGTGCGTGAGGCGGTGGAGCTTGAGGGCGTCCCAGCGCCGCCACAGGTTCGTCATGTGGCGGAGCTCGGTGAAGTTCCAGCGCCGAGGCCCCCTGGTCCGGCGGAGCTCGGTGAAGTTCCAGCGCCGCAGCCCCCTGGTCCGGCGGAGCTCGATCATGAGGCGAGCGTAGCGGCCGGGCGGCGGCGGAGCGGGATCAGGTTGCCGCGCCTGCGGGCCAGCCACAGGAACACGACGGTCAGGACCAGCCCGAACACCACCGCGTACGCGCTGCCCTCAGGCCCGAACTCGCCGCCGGTGAGCAGGGTGGGGCCGGACGTCACGCCGTTCAGCAGCCCCTGCGCCGTGCCGCCGCCGGAGACCTCGGTGCCGAAGATGCCGGCGGCGGCGAAGTTCCAGCCGAAGTGCAGGCCCATCGGCAGCCACAGGGTGCGGGTGGCGGCGTAGGCGGCGGCCAGCATGCCGCCCGCCTCGATCGCGATGGCGAGCGCGCCCCACAGGGTGGCGTGCGGGTTGAACAGGTGCGACAGGCCGAACAGCAGCCCGGTCAGCACCAGCGCCGGGTACGTCCCGGTGCGTTGCTCGACGAAACGGAACAGGATGCCGCGGAACAGCAGCTCCTCCGTCACCGCGGCGGCGGCCATGAACCCGACGAGCCCGGCCGCCGCCGTCAGCGAGCCGAGGCCGTCGATGCGGTAGCCGCCGAGGAAGGCGATGTTCAGGATGACGGCGGCGAACATCCCGGTGCCGATCAGCAGGCCACGGCCGAAGGCGCGGGTGGCGCCCTTCGCGGCCAGCTCGGGGGGCAGTTCGCGGCGCGCCCACCCGCGTACCATCCCGCCGGTGGCGTCCGGCGGGGTCTCTTCGGCGGTCCCGCGGCGTGCCACCCGCGCGTACACGAACACCGCGAGTGCGGCCGTGGCGACGCCGAGGATCAGGACGAGCAGCTGGTTCCCCTGCACGGCCTGGACGCCCAGGCTGCCGAGGAAAGCGACCGCGGCCACGGCCACGAGCTGCATCAACAGTCGCATGAAGACTCCCTTACGAGGCTCCGCGACCGGAATGCCGCGGTTACCCCGGAAACGTTAGGGATCGGGCGGCGGGGAATCGTCACCACGCGGTGGACATCCGCCGGTAGCTCGCACGGGGGACAGCGGCTTTGGCCATTTGTCCACCAGCCGCCCGCGTATGACCACGGACGCCGCCCCATGGCAGGTCAACACGCCGGGCGATAAGCAGCAGGCATGCACACGTACTCACGGCGCCGATTCGCCGTCACCACTTTGGCATGCGCCCTGGCCCTCGCCGGCAGCACGGCGATCCCCGCTGAGGCGGGCGTGCAGACGCGGGGCGAGCAGGTTCTGGACAGGGCCAGGAAGAACTATCTCGGGCCGGACGCGAGCGTCAAGGCCGACCTCGACGTGCTCAGGAACGCGCTGAGCGAGGTGAAGAAGGGCAAGAGCGTGACGTTCAACGCGAACGCGGGCCGGACGCGGATCACGCACGCCCTGGGCGTTCTCGGCAGGGCGCCGGAGGCGGCCCTGGAGCGGTGGGCGGGCCTGGTGGCCGACCGGGCCAGGGCCGGGAGCGCGGCGTACCTGGCCAGGGAGCGGCAGCTCTTCGCCCTGTTCACCACGCCCCTGGCCGAGCTGACCAGGAAGTATCCGAACTCGCAGGCCAAGTACTGGCTGAAGAACACCCCGCCGCAGGTGCTCGACGTGGTCTTCACCGCCGCCACGCCCGATCTGCCGGTGGACCAGCTCTACACCTACGCCTACCTGGAAGGGCTGGTCGACTACGTGCGCGACCTGATCGGGTTGCGCAAGAACAGCGGCGACCCGACGGACGCGCAGCTCAGGAGCGTCCCCACGACCAGCCCGATCTTCGGCTACGACTACCTCGGCACCGACCGCTTCTTCCTCGACATGGACGCCACCAGGGTGCCCGGCAGGAACTTCCTGCCCTACGACCCGAAGCGGATCGGCCTCGACACGAGACGCAACGAGAAGGGCACCCTGGTGGAGTCGGCACTGTTCCCCAACCTGACGATGGGGCTGCAGGGTGAGGCCGCCATGCTGAAGCGGCGCCGCGCGCTGTTCCTGGCCGACGTCAAGGCCTACGGGTACGCCGCGCCCACCCGGGACGAGCTGGTCTACTGGACCTACGTGTACTACAACGTGGGGGAGTTCAACGGGCAGCTCAAGAAGTACGCGGGCAAGCGGGCGCTGGGCGACTGGATCGCGAAGAAGGAGTACCCCAACTCGATCAAGGCGCTGGAGAGCTGGCGCATGCTCAGGGACATGAAGATCTTCTAAGCCGCCGTACGGATGACGCGCCGCCCCACCAGCGACGAGACGCCGAGCGTCACCCCGACCCCGATGGCGATCGTGACCGCGTAGGGCAGGGGCGCCGCCGCCTGCAGAGGGTCGCCGGTCTTGACGACGGCGAACGGCAGGACGGCGAAGAACGCGCCCACACTGCCGGCCACGACGCTGACGGCCGTGGCCGCGCCGATCTCCCGGACGAGCATGCGGTGCGTCTGGCCGCCCGTCGAGCCGATCAGGGACATGACGGCGAACTCGGCGCGGCGCCGGGCGATGGAGGCGACCAGGTTGTTGCTCAGCGCGATGGCCATGAACGCGGCGATCAACGCCACCACGAAGTAGTTGATCGAGGCGAGGACCTGGCCGGTGCTGCCCGCCGTGCCCGAGGCGTTCTCGATGCCCTGCATGCTGAGCGTGCCCGCCGCCACGCCGACGAAGAGGGTGAGGAAGGTGACGGTGGGCCGCACCCGGTCGGGGGCGGCGGACAGGTTGATCGCGGCCAGGTGGGCGGGGGCGGTGCGGTGGGCCGGGCGCAGGGCTCTGAGCACGAGGTTCACCAGGGCGATGAGCTCGGGGGCGAGCACGCAGAGGCCGGCGGCGACGAGCACGCAGCCGGGCCCGGTCATCGCCGTGGTGAGGATGTCGGCCGGGTCCATGCCGAACACCGCCGCCGAGGAGGCCAGACCCGCCCCGATCATGAGCGTCGCGGCCACGCGCCGCCCCCGGCCGGGCCGCCGTTCCGTACGAGATCGGGGTGGCGGTTCTGTACGGGACGTACGGCGTGGCGGTTCTGTACGGGACGTACGGCGTCGCGGGCCTGTACGGGACGTGCGGCGTGGCGGCGGTGGGGCCGCGTCGGCGACCGGGCTGCGGCCAGCCGGGGAGCGGCTGCCGATCCAGGCGGCCAGCACGCTCGCGGCCAGCACGACGAGCACGCCGAGGACCGGGAGGAGCACGCCGGGCGCGTAGGCCGAGGCCGCGCTGGTGAGCCCGGCGGCGTGGAGGCCGCGGGTGATGACCCAGCCGACGAGGTGGCCGCCGGCCAGGCCAGGGAGCGCCATGACGGCCGTGACGGCGGCGGTCTCGACGACGAGCATCCCCTGCACCTGCCGTGGGGTCGCGCCGACGAGGCGGATGCCGGCGATCTCCCCGGCCCGGCCGCCGAGGGCGACGCCGATCGTCGAGACCATGGCGAACAGGACGATCGCCACCGTCCAGCCGCCCATGATGAGCGGGAACTGCACGAGGAACGTGCGGTCGGCGGCGGCCGTGCTCGTGGCCAGGCCGGTGCCGAGCAGGCTCATCATGCCCGTGATCAGCATCGTGCCGACGAGCGCCACCAGGCCTGTCGCGATCGCGGCGGTGCGGTGGTGCGCGAAGGAGCGCAGGGCGATCTTCAGCATCAGGCCGTCACCGCCCCGTCCGCGGCCGGCCCGGCCGATTGCGCCATCGCCCCGTTCGCGGCCGGCCCGGCCGATCCCGCCATCGCCCCGTTCGCCGCCTGCTCCGCCGACTCGACGAGGACGGCCATTCGTCCGGCGACCTGCTGTGCGGTGGGACGCGGCAGCCGGTCCACGATCCGGCCGTCGGCGAGGAAGAGCACGGCGTCGGAGTAGGAGGCGGCGACCGGGTCGTGCGTCACCATGATGATCGTCTGGCCGTTGTCGGCCAGCCCGCGCATCAGCCGCAGGACCTCCCTGGCGCTGCGGATGTCGAGGGCGCCGGTGGGCTCGTCGGCGAAGACGATCTCCGGGTCGGTGATCAGCGCCCGCGCGACCGCGACCCGCTGCTTCTGGCCGCCGGAGAGCTGGTCGGGACGGTGGCCGCCGCGGTCGCCGAGCCCGACCCTGGCCAGCAGCTCGGCCGTGCGCGCCGGCTGCGTCCTGCGGGAGTCGAGGCGCAGGGGCAGCTCGACGTTGTCGACGGCCGAGAGCGCCGGCAGGAGGTTGAACGACTGGAAGACGAAGCCGACGCGGCGTCGGCGGAGCTGTGCGAGCCGGGTCTGGTCGAGCCCGCGCAGGTCCTGCCCGTCCAGCTCGACGGTGCCGGACGTGGGCCGCTGCAGCCCGGCGGCGCAGTGCAGGAGGGTCGTCTTGCCTGAGCCCGACGGACCCATGATCGCGATGAAGGACGAGCGCGGGACGTCGAGGTCGATGCCGCGCAGGGCGTGGACGGGACCGGCCTCGCCCGGGTACTCGCAGCGCAGGTCACGGATGCGCAGGACGGGTGGTGCGTACATGAGAACTCCATGAATAAACGTTTATTTCAAACGAACGTTTATTTGATACGGTAGGCCATATGAGTGCGAAGGACAAGCTGCTGCTGGCGGCGCGGGACTGCCTGCTGACGAAGGGGTACGCGCACACCACCGTCCGCGACCTGGTCGCGGCGTCGGGGGCGAACCAGGCGTCGATCAACTACCACTTCGGGTCCAAGGAGCAACTGCTCACCAAGGCCCTGCGTGACCTCAACACGGAGTGGGGGGAGCTGCTGTTCGCGGTGCTCGACGGGACGTCGGGCGAGCCCGAGGACCAGGAGGCGCTGTGGGGGCGGATCATCGAGTCGATCCAGGCCAACCGGGCGCTGTGGTTCGTGAACTTCGAGTCCGTCGCGTCCGCGCGGGAGGACGGCGAGATCAGGGCGATGATCGCGAGCGGGCAGGAGGTGGCGCGGGCGTCGCTCGCGCGGGCCTTCGCCGGGCTCGGGGAGGACGGCGATGCGCGCGAGGTCCAGGCGGCCGGGTCGCACTACCTGGCGCTGCTCATCGGGCTCGCCGCGCAGTGGCTCTCCGACCCCGAAAGAGCCCCGACGGCCAAGGAGTTCGTGGCCTTCCGCCGCCGCTCGTAGCAGCCCGCCTTCAGCCGTCCCCGATGAGGGCCGTGCCGAGGGCGGTCGTCAGGTAGAGGACCGTGCGCCCGGAGCGTTCGCGGGCGACGAGCCCGCTCTCGCGCAGCACCCGCAGATGCTGCGAGACCGCGCTGGGCGTCACGCCGAGCGCGCGGGCCAGATCCGTCGTCGTCGCGGGCGACCGCAGAGCCTCCAGCAGCCCGGCCCGCACCCGGCCGAGCAGCCGCACCGCGCTGCCCGCCGGGGCCCGCGCCCCGGCGGTCCACAACGTCCCGACGCCGCGCGCCGGGTAGCGCACGGTGGTCTGCGTGGAGGTCCGCTTCTTGATCAGCACGTACGGAGTGCCGAGGGCGACCGGCATCAGCACCAGCCCGCCGGGCCCGAGCTCCACCACCTGTTCGGCCCGCTCATACGCTTCGACCAGCCGCAGCCGGCCATCGCTCCACCGCACATCCGGGTGCAAGCTGGAGAACAGTCGCCGGGCGCCGCCGGCGGCCATCTGCTTGGCGCGATAGGCCACGTCCGCGTCGAGCACGGCTCTGATCCGAGGCCAGTGCGGCGCGATGAGCCGGTCGTGGGCGGCTCGCAGTTCCGTGGTGATCACGCGTAGCCCTGTTGCCGGATCTTCGGCGAGGTCGGCGGCCGGCCCGCGAAGCTCGTCGCCGAACACGCGCTGGAGGCTGGTCCGTACCTGGGAAGCGGGCGTGCTCCGCACCGCGGCGAGGTCGTCGTCGATGGACCCACCCGTGCCGGGCGGGGCGGGCACGAGGAACCCCGGCCAGCTCGGCCGGTCGTGCACGATCAGCGGCCAGGTGAAGGAGAGATCGAGCGGACGCCGGGCCAGCTCGTCCGCCGCCCACCGCAGCCACCGCAGGTTGACCGGCTGCCGATCGCGATCACCGAGCTGCTGCAGGGCGGACACGGTCTCCGACAGCGGCGAGATCGCGAACCGGGTCGCCGCCAGCTCGGCCACGCCCAGATCGACCGTGAGAGCCATCCGCCGATTATGTAGCCCAGCCCTACATGCTGTCGCCCCGGACGACCCGCGCCGGAAGATCGCGGCATGACGCAGAGCGAGGCCGCACCGCGCCTGTCCCGGGGTTACTGGCGGCTGTGGTGGGCGACGGGGATCAGCAGCGTCGGCGACGGGGCGTTCACGGCGGCGATCCCGCTGCTGGCCGTCACGCTCACGCATGACGCGCGGCTGGTGTCGGTCGTGTCCGCGGCGACGTTCCTGCCGTGGCTGCTGCTGTCGCTGCCCGCCGGCGCGCTCGTCGACCGGTACGACCGGGTGGCCCTCATGCGGCGGTCGCAGGTGCTGCAGGCGGTGATCGTGGCCGCCATCGCGGTACTCGCCGCCTTCGATGCGATCGGCATCCCGGCGCTGGCGGTGCTGGCGTTCGGGCTGGGGGCGTGCACGGTCGTCTTCTCCAACGCCGCGCAGGCCGTGCTGCCGGACCTGGTCGCCAAGCCGCTGCTGCACCGGGCGAACGGCCACCAGCAGGTGATCACCACGGTCGGCCTGCAGTTCGCCGGGCCTCCCGTCGGGGGGCTGCTCTTCGCGGTCGCGGTGGCGCTGCCGTTCGGGCTGGACGCCGCCTCGTTCGCCGTGTCCGCCGTGCTGCTCGGGACGTTGCCGGGGCGCGGGCGCGCGCTCGGCGGGCATCCGCCGATGCGCACGGCGATCGCGGACGGGTTGCGCTGGCTGGCCCGGCACCGCCTGCTGCGCACCCTCGCGCTGCTGCTCGGCGTCAACACCTTCTGCTGGCAGCTCGGCAACGTGTCGCTGGTCCTGCTGGCCACCCAGGAGCTGCGCCTCGACGCGCCCGGCTACGGCCTGCTGCTCGCCGGGGCCGCCGTCGGCAGCCTGCTCGGCGGGCTGCTCGGCGCGCCCGTCGTCGAACGGATGGGCGCGCTGCCCGCCCTGATCGCCGCGCTCGTCACGAACGTCGTCACGTTCGTCGGGATCGGCCTGAGCCCGAACGCGATCGTGCTCGGCGCCCTGCTGGCCGTCACCGGTTTCGTCACCACGCTGTGGAACGTCGTGACCGTCAGCCTGAGGCAGCAGCTCGTGCCGTCCGGGCTGCTCGGCAGGGTGAACAGCGTGTACCGGATGCTCGGCTGGGGGCTGATGCCGCTCGGGGCGCTGGCCGGCGGGGTGGTGGCGCACACGTTCGGGGTGCACGCGCCGTACCCCGTCGCGGGCGCGCTGCGCGGGATCTTCCTGGTGATCGCCATGCCCGTGCTGATCCGGGCGATGCGCGCCGATGATCTCCAAGCCACTCACAAGCCGGATCCAAACACCGGCTGATGAGCTTCATCCCACGAGCCGGGACCCCGCGCGGGGTCACGGCTCGCCCACGGAAAGGGAGGGAAGAAATGACTAAGAAGATCGTGAACCTGGACGATCTCAGCAACGAACTGCCGGTGATCGACGAGGCGGACCTCGGTCTGGTCTCCGGTGGCGCGCGCATGGAGCGCTGCTACCACACGAACGGCACCGAGGGCAGGCCGTCCGACGGCTGGGTGTCCGACTACTAAAGAACGCTCAGGGCCGCGTGGGAGGAGCCGCGCGCTTCTCCCACGCGGCCGAGGGGGGCCACATGCTACTGATTCTCAGCGAACCCGGCGACACCACCGTCCGCATGGTCCTGCCCAAGCTGAAGGCCAGGGGCGCCGAGGTCGTCTGGTGGGATCCCGGCCAGTACCCGGGCCTCGCCCACCTGACCGCCCGGTTCGCGGCGGGCGGAACCGAGCTCGGGCTGGTCACCGGCGGCGAGACCGTCGATCTCGGCGAGACGACGGCCGTGTGGAACCGGCGGCCGGGACAGCCCGCCGCCGCGTCGCACGTCACCGCCGCCGACCTGCGGGACCGCGCGGGGGAGCTGTCGGAGTGGTTCCTCGAAGGCTTCTGGGACCTGCTGGACGCCCGCTGGCTGCCGGCCAGGCACCCGGTGCTGCGCAGGGCGCACAACAAGCTGGTCCATCTGGCGCTGGCCCAGCGGCTGGGCTTCGCCGTGCCGCGTACCGTGATCACCAACGACCCGGCCGAGCTGGTGCCCGCCTACGAGCGGGCCGGCGGGCGGCTGATCGCCAAGCCCGTCGAGTACGCCCCGTTCGAGATCGACGGCGCCCGGCACACCGTCTACACCACCGTGGTGCAGCGCAGGGACCTCGCCGGCCGCGCCGGGCTGGCCCACGAGCCGACCATCCTGCAGCCGTACGTGCGCAAGGCCGTCGAGCTGCGCGTCACCGTCGTCGGGCGGCAGGTCTTCACCGCCGAGATCGCCTCGCAGGACTCCCCGCGCACCCGCGACGACTGGCGCCACTACGACTTCGACCGTGCCCGCCACAGCGTGCACCACCTGCCCGACGACGTCTCCCGCCGGTGCGTCGACCTGGTCGCCGCGCTCGGCGTGACGTTCGGGGCCATCGACCTGATCCTGACCCCGGACGGGGAGTACGTGTTCCTCGAGATCAACCCCAACGGACAGTGGGCGTGGATCGAGGACCTGACCGGCCTGCCGATCAGCGACGCCGTCGCCGACTGGCTCACGGCCGGAGAAACGGACGCGCCATGACCGCACCCTTGAGAGTGGATGAGCCATGACCGCACCCGACCTCGGCCCCGTCCTCCACAGCGGCGTCAACCTGCTGCGCGAGCTGAGCCGCAGGCGCACCGCCGTGGCGGAGTCCCGCCGCGCCGCCGCCGCGTGGGCCGCGTCGCATCCCGAGCTCGCCGCCCAGCTCGTCACCAACCCGCGCCCCGGCTCGCCGATCGTCGACTACGACCTGCTGATCGACGACCCCGCCGGCGGCACCATCATGCTCGGCGTGCAGCCGGACGACGGCGCGTCCTGGCTGGTCGACCACTCCACCCACTGGGCCGCGGGCAACCTGCTGACCGTGGACGGCATGCAGGTCTCCACGCCCGAGGCGATGCTGATGCTCCGCTCCCTCACGCGCCCAGGGCTGTCGCCGCAGGAGGAGCTGGTCCGGTTCTGCGTCCTGCGCAACGCCGCCGCCAAGGAGGACGTCGGTCTCGACGACGTCCAGGCCGCCGCGGACGGCTTCCGCCGCCGCCACGGCCTCACCAGCGGCGAGGCGATGCGCAGGTGGCTGGAACGCATGGGCATGAGCGCCGAGGCGTTCCACGACCACATGACCACCGGCGCCAAGGACGAGCGGTTCCGCACCCGGATGCGGGCGGAGCTGGCGGCCGGCTACCTGGCCCGGCACCGCGAGCGGTTCGCCAGGGTGTGGGCCGTGTGGGCGATCTCGGCGGACGAGCCGGTCGGCGTGGACGAGCTGCACGGCCCCCTCGACGGCCGGTGGGACGTGCGCCTCACCAGGGCCCAGGTCTGGGCGGGCGAGCTGCCCGAGCCGCTGCGCGAGGCGTCCGCCGTCGGACCGGTGCCGTTCGAGGGAGGCTTCCTGACCGGGGTGGTGCTCAAGCGGGAGGAAGCCGTGGCGGACGCGGCCACGCTGGCCGCCGCGGGGGCGGACGCTTTCGAGGAGTGGCTGGCCGACGCCGCCGAGCAGGCGCGGGTCACCTGGCACTGGCTCTGAACGCCCGCTACCTGGCGGGACGGTCGTAGATCCCGACCGCCCACCTGCCGGGACGGTCGCCCAGCTCGGCCAGGAGCCGCTCGCGTACCTTCGGGTTCATCAGCGCGTGGAGCTGGGCCGACTCGTCGCAGCCCGTGTCCTTGCCGAACATCCGGCAGCCCGTGACCGCCTTCGCCACCTCCCGGACCGGGGCGTCCGAGGGAAAGACCCAGACCTTCAGCGTCTGCGGCCCATCCAGCCAGCCGCCGGGTGCGGACAGCTCGTCGTGGTGCATGCCGCCCCTGCCGTCACCGCACCGTGCGGCGCCGCCGCCCGACTCGCCGCCCTTGAGCCGCTCCGTCGTGACGACCCAGGCCCTCGGGTCCTCGCAGAGCACCTTGGAGCCGGTGTAGGTGCTGGTCGGGGTGAAGGTGACGGTGCGGGCGCCCAGCATGTCGAAGCGTTCGGAGTGAAGGAGGGGCATGTCGAACTGCTTCGCCCCCAGCCGCACCTCGAACTTCGCCGGCACCTCGGGGACGGGCCGCTCGACCTCCGCCGAGTCCACGGGCTGCTGGGCGACAGGAGGCGCGGCCGGGCGCAGTTGCACGCCGGCCAGGGCGACCGTCGTGACGGCCAGCGCCGCCGCGCCCGTCATGAAAGCCCGCCGGGTGCGGCGGACGCGGCGGCCGCGCCGGATGATCGCGTCGAGCCCGGCACCGCCGCCGTGTTCCCCGGCCCGCCTGGTCAGCAGCTCTCGCAGGTCGCTCTCGGTGTGCGTCATCGCTTGACCCTCTCCACGTTCATGCACCGAATGTCCGGATCGACCCGCAGGCGGCTCAGCGCGCGGCTGAGCTGGCTCTTCACCGCTCCCAGCGAGCACCCGACGATCTCCGCGACCTGCGTCAGCGTGCGTCCCTCGTAGTAGTGCAGGACGATCACCGCCCGCTGGCGCGGCGAGAGCGCGCCGATCGCGCTCCACAGCGCCGCCTGGTCGTCCACCTCGGCCGCCGCGTCACGCGGATCGGCGGTCTCGGGCAGCGCCTCGGCCGGCACCTCGCCGCGCCAGCGCCTGCGCCACCACGACGTGTGGGTGTTCACGATGATCCGATAGACGTACGGGTCGGGGTTGCCCTCGATCCGCCGCCAGGCCAGCCAGGCCTTCGCCAGCGCCGTCTGCACCACGTCCTCGGCCGTGCCCCAGTCACGGGTGAGTAGGTACGCCATCCGGCACAGGCGTAGCTGCCGGTGAGCCACGTACTCGGCGAACCCGTCGTCCATCCGTCATCTCCGTCTCGTCGGCCATCCAGTGATGACTACCGGTTGGAGGGCGGATTCGGATTACAGCGACTTTTCGAGCAGGAGGGCCGCGAGCCGGGCGAGGTCCTGTTCGCCCTGGTCCAGGCGGGCCAGCGCGCGGCTGACCCGGACGCGGTTGCGGTAGCGGCTCACCGGCATGCCCACGTGGCCGGCGCGGTCTGCGCCGCCCAGGTCACCAGAGTGAAAGATCCTGCAAAGAAGCGATATGGCGGCAAGAGAGCCCCGGTGCACCGGCGGTAGCGTGAGCAATCCGGGGGTCTCGCAGGATGGTGCCATGGTCGGGATGGTGTGGGAGGACGCGCCGTACCCGATGCTGGCGGTCAGCACGGCGGGGGTCGTCGAGCAGGCGAACAAGGCGGCCCGGCTGCTGCTGTCCGGCACCGGCGTCGGCGAGCGGCTGGAGCGGGCCGCGCCCGAGTGGCTGGCGCGGGCGCACGACAGGCTGGCCGCGGGAGGCCGCGCTGACGGTGAGGAGCCGTGCGGCGAGTTGGCCGGCCGGGTGTTCCAGGCCCATGCCGTGTACGCGACGGGCGACCGGATCGTCTGGTGGCTCATCGACGTCACCGGCAGGCAGCACGCGATGGACTCGCTGCGCGAGTGGACCGCGTTCATGGCCGAGGCCTCCGACGAGCTGCTGCCCTCGCTGAACCTCGACCGCTGCCTGGAGGTGACCGCCTGCCTGGCCGCCCGCCGCCTGGCGGACGCCGCGCTGGTGGTTTTGCCGAGGGCGGGCCGCCGGTACGCGATCGCCCGCTGCGCCGCCGCGGGCGAGGCGGCCACGTGGGAGACGGACATCGACCCCACTACGCTGCCCGGCCTGCCCGAGGCGTTGCAGGGCTTCCCGCCGGTGCCCACCCGCTGGATCGACCCGGAGGAGGCCCCCGGCTGGGTGCTCGGGGACAGGCGCGCCGGGGTGGGCTCGGTGGCGGTGGCCGCCCTGCCGGGCCACGGGCTGCCCGCGGGGGCGCTGGTGCTGGTGCGCGGCGCGCGGGCGGGCTTCTCGGAGGACGAGCGGATCTTCGTCCGGCTGTTCTCCCAGTGGGCGGGCTCCGCCATCTCGGTCGCCCGCCTGTACGTCGAGCAGGCGGTGATCACCGAGACCCTGATGGCCGAGCTGCTGCCGCCTCCCACGCCGGCGCTGAACGGGGTGGAGCTGGCGGCACGCTACCGGCCCGCGGGCCCCAGCGAGCGGGTCGGCGGCGACTTCTACGACGTCTATCCCGTGGCGGGCTCGGGACAGGAGTCGCTGGTGGTGCTCGGCGACGTGGCGGGCAAGGGGCTGGAGGCGGCCGTGCTCACGGGCAGGATCCGCAACACCCTGCGCGCCCTGCTGCCGCTGGCCGACGACCACCACCGCATGCTGGAGCTGCTGAACGGGGTGCTCGTCACCGACAGCGACCAGGCCCGGTACGTCACGCTGGTGCTGGCCTCGTTCCAGCACTGCGGCACGCGGGTGGCGCTGCGGCTGACCAGCGCGGGGCACCCGCCGCCGCTGATCATGCGCAATGACGGCCGCGTCGAGACCGTCCCGGCCGTCGGCACGCTGATCGGCGTGCTGGACGACATCACCAGCGTCACCGACTCGGTGGTGCTGGAGCCGGGCGAGACCTGCCTGCTCTACAGCGACGGCATCATCGAGGCCAGGGGCGGCCCGCTCGGCCACGAGTTCTTCGGCGAGGAGCGGCTGAGCGAGCAGCTCCGGCACAGCGCGGGCATGCCTCCCGAGGCGGTGGCGGAGCGCGTGCAGATGCTGGCCTCCGAGTGGGTCGGCGAGGGCGAGCACGACGACATGGCGGTCGTCGCCATCTCGGCCCCCCGCAGAGCAGGAGAGGGACAGCCATGACGGACGGCGTCGAGGAGCGGGTGGAGGCGCTGTGGGCGGCGGCCATGGCCGGTGATGAGCACGCCGCCACCGCCGCGGCGACGGACGCGCTCGACGCGGGCATGCCCATGGAGACCCTGCTGCTGGAGGTCGTGGCCGCCGTGCAGGCCCGCGTCGGCCGGGAATGGGCGGCCAACCGCCTCTCCGTCCCCCAGGAGCACGCGGCCACGGCGGTCAACGAGCGCGTGCTCGCCGCGCTGGCGCACCGCCTGCCCCGTCAGGACGGTCCGGGCAGGGGACGGATCATGGTGGCGTGCATCGACGGCGAGTGGCACGCCTTCCCCGCGCGGCTGCTGGCCGAGGTGCTGCGGGTGCGCGGCTGGCACGTCGACTACCTGGGCGCCCAGGTCCCCACGCCGCACCTGGTCGCCCACCTGCACCTGACGAATCCGGACGCGGTGGCGCTGTCCAGCTCGCTGGCCATCCGGCTGCCGGCCGCGCACGCGGCGATCACCGCCTGCCAGGCGGCGGGCACGCCGGTGGTGGCCGGAGGCGCCGCGTTCGGGCCGGACGGCCGCTACGCACGTCTGCTCGGCGCCGACGCCTGGGCGCCGGACGCCCGCGCCGCCGCCGACCTGCTGGCCGCCGGGCCGCTGCCGCGCCGGGCCGGCTCCCGCGAGGAGCCGCTGGGGCTGGCCGACCGGGAGTACACCGAGCTGACCCGCTCCGCCGGGGACGTCGTCGGCGGCATCGTGACGGACCTGGCCCGCGGGCCCGATCCGGCGGGCTGCACCGAGCAGCAGTTCGGGCAGCTCGCGGACCAGGTGGCCTACCTCGTCGACTTCCTCCGGGCCGCCCTGTACGTGGACGACCCGAAGCTGTTCTCGGCGTTCGTGGGCTGGATGCGGCACGTGCTCATGGCGCGCGACATTCCCGAGTCGCTGCTGCCGGCCGCGCTGGACGCGCTGTCCGGACGCCTCGAAGGGTTCCCGCGCGCCCTCGACATGGTGGCACGAGCCAGGCGCCCGTGAGCTACCGCTCGGGAGGCAGGGCGAAGTAGTCCTCCGGATCGTCCAGCTCGAAGCAGTGACTGCCGGGCAGCGGCAGCGGGTCGTCGAGCGAGATGTGCTGCACCTCGCCCGCCAGGAGCAGCCCGTCGGGGCGGTCCCGCGACGGCTGCTCGGCCCGCGTCCGCGGCTCGCCGGGCGCGAGCTCGCCGTCCCGGTCGAGCAGCAGCCAGATCGCGTCGTGGACGTCGCCGACGAACTCGGCCGCGTCCTCCTCGGTCGCCCTCGGATCCTGCTCGCGGTAGGCCGCGCGGGCGGTCGCGAGGAAGCGTTCCAGGTCCACGATCACCACGTCGCGGCGGGTCCGGACGCTGATCTTCATACCCTGCACGGGAGCGATCCGCTCGTCCATCGCCTCAACGTACAGGATCCCTAGCGCACGTAGATGTCGGGACGCGGCGCCGCGGGCATGCGGTCGCCGAGGAAGAAGCCGGTGTGCGGCGGCTGGTTGTAGGCGGTGTTCTGCCACGCCACCGACACGCGGTAGAGCGGGTCGTGCATCAGCGTGTAGATCCGCCGGTCCGTCGGCGTGGTGGTGGAGTAGACGCGCAGGGCGGTGTTGTTGCTGGTCGGCCAGATGACCTCCTCGCGCCAGTCGCCGAACAGGTCGGCCGACAGCGAGGGGGTGGCCTTGGTGCCGTTGTTGGAGTGCACGCCGGAGGCGGTCAGCAGGCGGGTGTCGGCGGTGGTGCCGTACTTGTCGATCCGGGTCTGGTCGAGCAGCTCCCTGACGGGATCGGCGTCCCACCAGATGAGGAAGTTCACGGAGGACGGCTCGCGCCCGGCGTTGTTGCCGGTGACGCTGCGTAGCTGGGTGTCGGCGGCGGACCAGAACTCGCCGGCCACCCTGACCGTCGAGATGTCGCCCGCCACGCCGCGGCCGTTGTCGGAGCCGGATGGGGTGGACCAGAGGATCGAGCCGTTGCGCGGGTCGATGTAGAGGGAGCCGGGCTGCGAGGCGGACTCGCTGACCTTGAAGTACTCCAGGCCGGCCCTGGCCGGGTCGAGGTCGCCCAGGTGCTGGGCGTCGCCGTGGCCGGTGCGGGTGCTCCACATGCCGGTGCCGTTGTCGTTGACGGCCATGGCGCCGTAGACGATCTCGTCGCGACCGTCCTGGTCGACGTCGCCGACGGACAGGCTGTGGCTGCCCTGCCCGGCGTACTGCGAGCCGGCGGAGTTGCTGTCGAACGTCCAGCGCTTGGTGAGGGCGCCGTTGCGGAAGTCCCAGGCGGCGATGACGCTGCGGGTGTAGTAGCCGCGCGCCATGATCAGCGAGGGCCGTTCGCCGTCCAGGTACGCGGTCCCCGCCAGGAAGCGGTCCACCCGGTTGCCGTAGCTGTCGCCCCACGAGGAGACGGTGCCGCGCGGCGGGTCGTAGTTGACGGTCGACATCGCGGCGCCCGTCAGGCCGTTGAACATGGTCAGGTACTCGGGGCCGCTGAGCACGTACCCGCTGGAGTTGCGGTGGTCGGCGCTGGAGCTGCCGATCACCGTGCCCGCGCCGTCCCTGGTGCCGTCGGCGGTCTTCATGGCCACCTCGGCCCGGCCGTCGCCGTCGTAGTCGTAGACCTGGAACTGCGTGTAGTGCGCTCCGGCGCGGATGTTGCGGCCCAGGTCCACGCGCCACAGGCGGGTGCCGTTCAGCCGGTACGCGTCCACGTACACGTTGCCGGTGTAGCCCGACTGGGAGTTGTCCTTGGCGTTGGACGGGTCCCACTTGAGCACGATCTCGTACTGCCCGTCGCCGTCCACGTCGCCGACACTGGCGTCGTTGGCGCTGTAGGTGTAGGCGACCCCGTCGGGGGTGGTGCCGCCGGACGGCGGCTGGATGGGCACGTCCAGGTAGGTGCCGCCGGTGAAGCGCAGCGAGGCGGGCGAGGCGGCCTGCTCGGCCCCGTTCACGACGGCGCGGACGGTGTAGGAGGCGTCGGCCGCGGCGCCGCTGTCGAGGTGGTTGGTGGAGCTGGTCAGGCCGGTGGCGATCCTGGTGGAGCCGCGGTAGAGGTTGAAGGAGACGCCGTCGGGGTCGGTGCCGAGCAGCCGCCAGGAGACGAGGTTGCCGGAGCCGGATCGTACGCTGATCAGCCCTCGGTCCAGGTCCTCCATCTGCTTGGTCGGCGGCGCGGCTTGGGCGGGGGCGGTGGGGATCGTGATCGCGGTCAGGGCCAGGGCGGTGGCCGCGGCGGCCAGGTGTAAGCGCATGACTTTTTCCTTCACAGCAGCGGGTAAGCGCTTTCCCGATAGACGAAAAGAAAGTTTCATGGGGTCGGCGAGGCAAGTGATAGCGCTAACAGGCTGGCGCGGAGATTGCGGGCGGTGGAAAATGATGCCCGACCTGCGGGGATGGTCACAGGGGCTCCTTGTCGGCGGCAGGGGTGGCTGGGTCAGCGCCAGGGCGTATTTAAAGCCAGCCGGTATCCGATCCGCAAGAGCGTCCTTGCTGCTTCTTGACTTCGGTGTCACGGCGGCCGTGGAACCTCCAACGGCGTCCGGCGTTGTAGTACGTGACAAGATTTCTTACTCCAGGGCGGATTGCATGGTCGATCTCATCCTTCGCGGTGGCACCGTGTACGACGGCTTAGGCTCCCCGGCCTTCATCGGAGACGTCGCCGTCTCAGGCGGCTGGGTGATGGAGACGGGACGGCGGCTCGGCGGCGCGCGCCGGGTGATCGACGTCACGGGCCTGGCCGTCGCGCCCGGGTTCGTGGACGCCCACGCGCACTCCGACCTGGTGCCGCTGATGGCGCAGCCGCAGCCGTTCAAGCTGCTGCAGGGCGTCACCACCGAGATCAACGGCAACTGCGGCTTCTCCTACGCGCCCGACGCCTCCGTGCTGGCCGAGGTGACGGGCGCGGCCGTGCCCGACTGGATGTTCGCCGAGTACCTGGAGGCGATCACCGCCGCCGGGCCGACCAACCACATGGCCACCCTCGTCGGGCACTCGACGCTGCGCGCGGCCGTGGCCGGGTTCGACGAGCGCCTGCGCGACGGCGACCTCGACAGGATGTGCGACCTCGCCACGGCCGCCTTCACGGCGGGCGCGTGCGGGCTGTCCAGCGGGCTGATCTACCCACCAGGCGGGTACGCGGGCACCGACGAGCTGGTGGCGCTGGCCGCCGTCGCCCACGGGTTCGGCGTGCCGTACGCCACGCACCTGCGCGACGAGGGCGCAGGGCTGGCCGCGGCGCTGGACGAGGCCGTCGAGGTGGCGCGGCGGGCCCGCGTGCGGCTGCAGGTGTCGCACTGCAAGGTCGCCGGCCGGGCCAACCACGGGCGGGCCAGGGTGTTGCTCGACCGGCTGCGCGAGGCCCGGACGCGCGGCGTGGACGTGCGCGGCGACCAGTATCCCTACGTCGCCGGCGCGACCGTGCTGGCCGCCCTGCTGCCGCCGTCCGCGCTGGCCGGCGGCCGGGTGCGCGAGGCGCTCGCGGTGCCCGCCGAGCGGGACCGGCTGCGCGCCGTGGCCGAGGCCGGCGGGACGGGAGCGGGCCTGTGGCAGGACGTCACACCGGCCGACGTGCGGGTCACCGCGCACGCCGAGCCCTCCTACACCGGCCGCTCGCTGGCCGAGATCGCCCGCAAGCTGGAGGTGGACCCATGGGCGGCCACCTGCGCGCTGGTGGCCGCCGACCCCGCCGCCACGATGGTCGCCTTCCTGATGGCCGAGGAGGACCTGGCCGAGATCATGGCCGACCCGCTCATCGGCATCGGCTCCGACAACGGGCTGCCCGCCGGGCTGGAGCACCCACGTACGTGGGGCTGCTTCCCGCGCTTCTTCGGCACGTACGTGCGGGAACGCCAGGTGATCTCCTGGGAGGAGGCCGTGCGCAAGGCGACCTCCGCGAACGCCGACCAGTTCGGCCTGCGCGGGAGAGGCTGGCTGGGCCCAGGCGCCTGGGCCGACATCTGCGTGTTCGACCCCGCCACCATCGGTCACGCGGGCACCTACGCCGCCCCGTCCGTCCGGCCGACCGGGATCGTGCACGTGCTGCTGGAAGGGCGGGTGGTGGTGGAGTCCGGCGAGTTCACGGGCGAGCGCAGAGGCCGCGTCCTGCGGCAGCGCTGACTCCCCGCGTCCTATGGCAGCGCTGATTCCGGCTCGCGCGGCGTCGTCGCGAGGTGCCGGGCGCGCAGCAGTGGGACGGCGGCGGCCATGCCCAGCGCCGTGGCCAGGACAAGGCCGGTGAGCAGAGGCAGCGGCGAGGAGGCGTCCTCGGCGAGCCAGTCGCCGGGCAGGCGCAGCAGAGTGCCCGCGATCTCACCCAGCATGACCAGGGCGACCAGCGTGCCGCCCACCCGGCCGAGCAGCCGGTCGGGCGTGATCGCCTGGCGGTGGCTCAGCAGCGCGATGCTGACGACGATCAGACCTGCCGTCGGGACGAGGTTGCCGAGCGTGTACCACCACCACCCGCCGGGCCCGCCGGACAAGGCGAGCAGCAGGATGAACGGCTGGCTCGCCAGCAGGGCCGCGATGGCCAGCCGGTAGGCGCCGAGCCTGCGGTGCAGCAGCACGGCCACCAGCGCCCCCAGGGCGGTCGCGCCGTAGAGGGTGACCATCATGGACAGCGAGAGGTTCCAGTAGTCCGCCAGCGCGCCGCGCGCCGCCCCCTCCATCTCTTCGGCGAACCCGCCGGTCAGGCTGGTCACCATGACGCACAGGGCGATCGCGCGCAGCACCGGCTCCCGGAAGGTGAACCGCAGCCCTTCCATCGTCTCCCGCCAGAGCCCGGTCCTGGGCAGTGGCGGCTCCTCGTCCGCCTGGACCCCGCGGTAGGCCGCCGCCGCGCAGGCCGCCGCCACGCCGACGGCGACGGCGAGCGTCAGGCCGTCGCCGTCGGCCCAGGACAGCGCGGCCCCGATCGCCATCATGAGGAGCAGCGGCAGCACGTGCAGCACGGCGTTCGCGGTCACCAGACGGTCGCGGCCGACGATCGACGGCAGGTACGCCTGCTCACCGACCGGCGCCAGAGCCGTCACGGCGGACATCGTCACCAGCACGGCCGTGATGACCGGGCCGCTCACCGCGTCGGGGCCCTGCGCCGCGCCGGTGGCCGCCGCGAGCGCGACCGCGCCCACGAGCGCCAGCGCGACCACCGCGGTACGGCGGCTGCGCGCCCGGTCCACGAGCGTCCCGAGCAGCGGCGCCACCAGGACCGCCGCGACGAGCATCGTCACGCTGCGCAGGCTGTACACGCCCATCGGCAGATCCCGCAGCCCGAACAGGACCGGAACGCTGTACGTCAGGAGGAGAGAGAAGAGGGCGGCGGCGAGGCCGAACAGCGGAAGCCGCCGCGGACGTAACGGGCTGGAACTGATCATCCGGACATCTTCCTACAACGCCGATGACTCTTTGTTGAAGTCGTTCCGTAGCGTTTTGTAGCCGCGGCGGCAGGTGTCGCCGACCGCGTGGTGACATGACGCCGAAGCGGTATGGCCGGGGTCGTTTGCAGAGCGGACAGTTGAAGTCCCTCCGACACGGGAGACTGCGCATGGAACCCCTGCCGATTCCGGCCCCTGGTGAGCGAACCTCACAGACCGTCCGCCGCTTCAGGGACGAAGGCGGCCCCGTCGTGCCCATCGAGCTGCCGGGCAAGGTCAGCGCCTGGATGGTGTGCTCCTACGACAGCGTCAGCGAGGTGCTGCTCAACGACGGCACCCTCTACAGCAAGAACTCCCGCAACTGCCCCGCCCTGAACGACGGCACCATCCCCCCTGACTGGCCGCTGCGCCAGCTCGTCGAGGGCGACCACCTGCTGACCCAGGACGGCGACGACCACCGCCGGCTGCGCGGCCTCATCAACCGCGCGTTCACGCCCGCCCGGGTGGCCGCCATGGCGCCGCGCATCCAGCAGATCACCGACGGGCTCCTCGACCGGCTGGCAGCCGAGGGCGAGGTGGTCGACCTGGTGCGGCACTTCAGCGAGCCGCTGCCCATCGCCGTGATCTGCGAGCTGTTCGGCGTGCCGGAACAGGAGCGCTACCAGCTCCGCGAGTGGACGAACGTGCTGCTCTTCCACACCGCCAGCCCGCAGGAGGCCGCCACCGCGGCGGGCGACATGCTGGCGTACCTGGGCGCGTTCATCGAGCGCAAGCGCGCCGAGCCGGGCGACGACCTCACCAGCGGGCTGATCAAGGTGCAGGAGGACGACGGAGACCGGCTGTCGGACGAGGAGATGTTGTGGATCCTGTGGCTGGTGCTCATCGCCGGTCACGAGACCACCGTGCACATGCTCGCCAACACCGTCATCGCCCTGTGCGGCGACCGCGCCCAGCTGCCGGGACCCAAGGATCAGGAGGCCTGGGAGCGGGTGGTGGAGGAGGCGCTGCGCAGCCGTAGCTCGGTGATCAACGTGCTGTTCCGCTACCCGCTCCAGGACGTGCGGGTGCTGGGCACGGAGATCCCGGCCGGCGTGCCGATCGTGGTCGCGCTCGACGGGGCGGGCACGGATCCGGCCAGGTACGGCCCGGACGCCGCCAGGTTCGACGCCTCGCGCGAGCCGGACGTGCACGTCGGCTTCGGTCGCGGCCCGCACTTCTGCCTGGGCGCGCCGCTGGCCAGGCTGGAGATGCGGATCGCGCTGTCGTCGCTGTTCGGCCGCCACCCCGGTCTGCGGCTCGCGATCGGGATGGACGACATCGACTACACGCCCTCGCTCATCACCGAGGGGCCCATACGGCTGCCCGTGGTGCTCGGCCCCCGGAGCTGACCGGTGAGGTGGTGCTGGACGACGGGGCCCAGGACGGACGCGGCGTCCTGCCTCGACAGCGCGGCCAGCGGCCCGATGCGCAGCACGTAGCGGGCCGTGGCCACGCCCAGCAGGTAGGCGCCGGCCAGGGCGGCGCGCAGCTCGGGCTCGTCGGCGTCGATCGCCTTGGCCAGGGGCAACATCACGGCGTCCGTCATGAACGCCGTGACCATGGCCGACGCGCTCGGCGCCGCCGCTGCCGCCCGTACCACGGCCAGCATCCTGGGCCCTGAGTGCGGGTCCTCCCACAACTCCAGGTAGCGGCGGGCGAGGCGGACGCCGAGGTCGGCCACCTCGCCCTCGCCGGCCAGCGTCACCAGGTCGCGCACGGGCGGGTCGGCGCGCAGGGCGGCGTCGAAGAGCCCGTCCTTGCTGCCGAAGAACTGCAGCACCAGCGCGGGATCGACGCCCGCCTCCCTGGCGACGCCGCGGATCGTGGTGCCGTCGTAGCCGGAGCCGGCGAAGCTGCGCTGCGCGGCTTCGAGTATCTCCTCGCGCGTACGTGTCGCGCCGGGCCGCCGGCCGCCCGCCCTTGGTTGTCGTGGCATGCGATCAGCGTAACTCACCACTGTTGAGTTAGTCGTGCTACGGTTTAACTCAACAGCGTTGAGTTTCTTCTGAGGGGTCCGGCCATGGAGTACCTGCTCATCAGGCAGCGGTTCACCGACTACGACACCTGGCGCGCGGCGTTCGAGGAGCTGGCGGAGGTGCGGGCGGCGGCGGGCATGCGCACCGTCCTGGTCAGCGTCGACGCCGAGCGTCCCGAGGAGGCCGTCGTGCTGTTCGAGTGCGAGGACGCGCGGGCGATGCGGCAGCACTTCGCCTCCGACGCGCTCAAGGAGGCGCATCGGAAGGCGGGGGTGGTGCCGGGCAGCAATCAGGCCAGCGTGCTGCTTCCGCGGTGACGGCGGGTCGCGTCAGAGCAGCGTCTCCAGGAGGCCGGTGACGAGTGGGTCGGCGTCGCCCACCCGCCAGGCCACCGCCACGCTCGTACGTCCGTCATCCGCCGCTCCGCTCGTGCGGTCGGCGCCCGCCGCCCCGTTCCTGCGTCCGGCATCCGGCGCCAGGCGGCGGAAGGCCACCCCCTTCAGCCGGATGCGGCGGATGCTCGCGGGCGCCACCGACACGCCCAGCCCGGCCTCCACCAGCGCACACACGGTCTGCCACTCCACCGCGTGCTGCGCCACCTCGGGCACGAACCCGGCGTCCCCGCACATCCCCACGATCCGGTCGTACAAGCCGGGCCCGTGCTCGCGCGGCAGCAACACGAACGGCGAGCCCGCCAGCCGGGCGAGCTCCACCGCGCGCCCGGCGGCGAGCGGGTGCGCGGCGGGCAGCACGGCCACGAACGGCTCGCGCAGCACGGTCGCGAACGCCAGCTCAGGCTCGTCATCCGGCGGCTCCCGCAGCAGCCCGACATCGATCCGCCGCTCGCGCAGGGCGGCGAGCTGCGGCGCCGTCGTCATCTCGTGAATCTCGATGCGCACCCGGGGGAACCGCTCCCGGTAGGCGCTCAGCAGCTCCGGCAGGATCGTCAACGCCAGCGACGCCGCGAACCCCAGCCGGATCCGCCCCGCCCGCCCGCTGCCCACGGCCCGCGCCGCCGCCAGCCCGCCCGCCAGCTCGTCCAGCGCCCGGCGCGCGGCCGGCAACAACTCCCGCCCGGCGGGCGTCAGCGCCACCCGGCCAGGCGTCCGGCTGAACAGCGCGTGCCCCACCTTGCCCTCCAGCCGGCGGATCTGCTGGCTCAACGGGGGCTGCGCGATGCCCAGCCGGTCGGCGGCATGACCGAAGTGCAACTCCTCGGCCAGCACCACGAACGCGTGCAACTGTGCCAGCGGCAGTTCCGGGCGATCCATACCTCCAGAGATATCAGGTCAGCCAGCTTCCCGTCTTAGACGTATCGGGGCTGGTCACGTACCGTTCTGCGCATGACGGAGCGACGCGCCATCCTCAGCGGATCCACGTTCGAGGAGCAGATCGGATACGCCAGGGCCGTGGTGGACGGCGACTGGGTGCACGTGTCGGGGACCACCGGGTTCGACTACACGACGATGACCATCTCCGACGACGTGGTGGAGCAGGCCAGGCAGTGCCTGCGCAACATCGGCCAGGCGCTGGAGGAGGCGGGGTGCGGGTTCGGCGACGTCGTCCGCGTGCGCTACATCCTGCCGGACCGGGACGACTTCGAGCCGTGCTGGCCGGTGTTGCGGGAGTGCTTCGGTGCGGTGCGGCCCGCCGCGACGATGCTCATGTGCGGGTTGTCGGACCCGCGGATGAAGATCGAGATCGAGGTGTACGCGCGGCGGCACACGACCTGACCAGCCCGGACCCGGCCTTGGGCGTCACCCGCATGATCACCCTGGCACGCGAGCCGCCGCCGGCCCCAGCTCGATGGGCCACACCACCAGCAGGTACGACTCGCGGGGCCGGTTGGACAGCCGCCCGCCGCGGGCACGGCCGTGGACGCGCAGGCCGTAGCGGCCGGCGCCCTGGTAGGTCAGGTTGGGCCGCTGGTCTTCGTCCGAGGACATGCTGACGACCTGCATGACGCCGGTCGTCGTGACGAACTCGACCTCCTCGGACTCCTCCCAGCTCTCCGCCGGGAAGCGGGGCGCCGTCGGCTGCCAGTTGATGAGCACGTCCACCGTGCCCCTGCGCTTGAGCGTGCGGATGACCAGCGAGTCGGGAGCGGTGGCGACGAGACCGGCGGGCAGCTCCGGGACGGATGCCGTGTCCTGGAACGGGTTGACGACGCGTAACCGGTGCCCGTCGGCCACGGCCACGCCACGCACGGGCGAGGGCACGTGCTGAGGCGGCGGCGCGCCGGCGATCCGGCCGCGCTCGCTCTGCGGCAGGCCGTGCTGCTTGGCCCACTCGCGGATCTCGCGCGACTTGTCGGGCAGCCCCAGCTCCTGCGCCACGCCGATGCCGAGCCGGGCGTGGGCCTGCGGCCCGACGTCGATGGGCCACACGGTCACCTGGTAGAACTCCGCCGGCACCCCGGACACGGCGTCTTCCGCGACGTCCCTGCCGCGGGCGTGCACCCGCATGCCGTAGCGGCCGGGGCCGTGCGCGGTGAGCACCGGCAGGCTGTCGGCCAGGCCCATGCCGAAGCCGCCGAGGCGCATCTCGCCCGTGAAGCTGACGAGCTGGACGTCATGCACCTCGTCCCACCCCCCGGAGGGCTCGTCGGGCTCGGTGGGCGGGGCGTCGACGAGTCGTACGGTGACGTCCACGACGCCGGTGTGCAGGCCGGTCAGGATGACGGCGGCGCCGGGCGCCGACGCGGTCAGCCGGTTGGGCACGTCGAAGGGCGCGACTTCGTCGCCCTGCTCCTGGATCAGGAGCTGGTGATAGCTCACGTACACCTCGGCCCTGGCGGACGTGCTCATGCGGCGGCTCCTTAGGCGCGGACGGCTGCGGCGACCGTGCCAGCGTGCCAGCCGGGTCCGACAGAAACGCCGCCCCGCGCGGCGGACGTCAGCCGGTCAGCGCCTTGAGCAGGCTCGTGACGCCGATCGAGTCCAGGAGCGAGGCGGAGGTCGAGATGGAGACCGAGGTGCCGCCCGCTGCCGTGGACGGGTTCGCGCAGACCGGCGGGTAGCCGGTCAGGGTGCTCAGGATCTGGCTCACCCCGACGGCGTCCATCAGTGTGGCCGGGCTCTGGGCTGGGCCGGCCGCCGCGGAGGGTGAGCCGGCGGGGGCGCAGGCGCCGGGAAGGCCGGCGACGAGCGCTTCGAGGTACTGGGCGATCTGGGCCGTGTCGATCTCCGCGAGCGACGGCAGCTCCGTGCCCGCCTCCGGTTTCGTGTCTGCTTCTGTGTCTGCTTCTGCGTCTGCTTGCGTGCCTGGTGCCGCTGTGGCGCGGGCGCAGACCAGCACCTGGCCGATCAGGTCCTCGAACATGGCCTGCACCGGCGAGACCGTCGCCCCGTCGGCGCTGAGCGGGGAGGGGCCGAAGCTGGGCGCGGTGGACGCGGAGGCGCTCGGCGCGGCGGAGGCCGAGGAGCTCGGGGCGGCGGACGGGCTCGGGTTGGGGCCCGACGGCCGGCTCGGGCTGGGCAGCGGCGGCAGGCTCGGGCTCGGGCCGCTGACACCGGGCTGACTCTGAACGGGACTCGGAGCCCCGACACCGGGCTGAACCGGAGCGGCCCCACCCACACCAGGCTGAACCGGAGCGGCGCCGCCCACGCCAGGCTGGACGGGGCTTGAGCCGCCGACTCCCGGCTGGTTCGGGTCAGTGGCGCCGGCGCCGGGCTGCATGGTGGCGGCGCTCTGGGGCTGGTCAGGCAGGGCATGCTGCGGCTGCGCGGGAACGGCCTGCTGCGGCTGGCCGGGCAGGGCCTGCTGCGGGTCGTACGGCAGGGCATGGCGCGGATCGTAGGGCGCGGCCAGTTGCCCGCCGGGCATGACGTACGGGAACGCGGGCGCGACGTACGGCACCGCGGGAACGGCGGGCGCTCCCGCCCCGGCGGAGAAGAACCCCTGCAGCCGGGTGCCGGCGACGACCGCGTCCATCAGGCCCTTGATGTCCTCGGCGGTGACGCTCCCGGCGAGCGGTGGAGGTGGTGAGACGTTGATGCTCAGCACGTCCCGGTTGCTGCACTGGGTGGCGGTCTCGCTCTTGGTGTCGTCGGCGATCGCCGGCGCGGCGGTCGCGAGCAGGGCGGCGGAGGTGGCGGTGGCTACGGCAAGGGCATGCCGGTACATGATGCTCCCTGAGGATGATGATCTAGTTATCGCTGCGATCAGTACCCTTAGTGGTGGTTCAATTACTTCATAGTTGGATCTAGCCCTCTTTACGACTGGCGTCGCAGAAGGAGCCGGATCATGCGGCCGTTCCTCATTTCTCTGCTCGCGACCCTCGCCCTCATCACCGCCTGCGCCGACGCGGCGCCGGCCAACCCGGCCCTGCGTACCGAGCTGCTCGCGATGCTCAAGCTGGACCAGGAGGTCAGGACGCTGGAGGCGTCCCAGGAGGACTGGGACCGCGTGGAGAAGGCGAACACCGACCGCATGCGCCAGGTTCTCGACCAGCACGGCTGGCCCGGGTACGAGCTGGTCGGCGAGGACGGGGCGCGGGCCGCGTGGGCGCTCATCCAGCACGCCGACCGCGATCTGGAGCTGCAGAAGCGCGGCCTGGAGCTGATGCGGCGGGCCGCGGAGAAGGGTGACGCTGACCCGTCCGACCTGGCGTTCCTGGTGGATCGGGTGCGGGTGGCGGAGAAGAAGCCGCAGGTGTACGGCACGCAGTGGGAGACCGATCCGCAGGGCGCGTGGCGGCCGCGCACGCCGATCGAGGACGAGGCGAGGGTGGACGAGCGGCGGGCGGAGGCCGGGCTGAAGCCGTTGGCGGAGTACCTGGAGGAGCTCAAGTCGGCAGGGTGACAGCGGTATATTGAAGCGCTGTTACATCTGTGGAAGGAGCCCCCTTGTATCCCGCGATCGAACCGTACGAGCACGGCATGCTCGACGTCGGCGACGGCAACCTCGTCTACTGGGAGGTCTGCGGCAACCCGGACGGCAAGCCGGCCGTGGTCGTGCACGGCGGCCCCGGGTCGGGCTGCTCGGTCAACATGCGCCGCACGTTCGACCCGGAACGTTTCCGCATCGTGCTGTTCGACCAGCGCAACTGTGGCCGCAGCCGCCCGCACGCCAGCGACCCGGCCACCGACCTGACGCACAACACCACCCAGCACCTGATCGCCGACATGGAGTCGCTGCGCGAGCACCTCGGGATCGACCGGTGGCTGCTGTACGGCGGGTCGTGGGGCTCGACGCTGATCCTGGCCTACGCCGAGACCCACCCCGAGCGGGTGTCGGAGATCGTCATCCCCGCCGTCACGATGACGCGGCGCTCCGAGACCGAGTGGCTCTACCGGGGCGTCGGCAGGTTCTTCCCCGAGGCGCAGGAGCGGTTCCTGCGCGGGGTGCCCGAGGCCGACCGTGACGGGAACGTGTTCCAGGTGCTGGCGGCGTACTCGCGGCTGCTGGCCGACCCCGACAGGGAGGTGCGGGAGCGGGCCTGCCAGGACTGGATCGCCTGGGAGGACGCGGTGATCTCCCAGGAGGTCAACGGCAAGCCCAACGCCTACAGCGACCGGCCCGCCGACGCGCAGATGGCCATGGTCCGCATCTGCGCCCACTACTTCTCCAACGCCGCCTGGCTGGAGGAGGGCGCGCTGCTGCGGGACGCGGGACGACTGGCCGGCATCCCCGGCGCGCTGGTGCACGGCCGCCTCGACATGGGCGGGCCGCTGCACACGGCCTGGGAGCTGACCAAGGTCTGGAAGGACGCCAGGCTGCACGTGGTGGAGGACTCCGGGCACACCGGCAGCCAGACGTTCAGGAAGGTACTGCACGAGGCCATCGAAAGCTTCTCGCCGCAGAGGTGAACCCGCGGCTCCTTCGCGATCATCTCGGGGGTTTCGGACGGTGCCCCTGGTGACCATCGCCTCGCCGTCGGACGACTCCGTACGGGTGAGCCGCGGGTTCTCCGGCTGGCAGGCGGACAGGGCGCGGCGAGGCGCCGCCAGCGACATCGCCACGCCCTGTCCGCTCGCTGACCTGCCGTAACCGTAACCGGGCCGCCCATTCGGCCACCACTTATTTAGCGTTCGCGGCGGGCATGCGAGCCTTCAGCGCTTGCGGCCGGTGCGGGGGCGTGAGGGGCGTTCGGGCGGCAGCACCTCCACCGACGTCTTGCGGATGTGGTCGTAGACCAGCGACGTGCGTACGTCGGCGATGTTGCGGTGCCGCGAGACGTGGTCGAGCACGAAGTCGCGCAGGTGCCCCGCGTCGCGCACGCCGACCTGGATGATGAAGTCGTCGCCGCCCGACACGACGAACACGGCCAGCGTCTCCGGCAACGCGGTCACGTAGTCGCGGAAGCCCTCCACCGCCTCACGGATCTTGGGGTGCAGGCGCACGTTGATCAGCGCCTGCACCGGGCGGCCGATCGCGTCGAGGCTGACCTCCGCGTGGAAGCCCTCGATGACGCCGGACGCGCGCAGCGACCGCACCCGCTCCAGGCAGGTCGAGGGGGCGATGCCGAGATGCTCGGCCAGCTCCCGGTTGGTCTGGCGGCCGTCGCGCTGCAGCTCGGCGAGTATCGCCGTATCAAGTTCGTCCACGTACGCAGCTTGGCACGTCTTTCCGAATTATCTGCGGAAAAACAGCTTCTCATTTGGTCAAAAGGCGGAGTCGGTGTGAGTGTTCTGGCAGAACTTCGGAGGAGGGATGTGTTGATGACGGTGCTGGACGAGCTCGAACGCCGTACCGATCTGCCCACCAAGGAGCTCGCGGTCAAGTGGGTCATCGTGATCGACCGCGACCTGCCCAGGGGACTGCAGGCCAACGCCGCCGCCTGCCTGGCCGCTTCCGTCGGGGTCGCCGTGCCCGCCATCGTCGGGTCGGGCGGCACGGACGCCTCCGGCCTCGCGCACGCCGGGCTGCCCTGGACGGGCTGCACGGTGCTGGGGGCGCCGGGCGCCATCGTGGGGCGGATCAGGAAGGACGCCGCCACCGAGGCCGGCCTGGTGGTGACCGACATGGCGGCGGTCGCGCAGCGGACCAACGTCTACGACGAGTACCTGGCCGAGCTGGCGCGGACGGAGGAGCCGTCGTACTACGCGGTCAGCCTCTTCGGGCCGCGAGGGGTCGTGGAGCGGCTCACGGGGCGGTTGCCGTTGTTGCGGTGAATGGCTCAGCGGTGGCTCATGGGGTGCCCGGCAGCAGCCTGGCCGCGAGGAGGACGGCGAAGACGATCAACGCCGCCCCGCATGCCGCTTCCAGCACCCGTACGCCCACCGGCGGCAACGCCCCGCGCAGCCCGGCGATGAGCCCCGCCGAGACGAAGCACCAGGCGAGCGAGGACGCCATGAATCCGGCGAAGAACACGACCAGGCTCCCGGCGCCCGCGTCCTCGCCCAGCACGGCACTGACCGCGCCCGCCGCGCCCGACCAGTAGACGACGTTCCAGGGGTTGCCCAGCGACATGGCGGCGCCGACCGCGACCGCCCCCCGGCCGGACCGGTTCTCACGGGGGAGACCGGCCGATGACGGCCGGGGGAAGGCGGCGTCGCGCAGGCCGGTCACCCCCAGCCAGGCGAGCAGCAAGCACCCGCCGACCGTCATAGGCACCCGCAGCACGGGCACCGCGAACAGCGCCCCCACCCCCGCCAGCCCCAGGACCGCCCACACGGCGTCCCCCGCCAGCGACCCGGCCTGCACCGCGAACGCCGGCCAGAACCCGCCCCGCACCCCCCGGCGCAACGACTCGCTGAACACCGCTCCGGGCGCCGCGTTGAACACCAGCCCGATCCAGAGGGCCAGCGTGAAGATCTCGGACATGGCGTTCACTCTGCTGCCGGGCCACGGGCCGCGTCTTGTCAGATGTTGACGGCCCGGTACCGGCCTGGGGTGATGGCGTAGGCGGCGGTGAAGTGCCGGTGGAAGTGGGCCTGGTCGGCGAACCCCAGCCCGTGGGCCACCTCGGCGACCGCCTGGCCGCCGCGCAGCCTGCGCCGCCCCTCGGCCAGCCTGGCCTGGAGGTGCCACGCGTACGGCGGGCAGCCGGTGGCCCTGGTGAAGGAGCGGACGAGGTGCTCCCTGGACATCCCGGCCTCGTCCGCGAGGTCGGCCAGGCTGGGCGCGCGGGAGAGGTCGGCCCGGAGCCGGTCCAGGACGGCGGCGATCCTGACGTCCCCCGGCGCGGGCGCGGACCCGGGCCCGGGTGGGCGACGGGCCGGGGCGGCGAGGTCGAGCAGGCGCAGGAGCAAGAGCGTCAGGCGCTCCTCGACCAGCATGAGGGCGCCGTCCCTCGCCTCGCCGAGGTGGCGGGCCGCGCGGAGCAGTTCCCGTCGCAGCTCAGGCGCGCGGACCACGGGACGGGAGAAGTCCGGGGGCGGGCCCCCGACGAGCCCGCCCAGCACCTCCGGCCGTACGTACCAGCTCACGCAGGTGAACGCCGTCCCGCCCGGCGTCCGGGTGGTGCAGGACTGGACCTGCCCCGGGTTGTACGCGGTCACCTCGTCCAGATCGACCTCGAACGAGGCGCGGTCCAGCCGCACCCGCTCCCGCCCGCGCACGTTGACGCTGATGACGTACTCGTCGTGGCTGTGCCGGGCGAATCCGCCGGACGCCGGTGTGACGACGGCGAGTTGGGTGCCGTTGACCTCCCTGACCTGCATGTCGGCCAGATTAGGTCATATGGGAGGAACCAGCTCGAAGTAGCGGTCGAGTACGGCCTTGTCCCCCTGCACGGACAACGCCTCGGCCGGGATCCGCTGCCAGAGGAACAACATCAGATCCGAAGCCGTCCCCGCCAGCTGGACATCGGAGGCGTCGGGAGTTCCGTCGCCGAGCCGTACCCGCTCGCCGTCGAAGCACACCGCCCAGACCCCGGACCCGTCCGTCCGCACGAACCGGAACCGCTCGCCCGCGCCAGGCGGCGCCGACGTCCAGGCGCGCCGCGTCGGCGCCATCACCTCGAACGTCTGGGTGACGGCGTCCACCGCGATCTCCTCGTGGATCGGGCCGGGCGCGCCGATGGCGTTCTCGGCGTCCCAGCGGTGCACGGCGGCCTCGATGACCTGCATCCGCAGCCAGAACCCGACTGTCTGCTCCCGCGACCACGTCCACACGCGATCGTCCGGAGGACGCTCCCTGAACAGGGTTTCGAGCCGGTCCGCCCCCTCCTCGAAGGCGTCCAGCAGGGTGGCCGGGATCGGGCCAGGGGTGGGCGAACGGTCGGGGGCCGGCCAGCCCGTCGTGTCGGCGGGCAGTTCGGCCTTGGCCAGCGCGACGGGGTCGGGCATCCCGTCGAGCCGGTCCCTGATGATGGCGATCACGAACCGGTGCACCGAGGCAAGGTGGAACACCAGGTCGGACATCGTCCAGTCCGGGCAGGACGGCACGGTGGGCGCGTCGCCCGCCTCGGCCGCCTTTCGCGCGGCGTCGTGGAAGGCGCGTACTTCCCGGTGGAAATGTGCGGCAGCATCCATGGCCATCACTGTGCCGCACCCCGGAGATCGACCTCCATCCGATTACGCCACGCGGCGACCCCCGCGATGGCCAGCGCGGCCCCCGCCATGGCGGCGCTCACCCACAGCGGCGAACGGAAGCCGAGCCCGGCGTCGATGGCCAGGCCGCCCAGCCAGGGGCCGAGCGTGGCGCCGACGTTGAACGCCGCCGTGGCGTAGGCGCCGCCCAGGGTGGGAGCGCCGCCGGCCGCGTACAGGACCTGAGAGATCAGCGTGGACCCGACGGCGAACGACAGCGCGCCCTGGACGAGCACCAGCACGATCGCCGGCACCGCCGCCCCGGCCGTCAGCGCGAACGTGGCCCAGCCCGCGACCAGCGCCACCCCGCCGGCGGCCAGCAGCGGCACGGGCCGCCGGTCGGCGACGCGCCCGCTGATCGTCACCCCGGCGAACGAGCCGAGGCCGAACAGGGCGAGCATGACCGGCATCCAGGCGGAGCCGATCCCGGTGACTCCGGTGAGTACCGGCGCCAGGTACGTGAAGGTGCAGAACGTGGCCCCGTTCACCAGGGCGCCGAGCAGCAGGAGCACCAGCAGCCGGGGCCGGCGCAGCACCCGCAGCTCACCCCGCACGCGGTCGGCGCCGCCCTCGGGAGCCCCACCGGGCACTGATCGCAGGACGGCGAGCACGGCGGGCACCAGCGCCAGGGCCACCGCCCAGAACGCCGACCGCCACCCCCACAACTGCCCGAGCAGCGCACCGGCGGGCACCCCCGCCACACAGGCGATGGTGACCCCGCCGAGCAGGACGGAGGTGGCGCGCGCCTTGGCGTCGGCGGGCGCCAGGGCGACGGCGGTGGCGATGGCCACGGCCAGGAACCCGGCGTTGGCCAGCGCCGCCACGACGCGCGTCACGACGAGCACCTCGTAGCTGGTGGTGACCGCGCCGACCACGTGCACGAGGAGGAAGACGACGAGGAAGGCGAGCAGCGCGGCCCGCCGGGACAGCCGCAGGCTGAGCGCGGCCATGAGCGGCGCCCCCACCACCATGCCGGCGGCGAACGCCGAGGTGAGCAGCCCGGCGGCGGGGATGGACACGCCGAGGTCGCGGGCGATGGCGGGCACGAGCCCGGACAACATGAACTCGGAGGTGCCCTGGGCGAAGACGGCCAGCCCGAGCAGGTAGACAGCGAAAGGCATCAGACAGCTCTCACAGGAATGCGAGCAGGACGGAAGAACCAGTCCTGCTCGTGATGAATCAGCCCGAAGAAGTCAGGCTGGATGGGCCCGTGAGCCGGTGATCCGGATGGCGAGAGCGCCCGGGAAGAGTGGGCAGCGCGAAGAGGCCACCGGACGACCGGTGGCTAGCGTCTGGATGCCTCAGGGCTGGACATACACGTCAATCTAGCACGGGGGCGTGCCGCTCCGTGGAGCTGGAAGATCAGTGACGGCTCAGGAACTCCAGCACCAGCGGGCTCGCCACCTGCCTGAACTCCTCGAAGTAGGCGTGCCGGGCCCCGTCGATCATCCGCAGCTCGGCCCCCGGAATGCGCCCGGCCAGCAACGGCGCGTTGGCCGCCGGGTTGAAGATGTCGTCGGTGCCGTGCACGACCAGCGTGGGCGCGGCGATGGCGGGCAGCGCCTCCCAGGCGTCGTGCCCGGCGCTGGCGGCCAGGTGGCGGCGGCGCGCGTGGGCGGGCATGTGCGGGTCGCCGATCGTGTGGAACGGGCCGGGATGAGCGGCCAGCCAGGCGGGCGTGTACATGAGCTCCAGCAGCGCCCGCTCGGCGGCGGCCCGGTCGGCCTGGGCCAGCGACCTGCGCACCTCGTTGCTCCGCTCCACCCCGTGGGCGCCGCCCGGCGAGCTGCAGCCGAGCACCAGCGCCCCGACGCGGCCGGGATGATCGGCCGCGAGCCACTGGGCGACCCGCCCGCCCATCGACGTGCCGTACACGTGCGCCCGCTCCACCCCGATCTCGTCGAGCACGGCCAGCACGTCCCGCGCGAACCCGCGCGTGCTGTACGGCTCGTCGGGCTTGTCGCTGTCGCCGGTGCCCCGGTAGTCGAGGGTGATGGTCCGGTACGCCCCGAAGTCGTCGCGTACGGAGCCCCACCAGCGGTGGTCGTTGGCCTGCCCCTGCAACAGCACGAGAGGCGTTCCATGGCCTCGGACCTGGTAGGACAGCTTCACACCCGAAGGGGTCGTTGCGTAGGGCACGTCTTCGATGGTGCCATGTCCGGTGCGCCGCCTCGGCTCCGACGTCCCTGCTGAGAGCCCGACGAGAGAGAGGTCGACAACCGTGAAGTACATGATCCTTTCGTACGCGTCCCAGCAGGACTACGACGAGATGTCCGGCAAGGACGCCGGTCGCGGGCCCTGGCCGGAGGACGACCTGGTGGCCATGACGACGTTCATGACGGTCGTCAACAAGGAGCTGGAGGAGTCGGGCGAGCTGGTCGAGACGCGCGGCCTGGCGGCGCCCGTGCACACCCGCAGGGTCGGCACGCGGGACGGCGTCCCGTACGTGACGGACGGCCCGTACGCCGAGACGCAGGAGGTGCTGGCCGGCTACTGGATCGTCGAGTGCGAGAGCTTCGACAGGGCCCTGGAGATCGCCGGCCGCCTGGGGCAGTGCCCGGCCCCGGCGGGCCGCTACGCCAACGCCTACGCCGACATCAGGCCCGTCATGGAGTCGGCCGACGACATGGGGTTCTGATCGGCATGGGTGCGTCCGAGGATCTGCTGCGCGAGCTGGCGCCGCAGGTCCTCGGCGCGGTCGTGCGCCGTTACGGGCACTTCGACCTCGCCGAGGACGCGGTGCAGGAGGCGCTGCTCGCGGCCGCGACGCAGTGGCCGCGCGACGGCGTGCCGGACGATCCGCGGGCCTGGCTCGTCACGGTGGCCGCCCGCCGCCTGACGGACCTGCTCCGCGCCGAGCAGGCGCGCCGCCGCCGCGAGGACACCGTCGCCGCCCGCGCGCTGCCGGACGACTGGCTGTCCCCGCCCGCCGACCGGCCGCCGGAGGCGTCGGACGACACGCTGGTGCTGCTGTTCATGTGCTGCCATCCGTCGTTGTCGCCGCCGTCGCAGCTCGCGCTCACGCTGCGCGCGGTCGGCGGCCTGACCACGGCGGAGATCGCGCGCGCGTTCATGGTCTCCGAGGCCACCATGACCCGCCGCATCACGCGGGCCAAGCAGCGGGTCAAGGACAGTGGCGTGCCGTTCCGGCTGCCGGGGGCCGCCGAGCGGGCGGAGCGGACCAGGGCGGTGCTGCACACCCTCTACCTGATCTTCAACGAGGGGTACGCCAGCACGTCCGGGCCCGACCTGCACCGCGCCGAGCCGGCGGCCGAGGCGATCAGGCTGGCGCGCATGCTGCACCGGCTGCTGCCCGGCGACGCCGAGGCGGCGGGGCTGCTGGCCCTCATGCTCCTCACCGACGCGCGCCGCCCCGCCCGCACCGGCCGGGACGGCGCGCTGATCCCCATGGCCGAGCAGGACCGCACGCTGTGGAACGCCGCGTTCATCGCCGAGGGCGTCGAGCTCGTCACGGCCGCGCTCTCCCGTGGCACGCCCGGGCCCTACCAGCTCCAGGCGGCCATCGCCGCCCTGCACGACGAGGCGCCGACGGCGGCGGAGACCGACTGGCCGCAGATCGCGGCGCTGTACGAGCTGCTGCTGCGCGGCTCGGCCAACCCGATGATCGCGCTCAACCACGCCGTCGCCGTGGCCATGGCGCGCGGCCCTCGTGCGGGGCTCGACCTGCTCGAAGAGCTCGCCGGGGACGAGCGGCTGTCCGGCGACCACCGGCTGTACGCGGTGCGGGCGCACCTGCTGGAGATGTCAGGGGAGCACGCGGGGGCTCTCGCGGCGTACCAGGAGGCCGCGCGACGCGCCATGAGCCTGCCCCAGCAGCGCTACCTGAACGCCAAGGCAGCCGGGCTAGAACCTGATGTGCCGGAGGGTGACCCCGATCCGCCGCAGCCGGTGGCGTAGCGGGCCGTCGCCGTCGGGGGTGAGGCTCAGCCCGGCGGCGCCGGCGATCCGCTCGGCGACCTGCGGCACCGTCAGCCGGTCGGTCTCGACGTGCTCGGCGAACTTCGGCGTGCGCAGCCGCTCCAGGCACCCGTCGAGCTTGGCGACCGCGAACGCCTCGCGCTTGAGGCTCCGGCTCAGCGAGCGCTCCCGCAGCCGCGCCAGCACCGTCTCCCGGCCGGCCAGGAGCGCGAAGTGGCGCACGTCGTGGCCGGACTCCCCGAGCCGCCCCAGGATCTCGTCGTGGTATGCGGGCTCGGTCAGCGTCATCGGCGCGATGACCACGCCCTCGTGCTTGCTCAGCACCAGGTCGAGCACCTCGAACACGCCCTGTCGCCAGGCCGGGTGGAGCTGGAAGTCGGTGCGCAGCGCGGGCGGGGTCATCTTGTGCAGGCCCATCCCGACGTACTCGGGGTCGCACACCACGCTCCCCGGCAGCCTGCGGTGCAGCTCGTACGCGGTCTGCGTCTTGCCCACCCCGAACGTGCCGTTGATCCACACGAGCATGCGGCTCAGCTTAGGGCGGAAGGTGGTGAGACTTCTCATGTTCGGCGCGGACATGGCGTCGAATGGAGGACATGGACGAGACGATCCCGATCGGCGAGGCCGCCCGCCTGCTCGGCGTGAACGCCTCCGCGCTGCGTTACTACGAGGAGCGCGCCCTGGTCGCCCCCGTGCGCCGGCGCCAGGGGCGGCGGGTCTACGGCAGGCAGGAGCTGCGCCGGCTGGTCTTCCTGCGCACGATGCAGCGGCTCGGCGTGCCCCTGGACACCGCCAGGGCGATGATGGACGAGCCGGGCGAGCGGTGGCGGGCGGCGGTGCGGGAGCGGATCGGCGAGCTGGAGGCCGAGATCGCCAGGGCCAGGCTGGCGCAGGAGGTGCTGCGGCACGGGCTGCGCTGCCAGGAGGAGCATCCGGCCGTGGAGTGCGAGGTCGCCATCGGTATGCTGGACCGGCTCATCGACGGCTCCTCGGTCGAACTACTGGCTGAGCACATCAGCTCGGACGCGAGAAAATAATCGTCGTGGCGTGGGAATGGATCCCGCCGGGGTGTGGTTACATACATCGTGGCCGGTGTGCCCAGTGTCCCCGGGCCTCACCTATTGCCTTCACGGACTACCGTTCGGCTGGAGCCGTGTTGTGCCTTTCGCCGAGAGGCGACACGCACACCGGTACGCACTCGTAGGGCGCCCGCTCTCCTCGGAGGGCGGGCGCTCACGTGTGTGTACGCAGGTACGGGTCCGTGACTCCGCCGGGAGAGGCCAGCGCCTCGGAGTCGAGCCCGGTCAGCCGCGCCCCCGCCTGGTAGGCGCTGTCCAGGAACTCCAGCACGGCCCCCACCGGGTCCTCCATGCCCCGCACGTCGTCGTAGCGCAGCACGGCCAGATGGCTGCCCCTGGCGGCCATCCACTCGGCCCTGGCCGGCCGCAGCGGCTCCCGTTCCAGCCCTTCCGGCTCGGGCGCGGTGTAGGAGTAGAAGGCCGGCCACGGCCGCTCCTTGTCGCCGAACCAGAACCCCGAGCTGATGACCTCCCAGCTGTAGGCCTCGCGGGTGACCGGGTCGGTCTCCGGCGCCACCTTCACCACCCGCCCGGTGAACCGGGTGACCGCGATGTCGAAGGTGTGCCAGAAGTGGTGCACGGGGCTCGTCTTGCCGGCGAAGTCGGCGGCGAACCGGTCCAGCAGTTGCACCACCTGCGACAGGATCCGCCAGTACCGGTTGATGAGCACCGGGTCGTACCGGGCGTGCAGGGTGTCCTCGGCGAACGGCGTGTCGTCGCTCATGTCGAACGGCACGGCCCAGATCTCCGGCCGGATCCCCAGCCCGGCCAGGGTCTCGAAGAGCCGGTCGTGGAACGAGGCCACCGACCTGCCGATCAGGCTGAACTCGGCGCTGCGGCCGTCGAAGACGTCCACCACCAGCCGGTGGCGGACGAGGTCGAAGTCGACGCAGAACAGCGGCTGCTCGCCCAGCCCGCCCATCGGCCGGGTGGTGAGCCCGCGCCCGGTCGGGTGGAACGGCACCTGCCACCAGTGGTTGCGCCGATTGCTCGACGCGAGCCGGATCTTCCCCACGATCTGCGCGAACCGGTGAAAGGTCTCCTTGGCCTCTGTCCACTCCGCGAGCGGCATGGCCGGGAACAACTCCATGACGGCCCCCTCCGACGTAGAGCATTTCCCGACAATCGTAACTACTGTGAGTATTCGGCCAGCTCCCAGGGGTCGTGTGCGGACAAGACCGCCACCCCGTGGTCGTGCGCGAGCGAGCGCAGGCGCTCCTGGCTCGACAGCCGCCGCGCCGCGTCCACCTGGGCGTCGAGCTGCACGAGGTCCATCAGCGGATGCGGGCGCGGCTCGCGGGCCAGCTCGCCGTGGTAGAAGTACGCGTCGCCGGCGTGCAGCAGCCACCGGTCGCCGTCCCTGACCGCCACCCCGGCGTGCCCGTCCGTGTGCCCGTCGAGCGGCACGTACAGGAAGTCCTCCTCCGGCAGGCCGGTCAGCGGGCGCACGCCGTCCACGCCCAGCCATCGGGTGCCCGTGCCCGGATACGTCACCCAGTGCGGCGTGTGCGCCCAGTGGGTGGGCCGGTAGCGGCGGCTCGGGCCCTGCGCCAGCGCCGCCTTCAGCTCGGCCTCCATGACGTGCACCTGGGCGTGCGGGAAGTCGGGCAGGCCGCCGCTGTGGTCCACGTCCAGGTGGGTCAGGACGATGTGGCGCACGTCGGCGGGGTCGTGCCCGAGCGCCGCCACCTGGCGCACGGCCGTCTCGCCGGGGGACAGCACCGGCTCGACCAGCTCCGTCCACTCCTGCGCGAGGTGCACGGCGGGGTCGGCCACGTCGTCCAGGCCGAGGCCCGCCTCGACCAGGACCAGCCCGGCGGACGGGGTCTCGACGAGCAGCGCGTGGCAGACGGCGCGCGCGGGCGCCCGGCCGTCGGGGGAGTCGATCTCGCGCATCGAGCCGAGGTTCAGATGGTGAATTCGCATGCGGCTAGACTGCGACTTGAAGTGCGGTTCAAGTCAAGGAGCCAGGCGTGGACGACACGTTGATCGACATCGGCGAGGTGGCCAGGCAGAGCGGGCTGGCCGCCTCCGCGCTGCGGTTCTACGAGCGCAAGGGGCTCATCCAGGCCGAGGGGCGCAACGGGCTGCGCCGCGCGTACCGGCCGGAGACCCTGGAGCGGCTGGCGCTGATCTCCTGCGCCCGCGACGCCGGGTTCTCGCTCTCCGAGATCGGCGAGTTCCTGCGGGCCGGGCCGTCCGACGAGCGGCTGCGCAAGCACATGGCGGCCAAGGAGCGCGAGGTCTCCGAGCGGGTCGACCAGCTCACCCGGCTGCGCGACAGCCTGCGCCACGCGGTGATCTGCACGCACGACCCGCTGGTGGAGTGCCCCGAGTTCAAGCAGGCCGTACGGCGGGTCCCCAGGGGCTGAACCCGCCGTACTCAGAGGTCAGGCCGAGCTGACGTACTTCCTCGGCCGCAGGGCGTGGGCCCGCAGCGCCGCCAGGGCCGCGAACTGCCCCGGCCGGTCCATGCGCACGGCCAGCTCGTCGCTGAACGCCAGCCCCAGCGCCGTGAGCTGCGACACCAGATCGATCACCGGCCCCGTGACGTCCTCCAGGCTCGTCGTCGGATGCCAGCCCTCGCCGCCCACCACCTCGGCCACCCGCTCGCGCAGCTTGGCGGGCGACATCAGGGCGCCGTCGGCCAGCAGCATCAGCGCCGCCTCCCTGGCCGACACCTCGAACTCGTGCTCGCCCCTGGCCAGCAGCAGCCGGGTGACCGCCGACCACATGGCCGACTTCGACTTCAGCAGCCGCAGCCCGTAGTCGGTGATGGCCAGCTTGGCCCCGTCGCGGCGGATCGCGCCCAGCTCCCGCTCGGCGAGGTCACGCAGCCTGGCGGCCTCGGGCGAGGGCGCCAGCCGCAGCGGCAGCGTCTCCCCCGAGGCGGCCACGGACAGCAGCCGGTGCAGCGCCGGCAGCGGCTGCGGGGCCACGGGGGCGTGCAACCGCACCTCGAACGGCTGCGCCAGCTCCCGCCTGGCCGGGCCGCGCCCCAGCACCCAGCGGTTGAGCCGCTCGCCGTGCACGCGGTTGAGCCAGCTGTCGCCGCCCAGGTCGGCGCGCGGCTCGGTGAGCCAGCGCCGGGTCAGGGCGGTGCGGTCGACGGTCTCGCCGGCCACGATCGCCAGCTCCAGGGCGGCGGAGCAGGCGATGTGCGCGCCCAGCTCCTCCGGCCCCATGATCATGCTCCACTGCAGTTCCGGCACGTCGGGCGGGAGCACTCCCGTGGCCTCCAGCGCCTGCTGGTAGGCGGTCGTGCCGGCGTCGTCGCCCTCGCGGGCGTAGGTGCGCAGGATCTGTACGGTCGTCGGGGACACACACATGGCGGCGTACCTGTCCATGCCGCCGAGCTGGAGCAACCGCCCCAGGGAACGAGCCAGGCGCTCCATGTCGCCGCTGCCCTTCGGCGTACCGGCGTTGGGCGGCGCGACCTTGAGCGGCAACGTGTACCAGAGGAACTCGCAGACGTCGAGCTGGGTCACCGTCTCCAGCGGCTCCCCACCCGTCAACCATTCGACGGCGGTCCTGGCCTCCTCGGCCAGATCCGGGTGAGATCGCTCCAACTCGGCGAGAAGGGCGGTGACATCCGGTGCACTCATGCCTCGAAGTTTGCCGTATCGACCCCGGGCCTGACGATGACCGAATCCGGTGCGTATTGGGTCTTGCACAGCGACTACCTAAAAAACCCCTATTGAGCCGACTGTAACGTGATCATATCCACCGTTTCTCAAACAACATGCGGGCCTTCCAGTCCACGTACGGGATCAGCTCGGCGGAGAGAATGGGGTGCAGCCACCAGAAGTTGATGAGCGCGAGCAGGGCGAACGCCCCGACGACGGCGGCGCCGAGGGTACGCCGCATCGGCATGGCCCCCTTGACCGCCGGCGCGGACGGACCGATCAGCAACCCGGCGCACAACGTGATGGCCAGCACCATGAACGGCACCATCGGAATGGCGTAGAACAAGAACATCGTGCGGTTGTCGGCGATGGCGAAGTAGAACCACGGCAGCCAGGCCATCGCGTACGCCAGCAGCACCGCCCCGGCCCGCCAGTCGCGCGCCGAGAAGTACCACGCCACCAGCGCCACCAGCGCGGCCACCGCGCCGAACCAGATCACCGGCGTGCCCACGCCGAGCACGGCCTGCGAGCAGTCCTTGACGCCGCACGTGTTCTGCTTGCCCTCGTAGAAGAAGGCCACGGGGCGCAGCAGCAGCGGCCAGGACCACGGCTCCGACATGTACGGGTGCGAGGTCTCCAGCCCGCTGTGGAAGGTGAAGACCTGCCACTGGTACTGCACCCACGACCGCATCGAGTCGAAGACGAAGAAGATCGGGTTGCCCGGCTCCGTGGCCCGGTCCCAGTTGCGTCCGTAGCCGCCGGCGCTGAGGAACCAGCCCGCCCAGGTGGCCATGTACGCCACGAACGGCACGACACCGAACGCCAGGACGCCCTGCGGCACGTCCTTGCTGAACGCCCCCAGATAGGGGCTGCGCAGCCCCACGGCGCGTCGGGCGCCGAAGTCCCACAGCAGCGACATGATCGCGAACCCGACGGCGAACGCCAGGCCCGACCACTTGACCGACATCGAGAAGGCCAGGCACACCCCGGCCGCGATCCGCCACCACCTGATGCCCAGCGACGGGCCCTGCGGCGACAGGGGCGAGCTCTCGTACCAGGTGACGAGCTTCTCGCGGGCCCGGTCACGGTCGACCACCAGGCAGGCGAACGCGGCCAGGACCCAGAACATCAGGAAGATGTCCAGCAGCGCCGTGCGGGAGAGCACGTAGTGCAGGCCGTCGAGCGCCAGCAGCAGGCCCGCGAAGCAGCCGAGCAGCGTCGAGCGGGTCATCCGGCGGGCCACCCTGGCCAGGATGAGGATGGACAGCGTGCCGACGACCGCGGCGGCGAAGCGCCAGCCGAACGGGTTGAGCCCGAAGATCCACTCGCCGAGGCCGATCATCCACTTGCCCAGCGGCGGGTGCACCACGTAGGAGGCGCACTTGTCGAGGTCGGCGGCCGTGCACGACTGCCAGATGTCGGTGTTGCCCGCGAGGATCGCCTTGTCGGCGTCCTTGACGGTGACCTTCTCGACCCAGTGGGTGATCAGCGAGAAGGCGTCTTTCATGTAGTACGTCTCGTCGAACACCACGGCCTTGGGATGACCGAGGCCGACGAAGCGGAGTATCCCGCCGAACAGGGTGACGAGCAGTGGCCCCACCCATCCCCACAACACGCTGCCGCGCATGGGGGGCACGACCCGGTCACGTACGGACCGCGTCCTGGGATGGCTCTCGCCGACCTCCGAGCTCTCGTAGGCCTGGTACGGGGAATCGGTCACCGCCATTCGGACATCGTACGGGCCCCAGAGCGGTCATTACCAAGGAAACACGGTGTATTTGGGATGCCCTGCAACAATGGTCAGGTGACTGGGAACGGCAGGTTGGTGCTGGCAGGAGCCCCTATTGGCCAGGTCGGAGACGTCTCACCGCGGCTGCGCGAGCTGCTGGCCGAGGCGGACGTGGTGGCCGCCGAGGACACCAGGCGGTTGCGCAGGCTCGCGGCCGACCTCGGCGTGGAGCTCACCGGCCGGGTGGTGTCCTACTACGACCAGAACGAGGTGGCCCGCGCCCAGGAGCTGGTCGAGACGCTGAAACAGGGCCGCACGGTCGTGGTGATCACGGACGCGGGCATGCCGGGCGTGTCCGACCCCGGCTACCGCCTGACGCAGCTCGCGGTCGAGGCGGGCATCGTCGTCACCGCGCTGCCCGGCCCGAGCGCCGTCACCACCGCGCTGGCCGTGTCGGGGCTGGCCAGCGACCGGTTCTGCTTCGAGGGCTTCCCGCCGCGCAAGGGCGGCGACCGGGGCCGCCGCCTGGGCGCGCTGGCCACCGAGGAACGCACGATGGTCTTCTTCGAGTCGCCGCACCGGCTGGCGGAGTCCCTGAGGGCGATGGCCGAGGCGTTCGGCGGCGAGCGGCGGGCCGCGGTGTGCAGGGAGCTGACCAAGACCTACGAGGAGGTGCGCAGGGGCGGGCTCGCCGAGCTGGCCGAATGGGCGGCGCCGGGAGTCAAGGGCGAGATCACGATCGTCGTCGCCGGCCACGCGCCCGGCGACGACGAGCCCGACCTCGACGCGCTGGCGGCCGAGGTGGACCGCAGGGTCGCGGCGGGGGAGCGGCGCAGCCTGGCCGTGGCCGAGGTGGCCAAGGGCGCGGGCGTGCCCCGGCGAGAGCTGTACGACCTGGTTCACAGGCGGACCGCCACGCCATAGGGTGCGCATCGTGAGAAAGCAGGGGGTGTCGGCACGGCGGCTCATCCCGCCCATGCAGGAAGGCGCCCTCCTCAGCTGGGTGGCGACGCTGGCGGTGACGCTCTTCGGCGGCATCCTGCGCTTCGTCAGGCTGGGCGAGCCCAAGGCCGTCGTCTTCGACGAGACCTTCTACATCAAGGACGCCTACTCGCTGCTGATCCACGGCGTCGAGATGGCCACGCTCGGCGACGCCAAGAACCCCATCGCCGACCGGCGCCTCATCGCCGGGAACCTGGACATCTTCAAGCAGTGCGGCCAGCCGTCCGAGTGCGCCTCCTTCGTGGCCCACCCGCCGCTCGGCAAGTGGATGATCGGCCTCGGCGAGTGGCTGTTCGGGATGGACCCGTTCGGCTGGCGCTTCGCCGCCGCGCTGGCCGGCACCCTGTCCATCCTGGTCATGGTCAGGGTGGCGCGCCGGATGACCCGCTCCACGCTGCTCGGCTGCCTGGCCGGGCTGCTGCTGGCGCTCGACGGGCTGCACCTGGTGCTGTCCCGCACGGCGCTGCTCGACATCTTCCTGATGTTCTGGGTGCTGTGCGGGTTCGCCTGCCTGGTGGCCGACCGCGACCAGGCCCGCGAGAAGCTGGTCGCCTGGTACGAGAGCGCGCCCGTCACCGAGCTGGGCCCCCGGCTCGGGCTGCGGCCCTGGCGGCTGGCGGCGGGCGCCTGCCTGGGCGCCGCGTGCGCGGTCAAGTGGTCGGGGATCTTCTTCCTCATCGCGTTCGCCGTGCTGTCGATCGTCTGGGACCTGGGGGCGCGGCGCGCGCTCGGCCTGCGCGAGCCGTACCGGGGGGCGCTGACGTACGACCTGCCCGGCGGGTTCGGCGCCATGGCGCTGGTGCCCGCGCTGGTCTTCACCGCGTCGTGGGCCGGCTGGTTCGCCTCCGCCGACGGCTGGGGACGCAACTGGGACCGCGCCACCTCCGCCGGGCCCGGGTTCTTCGTGCTCGACTCGGTGCGGTCGTGGGTGCAGTACCAGACGCAGGTGCTGGGCTTCCACAGCGGCCTGGAGGACTACCACCCGTACATGTCGGAGCCGTGGCAGTGGCCGCTGCTGTTACGGCCCGTCTCCTTCCACTACCCCACCGGCCTGCCGCCGTCGGCCTGCGGCGCCGACGAGTGCTCCCAGGCCGTGCTCGGGGTCGGCACCCCCGCACTCTGGTACGCCGCCGCGCTCGCGCTGCTCGGCCTCGTCGCCTGGTACGTCTCCGCCCGCGACTGGCGGGCCGGGGCGACGCTGCTCGGCTTCGCGGTGGGCTGGCTGCCGTGGTTCTACTACGCCATCGCCGACAACCGCACGATGTACCTGTTCTACATGATCCCCGTGGTGCCGTTCATGGTGCTGGCGCTCGTGCTCATGGCCGGGCTCGTCCTCGGCAGGCAGGACGCCCCCGCCGGCCGCAGGGCGACGGGGGCCGCGGTCGTGGGCGCGTTCACGCTCGTCGTGCTGATCAACTTCTGGTGGCTCCAGCCGGTGCTGACCGCCGAGACGATCACGCACGCACAGTGGTGGGCTCGGATGCTGATGAGCTCCTGGGTGACCGCCGCGCCCAAGTGACACCGCGGCGCAGCGTGATCGCCGCCGCGACGCAGGCCAGCGGGACGGCGGGCAGCACGTACCGGTAGTCGAACTCGGCCGTGGCCGCCGGGGCCAGCAGCAGCCCGACAGCGCCCAGCCACGGCAGCACCACCGGGCCGCCGAACTTGCGCCAGCGCACGACCACGCCGTACAGGCCGATCAGCAGGATGCCGCCGAGCATGATGCCGCGCAGGTAGAAGATCTTCTGGTAGTTGCTCATGATGGTCGCCCACGGCTGCACGATCCGGGTCTCCGGCGGGCCCTGCTCGTAGCTGAAGGCGTCGGTGTCGGTGCGGCCTCCCGCGTACGACGACCACTTCGGCAGCCGCTTGGGCTGGCCGGTGTCGTCCAGTTCCACGTACGGCTTGAACTGGTACATGTTGTAGGTCGACTCGTCGGGGAAGCGTGGACGTGCCCAGTGGAAGGAGCGGAAGAAATCGCGCGCCACGACCTCCAGGTAGTCACCCGGCTGCGACAGGATCGCCCGGGTGGCGAACTTGCTGGCCGCGTCGTTGGTGATCTCGCTCCACTTCTTGTTGATGCCCCACCGGTGCAGCACCTCGCCGGTGCCGGTGCCGTCGCCGTTGCCCTGGCCCCACAGGTACCACTGCGCGTAGTCCTTGCGCTGGCTCACCGGGTCGTTGATGCACAGCAGCAGGAGCTGGACCTCTTTGTACTTGTCGATGTCCATCTTGTTGCAGTCGGCGAAGATGGCGGTGCGCATGTAGAGGATGAGCCCGTCGCTGTTGGTCATCGCGAACTTCCCGTACGCCGAGGCGAACCACCCCATGTACGCCATCACCGGGATCGCGCAGGCCGTGATCACGGCTGCGATCGGCCGCCAGCCGGTGCGCTTGACCAGCAGGTAGAGCACCACCAGCGCCAGGATCGGCAGCCCGATCGAGCGGGTCAGCCAGGTCAGCGCCAGCAGCAGGCCGATGACCGCGCCCGCCTTCCAGGTCAGCCGCCGCTTCCACAGCACCAGCGTGATCACGCCCACCACGAGCAGCAGGAACAGGGTGTCGGACATCACCATCTGCTCAAGCTGGATCTGGTACGCGTCGAACAGCACCGGCGCCGCGGCCAGCGTGGCCCCCCACTTCGGCAGCCGGAACTTGATCCGTAGCAACGCGTAGATCAGGCAGGCCGTGGCCAGGCCCATCAGGTGCTGCGTGAAGGTCACCAGGGTGAAGCTGTGGAACGGCTGGAGCAGCATCAGCCAGAAGCTGTAGCCGTCGGGCCTGATCGGGTGCGGCCGCGGGTGCAGCGCCACCGAGACGTACTCGTAGGAGTCGTTGAACCACATGGCCGGGCCGTAGCCGAGCATGGCGATGAGCCGCAGCACGGCGCCTGCGCCGAAGGCTGCGGCGAACACCCGATGCCTGCGCACCATGGCCAGCAAACGGGCCGTCCTGCCAGGGGCGGAGGGGTCCACAGGGGTAATCTCCGCGACGCTCACCATGCTGTAAAGAATGCCAGTCGTTTTCAGGTCTGTGCCCGAGCACGGGCGCGTTCAGGGCATGATGGTTCACTGGAAGAGCCTTAACTGAAGGGTAGACACGTGGAACTGACGGTGGTCATGCCCTGCCTCAACGAGGCGGAGACCGTGGAAGTCTGTGTACGCAAGGCTTTGGCGTGCATGGAGGAGCACGGCATCGAGGGCGAAGTGCTGATCGCCGACAACGGCAGCACGGACGGCTCGCAACAGCTCGCCCGAGATGCCGGGGCCCGCGTGGTCCACGTGGACGAGAAGGGATACGGAAACGCCCTCATGGGCGGCATCAGGGCGGCGCGCGGCAAGTACGTCATCATGGGCGACGCCGACGACTCCTACGACTTCACCGCGCTGCTGCCGTTCGTCGAGCAGCTCCGTGAAGGCGCCGACCTGGTGATGGGCAACCGCTTCAGGGGCGGCATCTCGCCGGGCGCCATGCCGCCGCTCCACCGCTACCTGGGCAACCCGGTGCTGTCGTTCATCGGGCGGCTGTTCTTCCCCTCCGCGATCAAGGACTTCCACTGCGGCCTGCGTGGCTTCCGGCGCGACTCGATCCTGCGCCTGCAGCTCCAGACGGGCGGCATGGAGTTCGCCTCCGAGATGGTGGTCCGCTCCACCCTGGCCGGCCTCGACGTGCGCGAGGTGCCGACCACGCTGTCGCCCGACGGCCGCTCCCGCCCGCCGCACCTGCGCTCCTGGCGCGACGGCTGGCGCCACCTGCGCTTCCTGCTCCTCTACAGCCCGAAGTGGCTGTTCTTCTACCCCGGCGTGCTGATGATGATCATCGGGCTCGTCGCGGGCACCGCGCTGGTGTTCGGCCCCGTCGAGATCGGCGAGCTGGCCTTCGACGTCGACACCCTGGTCGGCTCCGCGGCCCTGGTGGTGATCGGCTTCCAGGCGGCGCTGTTCGCCGTCTTCACCAAGGTGTACGCGGCCGAGGAGGGCTTCCTGCCCGAGTCGCCGCGCATCCGGCGGCTGATCGACATCGTGAGCCTGGAGAAGGGGCTCGTCGTCGGCGGGCTGCTGGCCCTGGCCGGCCTCGTCGGCCTGGTCATGTCGCTGGTGCACTGGCAGGTGCGCGACTTCGGCGAGCTGGACCCGCGCGAGTCGCTGCGCATCGTGGTGCCGTCCGCGACCGCGCTCATCATGAGCTTCCAGACGATCTTCGCGGCGCTGTTCATCAGCATCCTCGGCATCCGCCGCACCCGCGAGACGCCGATAGACAACGCCGCCGCCGCGGCCGAGGAAGCCGCCGCCGCCATCACCCTCGAAGACTCCAAGCACTGACATCCCGTACGCGTCGCCGCCGCCCCGCATCGCCCGCGGGAGCGGCGGTGGCGCGTAACAGATGAATCTCAGCAACCCGTAGGCTGGGACGCATGACCCAGCACATTCTCACCGCCGTGGCGTGGCCGTATGCGAACGGGCCTCGTCATATCGGGCACGTCTCGGGGTTCGGCGTGCCGTCCGACGTCTTCAGTCGTTACCAGCGCATGGCGGGCAACAATGTGCTGATGGTCTCCGGCACCGACGAGCACGGCACCCCTATCCAGGTGCAGGCCGACAAGGAGGGCGTGAGCGCCAGAGAGCTGGCCGACCGCTACAACCGCGTCATCGCCGAAGACCTCACCGGCCTCGGCCTGTCCTACGACCTGTTCACCAGGACCACCACCAAGAACCACTACGCCGTCACGCAGCAGATCTTCAAGGGCCTCTACGACAACGGCTATATCTTCCCCAAGACCACGATGGGCGCCATCTCGCCCTCCACCGGCCGCACCCTGCCCGACCGCTACATCGAGGGCACCTGCCCCATCTGCGGCTACGACGGCGCGCGCGGCGACCAGTGCGACAACTGCGGCAACCAGCTCGACCCGATCCAGCTCGTCAACCCCAAGAGCCGCATCAACGGCGAGACGCCGGTCTTCGTCGAGACCGAGCACTTCATGCTCGACCTGCCCGCCTTCGCCGAGGTGCTCGGCACCTACCTGCAGTCCAAGCAGGGCGAGTGGCGGCCCAACGTGCTCAAGTTCGCCCTCAACCTGCTCGGCGACCTGCAGCCGCGCGCGATCAGCCGCGACCTCGACTGGGGCGTGCCCATCCCGCTCGACGGCTGGCGCGACCAGCCCAACAAGCGGCTGTACGTGTGGTTCGACGCCGTCATCGGCTACCTGTCGGCCTCCATCGAATGGGCCAGGCGCTCCGGCGACCCCGACGCGTGGCGCCAGTGGTGGCAGAACCCCGACGCCCGCGGCTACTACTTCATGGGCAAGGACAACATCGTCTTCCACGCCGAGATCTGGCCCGCCATGCTGTTCGGCTACAGCGGCATCGGCGCGCGCGGCGGCTCCCCCGGCGCGCTGGGCGCCCTCGACGTGCCGTCCGAGGTGGTCTCCAGCGAGTTCCTGACGATGGAGGGCAAGAAGTTCTCCTCCTCGCGGCAGGTCGTCATCTACGTACGCGACTTCCTGGCCCGCTACGACGCCGACGCGCTGCGCTACTACATCGCCGTGGCCGGCCCGGAGAACCAGGACACCGACTTCACCTGGCAGGAGTTCGTCAACCGCAACAACGGCGAGCTGGTGGCCGCCTGGGGCAACCTGGTCAACCGGTCCATCTCGATGGCGGCCAAGAACTTCGGCGCCGTGCCCGAGCCGGGCGACCTCACCGACGCCGACAGGGCCCTGCTGCAGCGCTCGCGCGACGCCTTCGCGCCCGTGGGGGCGGAGCTGGGGCGCTCGCGCTTCAAGAACGCCATCACGGAGGCGTTCGACGTGGTCCGCGAGGCCAACAAGTACCTCGCCGACCAGGAGCCGTGGAAGCTCAAGGACGACCCCGAGCGGCAGAAGTCCATCCTGCACGTCGCGCTTCAGGTCGTCGACGACGCCAAGACGATGCTCACGCCGTTCCTGCCCAGCTCCTCCAACAAGGTCTTCGCCATGCTGGGCGGGGAGGGGGTGTGGTCGGGCATGCCGGAGATCCGCGAGGTCGACGAGGACGGCGGCACTCCGTACCCGGTGATCACCGGCGACTACGCCGAGGGGGCCGCCCGGTGGGAGCACCGGCCGATCCGGCCGGGCACGCCGCTGGCGCCGCCCGTGCCGCTGTTCAAGAAGCTCGACCCCAAGGTCATCGACGAGGAGCTGGCCCGGCTGGGCGAGTGACCGCGGCGGCCCCGGCACTGCGGGTCGGCTCCCGTACGGTGGGCCGGCTTTCGGCGGCGGCTAGGCTTTGATGGCGTGACCACCAAGCTTCCCGCCGCGCCTGAGGCGCTCGCCGCGCCCGTGTTCGACAGCCACTGCCACCTCGACATCATGGTCGGCAACAGGCAGGCGTCGTCGGGTGACCCGGTGGCGCAGGCCGCGCAGGCGGCCTCGGCGACCGTACGCGGCATCCTCGACGACGCCCGGGCCGTCAACGTGACCAGGCTCGTCACCATCGGCTACGACCTGACGTCCTCCCGCTGGAACGCCGACATGGCGGCCCAGCAGGAGGGCGTGTACGCCGGCGTGGCCATCCACCCGAACGAGGCGCACGAGGCCACCCCGGAGGTCCTGGCCGAGATCGAGGCGCTGGCCGGCCGTCCGGAGGTGCGGGCGGTGGGGGAGACGGGCCTCGACTACTACCGCGACTGGGCGAGCAGGGACGACCAGCACGCCAGCTTCCGCGCGCACATCGAGATCGCCAAGCGCACCGGCAAGGCGCTGGTCATCCACGATCGCGAGGCGCACGACGACGTGCTGAAGGTGCTGGCCGCCGAGGGCGCCCCCGGCAAGGTGGTCTTCCACAGCTTCTCCGGCGACGCCGAGATGGCCAAGAAGTGCACCGACGCCGGATATTTCATGTCATTCTCCGGGCCGGTGACGTACAAGAACGCCGGCTACCTGCGCGAGGCGGCCGAAGTCGCTCCCGCCGAGCTCATGCTGGTCGAGACCGACGCCCCCTACCTCCCGCCCGTCCCGCACCGCGGCAAGCCGAACGCCCCGTACCTCATCCCTCTCACTCTTCGTTGCCTGGCCGAGGTCAAGAACGTCCACCCGGATCAGTTGTGCGAGGCGATCAGCGCCAACGGAGTCACAGTTTTCGGCGAGTGGTGACCAACTTTTGGTGAACCTGTGGATACGGGAACAGAACCAGCGTAACGTTCGGGCCGTCCTGCCCCACACCGGAGGTGGCCCGTGCGAGGAAAGAGGCGTGCGCCCCGCCCGCCCATACCCTGGCGTTCCCCGTGGACGCCGGTGGTGTGCGTGGCCGGGGCGGTGGCCGTCGGCGCGCTCGTGGTGGTCTCGTTCCTCGTCAAAGAGGTCATCGTGGTGGTCGACGGCGAGCGCACGCACGTCCGCGCGTTCGGTGGAACGGTCCAGGAGGTGCTCGCCGACGCGGAGGTCTCCGTGGGGTACGGCGACGTCGTCCGCCCGTCCACGCAGAACGTGGTCGAGGACGGCGCCACCATCGAGGTGCGGCGCGCCCGCCCCCTCACCCTGACGCTCGACGGCCACACCAGCACCCACCTCGTCACCGCCACGAACGTCCACGACGCCCTCACCGAGCTGGACATCGCCCCCACCGCCGGCAAGCTCTCCGCCCCGCCCGGCCACAGAGTCCCGCTGGAGGGCATGGAACTGACCGTCTACACGAGGCGCAAGGTGTACGTGGTGGCCGGCACCACGCGGGTGACCTCCCGCACGACGGCCCGGACCGTGCGCGAGGTGCTCAAACAGAAGCGCATCGCCCTGCGGCGCGGCTACCTGGTCAACCCGCCGCTCGGCAGCTTCCCCAAGGACGGCACCGTCATCACCGTCACCCCGCCCCGGACCGTCCAGATCCAGCCGGAGATCCTGCAGCTCGACTGGGAGGCCTTGGCGGAGTGCGAGTCGCGGGGCAACCCCGAGGCTTTCAACGCGGATGGGCCCTACTACGGGCTGTACCAGTTCAGTTTGCCGATGTGGCAGGCGGTGGGGGGGATGGACACGCCGACGTCCTGGCCGGAGGAGGAGCAGACCTATCGGGCGCAGCTCCTCTACCAGCAGGTGGGCGGGCGATGGCAGGGACAGTGGCCGCACTGCGGCGACCGCCTGTTCACCATGAACGCCCGCTAACCCCACTCCCGCCGCGTCTCCCGTTGTTTGTCGCGCCACCCGCCGCGTTGCCTGCCACCCCCCGCCGCCGCCTGCCTGCCGGGCCGCCTGCCTTCCGCGCCGGCGGCCCGTCGCGCCTGCCTCGCACGCCGCACCCACAGGCCTCTGCCCGTCGGCGGTGTGGTCAGCCTCAGCCGGCCAGGGAGACCCCGAAGTCGGCTCCCTTCGGCGGCTGCAGCGGCTGCTGTGCCGTCTCGTCGTTGCGGGCGCTCACCGCGACCTTCCCGGACGGCGCCGCATCCGGCTGCCCCACGTACAGCTTGTTCCCGCTGAAGGTCAGCGACCACCCGAACAGCCCATCGGCGGTGGCCAGCTTCCGCTCCTCGTCAGCGCTCTTCCACGAGACGATCCGGACACCACCCCCATAGGGAGCCCCGATCGCCAGCCGCCCGTCCGTCGAAACGGCCATCGAGAAGCCGAACGCCTGCTTACCTCCCTGCGTCACCCTCCTCATGGGTTTGCGCGCGGGATCGAGAAGCTGCACGTAACCAGGCCCCGGCGAGCCGACGGCGTAACCGGACCCCTCGGCGTACGCGACCGCGTACCCGAACCGGTCACCGGAGGCGTTCGTCGGCGAGTCCAGCTTGAACGAGGTGATCCGCGGCGCCAGCACGTCGTCGATGAACACGACCGAGCCGGAGTCGATCTTGCCCGCCTCCACCTGACGGCCCGCCCCGTCGTCGTTCTCGTACGGGACGCCGACGACCAGCCCGTTCTTCGGCCCGAACGCCATCGACCAGCCGAACTGGTCGCCCACCTCGCTGTTGCCGCGCACGTCCACGGTCTCCTGGCTGATCCTGCGCAGCTCGCCCGCGCCCTGGCGCACGTAGACGGCGCCCACGTCGAGCAGCCGGGCCTCGTCCTCGTACGGCGCGCCGATCGCCACCAGGTCACCGCGCGCGGCGATCGACCAGCCGAAGTGCGCGAACCGCTGGGGCTGCGGCGCGGTCAGCTGCTGCGGGGGCGCCGCGTTGCCGCCGTAGACCACGTACGCGGCGCCGGCGTCCTCGGTGCCGTCCACGTCCGTGTACGGGGCGCCGATCACCAGGTCGGCGCAGGCGTCGCCGTTCACCTTCGCGAGCCGGACGGACCAGCCGAGACCATCGCCCCTGGCCGGCCCGGGAACGCTGACCGGCACCACCTTGCCGCCGGACAACACATGCACGGCGCCCTTCTGGTCGTCCGCGAACGGGTCGCCCACCGCGACGTCGTCCACCCCGTCACCGTCGAAGTCAGCGGCCCCGCCGCAGGCCACGGCGGTGCCAGAAGCTGCGGCGGTGCCGGAAGCTGCGGTGATGGCGGAAGCCGCAGTGATCGCGGAGGCCGCGGCGGTGCCGGAAGCAGCGGCGGTGCCGGAAGCCGCAACGACCGCAGAGGCCGCGGCGGTGGCTGGGATCGCGGCGGAGGCCACGGTGGCTGTGATCGTTCCCGCCACGAGGGCGAGGGTAGCTCTGATCATCACAGCGCCACCTCGATCAGCTTGCCGTTCTCCAGCAGGGTCGCCGTCATCTTCATGGGTTTGCGGTACATGGCCAGGTCGAACACGAAGGCGCTGTCCACCCGCCCGCCGGGCAGGATCGCCGGCGGCAGCGTGATGGGCGACGGGTCGTGCTCGCCGCCCCGGTCATCCACCATGGTCACCACCGGCTGGACCAGCACTCTGCGCTCGCCGCCCGGGTTGAGCATCGTCCAGCGGATCACGCAGAGCTGGCCCTTGGCGGACGTGATGCCCTCGTACTCCTTCAGCCCGCACTCCGGCGTTCCCGTCACGATGGCGACGGGGTCGTCGAAGTTCGCGCCGAGGGCGAAGCGGCGGCCCACGTCGTTCGGGCTGGGGCGGCCCGTGGCCTGGGTCGGGGTGTTCTGGGTGGCGATGGTGGTCGTGTCGCGGGCCGAGGTGGCGATCAGCACCGCCACGGTCACCACGATGGCCAGCACGGCGGCACCGGCGGCGATGAGCCATCGGGTGCCGGTTGTGCGGGTGCCGCCGATGGTGTCGGAGTCGGCGTCGCGTTCGGCGGGGGAGCCGATCGTGCCCGGATGCGTGTCGGCGCCTAAGCCGCCCCGCTGCGGCACCGCCCCCGAGCCGCTGGTCAGAGGTCCTGAGCCGCTGGTCAGAGGTCCTGAGCCGCTGGTCAGAGGTCCCGAGCCGCTGGTCAAAGGTCCCGAGCCGCTGGTCAGAGGTCCCGAGCCGCCGCCTGGAGCACCTGGGCCGCCTCCTCTGGTCGCGGGCCCCGAGCTGCTCTCTTGCGCCACCTGCCCCGAGCCGGCACCCGGCCCGGTGTCCTGCCGTGACTGCGCGCTCTCCGTCTGCGAGGGCCCAGACGCCTGCTTCGAGGCCTTGCCCCCGAACAGCCCGAGCCGCCGCTTCGGCGCCTCCACCTGCCCAGGCACCTGCCAGCGGGCCAGCTCCTCCTTGGCGGCCTCCTCCTCCCAGCGAGCCCGCTCCTCCAGGGACGGCGCCCCGCCGGCCGCTCCGGCAGAGCCAGGTGCGCTCGCGGGCCCGGCCGCTCCGGTGAAGCCCGGCGCGCTCGCAGCCCCGGTGAAGCCGGGCGCGCTCGCAGGCCCGGACATGCCCGCGGCCCCCGCCGCAGTTCCGGGCGCGGTCGCGGAGCCGGTCACCCCGGAAGCACCCGGCGCGCCAGTGGGAGCGCCAGGGTTCGAAGCGCCGGAGGGCGATGCGGGGACGACACCCCTCCGCCCGGTGGCGTCACTGGGCGGCGGAGTCGTGAAGGTGGCCGTGATGTCCGGCTCGTCCACCACGTTCTGCGGCGGCTGCCAATCACTGAGCATCTCGGTCGCCACGAGCGTGGGCGGATCGGCCGTCGCCGGCATCGGCGCGCTCCCCCCGACCAGCGCGATCAGCAGGTCCTGCGCGGTGGGCCGCAGCGCCGGGTCCATGGACGTGGCCCGCCGCACCAGCTCGTTCAGCGGCGCGGGCAGTGCCCCAAGGTCAGGCGGTGTGTTGAGGACGCGGGAGGCCATCGTGATGGGGTCGCCGCGCCCGAACGGATGCCGCCCGTTCCCCGCGTAGGCCACCAGGCAGCCCCAGGCGAAGATGTCGACCGCCGGACTGATCAGCTCGCCCCGCACCTGCTCGGGCGCCCACCAGCCGGGGCTGCCCAGCAGTTCGCCGGAGAGCGTGAAGCCGGTCTCGCGGTCGAGCGCCCTGGCGATGCCGAAGTCGATCACGCGGGGCCCGGACAACGAGAGGATCACGTTCGCCGGCTTGAGGTCGCGGTGCACCAGCTCCGCGACGTGGATGGCGGCCAGTGCCGCCGCGACGCCGAGCGCGACGCCGTGCAGCGGCCCCGGTTCCAGCGCGCCGTACTTCGAGATCTGGTCCGACAGGGGAGTGCCGGCGATGTACTCGGTCACCATGTAGGGCCGGCCGTCGCCGGTGTTGCCGTTGTCCAGCACCTGGGCCGTGCAGAACGACGCCACGCGGCGGGCGTTGTCGACCTCCACGTGGAAGCGCTGGGCGAACCCGTCCTGATTGGCGAACTCCGCCTTGACCACCTTGAGCGCGACGAACCGTCCCGTCGGCGCCCGCGCGAGGAACACGGTCCCCATGCCGCCCTCGCCCAATCGGCCCAGCAGCCGGTACGGCCCGATCGCGCGCAGGTCGGTCGGCCGGAGCGGCGCGGCGCCCGTTGGTTCCATGAGCGACGTCCCTTCCTGTTCCACGCCATCCTCTCCTCTGGTCTCCCCATCCGCCATCGCACGTTCTTCGATGCGGGAGACTGGTTGGATGATGAGGCTGTTGGGCCCTGCGGAAATACGTATTTTGGCGGACAAGCTAAATTTGCGTCCGACAAAAAAATTGGGCCAGAACTTCGTGATCGACGCGGGGACCGTCCGTCGCATCGTCCGCGTGGCCGACCTCTCGCCCGATGACGTGGTCATCGAGGTGGGCCCCGGCCTCGGCTCGCTGACGCTCGCGCTGCTGGAGCCGGCCGCGCACGTGGTGGCCGTCGAGATCGACCCGGTGCTGGCCGGGCAGCTTCCGATCACGGTGGCCGAGCGCGAGGCGGCCGACAAGCTCACGGTCGTCAACGCCGACGCCATGAAGATCACTCTCGACGATCTGTCCGGTCACATCCCCACGGCGCTGGTGGCGAACCTGCCGTACAACGTGGCCGTCCCGGTGGTGCTGCACGTCCTGGAGGCCCTGCCGTCGCTGCGCAAGGGCCTGGTCATGGTGCAGTCGGAGGTGGCCGACCGGCTGGCGGCGGGTCCCGGCTCGAAGGTGTACGGGGTGCCGTCGGTCAAGGCCGCCTGGTACGCCGACGTGCGCAGGGCGGGGCCCGTGGGCCGTACCGTCTTCTGGCCCGCCCCCAACGTGGACTCCGGTCTCGTCTCGCTGGTCCGCCGCGACCCGCCGGTCACGTCGGCGTCCCGCGAGGAGGTGTTCGAGGTGGTGGACGCGGCCTTCGCGCAACGCCGCAAGACGTTGCGGGCGGCGCTCGCGTCCTGGGCGGGGACGGCCGCCGACGCCGAGCGCACGCTGCGCGCGGCCGGGGTGGACCCGTCGGCGCGAGGCGAGCAGCTCGACGTGACGGCCTTCGCGCGCATCGCCGAGCTCAGGCCCTGACCACCGGAGGGCGTCAGCGGGGCGATCAGCGGGGGGTGTTCGAAGGCCGGAGCCCAGGTGATCAGACGGGGAGTTCGAAGGCGCTGAACGTCGCCTCCGGCCGGTCCCGCTTGGTGTACAGCTCCCAGGCGCCATCGGCGATCGCGTCCGGGTCGAGGGTGCTGCCGCCCACGTCACCGAACCGCTCCGGCTGCGAGACGACGTGCGCGTGGATGTCACCCCGTTCGATCAGCCCCCCGATGATCAGATTCCCGGCGTAGACCCCCTGCCCCGCCAGCGCCGAGTGCAGCGTCAGCCCGTAGTTGCGCAGCGCGGCCGAGGCGATCGCCAGCCCGCCCAGGGCGGGCATCGGCATGACGGCGCTGAGCCCGCCGGCGAACAGCAGCCCGCCCTCGCCCCGCTCGATCATGCCGGGCAGCACCTGCCCGACCAGGTCCACCGCCGGATACACGATCTCCATCGCCTCCCGGGCGTCCGCCGCGCCGATGCCGGTGATGGACGCGGGCGCGACGTCCAGATCGGCGGCCCCCGGGCCGTAGTAGAGCACGTCGATCGTGCCGAACCGCTCGCGGATCGCGTCCAGGGCGGCCACGGTCCGGTCGCGGTCGTGCACGTCGGCGGTGAACGCCGCCGCCTCCACCCCCGCCCCCGCCAGGGACGCGACATAACCGGCGTGGCGGCCGGCGCTGCGGGAGACGAGCGCCACGGCGTACCCCTCGCGCCCGAACCGGTGCGCGACGGACATCCCGAGCCCCGGCCCTGCCCCGATGACGACGGCGGTCCTGCGTGCTGCTGCGGACATGACGGTGCCTTCCTTCCTGCAGTAAATCGAGGGAGCCCTCAAGTTAGCACACAACTTGAGGGCATCCTCAATTTCATATGATGGAGAGATGGCAGCCGGAACCAAGCCGCTGCGGTCGGATGCCGCGCGCAACCGCGACAAACTGCTGGTCGCGGCCACCCAGCTCTTCGCCGAACGCGGCCTGGACGTGCCCCTGGAGCACGTCGCCCGCCGTGCCGGAGTCAGCATCGGCACCCTCTACAACCACTTCCCCACCCGCGAGGCGCTCCTGGGGGCGGTCATGCCGCAGCGGCTGGCGGCCCTGGAGCGGATCACCGCGGAGGCGCTGGCCGACCCTGACCCGTGGGACGGGTTCGCCGGGTTCCTCGACGGGCTGTTCGCGCTGCAGGCCGAGGATCACGGGCTCAACGACGCGCTGACACAGGGCTTCACGCTGGCGACCGACGTGAGCCAGGCATGTCACCAGGGCTTTCTGGACGCCGAACGGATCATCGAGCGGGCCAAGGCGGGCGGCCGGTTGCGCGCCGACTTCTGCTCCCAGGACCTGGTGACGCTGATCTGGGCGATGTCGCAGGTCATCCGCGAGTCCATGGGCACCGCACCGGACGCCTGGCGCCGCTGCCTGGCGTTCTTCCTGGACGGCCTGCGCGCCGAGGCGGCCCACCCCTTGCCCGCCGAGGCCGCCCCGCCCGTGCCTGGCGAGGCGGCCCCGCCCGTGCCTGGCGAGGCGGCCCCGCCCGTGCCTGGCGAGGAGGCCCGGCCGCTGTCCGCCGACGCGGCCCAGCTCCTGCCCGCCCAGCCCCCCGCGTGATCGCCGCCCGGCAAATGCCCACCAACTTGACTCTCTGTGTCGGACGGCTGTCAGGCACAGCGGTTCATATTTCCAGAACTGCATGTCAGGCCAGCGAGCCCGGATAACATCGAGTGTCCTTGACCCCGGCAAGCGATGAGAGTGGCAGAAGATCGATGAGTTCGGTGACCGTACGTGTGCCCGCGAAGGTCAACGTGCAGCTTTCTGTCGGCCCGCTCAGGGAAGATGGCTACCACGACCTGGTCAACGTCTTCCACGCGGTATCGATCTTCGATGAGGTGGTGGCGAAGGAGTCCGAGTCCATCACCGTCCAGATCGACGGCAAGTGGTCCGACCAGGTGCCCGTCGACGACAGCAACCTCGCCATCCGGGCCGCCCGCGCCCTGGCCAAGCACGCGGGCCGCAGCTACGGCGCCGACCTCGTCATCCAGAAGGACATCCCCGTCGCCGGCGGCATGGCGGGAGGCAGCGCCGACGCGGCCGGCGCGCTGGTGGCCTGCAACGAGCTGTGGGGTCTCGGGCTGCCGTTCGAGGACCTGATGGAGATCGCCGGAGACCTGGGCAGCGACGTCCCGTTCTCGCTGCTCGGCGGCACGGCGGTCGGCACCGGCCGTGGCGAGCAGCTCAGCGAGCTGCCCACGGGGGGCACGTTCCACTGGGTGTTCGCGCTGGCGAACGGCGGGCTCTCCACAGCCAGCGTGTACGCCGAGTGCGACCGTCTCAGGCAGGCCGCGGCGGCCGACGTGCCCTGGCCCCAGCTCAACGACTCGCTGATGGAGGCACTCGGCACCGGCGACGCGTACGCCCTCGGCTCGAACCTCAGCAACGACCTCCAGGCCGCCGCCCTCAACCTGCGCCCGGAGCTGGCGCCGACGCTCGACGCGGGCCGTCAGCACGGAGCGCTCGGCGCGATCGTCTCGGGCTCCGGCCCCACCTGCGCGTTCCTCGCGATCGACGCCACCCACGCCCGCGACCTGGCGCAGAGCCTGACCGCGACGGGCGCCGCCCACACCGCGGTGGCGGCGCACGGCCCCGTACAGGGCGCCGTGCTCATCTAGGCGCGCGCTGACTTGACCGCGCTCAGCAAGGCGCGTTCAGTGAGGCGCTCAGCAAGGCGCTGAGGCAGGCGCGTTCAGCGAGGCGCTCAGCAAGGCGCTGAGGCAGGCGCGTTCAGCGAGGCGCTCAGTAGACGTGCTCGGCGAGGCGCTGAGGCAGGCGTGCTCAGCGGCACGCGTCGAGGCTCGCGTGCTCAGCGAAGTGCGCTGAGGGAGGCGTGCTCGGCCAGGTGCGTTGAGGCTGGCGTGCTCGGTCAGGCGTACCCATGCGCCCGATCGGCCGCCCCGATCGGGCGCGTCTGATCGGACGGCCGGGAGGCCGGTGGGGAGCCGATACCCTGGGTAGGCCATGAATCTGGTCAATCTTGAGTCCGTTTCCCACGCTTACGGCCCCAAACCGCTGCTCAGCGACGTCTCCCTAGGGGTCGAGGCGGGCGAGCGCATCGGTGTCGTCGGCCGCAACGGGGGCGGCAAGACGACGTTGCTGTCCGTGCTGGCGGGCACGGTGAGCCCCGACAGCGGTCGCGTCACGCACAACCGCGGCCTGCGCGTCGGCATCCTGTCGCAGCAGGACGACCTCGACCCCGCCGCCACCATCAGCGAGATCGTCCTCGGCGGACTGGCCGAGCACGAGTGGGCGGGTGACCAGCGCGTACGCGAGATCCTCGCGAACCTGATCGGCGACCTCGACCTCGGCTCCAGGGCGGGCGACCTGTCGGGCGGCGAGCGCAGGCGTACGGCGCTGGCGAAGCTGCTGATCGACGACCACGACCTGATCATGCTCGACGAGCCCACGAACCACCTCGACATCGAGGCCATCGCGTGGCTGGCGGGGCACCTGGCGGGCAGGAAGAGCGCGGTCGTGGTGGTGACCCACGACCGGTGGTTCCTCGACGCCGTCTCCACCCGCACCTGGGAGGTCGTGGACGGCCGGGTCGAGCGCTACGAGGGCGGCTACGCTGCGTACGTGCTGGCCAAGGCGGAGCGGGCGCGCATCGCGCAGGCCGCCGAGGAGCGCAGGCAGAACCTGATGCGCAAGGAGATCGCGTGGCTGCGGCGTGGCCCGCCCGCGCGCACGTCCAAGCCGAAGTTCCGGATCGAGGCCGCGCAGGCGTTGATCGCGAACGAGCCGCCGGCGCGCGAGACCGTCGAGCTGATGCGGTTCGCCGCCGCGCGGCTCGGTAAGACCGTCTACGACCTTGAGGACGTCACGCTGCACGCGGGCGGCCCCGGCACGGGCCCGCTGGTGCTCGACCGCCTGACGTGGCAGTTCGGGCCCGGCGACCGGATCGGCCTGATCGGCGTGAACGGGTCGGGCAAGTCGTCGGTGCTGCGGCTGCTCGCCGACACGATCAAGCCGGACTCCGGCCGGGTGGTCAGGGGCCGCACGGTGCGCCTGGCGCATCTGTCGCAGGAGCTCGGCGAGCTCGACCCGTCCAGGCGCGTGCTGGAGTCGGTGGAGGAGGTGCGCAAGTACCTCCAGCTCGGCAAGCGCGAGTGGACGGCCTCGCAGCTCCTCGAACGTCTGGGCTTCCGCGGCGACGCGCAGTGGAAGGTGATCGGCGACCTGTCGGGCGGCGAGCGGCGGCGGCTGCAGTTGCTGCGGCTGCTCATGGACGACCCCAACGTCCTGCTGCTCGACGAGCCGACCAACGACCTCGACATCGAGACGCTGAACGAGCTGGAAGACCTGCTCGACGGCTGGCCGGGCACGCTGATCCTGGTCAGCCACGACCGCTACTTCCTGGAGCGGGTCACCGACAAGTGCGTGGCGCTGCTGGGCGACGGCAGGCTGTCGATGCTGCCTGGCGGGGTGGACGAGTACCTCGAACGGCGCGCGGCAGGCACCGCGGTGACCGCCCGCTTGGGCGCTGCTGCGCCCGCGGAGGCGGGCGTGCCGGTCGACTCGCCAAGTCCGGAGCAGGCGGGACTGTCCGCCAAGGAGGAGCGCGAGCTGCGCAAGGAGCTCAACCGCCTGGAGCGCCAGCTCGACAAGCTGAGCGACCAGGAGTCCAAGCTGCACGCCGCCATGGCCGACGCGGCCAGCGACTACGGCAAGCTCGGCTCGCTGGACGCGCAGCTCCGCGAGATCACCGCCCAGAAGGACACGATCGAGGCCGAGTGGCTGGAGGTCGCCGACCGCCTGGGCGACTGAGGAAAGACCGAAGAACTGGAGGCGGGTCAGAGCGGGGAGTCGAAGGGTGTGAGGAGCGTGCGGAGCAGCGACGCCAGGGCGCGCTGATCCGCCGTCTCCAGCCCCGACAGCAGCTCCCGCTCCCGCCGCAGCAGGTCGTCGAAGGCGGCGTCCACCCGGGCCAGCCCCGGGTCGGTGAGCGAGACCAGCACGCCACGCCGGTCCTCCGGGTCGGGACGCCGCCGCACCAGCCCGGCCTGGGCGAGCCGGTCGATGCGGTTGGTCATCGTGCCGGAAGTCACCAAAGTGGCCCGCAGCAGGGCTCCGGGGCTGAGCTCGTAGGGCTTGCCGGCTCGCCGCAGGGCGGTGAGCACGTCGAACTCCCACGGCTCCAGATCGTGTTCGGCGAACGCCGCCCGCCGCGCACGGTCGAGATGCTTGGCGAGTCGTGACACTCTAGAGAGCACCTGGAGCGGCTCGACGTCAAGGTCGGGGCGCTCCGCTCGCCAAGCCGCGACGAGGCGATCGACCTCGTCCCTAGCATCCTCCGTCATGACACAAGAGTGTACTGTCTTGACATCGAGATATCTCTCTCGATATCAATTATCTCTATGTCAAGAGATATTTGGGACCCTGTCACGTACGCGGTCTACGCCGACGAGCGGTCGCGGCCGTTCATCGAGCTGATCTCCCGGGTGGGCGCCGTCGAGCCCGACTACGTCGTGGACGCCGGCTGCGGCAGCGGCGAGCTGACGGTGGACCTGGCCGCCCGCTGGCCGAACGCCACCATCGAGGGCTTCGACTCCTCCCCGGCGATGATCACCAAGGCCCGCAAGCTGGAGACGCGGGTCAGGTTCGCGGTGGCCGACGTCGCCATGTGGCGGCCCGACCGGCCCGTGGACGTGATCGTCTCCAACGCGGTCCTGCAGTGGGTGCCCGAGCACCGCGCCGTGCTGGAGCACTGGGTGGAGGACCTGGCCCCGGGCGGCTGGCTGGCCTTCCAGGTGCCGGGCAACTTCGACGCGCCGAGCCACGTCGCGATCCGCGAGCTGTGCTCCTCGCGCGCCTGGTCGGACCGGCTCGGCGACTTCACCAGGGGCAACCCGGTCGCGGAGCCGCTGGAGTACCTCGACCTGCTCAACGACGGCGGCTCGCAGGCGGACGCGTGGGAGACCACGTACGTGCATGTCCTGCACGGCGAGAACCCGGTGCTCGACTGGGTCTCCGGCACCGCCCTGCGGCCCATACTCGACCGCCTCGACCCCGACGAGCAGCGGCGCTTCAAGCAGGACCTGGCCAAGCCGCTCGCCGAGGCGTACCCGGCCAGGAGCTACGGCACGCCCTTCCCGTTCAGGAGGGTCTTCGTGGTGGTGCAGAAGTGACGATCAAGGCCCTGCACCACGTGCAGCTCGCCGCGCCCGCGGGCAGCGAGGCGTCCTTACGGGAGTTCTACGCCGGGGTGCTCGGCCTGCGCGAGGTGCCCAAGCCGCCCGAGCTGGCCAGGCGCGGCGGCGTCTGGTTCAGGGGTGAGGGGGTGGAGATCCACCTCGGCGTCGAGGAGGGCTTCCGGCCCGCGCGCAAGGCCCATCCCGCCTTCCTGGTGGACGATCTGGACGCGTACGCGGACCGGTTTCCCGGCGCGCGGCCTGATCATCTGTTTCCCGGGTATCGACGCATTTACGTCTCCGACCCAGTAGGCAACAGAATCGAACTCCTGCAAGCCGTGTGATGTTCACCTTGCGGTGGCATCATGGTCCGAAATCGGACACTTGTGAGGTGTAGTGGGCATCGAGATCGAGGACAAGTTCGACGTCCCCCCCGAGTACGAGATTCCGGACCTCTCCGGTCTGGCGGACGTCGTCGGCCCGAAGAGCCACCAGCTCGTGGCTCTCTACTTCGACACGCCTGACCTGCGGCTGGCCGCGCGCGGCGTCACGCTCAGGCGAAGACGGGGCGGCTCCGATCCCGGCTGGCACCTGAAACTGCCCAAGGCCAAGGGCGTGCGCCAGGAGATCACGCATCCGCTCACCCGAAGCACCAAGGTCGTCCCCCTCGAACTCGCCGAGCTCGTGCGCGCCTACACCCGCGGCGCCGAGCTGAAGGTCGTCGCGGAGCTGGAGACCCGCAGGAACGTCACGTTGCTGAAGGACGGCGAGACCGGGCTGGTCGAGATCGCCGACGACCGGGTCAAGGGCACCGTGTACGGCGACGTGCCGACGATCATCCGCTGGCGCGAGGTCGAGGCCGAGCTGCTCGACGGCGGCACCGAACGTTTCCTCGCCAAGGTGGGCAAACGGCTCAGGAAGGCCGGCGCGACCCCCTCCGAGTCCAGCAGCAAGCTCGCCAGGCTCCTCGAACCCGCCCCCCTCCCCACGGCCGACACGCAGCAGGGCAGCGCCGGTGAGATCGTCGTCGGCTACCTGTCCGGCCAGGTCAAGGCCCTGCTCTCGCAGGATCCACGGGTACGCAGGGCCGAGGAGGACGCCGTCCACCAGATGCGCGTGGCGGCCAGGCGGCTGCGCAGCGCGCTCAAGGCGTTCAAGACCGTCGTGACGGACACCGGCGAGGTGCAGGAGGAGCTGCGCTGGCTCGGCAACGTGCTCGGCGAGGCCCGCGACCTGGAGGTGATCAGGGCCAGGTTCGCCAAGACGCTGGCGGGGCTGGCGCCTGAGCTGGTCACGGGCCCTATCCAGGCGCGCCTCGGCTCCGACCTGCACAAGCGCGAGGAGGAGGCGTACGGGCGGATCAAGGAGGCGCTCAGCGGCGACCGCTACTACCTGCTGCTCGACGCCCTCGACCGGCTCGTCGCCGGCCCGTCGCTGGGCAAGGCGGCGGCCAAGCCCGCGCAGGAGCAGTTGCACACCGTCGCCGCCTCGAACTGGGGCCGGGTGACCAAGGCCTACGACCGCGCCCAGGCGATCGAGGACCTGGAGCGCCGCGAGATCGCCATGCACGACGTGCGCAAGGCGGCCAAGCGCGCCCGCTACACGGCCGAGGCGCTGGAGCCGAGCCTGGGCTCCGACATGGGCAAGCTCGCCAAGCTGGCCGAGAACGTCCAGGAGGTGCTGGGAGCACACCAGGACGGCGTGGTCGCGCAGGAGACGCTCGCCAAGGAGGCCGAGAGCGCCCGCCAGGCGGGCGAGGACACCTTCACCTACGGGCTGCTGATCGGGATCGAGCGCAACACCGCCGAGCGGGCCCACGCCGAATTCCCCCGAGTCTGGAAGGAGACCGTCAAAGCGGTTAGTAAGGTTCTATGAGGAGCCTTCCTACCATCCCCTTCGAACGCAGCAGTCTGCTCGAGGTGCCCGAGGCGTACCGGGAACTGCGGGCGGAGAAGGGCATCGCGAAGGTACGCACTCCGGCGGGCGACGAGGTCTGGCTGGTCAGCGGGTACGAGGACGCCCGCACGCTGTTCAACGACGGCCGGCTCGGACGCTCTCACCCCGACCCGGACAACGCGCCACGCCTGTCGGGATCGCCGCTGCTCGGCGGCCCCCGCGGCGAGATCGAGACGGAGAAGGCCGAGCACGACCGCATGCGCCGGTTGTTCACGCCGGCCTTCTCCGCACGGCGCATGAAGCGGCTCAGCGGGCACGTCGGCTCGCTGGTGGAGGAGCGGCTGGAGCATCTCGCCAAGCTCACGCCGCCCGCGGACCTGCACGCCGAGCTGTCCTTCCCGCTCCCCGTGCTGGTCATCTGCCAGCTCCTGGGCGTCCCGTACGAGGACAGGGAGTACTTCAGCGGCCTGTCGTCCCGCATGGGCGACATGCGCGACCGCGACCGGGCGCAGGCCGCCATGGACGAGATGACCGCCTACACGGCGGGCCTGATCGACGCCAAACGGCACGAACCCGCCGAGGACGTCCTGTCGGACCTGGCCAAGGAGCTCGACGACGACGGCATGATCGCCGAGCTGGCCGGCTCGCTGCTGTTCGCCGGGCACGAGACCACCGTCAACCGCATCGACTTCGGCGTGCTGCTCCTGCTGGCCAACCCGGGCCAGCTCGACCAGCTCAAGGCCGATCCCGGGCTGGCGCCGGCGGCGGTCGAGGAGATCCTGCGCCTGGCCTCGCCCAGCCTGCACGGCCTGGTCAGGTACGCGCACGACGACATCGAGATCGGCGGCCTGACGATCCGCAGGGGAGAGGCCGTGGTGATCACCCCGGGGGCGGCCAACAGGGACGAGCGCGTCTACCCGGAGCCGGACGCGTTCGACCTGCGCCGCCCGCTCACCGACCCGCACCTCAGCTTCGGGTACGGCCCGCGCTTCTGCGTCGGCGCCAGCCTGGCCAGGGTCGAGCTGGAGGCGGTGTTCAGCCGGCTGTTCCAGCGCTTCCCCACGCTGCGGCTGGCCGTCCCCGAGGCCGAGCTGCCGAGAACCGAGGGGAGGATCGCCGACGGGTTCGCGAAGCTGCCCGTCACCTGGTGAGCATGCTCAGGTCGGATAGCGCTCCACGCTGACGACCTGCCCGCCGGCCTGGTGCAGCACCCCGAACGAGCCCTTGCGCAGGTGCACGTCCTTGCCGCTGAGGGCCTCGATCAGGCCGGGCAGCACCTTGCCGTGGCTGCACACGGCGGCGGGCCCCGGCAACTTCCCGACCAGGGCGGGGGTCTTCTGCGGGTCCTGGCTCTCCTCGCTGAGCAGCGGCTCGGTCTTGATCTCCGCCCCCGTCAGCGCCGCGTACGGCTCCAGCGTCTGCACGCAGCGGGCGCTGGGCGAGCTGATCAGCGACTCGGGCCGGTAGGCGGGCAACGCGGTGGCCAGCGTCTGCGCCTGCGACACCCCGTCGGTGTCGAGGGGGCGCGCGGCGTCGTCGCCCTCCCACTCGCTCCTGGAGCCGGCCGAGCCGTGCCGGACCAGCACCAGCGGCACCGTGTCGAGCGGCGCCGCGCCGAGCGCCCGCAGCAGCCCGGCGTCCCACTCGTACGTCAGCAGCCGCCTGGCCTGCGCCACGGGCAGCCAGCGCAGCTCGTCCACCTCCTCGCCGGGCTCGAAGCCGTCGTCCCCGGCGGCCCGAGCCACCCAGTAGTCGACCCGCTTGAGCTGGCCGGCGCTGAGGTAGTGCACGGGCGGCAGCGCGCGGCCGAGCAGCACGGTCAGGCCGGTCTCCTCGCGCACCTCGCGCAGCCCGGCGGCGATCACGTGTTCGCCGGACTTCAGCTTGCCCTTGGGGAAGGTCCAGTCGTCGTAGTGCGGGCGGTGGATGACGGCCACCTCCGGGCTGCTCTCCTCGCCCCTCCAGACCACGGCTCCGGCGGCGCGGAGCAGGTCAGTCATCAACGGTCCTCCATCGACGCGTACCGATGAGACGGCTCTGCATATCTTCACCCTGGTGACGCACCCACGTGCCGTCGGAGTTGAGCCACCACGTGGTCGTGGTGTCGGCCATGGCCTGGTCCATCAGCTCGATCAGGTAGGCCTTGTGCTGCTGGGACGTCACCTTGACCAGGGCTTCGACGCGACGGTCCAGGTTCCTGCGCATCAGGTCGGCGCTGCCGATCCACACCTCGGGCCGCCGGCCGAGGCCGAACTCGTACACCCTGGAGTGCTCCAGGAACCGCCCGAGAACCGAACGCACCCGGATGTTCTCCGACAGGTCGGGAATGCCGGGGCGCAGGATGCAGATCCCGCGCACCCACAGGTCGACGGGGACGCCCGCCCTGGACGCCCGATAGAGCGCGTCGATGATCGGCTCGTCCACCAGGGAGTTGGTCTTGATCCTGATCCGCGCGGGCCGCCCGGCCTGCTGGTGGGCGATCTCCCGCTCGATCCTGGCCACCAGGCCGCTGCGCATCGAGTGCGGGGCGACCAGCAGCCGCCGGTAGGCCGAGTGGTGGGAGTAGCCGGTCAGGTGGATGAACAGGTCCGTCACGTCCTCGCCGACCAGCGGGTCGGCCGTGAGCAGGCCGAAGTCCTCGTACTGGCGGGCGGTCTTGGGGTTGTAGTTGCCGGTGCCGATGTGGCAGTAGCGGCGCAGCTCGCCGGAGGGCTCCTGGCGTACGACGAGGGCGAGCTTGCAGTGGGTCTTCAGCCCGACCACGCCGTAGACGACGTGGCAGCCGGCCCGCTCCAGCTTGCGGGCCCAGGAGATGTTGGCGTGCTCGTCGAAGCGGGCCTTGATCTCCACGACCACCACGACCTGCTTGCCCGCCTCGGCCGCGTCGATGAGCGCGTCCACGATGGGGGAGTCGCCGCTGGTGCGGTAGAGGGTCTGCTTGATCGCCAGCACGCGGGGGTCGTTCGCGGCGACCTCGATGAAGCGCTGCACGCTGGTGGCGAACGAGTCGTACGGGTGGTGCAGGAGGATGTCGCGCTCGCGCAGCGTGGAGAAGACGTCGTCCTCGGCGTTGATCACCTCGGCGGGCACGAACGGCCGGTAGCTCAGCTCGCCCCTGTCGAGGTCGGCGATGGCGTGCAGGCCCGTCAGGTCGAGCGGCCCGGGCAGCCGGTAGATCTCGTGCGGCGCCAGCTCCAGCTCCTCCACCAGCGGCGCCAGCACCTCGGGCGTGATCGTCTCCTCGACCTCCAGCCGCACGGGCGGCCCGAATCGCCGCTTGAGCAGCTCCTTCTCCAGTGCTTGCATGAGGTTCTCCGTGACGTCCTCGTCGACGTCGAGATCCTCGTTCCTGGTGACGCGGAAGACGTGGTGCTGGAGGATCTCCATGCCCTTGAAGAGCTGCCCCAGGTGGGCGGCGATGACATCCTCAAGGGGGACGAAGCGGTCCTTGGACGCCTGCACGAACCTGGGGAGCTGCGAGGGCACCTTGACCCTGGCGAACACCGTGTGGTCGGTCGCCGGGTTGCGCACCAGCACCGCCAGGTTGAGGCTGAGCCCCGAGATGTACGGGAACGGGTGGGCGGGGTCCACCGCCAGCGGCGTCAGGACGGGCCTTATCCGCTCCCTGAACAGCTTGCGCAGCTCCGTGCGCTCCTCGCGGCCCAGGTCGTCCCAGCGGACGATCTCGATGCCGTTGGTGGCGAGCTGCGGGCAGATCTGCCGGTGGAAGACCGCGGCGTGCCGCCGGGCCAGCTCGTCGGCGATCCCGGCGATCCGGATCAGCTCCTCGCGCGGCTTGAGCCCGCTCTTGGTGCGCAGGAGCAGGCCGGTGGCCATCCGGCGCTTGAGCCCGGCGACCCTGACGCGGAAGAACTCGTCGAGGTTGCTGGCGAAGATGGCCAGGAAGCGCACCCGTTCGAGGAGCGGCAGCGAGGGATCCTCGGCCAGTTCGAGCACGCGTAGGTTGAACTGGAGCCAGCTCTCCTCGCGGTTGAGAAAGCGCTCCTGTGGCAGGGGCAGGTCATTGGCTGGCTCGAACGGTTCCGCGGACATATGGCGTATATTGCCCCGTTTGGTTGAACAGAACGTTAACGTTGCCGCAACGGCTCACCCGTAATGGTCAGCCCAGCTCAACCTAATCGTCACTCCAAGTGCCCGTTCCGGACAAGGGTCACTCCGGATGATCTACCTGTTCGAGACGGGCGGCCCGCTCGGCCAGCCTCGCCTCCCGCTGGCGGATCTTCTCCTCGCGCTCGCGGGCCTTCTCCGCCTCCTTCAGCAGCCGCTCGCGCTCCTTCAGCTCCCGTACGCGCGCCTTCTCGGCCTCCTTGAGCTCCCGCTGGCGGACCTTCTCCGCCTCCTTGAGCTCCTTGTCGCGGGCCTTCTCCAGCTCGCGCAGCTCCTTCTCGCTGGTGCCGCGCGGCTGCGGCGGCTTGGCCGCGGCCGTCTGGGCCCGGCTGGTGGCCGTGATCCTCGGGTTCGGGTTGAGCCCGGTCAGGCCGTTCCAGGCCAGGTTGACCAGGTGGGCGGCGACCTCCTCGCGGCCCGGCTTGCGCACGTCCAGCCACCACTGGCCGGTCAGGGCGACCATGCCGACCAGCATCTGGGCGTACATCGGGGCCAGCTTGGGGTCGTAGCCGCGGGCCGCGAACTCGTCGGCCAGCACGTCCTCCACCTGACTCGCGATCTCGCTGATCAGGCTGGCGAACGTGCCGGTGCCGGACGCGGCGTGGGAGTCGCGCACCAGGATGCGGAAGCCCTCGCTGCTCTCCTCGATGTAGCGGAGCAGGGCCAGCGCGGCCCGCTCCAGCTTGACCAGGGAATGGGAGGCGGCGAGGGCCTCGGTGATCATGCCGAGCAGCTTCTGCATCTCGCGGTCCACGACGACCGCGTAGACGCCCTCCTTGCCGCCGAAGTGCTCGTACACCACGGGCTTCGACACCTGCGCGGTAGCTGCGATCTCCTCGATAGAGGTCCCGTCGAACCCCTTCTCCGCGAAGAGGGTGCGGCTGATCTGGATCAGCTGCTCTCTTCGCTCGCTACCGGACATGCGCCTGCGAGATCGGGGTTCGGTCACGGTTTCCATAATGACCGCCATGCTTCCACGACCGCTCACCGGCTGAAAGGCGCCGGGCGCCGCGCTGGGTGATGCGCTAGGCAATGCGCTTGGCCGCCAGCCGCTCCGGCGTCGGCCAGCGCACGTCGTACACCCAGCCCAGCTTCTCGAAGATCCTGATCAGGCCGGCGCTCAGGTCGATCTGGCCCTTGAGCGCGCCGTGCCTGGCGCAGGTGGGGTCGGAGTGGTGCAGGTTGTGCCACGACTCGCCGAAGGACGGGATGGCCAGCCACCACACGTTGCGGGACTTGTCGCGGACCTGGAAGTCCTCCTCGCCGAACACGTGGCAGATCGAGTTGATCGACCAGGTCACGTGGTGCAGCAGGCCGATGCGCACCAGCGAGCCCCAGAACAGCGCGGTCAGGCCGCCCTGCCAGGACCAGGTGAACAGCAGGCCCAGCACGCCGGGCAGCAGGATCGAGGTGAGCGCGATCGCGCCGAACCACTTGTGCAGCTTGAGCACGTCCTGGTCCTTGCACAGGTCAGGGGCGTACTTCTCCCTGTTGGTGCGCTCGCTCTCGAACAGCCAGCCCATGTGCGCGTAGAGCAGGCCCTTGGCCATGTTCTTGAAGCCAGGGCCGAAGCGCCACGGCGAGTGCGGGTCGCCCTCCTTGTCGGAGAACTTGTGGTGCTTGCGGTGGGTGGCCACCCAGTCGAGCACGGACATCTCCAGGGAGAGGCTGCCCGCGATGCCCATCGCGATCTTCAGCGGACGCTTGGCCTTGAACGAGCCGTGCGTGAAGTAGCGGTGCAGGCCGACGGTGACGCCCAGGCCGGAGACCACGTAGAAGACGAAGGCGATGGCGATGTCCGTCCAGCCGAGCCCCCAACCCCACGCGAACGGCACCGCGGCCGCGATCGCGACCAGCGGCAGCCCGACGACCAGGCCGAAGGTGATGAGTTCGGATTTCGCTTTCGGTTCGGCTTCGAAGTCGGGCTTAGGGGCAGGGGTGGAGCGCTCGGTGAGAACGGTCATGGGCGACCTCCAACGACAGGTATGCGATTGAATGTCCGGGCTACGCAACCGTAACCTACGCCAGCGTAAGTAAGGAAGACCTAAGGGTGGAATGTGGAGAAGGTGACGCGAGGCGGGCCAAGGTGAGTGGGTTTCGTGTCTTGCGACTTTTCGGGTGGTCTGTTACGCGTGCGACGCGCGGTGCGTGCGGGAGGGGTAATACGGGCGCGCGTGCCTGTGCGGGGTCGGTATCGTAGGAGAGGTGTCGGACATCACCTGTCCGATCTGTCCCGGATCGTCTAATCGGCAGGACAAGTGGTTTTGGTCCACTTTGTAGGGGTTCGAGTCCTCTTCCGGGAGCCATGAAGCACCGCCCCCAGAGAATGTTCCGGGGGAGGCCAGGTATCCTCACGGTGTCGGGAGGGTAGCGGTGCGGTTGACGTACCGAAGACCCTGAGTAGTTGACGAACCGAAGCCCGATCCGTCCAGTCACAGGGAGCCTCAGCCCGTGAGTGTGCCGCGCCCGGCAGCCGTGATCGTCCTCGCCGCCGGCGAGGGCACCCGGATGAAGAGCCAGACCCCGAAAGTCCTGCATGAGGTGTGCGGCCGCGCGCTGGTCGACCACATGCTCGCCGCCGCCCGCGATCTCGATCCCGAGCAGCTCATCGTCGTCATCGGCCACGCCCTGGAGCGGGTCGGCGGGCATCTGGCCGCCACCAGCCCCGACGCGCGCGCCGTCGTGCAGCGCGAGCAGCGCGGCACCGGCCACGCCGTGCGCACCGTGCTCGAAGAGGTCGGCACGATCTCCGGCACCGTCCTCGTCACCTACGGCGACGTGCCGCTCCTGCGCACCCAGACCCTGACCGACCTGCTCGAACGGCACGCCACCGAGGGCAACGCGGTCACCGTGCTGACGGCCGAGGTGCCCGACCCGACCGGTTACGGGCGGATCATCCGCGACGAGGCCGGCGCCGTGCTGGAGATCGTCGAGGAGAAGGACGCCAGCCCCGGGCAGCGCGCCATCAAGGAGATGAACTCCGGCATCTACGCCTTCGACGGCCTGCTCCTCGCCGACGCCGTCAAGCGCGTGTCCACCGACAACGCCCAGGGCGAGGAGTACCTCACCGACGTCCTGGCCATCCTGCGCCGCGACGGCCACCGCGTCGGCGCCTGCGTCGCGGGCGACTTCGTCGAGGTCGAGGGCGTCAACGACCGCGTCCAGCTCGCCGCCGCCCGCAAGGTGCTCAACCTGCGCCTGCTGGAGCGGCACATGCGCGCCGGCGTCACGATCATCGACCCGGCCAGCACCTGGATCGACGTCGGCGTGCGCATCGGCGCCGACGCCGTCATCCACCCCGGCACCCAGCTCCACGGCGCCACCGTCATCGAGCAGGGCGCCGAGGTCGGCCCCGCCACCACGCTGACCGACACCCTCGTCGGCGAGGGCGCGGTGGTCCGCAACGCCGTCGCCGACCACGCCGAGATCGGCCCGGAGGCCAGCGTCGGCCCCTACGCCTACCTGCGGCCCGGCACCGTGCTCGGCCGCAAGTCCAAGGCCGGCACGTTCGTCGAGATGAAGAACGCCAAGGTCGGCGACCGCTCCAAGGTGCCGCACCTGACCTACGCCGGCGACGCCACGCTCGGCGAGGACGTCAACATCGGCGCATCCACCGTCTTCGTCAACTACGACGGGGTCAACAAGCACCACACCACCGTGCGCGACGGCGCCTTCGTGGGCTGCGACACCATGCTCGTCGCCCCTCTGACGGTCGGCGAAGGCGCCTACACGGCGGCGGGCTCGACCATCACCGACGAGGTGCCTCCGGGCGCGATGGGTGTGGCACGGGCGCGACAGCGCAACATCGAGAAATGGGTTCTGCGCAGGCGCGCGGGCACGAAGTCGGCCGCGCACGCCGAGCGGGCGCTGGCCGCGCAAGAGCAGGAGAAGAAGCAGTGACCAGCATCAAGCAGCCCGGAGAGAAGAACCTCATGCTCTTCTCCGGGCGAGCCCACCCGGAGCTGGCCGCGGAGGTCGCCGAGCACGTCGGCGTCTCCCTCACCCCCACCAAACTCATCGATTTCGCCAACGGCGAGATCTACGCCCGCTACCTGGAGTCCGTACGCGGCTGCGACGCCTTCGTCATCCAGAGCCACACCGGGCCCATCAACAAGTGGATCATGGAACAGCTCATCATGGTCGACGCGCTGAAGCGGGCCTCCGCCAAGCGCATCACCGTGGTCATGCCGTTCTACGGCTACGCCCGCCAGGACAAGAAGGGCCGCGGCCGCGAGCCCATCACCGCCAGGCTCATCGCCGACATGTTCAAGACCGCGGGCGCCGACCGGCTGATGTCGATCGACCTGCACACCTCGCAGATCCAGGGCTTCTTCGACGGCCCGGTCGACCACCTGTTCGCCATGCCCGTCCTGGAGAGCTACCTCAAGAACAAGCTCGACCTGGAGAACACCACCGTCGTCTCGCCCGACACCGGCCGCGTGCGGCTGTCGGAGCGCTGGGCCGACACGCTCGGCACGCCGCTGGCGTTCATCCACAAGCGCCGCGACCTCGACGTGGCCAACTCGGTGAAGGTCAGCGAGGTCGTCGGCAAGGTGCGGGGCCGCACCTGCGTGCTGATCGACGACATGATCGACACCGCGGGCACGATCTGCAAGGCCTCCGACGCCCTCTACGAGCAGGGCGCCACCAACGTCATCGTGGCCGCCACCCACGCGGTCTTCTCCGACCCCGCCGTCGATCGCCTCAAGAACTCCCGGATCTCCGAGGTGATCGTCACCAACACGCTGCCGCTGCCGGAGGGCGCCCGCTTCGACAAGCTCACCGTGCTGTCGATCGCGCCGCTCATCGCCCGCGCCATCACGGAGGTCTTCCAGGACGGCTCGGTCACGAGTTTGTTCGAGGGCGACACCTGACCTATTACACTGTGAGGGTTGCGCTCGTAACGCCTTCCGCTAGGGCGGGTGAGGGTGAGCGCGCGAACCTCCGTCTACCGCATCCCTAGGAGATGTCGTGTCCGAAGTACGTATCGCAGCCGAGCCCCGCACCACGTTCGGCAAGGGCGCCGCTCGCAAGATCCGCCGCTCCGACAAGGTGCCCGCCGTCCTCTACGGCCACGGCATCGACCCCAAGCACCTGACCCTGCCGGGCCACGAGGTGCTGCTCGCGCTGCGCACCCCCAACGTGCTGATCCACCTCAAGGGTGAGGGCGTCGACGAGCTCGCCCTGCCCAAGGGCGTGCAGCGCGACCCGATCAAGGGCTTCGTCGAGCACGTCGACCTGCTCCTGGTCAAGCGCGGCGAGAAGGTCACGGTCGAGATCCCGGTCACCACGGTCGGCGACGTCAACTCCGAGGGCCTGCTCGACCAGCAGCTCGTCTCCGTCGCCGTGGAGGCCGAGGCCACCCACATCCCGACGGGCGTCGAGGTCGACGTCGAGGGTCTGGAGATCGGCACCGTGATCACCGCGGCCGACCTCAAGCTCCCGCAGGGCGCCACGCTGGTCGCCGACGCCGAGACCGTCATCCTCCAGGTCATCAACAAGCCGACCGAGGCTGTCGAGGAGGAGGCCGGGGAGGCCGCCGAGGGCGAGACCGCCGAGGCTCCCGAGGGCGAGACCGCCGAGGCTCCCGCCGCCGAGTAAGCGCGACGGGTTCATTCGTGAACGGGGCGGCCGGACTCGAGCCGTCCCGTTCCGCTGTGCGGGGCCGCTCCGCGGAGTCTCCGCATGAGGCTGTGGAAGGCTGTGAGCATGGATCGCTGGCTGATCGCCGGACTGGGCAACCCGGGCGCCGAATACGCGGGCAACCGGCACAACGCGGGCTTCATGGTGCTCGACGAGCTGGCCGCCAGGGCGAGCGGGCGGTTCAAGGCGCACAAGAGCAGGGCCGAGGTGTGCGAGACGAGCGCCGCCATCCTGGCCAAGCCGCTGACGTACATGAACCTGTCCGGCGGGCCCGTCAAGGCGCTCGCCGACTTCTACAAGATCGGCCCGGAGCGGCTGATCGTCGTGCACGACGAGCTGGACGTGCCCTACGGCGCGCTGCGCGCCAAGCTGGGAGGCGGCGACAACGGCCACAACGGCCTCAAGTCGATCACCAAGGTCCTCGGCACCCGCGACTACTTGCGGGTCCGGTTCGGCATCGGGCGCCCGCCCGGCCGCATGGATCCGGCCTCCTTCGTGCTGCGCGACTTCGCCACCATGGAGCGCAAGGACCTGCCCTTCCTGGTGGACCGGGCGGCCGACGTGGTGGAGTCGCTGATGAGCCGCGGCCTGGAAGTCACGCAGAACGAGTTCCACCGGGCTGATCTGCACATTTCCGGCCCTCCTCGCTGATCACCGCATAGGGCCGTTCGCCGGTTGACCGGCGTGCGCGCGGCTACGATCTGTGACTGTCCGTTCAGGAGCTGGTCATACCTGGAGGCAGTCGCGTGCGCGGTAACGAGCTCTTGACCGTTGTCTGGTCGGGTCAAGGGGTCACCTGGGGAAACGGGCCGCGCACGCCCTCCTGGGTCCGCTCGTACCGGCTCAGGGCCGTGCTGGGCGACCTGTGCGGGGCCTGGCTCGGGGCCGGGGCGGCGTTCACGGTCAGGTTCGGCGGCCTCACGGCGTACGTGCTGCCGTACCTGCTGGTCAGCCTGGCGCTGCCGCTGGTGTGGTGTTGCGCGGTGGCGCTCAGCAGGGCGTACGAGCCGCGCATGCTCGGCGTCGGCTCCGAGGAGTTCCGCCGCATCGTCCAGGCCGGCGTGGCGCTGACCGCGGGCACGGCCATCGGCTCCTACGTCACCAAGACCGACGTCGCGCGCGGCTACGTGGTGCTGGCCCTGCCGCTCGTCACGCTGCTGACGCTGATCTTCAGGCACGCCCTGCGCTGTTCCCTGTACCGCCGCAGAGCGGCGGGCGCGTGCATGCGCAAGGTCGTCGCCGTCGGCCACGCGACCTCGATCGCCGAGCTGGTGCGCCTGTTCCGCGAGGAGCGCCACCACGGCATGGACGTCGTGGCCGCCTGCCTGCCCGGCGGGCACGCCGGCGAGCGGCTGGAGGCGGTGCCCGTCGCGGGCGATCTGAGCGACGTGCCGCTCGTCGTGGAGCACTACGAGGCCGACACGGTGGCCGTGCTGGCCTGCCCCGAGATGGACGGGCAGGCGCTGCGGCGGCTGGCCTGGCGGCTGGAGCGCACCCAGACCGAGCTGGTCGTGGCCCCCGCGCTGATGGACGTGGCCGGCCCGCGCACCACGATCAGGCCCGTCGCCGGGATGCCGCTGCTGCACGTCGAGCATCCCGAGCTGGCCGGGGCCAGGCAGCTCATCAAGAACGTCTTCGACCGGCTGGTGGCCGCCGCCCTGCTGGTGCTGCTGTCCCCGCTGCTGGCGGGGCTGGCGATGGCCGTCCGCGCGACCAGCCCTGGGCCCGCGCTCTTCCGCCAGACCAGGGTGGGCAGAGACGGGCGGCTGTTCACCATGGTGAAGTTCCGCACGATGCGGCGCGGCTCCGAGGAGCAGAAGATCACGCTGGTCAGCGACAGGGAGGGGGTGCTGTTCAAGATCCGCAACGATCCGCGGGTCACGCCGCTCGGCACCCTCATGCGCCGCCACTCGCTGGACGAGCTGCCCCAGCTCATCAACGTCGTACGCGGCCACATGTCGCTTGTCGGCCCCCGGCCGCCGCTGCCGGAAGAGGTGGCACGCTACGGTGACGACGTGCGCAGACGACTCCTCGTACGCCCTGGGCTGACCGGGCTGTGGCAGGTCAGTGGTAGATCTGACCTATCTTGGGAGGAATCCGTGCGCCTCGACCTGCGTTACGTGGAGAACTGGTCCCTCACTCTGGACCTCCAGATCCTGTGGAAGACTTGGTCGGCCGTCGCCCGCGGGCAAGGAGCATATTGATGACGATTCGCGACGACCACGCTCTCGCCGCCGACCTGGCGACCGAGGCAGGTGAGAGACTGCTGCGCACCCGGGAGCGCACCGGGTTCGCCGACTCGGCCGCGCTGCGCGCCGAGGGCGACAGGTCCTCCCACCTCTACCTCATGGAGTCGCTGGCCCGGTTGCGGCCCAGCGACAGCGTGCTGTCGGAGGAGGCCACCCGTGAGGAGCGCCTCGACCCCAAACGGTTGAAGGCCGAGCGGGTGTGGATCGTCGATCCGCTCGACGGCACCAGGGAGTTCGCCGAGGAGGGCAGGGCCGACTGGGCCGTGCACGTGGCGTTGTGGGAGCGCGGGGAGCTGAGCGCCGGGGCCGTGGCACTGCCCGCCCAGGGGCGCACGCTGACGACCGCCGAGCCGCCGAAGCCGCCCTCGTACGAGAAGGGCCGGTTCCGCATCGCGGTGAGCCGCACGCGGCCGCCCGAGTTCGTGCAGAAGCTGGCCTACCTCGTCGGCGCCGACCTCGTGCCGATCGGCTCGGCCGGGGCGAAGATCTCCGCGGTGCTCACCGGCGAGGTGGAGGCGTACGTCCACGCCGGCGGCCAGTACGAGTGGGACTCCGCCGCGCCGGTCGCCGTCGCGCTGGCCGCGGGGGTCCACGCGAGCCGCATCGACGGCTCCGAGCTGACCTACAACCAAGCCGACCCGTCACTACCCGATATCCTGGTTTCCCTACCGGAGCTGGCGACATCCCTGCTCGCCGGTATCCGGGACCTGCACCGCTGAACCCGCCGGAGGAAGCTCCATGCTGCAGCGCGACTACACGACGTCGCAGCTCGACGTGCTCGAAGCAGAGGCCATTCACATCATGCGCGAGGTGGCGGCCGAGTTCGAACGTCCCTGTCTGCTCTTCTCCGGAGGCAAGGACTCGATCGTCATGCTCCGCATCGCGGAGAAGGCGTTCTGGCCCGCCGCGATCCCGTTCCCGCTCATGCACGTCGACACGGGCCACAACTTCGACGAGGTCATCGAGTTCCGCGACCGCCGCTCCGCCGAGCTGGGCGCGCGGCTGATCGTCGCCAGCGTGCAGGACTCCATCGACCAGGGCCGCGTCGTGGAGGAGACCGGGCGGCGCGCCTCGCGCAACCGCCTGCAGACCACCACGCTGCTCGACGCGATCGAGGAGCACGAGTTCGACGCCGTCTTCGGCGGCGCCAGGCGCGACGAGGAGAAGGCCCGCGCCAAGGAGCGGGTGTTCTCCTTCCGCGACGACTTCGGCCAGTGGGACCCGAAGAACCAGCGCCCCGAGCTGTGGAGCCTGTACAACTCGCGCATCCGCAAGGGTGAGCACATCCGCGTCTTCCCGCTGTCCAACTGGACCGAGCTCGACGTCTGGGACTACATCAGGCGCGAGGGCATCGAGATCCCCTCCATCTACTTCGCCCACACCCGCAAGGTCTTCGAGCGCGACGGCATGCTGCTGCCCGACGGCGACGTCGTCCAGCGCGGCGACGACGAGCCGCTGTTCGAGGCCGTGGTGCGCTACCGCACCGTGGGCGACATGACCTGCACCGGCGCCGTGCAGTCCACGGCCGCGACGGTCGAGGAGATCATCGAGGAGATCGCCGCCACCCGGATCACCGAGCGCGGGGCCACCAGGGCCGACGACCGCTCGTCCGAGGCCGCGATGGAAGATCGCAAGCGAGAGGGCTACTTCTAACGATGGACATTCTGCGCTTTGCCACGGCGGGAAGCGTCGACGACGGCAAGTCCACCCTCATCGGACGGTTGCTCTTCGACTCCAAGGCGATCTTCGAGGACCAGCTCGAAGCCGTCGAGCGCACCTCGCGCGACCGCGGCACCGAGTACACCGACCTGTCGCTGCTGACCGACGGCCTGCGCGCCGAGCGGGAGCAGGGCATCACGATCGACGTGGCCTACCGCTACTTCGCCACCCCGCGCCGCAAGTTCATCATCGCCGACACCCCCGGGCACATCCAGTACACCAGGAACATGGTCACCGGCGCCTCCACGGCCGACCTGGCCATCGTGCTCATCGACGCCCGCAAGGGCGTGCTGGAGCAGTCGCGGCGGCACGCGTTCCTGACCTCGCTGCTGCGTGTCCCGCACCTGGTGCTCGCCGTCAACAAGATGGACCTCGTCGACTACTCCCAGGAACGCTTCGAGGAGATCAAGGACGAGTTCACGGCGTTCGCGTCCAAGCTGAACATCGGCGACCTCACCTTCATCCCCATCTCCGCGCTCAACGGCGACAACGTGGTCTCGCGCAGCGAGAACATGCCGTGGTACCTCGGCACGTCCCTCCTGCACCACCTGGAGAACGTGCACATCGCCTCCGACCGCAACCTCACCGACGTGCGCTTCCCCGTGCAGTACGTCATCCGCCCGCAGCGGGCCACCGACCCGGCCTTCCACGACTACCGCGGCTACGCCGGACAGGTGGCGGGCGGCGTGCTCAAGCCCGGTGACGAGGTGGTGCACCTGCCGTCCGGGCTGACCACGCGCATCGCCTCCATCGACACCTTCGACGGGCCGATCGAGGAGGCGTTCCCGCCCATGTCGGTGACGCTGCGCTTCGAGGACGACATCGACGTCTCGCGCGGCGACATGATCGCCAGGCCCAACAACCAGCCCCAGGTCGCGCAGGAGCTGGAGGCGATGGTCTGCTGGATGGCCGACGGCGTCAAGCTGGGGCCGCGGTCCAAGCTGACGATCAAGCACACCACCCGTACGGCCCGCGCGCTCGTCCGCGACCTGCACTACCGGCTCGACGTCAACACCCTGCACCGCGACGAGGAGGCCACCTCGCTCGGCCTCAACGAGATCGGCCGGGTGTCGCTGCGCGTCACGCAGCCCCTGTTCGTCGACGACTACGCGCGCAACCGCTCCACCGGCGGCTTCATCCTCGTGGACGAGTCCACGAACGCCACCGTCGGCGCCGGCATGGTCATCGACGCAAGGTAGATCTTTTCGCGTTCGGATTACTTGCTCTTTACTCTCCGCAGTAGAGTCGTCGCGTTCCGTTGCTGCGACGCGAAGGCTCTCCTCCGTTGACTGATAGCGCGTCCGCCCGGGTGATCTACCTGGGCGGCCTTGGCCGAAGCGGCACCACGCTGCTCGAGAGGCTCCTCGGCGAGCTTCCGGGTGTGGTGCCGCTGGGCGAGGTGGTGCATCTGTGGGACCGGGGGGTTCTGGCGGAGGAGCTCTGCGGGTGTGGTTCCCCCTTCCCCGACTGCCCGTTCTGGCGGCAGGTGGGGGAGCGGGCGTTCGGCGGCTGGCGTCGCGAACTGGCCGAACGGATCGTCCTGCTGCGCGGCAGGATCGACCGCACCCGCAGGATCGCGCGGATCGCCCACCCCGACCTGGCCGAGTACGCGCGGGCCTACCGGCTGCTGTACGACGCGGCGGGCGCGCCCGTCGTCATCGACTCCAGCAAGCACGCGTCGCTGGCCTGCTGCCTGCTGGCGGGCGGCGTGGACGTCCGCGTCGTGCACGTCGTCAGAGACCCGCGCGCGGTCGCCCACTCCTGGGGCCGGACGGTGCACAGGCCCGAGGACGGCCGGCCGATGACCCGGTGGGGCCCCGCCCGCACCGCCCTGCATTGGTCGGCTCAGAACACCGCCCTGGAGCTGCTGCCCGGCCGCGGCGCCCGCGTGACCCGGGTCCGCTACGAAGACCTGCTCGCCGCCCCCGGCGAGACCCTGCTCACCCTGGCGCGGCAACTCGGCCTGCCCGAGCCGGAGCTGCCGTTCCTCGAAGGCCGCACCGCCTGGCTGGGGCCCTCCCACACCGCCTCAGGCAACCCCATGCGCTTCCACGTCGGGCGGGTCGAGCTGCGGCGCGACGACTCCTGGCGCTCCGGCCTGCCCCAGGCGCACCGGCGCGTCGTCAACGCCCTCACCTGGCCGCTCAGGGCCCGCTACGGCTACTGGGGTGTGGTGACGTGAGCCCATCCGTAGGGGTCGTCATCCCCACCCGCGGCGACCGCCCCGCCCTGCTCCGCCAGGCCGTCGACGCCGTGCTGCGCCAGGACTACCCGGGAAAGCTGCACGTGGTCGTCGTCGCCGACGGCCGCTCCCCGCACGACGTGACCGGCGTCCCGGTGCGCGTCCTGCCCAACACGCTCACCCCGGGCCTGCCGGGCGCCCGCAACACCGGCATCGCCGCCTGCGACACCGACCTCATCGCCTTCTGCGACGACGACGACATGTGGCTGCCCGGCAAACTCGCCACCCAGGTGCGCGCCCTCACCGAAGCCGGCGGCGAGTTCGCCAGCTGCGCCATCGAGGTCGAACACGGCCGCCGCCGCGTCACCCGCCTCGCGGGCACCTCCTCCATCACCGCCGCCGACCTGGTGCGCTCGCGGATGATGATGGTGCACTCATCGACGTTCCTGTTCTCGCGCGGGCTGCTCTGGCCCGACGAGAGCGCGCCCGGAGGGCAGAACGAGGACTGGGATCTGGTCCTGCGCGCCGCCAAGCGGAGGCCGCTCGTCCACGTCGACCAGCCGCTGGTGCTGGTGCGGTGGGCCGGATCCCACTATGCGGTCCGGTGGACGGACCGCATCGCCGGGCTCGAGTGGATGCTCGCCCGGCACCCTGAGCTGGCCGCGGACCCGCGTGGTGCGGCGCGGATCCGCGGCCAGCTCGCCTTCTGCCACGCGGCGCTGGGGGAGCGGCGGGCGGCTGTGCGGTGGGCTGTGGCGGCCTTGAAGGCTCGGCTCTTCGAGCCTCGGGTGCCGATCGCGCTCGCTGTGGCGGCCGGGGTCGTGACGGCGCCTACCGTGGTGGCCGCCTTGCAGCAGCGGGGCCACGGCATTTGAGCGTGCCTCCAGGGGCGGGGATGCCCGTCGCGGCCACCGCCATGCCCGCGCCCGCCACCGCGCCCGCCGTGCCGGCCAGTGCTGGGCCCGCTGCTGGGCCCGCCTCGCGCGACGCCGCATCGCCCCTGGCCCGTCACCGGTTAGCGCCGTGACTGCGGCGACGGGAGGTGTGGTGACGGCGGTTGTGCCGGTGGCAGGCGAGGGAGCGGTGATCGGGCCCGTGTCGGGTGAGAGCGTGAGGACGGACGGCAGGGCTGCGCGCGTGCAGGTGGCCGGGGTCGGGGTGGACGCGCTGACCGGGAGCGAGGTCGTGCACCGAGTCGCCCAGGCCTTGGAGGCCGGAAGAGGCGGCCGGATCATCACCCCGAACGTGGACATCTGCCGCGCAGCCGCCGCCGACCCCGCGCTCCGCGACCTGATCACCTCCGCCGACCTCGTCGTCCCCGACGGCATGCCGCTGGTGTGGGCGGCGCGGCTGCTCGGCACCCCCGTGCCCGAGCGGGTGACGGGCGCCGACCTGATCTGGTCGCTCAGCGCGCTCGCCGCCCGCCGCGGCTGGCCGGTCTACCTGCTCGGTGGCGGCCCGCCCGTGGTGGCGCGCAGGGCGGCGGCCGAGCTCAGGGGCCGCCATCCCGAGCTGAAGGTCTGCGGGGTGCACACGCCGCCGTACGCGTTCGACGCCACCGCCGAGGGTTCGGCCCGGGTGCGCGCGACGGTGGTGGCGGCGCGGCCACGGCTGGTGTTCGTCGGGCTCGGGTTCCCCCGGCAGGACCGGCTCATCGCCCGGCTGCGGGAGGAACTGCCGGGGGCCTGGTTCGTGGGGTGCGGGTCGGCCATCGCGTTCGCCGCCGGCACGGTCGCCAGGGCGCCCGCGTGGGCCGGGCGCGCCGGGCTGGAGTGGGCGTTCCGGCTGGCCGCCGAGCCGGGGCGGCTGGCGCGCCGCTACCTGGTCGACGACCTGCCGTTCGCGGTGCGGCTGCTCGGGGGGTGCCTGGCCGCCCGGCTCAGGTCCCCGTCAGGGCACGGACGCGGGCTGCCTCCTGCTCGCTGAGCCCCTGCGGCCCGCGCGCGATCGCCTGGCGCGAGTCCATCCGCCGGTACGCCGTTCGCGACAACCCCGACCACGCGAAGCCGCCCGACGTACCACCGGCCGAGGAGGCGCAGCAGGCTCGTACGATCCGCCGTTCGGCGGCCGGTGTCCAGCGCAGCCCCGCGTACGCGTACAGCCCCCGGAAGCCCGTCACCGGGTCGGCGGCCAGCGACTCGTACGGTGTGAGGAGGATCCCAGGCGTGCGCTCCAGCACAGCCCGAGTCACCCGCCACAGCGCCGCCGCCGTGGCCACCCGGTCGGGAGACCCGGCGAGCGCCCGCAGCTCCAGCACCTCGGGATGGTCCCTGACCAGCAGCGGCTGCTCCAGCAGCTCGCGCGGGTGCACCGTCCACCCCAGCCGCTGCCAGCTCGCCACGAACGACACCGGATCCCGCACCAGCGCGATCACCCGGCACCCCAGCCGCCGCGCGAACCATGCGGCGCTCAGCACGGCGAACGGGTCGTCCAGCAGCGCCCGCCGGCCCGTGAGGCGGCCAAGGGTGAAGGCGGTGCCGTAGCGGAGCATGCGGGCCAGGTCGTACGGGGAGCGGTTCGCGCGCAGTTCGGCCGGCCAGCGGTAGCGCAGGCGCACGGTGTCGCGGAAGGCGGGCAGCCAGTCGGCGGAGTTGTCGTCGCAGATGTACTGGAAGCGGTGGGTGACCCGGGCGTTGAGCACTCCGGGGCAGTGGCCTGGCGGGTGCTGGGGGTTGAGAGGCTCGTTGACGTAGACGAGGTCGCCTCCGGCGGTGAGCATCTTGCCGACCCAGCTCGTCCCGCTCCGGGGCAGTCCGGTGACGAGTACGGGGCTCCTGCGATCAGCGGTCCCGCCACCGGCCTGCCGCTTCATGCGACCGCCGTCCGCCGCAGCGCGGCGAGGGTGTGGCGGCCGAAGGGGTGCAGTCCGTAACGGCGGTGGAGCTGCCAGAGGGGCAGCAGGTTCTTGACGATCACACCGCCCGACCACCCGGCGACGGCCCCGAGCGCCCCGTGGGCCGGGATGAGCGCCAGGTCGAGCAGCACGGTGCAGGCGACGGCGGCCAGCAGGTTGGCCAGGCTGGCGCCGGTGTGCCCGGCGGCCGTCAGCACCACGTCCACCATCCCGCAGGCCGTCGCCACCATCATGGTTCCGGCGAGCACCAGCGCGACGGGTGCCGCGACCGCGTACGACGGCCCGAACAGCCGCAGCACCCACGGCGCCAGCACCGCGTACGCCAGCCAGACCGGCCACGTCAGCAGCACCAGCCAGGCCGTCGCGGCCTGGTACAGCTCGCGGGCCCGTTCCCGTTCGCCGTCGGCCAGCGCCCTGACCAGCCCGGCCTGCACCGACTGCGAGAGCCCCTGGTTGGCGAGCTGCCCGACGACCTTGAACCGGGTGGCCGCCGTGTAGACGGCCGCCTGCGCGGGGCCGGCGAGCGCGGCGACGATGACGATGTCCACGCGCTGGAACACGGCCTGGATGGCGCCGGCGAGCGACCGCGGCGCGGTGTAGCGCCACAGGTCGCGCCCCGTGCCCGGCAGGTACGGCGTGCGCGGCACCCGTCCGCGCAGCCCGGCCGCCGCCAGGATCAGGACCGGCAGGTACGGCGCCGCCCACGCCAGCGTCAGCCCCTGCCCGGAGACGCCCGCCAGCGCCGCCCCGCCGACGAGCAGGACCTGCCCGACCGGTACGGCCACCCCGTCGAGCAGCACGGTGGGCCGCATGAGGCCGAAGCCGCGGGTGGCGGCCAGCAGGACGTCCGCCACGACCATGACGGGCAGGACCAGGACGGGCGGGCCGAGGCGGGGGTAGAGCAGTATCGCCGCGCCCGCGGCGACGATGGCGCAGGGCACCAATGCTGCCCGGACATATCCGGAAATGCCGAGGTAGCTGTAGGTCTTGGCGCGGGCGATGAAGTAGATCAGCCCGTTGCCCGCGTCCAGTTTCGCGATGCCCGCCACCATGAGCATCAGCGCCGTCGCGGTGAAGAACGCCCCCGCCTCGGCCGCCGGGAACGCCCTGGTCACCACCACCACGAGGACGAACTGCGCCAGCGCCCCCAGCGCCGCCCCGCCGAGCCCGGCCAGCCCCTTGCGCCCGATCACCGCCGCCACGACGGCTCCTGGCCCAGCCAGCGCGGCAGCCGCGCGTCGTACGCCTCGAAGTGGTCGCGCAACGCCCGCCCCAGCACCTGCGGCACCCGGCGCGGCGGCACCCGCCCGTTGTGCCGCTCGAACGCCGGATAGCCCAGGTGCGGCAGGCCCAGGAAGTCCAGCACCCGGTCGTAGGCGGACTCGGGCTCGGCGAAGAAGCGGTGGCTGTCGAGGACGAGGATGCGTTCGCGGCCGATCAGCGGCTCCAGCCGGTCGAGCTGGTCGGCGTAGCGGCCCCTGGCGAGGTAGGCGTGGTGGCGGTGCGAGTGGTGCAGCGCGAGCGGCGACTCGCGCAGCAGCTCCTCGGCGCCTGCCAGGCGCTGGGCCTCCAGCTCCACGGCGTGCTCGAAGTGCGACTCCGTCTCGAACCCGCGGGCCAGCTCGTGGGCGTGCGCGGAGACGGCCCGCTCCACCGGGTCGCGGACCAGCACGATCAGCTTGACCCCCGGCAGGTCGGCGGCGATGCGCTCTCCGGCCAGCGGATGGAACAGGTAGTAGGGGGAGGACTCGTAGGCCTGGGCGCGGGTGCCGTACCGGTGGTGCAGCAGCGCGGCGCCCACCCGCAGCGGGAAGTGCGCCTGGTACCAGGCCATCCCGCGCCAGTAGGCGACGTCGAAGTAGTGCACGCCCTTGTGCAGCACGGGTTTGAGCAGCAGCGGATGCTGGGCCAGCGCCCGGTACAGGGAGGTGGTGCCGCACCGCTGCGCGCCCGTGAGCAGGAACGACGGCAGCACGCGTGCCCCCGACGTGAACCGTCCGGTGGCCCGCGACAGTGACAGGACCGATCGCTTCATCGTCCTCAAATCAACAGCTCCTCGTGGTCGACGGCCGGGTTGAGCCAGGACTCCGGCGGGCCGAGCGGCGCGTGGCCGTCGGCGGCGTGCCGCTCGGCCAGCGCGATGAGGTAGCGCTGCGCGGTCTGCCTGGCCGCCGGCGGCGACACGCCGAGTGGGGCCAGCAGCCGCGCGGCGCGCGCCACGCAGGCCCGCGCCGCGACCGGCGGCGCCGTCCTGCGCAGTGCCCGCTGGAAGAAGTGGTGGACGGCGTCGAAGCCGTAGGGCACGCCGACCTCGTACCGCTCCCAGTCCCACACCAGCAGCCGCCCGTCGCGGGAGCGGCACAGGTTCCAGGGCGCGAGGTCGCCGTGCCAGGCGGGGCGGGCGCCGCCGGTGAGGGCGATCTCCTTGACCGCGTCCAGCAGCAGCGGGCGGGGCACTCGGCCGCGCCGCAGCCGTCCGGGCACCGGCAGCGGCGACAGCGCCAGCACGGACAGGCCCCGCCAGTCGCCGTGGTGCAGCACGGCGGGGGCGGCGACCGTGCGCAGGGACAGCCCGGCCAGCCTGCGCAGCGCGGCCGCCTCGGCGGCGATCAGGGCGCGGGCCCGCTCACTGTCGCCGATCTTCACGAACGCCAGCCGCCGCCCGCCCGAGCGGGCCTCCAGGATGGGCTTGCGGTTGGCCCGCAGCGCCGGACGTACGTGGAGAACGGTCTCCACCGGACGGTGGAAGACGTCGCTGAGGTGCGCCGCGATCGACCCCTCGACGGGCACCTCGACCGGGGAGCCCAGATGCCACCAGCGGCGCGGCGCCAGCCTGCGCGGCACGGCGGCGTGCGGCAGCAGCGTGTACGGCCGGGGCGCGCCCGGCCCCGGATACAGCAGCCGCACGGTCTCCGCGAGATACCCGAGCCGGACGGCGGCGTCCCTCATCCGTCCTCCTTCGCCGCTCGTCCGCCCTCTTGCGCGTTCCTCCACAGGAGGGCGAAGGAGACGAGGTAGAGCGTGAGCGGCGTGACCAGGCCGTCGTAGATGAACATGTAGAGCAGCACCAGCCCCATCACGAGCACCCCGGCCAGCCCGACGGGGCTGCGGTCGCGCCAGTGGCGCAGGATCGCGCCCGCGAAGAACGCCATGTAGAGCACGGCCCCGGTGAACCCCTGCGTGATGATCAGCAGCCAGAGCTGCCCGTCGCTCCCCAGCGGCGGATGTCCGCAGGTGTCGCACCAGTCGGTCTTGCCGGTGGTGATCGTGCGGTGGTTGCCCGTGGCGTTGCGCGTGTTGCCGTACCCGATCACGGGGGAGTGTCCGGCGGCGGTGAGGGTGGCGCTGACGGTGAAGGCGCGGATGTCGTTGGAGTGCGGTTTGTCCAGGCGCTGCGCGACCAGCGAGGCGAGCGGGCTGAGCGCGAACGCCAGCGCCCCTGCCGCGAGCGCGCCGCAGAGCGCGGCCCTGGTACGCCCGCGCACCCGGACGATCACGTACAGGACGGCCAGGCCGAGCCCGATCCACAGGCCGCGGTTGAGCGAGTACACGATGGGGATGGCGGCGAGGGCGAGCACCACGGCCACGAGGAGCCTGTGCCGCGTCCCGCCGTGCACCCACCAGCCCACGACGAACCAGACCAGCAGCACCGAGGCGTTGCTGCCCCAGGCGTTGGCCCACTCGTACGGCGCCTCCGGCCTGGGGGAGGCGAAGCCGAGCACCTTCTGCGTCTGGGCGGCCGTGGGGTGGATGAGGTTCTGCACGAACGAGTTGCCGCTGATCCACTCGGGCAGCAGCAGCTCGACCGGCGAGGTGAAGGCGAAGCCGGGGAAGAACACGCCGAGCAGGCCGCCCGCGACCGTGCTGACGAAGAGCACGCCGAGCATGCGGACCAGGCGGAGCTGCGGCAGCTCCCGTTCGGTGAGGTTGCCCAGGTAGAGGACCATGATCAGGACGGAGCCGTAGAGCGCCAGGCGCATGCCGTAGCCGAGGAGCCGGCCCGCGCCCAGCTCGCCGTACGTGCCGGGGGGTGACTCGGCCAGCATCAGGCCGCTGACCAGGTATCCGGCCAGCAGCAGCAGCCACAGGCCGAACCCGTGGGGCACCCGGATCGGCCGTCGGCGCCACAGCAGCACCGCCATCGGGACGGCCAGCACGATCACCGACAGCCCGCCGAAGCCCAGCGCCCACCAGACCGGATAGCCGACCAGCAACGCCGCGATGGGCCACGCGGCCCCCGTCATCGCGGCCCCGTCGATCGCGGTCCGGTGAGAGAGGGCCCGGTGAGATAGGGCCCGGTGGGATGCGAGCCGGTGGAATGTGGCCCGGTGGCATGCGGGCACGTCGGACGGGGCCTTACCGAGTGCGGTGCTGTCGAGTGCGGTGCTGTCACGGCTGCTTGCCCGGCCGCCGAGGGTGGTGGTGGAGCGCCGGCATGGGGGTGGTCTCCGCGGACGTGCCAGGCTCCAGCTCGCCGGTCGCGACGAGCTTGCCGAGCGAGGTGTGCGGCCGTGGCTCCAGCAGCGGCACGAACGACGGCACCGCGTCGGTGGCCGTCACCACGCCGATGATCGGCACGTCGTGCCTGGCGAGCTGCCGGGCGACGGCCGCGACCTCCTCGGAGGTGACCAGGCCGAGGCCGATCAGCAGGACGGCGGCGTCCGCCCTGGACAGGTCGCGCACGTCGGAGCCGTCGAGCACGACGAGCGGCGCGCTCACGGCGAGCGGCTCGGCCAGCGAGGAGGCGTACAGGTCGGCGGGCAGCGCCCTGATCAGCAGCCGTTTGCCGGGGCAGGCGGAGACGACGGCGCAGGCCAGGTCGTGCAGCACGCCGTGCTCGCGCGGGCTGGACAGGTCGCTGAGGACGGGCAGGCCGGTGAGCCGTTCGACGTCGGCGGGGGTGCGCAGGCGCCGGTCGAGACGGTCGCGGGCGTAGACGGCGGCCGAGCCGAGCAGCAGCCCCGCCATCAGCCCGGTGCCCAGGTAGAGGGGCAGGCTGGGGGAGCTGGGCGTCTCGGGTGGCGTGGCCTGGCTGATGACGGTGCCGGGGGTGATCGCGACCGTCCTGAGCGCGTCGTACTTCAGCGCCAGGCTGGCGGCCTGCCGGTTGAGCACGCCCTGCCGCTGGGCGGCGATCGCGTGCGCGGCGCCGCCTCTGGGCAGGGTGCCGAGCTGCTTGATGACCTGGTCGATGCCGGCGTTGACCTGCTTGAGCTTGCTGAGCACGGCCTCCTGCTGCTGGGCCATGGCGGTCAGCGCGCTCTCGCGGCGGTGGGCCAGGTACGCCTCGGCGTACGCGCCCGCCTGCGCGGACGCGGTGGCGGGGTGGGCGGCGGTGACCGAGATCCACAGCACGGCGGAGTTGGGCGGGACGGTGACCTGGGCCGGTTCCGCGCGGTCGAGCCCGAGCGCCCTGGCGGCGCGCGCGGCGACCACGGCCGACTGGGCGACCTGGGCCTCGGTGTCGAGGTTGAGCGACTCGCGCTGGCGGCTGGTCACCTGGTTGGCCTGCTCCTGCGGGCCGACCGGCATGACGAGCACCTGCGTGGTGGCGGTGTAGGCCGGCGGGGTCAGCCGCATCAGCGCCAGCCCCGCGGTGCCGCCGAACACGACGCAGCCCACGAGGAGCAGCCACCGCCTGCGCAGCAGCGAGAGATGCTCGTCCAGGTCGGTGCCGGAGCTCATGTGCGCCCACTATAGGAGGGACGGTCAGCACCCAGGTTGAATACTCAAGATTTTCTCCGGTAAGGCCATAAAGAAGCAAACACAAAAAGCGAAATATCGGGAAATTGGGAACGTCACCTCACCGCTATGAACTGGAGAGACTTCCCTACTGGCTGAAGTTCCAGGAATGACATGGCAAGGTTCAGGGTGTGACAGGCGGGGTCGTTCGACGAGGGGGTTGGAAGGCTTTGCGGCTACGGGGCATTTCCCATGAAACAACATTCACCGGTGCGATTCTGGCCGTGGCCGTGCTGCTGGCCGCCTGCTCCACAGCCGAGGGCTCCGGCGTCCGGGCGGTGCCGGTCCAGGCTCCCGTGGCCAAGCAGGCGGGCGCGCCCGCGTGCACGGTCACGAGCAGGCTCATCCCGTCCTGCGGCGCGTGGTGGGGCATGGCGCCGGAGGTCTTCACCGGCGCCTCGGTGGAGCAGGCGCTGCACGGGGCGGAGTCGCGCATGGGCGCGCCGGCCGACGTGCTGCACGTCTATCACCGGGGCAGCGAGCTGTTCCCCACGGAAGCGGAGATCCGGCTGGCCCGCGATCCGGCCAGGCCGCGGCTGCTCATGATCAACTGGAAGCCGTCGTTCGACCGCACGTGGGCGGAGATCGCCGAGGGCGCGCTCGACGCCAGGATCGACCGGCTGGCCGGCCATCTGAGACAGACCTTTCCCGAGCGGTTCTTCCTCACCCTGCACCACGAGCCGGAGAACGACGTCGACCCCGGCTCGGGCTCCGGCATGGCGGCCACCGACTACGCGGCCATGTTCCGGCACGTCGTGCTCAGGCTGCGGGAGAAGGGCGTCAGGAACGCGATCGTGGTGATGACCTACATGGGCGCGCCCAACTGGGCGGCCAAGTCCTGGTTCGAGGAGCTGTACCCCGGTGACGACGTGGTCGACTGGGTGGCGATGGACCCGTACGCCGACGACCGGGTGGCCGACTTCGACGGGCTGGTGAACAAGACGCGCAAGGAGTATCCCGACTGGCCGGGCTTCTACCGGTGGATGCAGGCGCGCTTCCCCGGCAAGCCGGTCATGGTGGCCGAGTGGGGCGTGTTCGAGCGGCCGAAGGACCGTTCGTTCAAGCGGCGTTTCTTCGAGTCGGTGCTCAAGCAGATCAAGCGATACCCGCAGATCAAGGCGCTGCTCTACTTCGACTCGCCGCAGGCGCCGCGCGGCGACACGAGCTTCGACTCCGATCCCGGCGCTGACCGGGCCTTCACCGAACTGGCTCGAGATCCGTACTTCCGCTCGACGCCCGTGCCGCGGCCCTGACCCGCAGCCGCCAGCCGACGACGGTGACCGCGGTGGCGGCGAGCAGCGCCCAGACGGTGAGCGTGTTGTTCACGTCGAGCAGCTTGAGCGCGGAGGCCAGCAGGACGATCGCCAGCATGGCCCTGATCAGGCCGCCCGGAGCGCGCGAGGAGATCCTGGCGCCGAGGTAGACGCCCGGGATCGAGCCGATGAGCAGCGACAGCGTGAGGTCGAGCTGGAAGTCGCCGAACAGGAGGTGGCCGAGCGCGGCGGCGGTGACCAGGGGCACGGCCTGCACCAGGTCGGTGCCGACGAGCTGGTTGGCCTTGAGCGCCGGGTAGAGGACGAGCAGCGCCACGATGATCAGCGATCCCGAGCCGACGGAGGAGACGCCGACCACCAGGCCGCCGACCGTACCGACCAGTAGGGTAGGGATTGGGCGCACGACGATGTCGTTCGCGTCCGACGAGCCGCCCCGCCCGCCGAGCCAGCTCTTCAGCGCCATGCCCGCCACGGCCAGCAGCAGCGCGACGCCGAGCGCGTACTTGACCGCGTCGCTCACCGCGAACGCCCTGGCCAGGAAGACCCCGCAGAACGCCGCCGGCACCGAGCCCACGCACAACCAGCCGACCAGGCGCAGGTTGACGGTGCCCCGGCGCAGGTGCACGACGCTGCCGACCGGCTTCATCACGGCCGAGGCGACCAGGTCGCTGGAGACGGCGGCCAGCGGCGGCACGTTGAAGAACAACATCATCATCGGGGTCATGAGCGCGCCGCCGCCCATCCCGGTCAGCCCGACCACGATGGCGACGACGAAGGACCCCGCGATCAGCGCCCAGTCGATCAACGGACCCATCCTCCGCTCCTGAGCGTGTCCAGCACCCTGGACACGGCCGCCTCGATCGAGATGTGCGTGGTGTCGATGACCAGGTCGGCGTCGTCCGGCTCCTCGTAGGGGTCGGAGATGCCGGTGAACTCGGGGATCAGGCCGGCGCGCGCCTTGGCGTACAGGCCCTTGCGGTCGCGCCGCTCGCACTCCTCCAGCGGCGTGGCGACGTGCACGAGCAGGAAGTCGGCCCCGACGGACTCGACCATCTCGCGCACCTCCTCGCGGGTCGCCGCGTACGGCGCGATCGGCGCGCAGATCGCCAGGGCGCCGTGGCGGGCGGTCTCGGCGGCGACGAAGCCGATGCGGCGGATGTTCAGGTCGCGGTCCTGCTTGGAGAAGGTCAGGCCCTTGGACAGCAGGTGGCGCACCACGTCGCCGTCGAGGTAGGTCACTGTGCGGCTGCCCAGCTCCAGCAGCGCGTCGCGCAGGCCGCGGGCGATCGTGGACTTGCCGGAGCCCGACAGGCCGGTGAAGAACACCACCAGGCCGCGGCGGTGCGGCGGGCCGGGGATGCGCACGGGCTCGGGGCCCGCCAGGTGCTCTGCGGCGCCGTAGGCGGTGGCGACGTGCTCGCGCAGCTCCAGGTCGAGCTCGGGCTCCTCGCGCGGGGCCAGGGGCACGGGGACGACGAGCGTGCCCGGCGGGAGCTGCTCCTTGGCGCGCAGCGCGGCGCGGACGACCGCCGGGCCCGCCTCGCCGTACGCGAGGGGCAGCAGCAGGATCGTCGCGTCCAGCTCCTTGGCGGTGGCGACGATCTCGCCGAGGTCGTCGAGCGGGCCGCGCAGGGTGACGGCGAGCGCGGCGCGCCCGCCGAGCTCCTCCTTGACCTGGGCGGGGGTACGCCGGAGCCGCGCGAACGGCCCGTGCTCCGGCGTGCTCAGCGCCCTGAGCGGGCCGGCCGTGAGGCCGTCGGGCTCGTGCGCGGAAACGGTGAGCACGGCCAGCGGCAGGCCCTCGGGGTCGAGCAGCGTGACCTCGTCGCCGGGCTTCAGATCGGCGCCGACGTGCAGGGTCACGGGCGCGGGCCACGGGGTGCCGTCGGCGAGCGTGCCGCGCTCGTGCACGGTGTGCAGGTCGTCGTGGGCGAGGAACCCCGTCAGTGGCTCGAACGCGCCGGACAGCAGCAGTTCGAGGTCGGCCAGCTCGCGCGGGTCGGGGGTCCACTCCACGTTGTCTGCATCCCAACTATTCCGATTGAATTGGTAGGAAAGGAGTCTACCGGCTGATACCAGTGTGTCGCCAGCCCCTCTCCTGGGGCCACTGGGGCCCCGGAGCCCGTCACAGCCGCCGCGCGAAGTGGTGCTGCGGCTTCCTGATCACCATGGTGATCTCGTCGTGCGAGGCCGGGAAGTATCCGCTGGTCAGCTTGGAGACCAGCGCCACGGCCGCGGCGCCGATCCGGCGCGAACGGGCGGGCCCGCTCAGGTTCCGCTCGTCATCGGTGATCATCAGACCGCGGCTCAGACAGAACGCGTGCAGCCCGTCGCTGGAGGCCAGCGGCTCGTACACGGCGGGCAGCGGCCCGGGAACGCCGGGACGCACCAGGCCGCGCCACAGCAGGCGGCGCAGCCATCCAGGCGTGAGCCGGTCGAGCAGCCCGTACGCCGACCTCCTGTCGCGCACCCGCAGCAGCACCAGCCCGCCCGGCCGCAGCGACTGCAGCAGCCGGTCGAGGACCAGCTCGGCGTGGCGCACCCGCTCCAGCAGGAACGACAGCTGGATGATGTCGAAGCCGCGCGGCGGCAGCGGCACCGAGCGCAGGTCGCCCAGCGACCATGTGACGAGGTCCGCCCTTTCCTCCAGCACCCGCCGGATCGCCGGATGATCCTCGTCCGCCCCTGTGGCCCTGGTCTCGATGTGCTCGAGCACCAGCGGCTCGTCGTGGGCGCACCCGGCGACCAGCACGTCCAGCCGCCTCATCGGTTGCCCGGCAACGTGCTCGCGGACCCGCTGACCGAAGAGGTCGCCTCGCTGGGCGACCGATCGCACCTCAGACATATGACCTACAGTAGTCAACCGCTCCCCTTCCGTAATGCATTTCCCTGCTAGCGTCCTGCCCCGTGAACGATCGGATCTACGTGGGGAACGCGGGCGTGGACGCCGCGGGCGACCGCGGGTGGCTGCTCGGGCATTTCAAACCCCCTGGCGATCCAAGACACAGTGAAGACGTCGAGATCAAGTGGGGTGTGCACCCGCCAGGCGACGAGCGGCTGGAGTGGGTGAAGGGCGAGGCGCGCACCGCGTTGCTCGTGCTGATCAGCGGCCGGTTCCGGGTGGAACTGCCGGGACGCAGCGTGTTGCTGTCCGTCCCTGGCGACTACGTGGTGTGGGGCAAGGGCGTCGACCATTCCTGGCGGGCGGAGGAGGCTTCGACGGTGCTGACCGTGCGCTGGCCTTCCGTGCCTGGTTATCGAGTTGGCTGAGCCGCTGCGGCGAGTAGGCTGAGAAGAGACCCCCGCGACCTGACACGGCCGGGGGTAATCGTGTTGCCGTCGTGGGGCTGTGGGCGTATCTGATGAGTCTTTCCGGGCTACTTGACCTTGTTCGCGCCGACCCGAAACTGTCCGCCGCTCTGGAGGAGGGCGGCGACGTCTCGCTGATCGCGCCGTCCGCGCTGCGCCCGTTCGGCGTGGCCGCGCTGACCGCGCATGACCAGCGCACCGTGCTCGCCGTCACCGCCACAGGCCGCGAGGCCGAAGACCTCGCCGCCGCGCTTACGAGCCTGATCGAGCCCAGCTCCGTGGCCGTGTTCCCGGCCTGGGAGACGCTGCCGCACGAGCGGCTCTCGCCGCGCAGCGACACCGTCGGCCAGCGGCTGGCGGTGCTGCGCAGGCTGGCGCACCCGGTCAAGGGCGACACCGCCGCCGGGCCGCTCAGCGTGATCGTGGCCCCCGTGCGCGCCTTGCTGCAGCCGGTCGTCAAGGGGCTGGGCGACCTGGAGCCCATCCGGCTGCGCGCCGGCGACGACGCCGACCTCGACGACGTCGTGGACAACCTGGTCGGCAACGGCTACCACCGCGTGGACATGGTGGAGAAGCGCGGCGAGGTGGCCGTCAGGGGCGGGCTGCTCGACGTGTTCCCGCCCACCGAGGAGCACCCGCTGCGGCTGGAGTTCTGGGGCGACACGGTCGAGGAGATCCGCTGGTTCAAGGTGGGCGACCAGCGCTCGCTGGAGGCGGCGGAGGACGGGCTGTTCGCGCCGCCGTGCCGGGAGCTGCTGCTCACCGGCGAGGTGCGGGCGCGGGCCAGGGAGCTGGCTGAGGAGCACCCGGCGCTGGCCGAGGTGCTCGACCAGCTCGCCGAGGGCCTGCCGGTCGAGGGCATGGAGGCGTTCGCGCCCGTGCTGGCGGGGGAGATGGACCTGCTGCTCGACCACCTGCCGATCAGGTCCGCGGTGTTCGTGTGCGACCCCGAGCGGATCAGGGGCAGGGCCGAGGAGCTCGTACGCACCTCGCAGGAGTTCCTCGAAGCCTCCTGGATCAACGCGGCGGCCGGCGGCGAGGCGCCGATCGACCTCGGCGCGGCCGCGTTCCGCACGCTGGAGGAGATCCGCGAGCACGCCGACGCGCTGGGCCAGCCCTGGTGGACGATGGCGCCGTTCGGCGGCGGCGTCGAGCTGGACGCCCAGGACTCCGAGGCCTACCGCGGCGACACCGCCAAGGCGCTGGCCGACATCAAGGGCTGGCTGGCCGACGACAAGGCCGTCGTGCTGCTCAGCGAGGGCCACGGCCCGGCCGAGCGCATGGTCGAGCTGCTCAAGGGCGTCGACGTGCCGGCCAGGCTCCAGCAGTACCTGGACAAGGCGCCGGAGCCCAAGGTCGTGCACGTCACGACCGGCCTGATCGAGCACGGCTTCATCACGCCCGGCCTGGCCGTGCTCACCCACCTCGACCTGGTCGGCCAGAAGGCCTCCACCAAGGACATGCGGCGCCTGCCCTCCCGCCGCCGCAACATGGTCGACCCGCTGCAGCTCAAGGTCGGCGACCACGTGGTGCACGAGCAGCACGGCGTCGGCCGCTACATCGAGATGGTGCAGCGCACCGTGCAGGGCGCCACCCGCGAGTACCTGGTCATCGAGTACGCCAAGGGCGACCGCCTCTACGTGCCCACCGACCAGCTCGACGAGGTCACCCGCTACGTCGGCGGCGAGGCGCCCACGCTCAACCGCATGGGCGGCGCCGACTGGGCCAAGGCCAAGTCGCGGGCCAAGAAGGCCGTCAAGGAGATCGCGGGCGAGCTGATCAGGCTCTACTCCGCCCGCATGGCCTCGCCCGGCCACGCCTTCGGCGCCGACACGCCGTGGCAGCGGGAGATGGAGGACGCCTTCCCCTACGCCGAGACAGGCGACCAGCTCGAAGCCATCGACGAGGTCAAGCGCGACATGGAGCGCGGCGTCCCGATGGACAGGCTGATCTGCGGCGACGTGGGCTACGGCAAGACCGAGATCGCGGTGCGGGCGGCGTTCAAGGCGGTGCAGGACGGCAAGCAGGTCGCGGTGCTGGTGCCCACGACGCTGCTGGTGCAGCAGCACATGTCCACCTTCGCCGAGCGCTTCTCCAGCTTCCCCGTCGCGATCAAGCCGGTCTCCCGGTTCCAGACCGACGGCGAGGTCAAGGGCACCCTCGAAGGGCTGCGCTCCGGCGCGGTGGACGTCGTGATCGGCACCCACCGGCTGCTCAGCCCCGAGGTCAGGTTCAAGGACCTGGGGCTGATCATCATCGACGAGGAGCAGCGGTTCGGCGTCGAGCACAAGGAGGCCATGAAGCACCTGCGCACGCAGGTGGACGTGCTGGCCATGTCGGCCACGCCGATCCCGCGCACGCTGGAGATGGGTCTCACCGGCATCCGCGAGATGTCCACGATCCTCACGCCGCCGGAGGAACGGCATCCGATCCTCACGTTCGTCGGGCCGTACGAGGAGAAGCAGATCGGCGCGGCGATCCGGCGCGAGCTGATGCGTGACGGGCAGATCTTCTTCGTGCACAACCGGGTGGCCTCGATCAACAAGGTCGCCGCGCGGCTGCGTGAGCTGGTGCCGGAGGCGCGCATCGCGGTGGCGCACGGGCAGATGAACGAGCACCAGCTCGAAAAGATCATGGTGGGGTTCTGGGAGCGGGAGTACGACCTGCTCGTCTCCACCACGATCGTCGAGTCCGGCCTCGACGTGCCCAACGCCAACACGCTCATCGTCGACCGGGCCGACAACTACGGCCTGTCGCAGCTCCACCAGCTTCGCGGCCGGGTCGGGCGAGGCAGGGAGCGCGGGTACGCCTACTTCCTCTACCCGCCGGAGAAGCCGCTGACCGAGACCGCGCACGAGCGGCTCGCCACCATCTCGCAGCACACCGAGATGGGCGCGGGCATGTACGTCGCGATGAAGGACCTGGAGATCCGCGGCGCCGGCAACGTGCTGGGCGCCGAGCAGTCCGGCTTCATCGCGGGCGTCGGCTTCGACCTGTACGTCCGGCTCATGGCCGAGGCCGTGCAGGAGCAGAAGGCCAAGCTGTCGGGCGCCGAGGTGCAGGAGGAGCAGCAGGACGTCAAGGTCGAGCTGCCGATCAACGCGCACATCCCGCACGACTACGTGACCTCCGAGCGGCTGCGGCTGGAGGCGTACAAGCGGATCGCCGCCATCGCCTCCGAGACGCACATCGAGGAGGTGCGCGAGGAGCTGACCGACCGCTACGGCAAGCCGCCGATGGAGGTGGACAACCTCCTGGAGGTCGCCAGGTTCCGGATCAGGGCCCGCGCCGCCGGGCTCACCGACGTCACCCTGCAAGGTCAGAACATCAAGTTCGGCCCGGCCAGGCTCAGGGAGTCGCAGCAGGTACGCCTGGACCGCCTGTACAAGAAGGCGATCTACAAGCAGGCCGCCGAGACCCTGCTGGTGCCGATCCCCAAGACCAAGCCCCTCGGCGGGCAGCCGCTGCGCGACCTCGACCTGCTCAAATGGTGCGGGGACCTGGTCGAGGCGATGTTCCTCGAGCCCGCACGGGTAAGCTAGCGGCGGTTTTCTGGTCGGAAAGGGACGTACGTGAAATCGATACGAGTGGCCGTGGCCGCCGCTGCGGTGGTCGCGGCGCTGACCGCCTGCTCCTCTCCCATGCAGGCCGGGGCCGCGGCCGTGGTCGGGAACGAGCGCATCTCGATGAGCAAGCTGAACGCTGACACGCAGGCCTACCTGGCCGCGCTGAAGAAGGCGCAGCTCGACGAGTCGGCGCTCGGCGTGCCGGCCAACCAGGCCGTGCTGCAGCGCCTGGTCAACGTGAGCGTGTCCAAGCAGCTCATGGACCGCCACAAGGTGCAGGTGAGCGAGACCGAGGTCGACACCGCGCTCAAGGACCCCGGCCAGTTCCAGTCGGCCGAGATCAACCTGCTGGCCAACGGCGTCGCGCCGGGCGACGCCCGCGACTACGCGCGCGCCATGGTCGGCCTGACCAAGCTGCAGCAGCAGTTCGGCGGCCAGGCCGGGCAGGAGAAGCTGATCCAGGAGTTCACCTCCATCAAGCCGGTCTTCAACCCGCGCTTCGGCACGCTCAACGCGCAGCGGTCCGAGCAGAACCCGGCCCTGTTCGTCGACACCGGCAGGTTCGGCAAGCTCACGCAGCAGCAGGCGCAGCAGCCGGCCCAGGGCTGACCGTGCCGCTGATCGTCGTCACCACCTCGCCCAGGGTCGCGCCTGGCCTGCTGAGCCACCAGGCCTGGCAGGCGCTGCGCTCCGGCCCCGTCCTCACCGGCTCAGGCTCGCACCCGCAGCTTCCCTACCTGGCCGAGGCCGGCGTCGAGGTCGAGGTCGTCGAGCCCGACGCGCGGGCGCTGGCCGTGCGCGCGGCGGGCGAGACCGTGGTCTGGCTGTCGGAGCAGGACGGCGAGGACTTCATGCGCGCCGTCGGGCACGCCGCCGTCGCGCTCGACGAGCCGCCGCTCATCGAGGTCGTGCCAGGGTCGTACGACCTGCCGGGGGCGCGGGTGCTCGACCTGGTGGCGGTGATGGAACGGCTGCGCACCGAATGCCCGTGGGACCGCAAGCAGACGCACGAGACGCTCGTGCCGTACCTGCTGGAAGAGGCCTACGAGGTACTGGAGACGATCGAGCAGGGCGACTACCCGGCGCTCCGCGAGGAGCTCGGCGACCTGCTGCTGCAGGTCGTCTTCCACGCGCGGGTCGCCGAGGGCTTCGACATGGACGACGTGGCCGCCGGGATCGTCGAGAAGCTCGTCCGCCGCCATCCCCACGTGTTCGGCTCGGTGCGCGCCGAGAGCGCCGACGAGGTCAACGACAACTGGGAAGCGATCAAGGCCGCCGAGCGGGCCGCCAAGGGCCGCGAGTCGGTGCTCGACGGGGTGCCCATGGGGCAGCCGGCGCTGTCGCTGGCCGCGCAGCTCATGCGCAGGGCCGAGCGGGCAGGGGCGCCCGGGTCGCTGTCGGCCGCCATCGGGCAGGGGGTCGCGCGGGAGCTGTTCGACCTGGTCCGGCGGGCCGCCGAGGCCGGGCTGGACGCGGAGGCGGAGCTGCGGGCCGCGGCGCGCACCTACCGCGACCGGGTCCGTACGTGGGAGTCCACGACCGGCTGAGGCTGTTACCCAGGGGGACTTTTCGGTGGAGCTGAGACGGCTGCACTCGGGGGAGCCGCGGCACGTGGCGGGCTACCGCCTGCTCGGCGGGCTCGGCGACGGCGGGCAGGGCTCCGTCTTCCTCGCGCGCGACTCCTCGGGCACCCGCGTGGCCGTCAAGATGCTGCACACGCGGCTGCTGGGCAACGCCAGGGCCGAGCGGCGCTTCCTGCGGGAGAGCGCCATCGCGGCGGGCGTCGCCGGGTTCTGCACGGCCAGGGTGCTGGACAGCGGCGTCGTCGAAGGGCGCCCGTACATCGTCAGCGAGTTCATCGAAGGGCCCTCACTGCACGACCAGGTCGCGGGCGGCGGGGCGCTGTCCGGGGGCGAGCTGGAACGCCTGGCCGTCGGGACCGTCACCGCGCTGACCGCCATCCACGGCGCCGGGATCGTGCACCGCGACTTCAAGCCCAGCAACATCCTGATGGGGCCCGACGGGCCGCGGGTGATCGACTTCGGGATCGCCAAGGGCATGGACGCCTCGACGACGTCCAGCAGCGTGGTCGGCACGCCCGGGTTCATGGCGCCCGAGCAGATCGCCGGGGAGAGTGTGACGGCGGCGACGGACGTCTTCAGCTGGGCCTCGACGATGGGGTTCGCGGGGACGGGGGAGCCGCTGTTCGGGCGCGACTCGATCCCGGCCGTGATGCACCGCATCCTGAACGCCGAGCCTGATCTGGACGGGGTGGCCGAGCCGCTGCGGTCGGTGTTACGGGCCTGCCTGGCCAAGGAGCCCGGGGCGCGGCCGACGGCGGACGACGTGCTGATGCGGCTGCTGGGTCGCCACGCCGCCACCGCCCCCATGCCTGCCGTCACCGGGCCCGTCCCGGCGAGCACGGCCCCCATGCCCGCGGTCGGCACGGCGCCCCTGCCCCCGGTGAGCGACCCCATGGTGAGCGACCCCTGGGTGAGCGATCCCATGGTGAGCGACCCCATGGTGAGCGACCCCATGGTGAGTGGCCCGCCCTCCGAGAGAACCAGGCGGCTGGCCATCGCGGGCATCGGCGCCCTGCTGGCCGCCGGCCTGGCGATCGGCCTGCTGTGGCGGGGCTGGGCGGCGTCCGGCGGCGACGACACAACGCCGCGCGCGTCGGCGAGCGCGACGTACGGGGTCGAGCTGGGCCTCGCGTTCGGGCCGCCCGAGGGCGCGGACATCGCGGCGATGGCGATCGGGCACCACCGCGGCACCCCCGTGGTCGCCTACGCCGACCGCAAGGACAACTCGATCAACGTGTGGGACGCCAGGGGCGGCAAGCGGCTGGGCAGGCTGGCCGACCCCGGCGAAGGGCCCGTCCTCTCGCTGGGACTGGCCCTGGTCGGCGGCAAGCAGACCGTCGTCTGGACCGGCGCCGACGGCCGCCTGCGGCGCTGGGAGATCGGCCGGCCGAAGCAGGGCGCCTGGCACAGCGGTTGCGCGTCGGACGCCGTCATGGGCCTGGGCACCTGGCGCGGCCACGCGGTCGCCGTGGTCGGCTGCCCCGACGGCAAGGTCGAGACGGTCGACCTGGTCACGGACGACCTCGTCGGCGACGTCCAGAACGTGTCCGCCCCCGTCAACGCGGTGGCGTGGCACGAGGGGAACGGCCGGCCGCTCATCGGCACCGACGACGGCGTCCTCGGCGGCGGCCGGCGCGTCGTCGCCGAGGGCCGCGTCAGCTCGCTGACCACGTTGGGGAACGACCTGGCCGCCGTCACGTCCGGCACCACCACGGGCCTGTACGACCTGAGCACCGGAGAGCTCGTCCGCTCGCTCGCCACGGGAGGGAAGGCCGTCGGCGGCACCACGGCCGGGGGACGCAGGATGATCGCCGCCGGTTCCGGTGGCGTCAGCGTGTGGAACGCCGACGCCGGCACCCGGCTGGGCCGCCTGCTCGGCTCGGACGCGGACGTGACGTCACTGGCGGTGGGCGACGGCCTCCTCGTCGCGCAGACCGCCGGCCGCCTCAGAGCCTGGAGCCTGACGGACGGCGCCTGACGGCGGCACCCGGAGGCCAGCCCGGCACCTGACCACACCCACCCCACGCGCAGCCGTACCGATAGGCTCTGATGGCATATCACCTTTCGATTTAGGAGCGCATCCCGTGGCTACCATCGAGGTCGTATACGCTCGCGAGATCCTCGACTCCCGGGGCAACCCCACGGTTGAGGTCGAGGTCGTGCTCGACGACGGCAGCAGCGGCCGCGCGGCCGTGCCGAGCGGAGCGTCCACCGGCCAGTTCGAGGCGGTCGAGCTGCGTGACGGCGGCAAGCGTTACGGCGGCAAGGGCGTGGAGAAGGCCGTTCTCGCCGTGACCGACGAGATCCAAGAGGAGATCAGCGGGATCGAGGCCGAGGACCAGCGCATCATTGACCAGATCATGATCGATCTGGACCGCATGCCCAACAAGGCCAAGCTCGGCGCCAACGCCATCCTGGGCGTCTCGCTGGCCGTGGCCAAGGCCGCCGCCGACAGCGCCGACCTGCCGCTGTTCCGCTACCTGGGCGGCCCGAACGCGCACGTGCTCCCCGTACCGATGATGAACATCCTCAACGGCGGCGCCCACGCCGACACGAACGTGGACATCCAGGAGTTCATGATCGCGCCGATCGGCGCGGAGTCGTTCCGCGAGGCCGTGCGCATGGGCACCGAGGTCTACCACGCGCTGAAGGCCGTGCTGAAGGAGAAGGGCTACGCCACGGGCCTGGGCGACGAGGGCGGCTTCGCGCCCAACCTGCCCTCCAACCGCGACGCGCTCGACCTGATCCTGGTCGCCGTCGAGAAGGCCGGCTACGTGCCGGGCGAGGACGTGGCGCTGGCGCTCGACGTGGCCGCCTCCGAGTTCCACAAGGACGGCGTCTACACGATCGACGGCAAGGGCCTGTCGGCGCAGGAGCTCATCGCGTTCTACGAGGACCTGGTCGCCAACTACCCGCTCGTCTCCATCGAGGACCCGCTCGACGAGGAGGACTGGGAGGGCTGGAAGGCCATCACCGCCTCGCTCGGCGACAAGGTGCAGCTCGTCGGCGACGACCTGTTCGTGACCAACCCCGAGCGGCTGGAGCGCGGCATCGAGCAGGGCGCGGCCAACGCGCTGCTGGTCAAGGTCAACCAGATCGGCACCCTGTCGGAGACGCTCGACGCGGTCGACCTGGCGCACCGCAGCGGCTACCGCTGCATGATGAGCCACCGCTCCGGCGAGACCGAGGACACGACGATCGCCGACCTCGCGGTGGCGGTCAACTGCGGCCAGATCAAGACCGGCGCGCCGGCCCGTTCCGACCGCGTGGCCAAGTACAACCAGCTTCTGCGCATCGAGGAGCTCCTCGATGACGCCGCCCGCTACGCGGGTCGCGCGGCTTTCCCGCGTTTCCGGCGCTAGTTTCGAGTACGGCTCGCGGCGCCCCGTAATCCGGCCGCGAGCCGTACTTGAGGGGGTGTGCAGCAATTGGCGAAAAGGCCGCAGCTCACCGGGAGGGCCGCCATCCTGGCCGTCGTGGTGTGCGCGATCGCGATGAGCCTGGCCTACCCTGTGCGCGAGTACATCAGCCTGCGCCGCAGCATCTCCGAGCTGCGCGCGGAGAAGGCCAGGGTCGAGGCGGAGAAGCAGGCCTTGCTGGCCCGTGACCGGCAGAGCGACGATCCGAACTGGATCAAGAAGACGGCCAAGGAACGGCTGCACTACTGCGGTCCGGGCGAGAAGTGCTATGTGGTGATGGAGCCCGAGCAGGGCAGGGAACAGACGGCCGTGAAACAGCCGGCCGCGGTGCCGCCGTGGTACGAGACGCTCTGGGAGTCGGTGGAGGCCGCCGACAAGGGCACCGGGCGGCGGGCGGTGACAGGGAAGGAAAGTGTTGGACAGTAAGGACGTCGAGGTCGTCGAGAAGCAGCTCGGCCGGCCGCCCAGAGGGCTGCGCGGGGTGGCGCACCGCTGCCCGTGCGGCAACCCCGACGTGGTGGAGACCGCGCCCCGGCTGCCCGACGGCTCGCCCTTCCCGACCCTGTACTACCTGACCTGCCCGAAGGCCGCCTCGGCCATCGGCACGCTGGAGGGCTCGGGCCTGATGCGGGAGATGCAGGCCAGGCTGGCCACCGACCCCGAGCTGGCGGCGGCCTACCGCAAGGCGCACGACGACTACGTCGCCAGGCGCGACGAGGCCGCCGAGCAGGAGGGGCTGGCGCCGCTCCCGCGTGACATGCAGAGCACGGGAGGCATGCCGGAGCGGGTCAAGTGCCTGCACGCGCTCGTGGCGCACGAGCTGGCGGCCCCCGGGGCGAACCCGTTCGGCAGGGAGGCGCTCGACGCCCTCCCCGACTGGTGGAGTGACGGACCATGCGTGTAGCCGCCATCGACTGCGGCACCAACTCCGTACGCCTGCTCATCGCCGACGTCGGCGAGAGCGAGCTGACGGACGTCGAGCGGCGGATGGAGATCGTCCGCCTGGGTGAGGGCGTCGACAGGACGGGCAGGCTCGCGCCGGACGCCCTGGCGCGCACGTTCAAGGCCATGCGCTCCTACCAGGAGCTGATCGAACGGCACGGCGCCGCCGCCACGCGCGTGGTGGCCACGAGCGCGACGCGCGACGCGGCGAACCGGGAGGAGTTCGTGGCGGGGGTGCGCGAGATCTTCGGCGTGGATCCCGAGGTGGTGTCGGGGGCCGAGGAGGCGGAGCTGTCGTTCACCGGCGCGACCAGGGGCCTGCTGCGCCTGTCGCCCGAGACGGAGGTGCCGCAGGGCCCGCTGCCGCCGTACCTGGTGGTGGACATCGGCGGCGGCTCCACCGAGTTCGTGGTCGGCGCCGAGCACGCGCAGGCGGCGCTGTCGGTGGACATCGGCTGCGTGCGCCTGACCGAGCGGCACCTGCGCGACGTGGGCGACCCGGCCCCGGCGCAGGCCCTGGAGGCTGTGGTGGCCGACGTCGAGGCGGCGCTCGATCGGGTGGAGGCCGAGGTCCCGGTGCGCGAGGCGCACACGCTCGTGGGCCTGGCGGGCTCGGTGACGACGATCGCGGGCATCGCGCTCGACCTGCCGGAGTACGACTCGGACCGCATCCACCACTCGCGGATCTCGGCCGAGCAGGTGCACGAGGTGACGCGGCGGCTGCTGGCGATGACCCATGGTGAGCGCGCCGAGGTGCCGGTGATGCATCCGGGCAGGGTTGACGTGATTGGCGCGGGTGCGCTAATTCTTGACCGGATCGTTCGTCGTTTCGCGTTTTCCCAGGTCGTGGTGAGCGAACACGACATCCTCGACGGAATCGCCTGGTCCCTCGCATCCACCACCTGAAGAAATCCGGACATTTCCGATCTGCGGGTCGTGTTGAGCGTGCATTCAGTATTGTGATTAGGTAAAGGGGCATTACGGGGGCTTTGCCATATCGCTGTGCGCGAAAGGCGCCGGCGTGGCGACCGTTCCCGAGCGCGTCTCTTCCCTCACGGAATGGAGCACTCTCACATGATGTCTGTTGGGTTAGCACGTAGGGCGGCCGCGTTCGGCGCGTCGGCTGTGGTGCTGGCCGGCCTGTCCGCGGGTCTGATGTCCAGCCCCGCCCAGGCGGCTACCAAGGCGGCGCCCAAGGTCTCGGTGTCCGCGCCGAAGGCCACGCCGGGCGACTATGAAGGTTCCTGCCCGACCAAGGTCAACTTCTCGGCCCAGATCAAGGTGCCCGTCAAGGGCAAGACGGAGCTGGCGTACCGGTGGCTCCACGGCGACGGGTCCAAGAGCAAGGTCAGCGTGATCAAGCTCAAGGGCAAGGGCGTCAAGACGGTGACGGTCAAGCAGGCCATCACCTTCAAGGAGAACGTCAAGGGCTGGGAGGCCGTTCAGGTCCTCGGGCCGAAGAAGGTCACCTCCAAGAAGGGGTACTTCTCCGTCTCCTGCAAGAAGCCGCAGGATGATGTGCGTACGCATCTGGACGTGTCGGTTTCGGCTCGTGCTTGGGCCAGCCCCAGCACGTACGCGGGCTCTTGCGACACCCGCTACGACAAGATCGACTTCACTGGCCTGATCAAGGTCGACCGGCCGTCGTGGGTGCGCTACCGCTGGGTCCTCAACGGCGACGTGGTGGACTACGGCAAGATCAAGGTGCGTGACGCCCGCAAGGTGGGCTTCGGCATCGCCCCGCGTCACAGCCAGCGTGGCTGGGCGCAGCTCCAGGTGCTGAGCCCGGACTCCACGTCCTCCAACAGGGCCTACTACAAGGTCTGGTGCAAGGACGAGCACGACGCTCCCAAGCCGCCGGAGCACCACGGCAAGGTGTCCGCCAGCGCCTCGGTGACGATGGACACCAGCTGCGTGGTCACCGCCGCCGGCAAGGTCACCTCGACGGGCCCCGGCCGGGTCAGCTACAGCTGGTCCGTCAACGGGCAGACCAAGGTGAGCGACGCCGTCGTCTTCGGACGTGGCGAGCACGAGAAGAGCCTCACCGCGCTGACCTTCGCGGCAGCCGAGGGAGAGGCCGCCAAGGGTGGCACCGTCACGCTCACGATCACCGGTCCGAACAACGGTGACGTGGTGACGCAGTCCTACCCCGCGTGTCAGAAGCCCGCTCCGGAGCCGGCGCCGTCGCAGACGGCTTCCGCTCCTGCCGGTGCCTGATTGACACGACACTGATCGGCTGAACCGGGTGGCTCCTTCGGGCGCCACCCGGTTTTTCCTGTGCCGCTATTGCTGCGCTTCGCGTGGACAGCAGCCAACTACTCAAAGGCGTCCTGGACCTGGCCGTCCTGGCCGTGCTCAACGACAGGGACGGCTACGGCTACGACGTCGTCCGCAGGCTCAGGGAAGCCGGCCTGCAAGAGGTCGGCGACGCCTCCGTCTACGGCACGCTGCGCCGCCTGTTCAAGGCAGGCGCCCTGACCTCATACGTGCCTTCTCGGCCACCATGGCGGCCCTGCTCAAGGAGGGACGATCATGACCCCCGCACAGGCCGTACGGGATGCTCTGTCCGCATCATCCCGAGCGTGAGGAGCTGCTGGAGGACCTCGACGATCACCTGACGGGCGGAGTCCGGGGCGCCGTTGGGTGATCGTCTGGCCCGGGGTGTACGCCGAGAAGCCGGCCTCCGCCTACGGGGAGCGGCCTGGGAGCGCCGGGAAGCGCCGTGTGGGGCCTCGCGCGTGGATCCTGGGGGGTGCATGCCCGGCTGACGGGAAACGGGCCCTATAGGGGCTTCACGCGCTTTCTGTCGGAGTCGTCCGTCGCCAGCCGCACGCCCGCACCCGAGCCGGCGTCCGAGTCCGCCGTGACCCGAATGCCCGCGCTGGAGCCCGGGCGCTGATCGGGCACCATCGGTGTCATGAGCTTCGTACCTCCTGGCACCGGCTGGCCCGACGACCCCGCGACCCCTGACACCCCGGTCGCGCTGGACCCCGCCGACGTCAGGCGGCTGGCCGCCGGGAGCGGCACCCTCGCGGAGCTGACGGCGCGGCAGTCGGTCTGCCGGGCGTGTCCGCGTCTGGTGGAGTGGCGTGAGGAGGTCGCCGAGGTGAAGCGGCGCATGTTCGCGGACGAGACGTACTGGGGGCGTCCCGTCCCCGGCTGGGGCGCGGAGGAGCCGCGGATCCTGCTGGTGGGGCTGGCGCCGGCGGCGCACGGGGGCAACAGGACGGGGCGGATCTTCACGGGCGACCGCAGCGGCGACTGGTTGTTCGCCTCGCTGCACCGTTGCGGGCTGGCGGCGCAGGAGACCAGCACGTACGCGGGAGACGGGCAGGAACTGCTCGGCACCCGGGTGGTGGCGTCGGTGCGGTGCGCGCCGCCCGCGAACAAGCCGCTGCCGGCGGAGAAGGCCGCGTGCTTCCCGTGGATGGCGCGGGAGGTGAGCCTGGTGGCGCCGTACGTGCGGGTGGTCGTGGCGCTCGGCGGGTTCGCCTGGCAGGCGATGTGGCCGGCGCTCAGGGAGGCGGGGTACGCGCTGCCGCGCAGCCGGCCGCCGTTCGGTCACGGGGCGGAGGTCGAGGTCGCGTACGGCGAGCGGCCGGTGACGCTGATCGGCTGCTACCACCCGAGCCAGCAGAACACCTTCACCGGCCGCGTCACCGCTCACATGCTGGACGAGATCTTCGAAAGGGCCAGGTCACTGGCTGTGTGACGCGTCCCACCACGTCTGGATTGGCTTCGCCGACGGCGCTTGACGTAGGCTTGTGAATGCTTTCACAAGCACTCCACGAGGGATGGGGCCTCAGGATGAACAAGCACATCTTGATCGTCGGCGGCGGATACGTCGGCCTTTACACAGCGCTGCGGCTGCAGCGCAAGCTCCACCGTGAGCTGCGCGGCGGCGAAGCCCGCATCACGATCATCGACCCCCAGTCCTACATGACCTACCAGCCGTTCCTGCCGGAGGCGGCCGCGGGCAACCTGTCGCCGCGCCACATGGTGGCCCCGCTGCGCCGGGTGCTGCCCAAGGTGCACATCCTGAACGGCACGGTGACGAAGGTCGACCACGCCGGCCGCAGCGTCACCTTCCAGCCCGCCGAGGGCGAGCCGCGGCAGGTGGCCTACGACGTGATCGTCATGGCGGCCGGCTCGATCTCGCGCACGCTGCCCATCCCCGGCCTGACCGACATCGGCATCGGCTTCAAGACCGTCGGTGAGGCGATCGCGCTGCGCAACCGCGTGCTGCACCTGCTCGACGTCGCCGAGTCCACCGACGACCCGGAGGTGCGGCGCAGGGCGCTGACGTTCGTGGTGGTCGGGGCCGGCTTCGCGGGCGTCGAGGCGCTGGCCGAGCTGGAGGACATGGCCAAGGACTCGACGCGCTACTACCGCAACATCAAGCCGTCGGACATCCGCTGGGTGCTGGTGGAGGCCACCAACCGGGTGCTGCCCGAGGTCGGCCCCGAGATGGGCAAGTGGACGCTGGAGCAGCTCCGTGAGCGCGGCATCGACGTCCGGCTCGACACCCGGCTGGAGTCCTGCGAGGGCGGGCACGTGGTGCTGTCGGACGGCGAGGAGTTCGACGCGGAGACGCTCGTGTGGACCGCGGGCGTCAAGCCCAGCCCCGTGGTGAACGACAGCGACCTGCCGCTGGACGAGCGCGGGCGGATCAAGGCCACCGCCATGCTCACCGTGGCGGGCACGCCCGGCGCCTTCACGGCCGGCGACGCCGCCGGGGTGCCGGACGTGACGAACCCCGGGCAGTACTGCGCGCCGAACGCCCAGCACGCGGTGCGCCAGGCCAAGGTGCTGGCCGACAACATCGTCCGCCACCTGCGCGGGCAGGAACTGGTCGAATACCGCCACAAGTACGTCGGATCGGTCGCCGGTCTCGGCCTGCATCAGGGCGTCGCCAATGTCTATGGCGTCAAGCTTCGCGGATTCCCTGCGTGGTTCATGCACCGGACCTACCATCTGTCGCGGGTGCCGACGCTGAACCGCAAGGTCCGTGTCGTCGTCGATTGGACCCTGGCCCTGTTCTTCAAGCGCGAGACGATCTCCCTGGGTGAGATGGAGCACCCGCGTGAGGGCTTCAGGGCCGCGGTGGCGACGACTCGCCGCTAGCCCAGGTACGGCAGCGCCCCGGCGAAGCTTCGCCGGGGCGTTCTCGGCGCCCCTGGTCGCAAGCGGAAGGGGTACCACGGGTGGGTCTTTCAGCGGTGACGGTGCTCGGCGTCGACCGGCCCGGCGTGATCGCCGCAGTCACCGGTTCGCTCGCCGACTGCGGGGCGAACATCCAGGACTCGACCATGACGTTGCTCGGCGGCCACGTCGCGATGATGCTGCTCGTCTCGGGCGAGCTGGACTCCGCGGAGCTCATGAAGCGGCTGGGCACGCCCGACCTGGTGGTGACGGCCTCGGCCATCGAGGCGCACCGGCACTTCTGCGGGGAGGGCGACGGCCTCGGCTACGTGCTGACCGTGCACGGCCCCGACCGGCCGGGCATCATCTCCGCCATCAGCGCGGTGCTCGCAGCGGACGGCGGCAACATCACCGGCATGAGCACCAGGCTCACCGGCCGCCTCTACGTGCTGATCGCCGACGTCGAGCTGCCCAAGCAGGTGGACGTGGCCGCGCTCATGCGCAGGCTGGCGGCCGTCGGCGCGACCCTCGACTCGGACATCACCTTCCGGCCTGTCGAACCGGACTTGCTGTGACCGGGCCAGGGGGTACGGCCCGCGAGGTGCTCGGCGCCCCGCACCCCCTCCTGTCCGCCGTGGCAGAGCCGGTGGACCCCACCGCCCCGGAAGTGGTCGCCGCCGCGGCCGATCTGCTGGCGACCCTGCGCCGCGCGCCCGCCACGACCGGGCTGGCGGCCCCCCAGATCGGCCTGAGCCTGCGGCTGATCGCCTTTGACGCCCGGCGCCACCCCCGGAGTAGGTCGTGGGCCGGAGAGCTCGTCGTGGCCAATCCACGGCTCGCCAGCGCGGCCCACTGGGACGACGGCCGCGAGGGGTGCGCGTCCATCACCGGACTGACCGCCGACGTACGCCGTGCGACGCGTATCACCGTACATGGGCATTTGCCAGGCACGGGCGAGGCCGTCACCATCGAAGCGGATGCCATCGAGGCTCGGTGCATTCAGCACCAACTCGACCATCTGGACGGTCTACTCTTCTTGGACAGAGTCCCGGGAGTGCTATCACTTCACCGCAGACTTCACACTTGTGACGCCTGATGCGAAGTTGTGCTCCTCGGAAGCATGGTCCGTTTCGTATGATTGCGGCGCCCCCGTAGCCCAATGGCAGAGGCAAACCCCTTAAAAGGGTTGACGTGCGGGTTCGAATCCCGCCGGGGGCACTTGCCAACTTATAGGCAATTTAGGTCTCTGACCTGGAGCTTTACCGCGGTTGCCGGATGGCCCCGAGCTGGGCACTCTGGGCCGATATCGAGTTGTTATGGAGTTGTCCTGTGATCGGACGCTCACTGCTGGTGAGAGCCGGGGCACCCCGATGCGTGAGCCGCCGTTCGCCCGCTCGAAAACTTTTCGTGCCATGACTGATATTGACAAGTCGCCGGTTTTCTTTCCGTGAATGGCTGACTACGCTTTACAACCGGGTTTTCGTCAGCGGAAAGGCCGGGCGCCCGGCGGAGGGCCGTCCGGCGCGCTCCCATGGCCCTCCGGGACGAGCCGTGCGAAGATTTCCGTGTCGCCCGGTGACCTGGGGAACTCGGGGGCGGGCACGTTCGTTGGGATCGGAGCCGAAGTCCCGAATGAACATCGATCTGAGCGTCAGTTGACCAAGGTGCCGGCGAGCCCCGTAGGCTCAGCGGCACAGGAGGCAGCGATGGAGAGCAAGAACCCCGTATTCAGCAGGTCGCGGCAGCAGGCCGCGGCGGGCTGGGCCGGCCCCACCCCGTCCCCCGACCAGCTGCAGAACATGTACGACCAGCCGTCGTACGCACCACCGTCCCGGCCGGCGTACCGGACCATGACGCTCGACGACGTCGTGGTCCGAGGGTTCATGACCCTCGGGGCGCTCGTCCTGGCCGCCGCCGCGGCCTGGTACCTCAACGTCCCGCCCGCGGTGGCCATCGGCGCCGCCGTGGTCGCGCTGGTGCTGGGCCTGATCGCCTCCTTCACGATGAGCACCAACCCGGCGCTCATCCTGGGGTACGCGATCGCCGAGGGCGTGTTCCTCGGCAAGATCAGCTCCGTTTTCGAGGGCATGGTCAGCGGCATCGTGATGCAGGCGGTGCTGGGCACAGCCTTCGCCTTCGGCGCGGTGCTGACCGTCTACGCCCTGCGCATCGTCCGGGTGACACCCAAGCTGGTGAAGTTCGTGATCGCCGCCGCGATCGCGGCCGTCGGGCTCATGCTCGTCAACCTGCTGGTGGGCCTGTTCAACGACGGCGGTCTCGGCCTGCGCACCGACACCCCGCTCGGCTGGATCTTCAGCATCGCGATGATCCTGCTCGGCTGCTTCTTCCTCCTGCTCGACTTCGACTCGATCGAGCAGGGCGTCAAGCAGGGCGCCCCGGCCAAGTTCGCCTGGCAGTGCGCGTTCGGCCTCACGCTGAGCCTGGTGTGGATCTACCTGGAGGTGCTGCGCTTCGTCAGCTACTTCAGCAGTAGCGACTAGTTCGGCTCACCGCGACCCCGTTGCGACACTGTCGCGACCCAGTCGCGACACCGCCGTGACATCAGGGAGGGCCTCGCCGTTCAGGCGGGGCCCTCTCGCTCTGCGACCGAAAATCTACCTGCCGTCACAGAATGATGCCGGACTTGGGGCTTGCCATTCGCGTGTCCGTGTTGCAGTGTCGAGCAAAGGACCTTAATCCGCGGAGGTGCCCATGTCCTTGAACCACTCACCGGAGACGCAGACGAAGCTCATCGCAAGGGTCCCGACGATCACGGGACGCGAACTCCCCGAGTGGTTCCAAGCCATCGACAACGGCCCGGCTTTCCTACGGTGCGACGAGCGGGCCAACTGGCTCGCCGACGAGCACGGGCTGACCCACGGCTACGCCGCCGCCATCGTCCACGAGCACGAGCGGCACCGCCGTAACCGCATGGGCTACATCTAAGCCCAACCGTCCCCGCGCCCGTGCCCCAAGCGCGGGCGCGTCATCATGGGGGCATGGATCTCGAAACGGCACTCGGCTTTCTTCGTGACAATCACCGCGCGGTCCTGCTGACCAGGCATCGCGACGGGCGTCCGCAGATGTCCCCGATCACGGTGGGGGTGCAGGACGGTCGCGTGGTCATCAGCAGCAGGGAGACGGCGGCCAAGGTCCGCAACGCGCTGCGCGACCCCCACGTGTCGCTGTGCGCGTTCACGGACGGGTTCTTCGGGCAGTGGATCCAGGTCGACGGCACGGCGGAGATCGTCCACCTGCCCGAGGCGATGGACCTGCTCGTGGCCTACTACCGCGACATCTCGGGCGAGCACCCCGACTGGGACGAATACCGCGACGCCATGGTCAGTGATCGTCGCGTCATCATGCGCATCACGCCGACCCGTGTGGGGCCGACCCGGCACGGGTAGCGGGGTTCGGTGAGCCGCGGCGCGGACCCCGGCCGCGGCTCACCGGCACGTGATCAGCTCAGCCGCTCGACGACCATCGCCATGCCCTGGCCGCCGCCCACGCACATCGTCTCCAGGCCGATGCTCTTGTCGTGGTGCTGCAGGCTGTTGATCAGCGTCGAGGTGATCCTGGCGCCGGTCATGCCGAACGGGTGCCCGACCGCGATGGCGCCGCCGTTGACGTTCAGCCGGTCGAGGTCGATGCCCAACTCCTTGTAGGAGGGGATCACCTGGGCGGCGAACGCCTCGTTGATCTCCACCAGGTCGATGTCGTCGATCGCCATCCCGGCCCTGGCCAGCGCCATCTTCGACGCCTCCACGGGGCCGAGCCCCATGATCTCGGGCGACAGGCCGGAGACGCCGGTGGAGACGATCCTGGCCAGCGGCGTGATGCCCAGCTCCGCGGCCTTGACGTCGCTCATCACCACGACCGCGGCCGCCCCGTCGTTCAGCGGGCAGCAGTTGCCCGCCGTGACGGTGCCGTCCGGGCGGAAGACCGGCTGCAGGGTGGAGACCTTCTCGTACGTGGTGCCCGCCCGCGGCCCGTCGTCCTTGCCGGCCACGCTGCCGTCGGGCAGCGTCACCGGCGTGATGTCCTTCTGCCAGAAGCCGTCGGCCAGCGCCTTCTCCGCCAGGTTCTGCGAGCGCACGCCGAACTCGTCCTGTTCCTGGCGCGAGACGCCCTTGATCTGGGCCAGGTTCTCGGCGGTCTGGCCCATCGCGATGTAGACGTCGGGGACGGCGTCGTCGTCGCGCGGGTCGTGCCAGGTCCTGCCGCCCTCGGCGTAGGCCTTGGTGCGGTCCCTGGCCTCGAGGAAGAGCGGGTTGTGGGTCTCGGGCAGCGAGTCGGAGTTGCCCTTGGCGAAGCGCGAGACGGTCTCGACGCCCGCCGAGATGAAGACGTCGCCCTCGCCGGCCTTGATGGCGTGGAAGGCCATCCTCGTGGTCTGCAGCGAGGAGGAGCAGTAGCGGGTCACGGTGGTGCCGGGGACGTTGTCGAGCCCGAGCATCACCGCCACCACCCTGGCCATGTTGAAGCCCTGCTCGCCGCCGGGCAGGCCGCAGCCCAGCATGATGTCCTCGATCGAGGCGGGGTCTAGCTGGGGCACCTTGGCCAGCGCCGCCTTGATCATCTGGACGGTCAGGTCGTCGGGGCGGATGTCCTTGAGCGAGCCCTTGAAGGCTCGCCCGATGGGGGAACGCGCGGTTGCGACGATGACTGCCTCGGGCATGGCCCCTCCTTTGTCGGCGCTAATAGTAGAACTATATTCCAGTTCTTTGCGCAAGGCCCGCCGCCCCGGGGGTTGGGGGCGCCGCTCACCCGCCGTACTCCGGCGGGGTCTTCTGCGGGGTGCCATGCTGGAGCGCTGGCTGCGGCGGCGGCCCGAGCCTTGGACGTGCGTGCGGCGGCCTCGGGCGCAGCGTCCGCGCGAGGCGGTGGCGGGGTGAGGGCGCGGGGCCGTCAGGCGGCGTGGGCGCGGGGCAGGCGGTGTGTGTGCGGGTCGTCAGGGGTATGCGTCCGGCGCGGTCACAGGCGTGCGTGCCGGACGTGACGCGACCGTCTTACCCGTACATTCCCGGCGCCGTGGCCGTGTGGTCGTTGATGGCGTGCAGGCCGCCCTTGTCGTCCCGCCACAGCCGCCACCCGTCCTGGCTGCCGGTGAACCACGGCGGCGGCACCGACACGGGCGAGACCCGCTTGCCGGTGCCCAGCTCGTACTCGCACAGGGCGGCCGTCGAGTAGAAGCCGGGCGGCTGCCCGCGCAGCGGCAGCGGCTTGGGGTCGGTGACGCAGAAGGACCAGCCGCGCTCCTCCTCCACCGGCACCGACCGGCCCGAGGGGACGTCGAAGGCCGTGCCCTTGGCGTTGTGCTTGAGGAAGCCGAGCTTGTCCATGCGGTCGGGGAAGGCCAGCCACCAGCCGGAGCCCGGCACGTCGGCGGAGCTGATCTGGCCGACCACGCGCCCGGTGGCCGGGTCGAGCCGGGCGAACCCGCCGTAGACGCCCTGCTGGTCGACCGGCCGGACGACGGGGGCGAAGCCGGGGTTGCCGCTCGGGTAGACGCGTACGACGGAGGGCCGCATCCAGTTGATCGTCCCGTCGGCGACCCCCACGGAGAACAGCCCGAAGGTGGAGACCTTCTTGCTCCGCGGGTTCGTGTACGGCGCGACGTACCCGACCAGGTCATCGCCCGAGGCGCCGAACGCCCACCCGCCCGACAGGTCGATGCCGGGCCCGAGTGCCTGCTCGATGGGCTGCTGCCACTGCAGCTTGCCGGTCCTGACCTCGTATGACTCGATCATGGGGTTGGCGGCCATCCTGAGCAGCACGACCCGGCTCTGATCCGACCACTCAACCTCGGAGATGCCGGGCAGCTGCCACAACTGCTTGCCGGTCATGGGGTCGAGCACCACCATGCGGGCCTTGGCCAGGGCGGTGTGCTCGGACAGGCAGACGTACGGCCCGCAGCGCTGGGGCCCGAACGTGGAGTGGATCGGCCGCGCCCACTTCTGCGCCCCCGAGCGGGCGTCGCGGGCGATGAGCGTGGCGTTCCAGCGGCCCTTCTTACCCGGGTCGAGCGCGACGACCACGCTCTGCTTGGCGGGGGTCTCCACGATCGCGGGGGCGGAGACGCCCATGCCGGGCAGGCGGCCGGCCATGGCGGCGGGGTGGGCCCAGAGCCGCTTGCCGTCGCGCAGGCTGACGGCGACGGTCTCCAGGGCGCCGTCGGGCTTCATGGAGGTGACGGCGACGACCCCGCCGGCTACCGCCGTCCGGCTGACGGCGTTGACCTGGGCGTTGTGCCAGGTCGGGAACTTCGAGGTGGCCGCGTCGCTGCCGGAGCAGGCGGTGGCGGCGAGGGTTCCGGCGAGAGCGATGGACGTTTTCCAGAGGGGCCGGAGCACGGGCAATTCACTCCAAAGAGGATGGGGGAGTGACGGTTCCGGCGCGGAGAGTGACCGGCTTGAGGCGTGCGGCCGTCAGGTGTCGTTGACTGCCTCGCCGAGTCGGCGGCGGAACAACGTCGCCCACTTCCCGTGCAGGCCCGTCGCCCGCCCGTCGACCCGGGTCGCGGTGACCTCGGTGCCGGGCTCCTCCGCGGCCGTAGCCGCCGCGAGGTAGATCGGTTGCAGAGCTTCGTCGCGTGCGGGCCGCGGCTCAGGCCACAGCCCCAACGCAGCGCACACCGACGGTAGCACCGCGTAAGCAGCCTGCGCGTAACCTCGGTCAGATGGATGGAAACGATCGGGTCCGAACATTTCTGTCGGATTTGTGTCGAACTCCGGGCCCAGGACGTCGGCGAACGCCACCGTACGGCCGCCCGCGTCCACCACCGCCACCGTCTGCGCCGCCGCGAGCTGCCGGCTCCATCGCCGCGTCACCCAGCGCAGCGGCTGCGCGATGGGCCGCACCGTGCCGAGGTCGGGGCAGGTGCCCACGATCACCTCCACGCCGGCGTCCCGCAGCCGCCGCACGGCCTTGGTCAGATGCCGTACGGCGATCGCGGGCGGCGTCTGCGTGATGATGTCGTTGGCCCCCACGAAGATCACCACGACGTCGGGCTCCATGGCGAGTGCCACATCCACCTGCTCGCCCAGCTCCGCCGATGGAGCGCCGGACTTGCCCGCCACCACCAGGCGCACCGGCCGCTCGGCGACGGCGGCCAGGCCGTTGGCCAGCAGCACGGCGGGGGTCTTGGCGGGGTCGGTGACACCCAGTCCCACGGAGGTGGAGTCGCCGAGCATGGCCATCTTGATCGGCTCTGCGGGGAACTCGCCGTACACGCCGTCGGAGGGCGGCCCGTCCAGGCCGTGTGGCTGGCCGATCGCCTTGCGGGCGAGCAGTCCCTCCGCGATCAGCAGGCCGTAGGCCGTGGCTCCCAGAGCCGTCAGCCCGCCGCCTCCGAGCGCCGCCGCTGTCGCGATCCTCCGCGCCGCGCGCGCCATACCAGCTGCCCAGACCACGTACGTGCCTCCTCGGTCCAACTCGGCGGTAGCGTTTCTCCTAGTAACTAGCCGAGGGCCTGCCACCCCCACTGGATCTCGGCCGTTGGCAAGCTGACCAAGCTTCGGTGAAGAAGGTGAAAACCTCGGTGCGCGTTTACGATTCCCTCGTCGACCTCATGGGGAACACTCCGCTCGTCCGGCTGCACAAAGTCAACGCGGGAGTGTCGGGCCAGCTGCTGGCCAAGGTCGAGTACTTCAACCCGGGCGGATCGGTCAAAGACCGCATCGCGGTTCGCATGATCGAGGCCGCGGAGAAGTCCGGCGAGCTGCGTCCCGGTGGCGTGATCGTGGAGCCGACCTCCGGCAACACCGGGGTGGGGCTGGCCATCGTGGCCCAGCGGAAGGGCTACCGGTGCCTGTTCGTGGTGCCCGACAAGGTGGCCCAGGACAAGATCGCGGTGCTGCGGGCGTACGGCGCCGAGGTCGTGGTCTGCCCGACGGCCGTCTCGCCCGACCACCCCGACTCCTACTACTCGGTCTCCGACCGCCTGGCCCGCGAGGTGCCCGGCGCCTGGAAGCCCGACCAGTACTCCAACGTCAACAACCCCGACTCGCACTACCACTCCACCGGCCCCGAGCTGTGGGAGCAGACCGACGGCAGGATCACGCACTTCGTGGCGGGCATCGGCACCGGCGGCACGATCAGCGGCACCGGGCGCTACCTCAAGGAGGTCTCCGGCGGGCGCGTGAAGATCATCGGAGCCGACCCCGAGGGCTCGGTCTACTCCGGCGGGTCCGGCCGCCCGTACCTCGTGGAGGGCGTCGGCGAGGACATCTGGCCGGCCACGTACGACACCGAGATCTGCGACGAGATCATCGCGGTGTCCGACAAGGACTCCTTCAACATGACGCGCCGCCTGGCGCGCGAGGAGGGGCTGCTGGTCGGCGGCTCGTGCGGGATGGCGGTCGTGGCGGCGCTGCAGGTCGCGGCCAAGGCGGCGCCCGACGACCTGGTGGTCGTGCTGCTGCCCGACGGCGGCCGCGGCTACCTGTCGAAGATCTTCAACGACGACTGGATGGCCGACTACGGGTTCCTGACCACCGGTTCCGACGAGGGGCTGGTCGGCGACGTGCTGGCGCGCAAGGGGCCTGGGCTGCCGGAGTTCGTGCACGTGCACCCGCACGAGTCGGTCGGCACCGCCATCGCGATCATGCGCGAGTACTCGGTGTCCCAGCTTCCGGTCATGAAGGAGGAGCCGCCCGTCATGGCGGCGGAGGTGATCGGCTCCATCGTCGAGCGCGACCTCCTCGAAGCCCTCTACCACGGCAGGCTCTCCTCCGACGATCCGATCTCCGATCACATGTCCGCGCCGCTACCCACGATCGGCAATGGTGAACCTGTGGCGCGTGCGGTGGAAGCGCTGGAGAAGGCGGATGCGGCGGTTGTGCTGGAAGACGGCAAGCCCGCCGGGCTGATCACCCGGCAGGACCTGCTCGCCTTCCTGGCCAATCATTAGGGCTTCTTGATGCTCTCGATCACGGTGCCGAGGCCCTCGCCGCCCCGGCCCTCGGCGTCCGCGCGCTCGAACAGCCGCAGCAGCGCCTCCGGCACCGTGGTCTCCACCCCCGCCGCCGCCAGCGCCTCCACCGCGTGGCCGAGGCCGACGGCCTGCATGTGCAGGGAGTTCTCCCCGCCCGGGTGGGCGCCCGCCGCCGTCTCCTCCGCCAGGATCTTGGCGTAGCCCATCGGCCCGTCACCGCCGAGCTGGCTGAACGTCTCCCGCGCGAACGGCAGGAACTCCATCGGCGACACCCCGGCCGTGCCCATCAGGGCCATGGCGTGCATGTGGCTGGTCAGGCTGGACCAGAAGATCAGCAGCAGGGACTGGTAGTACATCATCGCCAGCCCGGCGTCCGTCCCCACGTAGGTGACGCCGCCGAGGGCCTCCAGCGTCGCCCTGTGCCGGTCCAGCACGTCCTCGGGGCCGCTGTAGAAGCTGTACGCGCCCGGCTGCCCGATCCCGGGCGGCGGCACCATGATGCCCGCCGTGATCAGCGTGCCGCCGCGCTCCGCCACCCACCGCGCCGCCTCGCGCAGCTCGTCGGGCGCGCCCGAGCTGAGGTTGACCACCACCTTCCCGTCCAGCCCGGCGTCGCCGAGGCTGTCGTACATGGCCTGGTAGCTGATCTGGCTGACCACCAGGAGATCGCCGTCCGCGGCCGACGCCGCCCGCCCCGCGCCCTGGGCGACCAAGGGGTCTGCCTTGCTCGCCGTACGGTTCCACACCTTGACCTGATGCCCTGCGGCCAGGAACGTCTCGGCCATCTTCGCGCCCATCGGGCCGAGCCCCACAACTGTCACTTCGCTCATGTGCTCCAGCCTCGGGCGGGGCGCTTCGGAAATCCTTCGGGTCCGCTGCGGGTTGCTCCTGGTGTGGTGCTTATCGGGGTGCTCGGGCCGCTGGAGGTCCGTACGGACGACGGCTCGCCCGTACGGGTGGCCGAGGCCAAGGTGCGGGGGCTGCTGGCCGCGCTGCTCGCGTACGGCGGCGGGCCCGTCTCCGCCGACCGGCTGATCGAGGACCTGTGGGGGCGGCCGACCCCGCTCGGCACCCTCCAGGCCCGCGTCTCCCAGCTCCGCCGCGCGCTCGGCGGGCCCGGCACGATCCTGCTCGAACCGGCCGGATACCGGCTGGCGGGCTTCGACTGCGACGCCGAGCGGTTCCGCGCGCTCGTCGCCCGGCGGTCTCCCGACCCCGTCGTGCGGGCGGCCGAACTGGAGGAGGCGCTCGGGCTGTGGCGCGGAGCCGCCTACGCCGACTTCACCGGCTTCGGCTTCGCCCGCGCCGAGGCCGACCGGCTCTCCGACCTGCGGCTTTCTGCGCTGGAGGAGCAGGCCGAGGTGCGGCTCGCGCTGGGCGAGCCCGTGGAGCTGGGCGACCTGGTGGCCCGGCACCCGCTGCGCGAGCGGCTCGTGGCCGCGCACATGACGGCGCTGTACCGGGGCGGGCGGCAGGGGGAGGCGCTGGCGGCTTACCAGGGCTTGCGGGAGCGGCTGGCCGAGGAGCTGGGGGTGGATCCCGCGCCGGAGACGGCGGCGCTGTACGAGGCGCTGCTGCGGCAGGAGCCTGGGCTCGGACCGCCCGCCGCGCCGCCCACCAACCTGCCCGCGCCTGTGACCTCGTTGATCGGGCGGGAGGTCGAGCTGGCCGGGGTGCGCGCGGAACTGGGCGGCTCACGGCTGGTGACGCTCACGGGGCCGGGTGGCGTGGGCAAGACGCGGCTCGCGCTGGCGGCAGCCGCCGAGGTGGCGCGCGGCTCCGGGAGTGGTGGGGCGGGTGATGGGGTGTGGCTGGTCGAGCTGGCCGGGGCGGTGGATCCGGCGGAGGCGGTGGCGGCCGTGCTCGGGGTGCGCGACGACGCGACCGTCCCGCTGCCCGACCGGCTGGCCGGGGTGGTGGCGGGCAAGCGCGTGCTGCTCGTGCTGGACAACTGCGAGCACGTGGTCGGCGCGGTGGCCGCGCTGGTGCCGGGCCTGCTGCGGGCCGCTCCAGGGCTGCGTGTGCTGGCCACCAGCCAGGAGCCGCTCGGGGTGACGGGCGAGCGCGTACGGGTGGTGCCGCCGCTGCCCGAGCCCGACGCCGTCCGGCTGTTCACGGCCCGCGCGAACGTCGAGCCCAGCGAGACGGTGGCCACCATCTGCCGGCGGCTCGACGGCATCCCCCTGGCGCTGGAGCTGGCCGCCACCCGGGTGCGGGCGCTCGGCGTGGAGGAGCTGGCCGACCGGCTCGACGATCGTTTCCGGCTGCTCAGCGCAGGGATGCGGGACGCCCCCGCACGGCAGCGCACGCTCCGGGCGATGATCGACTGGAGCTGGGAGTTGCTGCCCGACGAGGAGCGGGTGGTGCTGCGGCGGCTGGCCGTGCACGCCGGCGGCTGCACGCTGGAGGCGGCGGAGGAGATCTGCGCCGAGCCTGGACTGGACGTGCTCGACCTGCTGGCCCGGCTGGTGGACCGGTCGCTGGTGGTACGGGTGCCGTCGGGGGACGGCTCGCAGCGGTACCGGCTGCTGGAGTCGGTGGCCGCGTACTGTCAGGAGCGGCTGGCCGAGGCGGGGGAGCGGGGGCTGGCCGAGGAGCGGCACGCGCGGTACTACACGGCGCTGGCCGAGCGTGCCGAGGTGAAGGGGCCCCGGCAGCGGGAGTGGCTGGCCCGGCTCGACGCGGAGAGCGGCAACCTGCGGCTCGCGCTGACGGGGCCGGAGCCGTTGCGGCTGGTCAACGCGTTGAGCTGGTACTGGATCCTGCGGGGGCGGCTGCGGGAGGCCAGGCGCGCCCTGCGCGGTGCTCTCGGTGTGCAGACGGGAGGCGAGGCTGTCGGGGCGTCGGCCGTGGGCGGTGAGGCGGCCCGGGCGGCGGGCATGGGAGGCGAGGCCGCCAGGGCGTCCGTCTGGCTGGCGGCCGTCGAGTTGCTGATCGGCGGGCCCGGCACGCCGGTGCGCAGGGACGAGCTCGACCCCGCGGGGGCGGCGCTGGCCGACTGGCTGCTGAGCCACGTGCGCTGGGCGTACGGCGACCGGCGGGCGCACGAGGCGGCCGCGGACCGGGCGCTGGCGGCGTTCGAGGCGCTGGGCGACCGGTGGGGTGTCGCGGCGGCCCTGTGCCTGCGGGCCAAGCTCGCCGTCGGACGCGGCGACCTGACGGCGATGGAACGCGACGGGGAGCGGGGGCTGGCGCTGTTCAGGGAGCTGGGCGACGGGTGGGGGCAGATCGAGGCCATGGACGTGCTGGACCGGGTGGCCGAGGTGCGCGGCGACTACGCGAGGTGCGCGCGGCTGCGGGAGGAGGGGCTGCGGCTGGCCGAGGAGCTGGGGTTCGAGGTGTCGTTCAAGCTGGCGGCCCTGGGCCGGATCGCGCTGCTCGGCGGGGACTACGAGCTGGCCGACGACTACCACGAGCGGGCCAGGGCGCTGGCGGTCGAGCAGTCGTCCATGCCCGCCGAGGAGAACGCGCTGCTCGGCCTGGCCATGAGCGCCCGGCGGCGGGGACGCTACGAGGAGGCGGAGTCGTACCTGCTGCCCGTGCTGGACTGGCTGCGGCAGGTGCGGGGGACGCCCGGGATCGCGTTCATCATGGCGGAGCTCGGCTTCGCCGCCGAGCAGCGCGGCGACGTGGAGACGGCGCTGGCCCGGCACCGGGAGGGGTACGCCGCCGCGCGGGCCAGCGGCGACCCCCGGGCAGTGGCGCTGGCGCTGGAAGGGCTGGCCGGGGCCCTGTCGCTGTGCGGCGGGGAGTGGCCGGTCGAGGCGGGGCGGCTGCTGGGGGCGGCGACGGCGCTGCGGCGGTCGGTGGGGGCGCCGCTGCCGCCGGGTGAGCGGCTGGACGTGGAACGGGCCTCGGCGCGACTGCGGGCGGCGCTCGGGGAGGAGCGCTTCGAGCGGGCGCTGACCTCGGGAGACGACGCCCTTGGACGGGCGCTGGCCTCGGGCGAGGATGCCCTTGGACGGGCGCTGGCCTCGGGCGAGGATGCCCTTGGACGGGCCCTCTCGTCGGGGGAGGACGCGCTCGGGCGGGCGTTGGCGGCGGGGCACGAGGGCTTGGGCGGGGCGTTGGCGGCGGGGCACGAGGGCTTGGGCGGGGCGTCGGCGGCGGGGCAAGGGGTTCTGGGGTGGGCGCCGGTGTCAGGGAAGCGGGAACTCGGCGATCACCTCCCAGGCGCCCTGATCGGACGGTCCCGCGTAGAGCCGGCCGCCCAGCGCCTCCACCCGCTCGGCCATCCCGACCAGCCCGAACCCGCCGCCGAGCCGCGACACCCGCGGATCTGACCCCGACCCGTAGTTACGCACCCGAAGCACCGCCACCCGCTCGTGACGCCGCAGATCGGCCTCCACCCAGGCCGTGCGGGCGGCGTGCTTGCGGATGTTCGTCAGCGCCTCCTGCAGCACCCGGTGCAGGGTGGTCATGACCTCGGGCGGCAGCGTGCGGTCGTCGAGCCCGGCCCCGATCTCGAACGCCACCTTGGGCCCGTCCGCCGAGAACCGGTCGGCCAGCATCCGCAGGTCGGCGAGCGCGGTGCCCGGCCTGCGGTCGGCGTCGTCCTCGGTGCGCAGCACGGCGACCATGCGCCGCATCGAGGTCAGCGCCTCGGACCCGGCCGTCGCGATCGCGTCCAGCGCGGGGGCCACCGCGTCCGGCCTGGTCTCGGCGACCGTGCGGGCGGCCTGAGCCTGCACGACGATGCCGGTGATGTGGTGGGCGACCAGGTCGTGCAGCTCCCTGGCCAGTTCCAGGCGTTCCGCCCGCCGTACCGAGTGCACGGCCTCCGTACGGCGCTCCTGCTGGAAGCGCAGGTAGCCGCCGACGCCGGCCGCCGTGGACCAGCTCGCGAACAGCAGGAACGCGAACGCCAGCCCCGAGCTCTGGTAGTCGCGCCCGCTGGCCTCGGCCATCAGCACGACCAGCGCCACGCACGCCAGCACGGCCGCCCGGCGTACCGGCTCGACGTGCCGCAGCACCCCGATGGTCAGGATGAGCAGCGAGCCCGTCTCCGCCATGCCGGGCACGCCGTTGAAGCCGCTGCTGCCGATCAGCAGGGAGGTGCCGAGCGACAGGGCCAGCATGATGCTGAACCCCTCCACCCGGTACCTGCGCCGCAGCGCGACGGCCGCGATGCCGCACGCGCTGCACAGCAGCACGAGCCACTGGAAGCCCGAGACGGTGATGGCGAGCGCGAGGTCGAGCAGCAGGAGCATGGCGAGCCAGCCGTACATCGCGATCTCGCTCAGCCGGCGTAGCCAGTACAGGATGCGCTTCGAGTCCCCCACGGCGTCGAGCCTAAGCCGCAAGTCGGACATGTCGTATCAACCGTTCGGCCGAGCGGGCCCGGCGGAGACCAGCCCTTCAGCGGAGGCGGCGGGCGGGGGGTGTCACCGATGCTGGATGTGTCGGAAGGGGAGAGACATGGTTGCCATAGGGTTCGCGCTGCTGGGGGTCGGGCTGGTCGTGGGGGTGCTGCTCGCGCTCGCCGACCCGGTGCTGCTCTCCCGGATCAACGGGGAGCGGGCCGAGGGCGGCAGCGGCCGGTTCGTCAAGGCGGACGTGGTACGGCTCCCGCCCCGGTCAGGCGGGGACCGTCAGGAGCCCAGGGCGGCCTGATCGACCCGGCTCGCGCGGGCATGGTGCGCGAGCTGAGCACGGGGGTCTCGTGGGGACGGGTTCCCGTGCGCGGCCCGCGATCCGGTGGGGACCGGATCGCGGGCCGTCCGTGCGAATACGGGCCTGTAACGTGGCCTGTATGAGCAACGGTTTTGAGACGCTGGCCATCCACGCAGGTCAGGAGCCTGACCCTCTGACAGGCGCGGTCGTGCCCCCGATCTACGCCACGTCCACCTACAAGCAGGACGGCGTGGGCGGCCTGCGTTCCGGATATGAGTACAGCCGCTCGGCGAACCCCACCAGGACCGCGCTCGAGTCCGCGCTGGCCGCCGTGGAGGGCGGGGCGCGGGGGCTGGCGTTCGCGTCGGGGCTGGCCGCCGAGGACACGCTGCTGCGTACGGTGTGCAAGCCGCAGGACCACGTGATCATCCCGAACGACGCGTACGGCGGCACCTACCGGCTGTTCGCCAAGGTGCACGAGCGCTGGGGCCTGCACTACGACCCCGTCCCGCTGCACGACCTCGACGCCGTGGCCGCCGCCATGACGCAGAAGACCAAGGTCGTCTGGGTCGAGACGCCCACCAACCCGCTGCTCGGCATCGCCGACATCGCCGCGCTGGCGCAGCTCGCCCACGACAACGGTTCGCTGCTGGTCGTGGACAACACGTTCGCCTCGCCGTACTTGCAACAGCCGCTCGCCCTGGGCGCCGACGTGGTCGTGCACTCCACCACCAAGTACGTCGGCGGGCACTCCGACGTGGTGGGCGGCGCGCTGGTGGCCGCCGGCGCCGGGCTAGGCGAGGAGCTGACCTACCACCAGAACGCGATGGGCGCGGTGGCCGGGCCGTTCGACGCGTGGCTGACGCTGCGGGGGCTCAAGACGCTCGGCGTACGCATGGACCGGCACTGCGACAACGCCGAGCGCGTCGTCGACTTGCTGCTCGCCCACCCGCGCGTGACCGAGGTGCTCTACCCGGGCCTGCCCGAGCACGCCGGCCACGAGGTGGCGGCCAAGCAGATGCGCAGGTTCGGCGGCATGGTGTCGTTCCGCGTGGCCGGGGGCGAGGCGGAGGCCGTCGCGGTGTGCGACAGGGCCGAGCTGTTCACACTGGGCGAGTCGCTCGGCGGGGTCGAGTCGCTGATCGAGCACCCGGGCAGGATGACGCACGCCTCGGCGGCGGGATCACCCCTGGAGGTGCCCGCCGACCTGGTGCGGCTCTCGGTCGGCATCGAGACCGTCGACGACCTGCTGGCCGACCTCACCCAGGCACTGGGCTGATCGTCACTCCGGAACGACCATCAGGAACAGGATCACCAGCCAGATCACGGACAGCAGCCCGCTGATCGCGGCGATCCGTCCGTTCTGCACCTTGGCGTCGTCGTCGGCGCTCTCGCTGGAGAGCGCCTGGACGGCGGTGCGCAGATCACGGTCGATGATCACGAGCAGAACGGCGGCCACGATGAACAGCGTCATCGACGCCGTCATGTACCACCGCCCGAGCAGCCCGTCACCGAGCACGATGCCGAGCACCAGCCCGAACACGAACACGCCCAGGCTCCCGAGGCTGTAGATCCTCGTGATGCGCTGGATGAACTGCAGCGCGGGCACGTTCTTGGCGCGGATGGCGCGCGGCGCGGACATCGTCGCGGCCGTCACCGGACCGATCGTGAAGATCGCGAACCCGATGTGCAGCCAGAGAAGCAGGGACGGCATGGCAGAGAGACTAGTCCCCGACGATCTCGGTAGGGGACTCGACACTCTCTTTGCCGTCCGCAGAACAGCGCATGCAAAGCTCCGTGGTCGCCACCGCGACGACCATCAGCACGATGAGGAGAACCGCGGCAATCATGGTCACCCCTCCTTCCCCGTGTCGGACGTAAATATCGTCCGTAATGACTAGACGGACGTGCAACGGAATAAGTTCGTCGCGGGTATCGTTTCTTGTCGCCGTTTTTTCCTTACCGTCTGGGCACAAGGGGGTGCCGTCCGTGGCCATCCGGCACGTCGAGCCGTACACCGACGAGTGGCTGCAGCAGCCGATCAGCTACGTCCAGCAGGTCGTCGGCCTGCTCGGGGCTGAGGTCGCGGATTGGTGGGAAGGCCCGTGCGATCCCAGGGACGCCACGCTGCGGCTCACCGACGAGACCGCGCTGGTGTGGGACGAGGAGAGCGGCTGGCGGCTGGGCACCTTCGTCTCCGGCGACCGCGGCCGGCACACGGAGCTGACCGGCGTCCGCTACCTGGGGCACGGCCTGCTTCCCCGGCCGGAACGCGTTCCGGCGGCCCTGCGCGACGCCCAGGCCGGGGTGGGGGCCAGCTCGGCGTGGCGGCCCTGCTACCGGTCGCACCGCAACTGCCGTGACGGGTTCGACGTGGCTCTGGACTTCTACGCCCTCGCCTGAGCGGCATGGCCCGACCCCCGGCTCTCCGGGACCCGGCCGGGTTCCGCACGGTTCGGTCTCGCGGCGGCGTCGAGGACGGCCTTGAGTGAGGCTTCCAGGATGTCCAGGCCGGTGTGCAGTTCGTCCTCGCTGATCGTGAGCGGCGGGGCGATGCGGAAGATGCCGCCCATCCCGGCTAGCTGAACGATGTTCATGTGCAGGCCCCGTTCGAGGCAGGCCGCGGTGACCGCCTGGCCCAGCGCGTCCGCCGGGGCCTTGGTGTGCTTGTCCCGCACCAGTTCGAGCCCCTGCAGCAGGCCACGGCCGCGGACGTCGCCGACGGCCTCGTAACCGTCGCGCAGGGCCAGGAGGCGGGTGGTGAGCTGGTCGCCGAGGAGGGCGGCGCGTTCGACGAGGCGGTCGCGTTCGATGACGTCGAGGACGGTCAGGCCGACGGCGGCGGCGAGCGGGTCGGAGACGTGGGTGGTGTAGAAGAGGAAGCCGCGCTCGTGGCAGGTCTGCTCGATGGTGGCGGTGGTGACGACGGCGGCGACGGGGAGGCCCGCGCCGAGGGTCTTCGAGAGGGTGAGGACGTCGGGGGTGACGCCGTCGCGTTCGAACGCGTACATGGTGCCGGTGCGGCCGAGGCCGGTCTGCGCCTCGTCCAGGATGAGCAGCATGCCGCGCTCGTCGCACAGCTCCTTGAGGCGGCGCAGGTAGCCGGGCGGCAGGTCGATGATGCCGCCCGACGACAGGATCGGCTCGATGAGGCAGGCGGCGAGGCTGCCGGACGACTGCTGGTCCACCAGGGCGAAGCCGTAGGTCAGCTCGCTCTCCCAGTCGTGCGAGCCGTCGGGGGAGCGGAACGGCGAGCGGTAGGCGTTCGGGGCGGGCAGCGCGAGGTTGCCGGGCGTCGGCGGGCCGTAGCCGCGCCGGCCGGCCGAGAACGTGGCCGAGGCCGCCCCCTGGGTCATGCCGTGCCAGGAACGGTCGAAGGAGACGATCTCGTAACGGCCGGTGGCGAGCTTGGCCATCTTGATCGCGGCCTCGTTCGCCTCGGCGCCCGTGGTGAGCAGCAGCATCTTGCTCAGCGAAGGGGGCAGGGAGGCGGTGAGCCTGTCGGCGAGCCGCAGGAGCGGGGTGCTGAGCATGCCGCTGTAGAGGTGGTCCAGCGACGCCACGGCGGACGAGACCGTGGCCACGATGTCCGGGTGGGCGTGGCCGAGGATGGCGCTCATCTGGCCGGAGGTGAAGTCGAGTATCGGGGTGCCGTCGCGGTCGTAGACGTACGCGCCGGAGGCACGTTCGATGAGACGCGGGGTGAAGCCGGTGCCGTAGCGGACCAGGAGCCGGTCCGCCTCGTCGAAGAACGTGCTGTCCATCGCGATCCTCCTCGTGCGGGTCAGGTCAGATCGGGCCAGGGGGCGGGCGGGGCCGAGGCGAAGAAGCGGAGCAGGCCCAGGAGCCGGCCGGCTGGAGGGGCGCTCCAGTGGCGTTCGCCGGGGCGGGGCACTGGGTCCGGCAGGCGTCCGAGCGCCCAGATGAGATGGAACCACAGGATGCTGCCGCGCGGGCCGCCCGCGACCGCTTGACGATCACCTGAAACGTCGAGGATTGCATGTCGCTTATGGTGTGTTTTGTGACTTCCAGTCAACGCCGCCGCGACCAGCTCAAGGAATTCCTGCGAGCCAAACGCGAAGCGCTCACCCCGGCCGACGTCGGCATGCCCGCCGCGGGCCGCCGGCGCACGCCCGGGCTGCGGCGGGAGGAGGTGGCCGTGCTCGCCGGGGTCGGGGTGTCCTGGTACACATGGCTGGAGCAGGGGCGCGACATCAAGGTCTCCGACGCCGTGCTCGACGCGGTCGCCCGCGCGCTGCTGCTCGGCGAGGCGGAGCGCACGCACCTGTACGTGCTCGCCGGGCTGAACCCGCCCGACCCCGCCGGGCAGCCGGGCACGCCGGTGAACGACCAGCTCCGGGCCGTGCTGGACGCGTGGATGCCCAACCCGGCGCACGTGCTCGACCGGCACTACAACCTGGTGGCCATGAACGACGCGTCCCGCTGGGTGTTCGGCTACGACGACGACGTGAGCAACTGCATGGTCGCGTTCTTCACCCATCCGATCTACCGGGGCCGGTTCACCTCGTGGCACGAGTTCGCGCCCGACATGGTGGCCGACTTCCGCGCCGGAGCGGCCAGGTACCCGGACGATCCGGTCTTCGGCCGGATCGTCGAGGAACTGCTCGCGACCAGCGCGGACTTCGCCGGGCTGTGGGCGCGGCCCGAGGTGCGCTCCCGCTCGCAGGGGATGAAGGAGATCACCCATCCCGAGGTGGGGGAGCTCGTCTTCGAGTACTCGCTGTTCCGGCTGCCGGACCGGGCGGACCTTAACGTGGTGCTGCACACGCCGCACCCCGACACCGGCACCAAGGAGAAGGTGGAGAGCCTGGTGGCCGTACACCCAGGATGAGCTGACACTGCCTGTCCTGGAGCCGTCCCAGCACGATGGACGGCATGAAGGCAATCACCATTCCCCGCTTCGGCGACGCGGACGTTCTCAGGCTCGACGAGGTCGAGGTGCCCGAGCCAGGGCCCGGGCAGGTCGCCATCGACGTGGCGTACGCGGGCGCCAACTTCGCCGAGATCCTCTACCGGCAGGGGCTCGCGGACGTGCCGCTGCCGTTCGTGCCCGGGATCGAGGTGTCCGGCCGCGTCCGGGCGCTCGGCCCAGGCGTGGAGGGGCTGCGGGTGGGGCAGCCGGTCGCCGCGCTGACGATCGTGGACAGCGGCGGGTACGCCGAGGTGGCGGTCACCTCCGCCGACCTGGTGGCCCCGCTGGACGGGTACGACCTGGAGCTGGGCCTGGCGGCGGCGCTGCCGTCCAACAGCACCACGGCGTTCCTGGTGCTCGACCGGGTGGCCCGCATCGAGCCGGGGGAGAGCGTGCTCGTGCACGCCGCCGCCGGAGGCCTGGGCAGCCAGCTCGGCCAGGCCGCCCGCCTGCTGGGCGCGGGCCGCGTGGCCGGCACCGTGGGCAGCGCCGCCAAGATCGGGACAGCTCTCGGGTACGGCTACGACGAGGTGGTGCTGCGCGAGCAGGCGGCCGGGGCCGGGCGGTTCGACGTGGTCGTGGACATGGTCGGCGGCGCGACCCGGCGCGGCAGCCTGGACCTGCTCGCGCCGATGGGCCGGATGGTGGTGCTGGGCAACGCCTCCGGCGCCGAGGACGTCGGCATCCCGGCCAACGAGCTGTGGCTGACCAACAAGACGGTGTCCGGGTTCAACCTGGCCGCGTTCTCCGCCGCCTTTCCCGAGGTCGCCGGGCAGGCGTTGCGCAGGGCGGTGGCCGGGGGCGCGAGCGGGGAGCTGCGGGTGGGGGTGGAGACGCTGCGGCTGGAGGAGGCCGCCGAGGCGCACCGCCGCATCGAGTCGGGGCGCACCACCGGCAAGCTGGTGCTCGAAGTCGGTTGACCCTGACCCGAGGTCAGGGCGCACGCTGAACAGGTGACCGCTTCCAACGCCACCTGGACCGGCATGGTGCCGGTCGACGACACCGCGCTGGCCGTGACCGACACCGGCGGCCCAGGCCCGTGCGTGCTCTACCTCAACGGCCAGTTCGCGAGCCGGCGGTACTGGCGACGCGTCATCGCCGAACTCGGCGGCGGCTACCGGCACATCACCTACGACATGCGGGCCCGCGGCCGGTCGAGGCGTTCGGCCGCGGCCGCCTCGTTCGAGACGCACGTCCACGACGTGGGGGTCGTCCTGGCGGCGAGGGACGTGGCGCGGCCGATCCTGGTGGGCTGGTCGTACGGCGCGCCGGTCGCGTTGCACTGGGCCTGCCGGAACCCGGACGGGGTCGCGGGGGTGGTGTCCGTGGACGGCGCCTACCCGTATGACTTCTCCTACGCGGAGGAGCGGATCCGGCGGCTGTGGCGGCGGTCGCGCTGGCTGCTGCCGTTGCTGTCCACGATGGGCATGGCCGGCAAGATGTCCGCCTCCGAGCATGCCGCGAGCAACATCGAGCTGATCGGGGTTTACGCCGCGCTCGACCCCGTTCTCGACAGTGTGAGGTGCCCGGTCCGGTACGTGGTCGCCACGGGCGCGAACCTCGGGGGCGGGCGGGCCGAGATGGAGGACATGCGGGCCAGCCTCGGGCCGGTGCTGGCCCGCAACCCGAACGTGCGAGTCAGCGCGAAGGTCGCCGCCAACCACGGCAACCTGCTGCGCAAGGACTTCCGCGCGGTCGCCGACGCGGTCCGCGAGCTGGCGGGAACCACGCGATCTTCAGGCCGGTGGTGCTCGTGATGACCCGCGCCAACATCGGGCCGGTGAGGCACCTGATGATCCGGCGATCATGACGGTCGGCGTCACCATCGGCCAGGCGGCGGCGTTCGCCGGCGTCACGGTGAAGGCCGTGCGGCACTACCACAAGCACGGCCTCATCGACGAGCCCCGCCGCGACACCTCCGGCTACCGCCGCTACGGCCCGGCGGACCTGCTGCGGCTGGTCCAGATCAGGACGCTGGCCGCCGCAGGCGTCCCGCTGGCCGAGATCGGGACGATGCTCGACGCCGCCCCCGACCGGTTCGCCGCCGCGCTCACCGACGCGGAACGACGCCTCGACGACCGCATCGACGAGCTGATCGCCCGCCGCGACACCCTGCGCAGGCTCGCCACCGGCGACCGCGCCCTGCTGCCCGCCCGCGTGGTCGAGGCGCTGGACGAGGTGGCCGCCGAGTTCGGCTTCACCGAGGCCGACGTGACCATGGCCAGGGAGGGCCTGGTGCTGGTCAGGGCCCTGGTGCCGGAGGGCTTCGACGACTACGTCGGCAAGGTCGGGCGCGCCCTGCGGGACCCCGCGTACGTCCGCCTGGTCAAGCTCCTGTGGCAGGCCGCCGAGTGGAAGCCGGACGACCCCCGGGTGGATGAGCTGGCCACCGCCATGGCCGACTACTTCGTCGCCCACCCCGACCTGCTGCCGGTTCCGGCCGGGCTGCGGTCCCGCGCCGACGCCGCCGTCCGGTACGACCTGCTCAGCCACCACGGCGAGGAGGAGCGACCGGCCTGGGCCCGGCTGAGGGTGCTGTTCGAGGAGCGGCTGCGCTCGGTCGCGGGCATCGATCTGGCCTCCCGGGCGGAGGCTGAGCCCCCGCCTACCAGCGCTCCACGAGGTGCTCGCGACCGGCCGGCGGTTCGTACGGCTCGGGCCAGAAATCGGTGACCCGGCTGATCAGCCCCTCCCCGGAGAACTCGAACCACACACAGGCGTCCTGGCGCTCGTCGCCGACGCGGGTGTCGAGCCAGGCCGCGGCGTGCCGGCCGTCCGCGACGATCCGCCGGACCGCCAGATGCCAGTCGCCGGGATAGTCCATGTTGAACCGGAGGAAGGCGGACCTGCCGCTGATGCGCTCCCGGGTCTGTGGCATCTCGTACACGACGTCCTCGGCGAGCAGGGCGGCGAAGGCCTCCCAGTCGCGCCGCTCGGCGCTCTCGACGTAGGCGTGCGCGCTCTGCCGGGTTCTGGAGGTCTCGTCCATGCCGCGGACCTTACAGACGGGCACCGACAGCCTGGCGCAGCACCAGCAGGATGTGCTCGTCCTCGCCGTGTGTCACCGTGCCCGACCGCTCGAACCCGTGCTTCTCCAGCAGCCGCACCGACGCCAGGTTGCCGTGGAAGGGATCGGCGTACAGCGGCCTGTTCCGCTCCTGACCGAGGAAGAGCCCCAGGGCCCGGGTGCCGATCCCGCGGCCCCAGAACGCCCTGCCGAACCAGTAGCCGATGAAGCGACGGTCGCCCTCCCACCAGGCCACCACGTTGCCCGCCAGCTCGTCTTCCACCATGACGGCCTGCACGAACACGGTCGGGTCGCCGAGGACGCGGGTCTTCCAGTGGTGCATGAACGCCTCCCGCTCGCGCGGGCGGAACCGGGAGCGCCGCGCGGCCTCCTGATCCTGCTCGTGCTCCAGGAGCACCTCCAGGTCGGCCTCCGTCACGTCTCTGAGCAGCACGTTGTCGTCCATGAGGGGCGAGTCTGCCAGCCGGCACCGACAAGTTGGGCGGGCGAGGCGGAGGAGTCCCGGCTCAGCGGGCTCGGCGCAGCCGCAGGAAGTCGCTGACCACGTACTCGCCGAGCCGATCCGCGCTCGGCGAGAAGACCCGGCCGCCGTTCCTGCGGGCCACCTCGTCCACGAACTCCTTGAGCCGGTCGTCCGCCGCCAGCATGAAGACGTTGATCGTCGCGCGCCGCCGGGTCATCTTGTCCACCTCGGCCAGCGTCAGCTCCAGCGTCTCGTGCGACGGCGGCCACTCGAACGCCGACCGGCCGTTGCGCATGAGGTGAGCTGTGGGCTCGCCGTCGGTGACCACCAGCACCACCGGCTCGAAGTCGGGGTGGCGGTCGAGGTGGCGGCCGGCGATGAGCAGGGCGTGGTGCAGGTTCGTGCCCTGGACCATGTCCCAGTCGAGGCCCGCCAGCTCGTCGGGCTGCAACACCCTGGCGTAGTTGGAGAAGCCGATGATCTGCACGGCGTCCTGCGGGAACTTGGAGGCCACCAGGGCTTGCAGGGCCAGCGCCGTCTGCTTGGCGGCGGCCCAGGTGCCGCGCAGCGCCATCGAGTACGACAGGTCCACCAGCAGGCAGACGGCCGCGGCGCTGCGCCGCTCCGTCTCGGCCACCTCGAAGTCGTCGACCGACAGCCGCACCCCGACGCGGTCGCCCAGCATGATGCCGCCGCTGCGGACGCCGTTCACCAGCGTGCGCACCACGTCGATCGGCTGCTCGTCGCCGAAGCGCCACGGCCGCGACGAGCCGGTCAGCTCGCCCGCCGAGCCCGCGTCGTGCTGGTCGTGGTCGCCGCGCCGGCCCGCGTCCAGCGAGGAGAACACCCTGCGCAGCGCGGTCTCGCCCAGGCGGCGCACGGCCTTCGGGGTGAGCTCCAGCTTGCCGCGGCGGCGCAGCAGGTAGCCCTGCTCCTCCAGCTCGCGCTCGATGCGCTTGAGCGCCTCCAGGTCGTCCACCGCGGAGCGGCCGAGCGCACGCCGTACGGCGGCCTCGTCGATGTCGTCGAGCCGCGCGCCCGGGTAGTCCTGGCGCAGGGCGGTCTCCAGCTGGGTGAGGTCGGCCAGCTCCTCCAGCGCCGTCACGGCGTCGCCCATGCCCAGCGGCTCTTCGCCGGTGAGCCGTTCCGGGGCATTCCAGGCCAGGTCGGGGCGGCGGGAGTAGAGGGCCTCGCCGAGCCGGCGCATCTGGTCGGACAGGCCCGCCTGGTCGAGGGTCTGGTTGATGAGGTTGCTCAGCTCCTCGCGCTGGCGCGGCGTCATCGAGGCCAGCATGCGCTGCGTGGCGGCGGCGCGGCGGGCCAGGATGTCGACGAGCTCCTCCAGGTTGCGCGGCTTCTCGGGGAACAGGTCGCCGTGCTTGTCCATGAAGGCGTCGAAGTCGGCCTGGGTGTGCTCGCCCCTGGCGTCCTTGTCGAGCATGTCGTTCAAATCCGACATCATCTGCCGGATGCGTTCCATCGCCTGCGGGTCGGGGTTGGCCAGCGCGTCGCGCAGGCCCTTGAACTGGCTGTCCAGGACCTCCCTGCGCAGCAGGTCCCGCAGCTCCTCGAAGGTCTGGCGGGCTGCGGCCGAGCGCCAGTCGTACGTGCTCAGCTCCTGGATCGCGCTGGCCGTGTCCTCCGGCAGCGCGTCGAGCCCCGCCTCCCGCAGCCGCGCGTCGTCCGACGGGTCGGGGAACAGCTCGGCCCGCTCCTGCCCGATCGCCTTGTCCAGCAGGGCCCTGGCGCGCTCCAGCGTGCCGTCGAGCCGCCCGCGCTCGCGCAGGTCGCGACGGCGCTTGCGGACCTCCCTGAGCATGTCGTCGAGCCCGCGCCGCTCTTGCGTGCCGGGCAGGCCGCGCTTGAGCAGGTCGCGCAGGGCGTGGACCGGCGTCGAGCCCGACAGGATGGCGTCGCCCATCTCGTCGAGCGCCGCCCTGACGTCGTACGGAGGAGCCAGGGGGTCGGGGCCGTCGTGGTACTCGCCATAGCGAAAGGCCATCACAAACCCACGCTAACCCGAGAAACCCCCCAGCGGGCCGTTTCAGGCGTCGCCGAAGACCTCCCACACCTCGTTCAGCGAGTTCACGCCCGGGGTGTAGTCGACCTTGACCAGGACGGGGTAGCGGACGCCCTTGAGCGCCTTGGTGAGGTCCGTCCACACGCACTGCTTCTTGCCGAGGCCGTTCCTGTCGGCGTTGACCGGCCTGCCGGTCAGCCAGCCGTCGCCGCACCTGGCCGTCGTGCGGTGGAAGGCCGTCGTGTACGTGTAGCCGAGCTTGATCGTCTTACCGCCGGTGGCGAACAGCACGGTGGTGTCGTTGACGCGCTTGATCGTGCCGCGGGCCGTGCGCGGGGTGCCCCAGTCGCCGACCAGGATCTCGTTGACCCTGGTCGCCTTGCCGCCCGCGTGCTCGACGCGCACGGCCACCGGGCCCCGGCCCAGCGTTTCGGCCAGGTGGGCGGGCTTGCACTTCGTCCGTCCCAGGCCCTTGGCGTCCACCGCGACGCGGCCCTCGGTCTCCTTCAGGTCGCACGCCACCGTGACCCGCCCGTAGGCGGCCTTGGTGTAGTCGAGCCGCAGTTCCTTGGCCTTGGGCAGGGTCTTGAGCGTGAACGTCGTCCGGGTCGCCCGCTTGGCGGTCCTGGGCTCGATCCGCAGGTGCCCCTTACCGTCGGACCAGGCGAAGCCGTACACGGCGGTGGCGGCCTCAGCGGGAACGCTCAGGGAAACGGAGGCGGCGGCGGTGGCGAAGGCGACGAGCAGGCGCATGAACGGTCTCCCCCGAACAAAGTGATGAGTTCACCACTATGACGCGGGAGACCGCCCACTTGTTCACGTGCGATAAACGGTTACGCCGTCAAGGTCTTCCTTGGACAGCCGCCGCATCAGGTAAAGCCCCTCCAGCGCGAACTCCAGGGCCGCCGCCGCGTGGCCGGGCGACTCCTCGCCCGCGCCCATGCCCAGCCGCGACATCACCTTGGCCAGCCCGGGAACGGGGCCGATGCGGTGCAGCAGCTCTCCGGCGGGCACCAGCTCGCCGGACTCCACCTGGTTGCCCTCGGCGAACTTGTCGGTCAGCGCCGACAGGTCCATGCCGCCCAGCCGGCTCCTGAACGTCTCGGCCGTGGCCCGGCGCAGCAGGTGGGCCAGGATCTCGGTCTCCCTGCCCTCCTCGCTGACCTCGAACTCCACCTTGCCCCGCAGGCTGTGCACCACGCACGCCAGGTCGACCACGCGCGTGACCGCCTGCTCCTCGGCGGTGATCGCCGCCCGGCGCACGGCCGAGGCGGCCGCGGTCTCGGCCGCGGCGATGGCGAAGCGGGCCGACACGCCGGAACGGGCGTCCACGGCGGTCGACTCGCGGACCAGCCGGGTGAAGCGGGCGATCACCTCGACCAGGTGCTCGGGCACGTCGGCGCCGATGTCCGGCACGGACTCCTGGCGGATGAGCGCGAGCTCGTGCTCGACGGTCAGCGGGTAGTGGGTGCGGATCTCGGCGCCGAAGCGGTCCTTCAGCGGCGTGATGATCCGGCCGCGGTTGGTGTAGTCCTCGGGGTTGGCGCTGGCGATGAGCAGGATGTCGAGAGGCAGCCGCAGGTTGTAGCCGCGTACCTGGATGTCGCGCTCCTCCAGCACGTTGAGCAGCGACACCTGGATGCGTTCGGCCAGGTCGGGCAGCTCGTTGACGGAGAAGACGCCCCGGTTGGTGCGCGGCACCAGGCCGTAGTGGACCGTCTCGGGGTCGCCCAGCGTGCGCCCCTCGGCGATCTTGATGGGATCGACGTCACCGATCAGGTCGCCCACGGAGGTGTCGGGCGTGGCGAGCTTCTCGCCGTAGCGCTCGTCCCGGTGCTTCCACGCCACAGGCAGCTCGTCGCCCAGCTCGCGCGCCAGCTTCTGGCAGCGCGTGCAGACCGGAGCGTACGGGTGGTCGTTGATCTCGCAGCCGTCGACCACCGGCGTCCATTCGTCGAGCAGACCGGTGACGGTGCGGATGAGCCGGGTCTTGCCCTGGCCGCGCTCGCCGAGAAGGACCAGGTCGTGCCCGGCGAGCAGGGCCCGCTCCAGATGCGGCAGGACGGAGTCGTCGAAGCCGATGATGCCGGGGAAGCGCGGCTCGTTCGCGCGCAGCCTGGCCAGCAGGTTCTCCCGGATCTCGGCCTTGACGGTGCGATGAACGTGGCCGCTCTCTCGCAACTCGCGGAGAATACGTGGCTGATGCACGGGATCGAGACTACGTCCCCTGAGAGGAATGTGGCAGAGACTTTCGCATCTGGCGGAGATTTCGGATCTTGACTATTGCGTGACGGTTCGTGTGCGTGCTTGTCCCTTTAGTGGGGAGAATCGGGCCTAGGGAACTTGGACATGTCGAGGGAGGCGAGATCCGTGGCCTTGATGACGAGCCGCTTCGCCGACGGCCTCGCCGTGGGATCCGACCTGGTGGAGGCGGCAGAACACGCCGTCGGCCAGGCACTGTCGAGGCTCAGCGGCCAGGCCGACCTGGTCTGCTTCTTCATCTGCGGCGACGATCCCGACGACGTCGCCAGGGCCGGGCAGGCAGCCATGAAACTCGCGCCCGAGGCGCACGTGATCGGCTGCAGCGCCACCGGGGTGATCGGCGACGGCCAAGGGGTGGAGCTGACGCCCGCCGTGAGCGCGTGGGCGGCGACCCTGGAGGGGGCGCGGCTGACCACGTTCGCGTTGGAGACGCTGGCGGCGGAGGACCGCTTCGTGGTCGTCGGGCTGCCGGAACGCGGCGGCGACGATCACGTGGCGATCCTGCTGGCCGACCCGTACAGCTTTCCGACGGACGCGTTCGTGGAGCGCTCGGTCGACGTGCTGGGCGAGCTGCCGCTGATCGGCGGGCTGGCCAACGGGCTGCAGGGACGGGGATCCGTACGGTTGTTCGCCGACGGCGAGATCTACACCGAGGGCGCCATCGGCGTGCTGCTGAGCGGGCCCGTCAAGGTCAGCACCGTGGTCAGCCAGGGCTGCCGGCCGATCGGGCCGAGCATGGTGGTCACCGCGTCCGAGGACAACCTGCTGCTGGAGCTGGCCGGGCAACCGGCGCTGGCCCGGCTGGAGGACATCGTCAGCGAGCTGGACGAGGACGACCGCGAGCTGGTCGCGTCCGGGCTGCAGATCGGGCTGGCCATGGACGAGTACGCAGAGCGCCACGAACGCGGCGACTTCCTCATCAGGGGGGTCATCGGCATCGACCCCGACCGCGAGGCCGTGGCCATCGGCGACATCGTCGAGGTCGGCAGGACCGTGCGCTTCCAGGTGCGCGACGCCGCCACCGCCGACGAGGACCTTTACGACCTGCTCGACGCCCACCGCGAGGAGCTCGGCAAGGTGGACGGTGCGCTGCTGTTCTCCTGCAACGGGCGGGGGTCGGCGATGTTCGGCACGGCCGACCACGACCCTGTCGCCCTGCGCGACACGCTGGGGCCCATCGGTGTGGCCGGCTTCTTCGCGGCCGGGGAGGTGGGGCCGGTGGCGGGGCACAACCACGTGCACGGGTTCACGGCGTCCGTGCTGGTCTTCTCCAGCGCCTCCGGCGGCCCGTGATCCTGGCCGTCGACGTCGGCGGCACCAAGATGGCGGCCGGCCTCGTCGGCCGCGACGGCACGGTGACGGACGTCAGGCGCGCCGCCACGCCGCAGGGCGCGGACCCCGAGACCCTGTGGCGGACGCTCGCCGGCCTCCTCACGCCGCTCGCCGGCCGCTTCGACGCGGTGGGGATGGGCTGCGGCGGGCCGCTGAGCTGGCCTGACGGGGAGGTGTCGCCGCTCAACATCCCGGGCTGGCGGGGCTTCCCGCTGCGCGCCCGGCTGGCCGCGCTGTTCCCGTCGTCGCCGGTACGGCTGCACAACGACGCCGTCTGCCTGGCCGTGGCCGAGCACTGGGCGGGGGCCGGGCAGGGGAGTGACGACATGCTCGGGATGGTGGTGTCCACGGGGGTCGGCGGGGGGTTGATCCTCGGCGGGCGGCTGCATCACGGGCGTACCGGGAACGCGGGGCACATCGGGCACGTCGTGGTCGAGCCCGTGGGCGGGCCCCGGTGCGGGTGTGGCGGGCACGGGTGCCTGGAGGCCGTCGCCCGGGGTCCCGCGGTGGTCGCCTGGGCGCTGCGCCAAGGCTGGACGCCTGGCGCGGCCGGGGCGGCGGGAGGCACGGCGGTGCGTGATGCGGGCGCGCCGGGCGCGAGCGTGCCCGGTGGGGGCGTGCCTGATGCGGTGGCGCGTGATGCCGGCGCGCCTGCGGCGGCCGTGCGTGATGCGGGCGCGCCTGCGGCGGCCGTGCGTGATGTGGCGGAGAGCGGCGCTTATCGGGAGGATCGGCCCGTTACAGCGCGCCAGTTGGCGGTGGACGCCCGCGCGGGCGACCCCGTCGCGACCCTGGCCATGCACCGCGCCGGCCGGGCCCTGGGCATCGCGCTCGCCTCCGCCACCCACCTGTGCGACCTGGACGTCATCACCCTGGGCGGCGGCCTGTCCCAGGCGGGCGAGCCCCTGTTCGGCCCCCTGGAGGAGGCCCTGCGCGAGCACGCCAGGATGGGTTTCGCCCGCCGTGTCAAGGTCCTGCCCGCCGCCCTCGGCCAGGAGGCCGGCCTGGTCGGCGCCGCCGCCCTGCACCTGGCGGGTGACACGTACTGGCCCGCTCAGGACGACTGACGCGGAAGCCCGGCGGCCCCTCCTGCTCGGGCAGGGCCGCCGGGCGGACGTCAGCCGGTCTTGCTGTCCAGACTCGGCCCCTGCTCCGTACCGGTGTCGAAGCCCTCACCCTCCTGCTGCGAGGTGTCACCCTGCCCCGGCAGAGGCATGGAGGTCGGCTCACAGGGCGCCACAGCCCCCTGCACGATCTCCAGCGAGGTGGCGAACGGCGGCTGGTCGTCACCGTCCGCACTCTTGGAGACGGTCAGCACCAGCGTGGAGCCCGCCGGCACCTGCCCCTTCTCGATGCGGAAGGCGATCCCGTCCCCTTCACGCCCGATGCTCCCCGCGAACTGCCCGGCGCCGTCTCCGTGCGCCCCGCGCGGCGCCCGGCAGGTCTGCCCCTGCGGCAGGTAGTCCACCACCGCGGGAACCCCGGCCCCGGCCAGCTCCGCCTCCAGCCCCTCCGGGTCGGTGAACGCGTGGATCAGCACGCCCACCCCGCCGTCGGCGCCCTTGGTCACCGCGTACGCCGGGCCGCCCAGCACGCCCGTCGCCACCACCACGGCGGTGGCGGCCGCCGCGACCCCCGCCACCGCGGCGGCCAGTCCTGCGGAACGGCGCCTGCGAGCCGGTGTCACTGTCGTCATCGTGTCCTCCGCCTTCCTCGTCGCGATCTCTTCCTTGAGTGCACCGAGAAGGCGATCTTCGAAGTCGCTCATGCCTGTCCTTCCAGATACACGGCCGAGGGCGAGGTGAAGTGTTCGAGGGCACGCCTGGCCCTGTGCAGCCGGACTCGCGCGGTGACCTGCCTGATGCCCAGCGCCGTGGCCGCCTCGGTGACGGTGAGCTGGTCGATCGCCACGAGCTCCAGCACCGCGCGCTCGCCCTCCGGCAGGCCCAGCATGGCCTCCAGGGCGCTGCGCATCTGGCGCTCGGCGTCGATCCGCTCCTCCATCCGAGCCAGGTCGTCGTCGTCCATCAGGCGGCGTCCGGCCAGGCGGCCGGTCGCCCGCGCCTCCCGCGCGGCCCTGCGGTACTGGGCCGACACGACGTTGCGCGCGACGCCGTACAGCCAGGCGATCTCGCTGCCCCGCCCGGGCCGGTAGGTGTCCGCCGAGTCCAGAACCGCCAGGAAGATGTCCGCCGTGAGGTCGGCGGCGAGGTGAGGGTCGCTCACCCGCCGGACCACGAACTTCAGCACGGCATCGACATGGCGGCGATAGAAGGCCTCAAAGGCCACAGGGTCTTCGTTGAGGCGCACCGGCCTCGCTCCCTTCGTCGTTCGCCCTTACATCCCGTACTTGGATCGGGCGACGAGAAGCGTTTCCGCGCGGGTCAGGAAGGCTTGCGCGGCTGGAGGAGCCAGGCGTCGAAGAGCGCGTCGAGGTTCTTGCCGGACAGCCGCTCGGCGAGCGCGACGAACTGCCCGGTCGTCACGTGACCGTAGCGGTGCTCGGCGGTCCACGTCTTGAGCAGGGTGAAGAACGCCGGGTCGCCGATGGCCCTGCGCAGGGCGTGCAGGGTCATGCCGCCGCGCGTGTAGACGGACTGGTTGAACAGGTCGTCGGGCCTGGCGCGGCCCGGGGGGTACTTCCACATCGGATCGGTGGCGGGCCGGCTCTGCAGCTCCTTGAACGTGGCCTCGGCGGTCTTGGTGCCCTTGTGCTCGGCCCACAGCCACTCCGCGTAGGTGGCGAAGCCCTCGTTCAGCCAGAGGTCCTTCCAGCGCCTGATGGTCAGGCTGTTGCCGAACCACTGGTGCGCCAGCTCGTGCGCGATGATCGTCTCGTCGGGCTGGAAGCCGCCGTACAGCGGCTTGGTCTGGTTCTCCAGCGCGTAGCCGGCGGAGTAGTCGTCGACGACGCCGCCGGTGGAGGAGAACGGGTAGGGGCCGAACACCGTCGCCCAGTAGTCGGTGATCTGCCCGGACAGGGTGTGGAGCGAGTCGAGCGAGCTCTTGAAGCGTGGGTCGGCGGCGGCCAGGTTCGGGATGCCGGCGGCGGTGCTGCCCTGGCGCAGGTCGAATTTGCCGAGCGTGGCCGTGGCCAGGTAGGTGGCCATGGGGTGGCGCTCGCGCCAGCGGTAGGTGGTCTTTCCGCCCGAGGTGGTGGGCTGCCCGGTCATCTCGCCGTTGGCCAGGGCGGTCACCCCGGCGGGCACGGTGATCGTGAAGTCGAACGTGGCCTTGTCGGCGGGGTGGTCGTTGCCGGGGAACCAGGTCTTGGAGCCGTTGGGCTCGGAGGCCACGAAGGCGCCGTCGGGGGTGGGGATGAAGCCGTAGGTGCCCAGGTTGGCGTTGTCGCTGGCCGGCTTGGGCTGCCCGGTGTAGGTGACCTTGACGGTGAAGGGGGCCTCGTCGGCGATCGCCCGCGCGGGCCGCACGGTCAGCTCTTCGCCTTTCCTGGTGAACGTGGCGGGCGCGTCGTTCACGGCCACCTCGCGCACGTCGAGCCCGGTGAGGTCGAGGTTGAAGCTGGACAGCTCCTGGGTGGCGGACGCGCTGATCGTGGCCACGCCGTCGAGCCGCTTGGTGGCGGGCGTGTAGTCGACCACCAGGTCGTAGTGGGAGACGTCGTAGCCGCCGTTGCCGTCGCGCGGGAAGTCGGGGTCGCCGATGCCTGGAGCGCCCGCGCGGCGGTCGGCGGCGCTCTGCCCGGCGGCGGGAGGGGTCGGCTCGTCGGCGGGTGAGCAGGCCAGCACGCTGATGAGCGTCGCGAGCATGGCCACCCCGCGCCTGTTGACACGCATGAGCGTACGAGCCCCCTTCACTTCGTGACCGCAATATTACGCTGAGTCAGGCGTTGACGACGACCGTCCTGGCAGCCTTGTCGTGTACGGCCTGTTTGCGGGGGTCGAAGAGGATCCAGCCGAGATCCACCAGGGGGCCGACACAGCACAGCCATCCGAGCACGGTGAAGACGGCCTGCCTGACGGCTGCCTGCCCCACCCCTATCCTCCCGCCGTATTCGGACACGACACGGAGACCGAACAGCTTCTTGCCCAGAGTCTGACCATTCCAGAAGGCGTGCAGCAGCCAGAAGTAGAGAAACGCCACCAGGCCGGCGAGGAAGGTGTGCTCGACGGGATAGCGCTCCCAGCCGCCCCTGCTCTCGTTCCAGGCGTACTCGAAGCCCGTCCAGTTGAACGGGGCGGTGGCGACGTTGATGATGAGCCAGTCGAGGACGCCGGCGAACAACCGCCGCCAGCGTCCCGCCAACCCCGGTGGCGGCAGTCCCATGATGTCTGGATGACCACCACTAAGTCGGGACAAACTAAAGGTTGCCCCTGCGTTCCTGCTCCCGCTCGATCGCCTCGAACAGCGCCTTGAAGTTGCCCTTGCCGAACCCGAGCGAGCCGTGCCGCTCGATCAGCTCGAAGAAGACCGTGGGCCGGTCCTGCACGGGCTGGGTGAAGATCTGCAGCAGGTAGCCGTCCTCGTCGCGGTCCACGAGGATGCCGCGCCTCTTCAGCTCCTCGATGGGGGCCCGCACCTGCCCGATGCGCGCGCGCAACTCGGGGTCGTCGTAGTACGAGTCGGGCGTCTGGAGGAAGCTCACCCCGGCGGCCCGCATGTGGTCCACCGTGGTCAGGATGTCGTTGGTGGCCAGCGCGATGTGCTGCACGCCGGGGCCGCGGTAGAACTCCAGGTACTCGTCGATCTGCGACTTCTTGCGGCTGACGGCCGGCTCGTTGAGCGGGAACTTGACCTTGCGCGTGCCGTCGGCCACGACCTTCGACATGAGCGCGGAGTACTCGGTGGCGATGTCGTCGCCGATGAACTCGGCCATGTTCGTGAAGCCCATCACCTCGCGGTAGAACTCCACCCACTCGTCCATCTTGCCCAGCTCGACGTTGCCGACGCAGTGGTCCACGGCCTGGAAGAGCCGCCCGTGCTTCGTCGCCGGCGGCGCGACCAGCGGCTCGGCCGCCGTGTAGCCGGGCAGGTAGGGGCCGCCGTAGTTGGATCTGTCGACCAGGGTGTGCCGGGTCTCGCCGTACGTGGCGATGGCCGCGAGCACCACCTTGCCGTGCTCGTCCTCCACCGTGTACGGCTCCGCCAGCCCCCTGGCCCCGTGGGCGACGGCGTAGGCGTAGCCGGCCTCCACGTCGGGCACCTCGATGGCCAGGTCGATGACCCCGTCACCGTGCTCCGCCACGTGCCGCGCCAGGTCCGTGCCGGGCCTGATCGAGGCCCGCAGCTCGAAGGTGGCGCTGCCCGAGGTCAGCACGTACGCGGCCAGGTCGGGGCTGCCGTTCTCCGGGCCCCTGTAGGCCACGAGCCGCATCCCGAACGCGGTCGAGTAGTAGTGGGCCGCCTGCCTGGCGTTGCCCACGGCGAACACCACGGCGTCCATGCCGTTGACCGGAAAGACATCACTCATACCCTCAACTGTCGATTTACCTGGACGAGTTGCGCAACAGTTACTTCATTGAGTGCACAATCTGCCTACTCTTCTGCTGGCCACTCGGGTATCTCTGTACAGCATGACGATCGACGAGCTCGACTCCCGGCTGATCGCCCTGCTGACCGCCGAGCCCCGGCTGGGCGTGCTGGAGTGCTCACGGCGGCTCGGCGTGGCACGCGGCACGGTCCAGGCCCGGCTCGACCGGCTCGTGGACAGGGGGGTGATCACGGGCTTCGGGCCCGACGTGTCGCCGGCCGCGCTCGGCTACGACGTGACCGCGTTCGTCAGCATGGAGATCAGGCAGGTGGCCGGGCACGACCCGGTGGCCGACAGCCTGGCCCGCATTCCCGAGGTGCTGGAAGTGCACACGATCACCGGTGACAGTGATCTTTTGTGCCGCGTGGTCGCCAGAACGAACGCCGATTTGCAGCGGGTGATCGACCGGATCGTCGATGTTCAGGGCGTACTCCGGACAAATTCGATCATCGCGCTCGACACGCCGGTTCCCTACCGAGTGTTGCCTTTGGTCGCCGATGTTCCGCGCCGGGAGTCGCGTTAGACGTACCATCGCAGAGTGGACGAGGCACTATTGTCGATCGTTTACCCTTACCATTCGCCCAGCTTGCGGGGGTTGGGCGAGGCTTGACGAGGGGGGTCGAGGGTGCGGAGCGGCGGTGGTAACGGAATGCGGAAGCGACGGCGGATTCTCCGGGTGCTCCTGGTTTCAATCGGCACGGGAATCGTCGTACTGGCCGGGCTTTTCGCCATTGCCTGGGCTTTGACTCCCATTCCGGATACGACACAGAAGCAGGCCACCGCGCAGGGCTCGGTGATCTATTATCGCGACGGTAAAAGCGTGCTCGCCCGGCAGGGCATCGACCGCAGGAAGGTCGAGCTGGCCAGGGTGCCCAAGCACGTACGCGACGCCGTCATCGCCGCCGAGAACCGCTCGTTCTACGAGGACGCCGGCGTCTCGCTGAAGGGCACCGGGCGCGCCGTCTGGTCCACCCTCACCGGGCAGCAGCTCCAGGGCGGCTCCACCATCACCCAGCAGCTCGTCCGCAACTACTACAGCGGGCTGAGCCAGGAACGCTCCGTCACCAGGAAGTTCAAAGAGATCCTCATCGCGATGAAGGTCGACCAGTCCAAGTCCAAGGACTGGGTGCTGGAGCAGTACCTGAACACGATCTACTTCGGCCGCGGCGCCAACGGCATCCAGTCGGCCGCCCGCGCCTACTTCGGCAAGGACGTCGAGGACCTGAGCGTGTCCGAGGGCGCGTACCTGGCGGCGGTCATCCAGCAGCCCAGCCGCTTCGCCGACCCCAAGGGCACCGACCTCGCCGCGGCCAGGGAGCGCTGGCAGTCCATCATCACCGCCATGGCCCAGACCGGCGTGCTGACGACCGAGCAGGTGGCCGCCCAGCAGTTCCCCTCGCTGGAGACGCCGAAGAAGCCGTTCGAGCTCAAGGGCCAGGCCCAGTACATGCTGGAGCAGGTCACCGCCGAGCTGAACCGGCGCGGCTACACCGACGAGGACATCAACAGCGGCGGCCTCAAGATCGTCACGACGTTCGACAAGAAGCTCATGCAGGCCGCCCAGCGGGCGGTGGAGGACACCCTGCCGGACAGCACGCCCAAGAAGGTGCGCACCGGCCTGGCCGCCGTCGATCCCGCCACGGGCGAGGTCGTCGCCTTCTACGGGGGCAAGCCGTCGCAGTCCAAGTACTACGACAGCGCGTTCTCGGCCAAGGTGATGGCCGGATCGACGTTCAAGCCGTACACGCTGGCCGCCGCGCTGAACAACGGCTTCGACCTGTCCACCAGGGTCGACGGCAACTCGCCGCTGCGCGTGGCGTCGGCGTCCCAGGCCATCCCCAACGACGGCGACCGCTCCTACGGCCAGATCAACCTGATCAGCGCCACCCAGAACTCCGTCAACACCGCCTTCGTCGACCTCGGCCAGAAGGTCGGCCTCGACAAGGTCGCCGCCACCGCCGAGGCGGCCGGCATCCCCGCCGCCCAGCTCGACAAGCAGAAGGAGGCCGCCTCCTTCCCGCTCGGCGTCTCCTCCGTCAGCGCCGTCCAGAACGCCTCCGGCTTCTCCACCTTCGCCAACAAGGGCGTGCACGTGGAGGCGCACGTGGTCAGGTCGGTCACCGACGCGGAAGGCCGCAAGGAGGTGATCAAGGCCGTCAGGACCGAGGTGGTCGGCGAGCAGGCCGCCGCCGACACGATCTACGCGATGCAGCAGGTCGTCAAGTACGGCACCGGGACCGCCGCCCGCCTCTACGACCGCCCCGTGGCCGGCAAGACGGGCACCACCGACGACTCCAGGTCCGTCTGGTTCAACGGCTTCACGCCGCAGCTCGCGGTGGCGGTGGACATGTTCCGCGACGACAACGCCACCGTCTCCATCCCCGGCTACGGCACGCAGTTCGGCGGGCAGCTCCCCGCGCAGATCTGGCGGGCGTTCATGACCGAGGCGATGGAGGGCAAGCCCGTCGAGGAGTTCCCCGAGCCGTCGGAGTACGGCTGGTCGTCCGACTACTCCGAGCCGGAGCGTGACAGCGACGGGCCCGGCCGGCAGTACAGCCCGCCGCCCAGCCAGGACGACTGGGACCAGCCCGAGCCCGACCTCAGCCAGCCGCCGTTCACCGGCCCGCCCGAGACGGAGGGGCCGGAGGACGGCGGGCCCGACGAGCAGCCCGAGCAGCCGTCTCCGCCGGACACGGAGGTCCCCGACCAGCCGTCGGTGCAGGAGACGGGGGATGAGGACGGCAGGAACGGCCGCACGCAGCAGGCGGGCCAGACGGGCCAGACGGGCCGCTGAGCCCCGAGCCCTCAGCCGGAGGCCAGCTCGGCGCGCAGCTCCTCGACCGTGGTCACCGGCATCCGGCAGGTGAACCCCCTGCACACGTACGCGGCCGGCGCCTCACCGACCGGCCCGCGCCCCTCCAGCAGGGCAGGAAAGACGCTCTCGCGCGGCACCAGCGGATCACCGCTGCCCCGCTCGCCGGTGTCACCCCGGCCGAGCGCCACCACCAGCCCCGGCGCGTCCGCGAGCAACGCCTCCCGGTGCAGCGCCGCGGTGCGCGGATCGTCGGCGGGCCCGACGACGGCCACCTCCACGGGCCCGGACAGCGCCGCCCGCGCCACGGCCAGCCCCCACCCCGCGAACCTGGCGTGCCCGGCGGCCAGCACCGACACGGTGCCCAGCGCGGCGTGCGCGGCCTCCCGGTGGCGCGTGGAGCCGGTCAGGGCGCCGTACGACAGCAGCGCGCCCGCGGCCGCGTACTGGCCGGAGGGGGTGGCGTTGTCGGTGGGGTCCTGCGGGCGCTGGAAGAGCCGCTCGGCGTCGTCGGCGGTGTCGTAGAAGCCGCCGGCCCCGTCGGAGAAGCGGTCGAGCACGGTGTCGAGCAGCGAGCCCGCCAGCCGCAGCCAGCGCGCCACGCCCGTCACGCCGTACAGGGAGATGAGGCCCTCGGCCAGGTTGGCGTAGTCCTCCAGCACGCCGGCGTTGGCGCCCGCCCTGCCGTCCCTGGACGTGCGCAGCAGCCTGCCGTCGGTCAGGTGCGTGCCGGCCAGCAGCTCGGCCGCCTGCGTGGCCGCCGTCACCAGGTCGGGGCGCTCGAACACGACGCCGGTCTCCGCCAGCGCGGCGATGGCCAGGCCGTTCCACGAGGCCACGACCTTGTCGTCGCGCCCGGGGCGCACCCGGTGCTCCCTGGCGGCCAGCAGCCGCGACCGCACGTCCGCGTAGCGCTCCGGGTCCTCGGGGTCGCGCAGGAGCTGCAGCACGGAGGCGCCGTGCTCGAACGTGCCCCCGGGGGTCGCCTCGAACAGCCCGGCGGCCCACCGGCCGTCGTCCTCGCCGAGCACCTCGCGCAGCTCCGCGGGCGTCCAGACGTAGAACTTGCCCTCCACGCCCTCGCTGTCGGCGTCGAGCGCCGAGGCGAAGCCGCCCTCGGGCGTGCGCAGCTCGCGCAGCAGCCAGCCGGCCGTCTCCAGCGCCACCCGCCGGGCAAGCTCGCCGCCGCCCGCCTTCCACCAGTGCGTGTAGACGCGCAGCAGCAGGGCGTTGTCGTAGAGCATCTTCTCGAAGTGCGGCACGACCCACCGCGCGTCCACGCTGTAGCGCGCGAAGCCACCGCCGAGCTGGTCGTACATGCCGCCGCGGGCCATGGCCTCCAGCGTCCTGCCGCTCATCTCGCGCTCGCCGGAACGCAGCAGGAACTCCAGCACCATCGACGGCGGGAACTTGGGCGCCCCGCCGAACCCGCCGTTCGCCGCGTCGAACGACTCCCGCAGGTTGCGCGCGGCCTCCAGCAGCGTCTCCTCGCCCGGCAGCGGGCCGCTGGGCAGCGTGGTGTGCGTGTTGAGCGCCTCCACCACCTTCGCGCCCTGCTTCAGCACCGACTCCCTGTCGCCCGTCCACACGTTGTGGACCTCGGTGAGCAGGCGCTGGAAGTTGGGGCGCGGGAAGTAGGTGCCGCAGTAGAACGGGTGGCCCTCCGGCGTCGCGAACACCGTCATCGGCCAGCCGCCCTGGTGGGTCATGGCCTGCGTGGCGCCCATGTAGACGGCGTCCACGTCGGGCCGCTCCTCGCGGTCGACCTTGATGTTGACGAAGTGCTCGTTCATCAGGCGCGCCGTCTCGGCGTCCTCGAAGCTCTCGTGGGCCATGACGTGGCACCAGTGGCACGCCGAGTAGCCCACGCTGATCAGCAGCGGCACGTCACGGCGGCGCGCCTCCGCGAAGGCCTCCTCGCCCCACGGGTGCCAGTCGACGGGGTTGTCCGCGTGCTGGAGCAGGTAGGGGCTCGTCGCGTCTTTCAAGCGGTTCATCAGGACCTCCACCGCCCACCCTAGACGGCGGCGGCAGGCCGTCCCGGCAGCCGGGGCTGGCGGTCATGAGCGCGGCGATGACTGGACGGGCCGTTACGGCGTAGGTTACGGGCGTGGATATGGACTTCGTCTGCGCCCAGGCCGGTCGTCCGGCATCGGCTCTCACCCGGAGGGACGTGGCACGGGCCCTGCTCGCCGTGCCGTCGGGCGTGGCGCTCGTGGCGCTGCCCGACCTGCGGCGGGCCATGATGGCGGCGGGCAACCCGCTCTCGCTCGCGTTCTGGGACTCCGCCAAGGCGACGCTGAGCTCGATCGAGGCGGGTGTGGCCACGGTGGGTGACGTGCAGCGGTGGGTGGAGTCCACGGGCACGGAGCCGATCCTGATGACGCCCAGCTACTTCGTCTGGCCGGAGGAGGACGAGCGCGGGCCCGTGGCCACGGAGATGTTCGCGCGGCTCGTGGCGTACCTGGAGGAGCGGGTGGCGGGCGGCGAGGTCGATCCCGACGCGCTGGCCGCCGGTGACTCCGACGCCCGCACGGCTTACGAGGAGCTGCAGGAGCGCTGGCTGGGCACGCCGCTGCCGGACGGGCGGGTGCCCGGGTTCGCGGTCAGCGACGAGCAGGACGAAGAGCTGTTCGCGGCGTGGGACGAGGAGGAGGCGTTCGCGCTGTCGGAGCTGCGGCGGATCATGGCGGAGCTGCCCAAGCAGCCCGAAATGCCCGTCGCGGAGCTGGACGCGGCCGCGGCGCGGCTGCGCGCGCTGCTCGCCCTGCCCGGCTATCCCGCCAACGTGCTGCGGGCCTGCGCCGGGTTCGGCGACAGGCCGCTGCCTGACGACGACACGGAGCTGTGGCTGGCGGTGGCGGCGGGGGTGGCCGGGCCGATCGCGGACCTGTCCGACGGTGAGGACGTGCTGGAGGAGTTCGCCGACCTCGACGGGGACCTGAGCGACGAGGACACGGCGCTGGCCAACCTCTGCGCGATCCAGCACGCCGACTGGCTGGCCGGGGTGGCGGCGCTGGTGCGGCTGGGGCCGGGGGTGCTGGCCTCGCCCGAGCGGATGGCGCGGCTCATCGCCGAGTCGGAGGACATCGACATCGACGATCAGGACGACGACGACCTGGACGCGACGGAGGGGCTGTTCGAGTCGGTGGTGAGCCTGTGGCGGGAGCTGGGCGTGGTGAACGAGGACGAGGTGCTCACGCCGCTGGGCTGGTGGGGGCTGCCCAAGGCGCTCGAACGGGCCTGGTCGCCAGCCCCCGAGTGACCCGTCAGTCGACCAGGTTCTGGAACTCCGGGTGGCGCTGGATGTACTTGGCGACGTACGGGCAGCGCGGCACCACGCGCAGGCCGGTGTCGGCGCTCGCCTGGAGGGCGTGCGCGACCAGCTTGCCCGCCAGCCCCTGCCCCTCGTAGGCGGGCAGCACCTCGGTATGCGTAAAGACGATCTTCGTGGGCAGCAGCAGGTAGTCGGCGAACCCGGCGACCTTGCCGTCCACGAGGATCTCGAACCGGCTTTCCGTCGTGTTGTCGACGATCTCGACGGCCATCTACTTCTTGGCCTTCTCGTCGTCGCGGGTCTCGCCCTCGGCCTCGCCCTCGCGCGGCACCTGAATCTTCGAGATCTGCTTGTTCATCGACTTGATCAGGATGTACAGGGCGAGCCCGATCAGGGCCACGACGACGAACCCGAGCAGCCCCGGGCTCACTTCACCTGCTGCTAGAATCATCACCCCTCCAGTCTGCCATCGGGGGGCCGTGGTCCCGCCACTGGTCAGCCGGTCAGTGGCAGGCGGGCTCGACCTCGTCGGCGTGGATGCCGGCGAACAGGTCGTCCTCGGGCAGCTCGGTGTCGACCAGCGAGCGCGCCAGGTGGTAGTCCTCGGTCGGCCAGATCTCCTGCTGCAGCTCGCGCGGGCAGACGAACCACCAGCTGTCGGGGTCGACCTGGGTGGCGTGCGCCTTGAGCGCCTCGTCGCGGATCTCGAAGTAGTCGCCGCACGGCACGCGCGTGGTGACCGGCCACTTGGCGGGGCGGTCCTCCCAGCGGGAGATCCAGTCGGCGTACGGGGAGCCGAGGCCGCGCTCGGTCATCGCCTCGTGCAGCGCCTCGAAGCGCTCCTTGGTGAAGCCCATCTGGTAGTAGAGCTTGAGCGGCTGCCACGGGTCGCCGGTGCCCGGGTAGCGGTCGGGGTCGCCGGCCGCCTCGAACGCCTCCACCGAGACCTTGTTGGTCATGATGTGGTCGGGGTGCGGGTAGCCGCCGTCGTCGTCATAGGTGATGATCACATGCGGCCTGAACTCGCGGACGGCGGCCACCAGCGGCGCCGAGGCGTCCTCCAGCTTCTGCAGGCCGAAGCAGCCCTCGGGCAACTGCTCGTCCTCGTTCTCCGGCAGCCCGGAGTCCACGAAGCCCATGAAACGCTGCTCGACGCCGAGGATCTCGCGCGCCCTGTCCATCTCGGCCCTGCGGACCTCCGCGATGTTGGCGACGATCTCAGGCCGGTCCATCTTGGGGTTGAGCACGGAACCGCGCTCACCGCCCGTGAGGGTACAAACCAGCACTTCCACGCCTTCGCGCACGTAACGCGCCATCGTGGCGGCGCCCTTGCTCGACTCGTCGTCGGGGTGGGCGTGGACGGCCATCAGCCTCAGCGGTGCACTCACGGGCTCGATGCTCCTCAGTCGGGACCAGTCAGTCGCCCAGAGAGGTTAGTTTCTGCTGGGCGGTCGCGAGGGCACACCCCCCGCGGGCGACAATTGTCTCGGATAACGCTGAGGGAGTGCAGGGAGATTCCGCCATGGTCACCAGAGATGCCGGGAACGGGCCCGTTCTCGGCACGCCCGACGACTTTCCAGACCGACCCAGACGAGGTGGCCGGCTGGTCGTCCACGTGGTGATCGGCGTGCTCGTGGCCATCATCGCAGGTGGCTGGGGCTACGTGATGTGGTCGATGACGGCCGGAGGTTCGGAGGCGCCGGCGCAGGTCGTGACGTTCAAGGTCAACAGCCCCACGCGGGCCGAGATCACTTTCGAGGTATACAAGCCAGACGATAGGGTGGCCGTCTGCCGGATCAGGGCTCTGGACGTCAATCATGCGGAAGTGGGCAGCAAGGAAGTAAGAATCCCGCCTGGTGGGGGTAGTAAGCAGCTCAAGGAAAGCCTGGACACGAGTGGCCAGGCGACTTCCGTCCACATCCAGTACTGCAATCTCGTATAGTGAGACATTTGGGGAAGCGTTCGAGCGGTTAACTTGTTAGCCTTTCGCAATTCAACCGTACGCAACCTCAAGTGATCTCAGGGCCCCCTAGGCAAGCAAGGAGAACCCGTGGCCGACTCTCGCGATGAGAACGTCACATGGCTGACGCAGGAGGCGTACGACCGCCTGAAGGCGGAGTACGAGTATCTCTCTGGCCCCGGGCGCGTCGACATCGCCAAGAAGATCGAGGCCGCCCGTGAAGAGGGCGACCTGCGCGAGAACGGCGGATACCACGCCGCCAAGGACGAGCAGGGCAAGATGGAGGCCCGGATCTTCCACCTCCGGCAGATTCTCGACAACGCCCAGGTGGGAGAGGCCCCCAAGGCCGAGGGCGTGGTGGGCCCCGGCATGACCGTGACCATCCGGTTCGTCGGTGACGACGACGAGGTCACCTTCCTGCTCGCCTCCCGCGAGGAGAGCGGAGCGCCGATCGACGTCTACTCGCCCAAGTCCCCGCTCGGGGCGGCGATCAACGGGAAGAAGATCGGAGAGAAGGCCACCTACTCCATGCCCAACGGACGGCAGAACACCGTCGAGATCCTTGAGGCTGTGCCGTACATCGGCAACTGACCCCCCTGGACCACGACCGCCGGGCCCACGTCGGCCCGGCGGAGTTTTCGCATGGGTCCGGAATCCGGCAAGACCTCAGTTTCTTAGTCAAGACCCGTAAACGGCGTAATACCTACAAACTGGTGCCGTTCATCGTCGTGACTCTGGTAGCGGTGCTGACCGCCGATGTGCTGTTACTGACGCAGCCGGAGGCCACTCTCGGGCCCGCCGAGGTCGTGCGGGCCACCCCCCGGCAGACACCCCTGGCGCAGAAGCGGCCCCTCCAGCAGCCGTCCGCCGGACCGGCCGCGACCACGCAGCCGGTGGCGCCGCTGAGCAAGCTGCACAAGCCCAACCTGTTCGTGCTCACGCGCACGCCGTTCACGAACGAGATGCTGCAGAAGGTCGCCAAGCTGTCCGGCGTGCGGGCGCTGGAGCTGGCCGACGCTGCCTCGGTCACGCTCGACGGCAAGCGCGTGCAGACGCTGGCCGTCAACCCCTCGACGTTCCGCTCGTACACCCCCAAGGTGACCGCCTCGTCCGACGCGCTGTGGCAGAACGTCGCGGCCGGCGACGTGGCGGTCTCGTTCGTGCTCGGCAGTGACGGCGGCCTGGCGCTGCACAGCCGGGTGTCGGCGGGCTCGGCCGGGCAACTGCGCATCGGCGCGTACGCCACCACCGGCTTCGGCGCCGTGGACGCCGTCGTGTCCAAGCAGACCGGCCGCTCGCTGGGGCTGCCCCACGACAACGCGCTCATCGTCAGCGCCCCGAAGGCCAACTCCGACAAGCTGCGCAAGAAGATCATCAAGGCGCTGGGCAAGGGCACCCAGGTGGCGATGGTCAACCCGGTGCTGCCGCAACCGCAGCAGAAGGTGACCCAGCAGAACTGGCCGGCGGGCTCGTTCATGACCGGCGACCAGCTCACGGTCGCGCTCAAGGCGGCCGTCTCCAAGCTGGGCCGCCCGTACGTGTGGGGCGCGGAAGGCCCCGAGACCTTCGACTGCTCCGGCCTCGTCCAGTGGGCCTACGGGCAGGCGGGAGTGCGGATGCCGCGGGTGACGCACCAGCAGTGGGTGACGGGGCCGCAGGTGCCGTACTCGCAGGCGCAGCCGGGTGACCTGCTCTTCTGGCGCAACGATCCGACGAACCCCGACTACATCTCGCACGTGGCGATCTACTGGGGCAACGGGAAGATGCTGCACGCGCCGCGCACCGGTGACGTGGTGAAGATCGCCCCGGTGAGCACCAGGAACCTGGCGGGCGTCGTCCGGGTGAGCCCCATCGCGGCGGCCAAGGTTCGCTGACCCTCTCCAGACCGACAGGTCCTTCTGCCTGCACGTGCTTTTCGGGCGCAAGAATGTAATGTTGATTACATGGCAACAGACGACGAGACCGCGCAGGTACGCGGCTGGTTCACCGGGCGGCTGCCCGAGGGATGGTTCACCGGCGCGCCCGAGATCTTCAGGGACCGCGAGGAGATCGCGGTCCTCGGCACGCTGCCCGACCCGCCCGCCGACACGCCCGAGGCCGAGCGGCAGGCGCTGATCGAGGGCCTGGCCCGGCGGTTCAGGGAGGAGACCCGCGAGCGGCGGATCGAGATCGCCAGGGAGGCCGAGCACCGGTTCCGGCAGAAGGTGTCGTGGGGCGTGGTGTGCGGCGGCGAGACTGTGATGTTCACCACACTGTCCGTGCCGGTGATGACGCGCCTGCGCCAGGCGGAGCGCCAGGTGCTCGACACGCTCGTGGCCGCCGGCGTGGCCAGGAGCCGCAGCGACGCGCTCGCCTGGTGCGTGCGCCTGGTCGGCAAGAACACCGACGAATGGCTGGGGGAGTTGCGCGACGCCTTGCGGCACGTCGACCGCGTTCGCTCCGCGGGGCCGGACGTCAATACCTGAGAGCGGCCAGCGGAAACGGCTCCGGGAAAGGACTAAACCACTTCGGGAATTGGTTTAGACCAGCGTAATTGGACTAAACCACTGGCCTCCGGAGGGGTGAGAAATTCCTCTTTTAAATCCTCTCGGCCTGGGTAGGCTCCCCCAATCGTCAGGGCCGCTGCCTGCGGCGACACACCCAGTCAATAGGTCTACGCCAATTGGCTTTCGGGGTGCTTCGTCGTTAATGATGACTGGGCCCTGAGAGAGTGGAGGAGTCAAGTCGTGTCCGTTTCCGTGGAAGTAGAAGCGCCCACCAGCAATCGTGAATTGGCCGCGTGGGTGAACGAGATCGCAGCCCTCACCCAGCCGGACCGTGTCGAATGGTGCGACGGGTCGGAGGAGGAGTGGACTCGGCTGACCAACCTCCTCGTGGAGCAGGGCACTCTCACCCGGCTGGCTGCCCGGCCCAACAGCTTCTACGCCAAGTCCGACCCCACCGACGTGGCCCGGGTCGAGGACCGCACCTTCATCTGCTCCGAGCGCCGCGAGGACGCCGGGCCCACCAACAACTGGATCGCGCCCGGCGAGATGCGCCAGACGTTCGGCGAGCTGTTCAAGGGCTGCATGCGCGGTCGCACCATGTACGTGGTGCCGTTCTGCATGGGGCCGCTGGGCGGCGAGATCTCCCAGCTCGGGGTGGAGATCACCGACTCGCCGTACGTCGCCGTCTCCATGCGCGTGATGACGCGCATGGGAGAGCGGGCGCTGCGGCTGATCGAGCAAAGGGGCGACTTCGTCAAGGCGGTCCACTCCGTCGGCGCCCCGCTGGAGCCCGGCCAGGCGGACGTGCCGTGGCCGTGCAGCTCCACCAAGTACATCAGCCACTTCCCCGAGACCCGCGAGATCTGGTCCTACGGCTCCGGCTACGGCGGCAACGCGCTGCTCGGCAAGAAGTGCTACGCGCTGCGCATCGCCAGCGTGATGGCCCGCGACGAGGGCTGGCTGGCCGAGCACATGCTGATTCTCAAGCTCACGCCGCCCTCCGGCGAGACCCGCTACATCGCCGCCGCCTTCCCCAGCGCGTGCGGCAAGACCAACCTCGCCATGCTCAAGCCCACGATCCCGGGCTGGAAGGTCGAGACGATCGGCGACGACATCGCCTGGATGCGGTTCGGCGAGGACGGCCGCCTCTACGCGATCAACCCGGAGGCCGGCTTCTTCGGCGTGGCCCCCGGCACCGGCCAGGTCACCAACGCCAACGCGATCAAGACGCTGTGGGGCAACAGCATCTTCACCAACGTCGCGCTCACCGACGACGGCGACGTGTGGTGGGAGGGCCTCACCGAGGAGCCACCGGCGCACCTGACCGACTGGAAGGGCCGCTCCTGGACGCCCGGCAGCGACGAGCCCGCCGCCCACCCGAACGCGCGCTTCACCACGCCAGCCGCGCAGTGCCCGACCATCGCACCCGAATGGCAGGACCCCAAGGGCGTGCCCATCTCAGCGATCTTGTTCGGCGGTCGCCGCGCCACCGCCGTGCCTCTGGTCACAGAGTCGCTGAGCTGGCAGCACGGCGTCTTCCTCGGAGCCAACGTCGCCTCCGAGAAGACCGCCGCCGCCGAGGGCAAGGTCGGCGAGCTGCGCCACGACCCGTTCGCCATGCTGCCGTTCTGCGGCTACAACATGGGCGACTACTTCGGCCACTGGCTGGACATCGGCCGCCGCGAGGGCGCCCGGCTGCCCAGGATCTACTACGTCAACTGGTTCAGGAAGAACGACGAGGGCAAGTTCGTCTGGCCCGGCTTCGGCGAGAACAGCCGCGTGCTCAAGTGGATCGTGGACCGGCTCAACGGCGAGGCCAAGGCCGTGCCCACGCCGATCGGCCTGCTGCCCGCCGACCTCGACACCCAGGGCCTCGACCTGTCCGACGACGACCTGCGCATGCTGCTGACCGTCGACCGTGAGGTCTGGCGCGAGGAGGCCGCGCTGATCCCGGGCCACTTCGACACGTTCGGCAGCCACCTGCCGAAGGAGCTGTGGGACGAGTACAACGCGCTGCTCGACCGCCTCGGCTGAGCGGAACTCCCTTGTGCGGTACGGCGCCGCCGTCTAACTTGGCCGGACGCCGTACCGCCGCTCGGGAGGGCCGCCTTGGATCTCGTCCTGCTCATCGCAGCCTTTGGAGTCTTCTTCCTGGTGAGCGCCGCTGAGCAGCGCGTCGAGCGGGTGCGCAGGCGGATCAGCGAGACCACGCCGAGCGGCACGGGGCACCAGCTCTCCCACTACGAGCTGGCCTATCTGTCCGGCGGCCCGCGACGGGCCGTCAACACGGCGCTGGCCGTCCTCGCGACGGCCGGCGCCGTCCGTGTGTCGCGCACCTCGCAGGTCACGCCGGTGCACGGGGCGCGGCCCTCGGCCGAGCCGATCGAGCAGGCCGTGCTCGACGCGCTGGCCGCCAGGCCTGGCGGCTGCCGGGCGGGCGAGCTGCGCCGGGCGCTGGAGCCGCATCCCGCGCTCCTGTCGCTGGCCGGAGGGCTCGAAGCGCGCGGGCTGATAGTGCGGGAGAACGCGTTCGTCATGGCCTGGCAGCGCCTGGACCGGGTCCGGCTGGCCGTGGCCGCCGCCGTGGGATACCTGGTGCTGCTGTTCGTGCTGGCCGCGACCGGTGTGGCGGGCAAGGAGAGCTACCTCGTCGGCGCGTTCCTGATCTCCGCCTTCGCCGTGTTCACCGGCCTGTCCGCGCTGCACCGGCAGAAGCGGCGGCTGCGCAACGTCGTCACCCGCGAGGGCCGCGACGTCCTGGTCTCCGCCCGCGCCTACCACCGCAGGGGCGTGCGCGACCACAGCACGCTGGTCACCGCCGTGGGCATCCCCGTCGCCCTGTACGGGCTGTCCGACCTCGGCGACCGGACCCTCTGCGACGGCCTGTCGGCGGGCGACCCGAACGGGGACTGCGCGGGCTCCTGCGGCTCGCACGCAGGCGACGGGACGACGTTCGGCGACTCCTACGGCGGCTCCGACTTCGGCGGCGGCTCGTCGAGCTGTGGTGGTTCGAGTGGCGGAGGGTCCAGTTGTGGCGGCGGGTCGAGCTGCGGGGGCGGATCCAGCGGGAGCTAAACGAGCAAAACCGGCGCCGGCGCGGGCCCGGCCTCTACCGTGCGAACAAGTGTCTCTTTCCGGCACGCAGGCTGATCGGCCGCACGAGGGGAGGCCGCACATGGACCTGTTCCTGCTCATCGTTTCGGTGGTCGTCGCGGCTTACGCCGCCGTCACCACCTCGGCGATCCAACGGGCGCACATCGCGATCCGCGACAGCGCCACCGGTACGCGCTACCGGGATCTCGATCACTACGAACTGGCCTATCTGGTCGGCGGGCCGCGACGGGTCGCCGACACCGCCATCGCCGTCCTCGCCGCCCGGAGCGACATCCGCGTCTCACGCGGCGGCCAGGTGCACAAAGTCGCCACCAGCACGCTCGCGGACAAGCCCATCGAGCAGAGCGTGCTCGGCCGGGTGGCCGAGCACTCGGGCCTGCCGGTGGCGTCGCTCAGGGCCGAGGTCATGCGGAGCCTCACGATGCAGCGGATGGGGGAGCACCTCACGGCAGAGGGGCTGCTGCTGCCGGACAGCGAGTTCGTCCAGGTCCGAAGGCTGAGCCTGCGGCTGCGGGTGCTGTCCGTGCCGGCGTACGCGGGCTTCGCGATCGAGGGGCTGACCCTCGCCCTGACCCCGAGCCTGCACGCCCTGCTCGCCACGCTGGTCTTCCTCGGCACGGTGATCGGCGCGGAGGTGGTGCTCGCCGGCCATCGGGGCGGCCTGCGGGCGAAGCTGACGCCGTCCGGCAGGCAGGCCCTGGACGCGGCCAGGCAGGCCAGGAGCCGGGGCTCGGGAGGGCCCGTCCCGCTCGCGCTCTACGGTGTGAGTGAGGTGCGCGACTCCGGCCTGCGTGCCGAGCTCGCCAGGCAGAAGAGCTCGCGCGTGCGGTCCGGCAGGACCTCGTACGGTGTGGGATCGGGCTCCTGCGGCGGCGGAGCGTACGGCGGCTCGGGCTGTGGAAGCGGATCGTCGAGCTGCGGCGGGAGCAGCGGCTGCGGCGGCGGTGGCTGCGGAGGAGGAAGCTGACCATGGCAGGGCTGGGAGTGGGCATCGGCTGGCGGTCCGAGCTGGACCTGACCATCGAGCGCATGGCGGGCGTCGACTTCCTCGAAGTGGTCGCCGAGAACATCAGGCCCGCCCACCTGCCCGAGTCCCTGCGCGTGCTGCGGTCCAGGGGCCTGCCGGTCATCCCGCACGGGGTGTCGCTCGGGGTCGGCGGCGCCGAGCCGCCCTCCCCGGCCCGGCTGGCCCACCTGGCCGCGTGCGCGCAGGCACTGGACGCGCCGCTGGTCAGCGAGCATCTGGCGTTCGTACGCGGCGGCGGCGTGGAGGCCGGGCACCTGCTGCCCGTGCCCCGCACCCGCGAGTCGCTCAAGGTCGTCGTCGAGAACGTGCGGCAGGCCCAGGACGCGCTGCCCGTGCCGCTGGCCCTGGAGAACGTGGCGGCCCTCTTCGGCTGGCCGGAGGACGAGCTGACCGAGGCGCAGTTCCTGGCCGAGCTGGTGGCGGCCACCGGGGTGGGGCTGCTGATCGACGTGGCCAACCTGTACACCAACCAGTTCAACCTCGGGCTGCCGGCGGTGGCGGCGCTGGACACGCTGCCGCTGGAGCACCTGGCCTACGTGCACGTGGCCGGCGGCTACGAGCACGACGGCATCTGGCACGACACGCACACCAAGGAGGCGCCCCAGGTCGTGCTCGACCTGCTCACCGAGCTGTGCTCCCGGGTCAGCCCGCCCGGGGTGCTGCTGGAGTGGGACGACGAGTACCCGAGCGACGCCGTGCTGGCGAACGAGCTGTCCAGGATCAGGGCCGCGATGGCGATGGCCGGAGAGGACGGATGAGCCCGGGGGAGGCGCGGCGGCCGGCCGGCGCACAGGGGCCGCCGGCGCAGCCGCCGCAGCCCCCGCGAGCCGCGCACGCCCCGGAGGCCGAGGGCGAGGAGCGGCGCGGGCGGCTGGCCGAGGCGCAGGGCCGGGTCGTGGCGGCTCTGGTCGCGGGGGCGGAGGTGCCGGAGGGCTTCGACCCGGCCCGGATGCGCGCCCAGGCCGCGAGCCTCCTGTCCAAGCGCCGCGCCATCGTGGCCAGGATCCGCCCGGACACCGCGATGGCCGCGGGCCCCGACCTGGCCGCCGAGTTCGCCGCGTACGCCGCCGCCCGCCCCGCACCCCCGCAGAACTACCGCACGGACGCCGACGACTTCGCCGCCTGGCTGCGCGAGCGCGGCCGGATGCCCGAGGATCAGGCCCCGAGGCGCCGCTGGTGGTCCCGCCTCCCTGGCATACGATGATCGCAGCAAGCGCTTGGGAGGCGGCATGCGGATCGTCAACATGGGTGAATGGCCCCTGGGCCAGGAGGACGAGCAGCGGCACGAGCCCGGCGGCGAGCCGCTGTGGAACGAGTCCTGGTACTTCGACTTCGTCTCCGAGGACGGCCGGACGGGCGGCTACGTCCGTCTCGGCCTCTACCCCGGCTGGAACCGCGCCTGGTACTGGGCCTGCCTGGTCACCGCCGACGGCCACCGGGCCGCGGTGCTCGACCACGAGGCGGCGCTGCCCGGTCAGGACCTCGCGGTGGCGGGCCCCGGCTACACGGCCGGTCACAGCACCATCGACCCCTTCGAGCGCGCGCGGATCCACCTGAGCTCCGCGGAGCTCACCATGGACCTGGAGTTCCGCTCGGCGGCCGGCGTCTACGGCTACGCGATCACCCCGCGCTACGAGATCCCCTGCGAGGTCACCGGCACGGTGAACGGGGTGTCCTTCCAGGGCCACGGAGAGCGTGACCACAGCTGGGGCGTGCGCGACTGGTGGTCGATCTCGTGGTTGTGGAGCAGCGCCCGCCTGGAGGACGGCACGTACCTGCACGGCATGCGCGCCAACCTGGGCATGGAGCTGCCCTGGCCGGCGTTCCTGGCGGGCAAGGGGGACCTGGCGCACGTCGAGGGCTTCCTGGCGGCCACCGCCTTCGACGGGGACCGGCCGGTGGAGAGCGTGCTGCACTTCCCCGGCTGCGCCACGACCGTGCGCCCGATCGCGTTCGCCCCGGTGACGCTGACCTCGCCCGAGGGCGCGGTGGCCGAGTTCCCGAGGGCGTTGTGCGCGTACGAGACGGAGGACGGGCGCACCGGCCACGGCTGGACGGAGTGGCACCAGCCGCCGGGCTGGCGGGAGCACGCCTGGGGGCCGGGGGTTTAGCGGCGATAAGGCGGGATACGGGAGGGTCGTGGGAGGTCTACGCTGCGTCGATGGGTCGTATCTGACCGTGACGCCTGTCGCGTGCACGGACAGCGTCGGCGCGCCGTACGAGATCACCTTGGAGCTGCACCGCGACGGCGCCCCGTACGGCAGCGTCGGGGAGCGCTGCGGGCACCTGCTGGCGCGCCTGGCGCGCGGGGTCGACGAGGCCCGCCGGGGCTCCCGGCGCTGGGCCGACCCCGACGACCGCTTCCCCTGCGACGAGCCGGACAGCGAGCTGTTCTCCTTCCGCTACCGCACCAGGGCGGGGCTGGGCGGCGGTGAGCTGCGCTGTCAGCTCCGCACCATCCCCGTGTGGCAGCCGGGCCCCGGCGAGTGGCGGCTGACCAGGAGGGCCTACGTGGAGGCCTGGGGCGCCACGGGCGTGGGCATGCGGGCGGTGCTGACCTCGGCGGAGCTGTCGGTGTTCGTCCGGCAGCTCGTGGATGAGGCGGAAGGGTGTCTGAAAGGTAGAGACTCGGCGCAGAAACAGTGTAGAGGGAGCGGGCACGGCGATTCCCGGTGATAATTGCCTGTTGGGGCAAAACGACCAATGGGGCATAAGCACCGCTGGGGAGGCACTCCGTGGGCCTGCGCGATCTGGTCTACCGGCTGTACGAACACCGGCTGGAGGCCAAGCTGTCGAAGGACGGCGTCCCCCGGCATGTCGGGGTCATCATCGACGGCAACCGCCGCTGGGCGCGTGCCATGGGCATCCGCGACGTGTCCACGGGCCACCGCAAGGGCGCGGACAAGATCTCCGAGCTGCTCGGCTGGTGCCGTGAGACCGGCGTCGAGGTGGTCACGGTGTGGATGTTGTCCAACGACAACCTCAACCGGCCGCGCGAGGAGCTGGAGCCGCTGCTGCGCATCATCGAGGACGTGACGCGGGAGCTGGTGGCCGAGGGATGGCGGATCAGCCCGGTCGGCGCGCTCGATCTGCTACCCGACCGCACGGCTAATGTCCTAAAGAATGCAAAAGAAGCGTCATCACACCGTCCGGGCCTGATTGTGAACGTTGCAGTTGGGTATGGAGGAAGACGTGAGATTGCCGATGCGGTGCGCTCACTGCTCCAGGAGCACGCGAGCAGGGGAGCGAGCATCGAGGACCTCGTCGAGGTGCTCGATGTCGAGCACATCGCGGAGCATCTCTACACTCGCGGCCAGCCCGATCCGGACCTCCTCATCCGGACCTCGGGCGAGCAGCGCTTGTCCGGTTTCATGCTCTGGCAGAGTGCTCACTCCGAGTTCTACTTCCACGAGGCGTACTGGCCGGACTTCCGCAGGGTGGACTTCCTGCGGGCGTTGCGTGATTACGCTGCGAGACACCGGCGTTACGGTTCCTGACGCGACATTCGGGTATCCAGGACGTAACGTTGGAAGTGTCCGATCACAGGTCGGACATTTCGGAGAGGGCCCGCCTTTGCACCAAATCTGCCGAGGGGGGCCGGACTCCGGCGCCGACGGCACGACGCGGTCGGGGACGCGGGTCCGGTCCGATTCCCACCTCGTCTGCAGGGTGCCCGCACCAAGGGGCACCCGGGGGAGAACGTGTGGCAGTGTCCTCGAGCAACCCTACTCACCAGTCGGCCAAGCGCACGTACGTGCTGGACACCTCGGTCCTGCTGGCCGACCCGGCGGCGATGACCCGGTTCGCCGAGCACGACGTGGTCCTTCCCATCGTGGTCATCACGGAGCTGGAAGGAAAGCGGCACCATCCGGAGCTCGGCTACTTCGCCCGTAAGGCTCTGCGCTACCTGGACGACCTACGCGTCCAGTACGGCAGGCTGGACGAGGCGATGCCGACGGGGGACGGCACGATCAGGGTAGAGCTCAACCACAGTGATCCGTCCATCCTGCCCGTGGGCTTCCGCCTGGGCGACAACGACACGCGCATCCTGACGGTGGCCCGCTCGCTGGCCAGCGAGGGCTGCGACGTCGTCCTTGTCTCCAAGGACCTGCCGATGCGGGTCAAGGCCGCCTCGATCGGTCTGGCGGCCGAGGAGTACCGCGCCGAGCTGGTGCACGAGTCGGGCTGGACAGGGATGGCCGAGGTCCAGGTGACCACGGAGGACGTCGAGACGCTCTTCGACAAGGGCACCGTCGACCTGGAGGAGGCCAGAGACCTGCCGACGCACACGGGCCTGCGGCTGCTGTCGGCCAAGGGCTCCGCGCTCGGCCGGGTGCAGCCCGACAAGTCGGTGCGCCTGGTGCGCGGCGACCGCGAGATCTTCGGCCTGCACGGCCGCTCCGCGGAGCAGCGCATCGCGCTCGACCTGCTGATGGACCCGGAGATCGGCATCGTCTCGCTCGGCGGCCGGGCCGGCACGGGCAAGTCGGCGCTGGCGCTCTGCGCGGGCCTGGAGGCCGTCCTGGAGCGCCGCCAGCACCGCAAGGTGATCGTCTTCCGCCCGATCTACGCCGTCGGCGGCCAGGAGCTCGGCTACCTGCCCGGCTCCGAAGGCGAGAAGATGGGCCCGTGGGCCCAGGCGGTCTTCGACACGCTCGGCGCGGTCACCTCGCCCGAGGTGATCGAGGAGGTGCTCGACCGGGGCATGCTGGAGGTGCTCCCGCTGACGCACATCCGCGGCCGTTCACTGCACGACGCGTTCGTGATCGTGGACGAGGCCCAGTCGCTGGAACGCGGCGTGCTGCTGACGGTGCTGAGCCGGATCGGCGCCAACTCGCGGGTCGTGCTCACCCACGACGTGGCCCAGCGCGACAACCTGCGCGTCGGCAGGCACGACGGCGTGGTCGCGGTGGTGGAGAAGCTGAAGGGGCACCCCCTGTTCGCCCACGTCACGCTCACCAGGTCCGAGCGTTCTCCGATCGCCGCGCTGGTGACGGAGATGCTGGAGGACATCACCATGTGACGCTCACTTGAGCTCACCGCACGTGTGCCGCCCCTCGTCCACCGAGGGGCGGCCCTCGTTCTCCCGGACGATCTTCACCACCTCGAACGCCGCGTCCTGCTGCGCCGTGCAGACGATCTGCGCCTTGCCGAGCTTGGTCAGCGTTCCGTCGCCGCTGATGTAGACGGTCAGCGTCGAGGTGCGGGGGAGCTGGATCTCGTCCCGCTGCGGCGGGTTGATCGAGTTCCTGGTCCGCAGGTACGTGAACCCGCGCAGCGCGGTGTCCCGGTCGCCGAGCGGCTTGGACGAGGCGTCGAACAGCGCGCCCAGCACGCTGTCCACGGTGTCGTCCTCGACGTCGGCCGGCTCCCGCGTCAGCTTGCCGTCCCTGACCAGGTAGATCGTCTTGGTGGGCGGCGGGATCCTGACGGTGGGGGCCTCGCCCCTGTCCTGCACGTCGGTGGGCGAGATGCCGCAGGACGTGAGGGCCAGCAGGAGGGCGGCGGCGCTCATGAGGGTCTTCATACGTGGGGCAGCCAGACCGTGAAGAGGGTGCCGGGCTCCTGGGTGCGCACGGAGATCGTGCCCCCGTGGAGCTGGACGTTGGCGCGGGCGATGGCCAGGCCCAGGCCGCTGCCCGTGCTGCGGGCCCGTCCGGCGCCGGCCTTGAAGAAGCGGTCGAAGACGTGCGGGAGCGCCTCGCGCGGGATGCCCTTGCCGTGGTCGCGCACCTTCACCTCCAGGCCGTTCTCCGTGGTCCTGGCGGCCACCACGACCGGCGGCAGGCCGTGCTTGAGCGCGTTGCCGACCAGGTTGGCCACGATGACGTCGAACCGGCTGGGGTCGAGGTTGGCGGTCAGGCCCTGGGAGGCGGTCACCGTCACGCGGTCGCTCCAGCCGCGCACCTCCAGGCAGTCCTGGATGGAGTCGGCGACGTTGACCGGCTCCAGGTTGAGCGTGGCGGTGCCCGCGTCGAAGCGGCTGATCTCGATGAGGTGCTCGACCAGCTCGCGCAGCCGCTCGATCTCCTTGAGCACCAGCCGCACGGCCTGCGCGGGCGCCTCGGGCAGGTGGTCGGCCTCGTCGGAGAGCATGTCGGCCACAGCCGTCATGGCGGTCAGCGGCGTGCGCAGCTCGTGCGAGACGTCGGCCACGAACCTGCGGGACATGGCCTCCAGGGAGCGCAGCTCCGACACGCTCAGCTCCAGGGCCGCCGCGGCGTCGTTGAAGCGGGCGGTGAGCCCCGCCAGCTCGTCCTGGCCGTGCACGGGCAGGCGGGTGTCCAGCCTGCCCTGGCCGAGCGCCTGGGCGGCGGCGCTCAGCCTGCGCACCGGCAGCAGCACCTGCCGGGCCGACAGCAGGGCCACGACCAGGGCGATCAGCACGATGACCAGGCCGGTCTGGGCCAGGGTGGTCCGGAGCGTGTCGAGCTGGCGCTCGTCGTCGCGCATCGGGAAGAAGACGAACGCCTGCAGCCCGGTCGCCTCGGGCCCGGCGGAGCCCTCGCGGTAGACCTCCGCGCCGACGATGAGGTACAGCTCGCCGTCGATGATCTTGCGTTGGGTGACGAGGCTCTGCTTGGCCCTGCCGTGCAGCTCGTTGGGCACGTCGCTGAGCGACATGGGGCCCTCGGAGGCGACGACGGTGCCGTACTCGACCAGCGCGCTGCGGCCCGGCCCCGCCAGCGCGTGGGCCACCCGCTCCAGCTCCCTGGAGGAGGGCGCGGCCTCGCCAGGCCGCAGCTTGCCGATCGGGAAGCCGATGCTGCCGAGCTCCCTGGTCACGATCTCCATGGAGGTCGTCTCGGTCCTGGTGATGAGCGCGGTCTTGGCCAGCTCGTACCCGATGGTGGCGACCAGCAGGGACGCGGTGACGGCGACGAGGGTGAAGGTGATGACCAGGCGGCCGCGCAGCCCCAGGGGACGGGGGATGATCACGGGGGGCTGAACCGGTAGCCGAAGCCGCGCACGGTGTGGATGAAGACGGGCTCGGCCGGCCGGGGCTCGATCTTGGCGCGGATGCGCTGCACGCAGGCGTCCACGAGCCGGGAGTCGGCGATGTGCGTGTGGTCCCAGACGGCGCGCAGCAGGTAGCGGCGGTTGAGCACCTGGCCGGGGTGCCTGACGAGCTCCAGCAGCAGCCGCAGCTCCGTCGGGGTCAGGTGGATCTCCTTGCCGGCCAGCGTGACCTTGAGCGCGCCCCGGTCGATCACGAGGTCGCCGAACGTGATGCGGTCGGAGGAGGCGGACTCGGCGCGGCGCAGCACGGCGCGGATGCGGGCGTCCAGGACGCGCGGCTCGACCGGCTTGACCACGTAGTCGTCGGCGCCCGCCTCCAGCCCGACCACGATGTCCAGGTCGTCGCCGCGCGCGGTGAGCAGGATGACGGGGAGCTGGTCGAGCTTGCGCACGCGGCGGCACACCTCGATGCCGTCGATGCCGGGGAGCATCACGTCGAGGATGGCGATCTCCGGCCGGCGGGCCCGGATGTGGTCGAGGGCCTCCTCACCCGTCGCGTACGACGTGACGGAGTGCCCCTGCCGGGTCAACGCCAGCTCCAGAGCCGTGCGGACGGAGGGGTCGTCTTCTACGAGGAGGATGCCAGCCACGCGCACATTATTATTCCATGTCTCGAATACCCGGTATGTGTCTCCAAACTGTGACATGCCGCAGATGAGATCTGGAAGATGGCCCGGGACCCTGGAATCGGCTTCCCTTCGGTGACGGGCGCCTGAAGGGGAGCCCTCCTCAATGTGACCAATGTCACAATTTTTCGGAAACGCGGGGCTAACCTGGTGCTTGGTGAAATTTACGCCAAGCGATTCCCGCGTTTCGGTTGCGGACCACCCCCCAGGACAGGGCAAGCTCATGCATCGTGAGCCCCGGTCCGCAGTTGAGTGAGCGCCCCCCGAAGGAAGATCTCCCCTCGGCGCGCCGGCCTTCGCGCTTCACTCCCAAGCGCATCATCGTCACCGCGCTGTCGCTGGTGATCGTCTTCGGTGGCGGCGGCTTCGTCGCCTACCGCGCCGTCCAGAACGCCAACGAGCCGAAGCAGCCGGCGTTCGGGCTGGACGACCTCGGCAAGCTCGCCAGCGGCGACCTCTACGCCCCCGACCCCGAGGCCGACCTGCTCAAGGCCGAGGCCGAGCAGGCCGCCCGCGCCGACAAGCTCAAGAAGGACCGCTCGGGCGCGGCGGGCAAGGGCCTCGACTGGGTCGTGCCCAAGAAGGCCCCCGGCGGCGACGGCTTCCCCGCCATGAACTTCCCGCCGGGCAGCGACCCCTCGCCCGGCAGCAACAAGGCCACCGCCAAGGCGATGCTGGCCTCGTTCGGCTTCGGCGCCGACCAGTGGGGCTGCCTGGAGAGCCTCTGGCACAAGGAGAGCGGCTGGAACGAGCGGGCCATGAACCGCTACTCCGGCGCGTACGGCATCCCGCAGTCGCTGCCCGGCAGCAAGATGGCCAGCGCGGGCGCCGACTGGCAGACCAACGCCGCCACCCAGATCAAGTGGGGCCTGGGCTACATCAAGGGCCGCTACGGCACTCCCTGCTCCGCCTGGGGCCACTCGCAGCGCGTCGGCTGGTACTGAGCCGCTCGCAGTCCGTCGGCTGGTCTTAAGTCCTGAGTTCGCAGCGGGTCAACTTTCCTTCCCCAATCGGCAAGCCGTCGCGCCCGATCCTGTATACGGGCGCACGCTGGCCGCATGGGTGTGAAGGTCAGTGTGATCATCAATGTCCACAATCCGGGTGACACAGCCGACGGGTGCATTCGCTCCGCGCTGGACCAGTCGATGCCCCCGGACGAGTACGAAGTGATCGTCGTGGACGACGGCTCCACGGATGGCATCGCCGAGCGCCTGGACACCATCGCGGCCGTTCGCGAGAACGTCCGCGCGCTGCACCTGCCGTACACGGGCTCACCCTCGCGCGCCCGCAACGTCGGCCTGGCCGCAGCCGCCGGCGATTACGTGTACTTCCTGGAGCCGGGAGACCGCCTGGAGCGCGACGCCGTCGAGCGCATGCACGACAGGGCCGTGGAGGCCGACGCGGACGTGCTGGTCGGCCGCCTGATCCGCGACTACGGCCCGCCGATGACCGCCTTCGGGCGCAGCACCGGCCGCGCCGACATCCTGCGCGACCGGCTGCTCACCCTGCTCCACCCGGAGCAGCTCTACCGGCGCGCCTTCCTGGAGGAGCACGAGCTGGGCTTCGCCGTGCCAGGCGGGAGGATGGGGGAGCAGGCGTTCGTGCTGCGCGCCTACCTGCACGCCAAGGTCATCGCGGTGCTGGCCGAGCACGTCTGCTGCCACCTCGGGGAGCGTCCGGGCGCCGAGGAGGAGCCGCGGGCGATCGTCAAGGAGCTGCACAAGCTGCTCGACGACATCGACACCTACGTGGGCGAGGGGCGCCAGCGCGACCGCATGTACGCGTACTGGCTGCGGTACGCCGTCCTGCGGCCCCTGCTGACCAGCAAGTTCGCCGACTCGTCCGTCGACCGCGGCATGCACTTCCGCGTCGTGCAGAAGCTCGTGGAGCAGCGCTTCCCCGAGCACCTCGACACCCACCTGCCGGTGCACCTGCGCGTCGTGGCCGCCTACGTCCGGATGGGCAGGCTCGACCAGATCGTGCTCATGTCGAACTCCTCCAGGCGCGCGGGCCTGCGCGCCGACCTGACCGAGGTGCGCTGGGACGCGCACGTCCTGGTGCTCGGGCTGACCGCCGAGGTGCTGGCGGGCGACGGCTCGCCCGACAGGTACCAGGTGGACGGCGACAGCCTGCACTGGATCCCGCCGCGCTCGCTGGAGACCAGGAAGCTGCCCGCCGACGTCACCGACATCACCAAGGACGTCGAGCGGGCCCGCCTGGAGCTGTACGTGCGCCACACCGAGACGGGCGTCGTGCACTTCCTGCCGCTCACCCAGCACGTCGAGCGCGTCCCGGCGGGCCGCCGCCGGGTCCGGGTGCGCATCCAGGCCGAGACCCGGCTGGACATCACCAAGGCGGCCCTGGGCGAGCCGCTGCGGCCCGGCCACTGGGAGGTGCACGTGCGCATGTTCAGCGGCGCCAACCAGGCCAGGATCCGCGTCAGCCACCCCGACGGCCCGCTCAACTGCCTCGGCGTGCTGGCCCAGCGGCCCAGGATGCGGCTGGTGGTGCCGTGCTGGAGCGACTCCGGCGAGCTGGGGCTGGCCGTGGAGCCGCGCTCGTTCTCCGAGTCGATCAAGCTGGTGTCGCCCGGCGTGGTGATCAAGCATCTCGGCCGGTACCTGTACGTCGTGCTGCCCGTCCCGTACGTGCCGCCGAGCGGCGGCCCGCCGCTGGAGCTGGTCATGCGCAGCACCGGCAGGCGCGCCCGCGAGGTGAGCGCGCCCGCCCTGGTCGAGGCCGGGGTGCCGGGCAGGCTCGCCGGCCAGCTCGTGGCCAAGGTGCCGATCAAGCGCGTGCTGCCCAGCGCCGAGCACCTCGGGCCTGGCGGCTGGCTGTGCTCACTGCGCTCACCCGACGAGGAGGTGGGGCTGCGGTTCGCACTGGACATGCGCAGGGGCAGGATCGAGACGCGGCCGGCCGCCGCCGTCGATCCCGAGCGCCGCTCACCCATGGGCCGCGACACCGCGCTGCACCGGCTCGGCCGCAGGCTGCCCGGCGCGCGGCACATCGTGCGTCTGGCGCGCGCGGGCAGGCACCGCTATCTCCTGGACTGAACCCAGCCCTCCAGCTCCGCAAAAGCGCTCCTGAAGGCCGGGAGGACGGGCTTGAGCTTGTCGGGGTAGAGGTCCACGAGGCTGTCGAGGTGGTTGCCGCCCTCGATCCGGTGGTAGCGGAACGGGCGGTGCGGGCCGACCATCTTGGCGTACACGTCGGAGTCGCGGGAGATCGGCAGCAGCGTGTCGAGCGTGCCGTGCAGGGTGATCAGCGGCTTGGTGATCCTGCCGGTCAGCGCGATCTTCGCGACGGCGGCGTACGGCTTGCGCTCGTCGTAGTCGTAGTCCGCCGCGGCGCCCTGGTAGGACGGGTCCAGCTCCTTCTGGTAGAGCTGCTGGGTGAGCTCCCAGTAGTACTGCCGGTGGAACGGCCACAGGAACTCCGAGCCCGCCGCGAACCCGGCCGCCCGCACCCCGGCCTCGTCCGGGTACGCCTTCAGCGCGGGCGGCAGGAAGTTCAGCAGGTTGTCGCCCTTGACCCGCCAGAGGGTGCCCTCCCAGTCCACGCCGCCGTCGTACAGGCCGCCGCGGTTCTCCAGCTGCCACCGCACCAGGTAGCCGCCGTTGGAGATGCCCGCGGCGAACGTGCGCTCGGGCTTCCTGCCGTACCGCTGCCTGACCACGGCCTTGGCGGCGACGGTGAGCTGGGTGACGCGGTGGTTCCACTCGGCGATGGCGTCGCCGGGGCGGCGGCCGTCCTCGTGGAAGTTCACGCCCACGTTGCCCTTGTCGGTGGAGGCGAACGCGTACCCCTTCGACAGCACCCAGTCGGAGATCGTGAAGTCGTTGGCGTACTGCTCCCTGTTGCCGGGGGTGCCGGCGACGACCAGGCCGCCGTTCCACTTCTCCGGCAGCCTGATGACGAACTGGGAGTCGTGGTTCCAGCCGTGCGTGGCGTTGCCGGTGGAGGTGTCGGGGAAGTAGCCGTCGATCTGGAGGCCGGGCACGCCGGTGGGGTTGACCGTGGCGGCCGAGTGCAGCCCGGCCCAGTCGGCGGGGTCGGTGTGGCCGGTCTTCGCGGTGCCGGCCGTGGTCAGGTCGTCGAGCGCGGCGATCTCGGCGTGCTCGGCGCCGGGGACCGTGAGCCCGCTCGCGGGTGTCAGCAAGCTCGCCACGAGCGTGAGCGCGACCAGCATCTACGCCTCCTTCAGGTGCTCGGCCAGCAGGCGGGCGAACTGTTCCGGGTGCTCCAGGTGCGGGCTGTGGCCGCAGTCGTCCAGCACGGCCTCGCGGTACGGGCCGTAGCGCTCCAGCACGGCCCTGGTCTGGCTCACCATGGGCTGGGCGGGCGTGCCGGGTGAGCCGGGCACGACGCCGAGCGCGCCCAGGTGCGCCAGGTCGAACAGCGAGGTGTCCGAGACGATCACGTCGTCGGCGCCCCTGATCCACAGGACGGGCGGCTTGGGGTCGATCTCGTGCAGGTCGCCGAGGTGGAAGTGGGTGGGCGCGATGGCGTTGAGCACGCCGGTCTTGCCGGGCGCCACATGGGGCCAGGCGTCCGAGCCGGCGGCCTCGCCCGGGTAGTGGGACTCGCCGACGCGGGTGGTGAGCATGGCGCGGACGTAGAAGTCCTCGTCCGGGACGGGCCGGTTGTTGACGTAGGCCGAGCGGAAGACGCTGCGCGGCGACGTGGGCGACTCATCCGACAGGTCGCCCGCCTGGAGCCGGGCCACGAAATCCGGGTTCGCCGCTCCGGCGCCCGCCCCCGCGCCGTCGGGGTGCGTGAGCCGGCCGCCGAGCCCCTCCGTGCCGCCGAAGCCGTACGGGGAGATCGGGTTGACCAGCGTGACGCTCCCGACGGCGGCCGGGCGGTCGCGCAGGAACTGCAGCACGATGCCGCCGCCCAGGCTCCAGCCCACCAGGTGCACCCGGTCCAAACCGAGCGCCTCGACCAGCTCGATCAGGTCGTCGGAGTAGTCGCGCAGGCCCCTCGTGGCGTCCACAGGGGCCGGGTCCGTGCCGCCGAACCCGCGCAGGTCCACCGCCAGCGGCCGGAACCCGTCGGGCAGCGCGGCCATGGCGTCCCGCCAGAAGGCGGCGGAGGAGACGTTGCCGTGCACGAACAGCACGGGCTCGCCGGTGGTCCTGCCCTCGGCGGTCAGGACGTGCTGGGTGAGTCTCGGCGTGGTGACCTTCATCGCGCGTGGATCCTCTCGGCCAGGTCGCTGCCCCGAGTCTCGCGCGCGGAGTAGACGGAGAACAGGGTCAGCAGCGCCGCCACCCCGAGGTAGGCGGAGATGGGCACGCTGCTGCCGAACTGCTGGAGCAGGGCCACCGCGATGATCGGCGCCAGCGCGCCCGCCACGATCGCCGAGAGCTGCGCGCCGATGGAGACCCCGGTGTAGCGCGACCTGGTGCCGAACAGCTCGGAGAAGAAGGCCGCCTGCGGGCCGTACATCATGCCGTGGAACAGCAGGCCGACCGTGACCGCCAGGGTGATCGCCAGGAAGTTGCCGGTGTCCACCAGCGGGAAGAACGCGAAGATCCACACACCGATGCCGGCGGCGCCCGCCAGGTAGATCGGGCGGCGGCCGAGCCGGTCGGACAGCGCGCCCCACAGCGGGATCGTCACGAAGTGGATGCCCGAGGAGATCAGCACCGCGGTCAGCACGGTCGAGTTGTCGATGCCGGTCTGCTTGGCGTAGGTGATCACGAAGACGGTCAGCAGGTAGAACGAGATGTTCTCCGCCAGGCGGGCGCCGATCGCGACGAGCACGTCCTTGGAGTGGTGCCGCAGCACCACGACGATCGGGGGCCGCAGCTCCGGCGGGGCCTGCTTGAAGACCGGCGACTCGCTGATCGACAGCCGGATCCACAGGCCGATCAGCACCAGCACGCCCGACAGCAGGAACGGCACCCGCCACCCCCACGCCAGGAACGCCTCGTCCGACTGCCAGGCGGCCAGCGCCGCCAGCACGCCGGTGGCCAGCAGGTTCCCGCCGGGGGCGCCGGCCTGCGGCCAGGACGCCCAGAAGCCGCGCCGCGCCGTGTCGCCGTGCTCGGAGACGATCAGCACCGCGCCGCCCCACTCGCCGCCGAGCGCGAAGCCCTGCACCAGCCGCAGCGACGTCAGCAGCAGCGCCGCCGCCGGGCCCAGCGTCTCGTACGTCGGCAGGCAGCCGATCAGGAACGTCGCCGCGCCCATCAGCAGCAGGCTGACGACCAGCAGCGTCTTGCGGCCGATCCGGTCGCCGAAGTGGCCGAAGACCAGGCCGCCGAGCGGGCGGGCGACGAATCCGACGGCGTAGGTGAGGAACGACAGCAGCGTGCCGGTCAGCGGGTCGGACTCGGGGAAGAAGAGCTTGTTGAACACCAGGGCGGCTGCCGAGCCGTACAGGAAGAAGTCGTACCACTCGATGGTGGTGCCGATCAGGCTCGCGGCGACGATCTTCTTGATGGAAGTGGCCATGCCGGTCACCGTAGGTTGTGACCGGGGTCACTCATATGGCGTCGGGTCCCATAGTGTCAGGGGAGGATGTGTGGCCGAGCCGGTGCAGGCGCAGGGCGAGCTGGATCTCCAGCGCCCGCTCAGGCTCCAGCCAGCCCTCGCCGAGCAGCTTCCCGATGCGGTCCAGCCGCTGCGTGACGGTGTTGACGTGGATGTGCATGGTCTCGGCCGTGCGCGACGGTGAGCCGCCGGTGCCGAAGTAGGCGGCCAGCGTGTCCGTCAGGGCGGTGCCCCTGCGGGCGTCGTAGTCGATGACCGCGCCGAGCGTCCTGCCGACGAAGCCGTGCACGTCGCGGCCGTCGCCGACGAGCAGGCCCACGAAGCCCAGCTCGGCCGCGCTCGCGCCGTCACCGGCCCGCCCCAGCGCGATCAGCGCCTCGGCGCACCGCCGCGCGTCCTGGTAGGCGGCGGCCACGTCGTGCGCCACCTGCCCGGCCGCGCTCTGGTCTTGCGCCCCGCGCCCGGCCGAGCCCGGCGGAGGCGGCCCCGCGGCGGGCAGCGCCACGCATGACGCGCCCGCCGTCGCTGGGCTGTGCAGCGACGACGTCAGCTCGCGAGCCACCCGCTGCGCCAGCCCTCCAGGGTCGTCGCCGGGCAGCAGCAGCACGACCTCGTCACCCCGCCCGGCCGCCAGCCCGTGCCGGAGAGTCGCCTGCGACGACGCCCAGAACGCCGCCCGCTCGCGCTGCCCCCCGTGCTTGGCGACCACCACCACGTGCGGCGCGCCCAGGTCCATGCCCAGCCGCCGCGCCCGGTCGGCCAGCCCCGGCGAGCCAGGCCGATAGATCAGGTCGTCGAGCAGCTCGCCCCTGACCCGCCCCTCCGCCTCCGCCACGCTTCTGCGGAACAGCAGCAGCAACGCGCACACCAGCGCCGCCCGCTCCAGGATGCGCTCGTCGGCGTCGTCGCTGCGCAGGATCAGCGTGCACAGCGGCTCGCCGCCCACGTCCACCGACGCGATCAGCAGATCCCCCCTGCGCACGGTGCGCCCCAGCGCCCTGGACGCCTGCGCCGCCTCGAACACCCCGGCGTCCAGCTCGCCCACGTCGCCGCTGATGGCCCGGCCGAGGTCGTCCAGCACGGCCAGCGAGCCGCCCAGCACGTCGGTCACCACGGCCGCCACGTCCTCGATCCCGCCACCGCGCAGCACCAGCGAGGTCATCCTGTCGTGCGCCATGGCGGCCCGCTCCACGGCCTCGCCGTGCTCCCTGGCCGTCCTGTGCGCCTGCGACAGCTCCTCCAGCGCGTTCCTGGTCTCCTGCAACAGCCTGGCGTTGTCGATCGCGACGGCGGCGTGCGCCGCCAGGCTCGCCAGCAGCGACACCTCCTCCTGGTGGAACGGCCTGGCGCTGCGGTTGGCCGCCATCAGCACGCCGATCACCCGCTGCCCCAGCCGCAGCGGCACGCCGAGGATGGCGACCAGGCCCTCCTCCTTGACCGCGTCGTCGATGTGCTCGCGGTGCCGGAACCTGGCGTCGGCGAAGTAGTCGGCCGTCGCGTACGGCACCGCCGTCTGCGCCACCAGCCCGCCCAGCCCGTGCCCCATGGCCAGCCGCAACGCCCGGAACTTGGCCGAGATGGACCCGTCGGTGACCCGCATGTACGTGTCGCCCCGCTCGGGGTCGTGCAACGTCATGTACGCCACGTCGGTGGCCAGGAGCTGCCTGGCCCGGTGCACGATGGCCTCCAGCACGGCGTCGAGGTCGCGCAGCGCCGCCAGGTCGCCGGCCGTGTCGTACAGCGCCGACAGCTCCGCCTCGCGCCTGGCCCGCCGTTTCAGCAGGTCGCGCACCTTCAGCGCCTCGACCTTGGCGCGCTCCAGCTCCTCGATCGCCGCCGCGTCCGCCCCGGCGGCCCTGGCCTGGATGATCGGCCCCTCGAACTCGACGGCGGAGGCCTCCCGTGCCAGCAGTTCGAGGAAGCGGGTGCTCACTATCGGGCCGTCCAGCCGCCGTCCACCGGCAACGACACGCCCGTGACGAACGATCCGGCGGGCCCGCACAGGTACGCGACCAGCTCGGCCACCTCCTCGGGCTCGATCAGCCGTTTGATCGCGGCAGGCGCCAGCATGATGTCACGCACGACCTCCTCCGCTGCGATGCCGTGCACCTTGGCCTGGTCGGCGATCTGCGCCTCGACCAGCCCGGTGCGCACGTACGCGGGGCAGACGCAGACAGAGGTCACCCCGTGCGGCGCCCCTTCGAGCGCCACCACCTTGGACAAGCCCTCCAGCCCGTGCTTGGCCGTCGTGTACGCCGACTTGTACGGCGAGGCCCGCAGCCCGTGCACCGAGGAGATGTTCACGAACCGGCCCCAGCCCCTGGCGTACATGCCGGGCAGCACCCGGCGCGCGATCAGGAACGGCGCCTCGACCATCACCCTGAGCATGGTGGCGAACACCTCGGGCGGGAACTCCTCGATCGGCGCCACGTGCTGGAACCCGGCGTTGTTCACCACGATGTCCACCGGCTCGTCGGGCAGCGCCGCCACGAAGCCGGGATCGCTCAGGTCGGCCACCACGGCGGTGCCGCCCACCTCGGCGGCCACCTTCTCCGCGGACTCCGCCCGCAGGTCCACGACCAGCACCCTGGCCCCCGCCGCGGCCAGCCGCCGGGCGCACGCGGCCCCGATGCCGGCCCCGGCCCCCGTCACCAGCGCGGTGCGCCCCGTCAGCTCCTTCGCCATACTTCGACAGGTTATGCGGTGTGTGCCGCGCCAAGCATGGGTGCGGGCGACATAGCTGGATGGCTCCCTATGTGGATCAAGGGCGTCTGCTAAGGTGAGGGCATGATCGCGTACTCGTCCCAGTGGTGGCCCGCCTCCTAGGCGGACCTCTGGCGATACGCGCACGGCCGCCTCGACGAGGCGGCCGTCACCGTTGCAGTGGGTGCCCCCCGTCGAGCACAGACGACAGAAGGGGCACTCATGACCACCACCTGGCCACGGATCCTCACCACGCTGCTCGACGGCGCCTCGCTCACCGCGCGTGAGGCCGGCTGGGCGATGGACCAGATCATGTCCGGCCTGGCCACCGACGCCCAGATCGCCGCCTTCGCCGTCGCGCTGCGCGCCAAGGGCGAGACCGTGGCGGAGGTGGCGGGGCTCGCCGACGGCATGCTGGCCAAGGCCTCGGCGATCCGGGTGCCAGGCGACCCGGTCGACCTGGTCGGCACCGGCGGCGACCGCGCCAACACCGTGAACGTCTCCACCATGGCCGCCGTCGTGACCGCCGCAGCCGGAGCCAAGGTGGTCAAGCACGGCAGCCGGGCCGCCTCCTCCATGGCGGGCTCCGCCGACGTGCTGGAGGAGCTCGGCGTGGTCATCGACCTGCCGCCCGCCGACGTGGTGCGCGTCGCCGACGAGGTCGGGATCACGTTCTGCTTCGCCGCCACCTTCAACCCGGCGCTGAGACGCACCTCGCAGCCGCGCCGCGAGCTGGGCGTCCCCACCGTCTTCAACTTCCTCGGCCCGCTCACCAACCCCGCCCTGCCGCCCGCACAGGCCGTCGGCGTCTACCACCCGACCATGGCGCCGATCATGGCGGGCGTGCTGGCCGAGCGCGGCTGCTCCGCGCTCGTCTTCAGGGGCGACGACGGGCTCGACGAGCTGACGACCTGCGGCCCCTCCACGATCTGGGTGGTACGCAGGGGACGGGTCACGCAGACCGGATTCGACCCGCTCGACCTGTCGATCCCCCGCGCCACGCCTGAGGACCTGCGCGGCGGCGACGCCCGGCACAACGCCGCCGTGGCCCGCGCCGTGCTCTCCGGCGAGCAGGGGCCCGTGCGCGAGATCGTCCTGCTGAACGCCGCCGCCGCCCTGGTGGCCGCCGACGGGACGCCGCCGGCGGCCGAGCTGGTGCCCGCGCTGAGCGCCGGCTACAAGCGGGCCGCCGACGCCGTCGACTCCGGCGCGGCGCTGTCCCTGCTCACTCGCTGGGCCCACGCCACGCGGACGGTCAGGGCCCAGTAGATCAAGGCCGGGTCATGGACAGGACGTCGAGAGCCGCGTCGAGCTGCTCCTCGGTGAGCTTGCCGTCGGCCACGTGGCCGCGCTCGATGACCACCTCCCTGATCGTCTTGCGCTCCGCCAGGGCCTGCTTGGCGATCTTCGCCGCCTCCTCGTAGCCGACGTACTTGTTGAGCGGGGTGACGATCGACGGGGACGACTCGGCGTACTCACGCAGGCGCTCGACGTTCGCCGTGATGCCGGAGACACAGCGGTCGGCGAGCAGGCGCGAGACGTTCGCCAGCAGCCTGATCGACTCCAGGATGTTGCGCGCGATCACCGGGAGCTGCACGTTCAGCTCGAAGGTGCCCGACGCGCCGGCGAACGTGATCGCCGCGTCGTTCCCGATCACCTGGGCCGCGACCATGGCCGTGGCCTCGGGGATCACCGGGTTGACCTTGCCCGGCATGATCGACGAGCCCGGCTGCAGGTCCGGCAGGTTGATCTCGCCGAGCCCCGCGCGCGGCCCCGACCCCATCCACCGCAGGTCGTTGGCGATCTTCATGAGCGACACCGCGACCACCTTGAGCTGCCCCGACAGCTCCACGATGGAGTCCTGCGCGCCCTGCGCCTCGAAGTGGTCGGCCGCCTCCTGGAACGCGATGCCGGTCGCCTCACGCAGCTTGGCGATCGCCTCCTGGGCGAAGCCCGGCGGCGTGTTGATGCCCGTGCCCACGGCCGTGCCGCCCAGCGGCAGCTCCAGCACGTGCTCCAGAGCCGCCGAGACGCGCACCACGCCGTGCTCGACCTGCGTGGCGTACCCGCCGAACTCCTGGCCCAGTGTCACCGGCGTCGCGTCCATGAGGTGCGTGCGCCCCGACTTCACCACGCCGTCGAACTCGATCGCCTTCTCCCGCAGCGCCTCCGCCAGATGCCGCAGCGAGGGCAGCAGGTGGAAGGTCACCTCGGTGGCCGCCGCCACGTGGATCGAGGTCGGGAACACGTCGTTGGACGACTGCGAGGCGTTCACGTGGTCGTTCGGATGCACGGGGCTGCCCAGCCGCTCCTCCGCCAGCGTCGCGATCACCTCGTTGGCGTTCATGTTGGACGAGGTGCCCGAGCCGGTCTGGAAGACGTCGATCGGGAAGTCGCCGTCGTGCTCGTTCTCCGCGACGTCGGCGGCGGCCTGCGCGATCGCCTCGGCCATGTCCTTGTCGATCACGCCCAGCTCGCCGTTGACCTCGGCCGCCACCGCCTTGATCAGACCCAGCGCGGCGATGTGCGACGGCTCCAGCGGCCGGCCCGAGATCGGGAAATTCTCCACTGCCCGCTGGGTCTGCGCACGCCACTTGGCGCCGGCCGGCACGCGTACCTCGCCCATCGAGTCATGTTCGATCCGGAACTCACTCATGACTTCCAGTCTGACCCACGGCGCGCGCTCCGGCCGGGAGGCACCCCCTGCCGCGTCAGCTCGAGAACAGGGCCACGATGAGCACCGCGATCACCACGGCGGCCGCGGCGGCCACCGCCATGAGCACCAGCATGCCGTTGCGGTTGCCCGCCGGGGGCTTCTCCGGCTGGCCCGCGATCGCGAACAGATCCGTGCCCAGGCCGTGCCCGCCCATCTGCGGGCCGTTCTGAGCGCCCTGCCGGGGTGGGCCCGACGGGGGTTGCTGCTGCTGGGGCTGGCCCGCCGGAGGCGCGGGGACCGGGTAGACCTGCTGGCCGGGGGAGCCCTTCGGGATGCGGGTCGTCGCGTTCGAGCCCTCGTCGGCGAGGCGCTGCTGAGGTTCCTGGGTCGCGGGGAACGGGCCCTTGGGGCGGGCGATGCTCACCGTGCGTTCCGGGTCGTAGTCGCCTTCCGGGGCGTTCGGCCCGGTGGGACGGCCCTGCGCGTAGCCGCCGCCGGCGGTCTGCGGCACCGTGGGGGCGTTCGGCCCGTGCGCCTGGCCCTGCTGGCCGGGTGCGGCCTGCGGTCCTATGGGAGCGCCCGGTCGAGGCTGCGGGCCTGTGGGAGCGCCCGGTCGGGGCCGCGGGCCAGGTTGAGGCTGCGGTCCTGTGGGGGCGCCCGGTCCAGACTGCGGTCCTGCGGGGGCACCCGGCCGAGGCTGCGGGCCTGTGGGAGCGCCCGATCCAGGCTGCTGTTCCGAGGGAGCGCCCGGTCCCGGCGTGGGGCCCTGCGCGGCGGGCGGTCGCTGTCCGGGCGGGCCGTAGGCGGCGGGCGGGCCGTTGAAGGCGTTCGGGCCGGTGGGCGACTGAGGGCCGCTCACGCCCTGCATCGCGTGACCCACCGCCGGAGCACCAGGACCCTGGCCGGGAGCGCCGGGCCCCTGCGTGGGAGCGCCGTAAGGCGGCTGCCCCACCGGACCGCGCCCCCCGGGCCCACCAGGCTCAGGGTTCTGCGGAGCGGCGAACGGATCGGGCATTGCGGCCTCCTGCGCCATAAGAGCCTCGGCCGTCAGCACCGGCATCTCGCTCGTCGGGGTGTCGGCGACCATGCGCAGCAGGGTCTCCGCCTTGGCAGCGCTGAGCCGCTGCCGGTAGTCCTTGTTCAGCAGCCCGTTCAGCACCGGCCGCAGCTGGCCCGCCTGCGTGGGCGGGTCGGCGTTCTCGGTGAGCAGCGCCGCCAGCGTCTCGGCGATCGTGGACCGCTCGTACGCGGGCCGCCCCTCGACGGCGAAGTAGAGCGTGGCGCCGAGTGACCAGAGGTCGGACTCGGGGCCGGTGTACTCACCCCTGGCACGTTCCGGCGCGGTGTACCCGGGCGAGCCGATCACCATGCCGGTCTTCGTCAGCCGGGAGTCGCCCTCGGCCTTGGCGATGCCGAAGTCGGTCAGCACCACGCGCCCGCTCTCGGTGATGAGCACGTTGCCCGGCTTGACGTCGCGGTGGGTGATGCCCTGGACGTGCGCCGCGCGCAGCGCCCCGAGCAGGTCGACGCCGATCTCGGCCACCAGCCGCGGCGGCAGCGGCCCCTCCTCCTCGATCACCTGCTCCAGCGATCGGGCCTCGATCAGCTCCATGATGATCCACGGGCTGTTGTCCTGGATCAGCACGTCGTGGATGGAGGCGACCGACGGGTGGTTGATCCGCGAGGCGATGCGGCCCTCGCGCACCATACGTTCGCGCAGCTCGGTCCGCTGTTCCTCGGTGAGACCCGAGTCCTGGCGGATTTCCTTGACCGCCACCTCGCGCCCGAGCGCGCGGTCGCGGGCTCGCCACACGGTGCCCATCGTGCCCCGCCCGAGCGGGGTGATGAGCTCGTAGCGCTCCGCGAGCAGGCGTGTCTGCTGTTCCGGCATGAGAAGAAGATATCGATTCTCGCTTGGGAAGTGCTTTACCCTCGCTTGCGAAGTTCTCTTGGCCAGAACCGCCGAGGAAGACACAACTTTATCACCGTCGCTTTGAAACGGGCATAAGCCGACGGCGCGGGGCGCGCTTCCACGCGCTTCCTGTGCACGCCCTCGCCGGGTTTACGCTCCTGCCGGGGCGAGGGCACGTTCACGGCGCCCGCCGGCGGGTCGGCCCTGTGCAGCCCGCGGTGCGCGGGCCTGCGCACGAAAGGGGGCTGTGGCAGGGGGATCGGCGAGGCGGGGCGCGCGGGCCTGCGCGGGGTCAGCGGCTCCTCGGCGGAGCCGCCCGCGGCGACCCTGGTCAGCATGAGCGAGGCGCGCACGGAGTCGAGCCTGGTCGCGGGGTCGATCCGCAGCAGCGCGTCGAGGATGGGCGCCAGCGGGCCCGCCTTGGTCATCGGGATCGGCTCGCCGCTGGTCAGGGCCGCGAGCGCGGCGGCGGCCGTACGCCTGCCGTGCAGGCCCCTGCCCTCGACGGCGGTGTAGAGGGTCGCGCCGAGCGACCACAGGTCGGCGGCGGGGCTGGCCTTCGAGCCGAGCACGCGCTCTGGAGCGATGTATCCGGCCGACCCGAGAACGATGCCCGCCTGGGTGATGGAAACATCACCTTCGAGCGCGGCCAGGCCGAAGTCGGTGAGCACCGCGCGGTCCTCGGTCACCAGCACGTTGCTGGGCTTCACGTCGCGGTGCAGGATGCCCTTGGCGTGCACGGCGCGCAGCGCGCCCAGGATCTGCCGGCCGATCTCGGCGGCCTTGCGCGGGTGGAGCGGTCCTTCCTCCTGGATGAGCTGTTCGAGCGACTTGGCCCGCAGCAGCTCCATCACGATCCACGGCCGGTCGTCCTCCGTGACCACGTCGAAGACGGTGATCACCGAGGGGTGCGCGACCATCGCGGTCGCCCGGCCCTCGCGCTCGGTGCGCGCGCACAGCTCGGCGCGCAGCTCCTCGTCGAGCACGGACGGCAACCGCACTTCCTTGACCGCCACGTCGCGGTCGAGGAGTTCGTCATGTGCCCGCCAAACGGTGCCCATGCCGCCGCGACCAACCGGCTCCACGAGCCGATAGCGCGCGGCGAGTAGGTAACCGGAGGGCGCACGCATGCCAGGCAGCTTACCTATTTGCGTAAACCGACCAGTAGAGGCGGGGCCGATAATTTGTTGCGAACTTAAGTCAACCCGCCTGACTCGTCACGTCAGCAAACCTCCTGGCCGCATCCTCCCGGTTGAGACCCCGTGGTTTCTCGTCGTGCTCCCCGGTCGGACGCCGCGATACCGAAGGTAGTACGCGCGCCTCCGTCCCGTCGACCCCGTGGGACACCGGGATCGCGTCCGGCACCGCTCGGCCCGATATTTACCGCGCGGCGCCCTACGCGCCCGGCGGCCCGCGCAGGGCCGTGGACCGGCTTGTCCCGCGCGACCACTCAATGTACGTTTTCGCAGCTCATCGGGCCTATGTGCCCATCGGCACAACGGCTTGCCGAATATTTGTGCATGATGCCTGGTAGGGGACATTCAGGCGTACGGCAGGCTGACTGACAGGAAGCACGGGGAGCCGTCAGCGACTTGTAAGGGTGCCGTAAGGGGACGGGGGCATGGTTAGGACCAGGAAAGAAGGCGGGCTCCTCGCCGGCGGTCATCCACGAAAGTGTCGGTGACGAACGTCAGACTGAGAGCAGAACGCCCGAGGTCCCACCGATGAAGTCAGACCACTAAGGACGTGATGAGGATGCGCCAGACCCAGGTTCGCCGCCGGCCGAAGAAGCCGACCAGAGCCGCACTGGACCTCCGCACACCGTCAGGGCGCACGCTGCCCTTTTGAAGATCCGCAACCCGGAGCGCAATCTGAGAGGTGCGCCATGTGCAGTCACAACCCCGTTTGCCCCAGTGCCGACTCCCTCGACCGTGAGCGGTCGCACGTGATCTCGGCCCATCCCGACCAGGGCTGGAGCCTTCTCTGCAACGGCGTCGTGCTGTTCGACGACACCGGTCTGCTGTTGCCCGACGGCAGCGTCGTGGCGCCGCATCGGGCCCCGGTGGCCGCGTGAGCACCTCCCGGGTCACCGGGCCCGGCACGGGGCGAGACGCGCCGGCGACCGGCGCGCCCGATCCCGCCGTCCTTCCCGCCCGCGTGGCCGTCCGGCCCGCGCGCCTGGGCGCCTGACTCCCGGCGCCCAGCCCCCCGCCTCACGGCGCGGGTGTCACCTCAGCGCCGGCCGATCGTGAGCGCAGGGCCGGTCCTGTCGGTGAAGAAGTCGTCCCCCTTGTCGTCCACGACGATGAACGCGGGGAAGTCCACGACCTCGATCTTCCACACCGCCTCCATCCCCAGCTCGGGATACTCCAGCACCTCCACCTTCTTGATGCAGTCCTGCGCCAGCCGCGCCGCGGGCCCGCCGATGGAGCCCAGGTAGAAGCCGCCATACTGCTGGCAGGCCTCGGTGACCTGCTTGGACCGGTTGCCTTTGGCCAGCATCACCATCGAGCCGCCCGCCGCCTGGAAGCGCGCCACGTACGAGTCCATCCGCCCCGCCGTCGTCGGCCCGAACGAGCCTGAGGCGTAGCCCTCCGGCGTCTTGGCGGGACCTGCGTAGTAGACGGCGTGGTCCTTGAGGTACTGGGGCATCTCGCCGCCGTCGTCCAGCAACTCGGCGATCTTGGCGTGCGCGATGTCGCGGGCGACGACCAGCGGGCCGGTGAGCGACAGGCGGGTCTTGACCGGGTACTTGCTCAGCTCGGCGAGGATCTCCGGCATCGGGCGGTTGAGGTCGATCGAGACGACGTCGTCGGAGAGGTGCTCGTCGGTGGTGTCGGGCAGGAAGCGGGCCGGATCGGTCTCCAGCTTCTCCAGGAACACCCCCTCCGGCGTGATCTTGGCGAGGGCCTGGCGGTCGGCGGAGCAGGAGACGGCGATGGCGACCGGGCAGGAGGCGCCGTGCCGGGGCAGGCGGATGACACGCACGTCGTGGCAGAAGTACTTGCCGCCGAACTGCGCCCCGATGCCCAGCTTCTGCGTCAGCTCGAAGACCTTGGCCTCCATCTCCAGGTCCCTGAAACCGTGCCCGGACGGGGAGCCCTCGGTGGGGATCGAGTCGAGGTAGCGGGCGCTGGCGTACTTGGCGGTCTTGAGGGCGTACTCGGCGGAGGTGCCGCCCACGACGATGGCCAGGTGGTACGGCGGGCAGGCCGCCGTGCCGAGCGAGCGGATCTTCTCCTCCAGGAAGGCCATCATGCGCTTCTCGTTGAGCACGGCCTTGGTCTCCTGGTACAGGAACGACTTGTTGGCCGACCCGCCGCCCTTGGCCATGAACAGCAGCTTGTACTCGTCGGGGTGCCCGTTCGGGTCCTCGGCGTACAGCTCGACCTGGGCCGGGAGGTTGTCGCCCGTGTTCTTCTCCTCCCACATGGTCAGCGGGGCCATCTGGGAGTAGCGCAGGTTGAGCTTGGTGTAGGCGTCGTAGACGCCGCGCGAGACGTGCTCGGCGTCCCGCCCGTCGGTGAGCACGTGCCGGCCGCGCTTGCCCATGACGATGGCGGTGCCGGTGTCCTGGCACATGGGCAGCACGCCGCCGGCCGAGATGGAGGCGTTCTTCAGCAGGTCGAGGGCGACGAAGCGGTCGTTGCCGCTGGACTCGGGGTCATCGACGATCTTCCGGAGCTGGGCGAGGTGCGAGGCGCGCAGGAAGTGGGAGATGTCGTGCACGGCCGTCTCGGTGAGCAGGCGCAGCGCCTCGGGGTCGACTTCGAGGAACGTACGCCCGGCCGCCTCGACCTTCCGCACCCCCTCCGAGGTGATCAGCCGGTATTCCGTCTCGTCGGCTCCAAGCGGCAGCAGGTCGGTGTAGTCGAACTCGCCCATGTCCATCCTTTCGGTCGCTCAAGAGATTACGCGCACCGAACGGAGGGGATGGCCGTCAGGCCTCGGACGGCCGTACCGCCGCCTTGGCTCCCGAGCGTTCCGCGCTCAGGCCGATCAGGATGCCGGTGACCACCAGCCCCGCGCCGAGAAGGTCGTACGTCGTGGGCATGGCCACCCCCAGAACCGCGCCCGTGACGATGGCCGCGACCGGGATCAGCCCCGCGAACAGCCCGGCCCGCCCTGGCCCGAGCTTGGGCAGCGAGTTGTACCAGAGGAAGAACGCCACCACGGTCACCACGACCGCCAGATAGGCGAACCCGAGCGTCTCGGGGAGCGTCGGCACCCTGAGCATGCCCGTCCCCGCGTCGAGCAGCCCGACCACGGCCAGCATGGGCACGGCCAGCGTCGTCGAGTACGCCGACACCCGGATCGGCCCCAGCTTCGGCAGCAGGGGGATGGCCAGCAGGGAGAAGCTGATCTCGCCCACCAGCGCGCCCAGCGCCCACAGCAGGCCCTCCGGGGTGCCGCTGCCGAGTCCCGTGGCCAGCGTCGCGCCCGCCACCACCACGCCGGCCCCGATCAGCAGCCGGGGCGCCGGCCTGCCGCCCGCCAGCGCCAGGGCCAGCGGCACGGTGCCGAGCACGGTGCCGACCAGCGCGGGGCCTGAGGCGCGGGTGGACTCCACCACGCACACGTTGAAGAACACCAGGCCCAGCAGCGTCAGCCCGAGCAGGCAGAGCGTCTCGCGCCAGGTCATGCGGACGAACCGCAGGCCCAGCACTCTCGTTATGACAAGCAGGATGACCGAAGCCACGAGATACCGAACCGCCTGGCCGCCGTATATGGGGTATGCGCCGACGAGCCCGGAGACTCCGGCCAGCGTTCCGACCAGGAACATGGCGGCGGCGGCGCCCACAATGCCGTTTCTCATGCGAAGGATGCTAGGGAGACAATGGTTCGCACAAACAGTCCAATGCCCCAGCGGGAGACAGGACCAATATGGCCGACCTCCATATCTCGATAAATCGTGGGAAGGGGGGCATTGCCGGGCAGATCGCGTCCGAGCTGCGTGAATCCATCCGCGGCGGGCGGCTCACGCCGGGCACCCGCCTGCCCGCCACCCGCGACCTCGCCACCGACCTCCAGGTCTCCAGGGGAGTGGTCGTGGAGGCGTACGAGCAACTGGTCGCCGAGGGCTTCCTGGTCTCCAGGGTGGGCGTCGGCACCCAGGTCACCCCCAAGAACGCCGCCCGCGCCGCCCCCGCGCCGCGCGACTCCGTCCGTCCCCGGCCCGCGCCGGCCCGCCGGGCGCCCGGCGCCCAGGCGGTCCCCCCGTACTACGGTCATCGCCCTACCTCCCCCGACCTGGGCCACTTCCCCCGTGAACGCTGGCTCGCGGCCGTCAGGCATGTCCTGACCACCGTACCCTCGGACGCCCTCGATTACGGGGACCCCGGCGGCGTGCCTGAGCTGCGGGAAGAGCTGGCCGCCTACCTCAGGCGGGTCAGAGCCGCCGATGTGCGCCCCGAGCAGCTCGTCATCGTGGGCGGCGTGGCGCAGGGGCTGAGCCTGGCCCTGCACGTGCTGACCCAGCAGCGCGTGCTGCGGCTGGCCGTCGAGGACCCGACCAGCCACCGCCAGGTGCCGCTGCTGCGGCGGGCCGGCGCGCACCTGGTGCCGGTGCCGGTGGACGAGCAGGGCCTCGACGTGCGCAAGCTGTCGGGCGACGCCGTGCTGGTGACGCCCGCCCACCAGTTCCCGACCGGCGTGGTGCTCTCGCCGCCGCGCCGCGCCGCGCTGATGGAGTGGGCGTACGCGGGCCGCCGGATCGTCCTGGAGGACGACTACGACGCCGAGTTCCGCTTCGACCGCGACCCCGTCGGCTGCTTGCAGGGCCTGGCGCCCGACCGGGTGATCCTGTCGGGCAGCGTGAGCAAGGCCCTGGCTCCCGGCCTCCGGCTCGGCTGGGTGGCCGCCCCGCCAGGCCTGGCCGAGGCCATCCGCCGGGCGCGCGGCGAGCTCGACCTGGGCTCCCCGGTGATCGAGCAGTACGCGCTGGCCCACTTCCTGCGCACCGGCGGCTACGACAAGCACCTGCGGCGGATGCGCAGGGAGTACCGCCGCCGCCGCGATGCCCTGGTCGCGGCGCTGGCCGCGGACCTGCCCCAGATCAGGGTCAAGGGCATCGAGGCGGGGCTGCACGTGTACCTGGAGCTGCCGCCGGACTGGAACGAGGGGCGCACGGTGGCGGCGGCCCGCGTGCTGGGCATGTCGGCCGAGCCGGTGGGGCCGATGCGGGACCTGCCGGGGCCGCCGGCCGTGGTGGTGGGGTTCGCGCGGCTGCCCGCGCACAAGGCGGCCGAGGCCGTGCGCGGATTGAAGGTCCGCATGTCAGGACAAACCATTGACTGAGGGAGAAACGCTCGCTTAGAAAGAAAGCCTGATCGGGCGAAGGGGAGGGCGCCATGCGTGTGGGACTGCTGGGGCTGGGCAGGATCGGCGCCTTCCACGCCGCGACCCTGGCCGGGCATCCGCTGGTGGACGAGCTGATCGTGAGCGATCCCGTACGCAGCTCGCCGCACGGCGCTCCCGGCGACCCCTTCGAGGCCGACGCCGTGGTCATCGCCACCCCGACCAGCACCCACGCGGAGCTGATCATGAAGGCGTGCCGGCTGGGCGTCCCGGCCTTCTGCGAGAAGCCGGTGGCGGGCACGGTGGGCGACACGGTCAAGGTGCTGGAGGCGCGGGCGGGCAACCGGGTGCAGATCGGGTTCCAGCGCAGGTTCGACCCGGGCTACGTGGCGGCGGCGCACGCGCTGCGGGCCGGTGAGCTGGGAGAGCTGCACCGCGTGCACCTCGTCACGGCCGACCCCGCGCCGCCGCCCGCCGCCTACATCCCGCTGTCCGGCGGGCTCTTCCGCGACTGCCACATCCACGACTTCGACATCCTGCGCTGGGTGACCGGCCGTGAGGTGGTGTCGGTCTACGCGCGGGGCGCCAACCGCGGCGCCGCGTTCTTCGCCGAGGCGGGCGACGTGGACAACAGCGCCGCGCTCCTGATGCTGGACGACGGCACGCTGGCCACCCTCCAGGGCTCGCGGTACAACGGCGGCGGGTACGACGTGCGCATGGAGCTGGCGGGCACCCGGCGCACCCAGGCGGTCGGCCTCGGCCCGCGCGCTCCTCTGCACAGCGCCGAGGGGCTGCCCGGCGTCGAGTCGCCATGGCCGGACTTCGTGGCCCGCTTCGAGACCGCCTACCGGGCCGAGCTCGACGCCTTCCTGCGGGGCGGCGAGAGCCCGTGCTCGATCGAGGACGCGCTGGAGGCGCTGTACGTGGCCGAGGCCGCCGACCTTTCGCTGCGTGAGGGCCGTCCCGTCGAGGTGGCCGAAGTCCGGCGCTAGGGGACTGTCGCTCAGGTGGTGGCCGTGGAGCGCTTGGGCTCGAAGCCGGGGGCCAGGGCGATGATCGCGGCGGCCAGCACCAGCGGCGCGGCGAACGCCACCCGCATCCCCGCGGCGTCGGCGATCCCGCCCACCAGCGCGGCCCCCACGATGAAGCCGACGTAGTTGAAGAGGTTCACCCGGGCGATCGCCACCCCGGTGCCCGCCGGGTCCAGCTTGCCCGCCGCCGAGAACGACTGCGGCGCCACCACCGACAATCCCACGCCCGTGAGCCCGAACGCGAGGATGCCCAGCGGCTGCGTCGGGGCCAGGACCACGCCGAGGAACCCGATCGTGGCGATCACCCCGCCGATCCTGACGATGGCGGCGGGGCCGTACCGCCGCACGGCGAAGTCGCCGCCGAGCCGGACGGCCAGCGTGGTGGCCTGGTAGGCGGCGTAGGCCAGCGGGATCACGGCGGGGCTCGCGCCGAGCACGTCCTTCATGTAGACGGTGTTGAAGTTCGACACGGCGGCGTCGCCGACGTACAGGAAGCCCATGGCCAGGCAGAGCGGGATGATCGGCCGCCACGGGAAGCGGCCGGTGACGGGCGCGCCCGCGGCCTCGACCTTCTCCTCCTCGCGCGTGCACAGGTCGCGCCCGGCGTAGAGCGAGCCGGCCACCGCGAGGACCATGGGCACGCTCATGATCACCGGCAGCGGCAGCCCCGCGGCACCGGACGCCCACAGCGCCGCGGCCAGGCTGAACACGCTCCACACGCAGTGGAACCCGTTCAGCACCTCCACGCCGTACCTGCGCTCGACGGCCACCCCCTGCATGTTCATGCCCGCGTCCACCGCGCCCACCGCCACCCCGAACAGGAGCAGCACCGGCAGCAGCAGCGGCACGTTCGGCGCGAGTCCGGCCAGCATCACGGCGAGGGCCACCACCGGCTGGGCGATGCGCAACAGCGGCTTGCTGCCGAAGCGGGCGGCGAACGAGCCCGCCGCCACGCTGCCGACACCGGCGAACACCGGCACGACCAGGAGCAACAGCGTGAGCGAGCCCTCGTCGAGCTGGTGTTTGGCCTGGAGGTTCGCGACCTGGATGAGCAACGAGGCGAAGGACAGGCCCTGGACGGCGTAGACGACGTACGTGGCGACACGGGCCTGGCGATCACGCGCGGACGGCACAACGGCCTCCTGATCGGGGGGGGAATCAAACGTGAGGCGCGGTCAGGTTAACGGCTGCCCCAGGTCGTCCGCCAGCACAAGCGCGGGACGTCCGTCGGCGGGAGCGCGGGTCGTCCGTCGGCGGGAGCGCGGGTCGTCCGCGGGCGGGAGCGCGGGTCGTCCGCGGGCGGGAGCGCGGGTCGTCCGCCGGCAGCGGCGTGAGAGGTAGGCTGCCGCGGTGAGACGGGGCTACGCGACCGGTGCGGCGCGCAGGGAGCGCATCCTGGCCACCGCGCTGCTGGAGTTCGCCGAGCACGGCTACCGGGGCGCGTCGCTGGCCCGCATCGCCGAGCGGGCCGAGCTGTCACAGGCCGGGCTGCTGCACCACTTCAGGACCAAGGAGGTGCTGCTCCTCGCGGTGCTGGACTACCGCGACGAGCTGGACACGCGCACGTTCGACCTCGAACCGGCGGGCGGGGTGGACGCGCTGCGGGCCCTGGTGCGCGTGGTCGAGCACAACTCCCGGGTGCCCGGCCTGGTGCAGCTCTTCTCCGTGATGAGCGGCGAGGCCGTGACCCCAGGACATCCCGGGCACGACTGGGCGAAACGGCGCTACCGGCGGCTGCGCGCGATGGTGGCGCGTGCGCTGCGCGAAGGCGCGGAACGCGGCGAGTTCAAGGCCGAACTGGACGCGGAAGCGCACGCCGACCGGCTGATCGCGATGATGGACGGCCTGCAGACGCAGTGGCTGATCGACCCCGAGCAGGTGGACATGGCGGCCGTCTTCCAGGGTTACGTGGACGACCTCATCGCCGCGCTGCGCCCCTGACCGGCGGGCTCATGCGCGCCGTCCAGCCGTTCGGCGGCGGACTCCGGTGTGCCGTCCAGCCGTTCGGCGGCGAGCTCTGGTGTGCCGTCCAGCCGTTCGGCGGCGAGCTCTGGTGTGCCGTCCAGCCGTTCGGTGGCGGCCCACACGCCGAGCGTCAGCAGCGCCGCCACCTCCGTGACGGCCAGCCCTCGCTCCACCAGCCCCAGCGGCATGACCCGGTACCACGGCAACCCGTTGCCGGACGCGACGAGCATCACCGCGCCGATGCCGGCCACCCAGAGCACGGAGCAGATCCCGAGCCCGAACGCCACCAGCGTGGCCCTCGACCGCACCCGGTGCCGCCACGGGCGCGCGATGATCACGGCGGCCAGCGGCAGGCAGAGGAAGGCCACGAAACTGCCCACCCGGTGGATGCTGCCGCTCAGGCTGGGCCCGACCGACCAGTCGTGCTTCTCGAACCAGGCCGTGATGAACAGCCCGACGCTCCAGCCCAGCAGCGCGAAGGTGCCGAAGACCCCGGCCAGCCTCTTGCGCGCCAGCGACACGCCGATGGCCAGCGAACCCGCCGCCAGCAACCCCACCCCGAGCCCGAAGACCCATCCGTCGGGGCCCAGGCCGTGCTCGCTGATGGTCCTCCTGAACGGGTTCGTCTCGTCGAAGCTCGTCAGATCGAGGCCCAGGATCACCAGGCTGCCCGCGGCTGCCGCGCCGAGACCCCACCGCGCCGGTTGATGCACGCACACCTCCCTTACGGACACTTTTGCCGGGACAACGGCGATGCGCGCACGGAGATTCCTAAGAAATTCATGAGAAGCCGGACACCACAGGTACCGCCACGCCGACGTGACGGAGAACCTCGTGAAGGAGATGCCCGGTGTTCTGGCCGGAATCCGGTGACACCGGGTCATTCGGCACGAGCGAACTGGGCGAGAGCCGGATATCGTCAGAAGTGTGAACGAACGCGCGGGATCGTGGTTGCCCAAGCTGCAGGAAGTCGGCGAGCGGCTGGCCGAGGAATGGGTGTCCGCTCGCCGTCCCCCGGCGCCCGACGACGTGCCGCCGCCGCACGAGCTGCGCGCGTCCGACGCCGATCGTGAACGCATCGCCCAGGTGCTCCAGGACGCCCACGCCGACGGCCGCCTCACGCTCGACGAGCTGGAGGAACGGCTCGGCGTGCTCTACTCCGCGCGCACCCTCGGTGAACTCGCCGCCCTCACCACCGACCTGCTGCCCGCCGACCAGCAGCCGCTCAACCTCGACGGCCGGCCGGTCTCGGCCATCTTCAAGCAGGAGCAGCGGGGCGGGCGCTGGGTGGTGCCGGCCGAGCTGGGCGTGACCGCCATGTTCGGCACGACGAAGCTCGACTTCCGCGACGCCATCCTGCAGAACCGGCGGATCATCATCAACGCCACCCTCGTCTTCGGCGGGCTGGAGATCCACGTTCCCGAGGGGCTGGAGGTGATCAGGGTGGCCAAGGACAAGACGGTCCGCCTGACCAAGCAGCCCACCGAGCCGGGAGCGCCGGTCGTGGAGGTGCGCACGACGAACTTCGCGGGCGACGTCAAGGTCAAGGAACCACCCCGCCGCAAGCGGCGCCGCTGACCCCAGCCCCGCCCTGCTCTGCGGCGGCCCCGCTCGCTGGCGGGCCGTCTGGCGATCTTGCCCCTTCCAGCCCCGCCCCGCTCGGCGGGGCCCAGCCCGCTCCTCGCCCCGCCAGGTGCCGCCCTCGCCCAGCCCGCTCCTCGCCCCGCCAAGTGCCGCCCCGCCAGGTGGCGCCCTCGCCCGGCCCGCCAGGTGCCGCCCCGCCAGGTGGCGCCCTCGCCCGGCCCGCCAGGTGGCGCCCTCGCCCGGCCCGCCAGGTGCCGCCCCGCCAGGTGGCGCCCTCGCCCGGCCCGCCAGGTGCGCCCCGCCCGGCAGCGCCGCGCCCGGTGACGCCCTGCCTTGCGGCGCCCTGTCTTGCGGCGCCCTGCCCGGTGGCGGGCCGTCCGGTGGCGCCTCGCCCAGCCCCAACTCGTGGCGCCCCTTGACGTCCCCGGCGAGCGGCCCTGCCGCGAGCGGTGTCGCCGAGCCCTATCCCGCCGTGTCGAAGTTGATCGCGCTGTACGCACGCAGCTTCCAGAGCTGGTGCTCGCTCTCGATCTTGCGGATGGTGCCGGACCGCCCCCGCATCACCAGCGACTCCGTCACCGCCGAGCCGGCGCGGAACCGTACACCCTGCATCAGCTCACCGTGCGTGATCCCGGTCGCCGCGAAGAACACGTCGTCCGACCTGACCAGGTCGTTGGTGGTGAGCACCTGGCCGAGGTCGTGCCCCGCCTCGACGGCCTTGGCCCGCTCGGCGTCGTCACGCGGCCACAGCTTGCCCTGGATCACGCCGCCCAGGCACTTGAGCGCGCACGCCGCCACGATGCCCTCCGGCGTGCCGCCGATGCCCATCATCAGGTCGATGCCGGTGCCCGCGCGGGCCGCCATGATCGCGCCCGCCACGTCGCCGTCGGTGATGAACTTGATCCGCGCGCCCGTCTCCCTGATCTCCTTGACCAGCCGCTCGTGCCTGGGCCGGTCGAGCACGACCACGGTCACGTCGGACGGCGAGCAGTGCTTCGCCCTGGCCACGGCGTTGACGTTGACGGACACGGGGGCGTCGATGTCCACCACGTCGGCCGCCTCGGGGCCGGTGACCAGCTTCTCCATGTAGAACACGGCCGACGGGTCGTACATCGAGCCGCGCTCGCTGACCGCGATCACCGACACCGCGTCGGGCATGCCCAGCGCCGTCAGGCGCGTGCCGTCGATCGGGTCCACCGCCACGTCGCAGTCGGGGCCGCTGCCGTCGCCGACCTGCTCGCCGTTGAACAACATCGGGGCGTGGTCCTTCTCGCCCTCGCCGATCACGACGACGCCGTTCATCGACACGGTGTTGATGAGCTGGCGCATGGCGTTCACGGCCGCGCCGTCCGCGCCGTTCTTCTCACCTCTGCCGACCCAGCGGGCGGCCGCCATCGCGGCGGCCTCCGTGACGCGGACGAGCTCCAGCGCCAGGTTTCGATCAGGGGCGTGCTCGCTGGTGGCGAGCGCCGGTGGCACGGAAGTCTGGTCGGACATGATGACAGGCCCTCCTCGTGGGACATCTCCCTCGATCGTAGTTGCCGGTCTCTTCCCGGTTGGAGGGGGATAATCTGCTCACCAGGAACGGAATTTGCGTCATACCCTGTGCGCGCCAAGGATCTTGCCTCCAACATGGAGCGTGGCGCCCCCGCCGTGGAGGAGATCCCGTATGAGCCCTGATGTGGAGAATGCGGTCGCCCAGCCGCGTACGTCCGAGCGTGGCGCCGCCACGCGCAGCTCGCTGCTCGCCGCCGCCAGAGAGATCTTCGTCTCGAAGGGCTTCGCCGAGGCCGGCGTGACGGACGTGGTGGCCAGGGCCGACGCCAGCGTGGGCAGCCTCTACCACCACTTTTCCGGCAAGGCCGACCTCTACCTCACGTTGTGGGAGGAGTTCCAGGCCAGGCAGACGCAGCGGACCAAGCGGGCCGTCCGCGAGGCACGCGCCGACGGCGAAGGCGACCCCATGCGCGTGTTCGTCGGCGCCGCCCGCGCGTACCTGGAAGGGTGCCTGGAGGAACGCGAGCTGGCCGCGCTGTTCCTGCGCGGCGACGGGCCGCCCGGCTTCGACGTGGTGATGCGCGACCGGCTGCGCGTCTGGGCCCAGCGCAACGCCGCCCTGTTCGAGGACGAGCCCGCCCTCGTCGTGGTCGTCACCGGGGCGCTGGCGGCGGCCGTGTCCGAGGTCGTGCGCTCCGGCGACCGCGCGCTGGCGGAGGAGGTTCTGGCCATCATCGGGCAGATCCACCCGGCCACTTCGGCGACCACCCCCACCAACGGGTAACCTCGCCAACTGTGCGACGGTTCACCCAAGGTCTGTACGGCTACGCGGTAGCCCTTTTCGTGTGCCTCGCGGGAGCCGGGCTGTTCCTGCTGGTCACCCCGCAGAGCCGCGAGGAGCACATCCCGCGGCTCGACTACTCCATCACCGTCGCCAACTTCGGCCACACGGTGCCCTTCGGCGTCTGGGCCCCACGACAGGACCCGGCCAACTGGGTGCCCAACAGCAACCGGATCGCCAAGGGCGAGAACGGCGCGCAGGTCCTCTACCTCGGCTACGCCACCGCCACCCGCCAGCACGCCATGTTCGCCCAGAGCAACGAGCAGCCGGCGGCCGGCTTCGCCAACCGCATGACCAACACCAACGAGAACCAGGGCACCCAGCAGATCGGCGACGTGACCTGGGAGAAGCGCTTCCGCGAGGACAAGAACCAGCGGTCACTGGTGCGCGTCCTGCCCGACGTCACCCTCGTCGTCACCGGCACCGCCGACTGGACCGAACTCGGCCAGCTCGCGGCGCAGCTCCAGCAGCGGCCCAAAGGCTGAGGTTGTCGGCGGGCGCGTCTAGGGTGGTGGCCGTGGCAGAGGAAACAGGCGAGAAGACCCCGTCCTACGAGCAGGCCCGCGAGGAGCTGACCGAGGTGGTGCGGCGGCTGGAGACCGGGGGGCTGACGCTGGAGCAGTCGATCGAGCTCTGGGAGCGGGGGGAGAAGCTGGCGGCTGTTTGTGAGGAGTGGCTGCAGGGGGCTCGGGTGAAGCTCGCCGCGGCCATGGCCCGGCGCTCCGACCCCAGCGCGGGGCACTCGGCCGAGGCTCCGTTCTAGGCGGCTTCTGCCAGGAGGTGGTCGGCCCGCTCTGGACGGGCCTCGCCGCATCGTGCCCCGCGCCGCCGCGCCTGCGCTATGCGCGCCGCGCCCGCCCCGCTCCGCGCCGCCCCGCCGCGCCTGCGTCATGCGCGCCGCGCCCGCGCCGCCGCGCGTGCGCCACGCGCCGTACCCGCGCCCTCCGCTGCCCGCGCCGCACCAGCGCGCCCGCTCTGGTGGGCACCCGCTCACCGCGCAGCCCGTAGCACCGTGCCCCGCGCCGCAGCGCTCGCCGTGCCGCAGACGGCGCCGCATCGGACGGCGCCGCAGCGCTCGCCGTGCCGCAGCGCTCGCCGTGCCGCGGACGGCGCCGCATCGGACGGCTCCGCATCGCAACCCCAGCGCCGTGCCCCCGCACCAGCGCTCGGGTTGGAGCCGCCCGTGGCGGACCCGCTGGGGCGCGGGGCCGGGCGGGCCGTGAGTGGCCGGGTGGTCAGGCGGACGTGCGGAGAAGGGCCACGACCGGGATGCGACGGCTGGTGGCCGCCTCGTACTCGGCGAACCCGGGCGCCTGCTCCACCATCCGCGCGTAAAGCTGATCGCGCTCCACACCCTCCACGAACACGGCCTTCACCTCGAACCGCTCCGTCCCCACCTCGGCCGTGGCCTCCGGCGTGGCCCGCAGGTTGTGGTACCAGGCAGGGTGGTGGTCGGCGCCGGCGTTCGAGGCGATGACGACGTAACGGTCCCCGTCCGCCAGGTACATGACCGGGGTGGTGACGGACTTGCCGCTCCTGGCCCCCGTGGTGGTGAGCAGCACCAGCGGCGAGCCTTCGAACATGCCGCCGACCCGGCCTTCGTTGGCGCGGAACTCTTCGATGATCTGCTGGTTGAAATCGCTGGGCATCCTCGGCTCCTCAAGGCAATCGGAGAACTCTCCGCTTACCCCAGCTTAATCGGAGAGTTCTCCGCTTACAACCGGTATGCTGCGCCCGTGCGCGAACGTCGATCGTTGCCCATCGTCGGGCAGCCCCAGCCGGAGCGGGCGGACGCCGCCCGGAACCGGCAGAAGATCATCGAGGTGGCGGCGCGGATGGTCGCCGAGTGCGGCACCGACGATCTCTCGCTGGACGAGGTCGCCCGCGAGGCGTGCGTCGGCGTGGGCACCGTCTACCGCCGCTTCGGCGACCGCACCGGGCTGCTGCTGGCGCTGATGGACGAGCGGGAGCGGCGGCTGCAGGCGGCGTTCCTGTCCGGGCCGCCACCGCTCGGCCCCGGGGCGCCCGCCCGTGATCGGATCGTGGCGTTCCTGCACGCGCTGGTCGATCTGAAGCTGGCGAACGAGGTGCTGTTCCTGCTGCTGGAGAAAGGCGGCACGGGCAAGCGCTACATCGGCCCCTATCAGGTGCACCATCTCCATGTCGCCACGCTGCTCGCGCAGGCGTGCCCGGGCGCGGACGCGGCGTACCTGGCCGACGCGCTGCTCGCGCCGGTCAGCGCGCACCTGATCGCCTCCCAGCGGCAGGAACGCGGCATGACGGTCGAGCAGATCAAGGCAGGCCTGGAGACCCTGGTCGTACGCGTCACGTCATGAGGCAGAGCAGGTTGCCCTCCGAGTCGCGGAACGCGGCCATGCGGATCTCCTTGCCCGGCGTGCCGAACGTGCCGTCGTCGGTGAAGATCAGGTGCGGCTCCTCGACGAAGGCGACCTCGTGCGTACGCAGCCGCGCCACGTCCGCTTCGAGATCGTCCGAGGCGAGGTAGAGCACGGCCGGCGGAGCGCTCTCCTCGATCAGCAGGCGGACGCCGTCGAGGTCGAAGAAGGCCAGCCCGGGCGGCCGGTAGGTGGCGATGTGCCGCAGGCCCAGCACGTCACGGTAGAAGGCGGTGGCTCTGTCGAGGTCGTCAGCGTGCTGGGCGACCTGCACGAGTGCTCTCATGGGCGAACGGTAGTCCCGCCGCCGCCCGCGCCGAGGGCGGATGCGGAGAAAGCGGGTGAGGACGCCGCGTCGTCACCCGGGTCTGCGGGCGCGGGGCGCGTCGGGCTTCCGTGCGCCCGTCCGGCTTCCGCACGTGGTGAAGCGGGTCAGGCTTCCGCGGCCTCGTCCGGCTCCTGTGCGCGGACCGTCACGCGGTCGTCGGACAGGCGGATGGTCAGCAGCGTGCCGGGGGTGACGTCCTTGGCCAGGCGGACGACCTCGCCCGACGGGTGCTGGACGATGGCGTAGCCGCGCTCCAGCGTGGCCGCCGGCGACAGGGCGACGAGCCGGGCACGCAGGTGCGTGAGGTCGTCGGCGGCACGGTCGAGCGAGCTCGACAGCGAGCGTCTGGCCCGGTCGCGCAGCGCCTCGGCCTGCTCGGCCCGGCGCTCCAGCTCGCGTACGGGATCGGCCAGCGAGGGACGCGAACGTGCGGACGTCAGCCAGGACATCTCCCGGTCGAGCCAGCCGCTGAGCACCCGGCGGCCACGGTCGCGGAGCTGGCGGACCAGCGTGAGCTGCTCGCCGACGTCCGGCACGACCTTCTTGGCGGCGTCGGTCGGGGTGGAGGCGCGCACGTCGGCCACCAGGTCGAGCAGCGGGCTGTCCTGCTCGTGGCCGATGGCGCTCACGACGGGCGTGCGGCAGGCGGCCACCGCGCGTACGAGCGTCTCGTCCGAGAAGGGCAGCAGGTCCTCCAGCGAGCCGCCGCCCCGGGCGACGACGATCACCTCCACCGAGGAGTCGGCGTCGAGCTTGCGCAGCGCCTCCGTCACCTCGGTGACCGCGTACGGCCCCTGGACGGCCACTTCCTCGACCTTGAACCGCACGGCCGGCCAGCGGCGCCGCGAGTTCTCCAGCACGTCGCGCTCGGCCGCCGACTCGCGGCCGCAGATGAGCCCGATCGTGCCCGGCAGGAACGGCAGCCGCCGCTTCCTGTCGGCGTTGAACAGCCCTTCGGCGGCCAGCAACTGCCTGAGCCGCTCCAGCCTGACCATCATCTCGCCCACGCCGACCGGGCGCATCTCCAGCGCGGTGAACGCGAACGAGCCTCTGTTGACCCAGAAGTCGGGCTTGACGTGCACCACCACCCTGGCGCCGTTCGACGGCCGGGGCACCGTCGCCTCGTAGACGCCACGCGGGGCGGTGACCCTGGCGGACACGTTGGCGACCGGGTCACGCAGGGTCAGGAACACCGTGCCGCCACGCGCGCTCAGGTCGGTGATCTCTCCTTCGACCCAGACCGTGCCGAGTCTGCCGATCCAGCCGCCCACCATCTGCAGGACCGTACGGATCGGCAGGGGAGACTCAGGCGTGGTCTTCGAGGTCATGGCGGAAGACTACGGGGTGAGTGTGACCTATTCGCCGGCCTGCAGCTTGGCGAGACGGTTCTCGAACATCTTGATGACCTCGGGACGCGCCTTCGTCGCCTGCTCGTAGGCGAGGAAGCCGCCGATCTGCTCGGCCGTCTTGCCGCGCATCCTGGCGCGCAGGGAGGCGACGGTCAGCTCGGACCAGCCGGGCAGCGGCTCGGTGAGGTCCACGGGCGCGGCGGTGACCGGCTCGGGGGCGGCGGGCGGTTCGGGGGCAGGGGCGGGCTCGGCGGTGGCGGCGGCGGGCTCCGGCGCGGTGGCGGGCTCGGCCTTCGTCTTCGAACCAGCCTTGGGGGCGGGCTTGCGCGTCCTGGTGGCCTTCGGCTTGGCGACGGGCGCCTCGGCGGGCTCCTCCACGGCAGGCTCTTCCACAGCGGGCTCGTCCACCGGCTTGGGGGCGGCGGGCGCGACCTGCGCCTCGGCCTCAGCGGCGGCGGGCGTCTCCACGACCGCGGCCTCGGGGGCGGGGGTTTCCACGGACACGGGCTTGGGAGCGGGGGTGGTCTCCGGCTCGGCGATGGTGTCCGTGACGGCCTTGGACTCGGTGGCCGCGGGGGTGGCGGTCTCACCGGCCGGCTGCGGGGCGGCCTCGGTCCTGGTCGCGGGCTCGGAGGCCTTGGGGGCGGCCTCGGGCTGCGGCTCGGCGACCGCGACGGACTCCGCGTCGTCCACCGGCGACGGCTTGGGGGCGGGCGCGAAGATGACCGGGTCCGGCTTGGTCCTGGCGACGCCGTTGGGCTCGGCCGCGCCGGAGCGGGGCGCGAAGATGACCGGCTCCTTGCGGGCCGTCTTGTCGTCGGAGGTCTCGGCGGGCGCGGCGGCCACCTGCTCGGCGGCGGAGGGACGGGAGTCGTACTCCTCCTCGCGCTCCTGCTTGCCGCCGATCCCCTTGATGGAGTTCTTCATGCGGTCCACGAGCAGCAGCGCCTGTCCGGCGGCGCTGAGCGTGGTCTGGACGACCAGAAGCGGCAGGTCCTTCGCCTTCTCCTTGAGCTCGTCCTTGTTGGTAACGGTTCTTGCGATGTTGCGTATCACGTCGCTGAGGGACATGAACGTCTCCCTGGGAGGTCAGTAATGGACGGCTAGTCTGGCAAACCGTGGGCAACCACGCACGCGCGGGCCAGATGGCCGCTCCACGTAGCATAGAAAGTATGGAGCCCCAGACCCCCACTTCCCGCCGAGTCCTCGTCGCCAAGCCACGGGGCTACTGTGCCGGAGTCGATCGAGCCGTGGTAGCGGTCGAGAAGGCTCTGGAGCAGTACGGCGCCCCCATCTATGTCCGCAAGCAGATCGTCCACAACACTCACGTCGTCAAGACGCTCGAGGCCAGGGGCGCCATCTTCGTCGACGAGACGGAGGAGGTGCCGGAGGGGGAGATCGTGGTCTTCTCCGCGCACGGCGTCTCGCCGGCCGTGCACGACGAGGCCAGACAGCGTGGCCTGCGCACCATCGACGCCACCTGCCCGCTGGTGACGAAGGTACACAACGAGGCCAAGAGGTTCGCGGCCCAGGACTACGACATCCTGCTCATCGGGCACGAGGGGCACGAGGAGGTCGAGGGCACCTCCGGTGAGGCCCCCGACCACATCCAGCTCGTCGACGGGCTCGACTCGGTCGACAACGTCCGGGTGAAGGACCCGAGCAAGCTGGTGTGGCTGTCGCAGACCACGCTCTCGGTCGACGAGACGACCGAGACGGTGGCCCGGCTCAAGGAGCGTTTCCCCACGCTGATCGACCCGCCCAGCGACGACATCTGCTACGCCACCCAGAACCGGCAGATCGCGGTCAAGGAGATCGCGGCGGAGTCGCAGCTCGTCATCGTGGTCGGCTCGGAGAACTCCTCGAACTCCAAGCGGCTGGTCGAGGTGGCCAAGGACTACGGCGCGCAGGCGTCGTACCTGGTGGACAACGCCGACTTCATCCGCGACGAGTGGCTCGACGGCGTCACCACGGTCGGCGTCACGAGCGGCGCCTCGGTGCCTGAGGAGCTGGTCGAGGAGGTGCTGGCGAAGCTGGCCGGGCACGGGTTCGGCGACGTGACGGAGGTCGAGCCGGTGCAGGAGAGCATGCGCTTCGCGCTGCCGCACGAGCTGCGCAAGGACCTGCGCGCCTCCTGAGTCTCAGTCCTCGCCGCGAGGGGTCCCGTACAGCTTGGGCTCGAAGTACCCTTCGGGCTCCGGCACGAACGGCTGGCGCGGGCGCGTCATCTCCGCGCCCGCCTTCAGCTCTTCCCGCAGCTCCCGTACGTTGTCGCGGAGCCCGCGCCGCCAGGCGACGCCCAGCACCAGGGCCGAGCCCGCGAACAGCCATGGGGCGCCCTGCGTCATCGACGTGTAGAGGCCCAGCGCCAGCGACTGCACGATCGACACCGAGCCGAACGCCCGCCCGAGCTCCACGAAGAGCGTCGCGCAGAAGAACACCAGCGGCGGCGTCACCACCAGCGACAGCAGCTCGCGCCGGTTGACCAGCACCGCGCCGAGCACGCTGGACAGCACGAACGCCGCGCCCACGAGCTGCTCCACGCCGAACACGGCTGTCAGCACGTAGCCCGCCAGGGTGGCCACCAGGGCGAGCGCGATGGCGCCGCGAGCAGTCAGCCTGACCGCAGAGCGCCTGCCCTTCTCACCTGCCACTGGCCCATCCCCCTTTTACTGCGACCCGCCTGCCAACTTACCGTTCGCGTGGGTTATCAGAGATGAGGTTTCGAGCAGTTCGGGGGAGGCCAGCGGCCTGGGCAGCCCTTCGAGCATCTCGGGGGCGTCCAGCTCGCCGTCCACGACGCCGAGATCGTGGAGTTTGCGCGCTGTGACCAGGACGCGGCTTTCGAGCGATCCGACCGACTTGTTGTACGCCTCCACCGCCCTGGTCAGCGCCTTGCCGAGCGACTCGACGTTCCTGCCCAGGGACGACAGCCGCTCGTACAGCTCCTTGCCCAGCTCGAACACCGCCCGCGCGTTCTCGCTCAGCGCCGCCTGCTGCCAGGCGTAGTGCGCGGTGCGCAGCATCGTGATCAGCGTGGTGGGGGTGGCGATGTGCACGCGGCGCGTCATCGCGTACTCCAGCATGCCGGGGTCGCGTTCGAGCGCCGGCGCCAGGAACGCCTCACCGGGGATGAACAGCACCACGAACTCGGGCGACGGGTTGAACCCCTGCCAGTACGCCTTGGCCGCCAGCCGGTCGATGTGCTCGCGGACGTGCCTGGCGTGCGCGTCGAGCCGTACGGTGGCGAGTGATTCGTCGGATGCCTCGGCCGCCTCCAGGTAGGCCGCGAGCGACACCTTGGAGTCGACGACGATGTTCTTGCCCCCGGCGAGCCTGACGACCATGTCGGGCCGCATGGAGCCCTCGGCGACCTGCTCGTCGAAGTCGCAGTAGCGCTGCATGCCGGCGATCTCGGCGACCCTGCGCAGTTGCAGCTCGCCCCACCGGCCGCGCGCCTCGGGCCGCTGCAGGGCCCTGACCAGGGCGGTCGTCTGGGAGCGGAGCTGCTCGTTGCTCTGCCGGACGAACTCCATCTGCTTGGCCAGCTCGGCCCGCGCCGCCCGCTGCCCCGACTCGGTGTCGCGCAACTGCGACTCGACCCGGGCCAGCGCGTCCTTCAGCGGCTCGACCAGGTGCTCGACGGCCTGCTTGCGCTGATCGAGATCGCCTGCGGCCTCCGCGCGGGTGGCCGCGAGCCTGGTCTCGGCCAGCTCCAGGAACCGGATGTTGTTGACGTCGAGCGCGCGCGTGGACAGCGCCTGGAAGCGCTCGGCGAGCTGCTCCTCGACGTAGACCAGCTTCTCGGCCGCCGATCTGGCCCGCGCGTCGGCCTCAGCCACCCGCACCGCCGCCCGCGTCCTGGCGACCAGGAACCCGACGAGCAGGCCGACGGCTAGACCGATGAGTAGCGACACCACGTCCACTCCATCGATGATCGCAGGATCGGGGGCGCGATTCTTCCCGACACGCTTGGGCGTTCCGCTTGTGCGCCCCATCTCCTGTCACGCACAGTACTGGGATGGATACGGTACCGAAGCTCGCCGCCGCGGGCGCCGCCGTCGCGGCGGTCCTGATCGCGCTGGGCGGCGCGGTCATCGCGGGCTCGGGGGAGAGCGTGCGGCAGCCGCGGCCGACGCTGCGCTGGACGCCCGGCGCGTGCGTGACGGGCGAGCTGGCGCTGACGGCGTGCAACGGCGGCGACTCCGAGGTGATCGCCATGGCCGCCGACCCGCCGGGGCCCGGCGAGTGCCCGGCGGACACCGACGACGTCCTGCGGGTCGGCGCCGGGCGGACGGCCTGCGTACGCAACTTCCTGGAACCGCATCCCGGAGCTCCCGGCGAAGGCGGCGGCCTGCTCAGGCCGGGCGACTGCGTCACGCTCGACGGCCGCGAGCGTGCCTGCTCGCGGCCCGGCTGGTACGGCAGGGCGCTCGCCCTCACCGGCGAGCCCGCCGCCTGCCCCGACGGCACCCTCGACACGCTGGACGGCGACCTCCAGGTCATCTGCCTGGGCCGGGGCGGCCAGGTGCTCGACCGCGGCGCCTGCGTGGCCGAGCCCGCAACGGACGTGATCGCCCGCTCCGCCGTCACCCGGCTGCCCTGCGACTCTCCGCACGCCTGGGCCAGAGTGGTGTCGTTCGAGGTCACGCCCGCGCGCTGCCCGCCCAGCTCGAAGCGGTACCTGCGGGCGGACGAGGGCTACCGTCCGGTGACCTGTCTGTCCGTGCTCAGCAAGTAAACTCTCCGTCCGTGAGTCTCTCCATCGGCATCGTCGGGTTGCCCAACGTCGGTAAGTCCACGCTCTTCAACGCGCTGACCAAGACCGGCAACGCGCTCGCGGCGAACTACCCGTTCGCCACCATCGAGCCCAATGTGGGCATCGTCGGCGTGCCCGACGACCGGCTGCCCGTGCTGGCCGAGATCTTCGGCTCGGCCCGCGTCCTGCCCGCCAAGGTCGAGTTCGTGGACATCGCGGGCCTGGTCAAGGGGGCGTCGGAGGGCCAGGGCAGGGGCAACCAGTTCCTCGCCAACATCCGCGACACCGACGCGATCTGCCAGGTGATCCGCGTCTTCAGCGACCCCGACGTGACGCACGTCGACGGCGAGATCTCCCCGAAGCGCGACATCGAGACGATCAACACCGAGCTGATCATGGCCGACCTGCAGACCGTGGAGAAGGCCGTGCCGCGCCTGCAGAAGGAGGCGCGCAACAACAAGGACAAGAAGGCCGCGCTGGAGGCCGCCGAGGCCGCCCTGGCCGTCCTGGAGACCGGCAAGACCGTCTTCGAGAGCGGCCTCGACCGCGAGGAGCTGCGCGAGCTGCACCTGCTGACGGCCAAGCCCTTCCTGTACGTCTTCAACCTCGACGCCGACGAGCTGACCGACACCGCGCTGCGGGAGCAGCTCTCGACGCTGGTCGCTCCGGCCGAGGCCGTGTTCCTCGACGCCAAGATCGAGTCGGAGCTGGTGGAGCTCGACGAGGAGGAGGCGCTGGAGCTGCTGCAGTCGGTGGGCCAGGAGGAGTCGGGCCTGCGCCAGCTCGCCAGGGTCGGCTTCGAGACGCTGGGCCTGCAGACGTACCTGACGGCCGGGCCGAAGGAGACCAGGGCCTGGACGATCCGCAAGGGCGCCACCGCGCCCGAGGCGGCCGGCGTCATCCACACCGACTTTCAGCGCGGCTTCATCAAGGCCGAGGTCGTCTCGTTCGACGACCTGGTGGAGGCCGGCTCGATCGCCAGCGCCCGCTCGGCGGGCAAGGCGCGCATCGAGGGCAAGGACTACGTGATGCGCGACGGTGACGTGGTGGAGTTCCGCTTCAACGTCTGAGCGCCCGTCCGGCTTGTCGCACGTCCAATCACGGGCGGCGAGGCTTCGCTACGGTAGGTTACCGACGGCGGCCGACGGCGAAGCCCCCATGGCGTCTGGTTTCCCTGGAATGACCAGACGTTTGTTCCAGGGATAACTGATGCGTCAACCACTTTGGGCCCCCGCGCGTCGAATCGTCACGGCGTTCACGCTGACTCGGGAGGCCCTCATGTTCCGTCGCATCACCAGGAAGCGCCGCTCGGCGCCCACGCTCGCGGGAATCAGCCTCGAGGAGGAGCTGGCCCTGATCAGGGTCGAGCTGATGTACGGCCTGCGCGTCAACCGCGAGGCGTACCTCCGCAGGAAGGTGGACGAGCGCATCGAGATGTCGACGCGCATGCGGGAGCGCGAGCCCGCGGAGATGCTGGCCGATCTCCGTGGCTCGCTGGAGCGCGCGGTGCGGCCGACGGTGGTGGATCTCCACAGCAGGCGTCAGGCGCGGACGAGCCAGGATCCGGAGCCTGCCTGACGAACCGGCGCCGATCGCGACCCATGCCGATTCCGCAGGTCGAGACAGGTCCATGCCTGTTTTGGACAGGAATTCGTGGCTGCCGAGCTATGGCATTTTAGGCGTCTGGCCTGGTCAAAAGCCGATTCGAACGGGGACTGATAGGAATCGGCACTGTGGCCTGTCATACGGGCTCGGTTTGCCGGTGGGGAGGGTCATGCCGCAGCATGGGCGTGGCTTTCTCGGACTAATGGCGGAGACCGGATAGGGTGACTACTTCACCGCGGATGATGGGGATCGGCAACGGACGACACCGCGCCAGCCGGGGGGATCGGCGCGAGCGGAGGCGTGATGGCTCGTAGGTCTACCGTCCAGCACGATCCTCGGATCGCTGACGGGCCCGGGCTTTCCGCAACCCTGGACACGGCTGACTTCGAGGCGCCGCCGCCCCGCAGGCCGCGGCGCGGCGGCTGGTCGGGTGGCGGCGGACGGTGGCTGGTGTGGACCGGCCGCATCATTCTCTGGGCGCTTATTGTGGTAATCGTGGTGAATGGGATTCGTGCCCCATTTGAGCGGTTTACGCAGCAAGAGCCTGCTTCGTCCAATGTGGCCGCGCAGGCCGACAAGGGATTCCCCACGGACGGGGGTATGGCGTTCGCCGCCCAGTTCGCGGGCGTTTACCTGAATTTCAGCCCGGAAGACGCCGCGAGCAGGTCGAACAAGCTCGCCGCGTTCCTGGCCGAAGGCATGGACCCGCAGATGGGCTGGGACGGCTACGGCAAGCTGGCGGCCGTCGCCGTCCAGCCGTACGACATCGAGGCCAGCGACGCCCACAACGCCGTGATCAACGTGGCGTTCCAGTCGGGCCCGCGCCGGATGATGCTGTCGGTGCCGGTCTACTACTCCGGCGACGACGCCGGCCGGCGCTTCGTCGTGGCGGGCCGCCCGGCGATCCTGCCCGCCCCCGCCCCGGCCGACCTGCCCCAGGTGGCCGCGCCGGAGACGGACGACGCCGCGGCCGCCGAGCTCAAGCCGCAGCTGGAAGGCTTCTTCAAGGAATACGCGCTCGGCGACGCCGCCGGGCTGCAGCGCTACGTCGCCGCCGGCAAGAGCCTGCCCAGCTTCGCAGGCGCGTTCACTTTCTCGCAGCTCAAAGAAGTCGTGGTGCCTGTGGGGGGTGCCACCCGAGAGATTCAGGCGGTCGTGGTGTGGGCCGTGCCCAACGGCGACGCTCCGCCCACTCCGAACGCCACCGACCCGGCGGTGGTCGGCGGCACGCTGGAGCAGGTGTACCGCCTGACCGTGGAAAAGCAGGGCGACAAGTGGTTCGTCGCCGACATCCGCGGCGGCGGACGGGTCGTTGGATAGAGGCACGGCCACGCCGCGGATCGGTACCCCCCGGGAGGACAAGAAGTGACCTTGAAGACCGTAATGCTCACCTTGATCGAGATGTCGCCGACACCGACTCCGGTGTCCACCGGCATCGACACCGGAGGGCTCGCCAACTTCCTGCGCGCCTTCTTCGCTCCGTTGTTCCTCGTTGTCGTCTCCGTGGTCGCGCTCTTCTTCCTCTTCACCCGCGAGATCACGCGTTTCGTGCAGTTCCTGATACTGGCTGTGGCCATCGGAGTGATCTTCTACGTTCCCAACATCATCGAGGTGACAGCGCGGGCGATCGCGGGCGCACTGGGCATCAGATAAGGGTTGAGACCGCTTCCCTGCGGTCATGAACGAGCGGGTGGAGAGGAGGACCGCGTGGACCTGCCCACGTACACGAACATCTGGCGGATCGAGAAGCGGCTTTACAAGCTGTACGACCTACGGCTGCCGATGCCGCTGCCCATCGTCTGGATCGGCGTTTTCGTCGGGGTGTTCGTCCCGTGGTCGCTCCTGCTGGTCCTGGTGGGCGTGCCGGTGGAGATGCCCTGGCACGTGCTGTTCCTGGTGCCACCGGGCATCGTGACGTGGTTGTCCACCCGTCCCGTCATCGAAGGCAAGCGGCTCACCGAGCTGCTCGAATCCCAGCTCCGCTACCTCGGCCAGCCCAAGGCCTGGTACCGCCTGGCGCCCGGCGCGGAGCCCGAGACCGTGACGTTCTCCGGTCGCGTCTGGCGCACCGGATCCGTCCGCGCCAAGGCGAAGGCGCCCCGCAAGACCGCCCGCCAGTCGCAGCGCAAGCGCGAGGGTCAGCGGCTCACCGGGCCCCGCCAGGTCCGCCCCGCCGTCGCCGCCGCGGCGGCCGCCGCCGCGCAGGCGCCCGTCGCCGAGCCCTCGTCGTCGCGTACGGGCTGGGGCACCCGGCGTGGCGCGGCGCCCGCTCTCAAGGGCCGGGTGCGGCAGGGGGCGGCGCCTCCGGTGTCCGGGAGCGGCCCGGGCGTGGTGTGGCGCGAGGAGGGGCTTTCAGGGGGCGCTGGGCGGCGTCAGGAGCCGGTGTCGCTTCTGGACGAGGCTGTTGGAGCAGCGGGGCACGCGGTCGTCGAGCCCGAGCTTGTGAGGCCGGTGCGGGAGGACGTTCCCGAGCCGGTGCGGGAGGGCGTTCCCGAGCCTGAGCGTGCCGGTGGCGGGGATGACGCCGCTGAGGTGCGGCCCGCGCCGGAGCGCGTGGATGCGCAGAGCGCGGAGGACGTGAGCGCGGAGGCGGTGGCGGCGCGCGAGGCCAGCGTGCCGATCAAGACTGTGGAGAGCCGCAAGCCCGCGGCCGGCAAGCCCATCGACACCGAGGCGCTGCGGCGGCTGCGCAAGCTCGCGGCCAGTGCCGACGCTCCGGCCGAGAACGGCGGGCGGAGCGAGGCCGGCGGGCGGCGCGGTGAGGACGAGGTCGCCAGGGATCAGCACAGGAAGGGGCAGCCGCCTCGGTTGCCGCAGGGGCTGTTGTTGCCTGGGACGCAGCGGGTCTGGCCGCCGCTCAACCCGAACGCCAAGCCTGTGCCCCGGCCGGCTGTGCAGGAGCCCGGGCCTTCGGACGAGGTGCCGGAGACGGTCGCGGACGTCGCTGAGGGGCCGGTGGCGGCTGAGCCCGACGCTGCGGTGGCGGGCGGCGATGGTGCGGCGGCGGGCGGTGCCGGTGGCGAGGGCGTGGCGGACGAGCGTGAGGCGCAGGTCGCCGAGGCGCACGAGCACAGCGCGCCCGTGACGCACGAGCACAGCGCGCCCGTGACGCACGAGCACAGCGCGCCCGTGACGCGCGAGCACAGCGCGCCCGAGGCGGGCGAGCGTGAGGGCGTCGGCCTGTCCGTCGGCGAGCGCGAGGGTGGCGACGAGCCCACCCGCGAGGGCGACGGCCGGACGGTCGGCGAGCGTGAGGCGGTGAGCGCTCGCGACGTGCCGGTGCGGGGCGCTCAGACGCGTGAAGTGGCGAGCGTCCGCGACGTGCCGGTGCCGGGCGCGGAGACGCGCGAGGCGGTGAGCGCCCGCGACGTGCCGGTGCGGGGCGCGGAGACGCGCGAGGCGGCGGGCGCGGTGCCGGGTCCCAGGGCGGGCGAGGGCAAGGTACGCAGGATCGAGTCGGTGGTGGGCAGGGACTCCGGCGGCTGGCGCCGCATCGCGCAGGTCGTGGTGGGCGGCGGCGGAGTCCGTACCGACGGATCGGAGATCGACGAGGCGAGGGCCAGGGCCGTGTTCGGCGGCGGCAGGAGGATCGTCGTGCTGGGCTGCACCGGTGGAGCCGGGCAGACCACGACGGCGCTCATGCTCGGCCACACCTTCGCCCAGGTGCGTGACGACAGGGTCGTGGCCGTCGACGCCAACACCGGCGGCGGCACGCTGACCAGCAAGATCCAGCCGGAGACCCCCGAGACCCTGACCTCGCTGCTGTCAGGGCTCGACCGGGTCAGCGGCTATCTCACCATGCGGGGTTACACGACGCGGACCGCCTCCGGGCTAGAGGTGATCAGCGCGGACACCGACGCGGGCGCCGAGCAGCGTCTCGCGGATCGGTCCTTCTTCTCCGACCACCGGCTCGGCGAATCCATGCGCCTGCTCGACCGCCACTACAAGCTGGCCGTCATCGACCCGGCCGCCGCCCTGGCGGCCAGGTTGCTGCCGTACGCGGACCAGCTCGTCCTGGTGGTTCCGGCGAGCGAGGAGGCGCCGGAGGCGGTGGCGATGACGTACGAGTGGCTCGACGGGCACGGCTGCGCGGAGCTGCGCAGGCGGGCGGTGATGGTGGTCAACGGCGTCAGCAGGCGCTCGGTGACCGACGTCGAGCAGGCGGAGTCGGTGGCCAGAGGCAGGTGCCGGGCCATCGTCAGGGTCCCCTGGGAGGACGACCTGGCGCCGGGCGGCGCCGAGGTGGTCGATCCAGGGCAGTTGCGCGCGGCCGGGCGGCGGGCGTATCTCGCCCTCGCCGGTGTCGTGGTCGCGGGCTTCGCGGCACAGACCGTACGAGCGGCGAGCGAAGAGGAGTTGGCGAGTGACCCCCCGGGCACGAGAATCGGTGAGCGATAAGTGAACAAGCGAGCAGGTCTGGCCCGTTCATGCGCCGAGGGGGCGGCATGAGCAGGGCGTCCCGAGCGCACCAGCGCCTCGCGGTCCGCTACTTCGACGACCGCATCCTGCTCACAGACACCTGCGCATGGGCGTACTTCCGGCTTCCGACGGTCAGCTACGAGTTCGTCACGCCGGAAGAGCGCGAGGCGCTGGCCACCAACATCACGATCGCGCTGGCGGCGATCAGGATGCCCGACGCCGAGGTCCACCTGCGGGTGGCGCACCGCACGTATCCCGCCGCCGAGTGGGCCATGGCGTTGAACGCCACCTCCGACGAGGGGTCCGGCTGGCGCGACTACCTGGAGGAGATGTACCGGCACGTCTGGGCCAAGGACTTCTGGACCAAGGAGGTCTACCTGGGCGTGCGGCTCGGCCCGCGCGGCAAGAAGCTCGGCAGCGGCGTGTTGTCCCAGCTCTTCGGCTTCTACCAGCGTACGGAGAAGGCGCTGGGCATGGAGGACGACCACGTGCCCGACAGCGAGATCGGGCGGTGGACGGAGCAGGCGGAACGGCTCGGCCGGGCGCTCGCGTCGAGCGCTCTGTACGCCCGTCACGCCACCTCCGTCGAGGTGGCGTGGTTGTTCCAGCACGCGGCGGCCGGCGCGGTGGGCGATCCCGCGCCGTCGGCGAGCCCGCGCAGGCGCTGGGGCAGGGGCGAGATCGAGTCGCTGGTCGAGGGTGAGATCCACAACGGCAGGTCGCTGCTGCGGATCGTGCAGCCGCAGGGCGACTCGTACGTGTCGTACCTGTCGTTCGCTCGGTTCCCCGATCTGATGCCGTTCCCCGACGGCGAGCCGTGGATGCACTTCGCCGACCAGTTGCCGTTCCCGGTGGAGGTCTCCTCGCGGATGCGGCTGATCCCGCCGGTGAAGGCGTCCAAGGACGTGGCGCGCAAGCTGGCGCACGCCCGCGACATGGACCACCACATCCGCGAGGCGGGCGCGGAGGCGCCGCTGGCGCTGGCGGAGCAGATCGACGCGGCCCGCATGCTGGAGCACGGCATCACCAAGGAGCGGCTGCCGTTCGTGTACGGCTGGCACCGCCTGATCGTCTCGGCCCCGACCGAGGACATCTGCGTGCAGCGGGTGGAGGCGGTGGTGGAGCACTACCGCGACATGGGCATCGACGTCGTGAACTCGACGGGCGACCAGTTCTCGCTGTTCCGCGAGTCGCTACCGGGCGAGAAGGTGGGCATCAACGCCTACGCCCAGCGCCAGCCGCTGCGCACGATCGCGGGTGGCATGGCCACGGCGACCGTCGATCTGGGCGACCGGCTGGACGACGGCAACGAGGGCTGGCTGGGCCCGTACATCGGGGAGACGGTCGGCAGGGCGCGCAGCATCGTGCACTTCGACCCCCTGGTGGCGGCCACCCGCAACCGGCCGACCGCCATCGCGATCACCGGCGAGCCGGGCGGCGGCAAGACGACGCTCGCGCTGCTGATGATCTACCAGATGGCGTTGCGCGGCGTGACGGTCGCGGTGATCGACCCGAAGGGCGACGCGGAGTCGCTGGTGCAGCTCCTGGAGAAGCGGGGCCGCAAGGCCCGGGTGATCCCGCTGGGGTCGGCCGCGCCGGGGCTGCTCGACCCGTTCTCGTTCGGCGACGACATCGCGGCGAAGAAGACGATGGCGACCGAGACGCTGCGGCTGCTGCTGCCCCGCATGTCGGAGGAGCGCGAGTCGGCGATGATCCAGGCGGTGGCGGCGGTCTCCAACGGCGAGGACCCCTCGCTGGGCAAGGTCGTCGACTACCTGGAGCAGGCCGACGACCCCGCCTCGAAGAACCTCGGCGCGGTGCTGCGCTCGATGTCCGAGATGCATCTGGCCAGGCTCTGCTTCGACCCTTCCGGCGGCGACCAGATCGACACCGAGGGGTGGACGACCGTGTTCACGCTGGGCGGCCTGACGCTGCCCGACGTGACCACGGGCAGGGAGGACTACTCCTACGAGCAGCGGCTCTCCGTCGCCCTGCTCTACCTGGTGTCGCAGTTCGCGCGCAGGCTGATGAACGGCCTCGACCGGCGCGCCCCCAAGGCGATCTTCCTGGACGAGGCGTGGGCGATCACCTCCACACCCGAGGGCGCCAAGCTGGTGCCCGAGGTCAGCCGGATGGGCCGCTCCCGCAACACCGCGCTCGTGCTGGTCTCGCAGAACGCGGGAGACCTGCTCAACGAACAGGTGACCAACTGCCTGTCGTCCGTGTTCGCGTTCAGGTCCACCGAACGGGTGGAGGTGGACCACGTCATGTCCCTGCTCGGGGTGGAGCCGTCGGAAGAGCACAAGGCCGTGCTGCGCTCGCTGGGGAACGGCGAATGCGTATTCCGCGATCTGGATGGCAGGGCGGGCCGAATCGGAGTAGACCTGATCTCCGAGGAGCTTCTCCGCTGGCTCGACACGAACCCGACACACGACAAACCCGATGGCACCGGGCATGATCTTCAAGGGGGCGTGGGCAGGGCGCAGGAGGTACGGTCATGAAGATCCGGCTATCCCGACGATCGGCGGTCGTGCTCGCGATCGTCGGCGCCGTCCTGGCGGTCCCGCTCGTGCTGGGCGCCGCCACCACCCCGGCCGCCGCGGCCCCCTGTGACCTGTCGGGCCCGCTCAACGTCGAGATGGTCGGCAGCGGCGTCGACGGCCTGATCCAGGCGCCGGCCCCGGCGGGCGGCCCGCAGGCGCCGACCACGAACTACGGCCAGTTCGGCATGAGCGGCCAGTTCTGGCACACGCACGACCTGACCTGCTCCGACTACGTGGCCGTGCTCGGCAACATGTGGGCCAACGGCATCTTCACGGCGGCCAAGGCGGTCGACCGGCTGACGATCACCACGTACCAGGCGGCGGCGACGGAAGGGCCGCTGCAGTCCATCAAGGACGTGGTCGACGACATCGTCACGAACCTGTCCAACGCCATGTACTGGCCCTACCTCCGCCCGATCGTCATCCTCGGCGCCATCTGGCTGGCCTGGTACGGGCTGATCCGCAAGCGCGCCACCACGACCGCGGAAGGCGTCATCTGGATGGTGCTGGCGGTCACCGTGGCGGTCTGGTTCTTCAGCCGTCCCGGCGACTTCACCGGCCTGGGCAAAGTCGTCACGGACAAGACCGGCGAGGTGGTCAACTCCGCCTTCTCCGGCCTGCCGGGCGCCGGCGGCGCGTCATGCCTGCCCCCGCCCGGTACCGCCAACCCGCAGGTGCAGGCCGGCGGGTACGCCCAGACCGGCACGGCGGGCGTCGACCAGAACGCCGACGCGCTGTGGTCCACCCTGGTCTGCAAGCCGTGGCTGGTGGGCCTGTTCGGCACCGCCGACCCGCAGCAGCCCGTCGTGCGCGACTGGGGCCGCAAGGTGCTGGAGATGCAGTCGGTCCCGCCGCCGCAGGCCGGCCAGCCCGCCCCCGACGTGGGGGCCAGGCAGTCGGAGTACGCCTCGCTGGCCGAGAAGCTGAGGAACGATCCGCGCTACGCCACCTTCTCGGGACGCGACTGGTCGAACCGGCTCGGTGTGGCCGTCGGAGCGTTCATCGCGGCCCTGGTGGCCGGGCTGCTCATCTTCCTGGTGGCGGTATCGCTGCTGGTGCTGAAGGTGGGCTTCCTGCTGCTGCTCATCCTGGGGCCGATCTTCCTGCTGATCGGCGTGCATCCCGGCAGCGGGCGGATCATCGCCATGCGCTGGGTGGAGATGCTCGTCGGCACTCTGCTGCGGCAGGCCGTGCTGACGATCGTGCTCAGCGTGCTCGTGTACGGGTACGCGCTGATCATCTCGACGGCCATGCCGTGGGGCATGCAGGTGCTGTTCATGGCGTTGCTGACGATCGCGGTGTTCTTCTACCGGCGGCCGTTCCAGCACCTGTTCGCCTCGATGAGCGGGCACACGGTCACCACCCGCATGCTCGGCGAGGCCGCCAGTTCCTCCGTGCTCGAACGGTCGGCGGGCGCGCTGCCGCCGGTCGCCTCCGCCAGGATCGGCCGCTGGGGCCTGCGCAAGGCCGAGCCGCTCATCAGGGCCGCGGGCGCGGCCGGCGGCCCGGCGGGCGCAGCGGCCTCCGCGGCGGCCGGACAGGTGCGCGTACGCGGCGAGGAAGGGGAGGGCGCTCAGGCGGGCACCCGCATCCCGGCCACGGCGGCTCCGCTCGACACCGACGCGCAGGGCAAGGCCGCCGGACGGGCACCGCTCGAACCGCGCAGAGGCACCGCGCCGCCGCTCAACCTGGGCGGCACGGCCGGTCGCGGCCGGGGCCCGGCAGCCGGTGGGCCCCGGGCGGGCGCAGGGGCGCCGGCGTCAGGCGGCTCAGGCGGCACGGGCGGGTCCGGCGGCACCGGCTCCGCGGGCGGCTGGTTCGGCGGGGCGTCCGGCGGTGGCTGGGCCCGGCGCGGCGGGCCGGCCGGAGGATCAGCCGGATCGGCGAGTGGCACGCGTAGCACGGGCGCCCGCACGTCGCGCTTCGGCGGCTCCTCAGGCGGATCGGGCGGATCTGGCGGCTCGGGCGGCACCCGCTCGCGCGGCGGCTCCGGCGGGGGCGGCCTGTTCGGCGGTGGCTCGCGCGGCTCCGGCGGTGGCTCGCGCGGCTCGGGCGGCTCGCGTGGCTCGGGTGGCGGTCTGTTCGGTGGCGGTTCCAACGGCTCGAACGGCTCGCGCGGCTCACGCGGCTCGGGCGGTCTCTTCGGCGGCGGGTCAGGCAACGGCGGGTCCCGGTCGGGCGGCGGGTCAGGCGGCACGTCGTCCGGCCCGCGGATCTTCGGTTCCGACGAGCCGTCGTCCCGCACCTCGGAAGCGCCCCCGCTCTGGCTGCGCAGCGGCCGCAACGGCGGCGGCTCCGGAGGTGACAGCACCGACGTGCCGTTCTGGCTCAAGCCGAACAACCCGGACAAGGACTGAACATGGCGCAGCCAGGTGACAGGCGGGGGGTGGCCTTCGCCGCCGTCGTCGTGGTCATCGCAGCGGTCGGCATCTACCTGACGATGTGGCCGGACTCGTCCGACCAGGCCGCGCCGGAGCCGGAGGCGAGCGTCGCCACCAGCTCCGCCGTGGCGTCGAGCACGCCGCTGGCGACCGCCAGCGCCGCGCCGTTCGACGTCTACGCGTACCTGCCGATGCAGAAGGAGCAGCTCGCCGCCGCGGCGGACCTGGCCGAGCGGTTCACCGCCGCCTACGGCACCTTCCGGTACGACGAGGACCCGGCGGCGTACGCGGAGCGGCTGAAGGCGTACACGACGCCGGAGCTGGCGGGCACCCTGACCAGGACGGTCACCTCCGCGGGCTTCGTCGAGCAGAACCGCAACGACCAGACCGTCTCCACGGCCACGGCCCACCTGAAGGAGATCAGGCAGGTCGAGAAGTCCTCCATCGTGTTCGTGGTCACCGCGAACAGGCAGGTCACCGCCGCCAGCGGCAACAAGCTGGCCACGGAGGAGTACGCGGTCACGGTCAGCCAGCTCGGCGCGGACTGGCGCGTCTACGACATCCTGCCGTCCACCGAAGGCCAGGAGGGTGATCAGTGAAGCTCTCTCGCGCCCGGCTCGCTCTGATCATCGGCGCGGCGGGATTGCTGCTTCTGGTGGCCGTCATCGTGTCGCCGCTGCTGCTGATGTCGATGCCGTCGTTCCTGTCCGACGGCGGCGCCACCATCGACTGCGAGGACACCGCCCAGGTCGAGGAGGTCTCCGACTCGGCCACCTCCGACATCCCGACCGAGTACCTGGAGCTGTACAAGGAGTACGGCCAGAAGATCGGCGTCCAGTGGAACATCCTGGCCGCCGTCGGCAAGCGCGAGACCGATCACGGCCGCTCCACCCTGCCCGGCGTCAGCAGCGGCACCAACGCCGCCGGCGCGGCCGGGCCCATGCAGTTCCTCATCTCCACGTGGGGCGGCAAGGCCAGGATCCCGACGTCGTCCCAGTTCAACGGGTACGCCTCCGACGGCGACGACGACGGCGTGGCCGACGTCTACAACCCGGCCGACGCCATACTCGGCGCCGCCAAGATGCTCAAGCGCAACGGCGCCCCCGAGAACGTCCGGCAGGCGCTGTTCGTCTACAACCGGGCCTGGTGGTACGTCGACCAGGTCGAGGAGATCGCCAGGAAGTACGCCAAGTCCGGCACGGTCAAGGTGCCGCCGCAGGCGTCGGAGGACTGCGACGAGCCGCTGGTCGAGGCCGCGCCGAGTGACCTCGTGGCCAGGATCCTGCAGTACGCGCTGGCCCAGCGCGGCAAGCCGTACCTGTGGGGCGGCACGGGGCCCGACTCCTTCGACTGCTCGGGTGTCATCTACGCGGCCTACAAGGCGGCGGGGCTGGCGATCCCGCGCACCACGTTCACGCAGTGGCCGTTCGGCGTGAAGGTGTTAGAGGGTGAGGAACAGCCGGGGGACCTGGTGTTCTTCAACGCCGGTCCGGGCACCTCGGCCGACAACCCCGGCCATGTCGGGCTGGTCGTGTCGAAGGGCAAGATGCTGGAGGCCAGGTGCCGGCTGTGCGGGCCCATCAAGGTCACCAGCTACCTGGCGCGTGACAACCGCGTCGGCTTCACCCGTCCGCTGCAGAACCCCGATGTGCTGGAACAGATCAAGAAGCTGCAGAATCCTTCCCTATGAGCATTGTGGTCGTCGCCGCGGTGATCGTCGCTCCTGGCGGGCGCGTGCTGGCAGCCCAGCGCGCCGAGCCCGCCGCGCTCGCCGGCGGCTGGGAGTTCCCCGGCGGGAAGGTGGACCCGGGGGAGAGCGAGGAGCAGGCGCTGGTCAGGGAGTGCCGGGAGGAGCTCGGCGTCGAGGTGGCGGTGGGCGAGCGCGTCGGCGGTGACTGGCCGCTTGCCGACGGGTACGTGATGCGCGTCTGGTTCTGCTCCCTGCTGTCGGGGCGTCCTGAGGCGAAGGAGCATCTGGCGCTGCGGTGGCTCGGGCCGGGGGAGTACTACGAGGTGGAGTGGCTGGGGGCCGATCTGCCGATCATGAAGACTGTGGAGAATCTGCTCCTCCGTGATTAGGACATCCCTCTCTGTGACATAGTGATTACTGTGCGTAATTTGTCGCGGCGGGGGAGTGGGGAGCCATGCGGAGGAGCTGGGTCGTCGGCGGTGTGCTGATCCTGGTGGCTGTGCCCTCCGTGCCCGTGGCGGCGGCCGGGGTGTCGCTGGTGCTGGAACAGGTCAGCGGGGTTGACGGGGTCGGCGAGTGGGTCAGGACCGGGGACACGCAGCGGTTCCGGGTGCGGCTGAACGGGATGGCGCGGGGGGCTCGGGTCGCGGTGGCGGCCAGTCCTGTGGAGGCGTTGGCTGAGGTGGCCTGCGTGGCGGGGGCTGGGGCGCCGGTTGGGGCCTCCAGTGCGGCTTCTGCTTCTGGTACGGGTCCTGTTCCTGGTGCGGGTCCTGTCCGGGTCGGGAGTGCTTCCGTCGTCGGGGAGATTCCTGCAGTCGGTGGGACGTCCGGCGTCGGCGGGCTGTCCGTGGCCGGGGCGGTGACCATGCGGGCGTTGGCCATGGTGGGGGGCTCGGCTCCGCGGCTGTCCGGGGCGCGGGTGTGTGCGTTGGGCGAGGTCTCGGGGGAGCGGGCGGTGGATGTCACGGTTCGTGCGCCCGCCGGGGGTGAGGAAGTGGTGCTGGCGGCTGTGGCTCGGGTGCGGGATGTCGGGGATGGGGGGTTGACGACCATGAGCAGGACTGCGGCTGTGTGGGGCGGAGAGGTGATCCCGGGGGACGCGGCTACGGTCTCCGGCTCTGTGGATCGGCTGCAGCCTCGGCGGGCTGAGGCGCGGGTTGTGGCTCCTCGGGCGCGGGTGGCGTCGCGTCGCGCTCGGGCGGTGACGGGGGCTGGGGGTGCCGGGCTGCTCGCCGCTCCTAGGGCGGTTTCCGGTGCGGTCCCAAGTGCGGTGCCGGGTGCGGTCCCAAGTGCGGTGCCGAGTGCGGTCCCGGGTGCGGTCCCAAGTGCGGTGCCGGGTGCGGTCCCAAGTGCGGTGCCGAGTGCGGTCCCGGGTGCGGTCCCAAGTGCGGTGCCGGGTGCGGTGCCGGGCGGCGCGTCGCAGCGCACGGGCGTAGGCGGCGCGGGTGCGGGTGCGAGCGGCGCGGGTGCAAGTGCCAGTGCGGGTGGTGTGAGTGCGGCTGGGGTGCCGGTGCCGCTTGGGGTGGTGCCGCAGCCGTTGGTGGCCGCACCTCAGGCCACCCCCACCCTCCCCACCGCGGTTGTCCCGTTCCAGCGCGACTCCGCCGGCGGGGAGGCGCCACTTCCGTGGGGGATGGCCGTGTCCGCGAAGCCTGTTGTGCCTGTCCGATGGGTCAGCCCGATCGACGGTCCGAAGGCTTTGCCCTGGGCTGCCGGGGGTATCGGAGTACTGATGGCCGCCCTGTGGGCCGTTGTCACGGTACAAAGAGGCCGTAACCGCAGAAAGGTGTTGTAATTCCGTCTTTACTGTTACTTTTACCCGGCTAGTATTCCCTTGACCATGGTTCCGGGACTACGCGGAGGGCACCGGTGGCACGCAGGCGAGCGACAGCCGTGTCCGCTATTGTCCTGGCGCTCGGATTGACGGGCGCCGGCGCGACGCCGTTCATCGTGCAGAGCGCGAGCGCCTCCGTGGCGTTCGACCCGGTGGAGCCCTGCGACCCCGACGTGACGCTGTGCAGCGACGTCAACCCCGAGACCACGATCACGGTCACCACGACGTTAGGCTCGCCGAGTCCCACAGGGCCCGAGGAGGCGCCGGAGACGACGGTGACCAAGACCGTCACCGCTACTCCGACGAAGACCACCAAGGCGCCGACCCCCACGAAGACGACCAGCGCGCCCGCGACCACGCCCGCGGCGACGCCGCCGGCGCAGAACCCGCAGCCGCTGCCGACCCAGACCGCCGAGGTGCCGCCGGTCACCCAGACGACGCCCACGCCCGAGCAGTCGGTCGAGATGCCGGCCATCGCGCCGACGGAGACCGTCAGCACCCCGCCGCCGAGCCAGACGCAGGCCGCCTCCACCGAGGAGGTGCCGCTGGAGCTGCGCAGGGCGGCGCCGGAGTTCGACCAGACAGACCTGACGCGCAAGCTGAGCATCCCGGCGCTGGTGCTGGTGCTGCTGGCGCTGTTCGCGGTGCTGATCTTCGAGGGCAGGCTGCGCAGGATGGCCCACGCGGCGGCCGTGCGCAAGGCGGGTCCGCCGCCGATGACCGGCCCGATGACGAGCCCGATGACCGGTCCCGACATGCATCCGGCCGGTGGCGGGTATCCGGCGGGCCCTGGTTACGCCGCCACCGCTGGTGGCTTCCCCGCCCCGGCTCCGGCGTATCCGGGCGGTACGGCGTACGCGCCGATCATCAGCTTCGTGCCGGTGCAGACCTATCCGAGCGGCCCGCCCCAGTACGGCTACCAGGACCCGAACCACCCGTACCCGCCGCAGGGCTACACGCAGGAGCCGCCTCCCGCGGACCCCGAGCCCGTGGTGCTGCACCCGGACGAGTTCGACTCCTACAGCGAGCCGCCCAGGTCGCGCGAGCGTGACCCGTTCGAGCCGCTGGTGCCGCCCGCGCCGGTGCCGACGGACATCCCGCCGGGCGGCGCCGACCCGTACGACGGCGGCGTGGAGCAGCCACTCGGCCCGGCGCCCTTCGCGGAGTCGGGCGACGCGGTGCCGTGGGAGCAGGAGCAGCCCGGTTCGCTGTTCCAGCCCGTGCGCGACAAGGGCACCGCCGAGTACGAGCCGCCGCCCTACCTGGCTCCCGACGCGGACGTGACGGCCGTGCAGCCGCTGCCTCCGCCCGCCACGGAGCCGGAGCCCCAGCCTGAGCAGGGGCCGGAGCCGACGAAGGAGATGCCGGACAGCACGCGCCAGCGGTTCGGCAGGAAGAAGAAGTAGCAGCGGACATGAGAAGGGCGGGGCCGGGTGAACCGGCCCCGCCCTTTCCATCGGTGGCTACTTGCGCCTGAGGATCTTGTTGCCCAGCCACACCAGCGGGTCGTACTTGCGGTCCACCACGCGCTCCTTCATCGGGATCAGCGCGTTGTCAGTGATCTTGATGTGCTCGGGGCAGACCTCGGTGCAGCACTTGGTGATGTTGCAGTAGCCGAGCCCGTGCTCCTCCTGGGCGGCCTCCTGACGGTCGGCCACGTCGTACGGGTGCATGTCCAGCTCGGCGATCCGCATGAGGAAACGGGGACCGGAGAAGTTGGTCTTGTTCTCCTCGTGGTCGCGGATCACGTGGCAGACGTTGTTGCACATGAAGCACTCGATGCACTTGCGGAACTCCTGCGAGCGCTCCACGTCGATCTGCTTCATCCGGTACTCGCCCGGCTGCACCCCGCTCGGCGGCGTGAAGGAGGGCACCTCCCGGGCCTTCTGGTAGTTGTAGTTGACGTCGGTGACGAGGTCCTTGATGACGGGGAACGTCCGCATCGGCGTGACCGTGATGGTCTCGTCCTCGGAGAAGGTGGACATCCGGGTCATGCAGCCCAGTCGTGGCTTGCCGTTGATCTCCATGCTGCACGAGCCGCACTTGCCGGCCTTGCAGTTCCACCGGACGGCGAGGTCGGGCGCCTGGGTGGCCTGGAGGCGGTGGATGATGTCGAGGACGACCTCGCCCTCGTTCACCTCCACCGTGAAGTCCTCGAGCCTGCCCTCGCCGCCCTCACCGCGCCAGACCTTGAACTTTGCCTTGTAGCTCATGACTTCGCTATCCCGTCGAACTCGGCCATCTCTTCGTCGGTGAGGTACTTCTGCAGCTCGTCCCGGTCGAACAGGGTGATCAGGTCGTCGCGCATCGGCGGCTGTTCCTGCTCCTCGACCTTCACCGCGGAGCCGTCCTGGGTGGAGCAGACGAGCAGCTTGCGGCGCCAGCCGGGGTTCATGCCGGGGAAGTCGTCGCGGGTGTGCCCGCCGCGGCTCTCCTCGCGCTTGAGCGCGGCGCGCGCCACGCACTCCGACACCAGCACCATGTTGCGCAGGTCGATCGCGAGGTGCCAGCCGGGGTTGTAGATGCGCGAGCCGGCCGCGCCGACCATGCGCACGCGCTCCTTGAGCTTCTCCACGACGCCGAGGGCCTCGGAGATCTCCTCGGCCTTGCGGATGATGCCGACCAGGTCGTTCATGGTGCGCTGGAGCTCGTGGTGCACCTCGTACGGGTTCTCGCCGCTGCGGTCCAGCGGCGCCAGCGCCTCTTCCCTGGCGGATTCCACCTGCTCGGGCAGCACCTTGGGCCTGGCCTTGAGCGAGTCCACGTACGTGGCCGCGCCCGCGCCCGCCCTGCGCCCGAACACCAGCAGGTCGGACAGCGAGTTGCCGCCCAGCCGGTTGGAGCCGTGCATGCCGCCGGAGACCTCGCCGGCCGCGAACAGGCCGGGCACGGCCGCCGCGCCGCTGTCGGCGTCCACCTCGACGCCGCCCATGATGTAGTGGCAGGTGGGTCCCACCTGCATGGGCTCGGCGGTGATGTCGACGTCGGCCAGCTCCTTGAACTGGTGGTGCATCGACGGCAGCCGCTTCTTGATCTCCTCGGCGGGCAGCCGGGTGGAGACGTCGAGGAACACGCCGCCCTGAGGTGAGCCGCGCCCGGCCTTCACCTCGGCGTTGATCGCGCGGGCCACCTCGTCACGCGGCAGCAGCTCCGGAGGGCGCCGGTTGTTGGCCTGGTCGGTGTACCAGCGGTCGCCCTCCTCCTCGGTGGTGGCGTACTTGTCCCTGAAGACGTCCGGGATGTAGTCGAACATGAAGCGCTTGCCCTCGGAGTTGCGCAGCACTCCGCCGTCGCCGCGGACGGACTCGGTGACGAGGATGCCGCGCACGGAGGGCGGCCAGACCATCCCGGTGGGGTGGAACTGGATGAACTCCATGTTGATCAGGTTCGCGCCGGCGAGCAGGGCCAGCGCGTGGCCGTCGCCGGTGTACTCCCAGGAGTTGGACGTGACGACGTACGACTTGCCGATGCCGCCGGTGGCGAGCACCACGGCGGGGGCGTCGAAGAGCACGAAGTTGCCGGTCTCGCGCCAGTAGCCGAACGCGCCGGAGATCGCGTCGCCGTCCTTGAGCAGCCGGGTGACGGTGCACTCGGCGAAGACCTTGATGTAGGCCTCGTAGTCGCCGTGCGTCTCGTAGTCCTCCTGCTGGAGGGCGACGACGCGCTGCTGCAGCGTGCGGATGAGCTCCAGCCCGGTACGGTCGCCCACGTGTGCGAGCCGCGGGTACTCGTGCCCGCCGAAGTTCCGCTGGCTGATCTTGCCGTCCTTGGTGCGGTCGAACAGCGCCCCCCAGGCCTCCAGCTCCCACACCCGGTCGGGGGCCTCCTTGGCGTGCAGCTCGGCCATCCGCCAGTTGTTGAGGAACTTGCCGCCCCGCATGGTGTCACGGAAGTGCACCATCCAGTTGTCGTCGGAATTGACGTTGCCCATCGCGGCGGCGGCGCCGCCCTCGGCCATGACCGTGTGCGCCTTGCCGAACAGCGACTTGCAGACGATGGCCGTGCGCTTGCCCTGCTGGCGGGCCTCGATGGCGGCTCGCAGGCCGGCGCCGCCCGCGCCGATGACGACGACGTCGTACTCGTGGCGCTCTGTGTTGTGCGTGTTTTCCACTGAAAGCTGTCCTTACGCGTACGGGAAGGCGATGATGCCCTTGGCCACCAGGCGGACGTACAGGTCGGCGCCCATGACGGAGAACATCGAGGCCCACGCGAGGGGTTGGTGCTTGGCGTTGAGCTTGGAGACGAACGTCCAGGCCCGGTACCGCAGCGGGTGGCGGGAGAAGTGGTTGAGGCGTCCCGCGGTGATGTGCCGGCAGGAGTGGCACGACAGCGTGTAGGCGTTGATCAGCACCGCGTTGGCGATCAGGACCCAGGAGCCCAGGCCGAGCGGCTTGTGCACGAGCGCCAGGACGGCGTCGTAGGCCAGGATCAGGCCGATCACGATGGCGCCGTAGAAGAAGTACCGGTGGATGTTCTGCAGGATGAGCGGGAAGCGCCGCTCACCGGTGTACTTGCCGTGTGGCTCCTGCACCGCGCACGCCGGCGGGGACAGCCAGAACGAGCGGTAGTAGGACTTGCGGTAGTAGTAGCAGGTCAGCCGGAAGCCGCCGGGCAGGCCAAGGATGATCAGGCCGGGCGGCAGGGCGTACCAGTCGCCGATCGGCGCCCAGCCCAGGAAGCGCGCGCCCTCCTCGCAGGAGGTCGCCAGGCAAGGCGAGGCGAACGGGGCGATGTAGGGATCGACGAAGTAGCTGTTGTCGATGATGGCCCATACACCGTAGATGAGGAACGAGCTGAGCCCGAGGAATGTCAGGAGCGGGGCCAGCCACCATCTGTCTGTGCGCAGGGTGCGCACCTTGACTTGCGCACGCTGCCGTCGGACCGGAGCGTCGGGCGTCGTCTGGGTCATCGCGGACCTCTCCACCTCCCGCGGACCCATCTGCGCAGGGGGTCCGTGGTTCGTTTCGCTGGGCGCGCTCACACGGCGGAATCCCGCTCGGGCGCGCATTGGTGGGGGATACGTTACGACGACAGGATCGAGATTTGTGAGCGGGGTCACTCACTTTTTCGATGACTGACTGTGATTCCTGTCACGTACGCGCGTCAGGCTGCTACCCCTGCACCGGCAACTTCACCACAGTGACGAAGAAATCATCGATTTGCCGGACAACACGGATAAATTGCTCGAAATCCACCGGTTTCGAGACATATGCGTTGGCGTGCAGGCGGTAACTGTGCAGGATGTCCTCCTCCGCCTCTGACGTCGTCAGGATCACCACCGGGATCGTCCTGAGCATCGCGTCCGCCTTCACCTCACGCAGCACCTCCATCCCGCCCATCCGCGGCAGGTTCAGGTCCAGCAGGATCAGGTCGGGCCGCGGCGCCTGCGCGTAGCCCTCGTCCTGGCGCAGGAACGCCATCGCCTGCTCGCCGTCGTTGACCACGTGCAGCCGGTTGCGCACCTTGTTCAGGTCGAAGGCCTCCTTGGTGAGCAGGATGTCGCCCTGGTCGTCCTCCACCAGGAGCACCTCGATCGGCCGCCAGCCGTTCATCGATCACTCGCCTCCAGCCACGGGTAGCGTCCAGCGGAACGTGGCGCCGTGGCCGCCGGAGCCGGAGTCGCCGTCGAGCCAGAGCTGCCCGCCGTGATACTCGACGATCTTCCGGCACAGGGCAAGCCCGATGCCGGTCCCTGGATACACGTCGCGCGGGTGCAGGCGCTGGAAGATGAGGAAGATGCGGTCGGCGTACTTGGGCTCGACGCCGATGCCGTTGTCGGCGCAGCTGAACTCCCACAGGTCGCCGTCGCGCCTGACTCCGATGTGCACGCGCGGCGGCTCTTCCGACCGGAACTTGACGGCGTTCTCGATCAGGTTCTGGAAGAGCTGGGTGAGCTGCAGCTCGTTGCCGTGGACGCGGGGCAGCTCGTCGCGGGTGACGGTGGCGCCGGAGTCCTCGATCGTGGCCGAGAGGTTGTCGAGCGCCGCATCCAGCGTCGCGCCGGAGTCGAGTTCGCTCTTCTCGCCGGTGACCCGGCCGACCCTGGAGAAGTCGAGCAGGTCGTTGATGAGCAGTTGCATGCGTTTGGCGCCGTCCACGGCGAAGTGGATGTACTGCCTGGCCCGCTCGTCGAGCTGCGGGCCGTAGCGCTGCTCCAGCATCTGGGTGAAGCTGGCCACCTTGCGCAGCGGCTCCTGGAGGTCGTGGCTGGCCACGTACGCGAACTGCTCCAGCTCCCCGTTCGACCTGCGCAGCTCCTCCGCCTGGTCGGTGGCCACCCGCCAGGCCGTGACGATGCGGGCGCGCATGGAGTCGATGTGGCTGGACAGCTCCGCCAGCTCCGCCGGGCGATCGACGTGCAGGTCGTGGTCGAAGTCGCCGCCGGCGACCGTGCGGACCTGGGCGGTGAGCTGGTCGATCGGCTTGAGCACCGCGTACCGCACCACGGACGCCAGCGTCACGCCCAGCGCCAGCAGCAGGGCGAAGACCACGATGAGGGCCACGTTCAGCCGGTCGAGCTGGGCGGCCACCTCGGGGCGCGGGTTGAGCGCCTCGGCCCGGGTGCTCATCGTCATGACGATCGCGACCCCGGCGGCGAACGTGACGGCCGCCAGCGCCCCGATCACCACGAACCAGCGGGCGACCGGCAGCCTGCCCAGCCCCGTGGGCGCCTTGGGCGGCGGCAGCGGGTGAATGCTCATCCAGTTCTCCTCCGCAACATGACCACCGCCAGGTCGTCGCTCAACGTGCCCACATGGGTGATGAGCCGGTCGAGGTCGATGGCGCCGTGCTCGCGTACCAGCTCCACCAGGCCGTCCACGCCGAGGAACCTGCTGGGCTCGCCCACGGCCGCCTCGATCAGGCCGTCGGTGTAGAGCATCATCGACCACTGCCCGCCGAGCGGGACGTCGATCACCGACCACGACGCGTCCGGGAAGATGCCCAGCGGCGGGCCCGACGGCGTGCCCTGCAACACCTCGACCGCGCCGTCGCGCACCAGCACGGGGGGCGGGTGGCCGACCACCCGCATCCTGGCCGAGCACAGGTCGGGGCTGATCGTGGCCGTGCACAGGGTCGTGAAGATCTCGGGCGCCTTGCGCTCCGCCCGCAACAGCGTGTCGAGGGTACGCAGCAGCGTGTCGCCCGTCTGTCCGGCCAGCACCAGCGTGCGCCAGGCGATGCGCAGCGCCACCCCCAGCGCGGCCTCGTCGGGGCCGTGCCCGCACACGTCGCCGACCACGACGTGCACCGAGCCGTCCGGCGTCTGCACGGTGTCGAAGAAGTCGCCGGCCAGCGTGCCGCCGCTGCCCGGCAGGTAGCGGGTCATGTGCTCGATCGCGGTGGTACGCAGCAGTGGATCGGGCAGCAGGGCGCCCTCCAGCCGGGTGTTCTCCTTGGCTGTCAGCTCCGCCTGGACGAGCTTGAGCTGCGCCAGGTCGGCGCGTTTGCGTTCCATCGCGTACCTGATGGAGCGGGCCAGCAGCCGCGCGTCCACATCGCCCTTGACCAGGTAGTCCTGCGCGCCCGACTGGACGGCCGAGACGCCGACGTGCACGTCCCTGAGCCCGGTGAGCACCAGCACGGCGGTGTGCGGCGAGGCGACCGCCAGCACCTCGTCCAGCGCCTCCAGGCGGCTGGCGTCCGGTAGGGAGAGATCGACGAGCACGCATTGGATCTGGGAGGTCAGCTTCGTCCTGGCCTCGCTCAGGCTCCGCGCCCGGAAGATCCGGGGCGGCGCCATGGCCTGCTTCAGCAGCTCCTCGACGAGGAAGGCGTCTCCGTCGTCGTCCTCGATGAGGAGCAGCGTCAGCGTCTCCGTGAGATTTGCCGTCAAAACGCCTCTCAGTGGGAGTCGTGCTTCTTGTTGCTCATTCTGCGATGAGCGCCACCCCTTGTGGAAGCGTGCCTTCGTGACCGGCTTCGACGACGAACGCCAGCAGCGTCTCCCTGAACGCCTGCGCGGCCCTCGTCGGCTCGACGTCCTTGCGGTGGGCCAGCGCGATCGTACGGCTCAGCCCCGGCGGCGCCAGCGGCGTGCCCAGCAGGCCCGGCCTGCCGTCGAGCACCATCGACGGCACCACCGCCACCCCCAGCCCCGCCTCCACGAACCGCAGCACCGCGTCCATCTCCCCGCCCTGCACCGCGAACCGCGGCTCGAACCCGGCCTGCCGGCACGCCGTCAGCGTGGCCTCCCGCAGGTCGTAGCCGCGCCTGAACATCACCATCGGCCTGCCGCGCAGGTCCTCGATGTGCAGGTACGGGCCCTTGACCTGCTCGTGCGACGGCGAGACGACCACCAGGTTCTCGCGCAGGATCTCCTCGGTCACCAGCGCGGGATCGTCGCTCTGCAGCGGCATGATGATCAGCGACAGGTCGAGCTGCCCCCTGGCCAGCGCCCTGATCAGGTCGCGCGAGCCGCCCTCCTCGACCAGCAGCTCGATGCCCGGGTACGCGCGGTGGAAGCGGGCCAGCGCGTCGGCCAGCAGCCCCGCGCAGAGCGACGGCGTGGCGCCCAGGCGCACCCGGCCCCGGCGCAGCCCGGCGAGCTGGGCCACCTCCTGCCTGGCGGTGTCGGCGTCGGCCAGGATGCGGCGGGCCAGCGGCAGCAGCGCCTCGCCGGCGGCCGTCAGCGTGACGTTGCCGCGCGCCCGGGAGAACAGCCGGGCGCCGAGATCGTCCTCCAGCGCCTTGATCTGCTTGCTGAGCGACGGCTGGGCGACTCGCATGCGCTCGGCCGCCTGGGTGAAGTGCCGGGTCTCCGCAACGGCCACGAAGTACGCGAGCTGCTGAAACTGCATGTGATATTCCTCGCACCGGCGCGGCGTAAGCGGCCTGTAAAAGCCGCGCCTACCCACATCATAGCCTTGGGCTATCGAAACCAAGCCCATCATGACTTGGACGGATCATCGCTGGATACCTAGCGTTTAAACGTGACTGCCACGATAGAGCGCGGCTCCGCCACCGCGCCTGTTAACACCCCTGCTTCCAAGAGGACTCCAACGCCGAAGAAGCCGGGCGGGTTCCTCAGCTCGTCCAACGGCAAGAAAGTCGTCATGGCCGTCACGGGCGCCGTGATGGTGAGCTTCCTCGTGCTCCATATGCTGGGCAACCTGAAGATCTTCTTCGGTCGTGAGTCGTTCAACGACTACGCCCACTGGCTGCGCACGCTGCTGGAGCCGTTCGCGCCGTACCGCACGGTCCTGACGCTTCTAGAGATCGGCCTCGTCGTCGCGGTCGTCCTGCACATGTGGGCCGCGATCTCGCTGTCCCGCCGCGCGGGCAAGGCCAGGCCCGTCAAGTACGTGGCCAAGAAGTCGCAGGCGAACGGCTACGCCACGCACATCATGCGCTGGGGCGGCGTGACGATCGTGCTCTTCGTGGTCTGGCACCTGCTCGACCTGACCTTCGGCGTCGTCAACCCCAAGGGCTTCGACTCCACGCCCGCCGACCGGATGATCGCCGGCTTCGACCCGTCCCGCTGGTGGGTCACGCTCATCTACGTCGTGGCCGTCGCCATGGTCGGCCTGCACCTGCGCCACGGCGTCTGGAGCGCCTTCCAGACCCTCGGCTGGGCCAACAAGGACCGCAACAAGGCGCTGCGCGCCACCGCCGGGCTGCTCTCCGTCGTCCTGGTGATCGGCTTCCTGGTCCCGCCCCTCGCGATCACGTTCGGAGTTGTCAAGTGAAGTACACCGAAGGCCCCGAGATCAGGGACACCAAGGCTCCCGAGGGCCCGATCGAGGAGCGCTGGGAGAAGCGCAAGTTCGGCGCCAAGCTGGTCAACCCGGCCAACAAGCGCAAGCTCAACGTGATCGTCGTCGGCACCGGCCTGGCGGGCGGCTCGGCCGCGGCGACCCTGGGCGAGCTGGGCTACAACGTCAAGTCCTTCTGCTACCAGGACTCCCCGCGCCGCGCCCACTCCATCGCCGCGCAGGGCGGCATCAACGCCGCCAAGAACTACCGCGGTGACGGCGACTCCATCTACCGCCTCTTCTACGACACGGTGAAGGGCGGCGACTTCCGCGCCCGCGAGTCGAACGTCTACCGCCTCGCCCAGGTGTCGGTGAACATCATCGACCAGGCCGTGGCCCAGGGCGTGCCGTTCGCGCGCGAGTACGGCGGCCTGCTCGACACCCGCTCCTTCGGCGGCGCCCAGGTCTCCCGTACGTTCTACGCCCGTGGCCAGACGGGGCAGCAGCTCCTGCTCGGCGCGTACCAGGCGCTGGAGCGGCAGGTCGCGGCCGGGACCGTCGAGATGCACACCCGGCACGAGATGCTCGACCTGATCATCTCCGACGGGCGGGCCCGTGGCGTCATCGTCCGCGACATGGTCACCGGCGAGATCGAGCGCCACCTGGCCGACGCCGTCGTGCTCGCCACCGGCGGCTACGGGAACGTGTTCTTCCTGTCCACCAACGCCAAGGGCTGCAACACCACCGCCATCTGGCGGGCGCACGAGCGCGGCGCGTACTTCGCCAACCCCTGCTACACGCAGATCCACCCGACCTGCATCCCGGTGTCCGGCGAGTACCAGTCGAAGCTGACGCTGATGTCGGAGTCGCTGCGCAACGACGGCCGCGTCTGGGTGCCGCTGCGCAAGAACGACGAGCGCGCCCCCGGCGACATCCCCGAGGAAGAGCGCGACTACTACCTGGAGCGCATCTACCCGAGCTTCGGCAACCTGGTGCCGCGCGACATCGCCTCCCGCGCCGCCAAGAACGTCTGCGACGAGGGCCGCGGCGTCGGCCCCGGCGGGCTCGGCGTCTACCTGGACTTCCGGGACGCGATCAACCGCCTCGGCCGCGACGCCGTCGAGAAGAAGTACGGCAACCTCTTCGAGATGTACGAGCGCATCACCGGCGAGAACCCGTACGACGTGCCGATGCGCATCTACCCCGCCGTGCACTACACGATGGGCGGCCTGTGGGTGGACTACGACCTGCAGTCCACGATCCCCGGCCTGTTCGTCATCGGCGAGGCCAACTTCTCCGACCACGGCGCCAACCGCCTCGGCGCGTCCGCGCTGATGCAGGGCCTCGCCGACGGATATTTCGTGCTTCCGACCACCATCGGCGACTACCTCGCCAACGGCCCCTACGGGGACGTGGACGAAGAGGCCGTGGCCGAGGCCGAGATCAAGGTCCGCACCAAGATCGACCGGCTGCTCGCCGTCAACGGCACCCGCACCCCCGACTCCTTCCACCGCGAGCTGGGCAAGCTCATGTGGGACTACTGCGGCATGGAGCGCACCGAGGAGTCGCTGCGCAAGGCCCTGGAGCGCATCCCCGAGCTGCGCGAGGAGTTCTGGCAGAACGTGAAGGTGTCCGGCACCGCCGAAGAGCTCAACCAGGTGCTGGAGAAGGCCGGCCGGGTGGCCGACTTCTTCGACCTGGCCGAGCTGATGTGCCTGGACGCCCTCGTCCGTACGGAGTCCTGCGGCGGCCACTTCCGGGCCGAGTCCCAGGACGCCGACGGTGAGGCCCTGCGCGACGACGAGCACTTCGCGCACGTGTCGGCGTGGGAGCACTCCCCTGAGGGGCCGGTGCTGCACAAGGAAGAGCTCGAGTACGAGTACGTCAAGATGACCCAGCGGAGCTACAAGTGAATCTGACCCTGCGCGTATGGCGTCAGAGCGGACCCTCGGACAAGGGCCGCATGGTGACGTACAAGGTTGAGGAAGTCTCTCCGGACATGTCGTTCCTGGAGATGCTGGACGTCCTCAACGAGAAGCTGATCCTGGAGGGCGACGACCCGATCGCCTTCGACCACGACTGCCGCGAAGGCATCTGCGGCATGTGCGGCATGGTCATCAACGGTGTCGCCCACGGCGAACAGCGCGCCACCACGACCTGCCAGCTCCACATGCGGCACTTCGAGGACGGCGCCGAGATCACCATCGAGCCTTGGCGTGCGGCGCCGTTCCCGGTGGTCAAGGACCTGGTGGTGGACCGGAGCGCGTTCGACCGCATCATCCAGGCGGGGGGCTTCGTGTCCGTGCCGGCCGGATCCGCGCCGGACGCGCACAGCGTTCCTGTGCGGAAGGAGGCTGCGGACTCCGCCTTTGACGCGGCTACCTGTATCGGGTGTGGGGCTTGTGTGGCCGCCTGCCCGAACGGGTCCGCGTCCCTCTTCACCGCTGCCAAGATCACCCACCTCAGCTTGTTGCCGCAGGGGCAGCCTGAGCGGCTGACCCGGGCCAAGGCGATGGTGGACCAGATGGACGCTGAGGGCTTCGGTGGCTGCACCAACACTGGCGAATGTACGGCGGTTTGCCCGAAGGGGATTCCGCTGGACACCATTGCCCAGATGAACAGCGACTACCTCAAGGCCAACGCCAAGTAGCCAGGCTCACCCACCCGTTGCCCGTCTGACGCCCGCCCCGCACAAAGGGCTTCGCCCTGGCGGGCATCAGGCTGTTTTTGATTTGGCGCCTCGCGGCGCACCCCACGCCTTCGGCGACCCGGCCCACCCCTTACCCGTGTAGGTGGTGGGCCGTCGAATGCCCACCCTGACCGTTGGGGTGCGCGGAGTTGGTTGCCCCGGGGACGGCCCGAAGTCGTTTGCCCTTGGAGCTGGGCCGAGAAATCACTCGGGCTTCGAGCGCTTCGCCTGCTCTTCCTCTATTTCTTTGCGTTCTTCGGGGGTAGTGACGAAGCTACCCATGCCCGGCTCTGTACGGATCAGCCCGTCGGCGCGAAGGGCCCGCATGACCTTCTGCCCGGTGACGTTGGCGATCCCGAACTCCTCGATGAGGTCGAGCAAGGACGGGATGCGTTCCCCCGTCCTGTACTCACCCTTGCGAATGCGCTCGGCGATGATCGCGTGAACTCGCCGCCACCGGGCCTGATTCACCTGCAACTCCACCACCGCAGCAACCCTAGGGCGGCGTGCTCCGCCGAGGCGATGGATAGCGCGCCATGGCAGGCCATCCATCGCCTGCCATGGTTTCGGGAGCTTACGGTGCCGCCATGACGCCTTCAGAGCTTCGTGCCCTCGCGCTCGGCCGGTGCGTGAGCCAACACGTCCCTACACTCCGGGCAGAGCACGTGCGGTTGGAGTGGCTGCATCCGAGCGGTGCGCTTGAGCGACTACGTCCGCTCGCGTGGACGTGCCACTGCCGGGCCACGGTGTACGAGCTGTGCTCCAGCGGCAGCAGAGGGCTCCTCCGCCGTACGGTGCAGCTCGCCGGCGGATATCAGATACACGAGACAAGCGTCATGTCGATCAACGACGCTTGGACTCTCTGGGCGGCCCTGCTCGATGGGCACGTTCGGTGACCACCCTTGCTGAGCTGCGGGTCGGCCCGCAGCCGCCGTCCTGCTGAATGGCCGGGCGGAGACCGCATGCTGGGGTGGGCGACCGTCAGCAGCGCCTGGACGAATGGGCTCAGCTGTTTCGGGAGCCTCGGCGCCTTTCCGCTGCACCGGGTGCACGGCTCATAGGTGTGACAAGCTGTGATCGTGCGGAAACCCCCGGCGATGTCGTTCAATACCGCAGGCCCTTGCGATCCGCGACGCCACTACATGCTGCCTCCCGTGCCACGGCTCCCAGAGGCGCGGGCGCTGATCGAGATGGATCGCTACTTCGTGCTGCACGCGCCCCGGCAGACCGGCAAGACGACCACGCTGCGTACTCTGGCCTCCGAGCTGACCGCCGAGGGTGACTTCGCCGCCCTGATGTTCTCCTGCGAGCGGGCCAAAGCGGCCGGTGACGACTATGCCGTAGCGGAGTCACTTCTTCTGAAGTCCCTCCGCGAGGCTGCGGAACGGTCGGGATGGCCGAAGAAGCTGCTGCCGCCGGCTTCCTGGCCGGAGGCCCCGTCGGGCAGCCGGTTCGGTTCCGCGCTGAGCGCATGGTGCCGCCGCTGTCCGCGCCAGGTGGTGCTGTTCCTCGACGAAGTCGACGCCCTGCAGGGCAACAGCCTGGTCAGCATCCTCAGCCAGCTTCGTGACGGTCACAACGCGCGGCCGGAGGGCCATCCGTTCCCTGCGTCCGTGGTGCTGTGCGGGTTGCGTGACCTGCGTGACTACAAGGTCGCCTCGGGCGGTGTATCGACCTCGTCGAATGCGACCAGCCCATTCAACATCATCACCCAGTCGCTGCGTCTGGGCGACTTCGCCGCCGACCAGATCGCCGAACTTTACGACCAGCACACTCAGGCGACCGGTCAGGAGTTCACCAAGGACGCTGTGGACCGGGTCTTCGAGCTGACCCAGGGCCAGCCATGGTTGGTCAACGCCCTCGCTTTCGAGGTCATCCTCAAGCGTGGGACGGCCGAGACCATCACCGCAGGGCAGGTGGAAGAGGCCAAGGAGCAATTGATCCGGGCGCGCGCCACCCACTTGGACGCCCTGACGGCCCGGCTGCACGAGCCCCGGGTCATGCGGGTGATCGAGCCGATCCTGGCCGGCACGGTGCCGGACACGGACGACAGCATCGACGACGACGTCTCCTACGTCCACGATCTGGGCCTCATCTCGGATACCACGAGATTGGAGATCGCCAACCCGATCTATCGAGAGGTCCTGCTACGGGTCCTCGGCGCTCGCGCGGAGCGGCTCGTGATGGCCGACCCGCACAGCTTCGTGCTCCCGGACGGCCGTTTCGACCTGCCCCGCCTGTTGCGAGAGTTCGTGGTGTTCTGGCGGGAGCACGGCGAGGTCCTCATCCGGCAGGAGGGCTACCACGAGGCCGCCTGCCAGATCATCCTGATGGCCTTCCTGCACCGCCTGGTCAACGGCGGTGGCTACCTCGACCGTGAGTACGCGGCCGGCACCAAACGCCTGGACGTGCTGGTTCGCTGGCCCTACTCCGGATGCGACGGCGAGCGTTTGATGCAGCGCGAGGCCATGGAGCTGAAGGTGTGGCGGGCAGGCGAGAACGACCCTGAGCCCGACGGGCTCGCCCAGCTCGACCGCTACCTCGACCGGCTCACCCTCACCACCGGCGTCCTGGTGATCTTCGACCGCCGCCCCGAGGCCCCACCCTGGCAGAAACGCGGCGCCTTCGAACAGGCCACCACGCCCACCGGACGCCAGGTCACCGTTCTACGGGTGTGAAACCCGTACAGCCTCGGTCTCACAGCGGAAGCGCTTGGCCCAGTTCCGACAGGTCGAAAGGCTGCGCCGAGATGCTCCAATCCGTGACCTGCCCCGTCTCGGCATCGACCAGGATCATCATGAAGCGGCCGCGCAGTGGCTCCTCCCGATGCCGGAGCCGTCTCTCGAAGCTTCCCTCCATCTGGATCACATAGACACTCGCGTCACCCACAGGACGCGAAGGGGTAGTCGCCGCGAGCGCCGCCTGCCGGGTCGAGACGATGTAGCGAAGGTTCCTGGGATCCTGCTCCTGGTGTGCCTCGGCCAACTGACGTGCGATGGCCGTCATGTCGGCCAACTGCTGGGCGCTCGGCGCTGGGGGAGGAGCGGCTGGTCGGGTCTCGCGGATGCGGATGCCGTCCGGCGCCGGAGGCGTGCTTCCGGATCTCAGTACCGGGCCGGGACGGCGCGGTGGAGGTGTTGGTGGAGGGTGCATGACTACCTCCCGAGGAGTCATTGTCCTTCGACCTTGGCGTGAGCGTGAACGACACCGACCGCCCCTCCTTGCCATTCCCCGCCGGCTACGTGCTCCGTCCTTATCGAGGTCACGAAGACCATGATGCGATGGCGGCGGTACGGCTCGGCTGTGCCGAGCGGGATCGGATCAATGCCCGGTCGATTCTGGAGGGCATCCCTGCCTCCGCTGAGATCGGGCAGTCCCTGCACGATTCGCCCGAGAACCAGGTCGTGGTGGAGCGCGACGGTGGCGTCGTCGGCTACGTGACGGTCAGGTGGTGGGAGGAACGCGACGGCACCTGGGTGCACCTGCACCGCGGGCATCTGCTGCCCGGGCACCGCGGCCGGGGCGTCGGGTCTGCGATGCTCGACTGGGCGGAAGGCCGCATCCGCTCGCTCGTAGGTGAGCAGGACTGCGCGCACAGCCGTGTTCGGCGCGAACGCCACGGCCGGGGAGCGTGACGCGACGGAGTTGCTGCTCGACGCCGGGTACCAGCGGGTCTTCAGCCTCGTCGAACTGGAATTGCCCGATCTGCGCTCGCTCCCGGGTGCTGGGCAGTTGCCGTCCGGGATCCGCATCGGCGCCGTCGAGCCCGCCGGTTATCGGGATGCATGGAAGCCGGTGGTCGACTCGTACGCGAACGTCGCGTTCACGCAGAAGTGGACGTTCGACAGCTTTCTCGCGACGGCCGACCCGACCTGCTGGCGGGCCGCCTGGGATGGTGACCACATGGTGGGGGTGGCCCTGTGTTCACTTCGCCGGGAGGACCGCACGCTGGGTGAGGTCGAGGAGTTGAGCGGCCGGGCGGAGTCGAGACGTTCGGGTGTGGGGCGGGCTCTGCTGGTGGACGGATTGGGGTGCCTGCGCGAGCACGGGGCGTCGGCTGCTCGGCTGTGCATTATCTGACGCCGTTGACCTCCGGGCGGGCAGGCACCGCATGTCCTCTCACAAGTCGTGCAGTGCCTTCGCTTGGGCTTCCCGGCCCGCTCGGCATCCTCTCCTTGCCGCCATCTGGGCGGCTCGTGGTGCCGGTCCTACGCTCCGGTGGTGGCGGACATCAGCTACTTCGAGGCGTGGGGCATGTGGCTGGACGGCGGGTCCACCCTGGGGAACGACCTGTTTGGTGTGCCGATGATCTGGTGGGGACGGGGTGGGAAGATCGCAGCCTTCGCGAGCGGCCTGGTCGTCGTGCTGGACATTGTCGGTACCGACGGGATCAGAAGGTTCGCCGACCATTTGCCGGTAGTCGGTAAGAAGATTCAGGCGATTCTCCTGACCGTGATCGGTATGGCCATGCTCGGTGGGACCGCGACTTGTACGGATGACGGAGAGGTCCTTGAGGCACCCCCGATTCGGTGCGGTCGTGCGACTTATCGCCCTGGTGGCGTTTGTCGTCGGGTTCCACTTCGATCTGCTCGCCTCCTAAGATCGCCACCATGTCGAAGACGCTCGTTCTTGCGCTTGGGTTCGTGGCGCTGGTGCACGTCGGCCTTGCGGTCTGGTCGGAGTACATAGACGTGCTGCCCGTGACGATCGTCGCCCTGGTTGTGCTGATCGTCGTCCAGCGGGTACGCAGGCGGCGAGCTTCGCTCGGGAAGGGCCGCCCGACTCCCCGCCTTTAAGATCATCGCCATGATGATCGGGCGAATCGTGTTCGTAGCTGCAGGTACCGCCGTGCTCCTTCACACGGGGGTAGAGGTGATGGCCGGCGGGGTCCGGTCGATGGAGAGCGGCGCTAGCGCGGTGGCGATGGCGATGGTGGGGATCGGCTTCATGATCGCTGCTCTCGCGTTGGCGGTCGGGCAACGCAAGTAGGGATCACGGCGGCCCGACTCGAATGGCCGTTCGGTCCTCTGGGTAGGCTCGCCTACATGCAGTCCTGGCTGGCGCTGTCCGACGAAGGACGTGAGTCCTTCGTCGGACAGCGCCAGCCAGGTCCGGGGCCGCCGGAAGTACGCCTCCGGCCCGAGCCGGCACATCTGAATCACGACCAGCCGCGCCTCCCCGGGCACCGAGCGCCCAGCAAAGGCCGAGATGTCAGCCATCGCGCGGAGCCTGGCCGGCGCAGGTGAGGAGCAGGATCTGCAGAACATCCACTACATCGCCTCGGCCCGGCAGGCGACCACGCCTTCACGTCCTGCGGGGGACGCGAGTGTCCACCTGATCCAGATGGAGGGGAACTTCCAACGACATGTACGGCATGCGGAGGCGCCGTTGCGCGGCACGTACATGATGATCCTCATCGATGCCGAGACCGGCCAGGTCACGGACTGGAGCATCTCGCCGCAGCCCTTCGACCTGCGAGGTCTGGGACGAGCGGTTCGGCTGTGAGGCCCGTCTCAGAGGTGGTGGCCGTGCAGGATCTTGACGATCTGCTCGCGTGCCTGCTGCAGGCCAATGCCCGGGATCGCCGCCTCGTTCTCGCGGAGGAGGCCGAGCAGCAGATGCTCGGTGCCGACATACCGGTGGCCGAGCTCGGCCGCCTCCTGCCGGGCCAGCGCTGTGAGGCGTCCGAGATCTGCGCTGGAGCCCGACGTGAGGACGACGCCGAGACTGTTGAGTGTGATGACGGCCACGCCCTCGTCCAGGCGCGCCAGGCCCGCCAGCAAGTGATCACCGGTGACCCGGTCATGGCCCTGAGCGGCTGCCTCTTGTGCGGCCAGGTCCAGGGCCCGCCTGGCACGAGTCGTCAGAAGGCGTTCCAGAGGTTGGTGACCGCCTGTCTTTCTGAGCTTCCCCAGCATGAGACCTCCGCGTTCACTCGGTGTCAGCCCACCCGGGCCCAGAAGTCGTACGGCTCCTGCCCGGGGCGGAATCCGTGCGCCTCCGCCATGTCCGCCGCTTCCCGGAACCCATGGGCGACGAGGGACGGGTCATGCGCGTCGCTGCCGAACGTCACCGCCTGCCCTCCTTCCGCACGCCACCACTTCAGCAGAGTAGAGCCCATCGGCACGCGGGTGTTGATCTCAAGCGCCCTTCCTGACCGGGCCGTCACCCGCAGCGCGTGCCGGAACTCCTCTTCGAACGCCAACAGATCGAACGGACCGGCCTCTCGATGTGGCCAGTAACGGATCGGGTAGTCGATGTGAGCGAGCACAGAGAACACGTCGCTTCCAGTGACGAGCCTGGGAACCTCAGCCAGATACGCCCGGACGACCTCGGCTGCAGCCCGGCGCCCATAGAGGCCCGGCGGCTCCGAGAACGCCCCGTCCCCGGTCGGGAGGCAGTGCAGCGAGCCGAGCACGCGATCGAACCGCCCTGTGCCGAGCACGTCCGTGACGGCCCGAGCGTGCCAATGAGGTTCTCCCACTTCGAGGCCGCTCAGGATCCGGAGACCCGGAAACCGTTCACGGCACCTTTCGATCGCCTCCAGATACCCGGGCGCGTCGAAAGCCGGAGGCGTCAGTTGCCCGTCCGGCGTGCTCAAGGTCGCCAGATGGTCGTCCGGGTCGAGGGCATCGAGAGCGACCGTCCAGACCGTGTGGTCAACGTGCTCTGTGAAGGCGATCGCCGGTAAGCCGAAGGCCATCGCGCGCGCGCACGAGCGCTCCATCGAGCCTTTCGGGGCGTCCCAGGACCACTCGCTGTGTACGTGGCTGTCTGCGGGCAAGCTCACCAAGGCACCGTAGCGGACGGTCTCAGGAAGTCAGCGCCTCAAGGCCGTCCGAGAGCCGGGTGTGATGTCGGCGCCTCAGGAAGGCCGCTCTTGCCACGTACGACGGCGGAGGCACATGCAAAGCCCAGGTGCCGGGCTCACACCCGTAGA